>CAWEWR010000014.1:0-39652 GCA_963812675.1 uncultured Alphaproteobacteria bacterium | reverse complement strand
CTCTTGATCTCGCAATGGCTGACCCTCTACACGACACCGGTCATCTATCTCTACCTCGAACGGTTGGCCCGTTGGATCGGCCGTCCATATCGCCCGTCGCGCGTGCAGGAAGCGCTTTCGGATGCTCAGAGACCGGCGCTCGCGGAGAGTCGTCATAGCGCCGAATGAGTACTGCGTTTGCTGACGGCGCCTGACGGCAGGCCGGGTGGTCAAGAAAGAGGTCGCGTGCGACCGGCCCAGCGACGGTTCCCCCACCGCAGTCGCGAGCGCCTGCGGCAATTAGCCGGCGGGTCGATCATCGCTGCCGCGGCGCTCACAGCGCCGCTCGATCCGCCCCGCAGTGCGGAGGTCACGGAAGCCGCCGAGAACGAAATCCGCTCGGCGATCGAGGATTGGCGATCCGCATTCAACGCCCGTGATGAAGACCGGGTATGCGCTCTCTTTGCGCCGGATCTCGTCGCCAATTATCAGGGTGAGCCCGAGCGCGATTATGCTTCATTATGCGAAACGCTCCGTGCGGCCTTACGAGATCCGGATACGACGTACCGCTATGCGGTAGAAATCAACGAGACAATGGTCTACGGCGATGCCGCGGTCGTCAGGTTGGTATGGGCGCTCGAAATCGACAAGGCGGGGAGCCCGACGCAGAAGATTGCAGAGCCTGCGGTCGATATCTTTCATCGTCAAGCAGACGGCAGTTGGAAGATCTCCAGGTATCTCGCCTATCCCGGCTCCCGGTGAGCGCTGCAGGGTGCGCCACCGGGGTCGTCCACCGGTTCCTTGGCGATCCGGCTTTCCCCCCTTATAAGAGGCCGGCCACCGGCGGTCCTTCGAATATCCCCCGCGCGCCCGTTCATGCCCCTCTTCGTGATTCCGTTTCCTGCGATCGATCCGGTCGCGATCTCGATCGGACCCTTTGCGATCCGCTGGTATGCGCTCGCCTATATTGTCGGGCTGCTGATCGGCTGGCGGTATTGCCTCGGACTGGCCGGACGGCCGCCCCATCTGGTCGGGCGCCAGGATGTCGACGATTTCCTGGTATGGGCGACGCTCGGCGTCGTCCTCGGAGGGCGGATCGGATACGTTCTCTTCTACAAACCGGGATACTATATCTATCATCCCATCGAGGCGCTTTACGTGTGGCACGGTGGGATGTCCTTCCACGGCGGCGCGCTCGGCGTGACGATTGCGATCATATTGTTTACTCGTGCCCGTCGAATACCGCTCTTTGCTTTCTCCGACATCATTACCGAGGCGATCCCGATCGGTCTCTTCTTTGGCCGCATCGCCAATTTCATCAATGGCGAGCTGTATGGGCGGCCGAGCAATGTCCCCTGGGCGATGATCTTCCCGAATGGCGGCCCGATGCCGCGCCATCCGAGCCAGCTCTACGAAGCCTTCTGCGAGGGCATTCTGCTGTTTATTCTGACCTTCGCCGCCGAACGGCTCCATGCGAGGCAGCGTCCGGGCGTCGTCACCGGGTTGTTTCTGGCGGGTTACGCGGCGGCCCGGATGTCGGGCGAACTGTTCCGGGAGCCGGACCCGCAATTGGGTTTCCTGATCTTCGGCACGACTATGGGTCAGCTGTTGTCGATCCCCGTGCTGATCGCCGGCATCCTGATCATCGGTTGGGCGCTGCGCGCTCCCGTTCCGGCCCGGTCGTGAGCGAGAAAATCGCCGACAAGATCGTCAGGCGGATTCGCGCCGAGGGCCCGCTGACGGTTGCGGCCTATATGGCCGTGGCGCTGCACGACCCCGAGGGCGGGTACTATGCCAGACGCGATCCGATCGGAGCGGCGGGCGATTTCACGACCGCGCCGGAGATCAGCCAGGTTTTCGGCGAGCTGATCGGGCTGTGGTGCGCCGAGCTGTGGGAGCGGATCGGCCGGCCGGATCCGGTAATCTTGGCAGAGCTGGGGCCCGGCCGCGGCGTGTTGATGAGCGACCTGCTGCGCGCCGCCGGCACTGTGCCGGAATTTCGCCGCGCCTTGCGCATCTGTCTGGTCGAGGCGAGCCCGGTGCTTCGCGCGGAACAGGAACGACGCCTTCGCCAGGCGCAACCGGCCTGGGTGAGCCGTGTCGAAGAGCTGCCCGACGGCCCGATGCTGATGGTCGCCAACGAGTTCCTCGATGCGCTGCCGATCCGGCAGTTCGTCCGCGGAGCGGGCGGGTGGTCGGAGCGGATGGTGGCGGTCGATCCCGAGGATCGGCTGGTCTTTGTCGACGGCCCAGAAAGCGCCGGGGCGAGCCTGCTCGTTTCCGGCCGCCCGAGGGATTGTGCGCCCGGCACGGTCGTGGAGATTTGCCCGGCCGCCCTCGCCTTGGCGGGCACGCTCGGTTCCCGATTGGCCCGCCAAGCGGGTGCGGCGCTGTTTATCGATTATGGCTACTTCCCGACGGTCCCCGGGCCGACCTTGCGCGCGCTTCAACGTCATCGTGCGGTTTCCGCGCTCGCAGCGCCGGGAAGCGCCGATCTCAGCGCCCATGTCGATTTCGCGGCCTTCGCCGAGGCCGCTCGGGCTGCCGGCGCCGAGGTTCATGGGCCGATCGGCCAGGGCCGGTTTCTTACCGCGCTCGGCGCCGGCCTTCGGCTCGCGGCACTGACTGCGCGAGCAGAGCCCGTGCAGCGGAGGTCACTCGAAAACGGCGTGAGGCGTTTGGTGGATCCGCGCGAGATGGGCGATTTGTTCAAGGTGATGGCGCTGGTTTCGCCGGGCTTGGCATGCCCGGCGGGTTTTGGTCCGAGCGTCAACACAGGTGAGCCAGCGCGGCAATGATAACTCTTGATCTTCTCGATCGCGATCCCCGGATACGCCATGGGTTCTTTACCCGCCGAGGTGGGGTCAGCGGCGGTCTCTTTGAATCTTTGAACTGCGGGTTCGGATCGGGCGATGCCGCGGAGACGGTTGCGCGGAACCGCGCCATTGCGACGGAGCGGCTGGGCCTTTCGCTCGATCGCCTGGTGACCTGCCATCAGGTCCACGGCACCACGGTAGCCACGGTGGAAAATCCCTGGCCACCTGATGCGGCGCCGCGGGCCGATGGCTTGGTCACTTGCAGCTCCGGCATTGCCCTCGGCATTCTCACCGCCGACTGTGCCCCGATCCTGTTCGCGGATGGGGTTGCCAGGGTCATTGGCGCGGCGCATGGCGGCTGGCGCGGCGCGCTGGGCGGGATCATCGAAGCTACTCTCGACCGGATGGAGGCGTTGGGCGCAAAGCGGGCCCGAATTCGCGCCGGTATCGGCCCTTGCATCGCCAAGCGCTCTTACGAGGTCGGGCCGGAATTCCCGGCGCCCTTTCTCGCGGATGACCCGGCCAACGCGGACTATTTTGCGCCCGCGATGCGAACGGACCATTTCCTGTTCGATCTGCCCGGCTATATCGAGGGCCGGCTGGCTCGCGCCGGGGTCGCGCTCATCGACCGCGCCGCTCGCGACACGGTCGCCGAGGACAGCGTTTTTTTCAGCTATCGGCGTGCCTGTCTGCGCGGCGAGCCGGTCTATGGCCGTGCCCTCTCGGCGATCGCGCTCAGCGATTGACTCGGCAGAGCTTGGGAATTTAGGCATAGTTTCTTGCTGTAAGTGGCTCATTCGATCGCGTTCGGCTCGATTCGTGTTCTCGGTGCGATGCTCGCCTTTCTGCTGCCGACGGCGGGCTGCCAGCCGCTGCCGCACCCGTTCGCCAACGACGTGCCGCGGCGGGGTGCGCCGATCTTGGACTTGCGCGACAGCACCAGTGTCGCGATCGCTCCGATAGAAGGGCTGCCGCGGGCGACGGCCGAGAAGCTCGGACCGGCGATGGCGAGCGCATTGCAAGAGCGGGAGATCGCCGCCAGCGACAAGACCTCGAGCATCGGCAGCTATGAGCTCGTCGGCAGAATACAGGAAATGGCACCGTCGCAAGGCAAGGCCGCGCTGGTCGTGCTGTGGGAATTGCGCGACCCATCGGGCCGGCGCATCGGCGAACACGCCGAGCGGCTCGAGGCTCCGGCGGAGGATTGGGATGCGGGAACGGGTGACGCGGTTACGCGCCTGGCGGCAGCCAGCGCCGGCCAAGTCGCAGCTTTGCTGCAGGACGAGGCTCCGAGCGAGGCGGAGATCGGCGGGCGGACGCGGCTTTTGATTCGCGCCGTGGCGGGTGCGCCAGGCGATGGCGATCAGGCGCTGGTCAGCTCGATCACCGAGATATTGAAGAAACAGGATCTGGCAATTGTCAGCGATCCGCAGGGCAAGGCCGACCTCGTGCTCGACGCGGACGTTGCCGTCGCCAAGCCGAAAGGCGGAAAGCAGAACGTCAAGATCGTCTGGCATGTACGCCGCAAGGACGGCGACGAGATTGGCACCGTCGGACAGGAAAACGACGTCCCCGCCGGTCTGCTGGACGGCGCCTGGGGCGATGTCGCCTACATGGTCGCAGTCTCGGCGCAAGACGGTATCATGGCGCTCGTCGCGCGCGGCGCACCGCAGCCGGCCGGAAAATCCTGAGTGCCGCCGGCGGCCGGACCTCGTCGAAAGAAGGCGTGCTGGTTCTCGGTGTAACAGTAAAGCATCATGACAGCTTCTTAGGATTAGAGCAGATTCCGATCAGATTGGCGCTGTCATTGCGAGGCGCGCTCTGCGCGACGAAGTAATCTCGACCCAACGAGCGCTTAGCGGCCCCAGATTGCTTCGCTGTCGCTCGCGATGACCATTGGAGTGAGTGGTGCAGCCTGATCGAAATCTGCTGGAGAGAACCGTGATCGCCCGCAAAAGGAGGACCAGCAATTGCCATTGACGAGAAGAAAGCGCGCCCAATGCATGTCTAAGATCTTTGCAAGGTAGCGGCTGTCCGGACCCGCCGGATCCCGCCCAAGCCGTGCCTGCCAGCGGCCCCAAAGCCAGCCGTGAGGACGATCGAGAGCCCTGGCACAGGACTGCTCCTGCAACGCCCCAAAGCGGTGAGTTGCCGGGGTGATACCAGATGAGGACGATACCCAAGCAATGAGAGGCCCACGGGCGTAAGGACCCAATACGGGAGCTTCCGCCAGTGGAGGCGTTGCACCGCGTGGAAGTTGCTCGGGTCGAGCAGCTTCCACGACCGAAAAATGTCCATTTCATGAGCCCAGATCGTGCCGACATTATAAAAGCAAGCGCGAGAGATTGCGGAGAAGAAAGACTTTCGGATCCAAAACCAACCGCCTTAGCCGACAGCAGTCCACCGATGATCCAAGCAAGCATCAACCCGGCCGTGTTGGTAGTGTCTCCGTTTGAATTTCCCCTTGCGACCCGAAGCAGACGCTCGGCGACGCTAGGCTCTTGATCTTCGACAGCTTTCGCCCCTTCACTTGGAGACGCCTACATAGAGACGATTCCCGGGCTCCATGCCAGAGTTCGGTTGCGCCGCTCGAACGGAGGAACGCTGATGGAACGGCTTGCTCAATGTCACTGCGGCTCCCTGCGTGCGACAACATCAGGCGAACCGTTGTTGGTCAATATGTGTCACTGCAAGGCATGCCAGCGCCGGACCGGGGCGCTGGCGGGCAACGGTGCCGCCTTTGCGAAAGAACAGGTCACGGTCGAAGGTCCCAGAAAGGTTTTCGGGCGGGAGGGACAATCTGGTCGAAAGGTTCGCTTCTATTTCTGCCCCACCTGTGGAACATCGGTGTATTGGGAGCCTGAGGTCCGACCGGACGTGCGCATCGTGGCGGTCGGCGCGTTCGCCGATCCCGACTTCCCCCCGCCATCGGCGTCCATATTCGAGGCGACGAAGCACGCCTGGACGCTGCTTCCGGAGGGCATGAAACATTTTCAGGGTACAATGATCGCCAGCAGCTGAGTGCGCGTGAGCGCATTTCCGCAAACCACCCGCAGCGGAAATCCAAACTGAGGCGCTACCGCCGTGTTCGCGAGGTTGCACTAGCGTTGCCAACCTGTTACAAACCCGTGAATGAAGCCGCGGGCCGAACCCGTCGGCACGGCGGTTGTTATCCGGATATGAAGATCCTCGCCTGCAACGGCAATCGGCCCCTCGCCGAAGCGATTTCCGGCTGTCTCGACCTGCCGCTGACCAAAGCCAGCGTACGCCGCTTCTCCGACATGGAGGTGTTTGTCGAGATTCACGAGAACGTGCGTGGCGAGGACGTCTTCGTGATCCAGCCGACTTCGTACCCGGCGAACGACAATCTGATGGAATTGCTGGTCGCGCTCGACGCGCTGAAACGCGCCTCGGCGCGGCGCGCGACCGCTGTCGTCCCCTATTACGGCTACGCCCGGCAAGACCGTAAATCGGGTTCGCGCACGCCGATCTCGGCCAAGCTCGTCGCCAACATGATTACCACCGCCGGCGCCGATCGCGTCCTCACTCTTGATCTCCACTCCGGGCA
Organism: uncultured Alphaproteobacteria bacterium; assembly: GCA_963812675.1. Taxonomy (GTDB): domain Bacteria; phylum Pseudomonadota; class Alphaproteobacteria; order ATCC43930; family CGMCC-115725; genus AP-15. The sequence goes on along the minus strand of CAWEWR010000014.1, from coordinate 33,289 downwards.
GATCCAGGGGTTCTTCGACATCCCGACCGATAATCTGTATGCCTCGCCGGTATTCGTGAAAGACATTCTGGACCATCATTCGCGGCAGGATCTCGTCATCGTCTCCCCCGATGTCGGGGGCGTCCTTCAGGGCCCGGGACGTCGCCCGCCGGCTCGACGCCGATCTCGTCATTGTCGACAAGCGTCGCGAACGGGCGGGCGTCTCGGAGGTTGTGAATATCATCGGCGACGTGACCGGGAGACGCTGCATCCTCATCGACGATATCGTCGACACCGCCGGGACGCTGTGCAACGCCGCGGTGGCTCTGGTGGAAGCGGGAGCCTCCAGTGTCTATGCCTACGTTACCCACGGGGTGTTGTCGGGGGGTGCGGTGCCGCGGGTTGCCTCCTCGCCGATCGAGATGCTGGTCATCACCGACAGCATAGTCGCAACCGAGGCGGTTCGCGCCGCGCCCAACATCCGTCAGCTGACCATCGCCCCCTTGATGGCCGAAGCAATGCAGCGGATCAGCGAGGAGCGATCGGTCTCCAGCCTGTTCGACTGAGTTCCGAAACTGCCGGGCACCAGCCGTCCAGAGCGCTGGCATTAAACCAATCCGGCCCTATCTTAAGCTGGCCTAACTTAACCTGACTCATTGCCCGCCGTTTTGAGGAGCGACGACCGATGCCCGAGATCACCACCCTGAGCGCCGAACCGCGCGGCCGCGCCGGAAAGGGAGCCGCCCGGGCCGCACGGCGTGCGGGACGCGTCCCGGGCGTTATTTATGGGGACAACAAGGAGCCGGTGTTGATCAGCCTGGAGCCGCGAGAGTTTTCGCGCGCTCTCGCCAGCCGAGGTTTCTTCGCCACCTTGATCGACGTCAGGGTGGACGGGGTCGTCCACCGCACCTTGCCGCGCGACGTGCAATATCATCCGGCAACCGACGCGCCGCTGCATGTCGACTTTATGCGGCTCGGCAGTCATGCACGGGTCACGGTGACCGTCCCGGTCGTTTTCACCAACCCGGAAATGTCGCCCGGCATCCGCCGCGGCGGCATTCTCAATATTGTTCGCCATGGGATCGAGCTGAACTGCCCGGTGGATCGCATCCCCGACCATCTGATCGTCGAGCTGAACGGGCTCGAAATCGGCGACAGCCTTCACATCAGCAGGGTCGCCATGCCGGAGGGCTGCCGGCCGACGATCACCGAGCGCGACTTTACGATCGCCACCATCGCCGCGTCCTCGGCGGTGCGTGAAGAAGCTGCGGCGGCCGCAACCGCGGCGCCGGCCCCCGAGGAGCCGGCGGCAAGTTAGTTCTCGAGCCACCGCCTGTGCTGCGTCCACGGTCAACCGCCGATGCGCTTAGTTGTCGGTCTCGGCAATCCGGGTGGCCGCTACGCCCGCAACCGTCACAACATCGGCTTCATGGCCGTCGATGCGATTGCTCGCAAGCACCGTGCCGCAGGATTCCGCAATCGCTTCAAGGGCGAACTCGCGGAGGCGCCGATCGGAGGTGAGCGGGTGCTGATGCTGAAGCCGCAGACCTTTATGAACGCGTCCGGCGAGTCGGTGGGCGAGGCGGCGAGGTTTTTCAAGCTCTTGCTCTCGGACATCATCGTCATACATGACGAAATCGATTTGCGCCCCGGCAAGGTGAGGGTGAAGCGAGGCGGCGGCAGCGCCGGCCATAACGGGCTACGGTCGATCGATGCTCTGCTCGGGCCGGATTACTGGCGGGTGCGGATCGGGGTTGGACATCCCGGAGTGAAGGAGCTGGTTCAGCCCTACGTGTTGCAGAACTTCTCCGGCGAGGAGCTGACTGGCTGGGTCGAGCCGCTTCTCGGCGCCGTGGCCGAGACGATCTCGCTATTGGTCGACGGCGCGCCCGATGCCTTCATGAGCGAGGTGGCGCGCCGATTTGCGCCGCCGGATGAAAGCGCAGATGGCGGTGACGCGCAGCCTCGAGGGTAATCCTGACTTATGGGTTTCAGTTGTGGGATCGTCGGATTGCCGAATGTCGGCAAATCCACGCTGTTCAACGCGCTGACCGCGACCGCCGCGGCAGAGGCGGCGAATTATCCGTTCTGCACGATCGAGCCCAATCTCGGGCGGGTGGCGGTGCCCGACGAACGGCTGGAGATCGCCGCGCGCCTCGGCAAATCGGCCAAGATCATCCCGACCCAGCTCGAATTCCTCGATATCGCCGGGCTGGTCCGCGGCGCTGCTCGCGGCGAAGGGCTCGGCAACCAGTTTCTCGGGCATGTTCGCGAAGTCGACGCGATTGCCCACGTGATCCGCTGTTTCCCCGACTCTGATGTGGTTCATGTGGAAGGCTCGGTCGATCCGATCCGCGATGCCGAGACGGTCGAGACGGAGTTGATGCTGGCCGATCTCGAAAGCCTGGAACGCCGCGTGTTGCAAATGGCGAAGCGGGCGCGCGGTGGCGACCGCGAGGCCAAGGCTCAGCTCGATCTTGCCGAAACAGTGCTGGCGGAGCTGCGTCAAGGCACGCCGGCCCGCGATGTCCCCCTTGGACCCGAGCGGCAGAGGGAGCTGAGCAGATTGCAGCTCTTGAGCGCCAAGCCGGTTCTCTACGTCGCCAATGTCGAGGAAGACAGCGCCGCCTCGGGGAACCCCGAAAGCGACCGCATCGCCGAATATGCTGCCCGGCGCGGCGCGGGCTCGGTGGTAATCTCGGCGGCGATCGAGGCAGAGCTGGCGCAGCTCGCCGATGCCGTCGAAAAGCGCGAATTTCTGGCGGAGCTCGGGCTCGAAGAGCCCGGGCTGGCACGGGTAATCCGAGCCGGCTACACGCTGCTCGATCTGATCACGTTTTTTACCGTCGGCCCAAAAGAGGCCCGCGCCTGGACGGTTGAGCGCGGAACCAAGGCACCGCAGGCTGCGGGCCGCATCCATACCGATTTCGAAAAGGGGTTTATCCGGGCCGAGACCATCACCTTTGCTGATTTTGTCGCTTATGGCGGCGAGCAAGGGGCAAAAGATGCCGGCCGTATGCGTCTGGAAGGCGCCGAGTATATCGTGCAAGACGGCGACATCATGCACTTTCGCTTCAATCTATAATCGCGGTCTTGTTGCCAAATCAGAACGTAATTGAAACGTCATTTTATCGTCACCAGGGCGTAATCCAGCACGGTTCGAATGCCGCGTTAATTCGTGGCAATTCTGGGGACAACCGATGCGATCTCGCCGTCAACTCATCTCGACTTCTTGCCTGGTAGCCGGGGCCGGGCTCGCTCTGCTCGTCGGAGCCGCCCTCCCCGGAAAGAGCCTTGCCGGAGATGCCCGCGGAGCCGCTACCGCGTCGCCGATCGAGCATCTGGTCGTTATTTTCCAGGAGAATGTCTCGTTCGACCACTACTTCGCGAGTTACCCGGTCGCGCTGAACCCGAAGGGCGACCCGGTCTTCCACGCGGCCGACGACACCCCTTCGGTGAACGGGCTCGGCACGCTGATCAATGGCAACCCCGACGGCGTTCTGCTGACCGACAACCCGAACGCCAACAACACTTCCGGCAACGGCGCCAATGCGATCAACCCGTTTCGCCTCGACCGCTCGCAGGCCTCGACTTGCGACCAGGATCACAGCTATGGCGACGAGCAGAAGGCTTTCGACCAAGGTTTGATGGATCTGTTTCCTGCCAGTGTCGGCGTCGGGAGCTGCACCTCCCCCTATGACTGGGGAAGGGGCAAAGGTCTCGTGATGGGCTATTTCGACGGCAACACGGTTAGCGCACTGTGGAATTACGCCCAGAATTTCGCGATGAACGACAATTCCTACGGCACGACATTCGGGCCCTCGACACCAGGGTTGCTGAACCTGGTGGCGGGCAACACGTTTCCGGCCATACCGAGCGCCGCATCCACCAAGGTGGTGCCGAATAATGCTGGGCCGGGCACCCTCGTCGGAGATCTCGATCCCACCGGCGACGTCTGCTCGGGGACGCCCACGGTCTCGATCGGCGGGAAGAACATCGGCGATCTGCTGAACGCGCAGGGCGTGACCTGGGGCGGCTTCATGGGCGGCTTCGACCTCACCGTGAAGAACCCCGACGGGTCCACAGGGTGTCATCGGCAGAGCCCCGCGACCCCGGCCAATGGCGGACCGACCAACGACTACATTCCGCATCACGCATTCTTCCAATACTTCCCGTCGACAGCAAACCCGAACCATTTGCGGCCGAATTCGCCGCGAAATATCGGGACGTCGAATGACGGCGGCGCCAACCACCAATACGATCTTCACGACTTTTTCGACGCGCTCGCGGTCGGCAACATGCCCGCGGTCAGCTTTCTCAAGGCCATCGCTGCGGGGGATGGTCATGCCGGCTATTCCGACCCGCTGCTGGAGCAGTCGATAATGCTGGTCCCGACGATCAATGCGATCATGCGGTCGCCGTTCTGGAAGAGCACGGCAATCATCGTCATGTACGATGATTCGGACGGCTGGTACGACCATCAGATGAGCCCGATCGTCAATTCGTCGGCGGTCCTGAACAGCGCTTCGCCGGGAAACGGGGATCAGCTGAATGCGCCGGGCAAATGCGGCAACGGCACGCCCCTCGAGGGAATTCAAGGTCGTTGCGGCTACGGCCCAAGGCAGCCGCTGCTCGTCATCTCTCCCTTCGCCAAGGCCAACTTTGTCGATCACACGCTGACAGATCAGAGCTCGGTGCTGCGCTTCATCGAGGAGAATTGGGGTACCGGCCAGATCGGCGGCGGGTCATACGACCAGCTCGCAGGGCCTCTTTGGAACATGTTCGATTTCGACGACAGCCACTTCCCCTTCCTGACCGCAGGACAACGTCAGCTCATTCTCGATCCGACCACCGGTCAGCCCTCGGGTAGATATCAGTAAAAGAGAGCGCGCCCGCCCAGGCCAAGCGGCGGCAATGCGCCGCTTGGCGGTCGAGCCTACTTCACCCGCTGTTGGCCGAAAGGCCGGTCGGGTTGTTCCCGACAATAGCGGCCAATCTTACCACTTGACCCCGGCCGCGAACTAAACTAGAACGTGCCGGTAATGTTTAGGGTTCGTTCTGCGGTGCAAAAGGGGGTCTCATGCTGACCAGGAAACAGCGCGAGTTGCTGCTGTTCATCAACCAGCGCCTGACTGCCACCGGGGTTTCACCGTCGTTCGACGAGATGAAGGATGCTTTGAAGCTCCAATCCAAGTCCGGCATCCATCGCCTGGTCAGCGGGCTCGAGGAACGCGGGTTTATCAGACGCTTGCCGCATCGCGCGCGGGCCTTGGAAGTCATCAAATTGCCCGAGGCGTCGGCCGTTTCCGCGCCGCCGGCGGAACGCGGCAGGTTCTCCCCCACGGTCATCCGCGGCGATTTCGCGAGTTCGCTGCCGGGCGCACCCGTCGCAAACGATGTCGAGGCGGTAGACCTGCCGCTCTACGGCCGGATCGCGGCCGGCACCCCGATCGAGGCATTGCGCGACCAGAGCACGACGGTCGGGGTGCCGACCAGCCTGCTCGGCCGCAGCGGTGAGCATTACGCCCTCGAAGTGTCCGGCGACAGCATGATCGAGGCCGGCATTCTGGATGGCGACACAGTGGTCATTCAGCGCTGCGACACCGCGGAAAGCGGCTGCGTCGTTGTCGCGCTGGTCGATGATCAGGAGGTCACCTTGAAGCGGCTGCGCCGCCGCGGCGCCTCGATCGCGCTGGAACCCGCCAACAAGGCCTATGAGACCCGCATCTTCGGACCCGATCGCGTCAAGGTTCAGGGGCGCCTCGTCGCTCTGATGCGCCGCTTCTGACCGTCCCCGCTACTGCGGGACGCGAGGGGCTTTGCGGCGCGACTCCCTCGCCCCGCTTGCGGGGAGAGGGTTGGGGTGAGGGGCACAGGCGCTCAGCTTTTGCTCATCACGCGGTCTCCTGCACGCTCAGCCCCAATTCCTCGATCATGTGCTGGCGCATCAGGAATTTCTGGATCTTACCGGTGACCGTCATCGGGAAACCGTCGACAAATTTGACGTAGCGCGGCACCTTGTAATGCGCGATCTGGCCCCGGCAAAAGGCGCAGATCTCCTCCACGGTCGCGCTCTCGCCGTCACGCAGCCGAACCCAGGCGCAAAGCTCTTCGCCGTAGCGCGCGTCGGGCACGCCGATCACCTGCACATCCCGGATTTTCGGATGGCGGTAGAGGAACTCCTCGATCTCGCGAGGGTAGACGTTCTCTCCGCCGCGGATCACCATGTCCTTGATCCGCCCGACGATGTTGCAGTAGCCCTCGTCATCGATCGTCGCGAGATCTCCGGTGTGCATCCAGCCGGCCGGGTCGATCGCCTCGCGGGTTTTCTCCTCGTCGTCCCAATAACCGAGCATGACCAGATAGCCGCGGGTCAGCAGCTCGCCGGCAATGCCGCGCGGCACGATCCTTCCCTCGGCATCGATGATTTTGGCCTCGACATGCGGCAAGATCCGCCCCACGGTCGAGACCCGCCGCTCGATCGGGTCATCGGTCGCCGATGCGAAGCTCGCCGGGCTCGTCTCCGTCATGCCATAGCCGATTACGACCTCGGAGAGATGCATCAACGAGAAAGCGCGTTTCATGACCTCGATCGGGCAAGGGCTGCCGGCCATCATCCCGGTGCGCAACGAGGACAGATCGAACTTGGCGAAATCGGGATGGTCCATCTCGGCGATGAACATCGTCGGCACGCCGTAGACTGCCGTGCAGCGCTCGGCCGCGATCGTCTCCAAGGTGGCGAGCGGATCGAAGCCTTCGCTCGGATAGACCATCGCCGCCCCATGGGTCAGGCAGCCGAGATTGCCGATCACCATGCCAAAGCAGTGGTAGAGCGGCACCGGAACGCATACCCGGTCGTGCTCGGTGAGCTTCATCGCGCCGGCGATGAACAGTCCGTTGTTCAGGATATTGTGGTGGCTGAGCGTGGCGCCCTTTGGGAAGCCGGTCGTGCCGCTGGTGAACTGGATGTTGATCGGGTCGTCGAACTGCAGCTCCTCGGCGAGCGCCGCGAGGCGGTGCCGCTCGGCGCCGCGGGCGAGACCGGAAACATCATCGAACCGCACCATGCCGCGAACGTCATCGGGGCCGATCGTGATCACCAGCCGCAGTTGCGGCAACCGCGATGCGCGCAAATTGCCCGGCGATGCGGTCTTCAGTTCAGGGGCCAGTTCGCGCAGCATCGCGTGGTAATCGCTGGTCTTGAACTGTGCCGCGGTTACGAGGGCGACGCAGCCCGCCTTGTTGAGGGCGTATTCGAGCTCGGTCAGTCGGTAAGCCGGGTTGATGTTGACGAGAATGAGCCCGGCTTTTGCAGTCGCGAATTGGGTGATCACCCATTCGGCGTTGTTCGGCGACCAGACGCCGATCCGGTCGCCCCGCTTGAGCCCCAGCGCGAGGAGCCCCGCGGCAAAAGCGTCGACCCGTTCTTTCAGCTCCCGGTATGTCCAGCGGATCTGCTGATGCCGGACAATCAGTGCATCGCGCTCACCGAAGCGTTCGACGATCCGATCGAAATGCACGCCGATCGTATCGCCGATAAACGGCGTGCCACTCGCGCCATGGACATAACTCAGCTGCGGCATCTCAGGAGACCCTACGAGGCCGGATGCGGCAGGTTGGCCGGTTAATTCGGCGTCCAGGCCAGGGCGCGGATCTCGCTGAACTCGCGGCGAAGTTTGACCCAGGAATCGCCGGCGTTTTCGCTCGCGAAGATTTCGCCATAGTGACTGCAGGCGAGGATCCGGTTGGGGTTCGCCGGTTGGGTTGCAAAGGACCAGATCGGCGAGTTGGGTTCGACGGGCAACGGCAATGCCTGCCAGCTTTGTCCGCCATCCTTGGAGCGCTGGATCGCGCCGGTGCTGCCGAGCGCGCCGTCGCCGGTGGCGACAAACAGCACTGCGGGTTCGTCGGGCTTGAGCGCCAGGCTGCGGCAATAGGGCAGGTGAAAATGCTTGCCGACCCCCAAACCCCGCCAGCTTTCGCCGCCATCGGTGCTGGCAAAGATCTCGCGCGGGGTGCTGGTCAGCACTGTCTTGGCGCCATTGATGCTGATCGCGGTGTCGTGAATGTCGGGGTCGGTGACCCCGGCGACCCGGGTCCAGCTTTCGCCGCCGTCGCGGCTGCGACGCACGCCGTCCACTTCGACACCGGCCCAGACCATCCGGTGGTCCGAGGGATCGACGGTCAGCGCCGTCACCCGCGGAATGCGGACATTCGGGCACTCTTCCGCCATATCGGCCGGCAGCTTGTCCCAATGGCCTCCGCCGTCGGTCGATCGAAAAAGCGCCGCCGGCCGGGTCCCCGCGAAGATGGTCTGGGGGTCGGTCGGATCAAATGCTACTTTCCACACGTGCAAAGAATTCATCGGCGAGTCGAGCCGCTCGAAATGCTCCCCGCCGTCCTCGCTTCGGTAGACGCCGTCATCGGCTCCGGCCAGAATGGTCCGGGGCTGTTTCGGGTGGACCGCGAAGCCGAACACACGGCTTTCGGCCCACAATCCGCTCCGCACTTGCCGCCAGCTCTCACCGCCGTCGGGGCTGATCCAGGCGCCGGTCCCTACGGTGCCGGCACAGATCGTGAAATTATCGGCCATGGCTGCTTCCTCCCGAAATTCGCCTTATCTCGTTTTCGTTTCCCAGCCGGTGTGAGAAATGTCGATCACCACATCATCGGGACCGGCCCATTTCATCTCGAAATTGCGGTGGCCTCCGGCAGCCATCTCCATATCCAGCCCCTCTTTTTCCTCGAGGCGCGTACCACGAGCACGCGCCAGCTTCGCGGCAGCCTCGTCGAGGTCCTCGACCTCAAAGCCGAAATGATGGATGCCGCTGTAGTTCGGTCCGTTGGCGCCGACATCGGCGGATTTCTCCGTCTTCCAATTGAGGATCGCCAGATTGATGTACCCGTCGGTCAGGAATACGGCCCCATTCGGGGCACGCCGGATCTCCTGCATCCCGAAAGCGTCCTTGTAAAAGGCGGCCACCTTTGCGGGCTCTTTGGTGGTCAACGCGATATGCTTGATTCGCGGCATCGGGCTCCTCCACTATCGTCTCGTGTCAGCATGCGCCTGTTTAGCGCTTCCAGCAAGGCCGGGCCAGGGCTGGTTCACCAGTCAGTCTCTCCGCCGACAAAGCCGAAATCGGGAAGGATGGGCGCTTGCATCGCTCGGCTCAGTCAATTCCCGAATTGGCCGTATTCAGCTTCGCTTCCATTGGCGAGGTTGAAATCGACGCTGCGGCCGCCGCATTGGGTCGTGGGAAGCTGGACCAGTTTCCATTTTTTGGTCTGGTACCACGCGCTGAAATCGGGCCACGAGGTCGGGGCGGCCAGCCAGCACAACTCGGCCAGGCCGTTCGCCAGCAGCGCATTGCAGACCAGCCCGCTGCCGTAGACGCCGACCCGGTAACCGCTGCCCGACAGCTGCGCGTCTACTTCCTGGAAATAGGTCATGATATTGGCCAACTCATAGGACGTGCGCCACGGCCCATCCACGCCGAAATATATGGCACTGCCTCTCGGTTGGGAGTTTTCGGCGGCGAGGATGAGACTGCGCTCCGCGTCCTGGCGGCCGCGCAGTGCGGTGAAGGAGGCGAATTTGTTGTTACTGTGCTGAAAGACGACGCCCATCTTCAGGCCATTCATCACAATAACATCTCGTTCTCCGCGCCTGAGCGTCTTCCCCGGGAGCGTTTCGTCTTCATGGTCGTAGTAGCGGATGATCGTGCTGATGCCGATCGCCTTCATCTGGTCCAAAAAGCTCTGGGTTACCGGGGCAGACGAATCGACCGCCTCGACCCGAGGATCTCTGGAGCAAAAGTCCGTTGCGTGCGCGGCGGACGCCCAGATTGCGAAGCTCGCGATAAATATCCACACGGACCTCGCCGGCCTTTCGGCCAAGCCTCTCTCGGCAGGCATGGGCATCCCCTGATCGAATTCCCCGCCAACCGTTTAAGCACACTATTTTCACACAAATCAACTCAAGGGATTCAACTCAATCTTTGTCGTCCCGGCTTTGTCGTCCAGGCGAAGACCGGGACCCATCGTTCGGCTGTTGCGGACTCTTGCCGCGGTTGCCCTGTCCTGGCAAAACGTGGGGGGCTCGTCCGGCGGCAACATGGAGCCCGGTTTTGCCGGGGTGACGAATGGATGGGCAGCAGAGGAATACACCACTAACTCTCGGGAGGAGCCGTGCTGTCGCCCGCCGATCTCGCCACCTACCGCCGCGATGGGTTCATCGTGCTGCCCGATATCCTCACGCGGGAGGAGGTCGAAGGGCTGCGCCGCGTTACCGAGGAGTTCGTGCGCAACTCGCGCTCCGTCGCCGCCAACGACGACATCTACGATCTCGAAGATTCGCATTCGGCAGCCGAGCCGCGGGTGCGGCGCCTCAAGACCCCGCATCTGCACCATCCGGAATATGCCCGCGCTGCCCGGCATCCCAAGATCGTCGAGGTGCTGAAGGATCTGTGGGGCACCGTGCGCTTCGACACCGGCAAGCTCAACATGAAGTCGGCGGGGTATGGCGCGCCCGTCGAATGGCATCAGGACTGGGCGTTCTATCCGCACACCAACGACGATCTGGCCGCGGTCGGCATCATGCTCGACGACTGCGACAGCGAGAACGGGCCGATGATGGTGATCCCCGGCAGCCATCTCGGCCCGGTATATGACCATCACGACCCGGACGGGCGGTTCTGCGGCGCGCTCGACCCGGATGCCTGTGGGTTCGACTTGTCACCAGCGGTGCCGTGCCTCGGCAAGGCCGGCTCGATCACCGTGCACCATGTGCGCGCGGTGCACGGCTCGGCGACCAATTTTTCCGGCAGGGAGCGGCGGTTTCTGTTGTTCCAATACCGCGCCGCCGATGCCTGGCCGTTGCTCGGCTTTGCGGGCGGCATCGAGAAGTTCGACGAGCTATTGCTCGCCGGCGAACCGACCCTCGCGCCGCGCCTCGCCCCGATTCCGGTCCGGTTGCCATTGCCCCCGGCCGAATACCAAGGCTCGATCTACGAGAACCAACGCGCGACCGGCAGGCGGTTCTTTGAGACCGCGGCGGATCGGCAAGGGCTCGCCGCGGCGGAATAGCCGACATGGCCCGGCTCAGCGTCAATCTCAACAAGGTCGCGCTGTTGCGCAACTCGCGGCGCACCGGTGTGCCGGACGTGCTGCGCTTTGCCCGGATCGCTCATGGGGCCGGGGCCGACGGGCTGACCATGCACCCGCGCCCGGATGAGCGCCACATCCGCCGCGACGACGTGTTCGGGCTCGCCGAGCTGATGCGGCCGTGGCGGCCGGCTTTCGAGCTCAACCTCGAAGGTTTCCCCGACCGCCGCTTTCTCGACATCGTCGCCGAGGTGAAGCCGGAGCAGTGCACCTTGGTGCCAGACAGCCCCGAAGCCTTCACCTCGGAGGAGGGCTGGAAGCTCGATGCCGCGCAGCACCGCCTGGTCGACGCGGCGCTCACGGAGCTCAAGCCGCTCGGCTGCCGCGTCATCCTGTTCATCGATCCCGACCCCGCCGCGGTCGCGCCGGTGCACAACACCGGGGCCGACGGCATCGAGATCTACACCGGCTCCTACGCCGCCGCCTTCCGCCAGGGGGACCATGCGGCCTTGCTGCGCGCCTGCGCCGCCGCAGCGGAGCGCGCCGCAGAGCTCGGTTTGGTCGTCAACATCGGACACGACCTAAACCTCGAAAACCTGCCGCCGCTGATCGACGCCTTGCCGACGATCGCCGAGGCGTCGATCGGCCACGAGCTGACCGCCGATGCCCTGGTGATGGGCTTTACCAAAGCAGTCCGGGCCTACAAGGCCGCGCTGGGCGGCACGACGACCGCCTGACGGCTGACGAAGACGGGAGGGGCAGGTGGAAGCGACCGAGATCGCCGAAAAGATCCACGGGGAAGACGAGGCCCATACCGCCGCGGCGGACGCCACCTTTCGCAAGTTCACCGGCATCTATCTCGGCATTGTCGCGATGCTGCTCGCAATTACCGCTCTCGGCGGGTCGAATGCGACAAAGACGATGCTCAACGCCAATATCCAGGCTTCCGATACCTACGGCTACTATCAGGCCAAAAATGTCCGACAGACCGTGTACCAGCTGACCGCCGAGCAGCTCGACTCGGAGCTCCTCGCGCTGCCCGATATGCCCGCGGCAGCCAGGACCAAGATCGAAGACAGGATCAAACGCTATCGCGAGAGGGTCGACCGCTATGAAACCGATCCCTCGACCGGCGACGGCAAAAAGGAGCTCCTTGCAAAGGCAAAGGAGTTCGAAGCCAGGCGCGACCACGCCGCCGAGCGGGACCCGAATTTCGACTTCGCGGAGGCCCTCTTCCAGATCGCGATCGTGCTGGGCTCGGTCAGCATCGTCGCCGCTTCGCGCCCGCTCGTGCATTTGAGCGGGATCCTCGCGATAGCCGGCACGGTATTGATGATCAACGGGTATTTTCTGCTCGTGCATCTACCGCTCGAGTAACGTCCTCGCCTCGCTGGCGGCGAGCAGCGCGCTCCCGCAGTGATTCATAGATCGGCGCGCTGTGCAGCAGGTTTGCGACCAGCATTGCCGCGAAGCACGCCCCGAGCATCGGCAGCAGCATTGTGAATCCTGCGGTCATCTCGATGACGAGGACGATGCCGGTAACCGGGGCCTGCACGACCCCGGTAAAGAAGGCAGCCATGCCGACTACGGCGAATGCTTCGGGCGCGATGCCGAGACCGGGAAAGGCCATGTGGCAGATAGCGCCGCAAAAAAAACCGAGCTGCGCTCCGAGAACGAGCATCGGGGCGAACAGCCCGCCGGGGGTCGCTGCTGCATAAGAGACCGCGCCGAGCGCAAGCCGAAGCAGAAAAGCGAGCGGGATCAACGCTAGCGCCGCGCCGCCGGCGAGCACCCTTTGGGTGATCTCGTCGCCGCCGCCAACCAGCTCGGGCGCGAACCATGCGAGGATCCCGACCGCGGCGCCGATTACGCCAGCCCGCAATTCCACCGGCCATCGTTCGAGCCGATCCGCCGCCGCAACGGCCGTAAGCAAAGCTCGGTTGTAGAGCGCAGCCAAGAACCCGGCGAGCACGCCGAGCCCGAGATAGAGCGGCCAGCTCGCCGCAGGAGCATAGGCAAGCGGGCCGGTTGCCATGGTGGCAAAGGCGGCTATCGCCACATGAAAGTCTGGCGCGTCGCCGAGAAACAGGCGGGCAACCAGGATCGCCGTCGCAGAGGTGCCGAGTGCCGTGATCGCGACACGGGTATCGAACCGCCGCACCAGCTCCTCGAGCACGAAGATGGCACCCGCGATCGGCGCGTTGAAGGCAACGGCGAGCCCGGCCCCTGCACCGGCAGCGAGGAGCGCTCTGCGATCCGGCCAGCCGCGGCGAGAAATCCTGCCGACGGTGTGCGCCACGACGGCACCCATCTGCACGCTCGGCCCTTCGCGGCCGAGCGCCAGCCCCGAGCCGATCGCCAGCAACCCACCGAAGAATTTGACCGGTATCAAATACCGGTATCAAATAAGGTGGCGCCTAAGGTGGCGCCGGCGGCAGCTGCTCATCCAGCGCCGCCTCGACATGCGGGATGCCGCTCCCGGAAGCGTAAGGCGAAAACCGTCGGACCAGCCAAGCCGCAGCCGCCACCGCCAACCCGACCCCGCCGGTCACCGCCAGGAAGCCGGCGAGCCCGCCGTCATGGGCCAGGGCAATCCCCCGGTCGCGGAGCCGATCGGCTTCCTCGAGCGCCAGCCTGAAGCCCGCACAGATCAGCCCCACCGCCCCGCCCGCGATCAGCGCCAAAAGCGCCAGCGCGAGGAGACTGCCGTGTTTTTCTTCGGGTCGGGCGTCAGGGTTCGCCTCGGGCTCCACTGAGGGTCCGAACTTGGGTGAGCAGAATGATGTAGCAAACCGGCCTAACCGGCGCTAGGCGGGCACCCCAAAGGCACCCCCTACGACGCGTCAATGTCCGGGCACACTCGCGAAACGGATCTACCCCGAGCCCATTTAGAGCGGGTCGTTAGAGGCTTACGGCACGCTGTATGGCCTCGTCCCCAGCATCAGTGACCGCACCGCTTTTACGCTATTGTGGAACCCCGAGCCGCGAAAGCTCTCCATCGCTCGTCAGCCGAACCACCTTCCCCCCACAAACCTCCGGACAGTGTCATCTCTAATTGGCGGACGGGTGACATTTTGATCCGGCGCCTACATGTCAAAGTCGCATAGCGCAAATCAATCCCGCTACACTGGAGAGAGCCGGTGCCCACGGCGAAAGTGGATCCCGGCCTTCGCCGGGAAAGCGCGGAGGGGACGTTGAGCTGCATCAAATGAATGAATCTGTGCACGAGGATAATCTGACCCAAACCGGCCTGTGGAATGAAGGGTCGATGGGACTTCGGGGAACAACGTCCGGGCGCCGTCCGTCAGTTTCGTGAGACACCTACATAATTCCGGATCGTGAGGCGTGGTGCGGTCTTGACGGTGCGCTTTGCGTCCGATACCCGGAAACTCCGATATCGACAACCACGTAATTGCCATAGTCGCACTATATCTATATGGCCATCCGCACCCTGAGCGGGCGCGGTATTGTCATTGTGGGAGTTGGCGGTGCCTGATCTCGACCTGATAAAACAGGGGGAACAGGGGATGCGAGACCGCCTGCGCTTTGCGTTGGCGAAGGGACAGCCTCGGGCATAAGATTTGCCGAGCCCTCCACACCTCGCAACACCGGGAGAGACGATATGCCTGACAGCCAGCATTGGGTCGGCACCTGGACGACGGCTCCGGCACCCGCCGAAACCGGCGCCTTCACCAACCAGACCTTGCGCATGACCATGCGCGCCAGCCTCGGCGGCGACACCGTGCGGGTGCGGATCTCGAACGCCTATGGAGGGCGTCCGCTGGACATCGGCGGCGCGCATATCGCGCTGCGCGATGCGGGTCCCGCCATCGTCCCGGGGTCCGACCGCGAGCTGAGCTTCGGCGGTGAGAATACCGCGACGATCGCCGCCGGCGCTGTCCTGTTCAGCGATCCGGTGGCACTCGGCGTGGCGCCGCTCGCCGACCTCGCGGTCAGCCTCTATCTGCCCGGCGAGATCCTGAACGATTTTCAAATCACCGGCCGCTATGCCCGGCAGGCCAACTACATCTCGCCGCCGGGGGATTTCACGGCGGCAAACATGATGCCGATCGCCAGCCTCACCAGCGACTGGTTCTTTGTTTGCGGCGTCGACGTGCTCGCCGGCGCCGACACCGGCGGCATCGTGGCACTCGGCGACTCGCTGACCGACGGCAACATCTCGACAATGGACGCCTTCTGCCGCTGGCCCGACCAGCTCGCGCGCCGTCTGATGGCGCGCCCCCGCGGCTGGCCGATGGCGGTCATGAACCAGGGGCTCGGCGGCAACCGCATCCTCTTCGACATCCGCGGCGACAGCGGACTGCGCCGCTTCGACCGCGATGTTCTATCCCAGCCCGGGGTCACCCACGTGATCGTGATGCTCGGCACCAATGATCTGCGCAACCGGTGGAAGAAACCCGAGGAGGAACCCACCGCGGCGCAGATGATCGCCGGTCTCAAGCAGATGGCGCTGCGCGCCCACAGCCGCGCCGTCAAGATCATCGGCGCCACGCTGACGCCGTTCGGCAACGAGACCTACATGGCCAATGCCTGGAACCCGCAGCGCGAGGAGGTCCGTGTGGCGGTCAACAGCTGGATCCGCGACGGCGGGGCTTTCGACGGGGTCGCCGATTTTGACCAGGCGTTGCGCGATCCCGAACATCCGACGCAGATGCGGCCGAGTGACGATTGCGGCGACGGCCTGCATCCGAGCGATGCCGGCTATAACAAGATGGGCGACGCGATCGACCTGGCGCTGTTCGAATAGCTATTCGGTCGGGCGGGCGACAAACCCCATGCTGCCATCATCCTGATCTGGGGTGACGGTCACGTCCCTAACCTGCGCCCCGAAAGGACCCTTTCCACTGGCCTCGATCATGGCCGCGACGGCCTCGGGTGTGCCCGTCACGAGCGCCTCGACGCCGCCGTCCCTACGGTTTCGGACCCAGCCGCGCAGCCCGAGGCTCGCGGCGGTACGTGTCGCCCAAAGACGGTATCCGACGCCTTGCACCTGGCCGGTGATGCGGAGCCGTACTGTTTCGATCGGCGCGGTCATTCGGGTCCAGGGCCGGGTTTACTCGAATTCGAGGATCACCTGGTCGACGGCGAGATTGTCGCCCGCGCTGGCGCGGATCCGCGCGACGCGGCCGTCGCGTTCGGCGCGCAGCACGTTCTCCATCTTCATCGCTTCGACGATGGCGAGCGGCTCGCCGGCTTTCACCTCCTGGCCTTGCTCGACGACGATCGAGGAAAGCAGCCCCGGCATCGGCGACAACAGCAGGCGCGAGGTGTCCGCCGCCTTCTTCTCCGGCATCAGCGCGAGCAGTTCGGCGGCGCGCGGCGGCAGCACCTGGGCGCGGCGTATGACGCCGCGATGCATCAGCCGGAATGCCGCGCCGGGCAGACGATCGATTTGGACTGTCGTGACGTGCTGCTCGACTCGGGCACGCAGCAGCGGCTGACCCGGCTGCCAATCGGTCGTCGCGATGCGGCTCTCGCCCTCGATTTCGAGGCGGTAGGCGCCGCCTTCCGCTCGCACGCCGACCGGATATTGGCGGCCGTCGAGCAGAATTGCGTAATCCTCGGGAATATCGATCCGCGCCCCGGCGAGCTTGCCGTCGATCGCGGTCTCGCGCTCGCGCAGGCGGCGGCCGGCCAGGGCCGCCGCGAGCAGAATGACGCGGTCGGCTTCGACAAACCCGGATGGCGGGATGAACCCGCCGGGGAATTCTTCGGCGATGAAATTGGTCGACAGCGCGCCGGCGTGAAACCGGGGGCTCGCCGCGACAGCCGCCAGAAAGGGGATGTTGTGCTGCACGCCGGCGACATAAAACTCGTCCAAAGCGCCGGACAACCGGGAGATCGCTGTGTCGCGGTCGGGGCCCGAGACGATCAGTTTGGCCATCAGCGGGTCATAATGGACGCTGATATCGCTCCCTTCGAAGACCCCGGCGTCGAGGCGGACGCTTTCTTCGCTTGGCGGTCGATACCGAACGAGGCGTCCGATCGAGGGCAGAAAATTGCGTGCGGGGTCTTCGGCATAGACCCGCGCCTCGATGGCCCAGCCCGAGAGTTCCACATCCTCCTGGGCAAACGGGAGCGGCTCGCCGGCCGCCACCCTTATCATCAACCCGACAAGATCGAACCCGGTCACCAGCTCCGTTACCGGGTGCTCGACCTGGAGCCGCGTGTTCATTTCGAGAAAGTAGAAATTGCGCTGCTGGTCGACGATGAACTCGACCGTGCCGGCCGAGCGGTAATCGACGGCTCGTGCCAGCGAGACCGCTTGCCTGCCCATCGCTTTGCGGGTTTCGGGGTCGAAAAACGGGCTCGGCGCCTCCTCGACGACCTTCTGGTGGCGGCGCTGGATAGAGCACTCGCGCTCACCGAGATAAACAATATTGCCGTGATTGTCGCCGAGCACCTGGATCTCGATATGCCGCGGCTCTTCGATGTATTTCTCGATAAAGATGCGGTCATCGGCGAAGCTCGATTTCGCCTCG
The DNA here is from genome assembly GCA_963812675.1 of uncultured Alphaproteobacteria bacterium. Lineage (GTDB taxonomy): Bacteria > Pseudomonadota > Alphaproteobacteria > ATCC43930 > CGMCC-115725 > AP-15. Next base: position 15,704 of record CAWEWR010000014.1, on the reverse strand, counting down.
TTCGCGGCCGAGCGAAAACCGTCGCGAACGTCGGCATCGCTCGCGGCGATCCGCATCCCCTTGCCGCCGCCGCCGGCGGAAGCCTTGATCATCACCGGATAGCCGATGTCGCGGGCGATCGTGACGGCGGAGTCGGCATCGGGAACGATGTCGAGGAAACCGGGCACGCTCGATACCCCGGCGGCGCGCGCCAGCTTTTTCGACTCGATCTTATCGCCCATCGCGGCGATCGCCTCCACCGGCGGTCCGATGAAGGTCACTCCAGCCTTCGCGAGCGCTCGGGCAAAACCAGGATTTTCCGACAAAAACCCGTAGCCGGGATGGACCGCTTCGGCGCCGCTCTCTCGGCATGCTTCGACGATCCGCTCGATATCGAGGTAGCTCTCGGCCGAGGGGGCCGGCCCGATGCGGATCGCTTCGTCGGCCATCCGCACATGCAGAGCTTCCGCATCGGCATCGGAATAAACCGCCACCGTCGCGACCCCCATCCGATGCGCGGTGCGGATAATGCGGCAAGCGATCTCGCCGCGATTGGCAATCAGGATCTTACGGAACATGGCCAATGCGACTCGCGACAACCGCCGCCGTTATTGCAAAGCGCCGCCCCTTCATCGTCATGGCCGGGCTTGTCCCGGCCATCCACGAATTCGTTGCCCCTAGTTCGATCTGGGGGCACATTTATGCAATGGATTGCGCGTGGGTGTACATAATGACCAATCGACCTAATGGCATCCTGTACACCGGCGTTACTACCCAAATTGCGCGTCGTGCCTGGGAACACCGTGAAGGTCTGCTGCCAGGCTTCACCAAGCGATACGGATTGAAGCGGCTTGTCTACGTGGAGCCGCATGCCGACATTCAATCGGCCATCCAGCGCGAACATAACATGAAGCATTGGCCACGAACCTGGAAGGTACGGCTCATTCTCGCGACAAATCCCCAATGGGATGATCTTTACGACCACCTCATCTGATTCGTGGATGGCCGGGACAAGCCCGGCCATGACGGCACTATTGTGCTTCGTCATCGGCGGTCATCGCGCTGGACCGAGGCTGCTTCCTCGCTTTTATTGCACCCTCTCGAAGGCCATCCGGTCCCTTAGTACGAGAGGCCTTCAGCCCGGCAATATGATGCGCTTGGGCTCGGCGTTCTTCTACGGTAAGTATCAGAAGAATGGTTTCCGCCGCGGCAATGCGCTCATCCTGCCGGGCGTACCAATACTTTTCGTCGCTAGCTGACTTTGTTTTGTCGTATCCCACCGCGTACCGCGCGAGAGTGAGAAACAGCTCCTCACCCCATTGCCCCATACCGAAATTGACCGCTGCACAGACGAGGCGCGTATTGTCCGGCGTGTAGCTGCCGCTGGAGAGAATGCGATCGATGCTCGGGGCAAATGGATACTTCACGAATGCATCAGGGAAACGCTGCAGATGAAATGGTATGCCTGTCACTGCGCATCGGCCGTGCTGCGTCTGAAATAATGTCTCGCCGTAATCAGGACCCAAATCAAAGCCGATGCCCCTTTTTATCGCGCCAGCACGTGCCTGTGAGGCTAATCTCTGTAACCATCTCCGCCGAGAGGTCTCATCGTTTAAATCTGCGGCAGCTGGGATAGGGCCAGATTTCATCACACCAGCGCTCCTGGCTTTCTTTTCGGTTGCTAAGTTCACAGCGGGATGTTGTCGTGTTTTTTCGGCGGATTGACGAGCTGCTTGCCGCGCAGCATTGCGAGGGCACGGCACAGCCGCCGCCGGGTTCCGCGCGGCAGGATGACGTCGTCGATAAAGCCGCGGCTCGCGGCGACGAACGGGTTGGCAAATTTCTCCCGGTACTCCTCGGTGCGCGCCTCGATCGCAGCTTCGTCTCCGAGGTCGGCGCGGAATATGATTTCGACCGCGCCTTTGGGGCCCATCACGGCGATCTCCGCCGAGGGCCAGGCAAAGTTGATGTCGCCCCGCAGATGCTTCGAGCTCATCACGTCGTAGGCGCCGCCATAGGCCTTGCGGGTGATCAACGTGACCTTCGGCACGGTCGCTTCGGCGAAGGCGAAGAGCAGCTTCGCGCCGTGCTTGATGATCCCGCCATGCTCCTGCGCCGTTCCGGGCAGGAACCCGGGCACATCGACAAACGTGACGATCGGGATGTTGAAACAATCGCAGAACCGCACAAAGCGAGCCGCCTTGCGGGAGCTGTCGATGTCGAGGCAGCCGGCCAGCACCATCGGCTGGTTGGCGACGATGCCGATCGTCGTGCCTTCCATCCGGGCGAAGCCGATCAGGATGTTGCGCGCGAAATCCGACTGGATCTCGAAGAAATCGCTGTCGTCGACGACCTTCTCGATCAGCTCCTTCATGTCGTAGGGCTTGTTGGCGCTGCTCGGCACGAGCGTGTCGAGCGACGGCTCGACTCGATCGGACGGATCGGAGGTCGGGCGCAACGGCGGCTGCGCCCGGTTCGAGGCCGGCAGAAAATCAATGAACCGGCGCAATTCGGTCAGCGCCTCGACATCGTTCGCGAAAGCGAGGTCCGCGACACCCGAACGCGTCGTATGGGTCAACGCGCCGCCCAATTCCTCCTGTGTCACGGTCTCGTGGGTGACGGTCTTGACCACCTCCGGCCCGGTCACGAAGAGGTATGAGGTGTCCTTGACCATGAAGATGAAGTCGGTCATCGCCGGCGAATAAACAGCGCCGCCGGCGCACGGGCCCATGATCATCGAAATCTGCGGTATCACGCCCGAAGCCAGCACATTGCGCTCGAAAACCTCGGCATAGCCGGCGAGCGAGGCGACCCCGTCCTGGATGCGCGCCCCGCCTAAATCGTTGAGCCCGATGACCGGGGCGCCGACATTCATCGCCTGGTCCATGATCTTGCAGATCTTCTCGGCATGCGCTTCGCTGAGCGACCCGCCGAACACGGTAAAATCCTGGCTGAACACGAAGACCAGCCGGCCGTTCACCGTGCCATAACCGGTGACCACGCCGTCGCCGGGTATTTTGTGCTCGTCGATGCCGAAATCGTGGCTGCGGTGCTCGACAAACATATCCCATTCCTCGAAGGAACCGGGGTCGAGCAACAATTCGAGCCGCTCGCGGGCGGTCAGCTTGCCGCGGCGGTGCTGGGCCTCGACGCGGCGGACCCCGCCGCCCGCCCGGGCCGCCTCCCGCTGCTCTTCCAAGCGGTCGAGAATATTCTGCATGTTGCCTCGCAACCAATGAATGGGGCAGATAGCATCGACGATCCGGCAAGGCCAGAGCCGCGGCTCTGGATTTCATTGGCGACAGCGAAACCCGAGGAGGACGGCTCAGTGGCGGAGAGCGAATTGTATAAGAAAGGCGCCGCGATGCGGCGCCGACTGATGGGCGACGCGGCGGTCGAGCGCTCGGCCCGCGAGATTTACAGCGACCCGGTGATGAAGAAGTTTATCGACGTGGCGACCGAGACGGTATTCGGCGCGCTGTGGACCCGTCCCGGCCTCGATTTGAAGACCCGCGCGCTCATTTGCGTCGTCTCCGACGCCGCCACCGGCCGCGAGCCGGAACTGGGCCTCCATCTGCGAATGGCGCTGCGCCGAGGTTGGACCGAAGAGGAATTGACGGAGGTGTTGCTGCACCTCTCGGGCTATGTCGGGGTGCCGATCATTCGCGAGTTGATGATGGTGGCGAGCAAGGTCTTTGCCGAGTTCCGAGGCGAAGAGGCTATCCTCTGAAGCTCTGGCCTCTGAAGTTCTGGGAGGCGCGGCTCTATGAAAGCGGGTGGTCGATCCTGAGCTCACGCGCGCAGTAGCGAGATCAAGCGCCCCGCCGCTTTGATTTCGGCGGCTAATGCCCGGCGGCGTTCGGCCTGTTCGGCGTCTTCGCCCCACCCCTCGATCTGAAAACTTTCGTCGAGCTGCGAGGCGGCGAAGGCCTGGTGCGCGTCGAGCTGCCCTTCGAGCAGTGCCAAGGCAATTATCAACGAGCCGCACGCGGCGGTCGCCACATGCAGCGCGGTCAGCGCAAAATCCTCGTGCTCGGCCACCGCCGCAGTAAAGGCGCGAAGGCTCTCCGCCGACTGGCTCTGCGGGATTACCCCGCTGGTGACCACGAGCGGCGCATCATAGCGCAACACCGCCCAGTCGATCAGCGGCTGCCAGACCGCCTGTTGGCGGGCGGTCAGCGCCGGCGGGTGCGTTGCCCGATAGCAGACCAGGTCGGTACCGGCGTAGTTGGCGGTCTGCCGAATGATTGCATCGCGCTGCGTCGCGACCCGATCGACGGTCGTCGTCGCGAGACGAGTCAGCGGCATCGTCGCCGCCCGAACCTCTGTTCCTTGCGAGTTCCATTCTTCGGCTATGGCCGCCGCCAACGCCCCGCTTGGTGCGAGCAGATCGCGCTTGCCTGGCGTCTTGATTGGTTTGCCGTCGAGAGTAACAGCGTGGCCGCCAACTCTCTTGGCAGCCTCGGCCTTTCGATAGAACCGCTTCATCACGCCACATCCAGTTCGGCGAAAGGATCCTCCACGTCGCCAGCAAAGCCGAAAAATTCCCAAGTCCGCTGCATGTGCGGCGGAAGCGGCGCGGTCACCTGCAGCTGCCCACCGAGCGGATGCGGCATGGAAAGGCTTCTTGCGTGCAAGTGGAGCCGACGCGCTCCGGGAAGGCCGGCCAGGTGGGCCGCGGCCTCGCCGTATTTGAAGTCGCCGAGGATCGGTGTGCCCATTGCGGCGCAATGGGCGCGCAGCTGGTGAGTGCGCCCGGTGACCGGCATCAGGGCGAGCCAGCTTGCCCGTGCTCCGGCGCTATCGATCACCTGGTAATAAGTGACGGCGCGGCGGCCTTCCTCGGCGTCGGGCCGGACCCGTTCGCCGCCGTGCCCAGGCGATTTCGCGAGCGCCAGGTCGATACGGCCCTGAGCTAAGTTCGGTCGCCCGACGACGACGGCCCAATAGGTCTTGCGCGTCGTCTTCTCGCGAAAGGCCCGGGTCAAAAACGCAGCGCCAGTAGCGGTGCGGGCAATGACGAGAATGCCACTCGTCTCCTTGTCGAGCCGGTGCACGAGGCGCGGGCGTTCGGGATTGCCGAACCGCAAGCCGTCGAGGAGCCCGTCGACGTGCCGCTCGGTCGCGGTGCCGCCCTGTACCGCCAACCCAGGCGGCTTGTCGATGACGATGACGGCGTCGTCGCGGTGCAGGATCGCCGCTTGCAGCATGGCCTCGTCCGCCAGCCGCGGCTTCGGTCGCACAAGGCGGGGCGGCAGCGCCAACTCATTTGGCGGAATGCGGATCGCCTGACCCGAACCTATCCGATCACTGGACCGCGCCCGCTTGCCGTCGACGCGGATCCGCCCGGTGCGAAGCAGCTTCTCGAGCTGGCCGTGCCCCAGACCGGGATAATGCCGTTTGAACCAGCGGTCGAGGCGGAGCGAGCCGTCGCTGTTGTCGACGGTTATGGTTTCATCGGCCTCGGTCATTGCGCTGTCGCTGCCGCGCGTTGGCGCAGCTTTTCCCAATAGTCGAGCCGTTTCTTGATCTCCCGCTCGAAGCCGCGCTCGCCGGGCCGATAGAAATTGCGGCGCACCACCCCTTCCGGAAAATAATTCTGACCTGAGAAACCCTCTTCGGTGGCGTGGTCGTAAACATAGCCTTTACCGTATCCGAGAGTGCGCATCAGCCGGGTCGGCGCATTGAGGATGTGCATCGGCGGCATCAAGGAGCCGGTCTCGCGCGCCATCGCGCGGGCTTCTCCATATGCCTGGTACCCGGCGTTCGATTTCGGCGCCGTGGCCAGATAGATCACGCATTGGGCGATCGCGAGCTCGCCTTCGGGTGAACCGAGGCGGTCATAGGTGTCCCAGGCGGCGAGCGCCTGCACGACCGCTTGCGGGTCGGCGAGGCCGATATCCTCGACAGCCGCCCGGGTGAGCCGCCGCAGGATGTAGACCGGGTCCTCGCCGCCGGCCAGCATCCGCGCCAGCCAATAGAGCGCCGCGTCGGTGTCGGAGCCGCGCAGCGATTTGTGCAGCGCGCTGATCAAATTGTAGTGACCCTCCTGGGCCTTGTCGTAGAGCGGCGCCCGACGCTGCACGAGCCGGGCAAGCTCCTCGGGTCCGAGCGAGTGTTCTGACTGGAGCTGCGCAATCTCCTCAGTCAGGTTGAGGAGGAACCGCCCGTCGCCGTCGGCCATCGCACGCAGGGCCGTACGGGCTTCGTCGGTCAGCGGCAGGCGCCGGCCCAGATGGGCGTCGGCGCGCTGCAACAGGATTTCGAGGTCGTTGTCGTCGAGACGCCGCAGAACGAAGACTTGCGCGCGCGACAGCAATGCGCCGATCAGTTCGAAGGACGGGTTTTCCGTCGTGGCGCCGACGAGGATCACGGTGCCGTCCTCGACGACCGGCAGAAACGCGTCCTGCTGGGCACGGTTGAAGCGATGGATCTCGTCGACGAAGAGCAGCGTGCCTTGGCCCATCTCGCGGCGCTTTTTCGCCGCATCGAACACCTTGCGCAGATCCGCCACGCCGGAAAAGACCGCCGACAGCGGCTCGAATATCAGATCCGTGCCTTGCGCCAACAGCCGGGCGATCGTGGTCTTGCCGCAGCCCGGCGGGCCCCAAAGGACCATCGAGGACAATTTGCGGTTCGCGACCATTCGGCCGATCGGACCATCGCCGGCGAGCAGGTGGTCCTGACCGACCACTTCCGCCAAGCTATGCGGGCGCAGCAGGTCGGCCAGAGGATGCGGCGCCTGATGCTCGAATAAGGTGCCCACCGAGCCCTATCGCACCTGGTCGGCGAGCCGCGACAGGTGGTGGGCGGTGTCGCCGAAAGTGTGTTCGATGACCATGCAGCGGCGGAAGTAATGCCCAACCGCATATTCCTCGGTCATGCCGATGCCGCCATGCAATTGGATCGCATTCTGCGACACAAATTTGCTCGCCTGGCCGACGCCGACCTTCGCCATCGCGATGTTGCGGGCGCGCTCGGCGGGATCGGGCTCTTCGACCATCATTGCCGCCAGCATGGCCATGCTGCGCCCGCGCTCGAGCTCCATCAGCATCTCCGTGGCACGGTGCTGCAGCACCTGGTTCTGGCCGATCGGCCGGCCGAATTGCTGGCGGGTCTTCAAATATTCGAGGGTCATCGCCTGCATCGCCTCCATCGCGCCGACCGCTTCGGCCGCGGCCGCCGCGATGCCCGCTTCGACGACGCGTTCGATCACCGGGAAGGCCCCGCCGACCTCGCCCAGTACATCCCCCTCGCCGACCTCGACACCGCTCAATGAAATCTCCGCCGCCCGCGTGCCGTCGCGCATCGGGTAGGCGCGTCGCGCCACTCCAGTCGATGCCGCATCCACGATAAACAACGTGATGCCGTCGCGATCGTCCCGCTCGCCGGCAGTGCGCGCGCTGACCATCAGCCGCTGCGCGCTGTCGCCGTGCAGAACCACGCTCTTGGCGCCATCGAGCACCCAGCCGCCGCCCTTGGGCTTCGCGGTCGTGATGACATCCGTCAGATCGTAGCGCGCCTGCCGCTCGCCATGAGCAAAGGCGAGGATCATGGCGCCGTCGGCGACCTGCGGCAGGATCGCCGACTTCTGTTCTTCGTTGCCGGCGAGCCGCAGCGCTGTGCCGCCAAGCACGACCGTGGCCAAATACGGCTCCAATGCGAGGACGCGCCCGAGCGCCTCCATCACCAGCATCACCTCGATCGGGCCGCCGCCGAAGCCGCCGTAATCTTCGGCAAAGGGCAGGCCCAGCAAACCAAGTTCGGCATATTGTGCCCAGAGGCCGCGGCTCCAACCCTCGGGCTCGGCGAGACAGGAGCGGCGCTTGTCAAATCCATAATGGTCGGCGAGCAACCGCTCGACCGAGTCGCGCAATAGCCGCTGCTCTTCGCTCAGATCGAAATCCATCGGTCGGTTCGCCCACTTAAATCGTCATCACCGGGCTTGTCCCGGTGATCCACGCCTCCCGCGGCGCGGGCGAAAGCAGTGTCGGGCACGTGGATGGCCGGATCAAGTCCGGCCATGACGGTTTCTGGGTGGTTAGAGGCCCAATATGGCCTTGCTCAGGATGTTTTTCTGGATCTCGTTGGTGCCGCCATAGATCGAGGCGGCGCGCAAGAAGAGATAGCTGCGGGTGGCTTCGGTCGCCCATTCCGGGCCCAGTTCCGGCTCGTTGCTGAGCGCCGCCAGTTCCTGCGCCCAATCGGGCATCGCGAGCGGCCCCCCGACATCCATTGCCAGCTCGGTCGTCGCCTGCAACAGCTCGGTGCCCTTGACCTTGAGCACCGAGGAAAGCGGATCGGGCTTGCCGTCGTGGCTCTTGTCGTGCGCGGAGACGACGCGCATCTGCGTGATCTCCAACGCCTTCATGTCGGTTTCGAGCTGCGCGACGCGCTGGCGGAACGCCGGGTTCTCGATCAATGGCTTGCCGTTGGCGCGCATCTCGCGCGCCGCCTCGCGGGCGAATTTGACCCGCTCCTTCGATTTGCCGAGCCGCGCGATTCCGGTGCGCTCGTGGCCGAGCAGAAATTTGGCGACATCCCAGCCGCGGTTTTCCTCGCCGACACGCAACGACACCGGCACCCGCACATCGTCGAAAAACACCTCGTTCAGGTGATGGCTGCCGTCGATCGAGATGATCGGCCGCACCGTGATGCCCGGCGTCTTCATGTCGATCAGCAGAAACGAGATTCCCTCCTGCCGCTTCTTGGCCTGGGGATCGGTACGCACCAGACAGAAGCACCAATCGGCGTGGTGCGCGGTCGAAGTCCAGATCTTCTGGCCGTTGACGACGTAGTCGTCCCCGTCGCGCTTGGCAGCGGTCTTGAGCGAAGCGAGGTCGGACCCGGCGCCCGGCTCGGAGAACCCCTGACACCACCAATCGTCGATATTGGCGGCGCGCGGCAGAAACCGCTGCTTCTGCTCCTCGGTACCGAATTGGATCAGCACCGGGCCGATCATCGTGATGTTGAACGACGAGACTTCGGGCGCCGGCGCCAGCTGGTTCTCCTCGAGGAAGATCATGCGCTGCATCGGCGTCCAGCCGGGGCCGCCATATTCCTTGGGCCAGTTGTAAGCGGCCCAATTGCGCCGATTCAAGATGCGCTGCCAAGTAACTGTGTCATCCTTGGTCGGCGGGTGGCCGAGCCGCATCCGCTCGCGGATGTCGCCCGGCAGGTTATCGCGGAAGAAAACGCGCAGCTCGTCGCGAAACGTCAATTCATCGGCGGTGAAGCGCAAATCCATCGCTCCGGCTCCTTGGTTATCGAACAAAGCCGGCGCTGCGGGGGATCGTCAGCGACAGCTCGGGCAGGCTGATAATCAGAAACAGGCCGATTAGTCTTGGGCCAGCCGAGGGGGTGCCCCCGGATCACCAACTGCCCGTTGCAGCAATTGACGGCGGGTGGTACTGGGCGAGTTACGGATCACGGACGTCCCTCCTGTTCATATTGCTCGCGAAGTTCCGGCAAGTATAACAGGCCGCCCCTGTCTCACAATGTCAGCGGCGGCAGATCGATCCAGCGCCGCTCGCGATTGCTCTGATGGCACGCCTCGGCGAGCTGCACGCTCTTGGCGCCTTCGCGGAATGGGGACGGGAATGGGGCGTCTTCGGCGAGCGGCTTTTCGACGTAGACGTGCTTGCCGGCGTCGAGCGCCGCCGCGGCGCGCGCCGGCCGGCCGCCGGTCGCGCTCGCGTCGAAATAGATCGCGATGTCGGGGTCAGCGAGACAGGCGTCGCGATCGGTGCTCCATTTGAGGCCGCCATTCGCCGCCGCCAGAGCCGTGAGCTTTGCCGCGTTGCGGCCGAGCAAAACCGGCACGGGCGCGAGACGGTCGCCATTGGCGAGCAGCAGCCCGCCCTCGCTCCGGATCGCCATCAGCGAGCGCAGATGCTGCGTCGTGCCGAGCCGGCCTGTCGCGCCCTCAATAAGGACGCCGATCGTGCGTTCGCCCATACGTCGGAGCGAGGTTCGCGGTGCCGCTATTGCCCGTTCGTACGTTGCGAGACGCGGGTCGCCGCGCTCGCTACGGCCTTCAGAGAAGCAGTCACGATGTTGCCGTCGATGCCGACGCCGTAGAGTGTTGCGTCACCGGCCTCGCGGACCTGAACGTAGGCCGTGGCCTGCGCATCGGCCCCCGCGCCGATCGCGTGCTCGCGGTAGTCGACGACCGTCAGCTCGATGTCGCACGCGCGTTGCAGCGCGTCGACAAACGCAGCGATCGGGCCGTTGCCGACGCCCTCGACCCGCCGTTCCGCGCCGTCGATGAGGACCGTCGCCGCGATGCGGCGGCGCTCCGGGGCGCGCGGCTCGGGAAAAATGCTGTAATCGGCCAGCTGGATCCCGTCGCGCCGCAGATATGTCTCCTCGAACAGCGACCAGATACCGGCGCTCGTCACCTCCTTTCCGGTTCGGTCGGTCACTTCCTGCACGCGCTTCGAAAACTCGATCTGCAGACCGCGCGGCAGATCGAGCCCGTAATCGGCCTTCAGCACATAGGCGACGCCGCCCTTGCCGGACTGGCTGTTGACCCGGATCACCGCCTCGTAGGTGCGGCCCAGATCCTTCGGATCGATCGGCAGATACGGCACTTCCCATAATGGGTCATTGCGCTTGGCGAGCGCCTCGAAGCCTTTTTTGATCGCATCCTGATGCGAGCCCGAGAAAGCGGTGTAGACGAGCTCGCCGGCATAGGGATGCCGTGGATGCACCGGAAGCTGATTGCAATGCTCGACGGTGCGGACGATCTCGTCGATGTCGGTGATCACCAGCCCCGGATCGATCCCCTGGCTGAACAGATTGAGCGCCAAGGTGACGATATCGACATTGCCGGTGCGCTCGCCATTGCCGAAGAGCGTGCCTTCGACCCGTTCAGCGCCCGCCATTACTGCAAGCTCGGTGGCGGCCACGGCGGTGCCGCGGTCGTTGTGGGGATGCACGCTGAGGGTGATCGCCTCGCGGTCGCGGATGTTGCGGCCGAACCACTCGATCTGATCGGCATAGATGTTCGGGCTCGCCATTTCGACGGTGGCCGGGAGATTGAGGATCGTTTTCTTGTCCGGTGTCGGCCGCCACACATCCATGACCGCCTCGCAGATCTCGACCGCAAAGTCGAGCTCGGTCCCGGTAAAGCTCTCCGGCGAATACTGGTAGATGATCTCGCTTTCCGGCATTGCCCCGGCGAGCTCGCGAATGAGCTTGGCCCCGGTCACCGCGATGTCGACGATGCCCGGCTTGTCCAGGCCGAACACGACGCGGCGCTGCAAGGTCGAAGTCGAGTTGTAGAGATGCATGATGGCGCGGCGGGCGCCACGGATCGACTCGAAGCTGCGCTTGATCAACTCGGGCCGGGCTTGGGTCAGCACCTGGATCGTCACATCATCGGGGACCAGCTGCTGCTCGATCAGCTCGCGGATAAATCCAAAGTCGGTCTCCGATGCCGCGGGAAAGCCGACTTCGATCTCCTTGAAGCCGAGCCTTACCAATAGCTCGAACATCCGGCGTTTGCGGTCCGGTCCCATCGGCTCGACCAACGCCTGGTTGCCGTCGCGCAGGTCGACGCTGCACCACAGCGGCGCGCGGTCGATGACCTGCGTCGGCCAGCGCCGGTCGGGCAGATCGATGGTCGGAAAGGGACGGTATTTTTGGATAGGCATGCTGGTCATCGAAAGCTCCTGGTCGCAGGCGCGCCGCCGAATGTGGCGGTTCCGTGGTTGAAATCGAGAATGGTCGCAGCCGGCTGGCGTCAAAGCCACCGGCGCCTGGGAAGTCGGCGACCGCAACGCTGCTCTGCATCCGCCGGGGAAGCGGCCGGAAGCGGGCTAGTGTCGTTTACATTGAGAAGAGACATCAGCATTAGCGAGCGCGAAAATTCCCGAGCTGGGGACGGGCAACGACGGCGGCTCGGCGTCCCTCAGGACGCCGAGCGGCTAAGTCGAAGCTCGTAGCGCCGGCAATGCATCACCGCATGCCTAACAGAATCGTATCGCCAGGTCAACCGGCGGAAGTCGGGGACCGGCGGGCCTGTCGGTCTGCCGGCTTCTATCGTCAACCCTGCGAAAGCGCAAGTCGGGACGGCAGCGTCCCACTGTAAAATTTACTCCTGGACTACCTATGCTCTGCGAGCAGGCGCCATCGGGGTGGAGCATGTCGGAGACCAACGGAGGCATACCGATGCGCTGCCCGATGCGGAAATGCGAGGCTCATCCGTATTTACCGGATCGGCAAATGGAGCGGCTGCCCGCTGCGCATCTTTCTCGAACGGATCGAGGCCGACCTCACCTCAAAATATGTGGGTTTCCTTTGCGCCGACGGGTATTACACCAGCATCGATGTGGCAACCGCACTGCACCCGCAAACGATCATGGTCTTTACCTTCGCGGACCAGGCATTGCCACGCAAGTTTGGCTATCCGATGAAGATTTGGATGCCGACAAAACTCGGCCTCAAGAATCCGAAATTCGTCGTGGCGTTGTCGGTGACGAACAATTATCCGGGCGGCTTTTGGGAAGGTTACGGATACAACTGGTTCAGCGGCTCCTGAGGGGCTCTGACATCCGGGGGAGGGAGCCGCCTTGCCTGAAGAACGCTGCGCGGTTGCGATCATGGCCAAGGCGTCGGTTGCCGGGACCGTCAAGACCCGACTCGTGCCGCCGCTGACCTATGAGGAGGCCGCCGAGCTCAACACTTGCTGTCTGACGGACGTCGCAGCTAACATCGTGGCTACGGCGAGACAGGCGCCGATCGAGGGATTTGCCGCGTATTACCCGCTGGGCTCCGAGCCCTTCTTCGATGATGTGCTTCCCGTCGGCTTCAAACTGCTGCCGCCTAGGGAGCCGACAATCGGGCGCAGTCTGTTCCACGCGGCACGCGACCTCTTTGATGCGGGCTACAGCTCGGTTTGTCTCGTCAACGCTGACAGCCCGACCTTGCCAACCGAATTCCTCGTCGAGACGGTTCTTCGGCTACGGGAATCGGGTGATCGCGTCGTCCTTGGGCCCGCCGCGGATGGCGGGTATTACTTGATCGCGATGAAGCAGTTCCACCGGCGGCTGTTCGAGGAGATCGACTGGAGCACCGAGCGGGTGTTCCGGCAGACGCTCGCCCGGGCCGAAGAAATCGGCGTCACCGTCGCCCCGCTGCCCGAATGGTACGATGTCGATGACGAGGCGGCGCTCGCGATGCTTGCCCGCGAGATCGGACCGTGCCGGAGCGCAGCGAGCCCGTATCTCAACGGCTATGAGGCGCCCAGCACCGTGGCTTTTCTCGAAAAGCTGGCGGCCGGGAATGGCGGGATCGAACGCCTGTTCGTCCGTGCCGGCCGCCCTCAATTCCCTCCCCCGCCACCGCGGGAAGGCTAGGTGGGAGCGCGAAAGGCGCGGTCGAAGCTGCTGCAGCTCGGCGGCCTGCTGCTCGCGGGTGTGGCAGGCGGGCTGGCCGCCCAATTCGACCGTGATCTACCCGCCTTTGTCATCATCGCCTTGGTCCAGGGAGCGGTCTGGGCAGTTGCCGCAGCTCTCGTCTTGCGGAGCGGCGATCAGCGGCCCGCATTGGTTCTGATTCTGGGAACGGCGGTCCTGCTGCGCTTGATGGCGCTTGCGGCGCCGGTCTTTTTGTCCGACGACATCAACCGCTACATCTGGGACGGGCGGGTCCAGGCCGCCGGGATCAATCCCTATCGCTACATTCCGACCGATCCCCAACTCGAGCCGCTGCGCGACCCGCTGATCTTCCCGAACATCAATCGCAACAATTACGCGCCGACGATCTACCCGCCGGTCGCCCAGATGCTGTTCCTGGTGGCAAATCGGTTCGCGGAGACGGCGCTCGCGGTGAAACTGATGTTTGTCACGATCGAGGCCGTCGGCATCGGGACCCTGATCTTTATCTTGCGGGCCACCGGGAGGCCGCCGGAGCACATCCTGCTCTACGCCTGGCACCCGCTGCCGGTATGGGAGATTGCGGGCTCGGGGCATGTCGACGCGGCGGTCGTCACATTTACCGCCCTGGCGCTCGCCGCCGCCGTTACCGGAAGGCGCGTCTGCTCGGCGTTGGCGCTCGCCGCTGCGACACTGGTAAAATTTTTCCCGCTGGTTCTGGCGCCCGCGCTGTGGCGCCCGGCTAAGTCAAACTTGGGCGATTGGCGATGGCCCGCCACCTTCATCGCCGTAATCGTTGCCGCCTATCTCCCCTATATCGGCGTCGGGTCGCGGGCTTTGGGGTTTCTGCCCCGCTATGTCGCCGAGGAAAATTTGGGCTCCGGCAGTGGCTTCTGGCTTCTCGGCATGGCCCGTCGCGCCGTTGCCATACCGCTGGCCGCGTATTTCGGCTTGGTCGCGAGCGTCATGGCCGGGCTGGCGATCGGTGCTCTGCGCCGCCGGTCGGATCCGTGCTCGGGTCTGAACTGGGCGATGGCGTTGGGCACGGCGGCGCTGTTCTTCGCCTCGCCCCATTATCCGTGGTATTTCGTCTGGCTCGTCGCTCTGCTGACCGCCGCACCGTGGTGGCCGGCCTGGTGGCTCACGCTCGCGGCTGTCCTGCTCTACTGGGATCAGAAGACCGGCAATATCCCGTTTTGGGTGGGGTTCACTCTGTACGGCGGCTTTGTCATACTCTGCGCCGTCGATATCGCCCGGCGAACGGTTTCCAACAAAAGGTCAGGAGCACGGCGTGCCATTGACTGCGCAACCTAGACCCGACCCGCGGCGCTATTTCGAAGCCGTCGGCGACGCGCGCGGCGAGATTGCCGAGCAAGAGCCGGTTTGCCTTTACATCGAGACGACCAATCGCTGCAATTTGTTGTGCGAAACCTGCCCGCGCACCTTCGAAGATCTCGAGCCGCCCGCCGATATGAGCTGGCAATTGTTCACTCGTATCGTCGACCAGTTTCCGCACATAGCGCGCGTCGTTTTGCATGGCGTCGGCGAGCCGATGATGGTCAAGTCGCTGCCCCGCATGGTGCGCTATCTGAAAGACCGCGGCACCTACGTGCTGTTCAACAGCAACGGCACCTTGCTGACCGAGAGCAAGGGCAGGGAGATGATCGCCGCGGGCCTGGACGAATTGCGGGTGTCGCTCGACGCCGCCGAGCCCGAGACCTTTCTCGCGGTGCGCGGCAAGGACATGTTCGACCGGATCATCCGCAACGTGCGCGCCTTCACTGCGTTGCAGCGCGCCGAAGGCCTCGAGCGCCCATTGGTCTCGCTGTGGCTGACCGGGCTCAAAGAGACGATCGACCAGCTGCCGGAGTTTGTTCGCCTGGCGCACCGCATTGGCGTCTCGGAAATCCATCTTCAGCGCCTGGTCTTTACGCCGGAAGGGCAGGGCCTGGCGCGCGCGCAATCCGCATTGTTCGAGCGACTCGACGGCGGCGAGGTAAACCAGGTCGCCGAGGCAGCGGCGCTGGCCGAGGCTCTCGGGGTCAATTTCAACGCTTCGGGCGCCACCGAGCCCGGCACCAGCCTCATACGCGGCGCCGCGGACCAGCCATGGTCGCTGTGCCGGCGGCCCTGGACACTGATGTATTTCACCGCCCACGGCCGAGCGATCCCGTGCTGTATCGCGCCGTTTTCGATGCGCGGCTATGATAATTTCACTTTGGGGGATGCAACCCAGGAGAGCCTTCGGCAGATCTGGAACGGGCCGCGCTACCAGGATTTCCGCCGCGCATTATTGAGCGACAAACCACCGGTGGCCTGTGCCTCGTGCGGAGTCCGCTGGAGCCT
>CAWEWR010000013.1:0-87320 GCA_963812675.1 uncultured Alphaproteobacteria bacterium | reverse complement strand
GGCGAAGACGCTGTGCCGAAGCTCGGCTGCTCCAGAGCACGCTCGAAAATATCGGCGAGGGTTTGAGCGTCTTTGACAGCCGGGGGCGGTTGATCGCATGGAACTCTCGCTTCTGCGAACTGCTCGAATTGCCGCCCGATCTCCCGGTCGGTGCGCCGCTTCGCGATATCCTGCTGCTTCAGGCGGCTCGCGGTGATTTCGGTCGTGACGACCCCTCAGTCGAGGTTGCCAAGCGTCTCGAGAGTTTCTATCGAGACGTACCGACGAGAAAGGAGCGCGTGACTCCCCGAGGACGGACCCTGCAGATCAGCCGCCGGGCAATGCCGGACGGGGCGATTGTCTCGGTTTACTCGGATGTAACGGATCTCAAAGCATCCGAGCGCAAATTGATCGAGGCGCGCAGCCAAGCCGAAATGGCAAATCACGCCAAGAGCGAGTTTTTGGCCAATATGAGCCATGAACTGCGCACTCCACTCAATGCCATCATCGGATTTTCCGAGATCATTGCGCATGAGCTATTCGGTCCGCTCGGCAACGAAAAATATCTAGACTATATGAAGGACATCCACCAAAGCAGCCTCCATTTATTGTCCATCATCAATGATGTACTCGATATGTCAAAGATAGAGGCAGGAAAGCTCGAACTCTCAAAGGAGCCGTTGAACATCCGACATCTGATCGGCGAAGTCATCCGCATGATGCGGGAACGGGCCGACTGCCGTGGCATCGAGCTCGTGACGAAGCGATTGGATGGGGAGGTGGAAATTTGCGCCGACGAGCGCGCAATAAAGCAAATATTTCTCAACCTCCTATCCAATGCAATAAAGTTTTCCCGAGACGGCGGCGAAGTCTGTATTCGCGTGGTGTCGGATGAGCCCGACCGCGCCGTCGTGGAATTCGAGGATCATGGTATCGGGATGAACGAGGAAGAACTGGAGCGCGCCCTCCAGCCTTTCGGACAAGCACAACCATCGACGACGCGCAATTATGGCGGCACGGGTCTGGGCCTACCGATCACCAAAGGCCTGATCGAAGCGCATGGCGGCAAGCTCGCGATAGAAAGTCGCGCGGGTCAGGGGACCATTGCGCGCATCTCACTGCCCACCGAACGAAAGCCGCTGATGCCGGGCGCTTGACAGCAGCGGTTTATGCTGCCCTCGGCGCTGCGGCCTCCGGCCGAAGCACGCGAAAGAGCAGGATTCCCGGGAGGGTAATAGCGGTTATGATCGCCATCGTTCGAAAACAGCTGGTGTAGCCTGCAAAAACCCTCGCAGACGGATCAAACACCGGCAAGGAATTACCGTGAATTCTTGCCTGCAGCACAGCTGTCATGACGGCAACACCCGTCGCGCAGCCGAGTTGCCGCAAAAGACTATAGACGCCGGCGGCATCGGTGCGCAGTTCCGCGCCAAGGGTGGAAAAGGCGAGCGTGCTGAGAGGGGTGAATAGGAGCCCGACCCCGACTCCTTGGATCGCGCTTGCCGCGGCCAACCAGAGCGCGCCCCCATCGGGTGGGACACGCGACATCAGCACGAGTGCCCCCGCGGTGATGACGATTCCGATCCCGAGCAACGCCCGATGATCGACCCTATCGATCAGGTAATGGACCGCCAGCATCGTCGCCATCGTCGCAATGCCGCGTGGCGACAGCGCCAAGCCCGCCTGGGTCGCATCGTAGCCCAACGGACCCTCGCTCAAAGCCGGCAAGAAGACGATGGTGGTGAACAACAGCGCGCCGACCAGAAAATTATAAAACACTGCCGCCGAGAAATTGAGGCTAAGAAACACCTGAAACTTGAAAAGTGTAAACTGAGACCGGAAACTGCGAATTGCGATACCCGCGAAGGCGAAGATTGCAACCGCGGCTTCGACCTCCGTCTCGGTGGATAGTGGCCAAGTCTGGCCAATCATCCTCTGAAGTGCCAATTGCAGCGACCCAACGCCGATGATCAGCAGCGCGAGGCCGATGCCGTCGATGCGGGCCTTGGCGGTCGGCTCGATCGTCGTCGGCATCTGGCCGAGACCCAAAATCGCGATCAAGCCGAGAGGAAAGTTCAAAACGAAAATCCACCGCCACGAGCTGAGGTCGGCGATAACACCACCGAGGACGGGCCCGAGGATCGGGCCGGCCATGATGGCCGCTCCCCAGATGGCGAGCATTCGGCCGTGGTCGCGCTGAGGATAGATATCGAGAAGGATCGCTTGCGCCAGAGGCTGGATGACGCCGGCTGCGGTGCCCTGGACGAGACGGAATTGGATCAACGCAACGGAGGAGGGCGCAATCGAACAGAGCCCAGAGGCGATGATGAACAGGCTGACGGAACTGATGAATAATGGCCGCGCGCCGTAACGCCGGCGCAACCACCCGGTGAGGGTGGCCATGATTGCCGACGCGCAAAGATAGCTCGTCATCACCCAGGAGCCGAGCTCGATCCCGCCGCCGAGACTTTGCTCGAGCTGAGGCAGAGCCACATTGGCGATCGTCGTGTCGAGGGCCTGCATGGCGGTCGCGATCATCAACGCCATTGTCGCGTGCCGCCGGCCCGAACTCGATTGGATGCGTGCCTCGACGCTCATTCGGCTCCGCGCTTTGCCAATCCGCTGGTGGGAGCTGCAGGTCCGGGCGCGCGCGCTGGCGCGACGCGGCCCGCCAGGCTCGAAGGTCAGGGATGCGACGGGCTTGGATCTACCAGTCCACCCCCAATGTTGCTGTCCCCGGTTTGATTGATAATTAGTGTAACCTGGCACCTGCAACAGTCGAACAGTTGCTCCGCGGAGTCAATGACCGCTCGCCAAAATCCAATACAATTTAACATATATGTTCGAAGTTTTATTGATATCGACAAACTCACCATTCTGTCGGCGGCGGTTCACCTCCTGTTAATCTGCGACGGATAAAGTCGGTGATCTCCGGAAAATTGTCCGGATATCGCGCTGCGAGGGTGTCGTGAACCGCCTGACAATGCTTGTTTCCGCCGAGGGAACGTGGATGTTCGAGGACAGCGCCGAATTTCGCGCGGCATTGGGGGATCCTGAACCCGATTACGATGGCGCTGCCTTCGCCGTGAATAATCTGGGATTCATCAGATTTCAAATCCTCGACAATTCCATTATCGAAATCGATCTGCATCCGCGCAATGTCGAGATTCCGGCCCTGTTGGCGGTTCAACAGCAGCTCTTGAAGTCACAAATCAAGCTGTTTCGGTTGAAATATTTTGATGTTAGTTGGAAGTCGGAAATCATCTGCTCCGCCGAGTTGGCTGTGGCGCGTCTCTCTGAATTGTGTGCGCCGAGATTTGCGTTGTCAGCCAAAGAGCGTTTTCATGTCGAGCCCCAGGACTTTTCCAATTTGTTTCAAATCGAAGAAGGCCCTCTGCGGCTGATTGCTCAGAAATGGCGGATGTCGTTCGGACATTTCGACCCGAGCGTGATCCCCTTTGCCATCAAACACCAGCTGTTCACGCTGATGGTGATCGCCGGGATCAAGGCGCCCGGTGGCGACCCGGTGTTTCGCTTTATTGGCGACGGCTTCAAATGGCTGGAGACCGAATATCAGTTCTACGGCATTGGCGAACGGATAAAGAATCTGCCTGACAAGGAGTACGGCGGCTGGCTTTCTGGATTTTATAAATCAGTGGCCACAAGCGGGCAGCCGCGATACGACATAGTCACTGCCACAATTCAGACCGGTCTTGGGAAAAGCAAACCTTATGTGACTCGCTACGAGCGGCTGTTGCTACCTTGGAAAACACGGTCAGATGAGATTTTTGTAAGCCTATCGTCCAAGAAGCTGATCGACGTGGACGCCGCGGAGGCCGAATGTCCCGAATGGCCTAGCCTGCCGAGGGTTTCGGCAAAGTCTGCGTAGGCCTCGGAGGCGGAGATGCTGACCAACACCACATCCACGTCACCCACCACCGATCCTGGAAAATAAATGCTGTAGCTTGTATGTTTATAGCCATAACCGGCAGCGACGCCATTGTCGACGAGCTTGGGCACGACAAACGAAATTCCCCAATCCACCGGCCAGCGAGCCAATGCATAGGCGCGGCCGAGTTGGGGAACCAGGCGCATCAGCCGCTTTCCTCGAAAGTCGGGACGCACCCACCCCGAGCCACCGTAAAAGACAACCCCCGTCATCAACTTAGCATCTGCCGCGGTCACCACGGTACGCTGTCCTTTGTCGCGTCCGCCGTAAAACATCAGATTAGCTTCCTGTTCTAGTGTTGTGTCCGGCCAATAATAAACCCGACCGGCTTGTGTCAGGACGATTTCACCATGCTCATCTTCGCCCGAAATCCAATAGGAATTCTCTGGTAGTAGATCCGAATACTTAGGATTGAAGATGTCTAGTAAGGGTTGCCAGCTCTGCCTGACGGCCGCGTGCTTGTTGACATAAACGAGTTCGCCAAAATCATGGCGGAGTCGTAGCCGCACCCCGATTTCGCGCGCGGCTTTGTCTCCTTCGAGGACAAACTTGGCCAGCAAGCGGGCCGGGCCATGTTTGATCGTCAGGGCGTCCGGGAGCCGGAGGTTGTTTTCCGGGACAATGTTTGGATAGATCCTGGTCATGATATCCTCCTCGGAGCGGCCATGCAGCGCCGCCGCCGATTTTTCAGAATCTGCGTGACTTCGATACGCGCCATTAGCAGAGTTGCTAATGAAAGATGAACAGTGCTTTGAGGTTTATACGCTATCGATACATTGTCAACTCTATATATGGTTAATAATGCAGGATGATTTTGCGCGTTATTTAATAAAATTAAATTTTGTCCGAATTGCTGCCTAGCAGGAGGCGATAGATCCAGGACGCTTCTACAAAGTCGAAGTCAGCGGGGCTGTCGGCCCGGTCCCAGCATCGCGCGCGATCCAGGACGAAGATCGGATTATTGCGCCGCGATCAGATTGCCGGGATACTCGTCAGCAGCGATCCAGGGCGGCGGCGTGCGCGGAGGATTTGCGGCCAATCGACATCACCGTCCCGGATGGGTGGAGCCTCATTTGCCAAAGCCCGTCACCGACGCTGTCCGAGAAATGGGGTAGAGGATGAGCAGCAAAGAACAGCTGAAGCGCGCGGTCTGCGACACTATCGACCGCCACGCCGAGACCATCATCGACCTCGGCGAGACGATCCTTCGCCATCCGGAGACCGGCTTCAACGAGGTGAGGACCGCCGCCTTAGTCGCCGAGCGGATGAATGCTCTAGGCTTGTCACCGCGTACTGGTCTGGCTCTGACCGGTGTCAAGGGCCGGCTCGCCGGCGGAGCCACAGGCCCGCGGCTCGCCTTTATCGGCGAGCTCGACAGCCTGCGGACCTCGGAGCACCCCCTGGCAGACCCGGTCACCGGGGCGGCGCACAGCTGCGGTCACAACGCGCAGATTGCCGGGATGCTGGGCGCCGCGATCGGACTGACCGAAGCCGGGATCGCCAGCCACCTCGCGGGCGACATCGTTTTCTTCGCCGTGCCGGCCGAAGAATTCATCGATGTCGAGGAGCGGGCGGCCCGCGTCGCGAAAGGCGAAATCGAGTTCATGCTCGGCAAGCCCGAGCTCGTCGCCAAGGGCCATTTCGACGATATCGACATCGCCATGATGATTCATACCGGCTCACGTGATGCGGCGGCCGGAACTCGCGCCTTTCTCGCCAAGTCATCGAATGGCGCGCTGGTCAAGCGCATCCGCTTTGTCGGCCGCGCTGCGCATGCCGGCAGCTTGCCGCAGCTCGGTATCAACGCGCTCAACGCGGCGATGATCGCGATGAATGCGATCGCGGCGCAGCGCGAGACTTTCTGGGAGAAGGATACGATCCGCATCCACCCGATCATCACCAAGGGAGGCGATGCGGTCAGCGTCGTGCCGGCCGAGGTGACGATGGAAACCTTTGTCCGCGGCGGCTCGCTCGAGGCGATTGTCGATGCCAACAAGAAGGTCGACCGTTGTCTGCGCGCCGGTGCGATGGCGATGGGCGCCGAGGTCGAGATCCATACGATCCCCGGCTATCTGCCGCAGCGCAACGACGAGCGGCTGGGTCAGATCTTCGGCGCGAATGTCGAGACTTTGTTCGGGCCGGGGCAGTTCCACATCGGCGGTCACCGTACCGGGTCGACCGATATGGGCGACCTCGCGCATCTGATGCCGGTGATCCACCCCTACGTCGTCGCCGCCGAAGGCAAGGCGCACGGCGCCGACTGGCGGATCAA
Organism: uncultured Alphaproteobacteria bacterium; assembly: GCA_963812675.1. Lineage (GTDB taxonomy): Bacteria > Pseudomonadota > Alphaproteobacteria > ATCC43930 > CGMCC-115725 > AP-15. Next base: position 81,120 of record CAWEWR010000013.1, on the reverse strand, counting down.
CGAGCCCCGGCACGGCTATCTGACGCCGGCCAAGCTGCTCGCGATGACGGCGATCGACCTGCTCCACGGCGGTGCCGCTCCGGCGAAGGAAATCCTCGCGAAGTTCAACCCGGCGATGACCAAGGAAGCCTATCTCGAGTTTCAGCGCAGCCTGTTCCGCACCGAGCGGTTCGCCTACATCGAGGATGAGGCCGGCCGGCCTAAAATCGGTTGAGGCCCCGGGGCGCGCTGTGCTCTATTGGCGGTACAGCGCGTGGAACAATTTGTTACGCGGCGGCGCTTCACTTTTGCTGCGTTCAGAAGAAATATGCTGGCCTGACTGGAATGGCAGCAAGGGCCGCGAGTTAAACAGTCAGGACCAACCGCCCCGCTCGCGGTGGGCGAGGGCAGCAGTGAAACATGCGCAGCTCGGAGGTGCGGAGAATGCCTTTCGACGGAATAGACGCTCTTGACAATCACCCGATCGCCAAACTCGGCGCGGTGGAGCGCATGCTCGCAACCGAGCAGCAGTGGTGTAAGGGCAGGTTGCGTGACGCCCATGGCCGCCATTGCCTGGTCGGCGCAATCGAAGCGGTCGGAGGCCGGCAGGTGTTGCAGAAGCCCATTCTGCAAGCCGCTAGAGAGGTCAGCGGCAAGCGCTATTGGCGGATCGAATTCTTTAACGACGACCCGCGCACGACGCATGCCGATGTGCTCCAGGTGCTGCGCCGCGCGCGGGAAAACATGATCGACGGGATGATCTGCAGCTTTGATCGGCAGCCGCGGCATCGCAGGTGGATACGCGCCTTGCGCGCCTTGTGCTCGCGGGGCGACCTCGAGGCTGAGGCGATTTCGCCGGAGAGCACTGCCCGGTTTTCTCCCGGCGAACCGGAAGTCAGCGGACAGACCGACCGCGTCCTCGAGTTCCAGCACTAAGCTGGCGTCGGAGGGTCCCGCGGATCGGCGTTCGAGGATAGAGGAGATCGCCGCCGCCGAGCCTTGCTTCTCGACTTCGGACACTGCATTGATTGCCGAGCGTTCGTCGGCAGCAATGGACAACGAAGATGCATAATCTGTGGTCGGTTGTAGAAGCCGAGCGGCTGATCGACCACTATGCCGCAGCGGGGGTCGGACTTGACCTCGCGCTGCGCGTCTATACTACGCGTCTCTTGGGCGGCGAAGCGAGACTGGTGTTGCACGGCGGCGGCAACACTTCGGTCAAGACCATAATGAAGGACCTTCTGGGCGAGGAGGTCGAGGTCCTCTGCGTCAAGGGCAGCGGCTGGGACATGGCGGCGATCGAGCCGGCCGGCCTTCCCGCCGTGCGGCTTGCGCCGCTGCGCAAACTGCGCGGACGAGAAGCACTTTCCGATGAGGAGATGGTACGCGTGCAGCGCGCTAACCTGCTCGATCCCGGCGCTCCCAACCCCTCGGTCGAGACATTGCTGCACGCCTTCCTGCCGCACAAATTTGTCGATCACACGCATTCGACGGCGGTGCTGAGCCTCGCCGATCAGCCTGACGCGGCGGAGCGCTGCGCGGATTTATATGGCCGGCGGATGGGTCTCGTCCCCTACATAATGCCCGGTTTTCTGCTCGCCAAAAAAGCCGCGGAGGTCTTCGAGCAGGATCCCGCGGTCGAGGGGCTCGTGCTGTTGAAACACGGGATCTTTACCTTCGGCGATACGGCGCAGGAGGCTTACGAGCGCATGATCGCGGCGGTCTCGCTGGCCGAAGAACGGCTCGCGCACCGCCGCAAGACCGTATTCGCCGCGGCACGGCTGCCGAACGTGCTCGCCGCGGCCGCGGAAGTCGCGCCGATCCTGCGCGGCGCCTGCGCAATACCCGATCAGGCGGGCTCGGGCGCCTATAAGCGCTTCGTTCTCGATTTTCGTTCGAGTTCTGCGGTACTCAACTACGTAAACGGGGCCGAACTCGAGCGCTACGGCCGCGCCGGCGTGGCGACCCCCGATCATACGATCCGCACCAAGAACTACCCGCTGATCGTGCCGGCCCCGCAGGCGGGTAGGCTCGATGCCTTCAAAGAGGCGGTGTACCAAGCAGTTGCTCGCTTCGTCGCCGAGTACCATGCTTATTTCGCCCGCCACAACGCGCGCCAAAACCCGCCAAAGCACGAGCTCGATCCAATACCGCGGGTCATCCTCGTGCCCGGGCTCGGTCTTTTCGGGCTCGGACGCAGCGCCCGGGATGCGCGAATCGCCGCCGACATCGCCCAATCCAACGTCGAGACAATCATCGATGCCGAGGCGGTGGGCCGGTTCGAGCCGGTCGGCGAGGCCGACCTCTTCGACATCGAATACTGGTCGCTGGAACAGGCCAAGCTCGGCCAGAGCACCGAGAAGCCGCTGGCCGGCCAAATCGCGGTCGTCACCGGCGGCGCCGGTACGATCGGTTTTGCGACGGCGCGTGCAATGAGCGGGGCGGGCGCCGAAGTAGCGCTGCTCGACGTCGCGGGCGGGGAGAACGCGGCAAAAAAGCTCGGCGGCGCAGCGTTCGCAATCGAATGCGATGTCACCGATCGGGCAGCGGTACGCCGCGCCTTCGACCGTGTGGCGGCGCATTTCGGCGGTGTCGACATTGTCGTCTCCAACGCGGGCACTGCGGCGCAAGGCCGCATCGGGGAAGTCGAAGATGCCGTGCTGCGCCGCAGCTTCGAGCTGAACTTTTTTGCCCACCACACCGTGGCGCAGAACGCCGTCCGCATCATGTCGGCGCAAGGCACCGGCGGCTGCCTGCTGTTCAACGTATCGAAACAGGCGGTCAACCCCGGCCCGGATTTCGGGCCGTACGGGGTGCCAAAAGCGGCGACCCTGGCGCTGGTGCGCCAATATGCCCTCGAATACGGAACGGACGGCATTCGCGCCAATGCGGTAAACGCCGATCGCATCAGGAGCGGGCTGTTGACGCCGGAGCTGGTTTCCGCCCGCGCCAGGGCACGCGGGGTCGACGAGCGAGATTACATGACGGGAAATCTGCTTGGCCGCGAGGTTACGGCCGAGGATGTCGCGCAGGCCTTCCTGCATCATGCCGTGGCGCTCAAGACCACCGCCGATGTCACGACTGTCGACGGCGGCAACATCGCCGCCATCCTGCGCTGATCCGCACGAGGCCGCTTCAGGATTGTCTGATTGCCGCGGTCTTGCTGGTGATCGCGGCACCATATGCCCGCGGGGAGGAAGTCGTGTGCATCAATAACGCGACGATCGCCGAGCTGCGCCGCGCACTGGCCGCGGGCGACACCACCGCCGCGGCACTTGTGCAGGCCTATCTGGCACGAATCGAGGCGTACGACAGCGCCGGCCCGCGCCTCGATGCCGTGCGCGAGGTGAACCCGGACGCGCCGGCGATCGCGATCCAATCAGATGCGAGAGAGCCCGCACAACGCCGGCCGCTCGAAGGCCTTCCGATACTGATCAAAGACAACATCGCGACCGCCGACGCGCAACACACGACAGCCGGCTCGCTGGCCCTGGACGGAGCGCGGGCAAGAGAGGACGCGACTGTCGTCAAATTGCTCCGGCAAGCGGGGGCGGTGATCCTTGGCAAGACCAACCTGACCGAGTTCGCCAACATCATCGCGATCGACATGCCCGCCGGCTACAGCTCCTTGGGCGGCCAGGTGCGCAACCCCTATGCCCCGGCGCTCGATGACAAGGGCGTGCCGATCGTGTCGCCGGGCGGGTCGAGCTCGGGTTCGGCCGTCGCCGTCGCGGCCGGGTTGGCGGCGGCGGCGATCGGTACCGAAACCTCGGGCTCGCTACTCAACCCCGCCTCGCAGAACGCGGTCGTCACGGTAAAGCCCACCGTCGGCCTAGTCAGCCGCGCCGGCGTCATTCCGATCGCGCACAGCCAGGACACCGCCGGGCCGTTGACCCGCACCGTGCGCGACGCCGCGATATTGTTGAATGTGCTGGCCGCCGCCGATCCGGCCGATCCGGCGACCGCCGCGTTGCAGCGCCCAGCCGACTACACCGCCTTTCTCGACAAGGACGGGCTCAAGGGCACCCGCATCGGATTGCCGAGCGACCCGGCCGACCCGGGGAACGATGTCTATTACGGAGATTTGCCGCCGCGACTGGCGCAGGTCATGAAGGACGCGGTCGCGGCCATCGAGGCGGCGGGCGCGACCGTGGTACGCGCCAACATCCCGACCGCCGGCTGGATCGGCGGCCCGGGCACCGATATGGCGATCCTCAACCGCAACCCGGAAAGCAAGACGCTCAACCAGCCGGTGCGGCGCCCGATCGTTTTCATCTATGAATTGAAGCACGATCTCGACCTTTATCTGCGCGACTGGGCCAAGGGGACGGCGATGCATAGCCTCGCCGACATCGCCGCGTTCAACACGGCCCATGCCGAGCGGGCCTTGCGCTTCGGCCAGGATTTGTTCCTCGCCGCCGCCGCGACGCGGGGCGACCTCGCGGAGATCGAATATCAGGCGGCCCGGCAGATGGATCTGCGGGCCGCCAGGACGCTCGGCCTCGATGCCTATATGGACATGTACCGGCTCGACGCGGTGCTGTTCCCGGGCACCGCCGGCGCCGCGATCGCCGCCAAGGCCGGCTATCCCAGCGTTCAAGTGCCCGCCGGTTTCATCGCCGGCACCGCCGCCATCAAGGAGACCCCGGAGTACCCCTACGGCGCGACCTTCACCGCCCGGGCCTGGAGCGAGCCCATCCTTCTGCGGCTCGCCTATGCCTTCGAGCAGGCAATCCAAGCTCGGCGTCCGCCGCCCGGCCTGCCGCCTCTCGACCCGGCCTGCGCGCGGTAACTCCGCAAACTGACACACACCAAGGTGAAGCCGACGCACTCGCCCGATTGTTGACCCGATTGTTGATAGGAAGAGGACTCGCGGGATGGGCGGCAGGCCAAACGCACCGTTCGTGACGGGAGGAGGCATGAGGCCGCAACGCTTTCGCAATCGCCCCGAGGCCGGCCGCCAGCTCGCGGAGAAACTGGCGGCTTACGCCAATCGGCCGGATGTTCTCGTCCTGGCGCTGCCTCGTGGTGGGGTACCCGTGAGTTGGGAAGTGGCTCGGTCGCTCGGTGCGCCGCTCGATGTTTTCCTGGTGCGCAAACTGGGTGTTCCTGGCTACGAGGAGCTGGCGATGGGCGCGGTCGCAACCGGCGGTGTCCGCGTTCTGAACGAGGAAATCGTGCGTGCTCTCGGAATTTCGAAACATGAGATCGACGCGGCCGTGGCGCGCGAGCTGCAGGAGCTGGCGCGGCGCGAGCGGCTCTATCGGGGCGATCGCCCGCCGCCGGAGGTCGGCGGTCGGACCGTCATTCTGGTCGACGACGGTCTGGCGACCGGAGCCACGATGCGGGCTGCCATCCGGGCCTTGAGGCAGCGGCGCCCAGCCCGCATCCTCGTAGCGGTGCCGACCGCATCCCTCGACACCTGTGACGCGCTGAAGGCCGAGGCCGAAGACGTCATTTGCGCCATGACCCCCGAGCCGTTTTTCGCTGTCGGCCACTGGTATGAGGATTTCACGCAGACGACTGACGATGAGGTACGCGAACTCTTGTGTACCAAGGGTGACCCGCCGATCGGTTAGGCTGACGCCCCAAGGATAAATTCAGCTTCCCGAGCGAGCTTTTCGATCAACCACCGCTATCCGAGGACATCGACATCAGCGATCTCGATCTTTATTACTCGGGCCGGGTCCATCCGCCGAGCTTCCGATGGTGAAATCCAGATGAAAATCGACGAAACACTGGAGATGGCGTATCCTCAAAAGCTGGCGCGCGACATCATCATTGGTATTGCAGATCCGATAAACGAACATCTCGTCAAGCTTATCGCGTTTGAGTTTGATCCTCAACTGCGACATCATTTTAGAGCGGAGCTGAGAAGTTGGCTCAACAAAATTCAAAGGATCCAACTCAAGCCGAATGCACGAACCGGGTCTTTCAAGTTCTACTTTGACCCTTTGTTCGACTATCCGTTCGGAGGCGTTGAAACACACAACACGCGTGCGCTAATGGAATTCATCTCCAGCGAGTACGATGGCATACGACCGACTATTTCTCCGGAGGACATGGCCAGCCGGCTGAAGGAATTCCACACCAAGCTTGCGCATGCGCTACACAACGGGGAAGCCGTGCTCGACATGGTGCCGGAATGATCCGGCCCGAGCACTCGCGGTCCTCAAGATGCAGCTACGCGCTGGCCTGAACCAGCACCTCCCACGGCGCATCCTCGAAGGCGAACTCTGAGGGCGCCTCGCCATCGACGGCGACTACGCCAAGCTTTTCGATATCATCTCATAGGTGTTCTTGCTGAGGTCGGAGGTGGCGAGAACGCGCTCTAGCTCACGGCGCATCATCGTCTGGCGTGCCGTGTCGTGGCGGCGCCATGAGCCGAGGGGCTGGACGAGACGCGCCGCTGTCGTCGGGTTGAGTGGGTCGAGGGCGATAACCTCGTCGGCGAGCAAGTGATACCCGGCACCGCTCGCATCGTGAAAGCGCAGCTGGTTGGCCTGCGCGAAGCTGCCGACCAGGGCGCGAACCCGGTTCGGGTTCTTGCGTTCGAAAGCCGCGTGGCGCGTCAGCTCCCGCACGCGGTCCGGGGTTTGCGGCAACGAAGAGCGCGCCTGCAAGGCAAACCACTTGTCGGTCACCAGGTCGTCATGCGACCACAGCTCGTAGAAGCGCGCGAGCGCCACGGCGCGCTCCGGCCGATCTTGGTCGACGAGCACTGTCAGCGCCGCCAGTACATCCGTCATATTTCGCCCGGCCTCGAATTGCGCCAGGGCGAGCGCCGCACCCTTTTCCGGATCGGCGGCGGCGAGATAGGCGAGGCAGGCGTTGCGCAACGCTCGCCGGCCGATCGAGGCGCCGTCGATGCTGTAGGGACCCATATCGGCGAGATCTCGGTAAGCCGCAGCAAATTCCGCCGCCAAGGCGTCACCGAGCACCGCGCGAGCGCCTTCGCGGGCGGCGTGAATGGCCTCGACATCGACGACGGCGAGCTGGTCGGCAAGAAATGCTTCGCTCGGCAACGTCAGAGCCTCGGCGGCGAAGGCTGGGTCGCCGTCCGCATCGGCAAGGATACGCCGCATCGCCGGGACGAGATCCGGGTCGAGCGGTGCGGGGCTCTCGCCGCGCTGACAAGCGAAAATCAGGTCGAGTAGAAGTTTGGTCGCGACCTGCTGGCCGGCTTCCCATCGGGCGAACGGCTCGCTGTCGTACACGGCGAGAAATTTCAGCCGGTCGAGCGGAACGTCCTTCAGCTTGACCGGGGCCGAGAAACCGCGAAGCAGCGACGGCACCGGGGGCGCCGGCACATCGACAAAGCGAAAACTCTGCCGCAAATCGGCGAGGGGAAGGACACGCGTCCCCGTCCGGCTCGCCGCTTCGCCTTCCAGCCGGGTCGGCAGTTCGCCGCCCTCCGGTCCGATCAATCCCATGGCCAACGGGATCAGCATCGGCAATTTATCCGGTTGCCCCGGCGTCGGCGGCACCTTCTGCTGCGCGGTCAGCTCGTAGCTGCGCGCAGCCGGGTCCCAGCGGTCCTCGATAGTGATTTCCGGAGTGCCCGCCTGTTCGTACCAGCGCTTGAACTGGCCGAGATCGACGCCCCCAGCATCCTGCATCGCCGCGACGAAGTCCTCGATCGTCGCGGCGTGGTTGTCGTGCCGGCGAATGTAGAGATCCATGCCGCGGCGAAACCCCTCTTTGCCGATCAGGGTATGGATCATGCGCACCAGTTCGGCGCCCTTGTTGTAGACGGTCGGCGTATAGAAATTGTCGATCCTGATATAGCTGTCCGGCCGCACCGGGTGGGCGAGCGGGCCGTCATCCTCGGGAAATTGAATGGCGCGCAAAATGCGCACCTCGGCGATGCGCCGCACCGCGCGGCTCCCCTGATCGGCGGAAAACTCCTGGTCGCGGAATACGGTCAGCCCCTCCTTCAGTGAGAGCTGGAACCAGTCGCGGCAGGTCACCCGGTTGCCGGTCCAGTTGTGGAAGTATTCGTGCGCGATAACCGCCTCGATGTTCTGGTAATCGGTGTCCGTAGCCGTCTCGGGCTTGGCCAATACATAACGCGTGTTGAAGATGTTGAGGCCTTTGTTCTCCATCGCCCCCATGTTGAAGTCGCTGACCGCGACGATATTGAAGACCTCAAGGTCATATTCGAGGCCGAAGACGTCCTCGTCCCACTGCGTTGCCTTTTTTAGCGAGGCCATGGCGTGGCCGCATTTGTCCTCGTCACCGCGGCGCACCCAGATGGCAAGGGCTACCTCCTTGCCGGAGCGGGTCGTAAAGCGGTCCGGCACGGCGACCAGATCGCCAGCGACGAGCGCGAACAGGTATGAGGGCTTCGGATGAGGATCGACCCATTTTGCCCAGTGGCGGCCGTCGCCTGTCTCGCCATGCTCGACCGGGTTGCCGTTCGACAGCAGCACCGGGAAGCGCGCCTTCTCGGCGATGATCGTCGTGGTGTAGCGGGCCATGACGTCCGGCCGGTCGACGAAATAGGTGATGCGGCGAAACCCTTCAGGCTCGCACTGGGTGCAGAAATTGCCGCCTGACATATAGAGGCCGGACAGCGCGGTGTTGGTCTCGGGTGAAATTCGGGCCTCGACGTCGAGGGAGAAGGCGTCCGGTACATCGGCCAAGATCAGGCCGCCCTCGGCCCGAAGCTCATAGCGATTGGGGCCGAGCGGCTCGTCGTCGAGCGCCAACGAGACCAGAGCGAGTTCCTCGCCGTCGAGCTGCAGCGCTGCGGAGCGGTCGGAGCTCTCCGGATTGCGCCGTATCCGCAGGCGCGATTTGACCCGCGTATCGCTGTCTCCCAGCTCAAAGACGAGATCGACGGTGTCGATCAGAAAGTCGGGCGGCCGGTATTCGTCCAGCCGCACCGGCCGGGGTGGGGCGACGTCTGCTGAGATGTCGAGCATCAGCGATCACGCCCGATCAGCGATGGGTCGTGCACCGTCGTGTCCTGACCGCGCACCGGGTCGGCTATCGCGTCCGCCAGACTGCGGGCGCCTTTCCACTCGCTCGGCGGGCGGACATGGCCGTCGCTGCCGATCTGGTCGATGCCCCAGTAAATCTCGAGCCGGTGATTGTCGGGATCGCGAAATTCGACGGCGATCTGACACCCCGCGCGGCGCCGGCCGGCAAAGTCGATTTCGACCCCCTGCCGCCGCAGATGATCGTGCGCTCGCACGACCTCATCGAGGCTGGCCACTTCGAAGGCGATGTGGTTTAGGTCGGCGTTCGCCGCCGGCTCTTTCAGCGAACCGACCAGCGCGATCCCGTGATGGTCCGGGTTGCAGCGCAGAAACACCATGCCGCCCGGCACCATCTCCTCGGGATAAACGTCCGAGATCTCGAAACCGAGCAGCTCGGTATAGAACCGGGCCGACCGCTCCACGTCTCGCACATTGAGCACGACATGGCCGAGCTTGCCTATGCGGAAAGGGTGGCCGTGCAGCCGCCGCAACTGCCTCACCCGGTTCGGATCATACATTGCTTCCTCCATTAGCGGCCACGCGTAAAGACTTTAGGCGAGATTACGTTTTCTTTATCACCACAAGGCCATACTTCCGTCGAATTTTTTTCATGCTGAGCGGTTATCTACTCTCTGTCGAAGGGGTGGGTATGCCGGGGGGCTAGTGGTCTTATGCAAGATTGGATTTCCGACTGGAAACGATGGAGCCGGGCCGAACGCTGTTTCGCGATCGCGCTCGTCATTTTGTCCTTCGTTATCCCGCTCGGAGTGTTGATCGGCGGCCGCATTATCGGGACCTAGCGGCAAAAGCCTTGCCGACGGCGGGGTTCCCCAATAAAGGCTGGCTCCCACGATGATGCTCGGAGGACCTGCCCATGCCCCGCTTGCCGGACCACGCCGATCTCGAAGCTCTGAGAGCGTTCGACACGCCGACCATATGCAACGCGCTCGAACTCGTCGTGCCGGCGCGCCGTGCCCTAGGGTTCACCCGCAGGCCGCTGTTCGCCGCCTCTCCCGAGATGAAGCCGGTCGTCGCCTTTGCCCGCACCGCAATCATCCGCTCGCGCGAACCGCACCCGCGCGGCCGCGAGGAGGCGAAGGAGGTGCGGCTCGGCTATTACCAGCATATCGCCGACGAGCCTTTGCCGAGCATCGCGGTGATCCAAGACATCGACGCGCCCGATACCGGGTTCGGCGCGTTCTGGGGCGAGGTCCAGACCCACGTCCATAAAGGGCTCGGCTGCGCCGGCGTCATCACCGACGGCTCGGTCCGCGACCTCGACGCGATGGCGCCCGATTTCCTGGTGCTCGCCGGCTCGGTCATGCCGTCCCACGCTCATGTTCATCTGGTCGATTATGGCGGCACCGTCAGCGTCGCCGGGATGACCGTGTCGCCGAACGACGTCATTCACGCCGACCGCCACGGCGCCGTCGTGATCCCGCCCGAGGCGGTCAAGGAAATCCCGGCCGCCGTCGCGCTGATCGCGCGGCGCGAAAAGGTGATCATCGACGCCTCGAAAGCCCCCGGCTTCTCGGTCGCCCGCCTGCGCCAAGCCTTCGACGAGCAAGAGGACATTCACTAGCGGCGGTGCCTTAATCCTGGTAGCAGCCGAGCGCGCCCGCGGCTTCCCGCAAAGCTTGCCCCTGGCCTGAACAGGGGCGGGTTTACCGCGTCGGCATCGGCGAGAGCGTCGAGACGCCGTTGGTCAGCCTCGCCCGTCATTCCCGCGAAAGCGGGAATCCAGTGCTGCAGGGCTCAAACCGTTGGCCCTAGACCCCGCTTTGGCGCTAGGATATGCGCACATATCGCCGGACCGACGGAGAATCCCTCTCTGCCCTTCAGGGGGGAGAGGGAGGAGCTCGCCCCGAGTGATTGAGAGGGTAGGAAAACTGCCATTTTTTGGCACTCTGTGGCATCCCATGGTATCCCGAGAGCGGGTGGTATGGTACCCCAAGACACAACCTTTGCGGCCCTTATCACCGTAGGTAGGCAAGTCGTGTGGCGTTCTGTCGCGGCGGGCAACTCGATGCGAGAGGGACGGGTCAGGATTCGCAGTCACTTGAAAAATATCGTTAAAAGATTACTTGCGGCAGGCAACTGAACCAACTCGGAGAAATCATCGACACCTTGCATTTTCCGGCGTGTTCATCATGCACACGCTCTTCTTGAAGATTATCCCCTGATATGAAAGGTACTTTAATGCGTGCTTATCCGGTTGACACCCAAGACTACAGTTGGTAGTTTAGCGGCGGAAACGAGATGCCGCCATGCCCGCCGTTGTCTTGCTCCGCGCGGATCTGCCCTTTCCGGGTTCACTGCCCGAGTTCCAACGCCTGTTTCCTGACGATACGGCTTGCGCTGCTTACCTTGAAGCCATCCGCTGGCGCGACGGGTTCGTCTGCGGATGGTGCGGCGAAGCCAGCGAACCCTACCGCTTCGCCAACCGGCCGCAGGTTCTGCGGTGCCGCAAATGTCAGCGGGATAATGCGCTGACGGCCGGCACGGTCATGGAGCGGACCCGCACGCCGCTGTCGATCTGGTTCTGGGCCGCCTACCTGGTTTCGAGCCATACGCCAGGCATCTCGGCCGTCCAATTCCAACGTCAGCTTGGCTTGAACCGCTACGAGACGGCGTTCCAGATCCTCCACAAACTCCGCGCTGGCATGGTCCGACCCGATCGCGACCGCATCGGTGGCCAGCCGCGGGATCATGTCGAGATCGACGAGTCATGGGTCGGCGGCAGGACGCGCGGCGAGGGCCGCGGGGTCCATGATCAAAGCCTCGTTATCGCGGCTGTCGAAGTCCGCCAGCGCAAGCCCGAGAACGTCAAAGGCGTGCCGCGCCGCAATGGCCGATATGCCGGCCGTATTCGGATGGAAGTTGTGCTGGATCGGTCGGCAAGATCGCTGTGCGGCTTTGTCGAGGCGGCGGTCGAGCCAGGAGCCGTGGTGGTGACCGACGCCTGGGGCGGCTATGCGACGTTGCGTGATCGCGGCTATCGGCATCTGCCGGTCGCAGCGCAAGGTGATCCCAGCGTGGCCGAGGACTTTCTGCCGATCTCCCATTTGATCTTCAGTAATCTGAAAAGCTGGCTGCGAGGTTGCCACCACGGCGTCAGTCCGCAGCACCTTCAAGCCTACCTCAACGAGTTCACGTTCCGGTTCAATCGCCGTTTTTACCCGTTCAATGCGTTCCGGTCATTGCTCGGGATCGGCGGGCAGGCGGTGGCCCCGACGTATGACGGGCTGTACACCGGTTCATGGCAACATCCAAAATGCCGCGGCGAAAACCCGGCGAGCATCCACTGAGCTAGGGTACCGACAAACCGCCACCAAATCTGGTGCTCTTGGGTGTCAACCGGACAAGCATGCTTTAATGCACGACTTTTTTGAATTGCAGGATCCTCGGTACGGTCCGATCCCGCCCGATCCTCGGTACGCTCCGATCCCGCTCGATCCTCGGTACGCTCCGATCCCGCTCGATCCTCGGTACGCTCCGATCCCGCCCGATCCGCTATCCGTGCACGGGATTACTGATTTGTTCGGGCACGACCCGCGATTGGCGGCGAGCGCCGTCAATCCGCTCGGCACCAATTTGGAATTAGAACGGCTTGTTCATCCGCACGGGCGCGAGTTCGAAATCGCGGCGAGCGCCGTCAATCCGCTTCGCCATCACTTGGGATTGGCAGACAGCATCGGGTTCGGGGAACTCGGCGAAGACCACCCGCGATTTACAATGCCGCCGATCCCAGAAATGCCGAACATCGCCGCCGCTCATGAGGAGACACTCCGGGAAATCCGAGAGCTTCGGGATAAAGTGGAGGAATTAGAGCGAGGTCTATACGGCGTCGACGACGAAGAGGGCGCGCCAGAAGAAGAACCGCCGCTTTATGGAAGCGACGGCGTGAAGCGGAACCCCGGCTTTTAGAAGCGTGTGTGCTCAATGAAGTAGCGTCGCGATGGGAACTGGACGAAGGCAGGAAGGGCCACCCCGTGGGTGGCCTTCTGTCTCAGAACAGCCTGGACAGCGGACCGACTATCGAAGCCACTTGGTGGTAACTATCGGTTAGCTGAAGCGACCTATCATCTTCCATGATCGCCATGTTCCCATCGCAAATTCAACCCTCGATACTCACCTTTAAGACACGCAGGAAAAGGCGTATAATCAAAGAACTCGATGCATTCATCAATCAGTGGCGATCCTGGGGAAAAGAAGTTTCACAAATAAAAGACCATCCCTATGATCGTATGACGCAAAGCAGGGTTTACCTCGACGGGGAGGAAAACATACGAGGACACAACATTCTACAGGAGCGTACTCTCGCATTTTTGAACAAGAACATTGTTGGACATGGCTTCATATATGGTCAACACGGGGAAAATGTAGACCGTACCGACCTTCGGCTGAATTTTCGAGTTGAGCATCGGTTATATGATCTTGATGTCCTTCGTGCTCGTATCGAATATGCCGAACTGCCAAGACGGTTTGAAAAGACTGTGAAGGTATTGTCGAGCGTGGGGAACAAACTACTTGGAATAGTACCGGACTGTCTTGCAAGATACCTTCAATCGCTTTCTCACTAATATGGCTGAACAAGAGGTCGTCCGAAAGATGCTAACCACCCCTGACGCAGCCATGTAGACGATTTGAGTCCAGGTCAACGGGTTTTGCTGAGAGGACGGCGGAGATGTCCTGGCGCACGTCAAAATTGGTAATATGATGTCGCCGCCGGATCGGCGGTGCCTTTCGTCTCATTCGCTTCAAGCTAGTGACCTTCGATGGATCGAAAAACAGTAGAAGACGATCAATACACCGATAAGGAAATCGCGCAACGCATGGAGCGCGGCCTAAGACGCGCACTGAGCACGCCACCACAGCCGCACGGCAAGAATCCTAAATCCCCGCCGCCGCCCAAGGCGAAGGAACGGGCCGCATCAAAGGGCCGCGTCCACAAGGGAAAGACGCGGAGTTAAGCCGAATTATTATGTGGCCAACTCAGGTTGGATCACCTGTGGCGCTGCTGGCCGATCGGAAAGCTGAAACTCAAGCCCAGCGAAAGCTCCTCCTGATAAACAGCCTGCGGTACCACTACAATCACCTGCTGCTGTGGCTGTGGCGCTAACGCGGGCGGCGGAGTTGCGACTGCGCTGGTGACAAATGGCCTTACATTGTCGTTTGGGCCGAGGCGCACCCCCGCAGGTATTGTTATGGCATAGTTGCTGCCGGGCAAGGGACAGAGAGCGGAACTACTTTTGAGCCAGATTACATAGTTCCCTGGCGGACTGCCGCTCAATACCCCCGGCAGCAGATATGGTCCGGTGATGAACGGCATTAGATTGTCCTTAGGACCGATGCGCGCGCCCGGCGGTATTGTCAAAGTACAAAGACCAGGAGAGAGCTTCGAACTAACGATATAATTCCCCGGCGGAGCACCAACGATCGATGCCCCGAGTTGTTGAGCCGATCCTCCGTCGGGCACCGATGCGTGGTCGGGCGCGCAAGCACTCAATGCCAATGTCGAGGCGGCCGCGAGACCGGTAAACCTACTCAGAGAACGGCGGATCATTGTTGTGTCTCCCGCGTTTTCCACCCCTGATAGTTAAATCGTCGGGAGAGGCGATCGTCTCGATAGAATTGGAGATTAGAGAGCGCGACGCGGGAATGCCCTAGGCTCTCGCTGCCGAACCGTCACGATTTGCGAACCGCCACCCCATTTGCGGACGGCTTGGCAGCCGTCCGATGGGAGCCCACGCGGAGAGACGAGCGCTTTGCTGAGCTTATGTCGAGTGAGCTTTCTGGCAAGCCGTCATGGCTTGCCAAGCGTCCCGTTGATTACTAATCCAAAAAGTTTCGAACATCTTGTCTTGTTGATACCAAAACGTTATTTCGGTACTATCCACCAATTTGGTCATGAATTTAGGGTCGAAGGTCGTAAACAAAACATAATGATCTTTGAGATTCATTTTACCTTGGATGAGCCAAAAGTCTTCTTTTTTTGCAAAATTACTGCCAACGTGAAATTGAATATTGAATGTCTCCGTAGCACCGTCCGTCATTAGGTTGTTATAAGTTCCAACTAAAATGGCGTATTCATGCCCATTATAGCCGATGACCAAAGCTGTGTTTGCATATGTTCTTTTCATAAAACAGAATTTGGCACCGCGGTGGTATTCGATATTCCAACCACCAACAAGAGAATAACGCTCCAGCGAGTTATCCGAGGGTTCCGTTGCTTCATGTTGCTGCTCCCTCGTTACGTCCGATGATTGACTCGGATTGGTGTCAACGTGCTGGTTATGGCCTTGATTAGCAATAATACCGATAGCAAAACTCGCAACGCAAAAAGATATTACTGGATGGCGACCGATGAATCCGCACCACCGCTTAACACCGTTACCCCAACCGTCGAAAGATTTAGCCGCGGATAATTGTTGCTTAAGTTGGATTATTTGCAACTTTAATTGGTTGCAATACTCCGCTGCACCTTGTAATTTTTGCTCTGCCGTGCGTAGTTTCGCCGCAAGCTCACTTTCGGAGGGTGGCGGCGGTTGCGTTTGTTCTAAGAAGTCATCGATGGTTTTTCCGCCAAGCAAGCGATAAGCGCCGCGAACAGCCGCGAGGATTTCCGCGTCCGCGGTTCGCGGGTGTAGCGCTATATTCAAAGTTGAGACGAATTTCGCGCGACCCATTCAGGGTACAGTCTGAAAAAGAAATGTTAAGTCGCCGTAAACCCGTCATCTCACCGAAATGGCCCGACGATACGGCCCCGAGACTCCCGTTGCCGACTGGCATAAGCGGCTGGTCTGTTCCCGCTGCGGGAGTCAAAGCATCGACATGGTGGTGACCGGCGAGGGACGGTGAAAAAAAACCGAAGTTCGAATCCAACGATTGGAGCGATGAAAACCGTGATACAAAAAGCGCGGCCATTCATGGGAGTTTCCCGACCACGCTGCATGTATACTTGTGATATATAGAGTCGCAAATGAGATGAAGAAACGCGAATGGCGCTGGTCCAAGTACCACCTTGAATCCGTTGGCGTCAGCCATAAAGGTGTGAGGAATTTTTTCTTTTATGTCGTTGGCCACGTCGAGTTTGGTGTACCATTTTTCACCTTCGGCCGCAGTTTTGAACCTTAGTGGCTCGCCGCTGCTGAGCAAAAGTGTACCAAGTGATTTTGGGACGGTCGCAAAGGCGTATGTTAGTACGTGGTATGGATCGAAATAAACATCCACACCCTCTAATTTCCCAGTCGGATAAACGTGTCCCCTCCATGTCATATGGCTCTGAAGGTCCGCTTCGATTAAGACGACTTTCAACCCTTCGACAACCTGAACACACCCCGTTTTATCGAACCAAGCTGGATCATTAGCGGCGAGCGCAGCTTTTGCATCCTTCAAGGCAAAAGGGCTTTCGCAGAAGAGCGCGTTGCGCCGAGTTATCCAGTCGTGTTTCGGCTCATCCTATATAGGTCGTGCTAAGGGCAACGAGGGTACCGTTGGTGATACGGCTTGACCTTTCACTGGTGATATAAGAAAAATTGCACCGAACGTTGCGATCACTGCGGGTAAGGTTAAGTTTGTCATCAGTCGGTGTCCTATTTACGGCACGGAATGCGTCGGAGCTAAGCCATCGTGGCCGCTCCGGTGTCGGGCGCACCCGCATGTTATTGCGCCGACCCCGTGCTCATGTGCAATCAGCACCCGAAGAATTGCCACATTCGCATGTTATACGCGATCCGTGAAACCAGCAATCGGGTCCGGGCAACATGAGAGCGAACTCGATCTTAGTCGAGACGCATGGTTTTCTGATCGCAACTATTCCGGGAATCCGGCCTGTTCTGCTCCAGAAAAAACAGGTCGATCAGGTCGACGCGACCCAACGGCAGGTTGTGGACGATCTGGCGGTAGCATTCGAAGGTCCGATTTAGCGGTGGTAGGTGCCGACAAGCTCGGCCTGCTGGACGATGTAAGGCTGCGCCGCCCTCAGCACGTCGAGCGCCGCCGCCGGGGTCCTCAGATCGAGGGTCGGCCGGCTGATCGCCAGCAGGCGGAAGTGATAATGATGAGTGCCGGCCCCTCTGGGTGGGCAAGGGCCGCCGTAGCCGACTTTACCAAAGTCGTTGCGCGTTTCGTGCAAAGTCGCGGTCGGCCGATTTGCCGAATAGCCCGCATCGAGACCGCGGGAGGCGGGCGGAATGTCGAACACCGCCCAGTGCCTGAACACGCCGGAAGGTGCGTCAAGGTCCTCGACGACGAGGACGAGGCTCCCGGTCCCCGCCGGGACGCCCGACCACGACAATGGCGGCGAGATATCGGCGCCGTCACAGGTGTATTGCGCCGGTATTTCTCCGCCCGGCGGGATTGCCGGGCTGGCAAGCATCAGAGGCATGGCGGTCTCCGTATTGCCCAAGCGTCACTCTCCAGATAGAGACAAGAAACGTGGGTTCCACGAGGAGCGGGTGATGAGCGAGACAACGCGCTTCCGCAGCGGGCTGCTGGTGTTCCCCAACTTGACCCAGCTCGACCTGACTGGCCCCTACGAGGTTCTCGCCCGGTTGCCCGGCGCGGAGACCCTCTTGTTGTGGAAGAGCCTGGATCCGGTGCGGTCCGAGCATGGCCTGACGATCCTGCCGATGGCGACCCTGGCGTCCTCCGCACCCCTCGATCTCATCCTCGTTCCGGGTGGCGCGGGGATCAATCCGTTGCTCGAGGATTCCGAGGTTCTCGATTTCCTGCGCCGCGCTGCAGCGGAGGCGCGCTATGTCGTCGGGGTCTGCACCGGCTCCTTGGTGCTCGGCGCTGCCGGATTGTTGCGGGGACGGCGCGCGGCGACCCATTGGATGTCGCGCGACCTGTTGCGCTCCTTCGCCGCCGAGCCGGTCGCGCAACGGGTCGTCGTCGACGGCAAATTCTTCACCGGCGGCGGCGTCACTGCCGGCATCGACGTGGCGCTGACCGTAGCCGCCGAGATCGCGGGCAGAGCGGCGGCGGAAGCGATCCAGCTCGGCATCGAATACGACCCGAAGCCACCCTTCGCATCGGGTTCGCCGGAGCGGGCGGACCCGGCGGTTCTCGAGGCCGTCCTCGCTCGTGCCGAACCACGCCAGCGCGACCGCGCCGAGCGGGTCGCCCGCGCCGCCGCGGCTCTGTAAGGCAGCTTTATGGCTTGATGTACACCGTCTCCTCCTCGACCCGGACCTGATAGACAGCAACCCCAGTCGACACGGGCCCATTCACCAGTTCGCCGGTGCGCACATCGAATTGCGCGAAGTGGAGCGGGCATTCGATCAAGTATCCCTGCAGCTTACCTCGCGAAAGCGGCGCGTTCCGATGTCCGCAAACATCGCTTATCGCGTAGAATGTGCCTTCCACATTGGCCAACACTCGCCTTTCGCCATTGACTGCTACCCATTTCATTTGCCCGGGCAGCAGATCAGTGGTCTTGGCGACGGCGACAAACTCATCGGCCATGGCGCACCCAATTCTTCCCTCTCCCCGCTTGCGGGGCGCGACGCGGAGAGAGGGTCGGGGTGAGGGGCTTTGCTAATTCGGCCGGAACCCGAACATCTTCGCCGCATTGTCCGAGGTGATCGCGCGCCGGTCCGCCTCGGGAACACCCTTAAAGATGCGGCCAAGGAAATCCTGAGATTTCGGCCAGGTCGATTCGGCGTGCGGGAAGTCGCTGCCCCACAGCATTGTCTCGACGCCGATCCTGTCGCGCATTTGCACGCCGAGCTCGTCTTCCATGAACTCGACGAACATGTTACGCTTCCAGTAATCGCTCGGCAGCAGGCCTTCGCGCGACTTCCAGCCCTTGGTGAATACCGGCCGCTCACGATACGTGAAATCCATCTGTTGCAGCCAGTGCGGGATCCACGCGGTCTCATGCTCGACCGAGCCGGCCTTCAGTCGCGGATAACGGTCGAACACGCCGGCAAATACCATCGACGAAAGGGAGTAGCGCACCCAGTAATCGGTCGTGGAGCGGCCGGCGCCGGTCATCTCGGCAACGTTCATCGTGAATTCGTTGCCGGGGACGCCGTGGCGCGGGGTCGCGATGTGCAGCAGCAGAGGCATCGCCAGATCCTGCGCGGTCCCCCACAGGCGGTCGTAGATCGGATGACTGTAGGGCTTGTCCGGCAATGGCGAGACCGGGATAAAGGCCCCGACGAGGCCGAGTTTCTTGCACCGCTCGAGCTCCAGGCAGCCCACGTTGACATCGTCGACATTGAGCATCCCGATCCCTTTGAGGCGCTCGGGATACGGCTTGCAGAAATCGGCGATCCAGTCGTTGTAGACGCGGCAGATCTCGGTCAAGAGCTCGCTGTCCGGGATGCGGTACCAGAAAAGGCCCTGGCTGGGCTGCAGGCACGATCCCCAGACGCCGTCCTCTTCATTCTCGCGGATCATCGCATGGGCATCGTAGCCGCCCTTGCGGACATCCTCCCAGACACCGAGGAAATCGATCTGCGAGGGGTCCTCGAAGCGCTGCCCGGCCTGCATGACCGCCCCGAGGGTACCGACCTGCATGCCGTCGAGCACCCAGGCGTCGTATTCCCGCCCGGTCGGGGTCTTGCGGCGCTCCATCTTGGGCGCCCGGTCGCGGTACCTCGGCTCGATGCGCCCGGTATACATGTCCGGCGGTTCGACGATGTGAGAATCCGCCGAGATCAGCTTGTACTCCGCCATTACAGACCTCCTCCGTTGCCGCCGAGTGCGTTCGGCCCGCTGCGCCAAAATGACCCAATTCGTCAGGTTCGAACCGTAGGACCGCGTAAGGTGCTAGTCAAGCGACCCCGGGCGCCCCACGCCGGCTGTCGGGAGTGTGAAAACCGGAGATCGCTTCAAATTTTGGAAAATGAGAAGTCGCAGTGGCGCGACTGGTCCCGAGTTCCCGTACCGGAGCGAGTTGTAAACTGTGCGGTCGCTGTATAGTGAATTGGGGAGCCGGCAAGCACGCGACTGAGGCTGTAATCGGGATCGCCCGTTAGACCCTCCATCGTCAAATGCGCAACGCCGGTGGGCCCGATTTGCCCGCGCAGCGTTCCCGAAGGGATGTTGCCGGGTTGGTTGTATTGACCCAGAACCGAGCCCTCCCGCACCTGGGCAGTGAATTGCCAGCGGTATGCCTTAGCTCCATCTGGTGCCTGAGCGCAGGCCACCACCACAGTCCATGACCCGTCAAACGGGCCGGTTGCGACCGCAGTGCTCGGGACGAGCGCCAAGCCGAGGGTAGCCAGCCGTCGCACACCGAACGCATTTCGCATTGATGAAGCCTCCCATCTCGGTGCCGGACCTGGGCACCCTATCCGATGCAGCAAGAATAGGGCGAAAAAGCTGACGGGCGGTTTCTGTGCTCGACCGGGTGCCGCTTTTTATAGCAACATGGCCGGATGATTTATCGGTTCGCCCTCGGTCGCGATGCCCGGGTCAACGCGCTGCTCGGCGCCGGGCATTTTCTGTCGCATTTCTATCAGCTCTGCCTCCCGCCGCTCTTTATCGCCTGGCAGCAGGCGTTCGATGTATCGTTCGCCGAGCTCGGGCTGGCGATGGCGGTCATGGCGGGCGCGGCGGCGGTGATGCAGACCCCGATGGGGTTTGTCGTCGACCGCTACGGCGCGCGGCGGTTCCTGATCGGCGGGACCCTGTTGATGACCTTGTCGATCGCGGCGATGGGGCTCGCCACCGCCTATTGGCAGGTGGTCGGGTTGGCATTTTTGTCGGGGGTCGGCAACTCGGTCTTCCACCCGGCGGATTACGCGATCCTCAGCGGCTCGGTCGATCGGGCGAAATTAGGACGGTCCTTCGCCTTTCACACCTTTACCGGTCATGTTGGCTTTGCCGCCGCCCCACCGGCCACGGCCGCGCTGATGCTGCTGCTCGGTTGGCGCGGCGCGCTGCTGTTCATCGGTCTTCTGGGCCTTCCCGTCGTGGCGGCGATCCTATGGCAGAGCCGCATCCTCACCGATCAGGCGCGGCAGCCGCGCCGCCGCGCGGCAGCGCCGGCTTCCGGTACGGGGCTTCTGCTGAGCCGCTCGGTTCTGATGTTCTTCGCATTCTTCATGGTGTCGTCGATGGCCGGGGCGGGCATCCAATCCTGGCTTATCACGATCCTCCACCAGGTGCACGGCCTGGCGATCGAGGCAGCCTCTTCGGCCTTGACCGGCTACATGGTCGGCATGATCGGCGGCGTGCTGGTCGGCGGCTGGGTCGCCGACCGCACCGACCGGCATCTGCCGTTCGTCGTGGTCCTGACCGTCGGCGCCGCGATGTTGTTGTTGCTGATCGACGTCGTCGCGCTCGCCGACCTGCCGACCATCGGCGTTCTTTTCGTCGCTGGCATCATGACCGGGGCGAGCCGTACGCCCCGCGATGTGATGGTCAAGGATGCGGCGCCGCCCGGACAGATCGGCAAGGTGTTCGGCTTCGTCAGCTCCGGCATGTCCTTGGGCGGCGCGATTATGCCGGTGCCCTACGGGATGATCATCGATGCCGGACGGCCCGAACTCGTGCTGGTGGTCGTCGCCACGCTGCTGCTATTGAGCCTGCTGTGCGCCGGCGGCGCCCGGGTCGGGTTCCGCCACACGCCGGTGCCGGTGGCCGCGGAATAGTCACCAGAGAGGAGAGGGCGATGCGCAGGGTCGGACCACACTCGTTTACCGAAGTCTATTTCGCCGGCTGCAACCCGAGCTTTGTCGAGACCAGCGACGGCTATGTCATGATCGACTCGCCGCAGCAGCCGATCGACGCGGTGCGCTGGCGCGAGCGCATGGAGGACAAGGCGCCGATCCGTTATCTGATCAACACCGAGCCGCATGGCGACCACATCTCGGGCAACGCTTATTTCACGAACATCAAGGTCGTCGGGCAGGTCAAGTTGCAGGAATGCTTCGAGCGCTACCTCTACGCGTTCGGGTCGCTCGAGGAGAAACGCGAGCGCTTCAAGGAAACCGACCCCGACAGCGTCTTCCTGGTCGGGCATCCGGACTACCCGGCGGCGAACCCGCCGACCCTGACCTTTACCGACGCGCTGACCTTGCATGTCGGCAATCACACCTTCAACATCATCCATATGCCCGGCCACACGGCGCCACAGACCTCGGTCCATGTGCCGGAAGAAGGGGTCGTGTTCACCGGCGACAACGTTTTCCACAAATGCCGCAGCTGGCTGCAGGAATGCGACCCGTGGGAGTGGCTCGCGGCATTGCAGAGTATCGAGGCGCTGGACGTCGAGACGATCATCCCCGGGCACGGCGAGCCCTGCACCAAGGCCTACCTGAAGGAGCAGGGCCAGATCGTCGAGAACTGGGTCGGGTATATCGAGCGGTTCGTCGACCGCGGCCTCAGCCCCGACGAGATCCTGAAAGAGCCGCTCGAGGTCACCAGACAGGACCCCTACCCCATCGGCCAGCGTCTCTTCATCCATGACGAAAGGCTGACCGGGATGATCGTGCACAACCTCCACCAGCGCATTTTGGAAAAGAGGCGGCAAATAGCTTGATCCCTTTCGCCATCCCGGCGCAGGCCGGGACCCATCTCCGAAATGGGCACCGGCCTTCGCCGGTGTGGCGGGTTATTGATCGGATAACACCTCAGTCGAGGGCGGCATCATGGCAGAGCAGAAATGGACGATGCGCGGCGAGTATATGGAGAGCTGCAATTGCGATTACCTGTGCCCGTGCATCTACACGAACCCGCAGGCGCCGGTGACGTACGACCACTGTACGGCGGGGCTGGTGTTTCGCATCGATGCCGGAAGCTGCGGAGATATCGCGCTCGACGGGTTGAAGTTCGCACTGGTGATCCGCTCGGGCAAAGTCATGGCCGACGGCAACTGGGTCTTCGCCGGCGTTGTCGACGAGCGCGCGGATGACGCGCAACGCCGAGCGCTCGCTGCGATCGTCGGCGGGCAGGCGGGCGGCCCGCCCGCCTTCATTCGCGAAAACCTGGTCAGCGATTTCCGCGGCATCGCCTACAAGCCCATTGGGTTCGATCTGGCAGGGCTGAAGCGCTCGACGGTGATCCCCGACGTTTTGTCTTTCGAAATCGAAGGCGTCGCCTCGCGCAACCGCAGCGGCGAGCCCTTCTACATCGACAACACGGCGCACCCTGCAGGCCGCCGCCTAGCCCTGGCGCGCGCGAAAGAGATCCATGTGCACGGCTTTGGCCTCGACCTCGATCTCCAGGGGAAAGGCAATAACGGCCATTTCGCGCCCTTCAGCTGGGCGGCCTGAGCGCTGACTAGCCCGCCTGCCGCCAGTTTGGCGAACCGCGGCAACTCCGTCGCGGTGCTGCTGCTCGACCGCGTTGTGATCTGGTTGGCTCTCGCCGCGGTGACCGCGCTCTCCTGGCTCTACGTCTATCGGCAAATGGGTGCGATGGAGGGGATGGCGGACATCGCCATGCCAGCCATATTCACACCTTGGACCGCCAGCGATTTCGCCCTGAACATGGCGATCTGGTGGGCGATGATGCCGGGCATGATGCTGCCCAGCGCCGCACCGATGATCCTGATCTTTGCGTCGATCAACCGCCACAAGCGCCAGCGCGGGCAATCTTTTGTTCCGACGATGGTGTTCACCTCGGGTTATCTGATCGCCTGGGGACTGTTCGGCGTCTTTGCGACCTTCGCGGATTGGGGCCTCGAACGCGCCGCGCTGATTGCGCCCGCGACGGGAAGGCTCGTCCCAGTATTGAGCGCCGTCGTCGTCATTGCCGCCGGCATATATCAGCTCACGCCATTGAAATCGGTCTGCCTGACGCATTGCCGCTCGCCCTTCGATTTCGTCCTCAACCATTGGCGGGACGGTGCCGCGGGCGCAATGCGGATGGGGGTGGAGCACGGGCTTTATTGTCTCGGCTGCTGCTGGTTTTTGATGGCGCTCTTATTCGCGGCCGGCATCATGAGCCTCGTATGGATGGCCGCGATCACCGTCTTCGTCTTCGTCGAAAAGCTGTTTCCGGCCGGACAGTGGATTGCGCGCGCCGGCGGCGTTGCGATGCTGGGGTTCGGGTTCTACCTTATGTTTCTGGCTTGACCTCGTGGCGGGAGAGCGCATGGCTACAAATTGGCAGCTTTCGGGAGATTATTTTGAAAACTGCAACTGCAGCGTCGTCTGTCCGTGCCTGATTTCGCCGGCGCCGCCGCTGACCTCGCGCCCGACCGAGGGAGTATGCGACGTCGCGCTCGCCTTTCACGTCGATAAGGGCAGCTACGGCACGCTGGCGCTCGACGGGCTCAACCTCGCACTGATCGCGCACACTCCCGGGCCGATGGCGGACGGCAACTGGACGATTGCCATCTACATCGACGAGCGCGCCAACGACGAGCAGACAGCGGCGCTGGGGGCCGTCTTCGGCGGTGCGGAGGGCGGACCGATGGCGGCCTTCGCCCCGCTGATCGCTACCAATCTCGGCGTACAAAAGGTGCCGATAATCTACCAGATTACCGGTAAGACACGCTCGGCCGAGATTCCGGGGGTCATGAATATGTCGGTCGCGCCGCTGCCGAGCCTGCGCGAGAACGAGGAAATCTGGGCGGCAACCGGCCATCCGGTCGCGCCCGACAAGCTGGCGCTCGCGCTCGGCGGGCCGGGCAGCACCTTTACGGATCACGGAATGCGCTGGGACAATTCCGGCAAGAACGGCCATTACGCGCCGATTAGCTGGTCCAACCAATAGCGCTGGCTGAACGGCGAGCCGAATGCCGGTGCCCTCGGGGTGCGTTGAGGGTGGTCGGGCTAACCGGACCGGCGCGGCAGCGCGCGACGCTCCACCTGAAATGTCGGCTGCTTTCTCGGTTGCGGGCGCGGAGTGAAGGCGCCCGGCCTTTCGTCGCCATCATCATCGGGCGGCGGCATCACGCGGCGCGGCGAGCGTTGCGGCACACCGGCGGTTCGGGGAGCGGCGGCCCGCGGCTTTTTGGCAGTCGCCGGACGCTCGCTGATCCGCACATCGAGGTTGTATCCGTCGATTGCTGCGCCGTTCATCGATGCAACCGCGAGCTTTGCTGCGCGCTCGGTCGCGATGTCGACAAACCCGTAGCGCAGCCGTTTTCCGGTTTCTGGATCGTGGGCCACCGTAGCGCTCAAGACAATCCCGAAAGCGTCAAAAGCCTCGGCCAATTGCTCGTCGGAGATCTCCGGCGGCAAATTCGCGACAAAGACGTTGCCGCGGAAATTTTGTGCTCTCATCGGCTCCCCTGTTCTGGCCCGCCTTTCCCGCCTGCGGCCGCTGCGTCCGAAGGTGAAGCCGCGTGCTGCATTTCTGGAATGTAGACTTTGCAGCGCTGGTTTGCAGGATCGCACCGGGTGGCCAATCGCCGCGCCACCCAAAAGGATTATGCTTCGATTGATAACGATCGGGAGGTCATCATGATCCCGCGTGAACGCTGCGCCTATTCGGCGATCGTCGATCGGCCGCCGCTGCTCTTGCCAAACCGCGCCCGGCTCGTCCTTTGGACCATCGTCAACCTCGAATTCTGGGACATCGCGCGGCCGATGGCGCGGCAGGTATTGCCGGCGCCGACCGGCCAGCTATTGCTGCCGGACGTGCCGAACTGGGCCTGGCACGAATACGGAATGCGGGTCGGCGTGTGGCGCTTTTTCGAGCTGTTCGCGCGCGGCTCGCGATCCGCCCGACCCTGTCGATCAATGCGCGGGTTTGCGAGGAATACGAGCGGGTCGCGCGGGCGGCGCGCGACGCCGGCTGGGAGTTCATGGGCCACGCCTGGGAGCAGATGCCGATCCACCAGGTCGACGACCAGTTCGCGATGATCAATCAATCGCTCGGCATGCTCGAGCGGTTCGCCGGGAGGCGGCCGGTCGGCTGGCTCGGGCCGGGCTTGACCGAGACCGAGGACACGCCGGACCTGCTCGCCGCGGCGGGCGTCAAATACATCGGCGATTGGGTCTATGACGACGAGCCGACGGAAATCCGCACCGCGCACGGCCCGCTCGTCACCTTGCCCTATTCAGTCGAGCTCAACGACATCCCGATGATGCTCGTTCAGCACCATGAGTTTGCCTATTTCACGCAGCGCTGCATCGACAGCTTCGAGCGGCTCTACCGCGAGGGCGCCGAGCGCGCGAAGGTCATGGCTATCGCGATCCACCCCTACATCAGCGGCCAGCCGCACCGCATCAAATACCTCGAAGCCGTCTACGACCACATCAACCGTTTTGCCGGCGTATTGCACTGGAACGGCGCCGAGATCCTCGATTGGTACATGACCGCGAGAGGAAACCAGTGATGCTGCCGACCGAACGTCTCGACTTTTCGGCCATTTCGCAGCGGCCAAAGCTTTCGCTGCCCGATGGGGCACGGCTCGCGATCTGGGTCATCGTCAATGTCGAAGAATGGGACCCCGCGCAACCAATGCCGCGGACGGTGCTGACCCCGCCGGCCGGCGGGGCGCCGATGCCGGACATCCCGAACTGGGCGTGGCACGAATACGGCAACCGGGTCGGCTTCTGGCGCATGCTCGAGGCGATCGACGAGCATCGGATCCGCGCCGTGCTCGCGGTAAACGGATCGGCAATCGGGCGGTACGAGCCGATTGCCCGCGCCGCGCTGGAGCGCGGTTGGGAATTCATCGGCCACGGCTTCACGCAGAAGAGCATGCAAAAGGTTGCCGACGAGCGCGACGATATCCGCAAGACCGCCGCGGCGATCCGCGATTTCACCGGCAAGAACCCGCGCGGCTGGCTTGGCCCCGGCCTCACCGAGACCTGGGAAACCCCCGACCTGTTGGTCGAAGAAGGCTATGAATATGTCTGTGACTGGGTGCTCGACGATCAGCCCGTTTTGCTGAAGACCCGGACCAGGCCGATTGTCGGTATCCCGTACACGCAGGAATGCAACGATGTCGCGATGATGCTGATCCAGCATCACAAAGCCAGCGAATATTATGACCGGGCGGTCGACCAGTTCGAACAGCTCTACCGTGACGCAGCGCGCTCGGCCCGAATCATGGCGCTGGTGGTGCACCCCTACATCATGGGCGCGCCGCACCGGCTGAAATACTTCCGCGCGGCCCTCGCCCACATCCGCGCCTATCGCGACGTGCTGTTCTGGACCGGCGAGGAGATCCTCGACTGGTACCGGGCTCAGCGCGCGTGATTAACCACAATCCGGAATCGCGTCAGGTGCTCATACTCATACCCCTCGACCTTGCTTTGTCTTTCTCAAGCCCTCCGCGCTACTCTCGGCTGAGCCAACGTGGGGCCAGGATTCGGTAATTGGGTTTCGGCTTCCGGCGTCCAGGCGCGGGCGATTTTGGCGAGGGCTTGCACCAGTTTGGCGGCGCCGGTGAGGCGGGCTTTGGCGTCGTCCCAGTTGCGCTGATAGAGGATCTTCTGGTCCGGGCGGAGCTTTAGGGTGCCGGTGTTGCGCTGGATCAGGTCGACGAGGCCCGCGGGGTTGGCGAAACGGTTGTCGCGCAATGAGATGACCGCGCCCTTTGGGCCGGCTTCGAGTTTTTCGATGCCGGCTTCGCGGCAATAGCGCTTGATCGCGATGATCTCGAGTAGGTTCTCGACTTCGGCTGGGAGCGTCCCGAAGCGGTCGATCAGCTCGGCGGCGAAGCCGTCGATCTCGCGGCGGTCGGTGAGCCCGGCAATGCGGCGGTAGAGGCCGAGTTGCACGCCGAGATCGGGGACATAACTTTCCGGGATGAGCACCGGCGTGCCGATCGTGATCTGGGGGCTCCAATCCTCACGGGCCGCCTCCTCGCTGCCGTCAGTGCGGGCTGCGGCGACCGCCTCTTCGAGCATGTGCTGGTAGAGCTCGATGCCGACCTCGCGGATGTGCCCGGATTGCTCGTCGCCCAAGAGATTGCCGGCGCCGCGGATATCGAGGTCGTGGCTTGCCAGCTGAAACCCGGCGCCCAACGTGTCCAGGGTCTGCATGACTTCGAGCCGGCGCTGCGCCGTCGGGGCGAGTTTCTTCTTCTCCGGCAGGGTCAGATAGGCGTAGCCGCGCAATTTGCTGCGCCCGATGCGGCCGCGCAGCTGGTAGAGCTGCGCCAGTCCGAACATGTCGGCGCGGTGCACCACCATCGTATTGGCCGACGGGATGTCGAGCCCGCTCTCGATGATATTGGTCGACAGCAGCAGATCGAATGCGCGCTCGTCGAACGCGGACATCACGTCTTCGAGCTCGGAGGGCGCCATGCGCCCGTGCGCGACCGCGTATTTGATCTCGGGCACGCTCTCGCGCAGCCGCTCGCGCACATCGTCGAGATCGGCGATCCGCGGCACGACATAGAAGATCTGACCGCCGCGGTCGCGCTCGCGCATGATCGCTTCGCGGATCGTCACCGGATCGTACGGCATCACGAAAGTTCGCACCGCCAGGCGATCGACCGGCGGCGTCGCGATGAGGCTCATCTCGCGCACCCCCGACAATGCTAACTGCAGAGTGCGCGGGATCGGTGTCGCAGTCAGCGTCAGCACATGCACATCGGCCTTCAATTGTTTCAGCTTCTCTTTTTGCGCAACGCCGAAATGCTGTTCCTCGTCGACGATCAGCAACCCCAGATGGGCGAACCGGACGTCCTTGGCGAGCAAGGCGTGCGTGCCGATCACGATATCGAGCCGTCCGTCGGCGAGCTCCTTCTTGGCCTCGCGCGCCACTTTGGCGGGCACCAGCCGCGACAACTGGGCAATCCGCAATGGCAGCCCGGCGAAGCGCTCGGTGAAGCTACGGTAGTGCTGCCGCGACAATAACGTCGTCGGCACTACGATCGCGACCTGCGAGCCGGCCATTGCCGCGATGAAGGCCGCGCGCAACGCCACCTCGGTCTTGCCAAACCCGACATCGCCGCAGATCAGCCGGTCCATGGGCTTACCCGAGGCCATGTCGGCGAAGGTGTCGGCGATCGCGTTCAGTTGGTCCTCGGTCTCGGGATAAGGGAAGCAGGCGGCGAATTCCTCGTAGATCCCCTCGGGCGGCTGCACGACGTCGCCCGGATGCAGCTGCCGCTCGGCAGCAACCCGGATCAATTCGCCGGCGATGTCGCGGATGCGCTTCTTGACCCGCGCCTTGCGCGACTGCCAGGCGACCCCGCCGAGGCGGTCGAGCTGCACGCCGGCATCTTCCGAGCCGAAGCGCGACAAGACTTCGATGTTCTCGACCGGCACGAAGAGCTTATCGTCGCCGGCATAGAGCACGCGCACGCAATCATGCGGCGCGCCGGCGACGTCGATCGTCTCCAGCGCCTCGTAGCGGCCGATGCCGTGATCGTCATGGACGACGAGATCGCCCGGTGTCAGCGCCGTCGCCTCGGTGATGAACTGGTCGAGGCTGCGCCGGCGGCGCGAAGTGCGCGCGAGCCGGTCGCCGAGGATGTCCTGCTCGCCGAGCAGGACTAAGTCATCGGTCGCGAAGCCCTGCTCGACGGGCAATACGGCTAGCCCGACCGCCGAGCCCGGTAATGTTTCGAGCTCGCGGCCATCTGCGATGCGGCGCAGGTCGGAAACGCCGCGCTCGCGCAACACGGTCAGGAGACGATCAGCCGAGCCCAGACTGAACGCGGCGACCACGGCCTTGCGGCCGGAATGGCGCTCGGCTTCGAGGTAATCGCGGACTGCCTCGAACAGCACGATGTTCGGGTCGGCGCGCTCGGCTGCGAAGCTGCGCGCTGATCGGGCGCCGGCATCGAAGGCCTCCCCGTCGCTCGAATCCGCTGCGAACGGCGACAGCTGCACGACGGGCCGGTCATGCAATGCCGCCGGCCACTCGCGGCGGTCGAGGTAGAGCTGGTCGGGGCGGATCGGGCGATAGATCGGCGCACCGGCGCGCGCCGCGGGGGTGACGTTGTGGCGCGCCGCGTAGGAATCGCCGATCGCTTCGAGCCGGTGGCCGCGCACCTCCTCCGCCTGGTAATCGAGCGAGATCCCGGCGCCGGGCAGATAGTCGAATAAGGTTTCCAGCCGCTCGTAATAAAGCGGCAGCCAATGCTCCATGCCGGGATAGCGCCGCCCGGCGCTGACCGATTCGTAGAGCGGGTCGTCGGTGCCGGTCGCGCCGAACTGCTCGCGGTAGCGCGAGCGAAAACGGCGCACCGTATCGTCGTCGAGCAACACCTCGCTGACCGGACGCAATACCGCCTCGTCGAGCTTCCCGGTTGACCGTTGGCTCAGCGGATCGAAGCTGCGAACCGATTCGAGTGTGTCGCCAAAGAAGTCGAGGCGCAGCGGCTCTGCCGCCCCGGCGGGGAAGAGGTCGACAATGCCGCCGCGGATCGCGAACTCGCCGGATTCGCGCACCGTATCGGTGCGAATATAGCCATTATTGAGAAAAAAGCTCTGCAGCCGGTCGAGCCCGACGCGGCCGCCGGTCCGCAACGTCAGGACCCGGCCGTCGAAGAGCTGGCGCGGCGGCACGCGCTGGACCAGCGCGTTGACCGTGGTCAGCACGACCAGCTTGTCGGGCGGGGCGGTCGCGAGCCGCGTCAAGGTGTCGATCCGCCGGCTGACGATTTCGCCGTTTGGCGAGACCCGGTCGTAGGGCAGGCAGTCCCAGGCCGGGAAGGTCAACGCTTCGATCTCGGGATGAAAAAACGCCAGCGCCGCGGCAAACCGCGCCATCCGCCCGTCGTCGCGGCAGACATGCAGCCACTGCCCCTTAACGAGGCTGCCGATCGCCGCTGCGTCGTACCCATCCGGCGCGCCGAACAAGGTGACGGCGCGCAGCCGTTGCGCGAGCGAAACGGCGAGAGCGGTTATCCGACCGGGGCCACCCTCACCCGCCTCGCTCCGCTCGGCACCCTCTCCCGCGGTGCGGGAGAGGGGCGGTGAGGCGCACGTTTTCAATCCCCTCTCCCGCACCGCGGGAGAGGGGGGACCCAGCCCTCGGGGCTGGGTGGGTGAGGGTTGGCGATGCTGAAAGACAGGAGCAACCTGGTTACGTCGTGGTCGTGCTCGGGGGGCGGCGCGATGCGGCCGCAGACCCAATCGAAGATGTCGGCGTCGGCGCAGTCGAGCAGCGCCTCGTAATAGTCGAGCTGCGCGTCGTCAAACCTGGCGAGATAAGCATCGGCGAAGCGGCCGAGGATCAGGTCGCTCTCCCGCGTCCCGCGATGCCAGGAACGGAACAACAGCCGCTTGCGGCGAATTTCTGATGGTGAGGTCACGTGGCGTCCCCTTGGGTGTGCCCTTGGCGGTACCCCTTGCGCGGATATAGATATCGTTTGTGCGTCCCGCCATCCTCGACAAATTGTTTGCGCCGGTAACCGCGGTTCCCGGCATCGGCTCTCAGATAGCGAAGCTGTTCGAGCGTCTTGCCGGCCCGCTCGTCCTCGACCTCGTCTGGCATCTGCCGAGCGGCATTATCGACCGGCGCGCCTCGCCGCCGATTCGCGCGCTGGAACCCGACCGCGTCGCGACAATCGCGGTGCGCGTCGAGGCGCACCAGCCCGGCTACGGACGACGCCCGTATCGGGTGCTCTGCACCGACAATACCGGCACGTTGACGCTGGTCTATTTCAACGTGAAGGGCGACCAGCTTGCGCGGCTTTTGCCGATCGGCGCCGAGCGCGTCGTCAGCGGCCGCGTCGAGTTCTACGGCAGCATGCCGCAGATGGCCCACCCGGATCTCGTGTTGCGGCCCGACGAGCTCGACCGCCTGAAGCCGATCGAGCCGGTCTATCCGCTGACCGCGGGCCTGTCGCCGCGCGTCGTGCAGAAGGCGGTGGGGCAGGCGCTCGACCGCCTCCCGGCATTACCGGAATGGATCGACCCGGCGTTGCGCGAACGGCGCGGCTGGCCCGCCTGGGGCGACGCGGTCCGCCAGGCGCATGCGCCGGAAACCGAGGCTGATCTTTCGCCGACCACCCCGGCGCGCGAGCGGCTCGCCTATGACGAGATCCTTGCGAGCCAGCTCGCGGTGGCGCTGGTCCGCGCCCGGCGCCATCGGCAAAAGGGGCGGGCGATTGTCGGCACGGGCGTCTTGACCCGCCCGGTCGAAGGAGCGCTCGGCTTTGCGCTGACCGGCGCGCAGCGCCTCGCTTTGGCCGAGATCGCGGCGGAAATGGCGCAGCCCCGGCGCATGGTGCGGCTCTTACAGGGCGACGTAGGCAGCGGCAAGACGGTCGTCGCGCTGATCGCAATGCTGAGCGCGATCGAAGGCGGCGGCCAGGCGGCGCTGATGGCGCCGACCGAGATCCTCGCCCGCCAGCATCATGCGACATTGCAGCGCCATGCCGCGGCGGCCCGCGTCGAGATCGGGTTTCTGACCGGGCGCGAAAAAGGGCGGGCCCGCGCCTCGATGCTGGCGAGCCTCGCCTCGGGCCTGACGCCGGCCGTCGTCGGCACGCACGCCCTCTTACAGCCGGATGTCGAGTTTCGCGATCTGGCTCTAGTCGTCATCGACGAGCAGCACCGCTTCGGCGTCGAGCAGCGCCTCGGCCTCTACGCGAAGGGCCGCGACGCCGACACCCTGCTGATGAGCGCGACCCCGATCCCGCGCACCCTGATGATGACCGCTTATGGCGATCTCGACGTCTCGCGCCTCACGGAAAAGCCGCCGGGACGGCATCCGGTCGATACGCGGACGGTGGCGCTCGAACGCATCGAGGACGTGGTGGCAGCGGTCGGCCGTGCCCTGGCGCGCAAGGCCAAGGTCTATTGGATCTGCCCGATGGTCGAGGAGAGCGAGACCGCCGATCTCGCCGCCGTCGAGGAGCGATACAAGGCGTTGGCGCCGCTCTTTCCCGGCCGGGTCGGCGTCGTGCACGGCCGAATGAAGCCGGCCGACAAGGACCGTGCGATGGCCGGTTTCGCAGGTGCCGAGCTCGATGTCTTGGTCGCCACCACGGTAATCGAGGTCGGGGTCGATGTTCCGGACGCTACCGTCATGGTCATCGAGCATGCGGAGCGTTTCGGTCTCGCGCAATTGCACCAGCTGCGCGGCCGCATCGGGCGTGGCGACAAACCCTCTACCTGCCTATTGCTGTACGCTTCGCCGCTCGGCGAGGTCGCGAAGCGGCGTCTCAGCATCCTGCGCGAGACCGAGGACGGGTTCCGCATTGCCGAGGAGGATCTGCGATTGCGCGGCGCCGGCGAGGTGTCTGGGCACCCGGCAGAGCGGCCTTCCGACCCTGCGCCTGGCCGACCTGGCGATCCACGAGGGACTGGTCGCGATCGCCCATGACGACGCCCGCCTCGTGCTCGAACGCGACCCCCACCTCGAAAGCGAGCGCGGCCAGGCCCTGCGCACTCTCCTCTACCTGTTCCGCCGCGACGAAGCGGTGCAGTACTTGCGTGCCGGTTAAAGCTCGGGTGACGACGGTGTCACAGCGCTTGAAGGCCGCCGCCTGGGTTGGCGCGCGCAACCTGGCATTGGCAATGCGCGAGCGGCGCCTTCTTTGGCCGCTCGCGCAGCGGATCATCGGGCGGGTGCGCGCGAACGGGTCATCGATGCGCGCTCACTCCGGACGACGAACGAGCCTGCGAGACGACGCTCAAACTCGCTGTTCCGGGCGGCCGAGCCGGTCTCGCCGGTGCCCGAAAGACTGGTAATGGTATGCGGCAGCTTGCAGCCGGGCGGGGCCGAGCGGCAGCTCACTAACGCCGTCCGGGGCCTGGCGCGGCGCGGTATCCGGGACATCACGGTGCTGTGCGCGCATCTCGCGCCGGGGCAGCCCGAGGCATACGATTTTTTCGCCCCGCAGCTCGCTGCCGCCGGCGTTGCCGCCCGGCAGATCTGCCGCCCGTCGCCGTTATACGCGCCGCTGCCGGCAGGGCTGCTCGCGGCGGCCGTGGGGCTCCCCACCGCCCTGGTTTGCGATGCCGCGGATCTCTGGCGCGAGCTGGTTTCACTGCGCCCGGCCGTCGTCCATGCATGGCTCGACTGGTCCAACATCCGCGCCGGTATCGCGGCGGTTCTGGCCGGGGTACCGCGGATCGTGCTGTCCGGCCGGAACCTCAACCCCAGTCGCTTCTTCTTCCACGAACCGGCAATGCGGGCGGCTTACCGGGCGCTCCTGTCCCAGCCCGGGGTGGTGTTGCTCAACAACAGCCTTGCCGGTGCGCAGGATTATGCAGACTGGCTCGGAGTGGAGGCCGAGCGGATCGGTGTCGTCTACAATGCCGTCGATCTGCCGACGCCGGATCGCAACGCGGCGCTCGCCGAACGGCGGCGCATCGGGGCGCCGGATGAGGCGCTGCTGGTCGGGTCCATGTTCCGGTTCTCGCCCGAAAAGCGGCCGTTTCTATGGCTCGACACGGCTGCCGCCATTCTCGCTCGGCGCACGGATGTGATTTTCGTGCTTTACGGGGCGGGGCCCATGCGGGCGGAAATCGGGGCGCGGATTGCTGCACTCGGCTTGGAGGGGCGCGTGATCCTCCCGGGGCTGAGCGGCAACGCTCTGGCCGCGCTCGGTGCGATGGATGTATTTCTTCTGACCTCCGAAGCCGAGGGCACCCCGAACACGGCGATCGAGGCGCAGTGGGCGGGCAGGCCGGTTGTCGCCTGCACGGCCGGTGGCGTCGCCGAAGCCTTTCTGCCGGGAGAGACCGGCATTCTCGTTCCGCGCGCCGATCCCGAAGCGCTCGCAGATGCGGTGCTTCGATTGGCGAGCGACCGCGCCTGGCGCGAGCTTACCCGCTCGACGGGGCCGGGTTTCGTTGCTTCCCGCTTTGCCCTCGATCGAATGGTAGGCGAGCTGATCGCACAATACGGCTTTCGCTGACGACCTAAGTCGATGCAGAATGCCGGCGGGGAGCTCGACGGCATTCCGGCGTGACCGCAAGCCGCGTCGAGCAGGTCTGAGGGGGTTAGGGGATGAAAGCGCATGGCCCGACGCGCGTTCTGGGCGCGGCGGTGATCGCGATGACTCTGTTTGGCCTGTTTGGCATTTCGATTGCGGCTTCGCAAACCCGGGCGCTCGAGCCCATCGGTGCCGATGGTCTCGGCGATCTCGGCGCGCGCATCATCACCGCGGAGGGCGGGGCGGGCCGCAATCCGTTGTCGAGCGCTGCGGGATACGGGCAATTTTTGTCTGGAACCTGGCTCGAAATGTTTGGGCGAGCCTATCCACAGGTCGCCCAGACGATGACCCGCGAACAGATCCTCGCGTTGCGGGACATCAAGCCGCTCGCCGAGGACCTGACGAACCGTTACGCGCAGGCCAATGCCGCGGCGCTCCGCAGCGTCGGCCTGCCGGCAAGCGCGGCAGAGTTGTCCCTGGCCCATGCGATCGGGCCGCAGGGCGCGGTCAGCGTGCTCAGTGCTGGGCCTGCCCGCCCGGCGCCTGAGCTGCTGCGCCCGGAAGCGATCGCCGCGAACCCGTTCTTGAAGCAAATGACGGCTAGCTCGCTGCGCCAATGGGCGATGCTACGCGTCAACTCGGGCGCCGAGCAATCACCGCAAGGTGCAGCCCCGAGGGCCCAGCCGTCGCTCGACCCGCTCGGACCTGCGGATGATTTCCGGGTCGACGGACGCACAAAGGCGTCTGAGGCCCTGGCCGCCAACCATAACGCGGGCGCGGTTTTGCAAGACCTCGTCGACGCCTTGTCCGGGGCAGGCAGCGGGAAGGGCGCGCCGCTCCGTCCTTCCACTGCGGTCTGGCTTCTGTCGGTCGGGGTCGAGCCAGTCGAATTGCTGCGCGGCGACCCCGCCACCACTCAGATTTTCGATAGGGCCGCCTCACGGAGACTGCTCGATGCGATCCGCGAGGTATCCGACCGACCGGCCTTCGCCGAGTTTAAGGCAATCGAAGCACATGCGCGCGGCGAGCTGCCGCGCGGCGTAATCCGCGCGCTGGCGATTGCGCTGCTCGACAAGATGCGCCGGGAAAATGCAACCATCACCGAGATTGTTCGGCATCGCCGCAATGCAGGTGCGGCGAAGCTGACTGCGGAGCCTTCCGTTCCGCCGCCGCTTCGGGACGCCGCGAATGCCGGCGGAGCGGCCGCCCCCGTCCCGCCGCTCTGAAGATGGCCGTCGATCACCAATCAGGCCCTATTGTGCGGTGCGCAATATTCATGGGTTAGATTGCTTACCTCATGCGTCGTTTCATTGGATGCTGTTGTAAAACTCATTGTTGATTTATGGCGACCTGCTCGCGAATTTTAGGTGGCAGTTGCAAACGGCAGTGGAATGTTGCCGATTTAGCGAATTCTGCTTGACGTATGGGAAGCCCACGCGGCACGATCGCGAACACCAAGCTCTTTGTTAAACCTGTAGGGGAGTGACACAGATGAAGGCGAGAATAGGTTTGGGGCTGAGCGCGGCAGCGCTCGCCTGGTTGTGCTTCAGCCCGGGCGTGTTCGCCGCGGGCCAGCCGCAGCCCAACAATCAGCTGGCCTTTTCGGCCCAAACAGTAGCGTTGCCCCCCGGCAACTCCGTCACCTTTCAAGGGGGCAATCTTTCTTATTCGGTCTTGGGCGCCACCGGGATCCCGGCCGCCTCGGGGGTCTCTGTATCATTCATTGCGCCGGCCGGTAATACGTTTACGCTCGCCGGTGGAACCCTGTGCCAATGGTTTCCCGGTGCGGTGACGACGACGCCGACGCTCACCGGTTCTGGGAACCCCATCATTAATTGTCCTGTACCCGGTGCCGGCGGGCCATACACATTTGTTCAGCTCACCGGCGGGGCGACGGGTAACGTCTCTCTCTCCGGCCCGGATGTCGCCAGATTGGGCCAGAATATTTATCCGGGTCTGGCGCCGGTCAGCAACAACGTCATCAGTGCGGTAGTGCAGATTAACGCGTCGGCGACGTCCGGCGGAGCTTTCACCGGGGATGCGGCGCCAATTCCAAACCTCGCCCTGGAGAGCCACAACAGCTTCAGTATCTTCCTCGGTGGAACAACGCTCGGGATAGATTTGACCGGCAGCGGTCTCACACTGACTCCGCCCATTCCTCCGGGGGGCGGGTTTGTCGTCAATCAGGCGAACGGAACGAGGACGGTGTCGACAGCGGGCTTCCTCGGCGACCTGTGGGTCAATGAAAACCAGGGCGATCTCGACGCCAGGACCGGCCTGTTCTGCATCAACGGTCCGTCTTTCTCCGGGAACCCGAACTGCGCCGCCGCGCTCAGCGGCAACGTTGCGGTCACATTGACCGGGGATTTCGCGACGATAACCACCGCCTACTTGCTCCCAAACCTCGCGGCGGCCGGGAACCCGGTGGCAAGCCAGGCTACCTGCACGCCCGGAACCCCACCAGCCAACAACGTTGCCGGGACGATCGATACGGCAAAGAGGACAATCACCTTCGCCAATATCCCGACCCCCAACACCACTGCAGTCACCAGCCCCACCCCGGCTTTCGCCGTGTGTCTGGTGACCAACGGCACGCAAGTGATTCAGACCACCGATCCGGCAAGTGTCCAAATAATGGTGTCGGTCACGTTGACTAGTCCTAGCCCTTTGACGTTCAGCCTGACGACCGCCCCGAGCGCGACCTTCGGGTCGATCGCCTACCAAGGCGCCGCCTTCTTCGCGCAGAACGTGTTTGGCATCAACAACGGCTCGCCGACCTTCTTCCGAATGGTCAACCCGAGCAATGTCGCCGCGCAGGTATGGGCGGTGCTGACCAAAGATGTCGTCAACCAGAGCCCCGAGACCGGTGCAGGCAGCTGCAACTTCACCGCGCCAGCCACCGGCTCGGCCACGCTGGCACCTCAACCGGTCCCTCCGAATGCGGTGAACCCACCGACGACCTGTAATATTTCGTTCGTCGCCAATCTCGCGTCGCAGCCGGGTCTGCCCGACACGGTCTCGACCAACCTGGCATCGGGCGGATCAGCAGGTAAGGTGCAGGCCAACAACGCGACATATGTCACCGGCGACGACATCGCGATCCTGGGCGGCACGTCCCTGAACCCGGTAGCGGGCCAGGGCGCACTGCACGCAACGGTGTGGCTGTTGTCACCCAACCCGGCGATGCGGTTCTCGGCGCTGACACAGAGCGCGGCGTTCGGCGTCCTGGTGCAGTCGCCGTAATCGCACCGGGCAGCGACCGCCATCGAGGGGTCGCAACGCAGTAGACGAGACAAACTGGGCCACCTTCGGGTGGCCCGACTTTATGTAGTCTGCCTTTCTTCGTCATTCCCGCGAAAGCGGGAATCCAGAGCTGGCAGGGTCGCAGCGGTAGCCCCCTGTTCAAGCCAGGGCAGCCCTGGACCCCCACCCTCGCGGGGGTGACGATAATCCGTTGGGAAGGCGTTCATTTGAGCGATACTGCTGTGCAGAGGCAGCAAGGGGTGCCGACCCAGCCGAAATTCCCTCAGGCACGCGAGGGTGGGTTCGCGCTCGTGCTGACTTTGGTCGTCATCGTGGCGCTCTCGATCACGACCGAAATGATGACTCGGTGGATATCGGCCGCCCTCGACCAGGCTTTCGCCAATCGGGAAGAAGTTGACGCCGAGCGGCAGATCGCCGAAGCTGCTGCTGTTTCTCTGTATATCTTAGGCACTCGCCCGTTCAGTTTTCGCGGCATCGAGTCCTTGTCTATCACTCAGCCTTCGACCGTTCACGAGCCGCAAATGATCGCCGGGTTTGACCCGAACGCAGGTCACATTCGCTTGGACGATTACCCCTATCGTTTGGGAGATGCGGTGGTTCGCTTTCAGGATGCGCGGGGGCTGATCAATCTGAACCTTGGATCCTCCAGCGATCTCTTCGGCCTGCTCGGGATTTTCGAGGTTCCGGCCGATGATCGCGGCCCCCTGATCGCCAAGCTGCAGGATTACATCGACGCCGACTCGTTGACGCGCCTCAATGGCGCCGAGGCCCCGGAATACGCCGATGCCGGACGCGAGCCGCCGGCCAACGCACCGCTGCGGACGCCCTGGGAGGTGAGGCGCATCCTCGACTGGGACAAAGCCGACGGGATCGCCCGTGAGGACACCCAGTGGGCGCTCTTGGCGACGACCGCCTCCGTCGATGGCTTCAACGTCAACACCGCCCCGCGCGCCCTGCTCTCGGTCATGCCGGGGATGACCGAGGGAGGCGTCGATAATGTCGTGCGCTGGCGGCATGAGCAGCCGATCGTCACGGGATACCAATTCGGGCAGCTCGCGGGGCTACCGATACCGCAGGGACCCTCGCGCTTTCTGGGGCTGCCGGCGAACAGCATCCTGATCACGCTCTCGTCGTCCCACATGCCGCTCGAGCGCCGTATCGCGGTTCGGCTCACCCCGGGGATGTCGGATCGTCCCTGGGCGATCGACTACGATGTGGAAATGCCGCCCGCGAGTCGTGGCGCCAGCGAAACAAAGCCCGATGCCCTCCCAATCCCCGCCATTCTTTCGCCAGTACCGTGACCGAGCCGAGCGGCCGGCGACCTGGCGAGGCCGCCGGTTCTGGCTCGTCAGCCGTTCATTATGCGGCTTTCGCCTGTTCCGGCTCGCCAACGTCGGACGCAACGAGCTGCGGGACGCCGCCGCGCTCAAGGCGCGAGAATGGGCACCCTACGCCGAGACGGGATACCATCTGCACCTGACCGGCGAGGCGGCGCGGATTTGGGTGTGGGACGCCGCGCGGGTCAGGGACGCGATGCAGGCGATCGGAGTGAGGCCCGGGCGCATCACGGTGCTGCCCGAAACCGCACTCCAGGCGCGGCGCGAAGACGGGTTGCACCTCGTCGGATGCCTCGAAGGCGTCGAGGGTCAGTTCTGGGCCGAAGGGGAATTGAAGGCGAGCCGCTGGTGGGCCGAGGCGCCCTCGCCCGAGCAATGGCTGGAATTCGTGCGCGCGACCGGATTGGTGGTCGATGCTCTACCCGAGGTTCCGCTGCCCGAGCAGCCGGTATGGCGCAGCCGGGCGTGGACCAATTCGGGCGCGGGCTTGGAGCTCGAGCGCCGCAGCCGCGAGGCGGCGTTGGCGGGGGCCGCATTGGTTTTGGCCGCCTACGCCTATCTCGGCGGATCCCTGGTGCGTGACGCCCGGTCATTGGCAGAAATCGACGATCGGCTCGGCAACGCACAGCACCGGGCCGCCCCGGTAATCACCGATCGTGAGCAGGCTCTTGCCAATCTCGATTACCTCTCCGGTTTTGCCAAGCTCGACCCCTATCCTTCGCAACTGACGGTATTGGCGCGTGTCGCCGAAAATCTGCCGAGCAACGGCTCTCAGCTCGCGGCCTGGTCCTACCAGGCGGGCGATCTTCAGTTTACTGTTTTCTCGCCGGCCTCCTCTCTCGATATACTCTTTTACGTGAAGACTTATTCGTCGGTTCCGGGGTTCACGGATGTCGCGGCCGAGCGCGCCGAGGGCCCCCGCAGTTTGCGGGTCAAGCTGCACTTGGCGAAATGATCAGCTTGCAAAACTTGGCCTTTTTCCGGATCGCACCGGAGCAGGTCGGCAGATGGTGGCGCAATGGCGCGGCCAACCGGCGAGCCCGAGCGCTGCTCGTCGCGCTCGGCTTTACGCTCGCCGCGAGCGGATTGCTCATCCTCGATTCGCGCGACGGCGAAATCCGACGCGAAGCGGCCGACAAGCGAGCCCAGCTCTTTCGCATCGGGCAGGTCGGCCAAGCCGAACTCTGGCAGCGGCGCCGGGAAGAGGCGCAACTGGCGCGAAACCAGGCTGAAGCGCGGCTGTGGGAGGCCGAGACCGACGGTCTCGCGCAAGCCAATTTTCAATCCTGGCTGCTCGATCAGGCCAAACAGGCGGGTATCGCGGTGGGCGAGATGCGCAGCAGCATCGATGCAAACCCCAACAATCCGCTGAAGCTGCGCCGGGTATCGGCGCAACTCAGCGGCCGGTTCGAAGCGGCGGGTTTCGTCAAGCTGCTGCAAGCCATAGCCGGCCAGGAGCGCCTTGTCGTGATCGAACGGCTCGATATTCATGTCGCGCCGACGCCCCGCTTCGAAATGGTGCTCGGGGCCTTCCTCCGTCCCGCGGCAAAGGCCTGATGGCGGTGATGCGGCTGACAGCGCGGCAGGGCGGTATCGTCGCCGGGATGGTAGGGATCGGGGTAGCCGCTTTCGCATCGGGGTGGTGGCTGGATGATGCCGCGGGCCGCGGCCCCGTCAAGCCGAATGCGTCGGCTGCGGAGTGGAACATACCCCAACCAAAGCCGGCGGACCTCGCAGCCGATGCCAAGATCGTGCTGGCCAAGCAGCCCTTTGGCGCTGCGGGAGAGGGTGCGGTGACGAGCGGGCCGACCGGTGGAGCGGGCGCCGGGAACCCGCCTCCCAGCCAATGGCGAATCAGCGGGATCGTCACTGGCGAGAAGAGCCGCTACCTGGTGGTACTGTTGCGTCCGCCGGGACAAAACGCGGATCGAGCTGAACTGCGGCAGGTCGGGGAAAGCCTGCCGGACGGCGGTGTCATCCGCTCTCTCGACCCGAGCGGCGTCACGATCGATCGCGAAGGGACTGTGGTTACGGTCAGGATGTTCGAAAAGAATTGAACGGTTGGGAATGCGCGATCGCGGGGGATTGCTGCGTCTTGCCTGTGTCCTGTGCCTATTGGTGGTTGCCGCTTGCGCCTACCCGACACAGAACCCGGGCGCGGATCTGCGCACATTGCCCGAAAAGGGCGAACAGCCCGCAGCGCTGACGCCGACGAGCCCGCTGATTGCGGGTCCCACCTCCAGGCAGACAAGGGTCCTCCCCGGGCCGGCGCCTCCGAGCGCCCCCGCGGCCCCCATTCCGATCCAGCCGTCGATCAGTATTTCCGGCGAACCGGTGAACCTCACGATCGAACAAATGCCGCTTCCGGCGTTTATCAATACGGTCTTTGGCGACACCCTGCATCTCTCGTTCGAGATCGATCCGCGGCTCGCGCAGCGCACCGACCCGGTCACGTTGCGCACCGGCCGACCACTGCAGCCGAGCGAGATCCTGGCTTTGGCGAGCGCCGTTCTGCGTGATTACGGGATCAGCGCCGTCGCCACCGATCGGCTGGTCCGAATCGTGCCCAGCGAGGCGCTGCTGTCCCAATCGCCGGTGGTCATCCGCGGCCGCAGTTCGCGAGAAATCGCGGAGAACCTGCGACCGATCTATGAATACTTGCCGCTGGCGAACGTGTCTGCAAACGATATGGCAGGCTGGCTTCAGACGGCGTTCGGGACAAAGGTCCGAGTATCTCCTGCGCCGCAGGCCAATGCGATATTGGTGCTCGGATTGCCGGAAGACGTCGAAGCCGCCAACGAAGCCATCCGCACCTTGGACCAGCCCCGTCTCGCCGGGCGGCGCAGCCTTCGCATCGAACCCGTTTTCTGGTCCCCGAGCCAGCTTGCCGAACGGCTCGCCGATATCCTGCGCGCCGAGGGCTACAGCGTCGGCACCAACCTGCAAAATCCCGGCGCGCTCGTTATGCTGCCGTTGCGGCCGAACAATTCTCTCGTCGTCTTTGCCGCCGACCAAAAGACGCTGTCGCATGTCGAGGATTGGGCGCGCGATCTCGACCGCGTATCGCAGGTCGATCCGCAACGCAGCCTGTTTTATTATGGCGTCCGAAATACCACCGCGGAAAGCCTCGCCAATGTGCTGAACGCGGTACTCGCGGGCAATATCGCCGCGCGCGCCGCGGCGACGGCGCCGGAACAGGTACCTCCTGGCCCGCCTCCCCCCGGAGCGCCACCGGGCCTCCCGCCCGCCCAGCCGCAAGCCGGCGGAGCTTCCGGGGGGCCAGCGGCTGTAAATCTGCCGGCACGGATCGTCACCGATCCCGCCCGCAATGCGATCATCTACCAGGGGAGCGCCGAGGAATTCGCGCAGCTTCGCCCGCTGATCGAAAGCCTCGATCAGGCGGCGCGCGAGGCCATCATCGAGGCGACTGTCGCCGAGGTGACCCTCACCGACAACCAGACACTCGGCGCCGAGTGGGTGGCCAGCTTGGGCGCCACGCCCAACGAGATCATCCAGAACATCGGGACCGGGATCGGCATGAACGCCTTCACCTTCACGGTGCTCAACCGGGCAGGAGCCACCCGCCTGATCCTCAATGCGTTGGCGAGCAACAACCGCGTAAAGGTGCTCTCGACCCCGAAACTTCTGGCGCGCAGCGGCGGCGAGGCGAGAATCCAAGTCGGCGCGCAGGTGCCGATCGTCACCAGCCAGGGAACCAGCTCGCAACTTCAGACGCAGGGAACCAGCGCCATTCTGCAAACCATACAATACCGGGACACCGGGGTCATCCTCACCGTAAAACCGACCATTTATGCCGGAAACCAAATCGATCTCGAGATCAAACAGGAAGTCAGTGAGGCCGTACAGAATAATACGTCGGGCCTTAGCACCCCCGTCATCAACAACCGCACGGTCAATACTCAATTGTCGCTGCAAGACGGTGCCACCGTATTACTCGGTGGATTGATCATGGAAAACAGCAGCAGCAACTCCACCGGCGTGCCCTTCCTCAAAGACATCCCGGGCGTTGGTTTTCTGTTTGGCACGCAACAGGCGATGAAAACCCGCAGCGAACTCTTCGTCTTTATCACCCCCTACATCATCCAGTCGGGCGAAGACGCCGAACGGCTGGCGGAGATGTTCAAGAACCGCTACCAATCAATGCCTCAGCCGGCCTCGACCCTACATTGGTGAAACCAAGAAAAAGTGCCCGGGATGGATTCGCAAGAAGCGCAATTGAGTATCGCCGAGAAGCCGCTTGGCAGCGAGGGCGGGACGGCAGAGCCGCGTCGGCCGCTCTGCGGGCCGGCGCGCGTTGTGCAGCCGATTGGCCAGTTGTTGATCGAGGCGGGTCTGATCGGGGAGAGCGACCTCGCCCGCGCTCTTGCATTTCAGGAGCGCTACGGCGGCAGGCTGGGAAGCATCCTCGTCCGACTTGGCGCCCTCTCGGAAGAGCGGTTACTGCCGATCCTGAGCGAGCAGCTCCGCCTGCCGGTTCTCGCCGAGGACGATCTTCCGGGTAACGCGGGAGCATTTCTCGACGCCGTCAACCAATCCGGCTACCCGATCGATTGGTGGGTCGATCAGGAGGCCCTGCCGTGGCAAGCTGATGGCGCCTTGTGGGTGATCGCGAGAGACCCGCTGATGACCGATCTGCAGGAGTTCGTCCACGCGGCCTATGGTGACGTTCCTGTTCGCTGGGGCCTGATGGCGTCTCAGGCGCTGGATCGTGCGATCGAGCAGGTTCAGCAGTTGGGCAGAGCCGACGGACGCAACTTCTCGGACGAGGTCAGCCATCTGAGAGAGTTGGCCGAGGAGGCGCCGGTCATCGAGCTGGTCAACAGCCTGATCGGCCAGGCCTTCGAAGAGCACGCCTCCGACATACATGTAGAGCCGTCGGAACGCGAATTCCGTGTTCGCTTTCGCCTCGACGGTGTGCTTCAGACCCGGCTGACCTTGGGACGGGATCGCTTCGATGCCGTGGCGTCACGCGTCAAGATCATCTCGGGCCTAGACATCGCAGAGCGCCGACTGCCGCAAGACGGACGCCTCAGCCTGCGTCTGAGCGGGGAGATGGTCGATATCCGGGTATCCTCGCTGCCTAGCACCTGGGGCGAGTCGCTGGTTTTGCGATTGCTGCCGAAGGAGCGCCAGCAGTTCCGGTTGGACCGCCTCGGCATGACCGCGGACAACCTCGAAAGCTTCCGGTTTTGGGCGCGCGAGCCGCACGGGATAATTCTGATCACAGGGCCGACAGGTTCCGGCAAATCCACCACGCTTTATGCCACCCTCGAAGAAATCAACGACGGATCGACAAAGATCGTGACGGTCGAGGACCCTGTCGAATATTCGATAAAGGGGATCAGTCAGGTCCACGCCCAGCCGGACATCGGATACACCTTCGCGCGGGCGCTCCGGTCGATTCTGCGCCAGGACCCGGACCGGATCATGATCGGCGAGATTCGCGATTTGGAGACGGCGCAAATCGCGGTGCAGGCGGCATTGACCGGGCACATGGTGTTCTCGACATTGCACACCAACGATTCGCTCAGCGCCTTTACCCGCTTGGTCGACATGGGCGTCGAGCCATTTCTCGTGGCCTCCGCCGTCCGGCTGGTAATGGCGCAGCGGCTCGCCCGCCGCTTGTGCCCGAACTGTGCGCAGCCCG
Organism: uncultured Alphaproteobacteria bacterium; assembly: GCA_963812675.1. Lineage (GTDB taxonomy): Bacteria > Pseudomonadota > Alphaproteobacteria > ATCC43930 > CGMCC-115725 > AP-15. Next base: position 36,177 of record CAWEWR010000013.1, on the reverse strand, counting down.
AGCACCCGACGGGTGAGGTCGAGCGGCAAATCCATGAACTGAATCAGCGCGCGCCGCATCTCTTCGAGGCAACGCCCCGCTGGCGCCGTCCGGTCGGATGCCGTGCCTGTTTCTCATCGGGGTTCAAGGGACGGCTCGGCCTCTACGAGATGGTCAGCGTCAACCCCGACATCCACGATGCCATCCTGCAGCGCGCCTCCGCGCAGGAGATGAGTGAGCTGGCTCGCCGGCAGGGCGCACGCACCTTGCGCGAAGACGGGATCGCCAAGGCGTGGCGAAGTGAAACCAGTCTCGACGAAGTCTTTCGGGTGACCGGTGGCGCCGTCGGGCTGTAAATGAATCCGGATGCCGACGTTCACCTATAGCGCGCTGAGCAGTCTGGGACAGAACGTCAGCGGCGAGCTCGTCGCCGAGCATGAGCGCGCAGCCCTGCGAGAACTGAAGCGTCGCGGGCTGACGCCGCTCTCTCTAGCGATTGCCGCGCAGGCCGGGCGGCGCTTGCTGAGTTGGAAAAGACAACCGAGCGCCGAAGATCACATCCGGCTCTTAAACGAGCTGGCGGTTTTGGTCGAAGCCGGGGTTGGCCTCAGTGAAGCGATCGACATCGCGCGGCGATCGCCGGTCTACGCCATTTTCGGCGATGCCCTCGACGGTCTCGGCCGGGACCTGCGGCGCGGCATGAGCGTGCCGGATGCGGTTCGCGCCAATATAACGACATTTCCAGTCTATGTGCACCAGCTCCTCGAAGCCGGCAATGAGACGGGCATGTTGACCGGTGCGCTCAAAGACGCAAGCCTTCAAATGCAGTTCGACGACCGTGTTCGTAAGGACATCCGTAATGCTCTAATCTATCCGATGTTTCTGATCGCGATGGGGGCGGCGGCGACCTTATTCATTTTTCTGTTCGTGGTGCCGCGATTTGCGGGAATGATGAAGGGTCGTCTACAATTGATGCCGCCGTTTTCGCGTGGCATTTTTCTCGCCGGCATGTTCCTGCGCGACAACATTGTATCAGTCGCCGGATTGGGGCTGGTGTTGATCGCCGTCCTTGCCCTGCTGTTCCGCAGGCCCTCGGTTCGTGCTCGCTTGCGGGAGCTGGCGGTCCGGCTGCCGGTGCTCGGGAATATGCTCGTGGAGGGGGAGGCCGGCCGCTGGACCGCAATGCTCGCGACATTGCTGCAGAACCGGGTGCCGCTGGTGCAGAGCCTCTCTCTCGCCCGCGAGTTGCTGCTGCTCGAAAGCTTCAAGGCGCAGCTCGCGCAGGTCGAACGAGCGGTGCGCGGCGGCAGCAGCCTCGGCGCTGCGCTCGCGGATTACGGGATCTTCGACGAGAGCCTCGTCAACTTGATCAATGTCGGCGAGCGCTCCGGCCGGCTCGCCGACATGCTGAAATCGGCCGCGCATCTTGCCGAGCAGAAGGGTCGCGACCGCATCAAGCGATTGATGGCATTGCTCGAACCCGTCTCTATTCTTGTCATCGGGTGCATGATAGGAGTGATCGTGATCTCGTTGTTCACCGCGATCACCAGCATCAACAATGTACCGTTGTGATCCAAGGGACGACTTGCCCAGGGGGACGACTTGCCCGGGGGCAAGCCATTGACAATACCCGCCCGTCTGCTGCCTGCGTTGTTTCGGCGCGAAGAAGGTGAACATCAGGGCGAGAATGGTTTCACCCTTCTCGAACTTTTGGTTGTTCTTGCCATTATCGGGCTGCTCGGCGCGCTGATCGGGCCTCGCTTGTTCGAGCGGTTGGAGGGTTCGAAGGTTGTCACCGCGCAGACGCAGGTCCGCATGCTGAAAACGGCGCTCGACACGATGCGGCTGGACATCGGGCGTTATCCCTCGGCCGAAGAAGGCCTCGACCTTCTGGTCAGAGCGCCTGCCGATCCACAATTGCGGTTGCGCTGGCACGGGCCGTATCTCGAAGGCGAGCTGCCGATGGATCCGTGGGGAAACCCCTATCAGTATGGACCCACCGGTCGGGATCTGAATGCGATCACGCTCTACAGCTTCGGCCCGACGGGCAAACCTGGCGGCGATGCAGTCGGCTACCTGCCCGCGGGCTGAGAGCGGCTTTACGCTGATCGAGCTGGTCGTCGCGCTCGCGGTGGTCGGCCTGATCCTGACGGTCACCTTGCCGAGAATTTCAGGATGGCTCGACCGGTTCGGATTTTCCAGCAGAGAGCAGCGCGTGCACGACTCCCTGGCCGGCCTGGCCGAAACGGCGCGGCGCGCGGGCCGGACGGTGTATCTGCGTTCGTCCGACAAGAGCGCGAGCGCCGCGGACAGCGCCGCGATCGAATTGCCCAGCGGCTGGACCCTGACCGTCGAGCCGCCGATAATCTTTCGTTACGACGGGGTTTGCACGGGTGGGACAGCGCGCCTGACTTTCCCGGAAGGCGAATTAACGTATCGGCTCGACCCGCCGTTTTGCCGTCCGCAGCCGCTGTGACGCGATCGTGCCTCCGGTTTCGAGATCCGTCAGTGCCGAGGCCGGGTTCACCCTGTTGGAAGGGCTCGTCGCCATCGCCCTGCTGGCGGGGACGATGTTTGCGATATTCACTCTGGTCGGCGGCGTGCTGAGCTCGGCGAACAGGGTCGGACGATCGAACGAGACGGCTCAGGTCACGTTGAACGCGCTCGAAGTCATGAGCGTCGTCAATCCAATGTTGCAGGAAACAGGAAAGATCGATCTCGGACCTTACGCGATCAGTTGGAAGAGCGCCGCAACGACACCGGTCGCTGACGGTGTCGGATACCCTGTAGGCGTCAGCCTCTATCAGCTCGCGCTCTATAAGACGAATGTGCGGATCGAAGGGCCGCAAGGGAGCCTGCTGGCGGACTTCGATCTTCGCCAGGTCGGCTATCGCCGGGTCCGCGACCCGACGCCACCGCTCCGCGAGAGCCTGCCGGGTGTCGCAGCGCGCAACCGCTGATCACGACCGGATTTCGAAACACAGTCGCGATCACGAAGGCGGCAGAGTGCCTGATAAGATAGGTAATTGCCCAACTGCAAAAAGTTGAACTGGGCTTTTGCCACTCGAGCCAAAGACCAACGAGCTCATCACCCGTATCGGGTACCTGACCGACTGGTGTGATTTTCGGCTGATATACGCTTTACGTTGACCGGGGCCGATGTTATCGGTGTCGAATAGTGTGGGGGAATAGGGGACCACAAACTTGGACAAGCCGGATTTCCATGAGAATCTGACGCGCGATGATGGGGTTGCCGGGTCCTCAGATCGCGTCTTTGGAATGACGCTGGCGGCGCTCGGAGCTATTGTCGGGACACTCAAGCTGTGGCGTGGCCACGGCTCGGGCTGGTTGTGGCTGGCGGCGGCTGCAATCTTTCTGATTTTGGCGCTGTTCTGGACCGCCCCCCTGGGGAGGCTGAATCGCATCTTGGTGCGATTTGGCCTGTTGCTCTATTGGGTGATCAATCCGGTTGTAATGGCGTTTTTATACTACTCGACGGTGGTGCCGATGGGTTTGACGATGCGCGCGTTCGGTAGGGACGCCTTGCGGCTGAAGCGAGATAAAGATGCCGCGAGTTATTGGATTTTACGCGAGCCGCCGGGCCCCAGCCCCGAGACGATGAAGCATCAATTCTGAAGACAGCACGGATGTCGTTCGTGATGGAGCTGTGGGCCTTCATGCGGGTCCGCAAGAAATTCTGGATGTTGCCGATCATGGCGATGATGGCCGTCTTTGGCGGGCTCGTCGTCTTGACCAAGGGATTGGTCATTGCTCCGTTTATCTATACGTTGTTCTAGCTCGGCGTGGCGATGCACATCCTCGGGATATCGGCCTTCTACCACGACAGTGCAGCAGCCCTTGTTATGGACGGGCGAATCATCGCGGCGGCCCAGGAAGAGCGGTTCACCCGAAAAAAGCACGACTTGCGATTCCCGGAGAATGCAGTCCGCTATTGCCTCCAAGAGGGAGGGATCGAGCTCGGCCAGGTCGACCATGTCGTCTTTTATGACAAGCCGTTCCTCAAATTCGAGCGATTGCTCGAAACCTATCTGGCGTTCGCACCTCACGGGTTCCGCTCGTTTCGCATGGCGTTGCCGGTTTGGATCAAGGAAAAGCTGTTTCAAAAGCGGCTGCTGCGACAAGAGCTCGAACGCTTTGCACCGCACTACGATTGGGAAAATCGGCTTCTCTTCTGCGAGCATCATCAGAGTCACGCCGCGTCGGCGTTCTTCGCGTCGCCGTTCGAGGAAGCGGCCGTGCTGACGATGGACGGGGTCGGCGAATGGGCGACGACCTCGGTCGGCATCGGGCGCGGCAACGCGCTGCAGATGATAAAGGAGATTCATTTCCCGCACTCGCTCGGGCTGCTTTATTCCGCGTTCACCCACTACACCGGGTTCAAGGTCAATTCCGGCGAATACAAGGTGATGGGCTTAGCTCCTTATGGCGAGCCGCGTTTTGCCCAGACGATCATCGACCATCTGATCGATTTGAAGCCCGACGGCAGCTTCCGCCTCGACCAGCGCTATTTCGACTATTGCACCGGGCTCCGAATGACCAATGAGCGGTTTGATGCTTTATTCGGCGGCCCCGTGCGTCAACCGGACCAGCCGCTCACCCAGCGGGAAATGGATCTGGCCGCTTCTGTCCAGGCCGTCACCGAAGAGGTCGTTTCGCGCCTCGCTCGCAGCGTCGCCGAGGAGACCGGCGCGAGAAACCTCTGTCTTGCCGGCGGGGTCGCGCTCAATTGCGTCGCCAACGGCAAGGTCCTACGCGACGGCTGTTTCGAGCAGCTGTGGGTGCAGCCGGCTGCGGGCGACGCCGGCGGGGCGCTCGGAGCGGCGCTGGCCGCCTGTCATCTGTATAAAAAGGCGCCGCGTCTGCCGGCCAACACGCTCGACGCGATGCAGGGGAGTTATCTCGGCCCGGCTTTTTCGCAAGCGGAAATCGAACGGCGCTTGAGTGAGGCGGGCGCCACGTTTGAGGTCATGGAGGAGCCCGAACTTCTCGACGCGACGACGACGGCTTTGGTCGAGGAGAAGGCCGTCGGATGGCTTCAGGGTCGCATGGAGTTTGGGCCGAGGGCATTGGGCAATCGGTCGATCCTCGCCGATCCGCGCAGTCCCAACATGCAGAAGACGCTCAACTTGCGCGTCAAGTATCGGGAGAGCTTTCGGCCTTTCGCACCCTCGGTTCTGTGCGAAGACGTCCAGGATTGGTTCGAAATCGAAGGAGACAGCCCATACATGCTGCTCGTCGCCGATGTCGTGAAAGATCGGCGCCGCGCGCTGACCGGCGAGGAAGAGGCGCTCTTCGGCATCGACAAATTGAACGCGCCGCGCTCGGAAATTCCCACCGTCACACATGTCGATTACTCGGCGCGGCTGCACACCGTCCATCGCGAGACCAACCCGCGCTACCATGCGCTTCTGTCGGTTTTCAAGGCCAAAACGGGCTGCCCCGTTCTGGTAAACACCAGCTTCAATGTGCGAGGCGAGCCGATCGCCGCCCGAGGACGGCTTTCGCTGCTTCATGGGCAGCGAGATCGAGGTGTTCGTCGCCGGCGATTGCTTCATGCGGAAAGAGCGCCAAAACCCGGCGCTGAAGCTCGATTATCGGAACGTCTTCGATCCGGATTGATGAGCCATCCAGAATTCAGGTGGCGTCGTAACGCGTTGAGCGGAATGCGCGAACAATCTGCAGCGGTGCGAGCCGGCCATATCTCGCATAGCTAAGAATTCGTCAATTTCCGAACAGTCCGGGTCCCAGCAAATCGGGCGGAGTCTGGGGAGCAACATGTGAGGCGCGTGGCGCGGCAATGATCATCGGTACAGCGTCGCGAGGCGCTCCGGAGAGGCGCACCAGCTGCGGAAGCTGCGGGATCGATTTTCCTTGATCTGAATCGCTTGGCGGCCATGCCGGTTGCCATTTCGGCTCCCCGGCAAAATAGGCGAATGCCCCGTCGCGGCCGGCCCAAGCGGCGATTCGCAGAGCTTGCTTTGGGCTTTCCTCGTATTCGAGGGTCGTGAGGTCCCGCGCCGCATCGTATTTCATAGCCCAGCGAAAGGCGGTCGGCGTCCCCGCCGGCCCGACCAGCGGCGACGCTGTGAGCCCCGAAACCTCGCTGGCCGTGCCTGCGAACCGGTGCTTGCCGTCGTCATAATCGGCGATCGTGGCTTGAACCGTCTGGCGAAACCAGCCGGACACCAAAGTGGTTTCCTGGGATCGGTCGAGATAAGGCCACAAACGGTCGCGTGCTTCGAGCACTTGTCTGAGGCTCCCGAACGCCACTGCCGCCACCATGCTCAACAGCACGAGGGTGACCAGCACCTCGACGAGCGTGAAGCCTTGAGGGTCAAATGTCTTGCGGCAGCGCATCCAAGTCATTTGCTGCGACGCGGTTGCTCGCGCGAAGGCTCGCGGCACTCTAAAATAGCAGCATGAGACCGATGCGTGACAGCAGGATTGCGGCAGACCGAGCTCAGGGTGAGAAATCGATCGAGACCGGGACCGACCTCACTTATGCCGACATAGCGGGGGCCGACGACGCCAAGGAGGAGCTGCGCCAGATCATCGCGTTTCTCAACGAGCCCGCGCGCAGCGGCCGGCTTGGTGCGCGAATGCCTAAAGCGATACTGCTCGTCGGCCCCCCCGGGACGGGGAAGACGTTGCTCGCTCGCGCCACGGCCGGCGAGACCAAGGTCCCGCTTTTGTCTGTCAATGGCGCGGAATTGGTAGAGGGTGGAGCGTCGGCGACCGGCGATCTGTTCGAGCAGGCGCGGCGACAGTCTCCGGCGATTTTGTTCATCGACGACCTCGATGCGATCGGCGGACCCTCACCCGCCTCACTGCGCTCGGCACCCTCTCCCGCGGTGCGGGAGAGGGGCTGCCACAGGTTCTCGGGAGTGGTGAACCGACTGTTGATCGAACTCGACCGGCTCGACAGCAGCGCAGGTGTAGCGGTTCTCGCGGCGACCAACCGCCCGGACATCCTCGATCCCGTGCTGCTCCGCGCCGGGCGTTTCGAGGTAGTGCCCGTACCTTGCCCGGACAAGGTGGGACGCGCCCGAATTCTCCATTTGCATACCCGGGCCATCCGGATGTCCGAGGATGTCGATCTGACTGCCCTGGCGGCGTTGACCCCAGGTTTCACCGGCGCGGATATCGCAAGGCTCGTCAACAAGGCCGCGCTCCTCGCCACTCGCCGTGGCGCCGACGCGGTAGCCTCGTCCGACTTTTCCGACGCCATCGAGCGAATCCTCGTTGGCGTCGGGATGAAGACCCTGGTCCTGAACGCGCATGAACACGAGGTCTTGGCTTATCATGAGGTCGGCCATGCACTGCTCGCACTGTCTTTGCCCGGTTCGAAACCTGTTCACCCGCTTTCGATGGCCCCGCGCAATGCCGCGCCGGTCAGCTGCTCGATGCACCGGCCGGCCGAGGACCGCGTGCTGTTGGCGCACCAGGAACTCGAAAACGAAATGGCAGTCCTGCTCGCCGGGCGCGCGGCGGAGCACCTCATCTTTGGCGAACTCTCAACGCTGGGAACCATCGACCTGCAAAGAGCAAGCGCGATCGCGCGCGGCATAGCCGCCCGCTTTGGCATGACGGCGGAACTCGGCCAGGTAATTTACGAGACCGGAGGGGGCTCCGAGCCCAGATACAGCGAGGAGACGGCGCGGGCAATCGACTGCGTCGTTCGATCGCTGATCGACCGCGCCTTCGGCCGCGCCGTCGAGCTCCTGAAAGCGCAACGCGACGTCCTGGAACAGGGGGCCCGGCTTCTCGCCCGGCACCAAGTTCTGGACGTTACCGAGCTCTCGGCCATGCGGCAGCATCATTGGTCGCAGGGCAAAGAGAATTATGACGACGCGTGAGGCGATCGACGCAAGGCGGGGCGCGGAGCAGCAATTGTCAGCGGCGACAGTTATCGGCCTTGCGGAATTTGCGATTCGCGACGCCCATCGCCACGGCGTTCTGTCGATTATCCTTGCGATCCCGTTCGAGCTGGACCCCGACGAGACGCGATTGCTGCTGCAATCGAGCAGTGTCTCCGGTCTTGTCCTGCCATATACATCGACTGCGGTTCGCAACGCCGACCCGCGGGCGGTCGGGTCTTTCGGAAAAGACGGGCTCTGGCGATTGCCCGAGGGTCCCAATGTCGTCTATTTCCTCGGCCCCTACCGCCGATTGACTTTGGAGATGGCAAAGGAGGCGCTGCGCCGGGGTACTCGGGCGATCGCTCTCAAGGCGGGCCGGCACTGGATCCGCTTTCCCATCGCCGCGCTGCGCGGGGGCGCACCGATCGAGGGCCACGCGCCTTGCGACGTAAAGGTGTTCCGATCAATTCTGAGCGGGTCCCGGTCGAGTGAGGATGCTCAACCCGGACGCATCATTTTGGTTTGCGGCAATCTGTCCCCCGGCGGCGCGGAGCGGCAAGTCGTCTATACGATGACCGGGTTGGAGCGGCGTGGGTTTCGTGACATTCAGCTGCTGTGCGATACGCTCGAGCCAGGGCGGCCCGAGAAGTTCGACTTTTATCTTCCAATGTTGCGGGATGCCGGGATCCGCGTTGAAACGACCAGGAAAGCGACGGTCGACGACTTGGAACCGGATGACGCGACTTGGACTCTGCGGCAATTTGCGCATCGACTACCACCCGAGCTGGTCGCCGACATCGTCGCACTCTACCGCGAGTTCCGGCTGCGGCAGCCGGAAGTTGTCCATGCCTGGCTCGATTGGAGCAACACGCGCGCCGGAATTGCGGCAGCGCTCGCCGGAGTTCCAAAAATCCTGATCTCCGGCCGCAATCTGAACCCGACGCATTTCAATCTCTACCAGCCTTATATGGACCCGGTTTATTCGGCGCTGTGCGAGCTTGCGAATGTTGTATTCGTCAACAACAGCCGGGCCGGGGCCGATGATTATGCCAAATGGCTCGGCCTCGAACCGGATCGCATCCGGGTTATCCACAATGCGGTCGATTTCGGCGATCGGCGGCGCAGCTCGCCCGCGGAAATCGTGGCGTTGCGACGCGAGCTGGGCATACCGCCTGGAGCACCGGTCGTCGGCTCGGCCTTCCGGTTCGAGGAAGAGAAACGCCCCCTCTTCTGGCTGGAGGTTGCGGCGATCATCGCCCGCCATTTCCCAGACGCCCGCTTTGTATTGTTTGGTCAGGGCTCGATGCGCTCGAGAATGCTCGAAGCGGCCCGTCGCCTCGGCTTTCGCCACCGGCTTCTGTTGCCCGGGGTGCGGGGCGACATTCTTTCGGGGATCTCGATGTTGGACCTCGTTCTCCTAACGTCGGCGGGGGAAGGGCTGCCGAACGTGCTGCTCGAAGCGCAATGGGTCGGAACCCCGATCGTGACGACCGATGCCGGCGGCGCAGGCGAGGCGATTGTCGAGGGTCGGACGGGGTTCCTTGGTCCGAACGACGATGCCGATGCTATTGCCACGCTCGCCTGCCGCATCTTGGCGGATAAGGATTTTCGCGGGCGCGCCGCCGCGGCCGGTCCCGATTTCGTCCGCCGCCGCTTCAATATGGAGCGGATGCTCGACGAAACGATCGCGCACTATGGTGTTTCAGGCGTCGATGGCCCCCCTCACATTCGCTGCACGAGCTTGTAGACCCGGCCGTTTTTCCGCGGATCGGTGTTGTCGCTGGTCGAAAAATAGATGCATCTACCCCAATGCGAGTAGCGGCCGCGGCCCAGGCGGCGGATTTCGTCGTGAGCGGTATGCGGGGCGGCAAGTGCCAAGTCGTCTTCGAGCAGGATCAGCATCGATGACCCTTCCTGATCCGAAATCGTCCGCCATGGGCCCGGCGCGCGAAAACCAAAGCCCGAATCCGGTACGATTCGCCGCAGCTTTCGCGAATACCATGCTCCAAAAAAGGCGCGTGCCCAATCAAAGAGCCGGCGGCGGGCGATCTCTCTTCGCCAAGCCAACCTGCCCACGGTCCTCAATATATGCAGCGAGGCGAACAGCAATTCTCGCTGATCGAGGTACGATAACCAGATGCGCTCCAAGGCAGATTTGCCAGCAACGGTGCGCGCCGATGCTCCCATCGCGAATGGGTGTTCGGAAATGCCGACCAATTCGGTGTTGTCGTCAGTCATCGTGATCGTGATAGCGTAGAGTTCCGCCAAGGTATCGCATCCAGGAAATCCTGGTAGCGCAGGGCTCTAGCGCCGAATTGGCAGCGCCGCAAGGGTTGGAGGCCCGCCTATTATGGCGGCGATACGTCTTGAGGGCTTCCGGCTTGTTGGGATCTTCCGGGGCACGAAGAGTTGCCGCAAAACTTCGGCAGTCGCTTGCTTCGCCGATTGAAAGGTTACGTGCGCATGAACGGCGAAAGATGGACAAAATCGCCGAGCTCGAGCGTCGGATAGCGGGGTTCGAAGTCGTTCTAGGAGAGCGCCTCTCAGAGTTGGGAGGCGAGCTTCGCGAACGCATGGCGGCGCTGGAGGCCGCGCTCCAAAAGTGTCCCGGTGAGGCGTGCCTTTATTGCGGCGAGCGGAGATTGCGGCTCAAAAAAGCGAGCGGGCCCGTCGGCTCGGGTCGGGGCACTTGGCGGCGGGAAACCTGGGTGTGCAAGGCCTGCGGGAAAGAGGATTGGCGCCACCGCAATTACCCGGATTGAGAGTTAGCCTTCTAGTTTCATCAGACCGAAACGAGACCGATCATGGGGACCGATGAGTTTCTTGCCCGTTGCCGGGCGATGTGGCAGGCGGCGGGGTTGGAGCTGAACGAGCAGCAGCGTTTTGATCTGGCCGAAGGGCTGGCCGGCATGGTGTATCCGCAATACCGGTTCAGCGAATTTGCACGGATCTATCTGAAAGACCCGGAGTTCGCTCGTTTTTACCGCGATTATGTCTCAACGGACAATTTCCACAGTTACGATCGCAAATACTTGCTGCAGGAGATCCTCAAGCTTTGCCGGCCGGTGCCCGGCGATACCGCCGAATGCGGCGTATACGAGGGTGCCGGCTCCTACCTCATCGGGCGCCACGCCGCCCGCCTCGGGCGGCTGCACCATATGTTCGATTCGTTCGAGGGTCTCTCGGAGCCCGGGGCTATCGACGGCACGTATTGGAGGCGCGGTGCCATGAGTGTCCCGGAGAATTGGGTTCGCGAACGACTTAAAGACTTGGACAATTTGCGCTATTGGCGCGGTTGGATCCCCGAGCGCTATGACGAGGTTGCCGACCGGCGCTTCAGCTTTGTTCACATCGATGTCGACTTGTATCAACCGACCTTGGACAGCGTTTCGTTCTTCTACCCAAGGGTGAATTCCGGCGGCCTGATGCTGTTCGACGACTACGGTTTCGCCACCTGCCCCGGCGCGCGGCGGGCAATCGACGAATTCTTTACCGACAAGCCCGAGCCGATAATCGACCTGCCGACGGGCCAAGCCTTTGTCTTGATCAAAGGTTGACCGAAAATCGATGGTCAATCCTGATCGAGCCGCCGCACCCAACCCAACCGGTGCGGGCCGCCGATGGCGAGCCACAGATTGCCGCCCGATTGCGGGGCCGCCGGGCCGCGCAGCATATAGGAACAGGCGTTTCGGTTCGGCGGCAGGTTTTCGGATGACGAGAAATAAAGCCACTCGCCCCAATGCGAAAAGCGGCCACCTCCCAGTTCTCGGATCGATGCGTGATCGCTGTGCGCCGGCCCGAGCGGAACACCGTTCTCGAAGACTTGCAGGCTGGACCGCAACGGGAGGCCGACAGTATCGCCCTCCGCAAACAAATCGCAGGTCTTGACCTCCCAACCAAAGCCGCCTTGCTCGACGATCACTGTCGGATCGATACGGCATTCGAGGAGCGGTGCGGTCGAGCTCGCGACCGGGCCGACAGGGGACGGTCCGCTGACCACATAGCGACGGCCATTACGGTCGGGCGAAGTATTGTCCGATGCCGCGAAAAAGAGGTTGGCGCCATAGTGGGCAAAGCGGCCACGGCCTTCTTTTGCTATTGCCGCCAAATCGCTGTGGCTCGGGCCGAGCTGCAGTCCCTCTTCATGTAGATTTAACTTCGAGCGCAGTTTTTCCCCAGCCCAATCGCCCATCCCAAACATTGTGCCGACCTGGGCAGACCAGCAATGTCCCTCTACATGGCGCATCCCGGCCGGTGCCACGACATATTCGGCCTCTCCTGCGCCGTTCATCGCGTCGGGGCCGGGCCGGCCCAGCCCAGGCGATCTCGGCTCCAGCGCGATGCGGGCATCCAAGGCGAGAACAGGCTCGGAAAGCGCCGAGGCGGCCCCTCTGCCGGCTCGCCGCACACCATCGGCATGGCCGCCGATCCATACGAGATTTTCGCCGGTCCCGACCGAGAGCGGGCGTTCGGTCTCGAACAAATGCGCCCAAAATGGGTCTCGCAAGAGGTTGGCTCCGCCGGCTCCGAAAATCCGATCCGACAACTCCAATCGATGGATGACGACGGGTTCGAACCCATGTTCGTTCAGCAGGGCCGTCAACGTGTCTGCGGAAAACGACCGGACGTGCTGCCAACGGTGAAACACGCTCCCGTCGGTTGGACACACGCACATCGCGTGATCGAGGTTCTCGCTGTTGGGCGTGGTAACGACGAGCCTTCCCGAAGCTTTGAGAAAGCGGCGGATCAGTTCGAGGGTCGGCCCGACCTGCTCGTCGAGAATGTGCTCGATCACCTCTATCATGAAAACAGCATCGAACGATTTGCCCGTATCCGGACCGATGGCACCGATAAACCCCGCCTTCCCCTCTAATCGATCCAACAGCGCTCGCCGCCGCGCCTCCGAGCTCTCGAAAGCCGCCGCGGGGTAGCCGCCTGCCGCCAACAGCTCGACAAAATCCCCGTCACCGGCGCCAAAATCGAGATGCCGAGTACCCGGCGTCAGATGCCATTTGACCGCTTCGAACAAGTACCTGCCGGCCAGCTTCGAAAAGCCGATATCGAGCAGCTTGGTTTCGGTCAGCGCGTCCCAGAACTGGCTCACCAAATTCGGGGTCCATCGCACGGGCTTCAGCATCGACGGGTTCCGCTGATTTCTTACGCTTTATCGGGGCGGGGTTTGGTAGCAGTATCGCGCCGGCTCGTCAAAACCCACCGAATTTGGACTTCAGACCGCGGCCGCCCTCACCTGCTTCATCCCGAAATCTCAAGATTTTCGCAATGTCACAAGATGCTGGTCTGCTGTAGGTTAACTGTATGAATGATGCAGAATCAGAGAAAGGGAACTTTATACGCCAGCGCCGCGCCGGCATGACCGCCATCGCGGCGGCTATGCCGGTCGCGCTCCTGCTTTGGCTGGCGATCGCTTATCTCGTGCCGCCTTTGGCGGGCATGGACAACCTCGGCGACCGGATGCTTTTTACGCTGAAATGCCTCTGCGTTGCGATGCTGTTTTGCCTCGTGACGGGGATAGAGGCCGTGGCTCATGAGCGGCTGTCTTCGCCGGCCTTTGACCCGCTTTCCGGATTTGCAACGCGGAGGCTGCGAGTCAATCAACGCTACCTGCAAAACACATTGGAACAAGTCCTTGTGTTTGCGGCCGGGCTTTTTGGTCTCGCCGCGTATTCCGTGGACGGCTCTGCGATGCGAGCCGTACTGGCGACCACTATTGTTTGGATACTGGCGCGTTTCGCTTTTTGGATTGGCTATCATCGGAGCGCCGCGATGCGGGGCCTCGGTGCGCCGGGGATGGCGCTCAGCATGATTGTCCTGCTCTATGTGGCCTGGCGGATCGGTTATGAAGTTGGCGACTTTGTCGGCGCGGCGGTGCCCGTCGTGGCCTTTCTAGCGATCGAGACGTTTCTCTTCCGGGCGACTCGGCCCTTGCGGTCCGTCGATCATCCCTAAGCTGAGCATCGTGCATATCTCAAGAGATGCGATGACCTATTCCGATTCCGTCGTCCGGCCGGCCGCGCCGCCCTCAAACCCTCATTTCGATCAACGCCGGTTCATCTGGAAGGATGCCTATAGCGGCGAGTATAGACCGGTTCGGTATGGCGACCAATTCGACGACCAGTGGCGCTATTTCTTGGAAAAGCGAAGGGGCTTTTACAACCATACTGGCGTGGAGACGGCAGACAGCTACGTCGACGACCGCATTTTTGAACTGACCGGTGTGAGCGAGTACCTCTCGAAAAGGCGGTTCGGGCCGCTCCACGGAGTGGTGTCCTGGTGGCGGCGCAGGGCGGCAGCGGAGGGGCGGCGCGACGTCGGCGGCAGGCTCTATCTGGAGCCGAAATTTGCGATCGACCATTTCCGCGGCAAACGTTGTCTCGATCTCGGCTGCGGTCCTGGGCGGTGGACTAGAACACTCCTCGCGCTCGGCGCATCGGTCAAATCGACCGATGTCTCACGCCATGCGCTGCTGTCGACCTCTCGCTTCAACCGGGATGTAGAGGAACTGGACCTGTTCGACATCTCGCCAAAGCGGCCGGATCTGCACGAGGCATTCGACTTCACGCTTTGCTGGGGGGTGCTGATGTGCACCCACGATCCGAGAGTGGCGTTTGCCAATGCGGCGAAGACCGTGAAGCCGGGCGGTGAACTTTATGTTATGGTGTATGCGCCCACCTACCACAATTCAGAATTCGTCGTCAGCAATCGGGAATATTACCACCAGCATCTTGCCACCCCGGAACAAAAGCTCGACTACGCTTATAAGATCTCGGATTCTCCGGAAAACGCCATCAATCTCCTCGACATGCTGAACACCTTCTACAATTGGACAGTCGAGGAAGAGACCATTTACGGGTGGTTCAGCGATTTCGGCTTCGCCGAGACGGTCACGCTCAATCGACATGAGTCCGACAAATGTGCCTACCACGTATTGGGGCGCAAGCGATGATCAGGAAAATGGCGTTCAAGTTTCTGAAGGCGGCCCGGGTCCCTGAACGCTCGGTCCATGATTTGCGGCGGGCATGGCATTCGGCCAAGAAGCTCCAGGCTCTCGGAACCGATCCCTGCGATCTGTGGCGCCTCCACCCGCGCGGCGATTACTTTCTGGAGCGCGGCGGCGATATCGTTCCGCCGCCGATCACCGCCAATCTGGCGCTGACCAACAAGTGCAATCTCAGATGTGAAATTTGCGGCAGCCAAAAAGACCTCGACCAAGCTGAGACACGGCGGCGCCACATGCGCTTTCAGACCGTCGAGGCGGTGGCGGAGACCCTTTTCCCATTTCTCGTCACCGTTGAGCTGAACAGCCAAGGCGACCCGCTCCTCTACCCCGAAATCACCGGCGTGCTCGGCTTGATCGCACAGCATGGGTGCGAGCTGAAGGTGCAAACCAACGGCACGTTGTTTACCGATCGCATTATCGATCTGTTGTTGCTGCAGCATGGCGAGGTGAACCTGTCGCTCGATGCGGTCGGGCCCAAATTCGACGAGGTGCGCCGCGGCGGGGTCTGGGCCAGGGCAGAACCCGGATTGAAGCGGTTTCTCGCTGCGCGCGATCCGCAAAAGCTCGCGGTCGGGATCTATCCCACCGTCACACGCCGCACCATCGGCGAAGCTGTCGGAGTGCTCGATTGGGCGGCCGAGCACGGTGTCGACACTGTCGTTTTTCACCGCTATTCGCCAATACAGGATTTATTCGAGGAGCGCCCGTCGGACGCCGAATTCGACCGGATGCGCGAGAACCTCACCGCATGGACGGCGCGCAACGAGGATCGAGTACGGGTCTATTTCGAAGGGCTGTGCCTGAACTCGATCGAACCCAGGCTGCGCAAGACTTTGTTTGCCAGCGGCAAACATACCTTCAGGGCGGTCTACGCTCCGTTTAACTATCCTATCGACGCCGATCAACCGGGCTCGGACCGCCACTTCACCTGCACTGCGCCCAACAGCTATGCCGAAATCGGGTTGGATGGGCAGCTCGCGGCTTGCTGCCGGTCGCAGGAATCTCCGATCGGCTATGCGACCTCTGTCGAGTTGTTTGCCGACGCTTGGTTCGGTAAGAATTACCAGCGCATTCGGCGCTCGCTGCGCCGCGGCGCAACCGGGCCCTACCCCTTACCCGATTGCGAAGGGTGCATGAAATTCTTTGCGCCCAACTCGGCCGCCAACCGGCTCGCGGTACGTTATGACGCAGACGCCGCCCCTACCGAGGACTCGTTGGAGTTCATCGCCGGGGGCGATTTCCGTATCGAGCGCATCGGCAAGGGTGACGGCCACTGCTACTACTCGAACCGGCTGCCTCCGGGGATCGTGCCGGCGCAGTTCGATTTATGGGAGGACAATCGGCTGCTCGGGCCCGGGGGGGCCTTGCCCGAAGAGGTTCGCGCGCTGGGTGAGGGGCGCTTCTTGATCGCGGGCCGGTCGATTTATTGGGCAGCCTCGGACAATAC
The DNA here is from genome assembly GCA_963812675.1 of uncultured Alphaproteobacteria bacterium. Taxonomy (GTDB): domain Bacteria; phylum Pseudomonadota; class Alphaproteobacteria; order ATCC43930; family CGMCC-115725; genus AP-15. Next base: position 19,853 of record CAWEWR010000013.1, on the reverse strand, counting down.
CGATCCGCGCCGGAATTTTCGCTCTTATGTGCTCCGCCCGAAAGCGGGCAGCCCAGCTTAGCACAATCCCATCGAGGCCCGCTTGCGCAGTGTCAGTCTCGCTCCGAGCGGTCCCAACTTTTCCTCGGGCCAGTCGCGATAGTGCGATTGTGAGGCGCGCAGCAGCGGAATGAAACATGGCAGATAGGTCGCGAGCGGACGCTCGGTCTCCGGATCGATCAACGTATCGATCAAATCAAACCCAACAGCATCGAACAGCGTACAGAATTCGCTGTGACGGTAGCGGTTCCCAGTGTTCCAATGAACGCTCGCCAGCTTGGCCATAAATTCTGCTTCCGGGATCAGCAGGTGGTCGAGGGGCCGGGTCTGGTCGCGGTGGTCGCGGTAGTCAATCTGGTGGATGTGCACGCCGCCCGGCCGCGTGACGCGAGCCAGTTCGTGGCAGGTACCCTCGACGTCGACAATGTGCTCCAGGACAGCGTGTGAAATGACGGCGTCGAAGATCGCGCTCGCCAGCGCCGCGAGGCCGCCGTCATCGGTGTCGAGCATCGTTATCGCCGAATACCCGCCGGTCGCCAGTGCTGCTTCTATGCCGCTCCGCGGTCCTTCCCATCGTTCTTTCATAAGCGCATAGAATTGCCGGTGGTAATCTTCATCCCAAGGACAAGGAAACCGGTCGGCGACGGTAACGCGCGCCCCGTAGCCGGTGAAAATGAGGGCTAAGCCGAGATTCTTTCCGGGACCCAATTCCAGGATCTGCGCGCCGTCCAGCTTCACCCCCAACTCCTGCAGGCGCGGCGGGTAGTAGTGGGCGAGCTCGACCGCGTAGGTTACATCCGCCTCCAGCGGTGCCGGCTTGTGCTGCGCCGCAGGCCGCTGCTTGTAGAGCCGGGCCGGGTCAGCATCGTCTATAACGGCCGTGCCCGCCGCGGATTGCGCCGCGAGGGCGCCATCCGAAGGCGCGGGACCGCCGCGGCCTCGAAACACTTTTCGCAGCGGCCTCAGACTCGGGAAAACCACTTTCCCCTCCGATCAGCCGCTCATTCGTTCGAGACCGAGCGCGTGAACAAGTATTCCGTATTGGCCTCGCCGGTGCTGATGTTGATCAGTTCGAGAGCGAGCTGGTCGCGCGCGAAATCCTTCACTTCCTGGACGCAGGAGAACTCCATCGGCCAGCCGCCGACCCAGTCCTTGACGTCGGTATAATAGGACATGCCGCGCGAGCGCTTGTACGCCCAAGCGTAGGCGAACGGGTTTTGACCATTGCGCCACATGCCCGCAAATTGCCGACTGATATACCAAGCTTCGATCCGGCGCTTGCCGAGCCAGCTGCTACGATTGTATCGGCGTTTGACGTCGAGCCAGAACTCCGCAGGCGGATCGACAAAAACATCAGAGGTATAGAGCGCCACGTAGAACACGCCATCCCTAGCGATGCGATCGGCGGCGTGGCGCAGTGCCGTCCACTGGTCCCCGGTATGGTGCAGGACGCCCCAGGAATAGACGATGTCGAAGGTGCCGAGACTGTCCATATAAGCCTTGTCCAGCACCGACCCTTGGGCTACCCGCCAATGCGCTGGGCGGCCGGACAGCTCGTGTAATTTGCGCGTCGCCGCGACCGAATTGGCGTCGTAATCGAAGCTCGCGATTTCCTTGGCATTGGCGCGCAGCGCGGCGAGCGAATGCAGCCCCGAGCCGCAGCCGATGTCGAGCATCCGCTTTCCAGTGAGGTCCGGTAGCGTCAGAAACCGCAGCAAGTGGTCTTGGGCAATGCGCACCCGCTCTTCGGTGAAATGCTTGTCGAGAAAATTCTCCCAGTTTTTGCCAAAAGCAAATCGCGGCGCATCAGACACGGCATCGGTCATTGTCATCCTCATACGCCTATGGCCGCGTGATCTGCGGCTACGGGATCGCCTGGCGCGCTGCGACGCGGCAGCGACCGCATTCGGAACGAAGGGCACAGATTGACGACAGAGGTGGTGTGGATGTTCGGCGCGCCGATTACCGTGAAATGGAGGGCGTCGAACCGGCAGTCGAGCTTGAGGCCGCTGCGATCGGCAAGTGCAAACGTCATGAAATACTCCCCTGGTCCCAGCCACATCGTGATGTCGGCGGCGAGTTCGACGACATCACCCGCATGCGCAAGCGGCAAGTCGGGAAAACCGTCGATACGGGTGGTATCGGTGCCGAAGAGGTCGACCCCCTTGATCGACCGCACGACAAACCCGGCGCATGTATTACCGACTGGCCGCCGCGCTATGATACGCATAAAGCACCGACAGGGCTGCCCAGATACGAGCAAAGTCGAGCGGCGGCCTTGCGAATCCAGAATGCCGAAATCGTAGATCTCGGCTGCGTTTGTCCCGAAGCGGTATTCGCTTAGATCCGGCGCGCCTTCGGCATCGTTTAAATCATCGATCTCCTCGGCCAAGATGTCTGTGTTGAGAACCTCTGGCGCCGTGGTTGTCGGATCAGCGCCGGCATTTCCGCCGATCGGCGGCGGCGCATTTCGGGGTGCAAAAGCAAGCTCGCTGGCCTCTCCGAAAAGCAGCCGGTGATAAAATGTTGAGACGGTGGCCGGTTTTGCATCCAGCAGCACCGTCCCCTTTTCGAGTAGAATTGCGCGGTCGCAAAATCCGGTAATCGTGTTCATGTTGTGGCTGACGAGGATGATCGATTTTCCCCGGCGCCTGAACTCCTCGAATTTGCCGAATGATTTGAGCTGAAAACGCGCGTCGCCGACGGAAAGGGCTTCATCCACGATGAGAAGATCGGGGTCGGCGGTGGTAACGGTGCTAAAGGTGAGGCGTGCCTGCATTCCGGTCGAGTAGGTCTTGAACGGCTGGTCGATGACGTCGCGCAGTTCGCTGAAATCGATGATCTCGTCGATCCGCCCATCGATCTCGGCTCGCGTCATGCCGAGGCAAAGCCCGCCCAAATAGATGTTCTCGCGGCCGCTGAAATCGGGGTGAAACCCGGTCCCGAGTTCGAGGATGGCGCTGACCCGGCCGGCGATTTCAATTTTTCCGCTGCTTGGGGTCAGCGTACCGGCCAGGATCTTTAGCAAAGTGCTCTTGCCGGCCCCATTCCGACCGACCAGTCCGAGCACCTCGCCACGGCGAAGCTCGAGGGAGACTTCTCGCAACGCCCAAAATTCCTGGGGTCGGACCCGGCGCGAGAACAGACGCGCAAGGACATCTTGCGGCTTGTTATAGATCGCGAATACCTTCGATAAGCCGCTCGCTCGCACCATTACCGGGTCGACCGCGTCGGGAGTCACAAAACGTCCCCAAAGCTCGGCCGAAGGACCCGAAACAGTCGAAAACCAAGTGACAGAAATGCCAGGTTCAGAATTGTAAAGACGAGCCAAGCCCACGGATGCAAGATACGCCCGTAAAAAACCGCGTCTTGATAAACCCAAGCAATATAGCTAAACGGATTAAATAACATAACGATATAGAAAGCTTGAGGTATTGATCTCTCGTTGAATAAAACTGGGGATATGTACATGGCTATGCCAGTGAAAACCAGAATTATGTCCTTGAGGTCGCGAAAATATACGGTCAGCGAAGACAACGCATAGGCGAGACCGATCATTCCGATTACCTCGATCGTGAAAATTCCCGGCAAGATGATGGTCAACGGCCGCATGAAACCGTGGACCGCCACGATATAGACGAGAAGACCAACGGTGGCCACGAGCTGGTTGACCAATGCCGCGGTAACCGTCTTGATCGGCAGGATCTCGACGGGGAATAGGATCTGCTTCACCAAGCTGGCGTTGGAAGTGACACTGTTGCACGATCTATTCAGAATATCCGAAAAAGTAAGCCAGGGGATCAGCCCACTGAGCAAATAGGTCGTATAGTCTAGCGAGGCTTCCGAGCTTCCGCCTATTCGCATTCCGAACACGTAGGCGAAAACAAAAATGTATACCCCGATGGTGATCAACGGATGGCCTATAGCCCACGCCGTACCGAGGGCTTGACCGACATAGCGCTCGGCGATCTCACGCTTGGTCAGTTCCCAGATCAGCGAGCGATAACGGCGGGCAAGATCGGTGAAAAACAAAAACGCATGGTGATGCCGCCGCAGATCGAGGAAGACCGTCAATGTCGATGTCATCGCGCCTCAATTCCCGGCCGTGGAATGCGACGGATGACGGCAATCCGAAATGACCCGCCGAGCGCACGCAGTTCCGTTGAGCGGCATATCCGGGCAACGCGACGCAGACCCACGCAGCCGCAGCTGGAATTCCTCAAGATGATCCTCATCAGCGTACATGTCGGCCTCGAAGCAGCGGCCCCGACGAATCACGCAGCCGGAAATCACCGAGGAAGCACGTCACTCGGTTTTGTTTGAGCTGCTTGCAGAGGAAACTCGCCAACGATCAATCCCCGCCGATGATACAGCGAGACCGCGACGATGCCACCACAAAGGCGACTGCGGTTGGTCGCCGCAGCTCTACCGCATACCCCGATCCTCGCGGCAATCGTAAGCGGCTGACTTTTTTGCCCATCGCATGATGCTGCTTGTGCTCCGTGTTCAGGTCAAATATCCAATAACGCGGGGAAACCGAGAATGGTGGGGCCTCCAGGGCGGCTTGTTCTACCCCCCGACCCGCTCGTCTCGAACTTCATCGGATCGGTTATGGTCACCATTGTCCACCTGATCACCGGCCTCGAAACCGGAGGCGCGGAGCGGATGCTTTCTCGCCTCGTCCGGCGCATCGACCAAGACCGGTTCCGCTCGGTGGTCGTCAGCATCACCGATGCCGGGACCCTCGGGCGATCTCTCGGCAAAGCCGGTGTCGAGGTCATGTCGATCGAGACGCGGCGCGGCATGCCGGATCCCTATGGGCTATTCCGACTGGCGCGCATTCTCCGCGGATTGCGCCCCGACATCCTGCAAACCTGGCTTTATCACGCCGATTTCTTCGGCTTGCTGGTGAAGCGGATGGCTAACGTGCCTCATCTCCTTTGGAACCTGCGCTGCTCGGACATGGCGTTGTCCCCGGCTGCAGCGGGAGTGCGTCGGCTCTTGAGCTGGTGCTCTGCGCTGCCCGACGCCGTCATCGTCAACTCACGGGCGGGTCTGAGCTTCCATGAGCGAATCGGCTATCGCCCGCGCCGCTGGGAGTATGTTCCGAACGGTTTCGATACGATCGAGTTTTCTCCCAATGCCGAAGCACGCAAGCGGCTTCGGTCGGAACTCGACATTCCCGAAGACGCGATCGTGATCGGACTGCCCGCGCGGTATCACCCGATGAAGGATCACGGGACTTTCCTCGAGGCGGCTGCGGCTGTCGCGGCCAGCCGGCCGGAAGTCTGTTTTCTCCTCGTCGGGCCGGGGACCGAGCCGACAAACCCTGCGCTTGCAAAGGCCATCGCAAGGCTCGGGTTGGCAGATCGTACGAGGCTCCTCGGCGAGCGTTCCGACATGCCGGCCGTCTACGCCGCGCTCGACATCGCGACCTTGTCCTCGGCTTGGGGCGAGGGATTTCCGAACGTGCTCGGCGAAGCCATGGCTTGCGGGCTACCCTGCGTCGCGACCGACGGTGGCGATGCCCGCGGGTTGCTCGGCGACACCGGGCTCGTTGTGCCCCGACGCGATCCGGAGGCCATGGCGGGTGCATGGCAGGCGCTGATCGCGATCGGTGCGGAGGGCCGTCGCGCCGGCGGCGGCAAGGCGCGGGAGCGTATCGTTCGCGACTACGACCTCGGGGTCATCGTACGGCGCTACGAGGCGCTGTACGCCGAGATCGCCACTCGGGATGTAGCGTCGCGCATCCGGCCACGCTCGGCCGCGTCGTCCGGCCGCCAAATTTTGACTGCGCCGCCGGCGCAGCGAAGAGACGTGGCAAGGCGATAACAAATGTGCGGCATCGGCGGCTTTCTCCTAAACCATTCCACCCTTCCCCGAGGCGCTGCCGAGTCGCGGCTTTGGGGGATGATCGCAACTCTCCGGCATCGCGGGCCGGATGACGAAGGCGTCTGGACCGATGGCCGGGCCGGTCTCGCGCATGCCCGACTGTCCATCATCGACCTGTCGCCGGCCGGGCATCAACCGATGGTCAGCGCCGACGGCAGCGCGTGGATCACTTACAATGGCGAGATCTACAATTTCGCCGAAATCCGGCACGAGCTCGAGGCGCTGGGCTACCCGTTCCGCAGCCGCAGCGACACCGAAGTCATCGTCAATGGCTGGCAGGCCTGGGGACCCAAAATTTTCTCACGGCTGCGAGGCATGTTCGCCCTCGCCATTTGGGACCGGCGATCGCAGCGCCTGATCCTGGCGCGCGATCGGCTCGGGAAAAAGCCGTTATATTACGCTCCCACTTCAACGGCCTTCCTGTTTGGCTCCGAAATAAAGGCTGTGCTCGCCTGGCCGGGCTTGTCTCGGGAAGCGGATCTGGCAGCGATCGATAGTTATCTGACCTTTGGGTATGTGGCCGCCCCGCAGACCGCTTTCGACGGTATCCGTAAGCTGCCAGCCGCTCACTACCTCGTCATCGAGGCGCTGCCGGATGGCAGTCTCGGCGAGCCCGAGCTCGTGCGCTATTGGCGTTTGCCGGGGCCGCATGGCGCGCGGCGGCATCGACGCGCGGCGGAGCTGCGCCGTGAGCTCGTCGCACAGCTCGAAGAGGCAGTGCGGTTGCGGCTGATATCGGATGTGCCGCTCGGTGCTTTTCTGTCCGGCGGCGTCAACTCGTCCGCGGTCGTTGCGACAATGGCGCGCGTCGGGGGCGGGACGGTGAAGACGTTTTCGATCGGGTTCTCTGCAAAGGAGTACGACGAGACTCGCTATGCCCGGATGGTGGCGCAGCGTTACGCGACCGACCACGAGGAGCTCGTCGTCGAACCCGATGCGATTGCCGTTCTACCGCAGCTGATCTGGCATTACGGTGAGCCTTTCGCAGACCCTTCGGCTATTCCGACCTATTACGTCTCCGAGATGGCGCGCAGCAAGGTGACGGTGGCGCTCAACGGTGATGGCGGCGACGAGTGTTTCCTCGGCTACAACCGATACAAGGCGATGCATCACCTTTCCCGCCTCGACGGCATGCCGCGATGGAGCCGGGTCGGCCTAGGGCGGTCGCTTGCGCTGGCACCGGCAACGCTGCAACGCCGATTTAAAATTCCTCGGATTCGCGCGTTGCTCGAGGCCCCCGACCAACGGCCGAGCCGGCGTTATGCCTTCACGATCGTCTATTTTACCGACGACGACAAAGCTGCCGGCTATGGCGATGCGATGGAGGAGCACCTCGCAGGCAGCGCGCTCGATCTCATCGAGCCCTATTTCGCCGAGGCGGACAGCCTCGTCTCCGGTGCCAACTGGGCCGACATCCACACCTATCTACCCGACGACCTGATGGTGAAGGTCGATGTCGCGAGCATGGCCCATGGGCTCGAATCTCGCTCACCGCTTCTCGACCACGTGTTTATGGAGTGGGCGGCGGAGATACCCGAGGAAATCAAGATCGCGCACGGCGAGACCAAGTCGCTGTTCAAATCGGCGATGGAGCCCTACCTACCCCGTGAGCTGCTCTACCGGCCTAAAATGGGATTCGGCTGTCCCGTCGATCATTGGTTTCGCAGCGAGCTCAAGGAATTCGCCTACGATGTTCTGCTGTCGCGGAGCGCGAGGGACCGCGGGCTGTTCCGCCCGGATTATGTCCGCCGCCTGCTCGATGAACATTGCACGCTCACGCGTGAGCACCACACTCGGCTCTGGGCACTCCTGATGCTGGAACTGTGGTTCCAAATGTGGATCGATTCACCGGCCGCACCCGAGGTCTTGCGTCCGAGCCGGCGGGCAGAAATCAGCGTTCCGGTTTGATCTCTCGCGCTGCGGTCTGAAAGCTCGGAGCATTACTTCCCGACGCTTTGGCGTTGTTCCGTATCTTTCTGGAACCGGCGCGCGAACCGTCCTGTTATCGGTGCAGAGGCCGCGCGTATCTCCGGCGGGCCCGCAATGGAGGACGACATGCTCTACTGGGCACTGGTATTTTTCATCATCGCGATCATTGCCGCCTTCTTAGGATTTGGCGGCGTGGCGTCGACCGCTGCCGGCATCGCGCAAGCACTGTTCTTTGTGTTCCTAGTGGTCTTCCTGATCGCCCTGGTTATGGGCATGGTCGGCCGGCGGCGGCCTCCTATCTAAGATCGCGGTGGTGGCCGGTGAAGGTCCCGCGTCGGGGCCTTCACCAGTGGTTTATCCTAGTGCTCGGCGGCGAGAACCCGAGCGAGCTGGCTCAGCGCTTCCTGGTGACGCTCATTGGGGATCTGAGCAAAGTTGCGGGCAAGCTCCAGACACATCCTCTCCCGCGGGCTGATTGCGCGCTCGTTTTCCTGGTCCAGCCCATCGAAAAAGTAGTTGACCGGCACACTCAAGACCTGCGCGACCTCGAACAGTCGGCCGGCCGACACGCGATTGATGCCGCGTTCGTATTTGTGCGCCTGCTGATAAGTCACCCCGATAAGATCGGCGAGCTGTTGCTGCGTCAGGCCGAGCATAATGCGGCGCTCTCGGATGCGGGCTCCGACATACCGGTCGATATCCTGGGTCCGGCTTGAAGATCGGCGCGGAGGGGAGGCCATTGGCGGCCGGTTGACTTCGGCGCCTCGCTCGTCACCCGACCTGTGAAGACGATTTCCGGTCTGCTGCTCCTGCTCTTTCATTTTCTTCAACTCGCTTCCCAGCTTAGCCGCACAGTGATGGGACAGCGCTCGGCTCGGCCAAATCGGTTCCCGATAAATCGGACCTTCCTGCTCAACCGGGCGGTGTCGATGTAGTGAACGGTTCCGATGTGTCAAAACTTAGGCAGGCTGTTGCCGCGAGCATAGGGTGACGCTGTTCACGTCTGCGTGCCGCGCATGCCCTTCGCGTTGACAGTCACCCCCGCCGATGATACCGACGGACGCTCATCTGCTGTGAACCGCGAATCGATGCCTCGCATCTCAATCGGCGACTGCTCACTTTATTACGAGCGGCACGGCATGGGCTTCCCGATCCTGTTCGTTTCCGGACTAGGCGGGTTCGCATCTTTTTGGCAGGACCAAATAGCCGCTTTCGCAAAGCGGTTCGAAGTCATCACATTCGATCATCGCGGCATCGGGCAGAGCGATCAGGCCCGGATCGGCTACACCGTCGAGCGGATGGCGGCTGACGTTATCAGCCTGATGGATGCGCTGCGGATCAAGCGCGCCCATGTCGTCGGACATTCGACCGGCGGAGCAATCGCCCAGGCCCTTGCAATCGACCACCCCGGCCGGTTAGCGAGCGTTGTGCTGTCCGCCACCTGGACCAAGGCCGACGCCTATTTCCGCCGGCTTTTTACGTTCCGAAAAGAGGTTCTGCTGCGGCTCGGGCCAAGCGCCTATCTGCAATCGGCCACACTTTACTGGTACCCGAGCTGGTGGGTCGCACGGAACAACGAACGGCTTCGCCAATTGGAGGCTCAGAACCTGGCGAACTTCGCGCCGGTCGAGATCGTCGCGGGCCGGATTGATGCGATGTTGGCGTTCGACCGAACGAACGAGCTGGGCCGCATCAAGACCCCGACCCTGGTAGTCGGCGCCGAGGACGATATCGTCACGCCAGCCTACTTTTCGGAAGAATTGGCCCGGCTGATTCCGGCGGCGGAGGTCAAACTGTTTCCGCGGGGCGGGCATTTTCTTGTGCACGTCCGCGCACGCGAATTCGGCAATGCCGTGCTGCCCTTTCTGGCCTCCCACACTCCGGATTGAACGAAGCTCACTCTCGATGTGAGAAGCCACAATTAGGAATTCTTCAAGATCTCGACCGCTAGCCTACACGCGAGCGCGCCTTCCCGGCCGTTGACGCGGTGGATCGGGCTGTGCGGGCCGGCACCGGTCGGGCGCGCAATTTCCTCACCGGACGCTCATATAGTGTAAGTATAGTGTAAGGAAGCCGAGGCGCCGGACAGGTGGACCAACACCGGGATATCACGCACAGGGGCCGGCAACGGCGCAATTCGGCTATAGTCGGCACGGTAAAAGCCGCGCTCCGTCAGAACCGCCTGCTGTTTGCTTATCAGCCTGTGGTATGCGCCGCGACGGGAATAGTCGATTACTTCGAGTGCCTGCTGCGGATACGTGACGAGGCGGGGAACATTCTTCCCGGTGCCGAGTTCATCACGGCCGTCGAGGACTTTGGTCTGATTGGGCTGATCGATCGCTTCGTCCTCGAAAGAGCCGTGCAGGAGCTCGGCACCCATCCCGAGGTAAAGCTCGGCTTCAACGTGTCGGGGCTGACCGCCTGCGACCGGCCGTGGCTGCGCACCTTGAGTTCCCGATTGCGCAACCGGCCCGATCTCGCGCGGCGCATGATCGTCGAAATCACCGAGACCGCGGCGCTCAGCGACATCGAGGAGACCGCGCGGTTCGTCGATACGCTGCGTGACGCGGGGTGCCGTGTCGCGCTCGACGATTTCGGCGCCGGACATACTTCGCTGCGACATCTGCAAAGCTTGGCCGTGGACACGGTCAAGATCGACGGCTCTTTTATCCGTAACCTAGCGGACAGCCCCGAAAATCGGGTCTTTCTGCGTCACCTGCTCGGCCTCACCAAGGGTTTCGGGCTGAGCACGATTGCCGAGTGCGTTGAAAACGCCGCGGATGAGGCACTGCTGCGCGCCGAGGGGATCGGCTACTTGCAAGGCTATCACATCGGCGCGCCGAGCACCGAACGCCCGTGGCTCGGGAGCGTGGCCGCGGAAACCGTCTGAAAAAGCCGCTATGCGGCGTCGGATCGAGCGGCATGGTCGGCGAGAACCTGAGCAATCACCAACGAAACGCGCCGGGCAGTCGGGATGTGCAGGAATTCGTTGGGGCCATGCGCATTGGAATGCGGTCCGAGCACGCCGGTGACGACAAACTGCGCCTGCGGGAATTTTTCGCCGAGCATCGCCATGAACGGGATGCTGCCGCCTTCTCCCATGTAGGCGGGCGGCGCCCCGAAGGCGAGCTGGGAGCTGCGCGCGAGAGAGTGCTCGAGCCAAGGCGACAGGGCGGGGGCATTCCAGCCGGCGGCACTCGAGTCCAACTCAAACTGCACCCCCGCTCCGTAAGGCGGGCTTTTCTCGAGCAGTGCGTGGAGCACTGCGCCTGCCGCCGCCGCATCGAGTGTCGGCGGCAGGCGCAGACTCAGCTTTGCGGTCGTATAGGGCAGAAGCACGTTGCCTGCATCGGCCGGCTTTGGCAGGCCGTCGATACCGATCACCGCCAGTTGCGGGCGCCAAGTCCGGTTGAGCACGAGCTCGGTCAAATCCTCAGTGACCGGGGACGTACTGGCCGGAAACGGAAACTTGGTATGGACGGCTCTCCCCAGCGCCGCCGAAGCACGGCGGGCTTGCGCCACCCGCTCGGGCGGGATCTGAGCGTATAGCTCCGCCGGGCGTATCGCCCCAGTGTCCTCGTCTTCGAGCCGCGACAGCAGGAGACGCAACACCCGAAAGCTCGACGGAACGACGCCCGAAGCGTCGCCCGAATGGACCCCCTCCTCGAGCACTCTCACCGTCAGGGTTCCGGAGGCGAGACCGCGCAGTGACGTTGTCAGCCACAGCTGATCGTAGTTGCCGCAGCCCGAATCGAGACAGATCACCAGGGATGGATTGCCGAGCCTTTCGGCAAGGTGGTCGACATAGTGCGGCAGGTCGTAGCTGCCGGATTCCTCGCAGGCTTCGATGAGGACGACGCAACGGGCATGCGGGACCGACTGGTCGCGCAGCGCCAGCAGCGCGCTCAGCGCCCCGAACATCGCATAGCCGTCGTCCGCGCCGCCGCGCCCATAAAGCTTGTCGCCTTCGAGACGGGGGATCCACGGGCCGTACCCGTCAGCCCAGCCGGTCATCTCCGGCTGCTTGTCGAGATGCCCATAGAGCAGCACAGTGTCGTTGGCCTGGCCCGGCAGGTCGATCACGATGACCGGCGTCCTTCCGGGCAACCGGACGACCTCTAGCGTGGCACCGGACAAATTGGCGAGCCTTGCTCGCGCCCAGCGCTCGAACAACCGCACGGCCTCGTCCATATAGCCGTGCGCCGCCCAATCCGGGTCGAAGGACGGGGATTTGTTGGGGATGCGGACGTATTCTATCAATGTCGGAACAATCTCGTCCGCCCAGCACTGATCGACGAATTTCCTCGTCCTTTCGATGTCCATCATATCGACACCCACTAGCCTCCAACCCCCGTTTATAGGACCACGCAGGCACTCCAACCAACCAGCTGTTGACCTGCTCGGGCCATCGATCTTACGCTCGGCCAAACCCTCATTGCCCACAAGCGGGAAGGAGCAACCGGCATGGCTGAGCTCGTCCTCGGGATCGGCACGTCGCACACACCGATGCTAAATGCCCCGGCCGAGGATTGGCCGCGCTTCATCGACCGCGATGCGGTTCGCGACTTCCTCGACAAGGAGGGGCAGCCAACGACATATGAAGAGCTGCTTCATCGGGCGGAGCCGCATGTTGCGGCCGAATTGACGCCGGAGCGGTTTGCCGCACGTCATGCCGAGGCGCAAGCTGGGGTAGCCCATCTCAGAGATGCCGTGCGCCGCGCCGAGCTCGCCGCGTTGATCGTCATCGGCGACGATCACAAAGAAATTTACCAGGACGACAACCTGCCGAGCTTCGTGGTCTATCGCGGCAAGACGATCCGCAACGTGCCGCTCAACGGTTTTTCAGGCCCCGATTGGGCGCGGCGGGCGACAGCGCGCTACTACGAGGAAAAGGAGCCGCGCGCCTACCCGGTCGAAAGCGGGCTCGCGTTGCACCTGACCACTTCCCTCGTCGATCGCGAGTTCGACCCGGTCTCGTCGGACGCTTTGCCCGACGGAAAGGGCGAAGGCCATGCCTTTGCCTTTGTCCGCAAGCGGCTCATGGATGACCCGACGCTGCCGGTCGTGCCGGTGTTCATCAATACCTATTTTCCGCCGAACCAGCCGACCCCGCGGCGCTGTTACAAGCTCGGCCAGGCGATCCGGGAGGCGGTGGAGAGCTATCCGGGCAACGCGCGGGTCGGCATAGTCGGCTCCGGCGGGCTCAGCCACTTCGTCGTCGACGAGGACCTCGACCGAGGGGTTCTCGACGCCTGCGCCCGCAAGGATGCCGAGAAGCTGCAATCAATGCCCCGTCACAAGCTCAATTCCGGCAGCTCGGAGATCCGCATGTGGATTTGCGTCGCCGGCGCCGTCGAGCATCTCGATTTCGCCTGGTCGCGCTACGTCCCGGGATACCGCACTCCGGCCGGGTCGGGCACCGGCCTCGGCTTCGCCCTCTGGTCGTGAGGTTAGCGATGAGCAAGCAAAAGGACAGCGAAGATCTGGTCCGCGTCGGGCCCGGCACTGTGATGGGCGACATGATGCGGCAGTATTGGGTTCCGGCGGCGATGTCGTCGGAGCTGGAGCGCGACGGCGCACCGATGCGGCTGATGCTGCTCGGTGAGAGGCTGATCGCCTTCCGCGACAGCTCGGGCCGGGTCGGGGTCATGGACCACCGCTGCCCGCACCGTTGCGCGTCGTTGTTTCTCGGCCGCAACGAGGAGAACGGCATCCGCTGCGTCTATCACGGCTGGAAGTACGACGCGGAGGGTAACTGCGTCGACATGCCAAACGCGCCGCCGAAGCAGGATTTCAAACACAAGGTCAAGGCGAAGGCCTACAAGACCGCGGAACGTAATGGCCTCATTTGGGTCTATGTGGGCGCGCGCAAGGAGGCGCCTCCACTACCGGCGATCGAGGCCTCGATGTTGCCCGAGGCCGAGTTGCAGATCTCGTTCGTCCAGCGCGAATGCAACTGGCTGCAGGCGCTCGAGGGCGATATCGACACCTCTCATTTCGGCTTTCTGCATGCCGGCAATGTCCAACCGGACGACGTGCCTGCCGACAACCTGATGCGCTATACGGTGACGAACCGGGCGCCGGAATTCCATGTGACCGACACCGAATACGGCACAATGTATTGCGCCTACCGCGCGGCGGAGGCGGGCCAGACCTACTGGCGTTTCGCCAATTTCCTCTTCCCGTTCTGGACGCAGACGCCGCAGGGCCCGTTCGATCGCGTCAACACCCGCGCTTGGGTCCCGATGGACGACACCCACACGATGTTTGTCAGCCTCAGCTGGCGCGGCTCGCCGCCATCGATGCGCCCACTGAAAAATGGGCAGATGGTGCCGGGATCGCGGCTGGGCTTCGAATACCTGCCGAACACGACACGCTGGTACGGCCGCTGGCGGCTCACGCAAAACCCGTCAAACGATTGGCTGATCGATCGCGCGGCGCAGAAGAGCGGGGAGATTTTTACCGGCATCGCCAGCATCCATGGCCAGGACCAGGCGGTGACCGAGAGCATGGGCGGGATCACCGACCACGGCTTCGAGAATCTGGGGCCGAGCGATCTGATGGTCGCCCGCACCCGGCGGCGCCTACTGCGCGCCGCCCGCGCCTTCACGAAGGACGCAAAAGTCCCGCCCTGCGTTGACGACCCCAACATCTATTTCCATGTCCGCAGCGGCGATTTTCTGGCCGACGAACAGATCGCCTGGCGCGACGCGTACGAGGCTCAGCTGCGCGGCGCAATGCGACCTCTCGCCCAGGCGGCGGAGTGAGGGAGCGGCAGAGCTAGAGAAAGGTACAAATAGCTCCGGCGTGACTGAGCGCTCGCATGAGGGGGCTGGTCGGCCTCTACCTTGCGATCGGGGTCGCGCTGGTGGCGATCGGCTTCCTGCTGCCGGGTCCTTGCCCGGACCGGAACACCGACATCGTCAACCAGATCGTCTTTGTGCTGACTTGGCCGGTCGGCTTGTATTCCGAGGTCTATCAGGGCCACCTGTCGGCGGAAGAGTGGCTGCGCGCCCAGGCCTGCGAAGGCGGCGGCCGCCTCGGGCCGAAAACGGTTCCGGGTTAGCCGAGCCCGAAATCCGGACCGGCGCGGCTCCTTAGGTCCTTGCCCAGCTCGGCGCCAAGCACCGCGGCGTCATCAATGCCGCCTTCGAACCGGCCGCGGATCTCTCTGCTTCCATCCTCGTTGAGCAACAGTCCCTCGATCGTCAACCGGTCTCCGTCGACTTCGGCAAACCCGGCGATCGGAGTGCGGCACGAGCCGTCGAGCGCGGCGAGCATCGCTCGCTCGGCATGCACACAGGCAGCGCAGGTCGGATCATGGAGCGGCGCAACGAGGTGACGCACCGTCTCGTTGGCCGTTCGGCACTCGACGGCGAGCGCACCTTGGCCGACCGCCGGCAGCATGACCTCGCGGGGCAGGATTTCGGTCGCCTGCTCGCTCAACTCGAGGCGTTCGAGGCCGCACAACGCGAGAACCAATGCATCGACTTCACCGGCCTCCATTTTGCGCAGCCGCGTGTTCACATTCCCACGGATCGGCATGATCGAGAGGTCCGGCCGATACCGCAGCAATTGGGCTTGGCGGCGGAGTGAAGCGGTGCCGATCTTCGCGCCTCGAGGCAGGGAAGCAAGGCTCGCCGCGCTCCCGGACAAAAGCGCGTCGCGCGGATCGTCACGCGGCGGCACGCAGGCGATCACCAGGCCGTCGGGAAGCCACGTCTCCAAATCCTTCAGCGAATGAACCGCCAGATCGATCTTCCCGGCGAGCAGCGCCTCCTCGATCTCCTTCGCGAACAGCCCCTTGCCGCCGATCTCGGCGAGCAGGCGATTTTGCACTCGGTCGCCGGTCGTTCTGATGGTCACGATCTCGACCGCTCCCGCCGCGGCAAGCTCGGGATGTGCCGCGATCAGGCGATCGCGGACGATGGCGGTTTGGCGCAGCGCCATCGGACTGCCGCGGGTGCCGATGCGGAGAGGACGAAAGGCCAAGGTGCATTCTCCTCGTTGCTTGCGATTACTCTCCGGCAGCACCGGCAAGGTCTGCGTCAAAGCCAGCCAAAACACCGCAAAGCCAATCGATATGATCGCGATCGGAACCCCGGCCCTGGCATGCTCGGCAAAGGTGAGCCTTGCTCCCATCCGGTCGGCCCGCTCGGCGATCAGCACATTCGTCAGGCTGCCCGTGAGGAGCAGATTGCCGGCCAGGCTCGATAACAGGGCTAACGCATAATAAACGCCAGGTGGAGCGCTCGGCCAAAGCTGCAAGAACAGCATCGCGGCGGGGACGCCGCCGATTGTGTTGCTCGCTACGAGACTATACGGCGTCAACAGCAAGAGACTGTTTGGCAACAGCCCATGCTCGGTCAGGAAGTCGAGGATTTGGGCGCCAACTCCGGATTGGTTGAGCGCTCCAGTGATCCCGAAGAGGCAGGCGACGAGAAGCAGCAGCGGCCAATCCACCGCTGCGATCATCGTGCGGCTGGTAATTTTCCGGCTGGCGAGCAATAGCGCAGCGATGATCAGCGCGCCGATCTCGCGCGGCAGCGGCGTTGCGAACAGCACGAGCAGCACCAACACGGCGACAGCCCCCTTGATCGTCTGGTTGCGGTCGAGCGGGTGAACGGCTACGGGCGGTGCATCGAGTGTCGCCGCGAGCACCGTCTGGCTGATGCGCGTGCGCCATTGCAGCCAGACGACCAGGAAGACAACGATCAGCGTGAACACTGCCGGCACGGCGCAAATCGCCAGGAAGACCCAGAAGTCGAGCCGGCCGAGCGCCCCGATCAGGATGTTTTGCGGATTGCCGATCAATGTCGCCGCGGAGCCCGCATTGGTTGCGGCAGCGAGCGCGATCACCAGTGGGCGAGGGTCGAGCTGGCGGCTCTGCGCTCCGGCGATCAGCAAGGGCGAAATTGCTATTATCAGAATGTCGTTTGCCAATATTGCCGAGAGCCCACCGCCGATTGCAACCGTCAATGCCAGGAGGGTCGCGGTACCGCGCCGGGTCTCGGTGATCGTTCGGGCGCACAAGTCGATGAACCCCGATTCGGCGAACTGGGCCGAGATGATCATCATCGCGAACAGGAAGGAGAGGGTCGGCAAATCGACGGAGCTGCCGAAATCGTCGAGGGTCATCTCGCCGCTGGCGAGGAGCGCGATGACCGCGAGCAGCGCGATCCCGGTACGATCGACCTGCAGCCACGCGATCCGGCCGGCGGCCATGCCGATATAGGTCAGGATCAGAATCAGCAGAACGATCGCGACGTGCATCAAGGGCCTGGCTTCGGCTTCCTCGGCGGGTGAGGGTGCATCATCGGGGCCGCTCTTGCTATATCATGCAACGCATGTCCGAACCTGCTGTCCTCACCCGCCAGAACACCGAGGTGTTCGACCTCGGCGGCCTCAATGACGCACAACGCCGGGCCGTCGAGGCGATCGATGGGCCGGTGCTGGTGCTCGCCGGCGCCGGCACCGGCAAAACCCGCGTCCTGACCACCCGACTTGCCTTTACGATCGCCACCGGCCGCGCTTTCCCATCTGAACTGCTCGCCGTCACCTTCACCAACAAGGCGGCGCGCGAGATGCGCGAGCGGCTGGAAGCGATGATCGGCCGCGCCGCCGAAGGCGTGTGGCTCGGCACCTTTCATGCGATCGCCGCGCGCATTCTGCGCCGGCACGCCGAGGCGATCGGGCTCAAGCCGAGCTTCACGATCCTCGACACCGATGACCAGATCCGGCTGTTGAAGCAGATCCTGCAGGCGGAAAACATCGACGAGCGGCGCTGGCCCGCCCGCCTTCTGCTCGCGCAAATTCAGCGCTGGAAGGATCGCGGTCTCGGCCCCGAGAAGGTTTCGCCCGCCGATGCCGGCGGCTTCGCGCAGGGCCGGGCGGTGGATCTCTACCGCCAGTACCAGGAGCGCCTGATGACGGTGAACGCCGTCGATTTTGGCGATCTGATGCTGCACAATTTGAACCTGTTCACCGGCAATCCCGACATCCTCGCCGAATACCAGCGGCGCTTCCGCTACCTGCTCGTAGACGAGTATCAGGACACCAACGTCGCCCAGTACCTATGGCTGCGACTGCTGGCGCAAAAGCGCCGAAATTTGTGCTGTGTCGGCGACGACGATCAGTCGATCTACAGCTGGCGCGGCGCCGAGATCGGCAACATCCTGCGCTTCGAAAAGGATTTCCCGGGCTCGACGATCGCCCGGCTCGAGCAGAACTACCGCTCGACGCCGCACATTCTGGGGGCGGCGGGGAACATGATTGCGCAAAACCGCGGCCGCCTCGGCAAGACCTTGTGGACCGAAGCGGACGAGGGCGAAAAGGTCGTGGTGCGGGCCGTGTGGGATGCCGAGGAGGAAGCCCGCTGGGTCGGCGACGAGATCGAGGCGCTGCAGCGCAAGCGGCACGCGCTCAGCGAAATCGCGATCCTGGTGCGCGCCGGGTTCCAGACGCGCGAGTTCGAAGACCGGTTCATTACGCTCGCGCTGCCCTATCGCGTGATCGGCGGACCGCGGTTTTACGAGCGGCAGGAGATCCGCGACGCGCTAGCTTATCTGCGCCTTCTCAATCAGCCGGCCGACGATCTCGCCTTCGAGCGCATTCTGAACACCCCGCGGCGCGGCATCGGCAGCGCCACGGTCCAGGAGCTGCACAGCTTTGCCCGCGCCGAAAGGCTGCCGCTCATCGAAGCGGCGCGCATGTTGATCGCCGGCGATCGGATGAGGCCGGCCGCGCGCAACGCGCTCGCCGCATTCATTGAGGCGGTCGACGGCTGGCGAGCGCGGGCCCAGCACATTTCGCACACCGACCTCGTGCAGATCGTGCTCGACGAATCGGGCTACACTGCGATGTGGCAGGCCGACCGCTCACCCGACGCGGCTGGCCGGCTCGAAAACCTGAAGGAGCTGGTCGTTGCGATGGCCGAGTTCGAGAATCTCGGCGGCTTTCTCGAGCATGTCAGTCTGGTGATGGACAATGCCGCCGAGGCCGGCGGCGACATGGTCAATCTGATGACCCTGCACAGCGCCAAGGGGCTCGAATTCGACTCGGTTTTCCTGCCGGGCTGGGAAGAGGGGTTGTTCCCGAACCAGCGGGCGATGGAGGAGAACGGGCTCGCCGCGCTCGAAGAGGAGCGCCGGCTCGCTTATGTCGGGCTGACCCGAGCCCGGCACCGCGCCTATGTGTCCTTTGCCGCCAACCGCCGCATTCACGGCCAATGGCAGAATACGATCCGTTCCCGCTTTGTCGACGAGCTGCCGAACGAGCATGTCGAGATCGTCGCCGAGCTCGGCCTGCAGCCCGCGGCCTCCTGGGACGCCGGATGGACGAGCGCGATCGAGGTCCCGCCGGCGGCGCCGTGGCGGCCGGCTGCCGCTCCGCGCCGCCCCCTGCTGGCCAATACGGGGCTGGCCAATGCGGGCCCGGTACCGCGGCGCGGCGAAGAATTGCGCCGGGTCGGCGGCTTTGCCATCGGCGGCCGGGTGTTTCACCAGAAATTCGGCTACGGCACGATCACCGCGGTCGAAGACAACAAGCTCGCCATCCATTTCGACGTCGCCGGCGACAAGAAGATCATGGACGCCTTCGTCGAGCACGCGTGATGGTTCGCCGACGTTCGCCCCTCACCCTAGCCCTCTCCCCGCTTGCCCCCACCCTTCCCTCCCCCGCGAGCGGGGGAGGGTTAGGGAGGGGGAGAGGGGCGGGGTGAGGGGCACTTCCCTTGGATTCTCTCTGGCGCCTGTTCGCACGGGTCCGTGGCGCGGACGCGGCGAACGCCGTGTTCGTGCTCCTCGACGACAATGCCGACGCCGTCTCGGCGTTTGAAACCGCGCCCGAGGAGTGGCGGGTCGAGGCCTATCGGCAATCGCCTTTGCTGAACGCCGAGCTCGGGGCGCAGCTCGCGCTCATAGCGGCTGCGAATGCCGGAACTCTGGCCGAACTCGGCGAGGAAAAGCTGCCGGCTCGCGACTGGCTCGCGGAGA
>CAWEWR010000012.1:0-83164 GCA_963812675.1 uncultured Alphaproteobacteria bacterium | reverse complement strand
GGAACTTGTTGACGGTCTGTTTAGCAAACCTGGGCAGTGTGTCGGTTCCGTCCGGGTTTCCGGGCGAGTGAAGTCGACGCTCTAACGCGGCAAAAAGAACGAACCGATGAGCCCGAAGCATGTCCGACGCAGCAGCAGCGGCAATCGAGAAATTACGCGACAAGCTTATCGATCTCAGTGCCAGCAATCGCCTTCTCAATTTTAAGCACCCGGCTGGGGTATCGGGTCTCAATCGGCTCTGAGATTTGTCGGTAAGCCGCTTGATCAGCTCTTCTCGCGGCTACGGGATAATAAGAGTCTCATGGTCGAGCCTGTCCCAGCCCCATCAGATCGCGAGCTTCGTCAATTCTACAGCGGAAACATTCCCGGTCTTCAAGGTGAAGATGCGCGCAACCTGACAAAGCCCGATACGGAACGTTGGGCCCGATACCTTGGTTGGGACGTGAGCTACGAGTTGCCCGTAAACGCCGAGGATTCCGACGGTGACCATCGCCAGCAAGGTGGTCGGGTTCGAACACTGCTTTACCCTGATCAGCTCGAGGCGCGTCTTCGTCGGCTACGCTCGAACGCTCGGTTGGCGATCGAGGAATCAGGTTCAAACATGCTGTTCTTCGCATTCGGCTTTCTAGAGTGGTACGAGAAGCCGCCGCAAAACGACCGTCAGCCATATCGGGCCCCACGTACTCGTGCCGGCGACCATCGAGGCGGTAAAGAACGCGCATGGCGTTCGCAGTCTAATGATTTCGTCAACCGGGGAAGACCTGCAAGAGAATTTATCTCTGAAGAAGAAGCTTGCTGTCGATTTTGGTATAGATCTGCCCGAATTCGACGATGACGAATCACCGGACAGTTATTTCGATCGGGTATATCAGGCGGTCGCCGGGCAGGATTCGTGGAGAATTCGGCGATTTGTTACGCTTACCCTGTTCACAAATTTGGGCAAGCTGCTGCTATATCTGGATCTCGATCCGGATAGATGGTCGGAGAGTCGCAAGCCGGCAGATCATCCTATAGTTCGCTCCTTGGTTGGGGATGGCAGCGCCGTTCATAGCGCGGCTGACCTCTGCCGTGTGAGAGTGAGATCGCAAGAAGATCGATCTCGACCTGTGCCTTGTCGACCGTGCGGAGTCGACCCAAGCGCGGGTGCTCTTAAAGGCCCTGGACGGGGAAAATCTGGTCTTCCAGGGACCCCCTGGAACGGGCAAGTCTCAAACCATCACCAATCTCATCGCCGCAGCTCTTGATCGCGGAAAAACCGTCCTGTTCGTCGCCGAGAAGCTCGCAGCCCTCGAAGTCGTGAAAAGGCGTCTGCGGGAAGTCGGTCTCGGCGATTTCTGCCTTGAATTACATAGCCATAAAACGCGCAAGAAAGCGCTTTTCCAGGATCTGGCCGCGCGCCTGTCGAAGCATCCGCTGGGGAACGCCTGGTCGTTCGACGACGCTCTGGTTGCGCTTACCGCACGCCGCGCCGAACTCGACGACTACGTGGGCGCCATTCGCAAGCGCGCAGGCCAGACCGGCTTCACGATTGCAGACTTGCTTTTTGAAGCCGGCCGGTTACGGCGGAGCACCCCTCCTTGGCGCAAAAGGTCGATCAGAGTGGGCTCTCCGGCGGGTGGGAGCGCCGACCTACTCTCTGTTAATCAATGATTTTTCAGCTGCCGCAACAATCCAGGCCCTCAAGGTCGCCGCGCAGGCATCTCGTGCCCTCGTCCCGTTTGGAGGTCCGCTCGGCTGCCCATGGCGAGGCGTTAAAGCTCAGTTACTCGCCGTGAGGCCGCTCTTGGCACATCAATGCCTGACTGAATGGCGCGACAAAGCGAAGACGGCGTCAGAGGCTATCGCGGAGCTCAACGCTGGGACCGCCCTAAATTTGTGTAGCTGCCCTTCCAGCTTCGAAGAACTACAGCGGTTGGCGGACTGCACGCTCGATCTACCTGCTCTTTTGTCGCTCACCGTCGAGGTACAGACAGTATGCGATGAGTTATCAAGACAATTCGATCTAAAATTCGAGGCCGGACTGCACGGTCTGTCGCAGGCTAGGCGCATACTTGATTTGATCAACTCGACGTCGCAGGATGCACTGGTTTATGCGCATGAAGGATTGGACGCGCCGAGCGCCGAAACCGCGTTAGAACGGCTTGGACGAGCGCTCGATCGTCGCGCGATCTGCTGGCCAACCTTCAAGGGCGTATCGCAAACCCTGATACCGACAACGTCGACGCGGCGACGCTTCGGGCCGCCGGCAACTTACTCAAAGAGGCGGGGCTCCTTACTCGACTGGGGAGAGAGTGGCGCGACGCGCGTCGGTTGGCTCGATCTCTTCAGTCGTCAGGTGTCTCCAAAAGAGCAAAAAGAGCAGGGCGAGGCATTACTTTTTCTCGCGGAGCGTGTTGCGATTGATCTCGATTTGGAAAATGACCTGGAGGTCCGGGCGGCTTGCGGGGTGCATTTTCGCGGCGAAAAGACGGACGTGGCAAACCTCGCGCGCGCCCTGGACTGGCGTCGGACGGTCTGCGCCAAATTCGGGGAACGTAGGGAGCGCGACATCCGCGATGGCGCTTCTCCGTGCGCTCCCGGATGATCTGATCGAAATCAAGGACCGTATTGATTGTCCTGTGGTCGATCTTACTCGCCATTGAGTAGCACGGATATTGGCTGCAGCGTCGATCGTGAGACTGATACTGGGTCGCGATCGTCGGATCGGTCGCGTCAGGCGTTCTGGCAGAGACACTCGCGAGCCGTAAGGACGAGAAATGCGTAGCCCATCTGATGCAGCGCGTCAGAAGAGCCGCGGCCGCAGCGAAAGCCTTGGTAGAAGTCCGAAAAGGACGCAATGGACGCACTCGCAATCGATCCAATGGTCTGGTTCGGCACGGCCGAAGAAGCAACGGCTGAGAACATCGCTGAACGCGCGAATAAAGCGCTGGAGGTTCCGGACGGGCTCAATCCCTGGCTGACCTACGCCCAGGCTCGAACTGTAGCGCTCCAGTCCAGCGGCCGGCCGTTGCTGGAAGCGATGGAAAATGGGCTCATCGATGCAGCGGAAGTCGAGGAAGCCTGGCGGATCGCATGGTTAACCGATGCAGCCCAAAGGCTTTACTCCTCGGAACCAATTCTGCTCCGTTTCAACGGCTTTCAGCTTGATGATCTCCGCAAGGACTACGCTCGCCTCGATGCGTCTGTGATGGAGATGCGTCGCCGGGCCGTGTCGGCACGGCTCCTGCTTCGCCCGGTTCCGGCGGGGCTTCAAAGCCCTAGGATCAAGGCGATGACTGAGCGGGCTTTACTGGATCGGTGTATCCACCTGCAAAAAGGACATCCGGCCATTCGCGATGTGACCACACGAGCAGGCGAAGCACTTCAGGCACTGAAGCCTTGCTTTATGATGGGACCGTTATCGGTGGCGCAATATCTTGCGCCGGGAATGCTCGATTTCGACCTCGTGATCATGGACGAAGCCTCGCAGATCCGGCCGGAGGACGCAATCGGAGCAGTTGCGAGGGGTGCTCAGCTCGTAGTCGTTGGCGATGACAAGCAGTTGCCGCCCACCTCGTTTTTCGACCGGCTCGGCGCGGATGTAGAAGATGGCGACGGCCTGGATGGCAATGGCGGATTCGTCGGCCAAAATGATGGTAGTGTGCTCGCGCTCGCGAACGGCTCGTTCGGCGGTCGGCAGGACATGCTACGCTGGCATTACCGATCACGACATCCCGAACTCATCGCATTCTCGAATCATCAGTTCTACAATAATGAGCTCGTCATCTTCCCGGCGCCGCAAGAGAGCAATCATCAGCTCGGTATGACGCGCATCTTCATTGATGACGGGTGCGCCGTGAATGGCGTCAATGACGCAGAAGCACGGTGCGTGGCCCAAGCGGCCGTCGATCAGCTGCAATCGCGACCGTCTCAGTCATTGATGATCGTCGCGATGAATATCAAACAAAGAGAATGTATCCAGAGCCATATCGCGAAGCTGCAGACAGATAACGGAAGGCTCGGAGAGGTTCTCGACGAGAGCGAGGCCGACGCGCGTATTGAGCCATTCGTCGTCAAAAACCTGGAAAATGTGCAAGGTGACGAGCGCGATGTCGTTATGATTTCCATGACCTACGGTCCGCCTCAGCCGGGTGGAAGAGTTCCCCAGACTTTCGGACCGATCAATCAAGCCAATGGGCACCGCAGGTTAAACGTACTGTTTACGCGAGCTAAAGAGCGTATGATGGTATTCACCTCAATGCGCTCAAGTGATATCCAGGTGGGGCCCGGTAGTAGTCTCGGCGTCCAAGCACTGCGGGATTTTCTGTGGTTCGCTGAGACAAAGCAACTGCCGTCAGGTGTCCGCGTAACGGGGAAACCGCCCGAGAGTCCTTTTGAGGAAGCGGTAGCACTCGAACTTGAGCGTGCCGGGTATAAGGTCGAGCCGCAGCTCGGTGTCGGAACTTATAGGATCGACATTGCCGTTCGTAATCCCGACGCGCCGCAGCAATTCTTGCTCGGGGTGGAATGCGATGGCGCAATGTACCACTCGACACTCTCCGCGCGTGATCGGGATCGTCTCCGCCAAGAGGTACTGGAAAATCTCGGTTGGGAAATCGAACGGATCTGGTCCGTGGACTGGTTTCGCGATCCTGCACGCGAAATGAAACGCGTATTGACGCGGCTCGATTTGCTCCGTCGGCGGCCAGGTATCGAACAGCTGGATGCATCCCCAAACTCCGAGCATACGGGCAAACTCACGAAAGAGGCAGTAATAAATTCAGACGCGGGAAATACAGCGGGGAAGCAGATACTGGGACTCCCTCGTGAGCTCAAGAAGGCGTTTGCCCTGAGATCTCGTCCGATCGTTCAGTCACAAAGGGTGTTGACGAGAGAGGAAACTAGAGCCGCATTAATTGCGCTTCGTGAGAAGATCGATGACGAGTGCCCTGATACCGATCCTGCCAGTGGTCTCCTCCGGCAAAGCATGCTTGAGGAGCTGCTTCGCAAACGCCCGACAGATGCTGGTGAATGGAGGGCCAAGATCCCGTTGGACCTTCGTCAAGCTACCGATGGTGAGCAGTTCAAGCGCTACGGAGACGATGTTTTTGACATACTAGCTTCCGCAAATGCAGTGCCCGCCCATCAACTCGCCGGCTGAAACGTGTTGATGGGCGGATTTACATACAAACTCGCAGCTAATCAGGCGCCCTTTACCAGCAACGCCAGGATCGGTTCAAGATGGTCGTCGGCTAGTTTCTTCAGCTCGTCGTCGGTGCGGTCCTGCACCGGGTGGGGAACGAACACCAGGGCAGGGTCGATGCCGAGTGACTTGGCCCCGGCGGCGGCGCCTTCGATGAATTCGGTGGTAGCGACGCCGACGGTTGGAATGCCGCGTCCTTCGAGATCCGCCATGTCATGCGTACAGCACGAAATGCAGGACCCTCAGTCGGACAATCCTTCGATGACAACATTGACTTCGGCGGCGATCTGCTGCCGCAACGGCAAAGGCGCGACCCGCGTGTTGGTCGGCTTGGCGTAATGCCTGACGGCGATGCCGCGCTCGGCGAGCCGCTCGCCGAGCCGGTGCAGAAACACATCGCCGCGCGGCTTGGCAATGTCGAGAATTCCGATCGTGAGCCCGTCGAGACGTTCCGGCCGGGGCAGCCGCGGCCGGATCGTCGGACTTCGCTCCGAGGTCGGGTCCAAAAGCACGGTCATCTATGCCTCCTTGCACCCTCAGCCGTCATTCCCGCGAAAGCGGGAACCCAGGGCCCCAAGGGCAGAGCAGTTGGTCTGGGCCCCCGCTTGCGCGGGGGCGACGATAGGTTGGTCAGGGTCGTAGCTCCTTTGTTACGGGAAGGCTGCCGCGGGGGCCGCCCGCGGACCAGCCGCCGATGATGCCGGAGAACATCCCGGCATCGCCGCCGGCGTGGACGATCATCAAGCCGCCCGGACGGAATTTGTTGACGGACTTGCCGGCGAGTGAGGGCGGCCCGCCTTCGGCAATGCCCTTGGCCCCGGCGACGAGCTCGTCCCCGGGGATCTCACACAGCCGATAGAGCTCTTCGTAAAGCCGCGCCTTTGTCCAGCCGGCATTCTTGAAGGTGCGATGATGCTCCGGGCACACGACCAGCAGCGCGTCGCACGAGGGCGCCGATTTGACATTGTGGATCGCCTTCAGCGAGCCGGCAAAGCTGCGCGACAAGCTTTCGGGGTCGCGCGATTTCTGGTCGACGACACCCTGCAGGCCAAAGCCGGCGAACACCGTCACCGCCGATCGGCCCGGTTGGACGCCGCGCTCGACCGACAGCGGCTCCCAGCTCGACCCCTCCTCGTCCTCGGCGAAGCAATAGGTATATTTGCCGGGGTTGCCGAGCGTGGCGCGGTCCACCTCCTGCGGCCGGCCGCCGCCGATATTGCGGATCACCAACTGCAGTGCACGGCCGATCGCGGCATTGGCGCGGTTGCCCTGGCCCAGCGCATTACCCTTCGAGTTCATGCCGATGCGCCGTCGGACCGGACCGTTGACGACGACGACCGGCCCGACGAACATCGTCGTCGCCAGCACACCGTGCATTGCGAACTGCTCTTCGAGCACCGCCTCTACCGCCGCAAGCACGACCGGAAGATATTCCGGCTTGCAGCCCGCCATCACCGCATTGACCGCGATCTTCTCGACGGTAGCCGGGGCGAGGTCGGGCGGGACCGGGCCCAGCACCTCCTGCGGGTCGCGCGCCGTGCTGTCGAGCATGCGCAAGACGCGCTCCTCGGTCGGCGGCACCAACGGCAGCCCATCCGACCAGCCGCGCGCGAACATCGCCTCGTGCTCGTCCTCGTCGCTGCCAATCTCGATGCGGCGGGATTTGAGCCCGGTCTCGTTGAAGCGGATCTTGAGGCGCTCGATCACACCCGGCTCGACATTCTTGGCGCCGCAGCCGGGCCGCGCCTCCGGTAGATCGCGGCCGAGCCCGGCAATGCCGCTGAGCCGCTCCCACTCGCCCCGGTGCCAGCCATAGGTGCGCCCGACCTCGCGGCCGCCCTCGAAGCGGATCAGCGTCGGTACCACTTCGATCCCGAGCTGGTGGGAGACGTCGAGCGTTCTGTCGTCGACCCGGTTAGCCAGCATTTCGGGAAAGGAAGGATCATCCTGGGTGTAAACGGTCAACCCGCCCTGCCGCGCCATTTCTACGAGCACCGGGACGGTCATGACGCAGGTCGGACAGTCGCGCTTGACGACCGCCACCAAACCGTCACGCGGAAGGTCCGCCGACATCGCTCCTCCTTCCGGCTGCCGACACTACAATGAACGGTTCGCCCATCGGCAACAAGCACCGCCGATGCCTCATTGCCAGTGCGCAAGGCCGCTGCTATCATTGCTGGCATCGATGGCGGCCATAGGCGATTGCAATGGCTAGTTTGAGCGTGCGAAATCTCGATGACGATCTGCTCGCCCGGCTGAAGCGCCGTGCTGCACGGCACGGACGTTCCGCGGAAGCGGAAGTGCGGGATATCCTGCGCCAGACGCTGAGCGGAGAGGCTGACACCGACTTCGATATACTTGCTGCCGAATTGCGGGCGCTCACTTCTGGTCGGCGACACACGCCAGCTGAAGACCTGCTCCGCGAAGGGCGGGAGGAGCGGTGACCGATCTGGTGATCGATGCCAGTGTTGCCATCAAATGGGTGATTGAAGAACACGGCACGCGGGAGGCGATGTCGCTGCGGCGGCATAGGCTATTCGCACCAGAGCTACTGGTGGCCGAATGCGCCAACGTGCTGTGGAAGAAGACACGGCGGAGGGAGCTGACCCCGGACGAGGCGCGGCTCGCTGCCAGACTCCTTCAGCGCGCCGATGTCGAGCTGGCGCCGATGCGAGCCTTGCTCGAGCCTGCAACCGAGCTTGCGATCGCGATGGACCATCCTGCTTACGATTGTGCTTATTTGGCACTGGCGGAGAGTCTGTCGTGCGACCTCGTCACGGCCGACCGCAAGCTGAGCGCCAAGCCGGTGCCGCTTGGCTATAAGTCAAGGGTGCTCGGGCTAACCACGAGCGCTCTGCCCTAACGCAACCTGGGAGGATCAGTAATGCGGGTCGGGATTCATCTGCCGCATATCGGGCGCAAGGCCGGGCCGGAGGCGATCCGGCGCGCGGCGATCCAGGCCGAGGAGCTCGGCTTTGCCGATGTCTGGACGAGCGAGCACATCATCATTCCAAAGGGCGCACCCTACCCGCCTTCGGCGATCTTCTATGATCCGGTGCTGACCCTGACCTGGGCCGCGGCCTTCACGAAAAGGGTCGGGCTCGGGACCAGCGTGCTGGTCTTGCCGATGCGCCATCCGCTGCCGCTCGCCAAGGAATTGGCGACGTTGCAGAACCTATCCGAAGGACGGCTGATCCTCGGCGCCGGGGTCGGCTGGATGGAGGCCGAGTTCGCCGCGCTCGGCGCGCCGTTCCGCGAACGCGGGCGGCGGATGGATGAGGGGATCGCGATGATGCGGGCGGTGTGGAGCCAGGATCCGGTCAGCTTCCC
This sequence comes from uncultured Alphaproteobacteria bacterium, assembly GCA_963812675.1. Lineage (GTDB taxonomy): Bacteria > Pseudomonadota > Alphaproteobacteria > ATCC43930 > CGMCC-115725 > AP-15. The sequence goes on along the minus strand of CAWEWR010000012.1, from coordinate 74,652 downwards.
GGCGCGCCATATCCCGGCGGTCATCGAAGACATGCGCATGCTGCCGCAGACCGTGAAACCGATCCCGATCTGGATCGGCGGCAGCTCCGAGGCCGCCCTTTCCCGCGCCGTAAAGCTTGCCGACGGCTGGCACGGCTCGCGGCTCTCACCCGACGAGGCCGCGCCGATCGTGCGCCGTCTGCGCGAGCAGCGGCCCGAGGCGGGGTTCGCAATATCGCTGCGCTACGGGTGGGACGGCAAGGATGACGGCGCACTTCGCGCCCGCCTGGCCGCCTATGGCGCAACCGGCGTCGAACACGTTCTGGTCGAGCCTGCCGAGCGCGCGCTCGAGGATTGGCTGCGCGCCGTGGAGCGCGTCGCCCGCGCGGTAGAGGGGGTCGCGCCATGAAATTGGCCATCACCGTTCGCGTCTCCCCCGAGTCCAGCGTCGATATGGAGACGGTGTGGGAGGCAGAGCGGCTCGGTTACGAGGCGGTGTGGTGCGGCGAGGCTTACGGCACCGACGCGGTGACGCCGGTCGCCTGGATCTTGGCGCAGACCAAGAAGATCAAAGCCGGCACCGGCATCATGCAGATGCCGGCGCGCACGCCAGCCTGCGCGGCGATGACGGCGATGACATTGCAGGCGCTTTCCGGCAATCGGTTTCTCTGCGGGATCGGCCCGTCCGGCCCGCAGGTCGTCGAGGGCTGGCACGGCGTGCCGTTCGGCAAGCCGCTGCTGCGCACCCGCGAGTACATCGCGATCATCCGCCGCATCCTCGAGCGCAAAGCGCCACTCGAGTTTAACGGCGAGCATTATCAGATCCCCTATACCGGGCCGGGCGCCACCGGGCTCGGCAAGCCGCTGCGCAGCATCATCCACGGCGACCCGAGCCTGAAGATCTATACCGCGTCGTTCGCGCCGGCCGGGCTGCGCACTGCCGGCGAAGTGGCAGACGGCACGTTGCCGTTCTTCATGGCGCCGGAGAAGGCCGAGGCGATCACTGGGCCGGTGCTGGAGGGGATCGCCAAGGCCGGGAATGGCAAGACCTTGGCCGATTTCGATATCGCGCCTTACGTCCGCGTGGCGATCGGCGACGATCTCGCCGCCTGCCGCGATAAGATCAGGCCGCAGCTCGCCCTCTATATCGGCGGCATGGGGGCGCGATCGAAGAATTACTACAATGACCTGGCCAAACGCCTCGGCTACGAAGCCGCGGCGGTCGAGATCCAGGACCACTTCCTTGCCGGCCGGCGCAAGGAGGCCGAGGCCGCGGTGCCCGACGCCTTGGTCGACGAAACCTCGCTGATCGGGCCCAAGGAGCGGATCAAGGATCGCCTCGAAGCCTGGAAGGAGATCGCCAAGGACCACCGGGTCGGCACTTTGCTGCTGGTCGGCGCGACACGGGAAGCGCTGCGCGTCGTCGCCGAAGCCGTCTTGTAACCGCCGGCTCGAGGATCCGCCAATGACAGAATTGCTCGTCCCTCTTGCTAAGACAATCGAGCGCGACGGCTTTGCCTTCGTGCGCGCGCCGGAAATGGGGCGGTTGCTGGAAGCGGCTGGCCTTGCCGATTGGGAGGGTTTTGCCGCGACCTGGGGCGATCTCGGAGTCGACGCCTACATGGCCGATGGCGGACGCTACCGCCGCCGCCGGTTCGGGATTTTTCGCGCCGCACCGGCCGGGATCACCCGGAAGCCGCATCAGCCGCATTACCAAAGCCGCGACTACAACCCGCTCAACGGCGGCGTCGAGCGCTGGTTCGAACCGGTCACCGAGGCGGCCGCACGCCATCCGGCCCTGATCGCGATCCTGCGCACCTGTCATTCCCTATTCAACCGGCTGACCCCGCCCGAGCTGCGCCCTGAGGCCTGGCATGTCGAGACGCACCAGTTCCGCATCGAGACGCGGCCCGGCCAAGAGGGCCGGCCGACCCCGGAGGGCATGCATCGCGACGGGGTCGACTGGGTGCTGGTGCTGATGGTCCGCCGGGAGAACGTCGCGAGCGGCGAAACCACGATCTACGACCTCGTCAGACGCCCGCTCGGCAGCTTCACGCTGACCGCCCCGCTCAACTCGGCGCTGGTCGACGACAGCCGCGTCTATCACGGCGTGACCCCGGTCGTGCCGCTCGATCCCGCGCGCCCGGCCTACCGCGACGTCTTGGTGGTGACGTTCCGCCGAGAATAGCGGTGCTCGCGGGCGCGTCGGCTTGGCGTCGGCGGCGCGCCCGAGCTTACGGCTCTGATTGACCAGACGGCCCGGTTTCTTGCGCACGACCGCCGGTTGATCCGGTGAACGAGTCATTGCGCCAAAGCCCGCGGTGCCCTGCCGCTAAACCAAAGAACTCCGGTAAGGTAAGAATTAATCTTCTGTATTGATGATGATTTGAATCCGGAACCGATCGCCGCGCTGATTGTGATCGCAGTGAGCGCGGCGTTCACCCTTATCGGCATGCGGCTCAGCACAACTTTCGGCACTATCGCGATGTTTCAATTAGTTACGACCGGAGAGGCGAGATACAGTCTTAAAGCCCGGCTCTACTCCATTATTGCCTTTCTCGGACTGCTCCCGGTCCTGGGTGTCGCGCTTGCATTAGGGGCGGTCGAAATGTCCCGGCGCGATGATGCGGCCCTGGATCGCGTGGCCCGAGGCACGATCAATCTCGAGCGCGTCAACGGGCTCGTCTACGCCGTCGTGATGGAATCGCGCGGCATCTACATGTCCGCGGATTGGAGCGCAGCGGAGCCGTTCGCCAAGAACCTGAGCCGTCAGCTCGGCGAGCTCCAGGATGTGGCGCGGGCGTGGAAGTCCGACGCCATCGCCTCGCAGCAATCCAATATCGAAGATTTGGCGGAGCGTATCGACCAGTTCGTGCGCTTTCGGACAGAGCTGGTGCGCCTCGGCAAGGAAGAGAGCACGGCGGCGGCCCGCGCGTTTGGCGACAATGACGCAAACCGCACCGTCAGGACTGCGCTCAACAACAGCTTGCATACGGTCGCCCGCGCGTATGAGCAGGAAATCGCACAAGCGCGCAGTCAGGTCGAAGCGGACGAACGTTATTTTCTGGCGATTCTGTTGGCTGTCGCCGTGCTCGGCGCGATAGCGCTGGCTGGCGGCCTGTTATTCGTCAAGGCCGGGCTTCTGACACCTGTGCTGCGCATGCGGGATTCGATGCTGCGTCTATCGCAAGGCGACCTCGACTTCGCAATCGATGGGCGGCAGCGCGCCCACGAACTTGCTGAAATGGCCAGAGCGGTCGAGGTATTCCACACCACATTGGTGGAACGCCAGAAGCGCAATCGCGAGACGCGATTGCTCTCGGACCTCAACGAATGGCTCCAATCCTGCAACTCATTGGGCGAACTCTACCAGATGGTGGCAGAATTCCTCGGCCGCTTGCTCCCTGGCTGCGCCGGCAGTCTCTATATCTACGCCAATTCGCGGGACGTGCTGGAAAGCGCCAAGGCCTGGAACGGCGGTAAAATGATGCCGGCAATGCATCCCGACGATTGCTGGGGCTTACGGCGCGGACGGCCCTATACGTTCGGCGAAAACGAGATCGATTTCCGCTGCTCGCATGTCGATCCGTCGGTGCAGTGCGAATATTGCTGCATTCCAATCCTCGCCCATGGTGAGACAATCGGATTGCTGAACCTCGAATTCCGGTGCACCAGCGGATTGGAGAGCGGGTCAGACGGCGAAAAACCGCACAAAGAAGCGAACGCGGAACAGCGCCGGTTGGGTCTTGTTTGCGCCGAGCAAATCAGCCTGGCGATAGCCAATGTCAAGCTCCGCGATCAGTTGCGCGACCAGTCGATACGCGACGTTCTGACCGGACTGTTCAACAGGCGGTATATGCTGGAGACCTGCCGCCGCGAATTTTCGCGAGCGGCGAGGACCGGTCAAAGCATCAGCGTCCTTTCGATCGATGTCGACCATTTCAAGAAATACAACGACAATCACGGCCACGATGCCGGCGATATGGTGCTGCGTGCGGTCGGCAATTGCCTGGAGAACCTGTTCCGCAACGAAGATATCCCTTGCCGGTTCGGTGGCGAGGAATTCGTTGTCATTATGCCTGGGGGCAGCGCCGATGTGGCGCTGCGCCGGGCCGAGCAGCTTCGCAGCAAAGTCGAGGAGATCGTCGTCCGCTACCTCGAAAAGAACCTGCCGCGGATCACCGTGTCGATCGGCGTGGCGGTGTTCCCGGAGGCCGGCGACAATCCGCAGGCAGTGCTGAAAGTCGCCGACGAAGCCTTGTACCGGGCAAAGGAGAAGGGCCGGAACCGCGTCGAAATGTCCGGCGCCCGGGCGTCGGACGCCGACGCGCCGGAGTTGCGCGCCGTGCCGATGCACCGCGCATTGGGCCCCAGCTTCTACGTTCCCGCCGCAGAGCAGGAGCAACCAGCGGCCTTGTCGCTCGTCGAGGTTTCCTGACCGGCGTGCCCGCGGATCTCGTCCACTTGCTCCTCGCCTCCCGTTTCGCGGGTCTCTCCCGCTTTCGCGTCGCTTTCGCGAGGCGAGGAGATTTGACTGACCTGCTCACTTTTCCCGCCTGCGGGGAGCGGGTTGGGATGAGGGGGTGTCACTGCGATCGGTGACACAGAGCCCCTAGGGGGCTATCGTTTTGGCGACGGCCCACCCCTCAGCAAAACGGAAAAGGAGCTTGCCATGCTCGATCTCCACTTTTGGCCGACGCCGAACGGGAAGAAGGTCACGATCCTGCTCGAAGAATTGGGTCTCGATTACAATCTGGTTCCCTGTAATATCGGGCGCGGCGACCAGTTCAAACCCGAATTCCTGAAGATCAATCCCAATCACCGCATGCCGGTGTTGGTCGACCACAAGCCCAAGGGCGGCGGAGCAGCGATCAGCATTTTCGAATCAGGCGCGATCATGATGTATCTCGCGGAAAAAGAGGGCCGCTTTTTCCCGCAGGACCTTCGCGGGAAATACGAAGTCACCCAGTGGGTGATATGGCAGATGGCCAATCAGGGGCCCAAGCTCGGTGAATGCGGGCATTTCCGGCGCGCCGGCCCCGGCGCCGGCGACCTGACCTATGCGATCCGCCGCTTCACCGACGAGGCGAACCGGCTCTACGGCGTCATGAACAACCGGCTCCACGACCGGCGCTTTCTCGCCGGTGACGAATACACGATCGCCGACATGATTTCCTATCCCTGGACCGTCAACGCCGAGGCCCAGGGGCAGGACATCAGCGAGTTCAAATACTTCAAGCGCTGGTTCGACGAGGTCGGCAGCCGTCCGGCGGTCAAGCGCGGGATGGAGACCGGCAACAATCTGCGCGTCGACCCCGCCACATTGAGCGAGGCGGAGCGGGCGCAAATGCGCAAGATCATGTACAACCAGCGCGCCATCCCTGCTCCGGCGTAAGTTTGCCTACCCTCACCCACCAAGCCCCCACCCTAACCCTCCCCCGCTTGCGGGGGAGGGAATGGGAGGGGGCTTGGTCCCCCCGAGCGCAGCGAGGCGGGTGAGGGTCAGGGCGCCAATTTCCGTTCGGCCAGCCTGACGAACAGGCTGGCGCCGAACGGCAGTGCCATATCGTTGAAGTCGTAGCCGGGGTTGTGGACTTCGCAGCCCCCGACTCCGTCGCCGTTGCCGATTTGGATGTACGCGCCGGGGCGGCGGTTCAGCATGTACGAGAAATCTTCCGAGGCCATCACCAGGTTGCCGTCGCGATTGACGTTCTCGGCGCCGACCAGCTCGGCGGCAGTCTCGGCGATGAATTCGGTCTCGGCGGCATCATTGACCAGTGGCGGAAACAGAATCCGGAAATCGAGTTCCGCAGTCGCGCCGAACCCGCTGGCGACACCTGAAGCGATGCGCCGCATGTTGTCCTCGATGAGCCGCAAGGTTTCGGCAGCGAAGGCGCGTGCGGTGCCGCGGATGAAGGCCTGCTCCGGGATGACATTGTAGGCGTCGCCGGCATGGATTTGGGTAACACTGAGGACTGCCGTGTCGAGCGGCCTCACATTGCGTGAGACGATCGTCTGCAGCGCCGTCGTGATGTGGGCCGCGACAATGACCGGATCGATCCCGGCCTCGGGGCGGGCGCCGTGCGCGCCGCGGCCGGTGACGGTGATATCGAAGTAACCGCCGCCCGCCATCATCGGGCCGGTGCGGATCTGGAATTTGCCGATCGCGAGCCCCGGCCGGTTGTGCATGCCAAAGATCGCGTCGCACGGAAAGCGCTCGAACAGCCCGTCCTTGACCATCGCCTCGCCGCCCCCGAGCCCCTCTTCGGCGGGTTGAAAGATCAGATTGACGGTCCCGTTGAATTTGCGGGTCTTGGCGAGATACCGGGCGGCGCCGAGCAGCATCGCGGTGTGCCCGTCATGGCCGCAGGCGTGCATGCGCCCGTGATGGCGCGAGCGGTAGGCGAGATTGGTCGCCTCCTCGATCGGCAGCGCGTCCATGTCGGCGCGCAGCCCGATCGAGCGCGGCGATGTGCCGGCGCTCAACCGGCCGACGACACCCGTGCGGCCGATGCCGCGATGCACCTCGTAACCGAACTCGGCGAGCTTTTGCGCGACGAAATCGGAGGTCCGGTGCTCCTCGAACCCGAGTTCCGGATGCGCATGAATGTCGCGCCGCCAGTTCGTAAGATCGTCATGAAACTCCGCAATGCCCTCGATGACGCCCATTGTCGCCCCTCCTCCGCACTCTCGCCCAAACGTCATAACCCGGACTCCGGCCAGTGTCAGCGGCAAAGGGGCCGTGGGTGTTCGGCCGCCGAGTGACACAGTCTTGACACGGCAACGGCGCGGCGATCGGGTGCGGGACTTTGCATTGAGGCCGTCCCCGAGTTGATCATCGAGTGCCAATCCCCGTAAATAAAACCTTCACGCGGCGTTTCGCCCTGTTCCACACTTTACGAGCAAAACGGGGGTGTCGCGTTTTTAAGGGATCCCGTCCTAGTTTTGCCTCCCGAAAGCGAACAATTGCTTAACAAGTAAAACTCAGGTCTTCCAGAGATTAGGTTTGGTATTCGCGGGGTTTGGGCCCTGTGACCTAAACAGCGCAGTCAGCTTCCAATGCGCAGAAAAAAAAGAGCGACCTGGTTGACAGCCCCGTTTTAGCCTGTTTAGCCTCGCATGTTCCTACCTGTCCTGCCCGGTTTGTCGGGGACAATCCGGGAAGACACCGATCTGCACTTCCTCGTCCATCCAATACGATTGGCATGGCGGCGGGATCGCTATTGCCCGCAGCCGGGGAGTGCCCAGCAAAGGGGGGCAAAGCAATGGCAATGCGCCAAACGATCGGCCTTTTGCTCGCGTGTGTTATGATCTCGACCGGCGCAATCGCCAAGACGCCGGGCAAAAACTCATCGCCGCATCCTGGCCAGCTGCAGGGGAAACATGTCAGAGCCGAAATATGGCCCGGCACAGCCCGGTTCCCGTCCTGCGGCGCGGATGCTCCCGCGAGCTCGCGCCACGCCGACTCCGATTCCGCCGAATTGGCCGAAGGTCCAGCAGATGCCTATCTGGGCTCCGTGCATACGACCAGAAAAAGCGAGATCGGCAGAGCGGCTTGGTACAATTGGGTGGGGTCCCGTACCGCTAGCGGCGAGATTCTCGATTGGATCACCCCAACGGCTGCCCATCGTTCGCTACCGCTTGCTTCCTACGCAAAAGTCACAAACCTCGACACCGGCCGTGCTGTGGTCGTCAAGATCAACGACCGGGGTCCCTATCGGCGGCGTTTCATTATCGATCTTTCGCCCCGTGCCGCCGAAGAGATCGGTGTCGTTCGCAGCGGCATCGCGGCCGTCAGCGTCGAACCCATTGCGAGTGGGCGAGCGCCGAACAGGGGGACTGCTCCAGCCTCCGAGACGCTTGTTGCGCGCGCCGGTTCCGAGGCAATCCCTTACAATCAACCAGCTTGGGTCGATCCGCGGCTCGAGCGGCCCGCGTCGAGGGACGAGACCGCCCCAAGCACCGAGGTGCACGTCGCGCGCGCCGATTCCGAGGCAATCCCCCGCAATCAACCGGCTTGGATCGATCCGCGGCTCGAGCGGCCCGCGTCGAAGGACGAGACCGCCCCAAGCACCGAGGTGCGCGTCGCGCGCGCCGATTCCGAGGCAATCCCCCACAATCAACCGGCTTGGATCGACCCGCGGCTCGAGCGGCCCGCGTCGAAGGACGAGACCGCCCCAAGCACCGAGGTGCGCGTCGCGCGCGCCGATTCCGAGGCAATCCCCCACAATCAACCGGCTTGGATCGACCCGCGGCTCGAGCGGCCCGCGTCGAAGGACGAGACCGCCCCAAGCGCCGAGGAGCGCGTCGCGCGCGCCGATTCCGATTCCGGACCGATCCCCTACAATCAACCGGCCTGGGTGGATCCGCGGCTCGAGCAGCGGTGAAGCGAGGCCGATGGCCCGCCCGAGCGGAGGAATAACCGCGCGGGCGCGATCCTACGCCCCTGGGTTACGGCCGAAATACGCGATGTCCTGGGGCCGCGGGGTCCAGTCCGGGTTGCTCGGCCATTCCTTGGTGCGGCCGGACATTTCCTCGCCGTAGCGCACGCGGAACAAGAGGGTGCGCTGCGGACCGTTGGCGTATTCGTGCATTTCGCCTCGCGGATGAACGACGAAGGTGCCCGGTCCGATCTCGATGGTTTCGGTAGGGGTGCGCATCCTGCCGCCACCCTCGAAGCATAAATAGATCTCGGTCGCATTGGGGTGGCAGTGATAGGGGCTGGTCTGCCCAGGTTCCCAGCAGGCGACCGTGACATCGCCCTCGTCGATCCTGCCGAGCACCCTTTCCATGTGTTTCCTGGGGTCGAAAGCCTGCTCGGCCCTTAAATTGAAAACATGCATTTGCCCCTCCGCCGATCGCGCTCTAGCCTTATCTTAGAGCAGTATTATCGGAGGATCGGATGACGCAGGCGAGCCGTTTCCGCGCTTTGTTGCAACGGGGCGGGATGGTGGTGGCGCCCGGGGCGTACGATTGCATCACTGCCAAGCTCATCGAACAGGCGGGCTTCTCCGCGGTCTACATGACCGGAGCCGGCACCGCGGCGACCCTGGGATATCCGGACTTTGGCCTCGTCACGATGTCTGAGATGGTGGCCAATGCCGGGCGCATCGCTGCCGCCGTCGAGCTGCCTGTCATCGCCGATGCCGACACCGGCTACGGCAACGAGCTCAACGTCTTCCGCACGGTGCGCGAGTTAGAGCGCAGCGGCGTTGCCGGGATCCACATCGAAGACCAGGAATTCCCGAAGAGATGCGGCCACCTCGAAGGCAAGCAGATCATCCCTCGCGAGGATTACATCGCCAAGATTTGCGCCGCGGTCGCCGCTCGCCGCGACCAAGATTTCATGATCATCGCCCGCACCGACTCGCGCGCTGTCGCGGGCCTGGACGAGGCCATTGCCCGCGCGAATGCGGCGCTGGCCGCCGGCGCCGACATGGCGTTTGTCGAGGCGCCGCAGACGCAGGAGGAGGTCGCCGCGGTGCCGCGCCTAGTCAACGGACCGTGCCTCCTCAATGTCGTATGGGGCGGCAAGACACCCGATCTCGATCTGCGGGAAGCCGAAGCGATGGGCTACAAGCTCGCAATCGTGCCGGGGCTGCTGATCAAGAGTGTGGTCGGCATTTGCGACCGGGTGCTGGCCGAGTTGAAGACCACCCACCGCCACCCGACACCGATAAAGGAGATGACCGTGCCAGAGATGTTCCAGCGCTTCGGGGCGGACGAATGGGACGCGCTGCGCGACCGCTTCCGGACCGCCCCTGCGGCGCGCGAGGCGGCGGAATAATCCGAGCAGCAGATTTTGCCATCGTTGCGCCCACAGCCGAGCCCCCACCCTAACCCTCCCCCGCGCGCGGGGGAGGGAGGGACCCGCTCTGCCCTCAACCTTCACTCCCCCGCGCGCGGGGGAGGGTTAGGGTGGGGGTGGGATGAGGGGCGACTCATCGACCGCGTCCTTTATCGCGATGGGCTGATCCTGGTTATCGACAAGCCGGCCGGGATTGCGGTGCATCCCGGCCCCGGCGGGGGTCCCAACCTCGAAAGTCGGTTCGACGAGCTGCGCTTCGGCCTGCCGCACCCGCCGGCTCTCGCCCACAGGCTCGATCGCGACACCAGCGGCTGCCTGGTGCTGGGGCGCCACCCGAAGGCGCTGCGGCGGCTGGGGGCGTTGTTCGCCGGCGGGAGGGTGGAGAAGGTCTATTGGGCCGTCGTCGAGCGCCGCCCGCCCGACCCCGAGGGACGGATCGAGACTGGGCTTAGAAAGCTCAATCGAGGCAGTGGCTGGCGCATGATCGTCGATCCTGCCGGGCAACGGGCCATGACCGACTACCGTGTTCGCGGCGCCGCCGACGACCGGGCCTGGCTCGAACTGCGGCCGCACACCGGGCGGACCCATCAGCTGCGGGTCCATTGCGCCGAACTCGGCTGCCCGGTCGCCGGCGACCCCGTATACGGAGATGGCGGAACCGGATACCCGCTGATGCTTTACGCGCGCTCTATCACTTTGCCACTCTACCCGGCGCGGCCCGCGGTCGAAATCACCGCTCCGGTCCCGTCCCACATGGCCGTGGCATTGCAGCAGTTGGGCTGCGAAGAGGCGACGCCGGCATGATCCCGCGTTATAGCCGCCCCGAGATGACGAGGATCTGGGCGCCGGAGAACCGCTACCGGATCTGGTTCGAGATCGAGGCGCATGCTTGCGACGCGCAGGCGGCGCTGGGGATCATTCCTGAGAGCGCTGCTCGCGCGGTCTGGGAGCGTGGCGGCTTCGAGGCCGAGCGCATCGACGAGATCGAGCGCGAGACACGCCATGACGTCATCGCCTTCCTGACGAACCTCGCCGAGCACGTCGGCCCGGAGGCGCGTTTTGTGCATCAGGGGATGACCTCGAGCGATGTGCTCGACACCTGTTTTGCGGTGCAGCTGACGCAGGCCGCCGACATCCTTCTAGCCGATCTCGATGCGTTGCTCGCGGTGCTGAAGCGCCGCGCCTTCGAGCACAAATTGACGCCAACCGTGGGGCGCAGCCACGGCATCCACGCCGAGCCGACGACCTTCGGATTGAAGCTCGCCGGTCATTACGCCGAGTTTGCGCGCAATCGAGCCCGCCTCCTCGCGGCCCGCAAGGAGGTCGCGACTTGCGCGATATCCGGCGCCGTCGGGACCTTCGCCAATGTCGATCCCCGCGTGGAGGAGTATGTCGCGGAAAAGCTCGGCCTCCAGCCCGAGCCGATCTCGACACAGGTAATCCCCCGCGACCGCCACGCCCAATTTTTCATGACCCTGGCGCTGATCGGCGCGGCAGTCGAGCGCCTCGCCACCGAGGTCCGTCACCTGCAACGGACGGAGGTGCGGGAGGCCGAGGAGTGTTTCGCGCCCGGCCAGAAGGGCTCCTCGGCGATGCCGCACAAGCGCAACCCGGTGCTGGCCGAGAATTTGACGGGTCTCGCCCGCCTCGTCCGCTCCGCCGTGATTCCGGCACTCGAAAACGTCGCGCTATGGCACGAGCGGGACATCTCCCATTCCTCCGTCGAGCGGGTCATCGCGCCGGACACCACAATCGCGCTCGATTTCGCGTTGGCTCGGCTGACGGGGCTAATGGACCACCTCGTTGTCTATCCCGAGCAGATGCGGCAGAACCTCGAAGCATTGGGCGGCCTCGTAGAGTCACAGCGGGTGCTGTTGGCGCTGACCCAAGCCGGCATGACCCGCGAAGACGCCTATCGCGCCGTCCAGCGCAACGCCATGGCCGCATGGGAAGGCAACAGCCGCTTCTCCGATCTCCTGAAAGCCGACCCCGAAATAGCCCGCTGTCTGGACCCGCAAACCGTGGACGCGCTATTCGATGCTGCCTATCACCTCAAGCACGTCGACACGATTTTCACCCGCGTGTTCGGTCAGCAGGCGTAATACCGCCGATAATACGGGTCCCAACAACTCCGCTGCGGATAGTACGGTGTCGACGGATAATAGGCCGGGACCGGTTGGTAGGCGTACCCGTACCCATACGGATTATAGTACGGGTTGTAGTACGGGTTTGCCGCCGCGCCGAGCGCGGTCCCTGCCGCGAAGGCGCCGAGCCCGATCCCTACCCCGGCACCGGGGCTGAGGGCATGGGCGGACCGCGGCACGGTCGTCAACCCGACCGCGGCAAGAACCGCCGTACCAATCGCCAATCCGCGACCCGTTCGGGTAAAGTGTTTGCTGAGAGTCATCTCTTACTCCTACAGTTGAACGCGGCGATGGCAAGTTTACCGCCAGGCCGCGCGGTGCTGTATGAGTGATAACAATCACAGCAGGCGGAGAATTCCAATCCCGATTGCTCAGGGATGCGTAGGCAGCTAACTCATCGAAACTCGATAATGTCGGAAAACCACCGCGTTTCTTTATGCCCAGCGATTGACAACCTATGCGTCCGTGAGTTGCTTGCGACTGCCTGCCGGCCGGATTTACAGCGGGTGACGGTTTTGCGATTATGGTGCTCGTAAAAATGCCACTTTTGCATTGCATGCTACTCCCGCTCGTGCCTACAACCTTTTGGCGAGGCTTTGCTGCTGATTTGCTGCAGATGCAGCGGCGTGTCATTTTCGGGTCAATCTATGGTTGGAAATCGTGATCCCGATATGCGGCTGAGCGATGAAGAACAGGCCATGCTGGCGGGCGAGTTCGGGGCCGTCCGGCGCTGGGGGATATCGCACCAGATCGCGGTCGGCGAGTTCTTCGACGCGGCAGATTTCGTGCAAGTTTCACAGGCCCACATCATGGCCGACACCGAGTTGTTGGGCGAAGCCGGTGTGCGCTTTCTCGAAGGCCTCGCCGCCTCGCCCGAGGCCGAGCGGCGAGTGCGGGTACCGACTATCACCGACCCGCGCGGGCTCGATTTCGCGGTCTATCGCCGACTCGGGCAGACCGACAAGATGGCTGCGCTCGAGCAGCGGGCGATCACCGCGCTGCGCGCCTTTGGCGTGCTGTTGACGGATACCTGCATCAATTACCAGACCATCATGGCACCGGTCCGCGGCGAGCACATGGCTTATGGCGATACCGGGGTCGTAATCTACTCCAACAGCGTGCTCGGCGCCCGCAGCAACTTTGAAGGCGGGCCTTCGGCACTGGCTGCCGGGCTGACCGGCCGCACCCCGCGTTACGGCTATCATCTCGATGCATGCCGGCGCGCCACCCGGCGGTTCCGCGTCACCGCGATACCGCGCGACCTCAGCGAATGGGGCGCGCTGGGCGGCATCGTCGGCGAGGCCTGCGGCTCCTATTGGGAGGTCCCGGTCATCGAGGGCATCGAGATCGTCCCCGGCTCCGATGCGCTGAAGCATTTTGGCACCGCGCTGGCGAGCTTTGGCTCGGTGGCGCTGTTCCACATGCCTGGGATCACCGCCGAGGAACCCGTCTTCGCGGGATCGCCGCCGCCCGCGATCGCCATTGCGCGGGCCGGGATCGAAGCCTTTCTCGCCCGCTTTGCTGCGCCGGAAGAAAAGCTCGATGTCGTCGTGTTTGGCGCGCCGCAACTGTCGCTGTTCGAGATGGAGGCGGTGGCGCGCGCCCTGGATGGGCGCCAGGTGCATCACAATACGACGGTGATCGTCGCGACCTCGCCCGAGATCAAGCACGCCGCCGACCGGATGGGTCTGACGAGCCGGATCGAAGCCTCGGGCGCGGTCGTTGCGCAAGGGATCTGCTTTTACCAGAGCTATGCCCGCGAGATGGCCGAGGCCAACGGCTGGACACGGCTGATGACCAACTCCGCCAAGCTCGTCAACATCATCGGCGGTTATGGCTATCGGCCGACCTTGGCGAGCCTCGAACGATGCGTCGACTCCGCTATCGCGGGCCGGGTGCTGTAGTGCCGATCCGGCTGCATTGCCATAGGGGCATTGGACCCGCGGTGACCGGAACGGCGCTCGTTGCCGCCGATAATTTCAGCGCGCGGTACGATCTGGACCGCACCAAAGGGATCTTCTCGCGGCCCGGCCACAAGCTCGCTGGACAGAGCTATGCCGACCGCATTCTCGTTCTCGACACCGCCAAAGGCGGGGTCGCCACCGCCTGGATGCTGCACGAGATGGCCGCGCGCCGCATCGTGCCAAAGGCGTTGATCTTCAATCGGGTCAACCCGATCCTGGCTCAAGGCGCGGCCTTTGGCGGCGTAGCGCTGGTCGATCGCTTCGAGGATGACGTGACGCAGCTCTTCCGCACTGGCGACGAGCTGCGTGTCGATCCCCCCGCCGGGCTCGTCGAGATTCTCAATCGCGACTGCTGATCCCCATATAGGGGCGGTGTGAGCCCGGAGGGATGCGATGTCGACGACCTACCGTTATGTGCTTCCGGTCGAGCAGACCGAGTGGAAGTTCGACGGCAACACCGAGACTTGTTTTACCTGGGAGTACGACGAGCCGCGCGAGGCCCTGCTGCAGCTCTATGCCAAGGGCAAGAAGCAGCAATGGGACGCCGCCGACCGGATCGACTGGTCGCTCGACCTCGATCCCGAAAACCCGATGATGCTCGACGACCGGGTCGTTCACATTTACGGAACCGACCTGTGGGACCGCATGAACGAGCAGGAGCGCCGGCGGGTTCGCCATCACCTGCAAGCCTCGCAGATCTCGCAATTCATGCATGGCGAGCAGGGCGCGCTGATCGCGACCGCCAAGATCGTGCAGACCGTACCGGACCTCGACTCGAAATTCTACGCCGCCACCCAGGTGATGGACGAGGCGCGGCACGTCGAAGCCTATTCGCGGCTGCTGCACGAGAAATTCGAGCTCGCCTATCCGATCACCCCGGGTCTCAAGGCCTTGCTCGAGGACGGGCTCACCGACAGCCGCTGGGACATGACCTATCTGACGATGCAGATCCTGATCGAGGGTCTGGCACTGGCCGCCTTCCAGCGCATCCGCGACCAGGCGCAGAACCCGCTCGCGGCGGCGGTCAACGCCTATGTGATGCAGGACGAGGCGCGGCACGTCGCCTTCGGCCGCCTCGCGCTGCGCGACTTCTATCCGCAGCTCAGCGATGCCGAGCGCAAGGAGCGCGAGGATTTCGTCGTCACCGCGTGCTGGCACATGCGCGACCGGTTCAACCAGCGCGAGGTGTGGGAGCGGCTCGGGCTGCCAGTCGAGGAGTGCCTCAGGATCGTCGACGATTCCGAGCCGATGAAGATCTTTCGCAGCCGGATTTTCAGCCGGATCGTGCCGACCGTGAAGGATATCGGCTTGTGGGGCCCACAGGTCCAGGAGGCCTTCGCGGCGATGGGCGCGATCGAGTTCGCCAAGGTCGATGCCGGCGCACTATTGGAGAACGATGCCCGCGTCGCCGAAGACTTCGACGCCCGCACCCGACTGCGCGATGAAGGCCCGCAATAACCCGCCCTACTCGCCTTCCGGGGGGAAGGCCGGACCCATGGCCGGGATGGGCACCGGCCATCGCCGGTGTGGGAACGTTACTCCGGCAGACCGAATACTTCTTCGGGTTCGAAGAGGCCGCGGACCGGGTGAAAACCGAGCGAGACGAGCGGGCGCGGGCAGATCCGGGCGAAGGCGCTCGACACCAGGATCGGCCGCAACAGCCGCTTGGTCAGGCCTTCGATCCGCGAGGCCAGGTTCACCGCCGGACCGATGACGGTGAAATCAAGGCGGTCGGCCGAGCCGACATTGCCGAAAACGACTTCGCCGAGGTGCAGGCCGATACCGATTCTGACCTCGGGCTGGTCGGCTTCGCGCCGTGCCTTATTGACGTGACTGAGGCGCTCGAGCCCCTCGAGGGCCGCTTCCAGCGCCTGCACGCTGGACTCGGAGAAGTCGTCGTCGTCCGCAGCCGGAAAAATCGCGAGCACGCCATCGCCCATGAATTTCAAGGTCTCGCCCTTGCGCTCTCCGACGGGAGTGACGATCGCCTCGAAATAATCGTCGAGCAGCTCGATCACCTCCGCGGCCGGCAGCCGATCGGACAAGGCCGTGAAACCGCGCATGTCGGCCATCATGATCACGGCCCGCAGCCGCTCCCCTTGGGCGCGCTGGATCTGCCCGGCGAGCACCCGCCGCCCGGCCTGCGGCCCGAGGTAGGTGTCGAGCAGGTTCTCGGTGACCCGCCGGATGGCGCGAGGCTCGACAATCGCGGCGAGCGCCGGATTAATCTCTTCGAGCGCGGCAATATCGGTGTCGCTGAACCCGCTCGGCCGGTCGGTGGCCCATGTCACCACCGGAAAGCGCCGGAAGGTGTGGTTGAGCGCCAGCGCGAAATAATCGGTGACGCCGAAATCCCTAAGCTTGGATAGCAACGGAAATTCCGGGGCGTCCTCGGTAAGGCGGCGGCGAAACGGCGTTCCGCTCTCGATCGTGGCGCGGATCGGGCTGCGGAGATACTCGTCGGTCGCTTCGTTGCCTTGCAGGATCCGGTATTCCTCGACGACCTTCAGCGGGCGCAGCCAACGCACGCCAAGGCCCCGGATCTGCGGATGCAGTGTCCCCATGTGGAGTGTCGCGCGGAACAACGGCACACCATCGCCGACAAGGCGCCAGCACAGCTCGTCGAACATTTCTACGTCGCTGTCGATGTGTGGGCCTTCGCGCAGGATCCAGCGCCCGACTTGCCCGCCGGGAATCGGTGCGCCCAAACTGGTATAGGCGCCTTCGGTGCGAAAGAACTCTTCGCCGCTCAAGGTCGTGTCGGGCGGGACATCCAAGGGCATGCTCGCATCCATTCGTGCAACACCTGAGATCCGCACGCCTGAGGCGTCCGTTACGCGAGAATAAATAGGCGGTCCGGCAGCTATTGCGACTGTGAGGGGCTTTACTTGACGCGCAGCACGGCCTGCATGAGCATTGCCGAACCATTCGGAGAGAAGCAATGCGCTCCTTCACTACCCGGCCCGAGATCCGTGGCACCTTTGGGGTCGTTGCCTCGACCCACTGGATTGCTTCCGCCGTCGGCATGAGCATTTTGGAGAAGGGCGGCAATGCGTTCGACGCGGCGGCGGCCGCGGGCTTTACGTTGCAGGTGGTCGAGCCGCATCTGAACGGCCCGCTCGGCGAGGCGCCGATCCTCCTGTGGAGCGAGGCGAACCATCGTTGCGATATGATATGCGGCCAGGGTGTGGCCCCCGCCGCAGCCACAATCGAACGGTTTGGGGAGCTCGGCCTCGATCTCATCCCCGGCACCGGGCTGCTGGCCGCCGCAGTTCCCGGGGCGTTCGGGGCCTGGATGCGGCTGCTGCGCGATTACGGGACGATGGCGCTCGCCGAGATTCTCGGCCCGGCGATCGGCTACGCTGAGAACGGCTACCCCGCGGTCCATCAGATCGGCATGACAGTTGCCGCCGTCGCCGAGCTGTTCCGCCGGGAATGGCCGAGTTCTGCCGCGATTTACCTGCCGAAGGGCGCGCCGCCGGAACCGGGAAGGCTGTTTCGCAATCCCGCGCTCGCGGCGACCTATCGCCGAGTGCTGACGGAAGCCGCCGATGGCGGGCGCGAGGGGCAGATCGAGCGCGCCCGCCAGGCGTGGTACCGCGGCTTTGTCGCCGAGGCGATCGATCGCTTTTGCCGTCGCGAGAAGGTGCTCGATGCCTCCGGACGCCGGCATGGGGGGTTGCTAACCGGCGACGACATGGCGCGCTGGGAGGCTCCGGTCGAAGCGCCGCTCACCTGCGACTATCATGGCTATACCGTGGCCAAGGGTGGTCCGTGGAGCCAGGGGCCGGTTCTGCTGCAGCAATTGGCGCTGCTCCAAGGCTTCGATCTCGACGATCTCGATCCGCTCGGGGCCGATTTCGTCCATATCGTCGTCGAATGCGCCAAGCTCGCCTTCGCCGACCGCGAGGCGTGGTACGGCGATCCCGATTTTGTCGACGTTCCGATGCCCGCCTTGCTCGGCAGTGCCTACAACGATGCGCGGCGCAAGCTGGTCGCCGAGCACGCGTCGATGGAATTGCGTCCGGGCAGCCCAGACGGCCGCATGCCGCGCGTGCTGGTCGGCAGATCGGAAGCGGCTGCGGCCGGGCTCGGCGAGCCGACGGTAGGCGGCATCGGCGAGCCGACGGTCACCGAGCACGGCCTCGTCGCCGGCGACACCTGCCATCTCGATGTGATCGACCGCTGGGGCAACATGGTCTCGGCAACCCCGAGCGGCGGCTGGCTGCAGAGCTCGCCGGTAATCCCGGAGCTCGGCTGTTGCCTCGGCACGCGGATGCAGATGTTCTGGCTCGAAGAGGGGCTGCCGGCGAGCCTTGCCCCCGGCAAACGCCCGCGCAGCACCTTGTCGCCGTCGATGGCGTTCAAGGACGGCGAGCCCTACCTCGCCTTTGGCACGCCGGGCGGCGACCAGCAGGACCAGTGGTCGGCGCTGATGTTCCTGCACCACGTCCACCACGGCATGAACCTGCAGGAGGCGATCGACTGCCCGGCCTTTCACACCGAGCACATGCCGAGTTCGTTCTACCCGCGCGCCGCGCAGCCCGGCCTTGTAGCCATCGAGAACCGCTTCCCCGAAGCAACGCGTGAGTTGCTCGCGCGGCGCGGCCACCGCCTGCGCATCGGCGATCCATGGTCGGAGGGCCGTCTTTCCGGCTGCGCCCGCGAAGAAACCCCGCAGGGCCGGACCCTCAAAGCCGGCGCCAACCCCCGCGGCATGCAAGGCTACGCGGTTGGCCGCTGAATGGGCAAACGGGGCTCTAAGCGCCGGCGATGAACGACCGCATCGACTGCGCCTCAAACTCGACTTCGTCGAGCCGGTTCTTGACGACGTCGCCGATGCTGACGATGCCGCACAGCCGGCCGTCCTGGACTACCGGGAAATGGCGGATCCGGCGGTTCGTCATTTCCGCCATCAGCTGGTCGACGCTGTCCGACAGCGCGCAGGTCACCACCCGCCGGGTCATCATGTCGGCGACGTTGAGCGCCAGCAAAGCGGCTCCGTGGTCGGCCAGGCCGTGCACGATGTCGCGCTCCGAGATGATCCCGTCGACGGTTTCGCCATCCTCGCTGACGACGAGGGCGCCGACGTTGCGGGAAATCAGCTCCTTCACAGCGGCGCCGACCGTCTCGTCCGGCCGGATCGTCGCCACCGCACTCCCCTTGGCGCGCAGAATGGTCTCGACGTTCATCGCAGGCCTCCCATGATGGACGCGGGCGCCGGAGCGCCCGTCGAAACGCCCAGCTTAGGACAAAATGCCGCATCGGGGAATAAGTCTCCGCGGGCACGCTCTGCCAGGTCACGATGAATTCCATGGACCCGCAAAGAGGGATGGAAATGGGGCGCATCCAAATCAATGAACTTTCGCTCGATCTGCTGACGACCGGAGACGGTCCGCCGTTGCTGTTTCTTCATGGCGGCGACTATTTCGCGCAACACCGGGAATTCTTCGACAGATTGGCGCGGCACTGGCGGGTAGTCGTCCCGCGGCATCCCGGCTTCGGCAATTCCGAGCGGCCGGAGGGATTCCGCACCGTCCACGATCTCGCCTACCTTTACCTGGACCTGCTCGAACGCCAGGATTTCGGCAAGGCGACGCTGGCGGGCTCTTCCTTCGGCGGGTGGATCGCGCTGGAAATGTGCGTCCGCTGCATCGGGCGGATCGATCGCCTCGTGCTGATCGACTCGGTCGGCGTCAAATTCGGCGGGCGAGAAGACCGCGACATCGCCGATATTTACGCGCTTGCGAGGGAAGAACTGCTGCGGCGCAGCTTCTTCAACCCGGCACGCGCGGCTCCGGATTACGCTCGGTTCAGCGATGACGAGCTGACTGCGGTCGCCCGCGATCGGCAGGCAACGGCGGTCTATGCCTGGCGGCCGTACATGCACAATCCCGGCCTTCGCCAATGGCTGCACCGGGTGCGGGTGCCGACCCTGGTGATCTGGGGCGAAAACGACGGCATCGTCGCGCCCGATTATGGCGAAAAGCTCTGCCGGTCGCTGCCCGATGCGCGGTTCGAGGCTATCCGACAGGCGGGGCACTACCCGCAGATCGAGCGTCCCGACGAGGTCGCCGATGCGATCGGCCGTTTCGTGCGCGCGGAGGTGTTGTGATGAAGGTTTGGCATTTCAGCGAGATGGCCTACCACCCGGCATGGCCGCAGCTCGGTCACTCCTATCGGGTCACGATCCCGAGCCGGCTGTTCGACCCGAAGGTCGGCGCCGATCTCTATCACCGGTATCTCGACGAATGGGCGCTGTGCGACGAGCTCGGCATCAACATCATGACCAACGAGCACCACGCGACTGCGACTTGTGCCGACTCGGTATGCACGATCCCGATGGCGATATTGGCGCGCGAAACCAAGAAGGTGAGGCTCCTCGCTCTCGGCATGCCGATCGGCAACCGCAACGACCCGATCCGCGTTGCCGAGGAATATTCGATGCTCGACGTCATTTCGCGCGGCCGCATCGAGATGGGTTTTGTCAAAGGGGTGCCGTTCGAAATTTCCCCCGCCAACACCAACCCCGCCGACCTGGTGGGGCGTTTCTGGGAAGCGCACGACCTGATCCTGAAGGCAATGACCAGCCTTGAGGGCCCGTTCAACTGGGAGGGCACGCATTTTCACTACCGTCAGGTCAACGTCTGGCCGCGGCCATGGCAACAGCCGCACCCGCCGGTATGGATGCCGGTCGGCAGCACCGGCAGCGCGATGGACGCGGCCGAACGGGGAATGACAATCGGTGTGCTCAACACCGGCTGGGTGCGCACGCCCCCGATCTTCGACGCCTACCGCAAGAAGGCGGCCGAGGTCGGCCGCCCGATGACGCCGCAGCGCCTCGCCTATATGGCGCTTATCGGCGTCGGCGACACTCGCGAGGAGGGCTGGCGCCGCGCCGACCAGATCCTGGGCTACAGCCGCACCTCGGGCATCGTCGCGCCGCAATTCATGAACCCGCCCGGCTACGCCCCGCCGGCGCAGAGCGCGCAGGCCCTCAAGGCGAGCGGCGCCGGCTTCCGCGCCGGCCGCATCCAGTCGCGCGACGGCCGCAACATCGACCCACGCACGATGACCGTCGCCGACGCGATCGACGCCGGTCTCGTCTTCACCGGCACGCCCGACGATGTCTTCGACCAGCTGCACGCCTTCTACGACCATGTCGGCGGGTTCGGGCATCTGCTGATGATGGGCCAAGGCGGCCTGTTGGACCACGACGAGACCGTTGCCAACCTCTCGCTCTTCAGCAAGGAGGTGCTGCCCCGAGTGGCAGATCTTGCAACCACGTAACGGGCCGTGAATACCCGGCCAAATCTCTGCCCAATCGGGACCTAGAAATCGCCGAAATGGGGGACAAATTTTCGCATGGCAAAACCGAGCATTGGAGGAGAAAGCCCATGTGGAAAGGACCCGCCTCTGCCCTCTGCGGCTGCCTGGCTGCGCTGCCGCTAATCGGCTGCGCCGGAGACGTCACGACCCCGTCGCAAGCAACGGCAGTGACGCCGGCCGCGATCGCCGAACCCGCGGCAAATTACGCCCCGGCTCCGCGAGTCTACGCTGTCGGCCCGCCGGTGCCGGCTGCCGTTCTGGTGTTGTGGCCGGGTGACGACACGCTGCCGCGTGATCCCGCGCTATGGACCGCCCAGGGGTTTGATGTCGTGGTGCCGCAGCCGGCGGACATCTACCGGCTGGTAGCCGACCAGCAGGCTGCCCTGGCGCAGCTCGTCGCCTCGGCCCACGCGCTGGCAAATGCGCCGATCTGGGTTGTGGGTCCCGGGCCGATCATCGACGCCGCTCTGGCCGCGCCGCAGCTCGGGCGCGGCGAGGTATCGGGCGTCGTGATGACCTCCGCCGCCTCGGGTGCGGGCAGCTGCAGCGAGAGTTTCTTCTATTTCGACCCAGGGACCGGCGCGCCGCCCAAAGTCGAGGTCAAACGGTCCGGGGATTGCGGAACCGGCACGCCCGCGATTGGCGGGCGGCAGCCATCGGTGCTTCCGGCGCCCCCGGCGCCCGGGCCGAGCCAGCCGCGCCTTATCGAGGCATCGGCGGTCGGTAAGAATTTGTCGCCGGCCGCAAAGGTGCGGCATCTCGCCGAGCTGATCAGATCAGCGCCCCCGGGCTGAGACAGACCCCCAGAATGCTAATAGGACGGGTAAGCCGGTGGCGGGGCCGGCGGGTAGCCGTAGCCGCTCGGAGGCGGCGGCGGATAGCCGTAGCCCTGGCCATAAGCGCCCGGAGGAGGCGGCGGCGGGGGTGTCGTAGCCGCGCCGGTTACCGCGCCGGTCGCGCCGCCGATCGCTGCGCCGAGAGCGGCGCCATGTCCGCCGCCAACCGCGCCGCCGATGGCTGCCCCTGCGCCAGCGCCGAGCAGGCCGCCGCCGACCGCGCGCTGGCCAGGGTCGTACGGGTTCGTGCACCCAGCCAACCCCAGGACGAGGGCCGCAATAAAGCCGGGAGCGATCAGTCGATTCATCATCTTTTCCTTTAAAAAGCCCGGCGCGATAACGGGCGGGACGCAAAAATAGTTCCGGTTGACATTGGTTGCCTTATGCCGTGGCATCTTTGCCTTTCGGAGTTGTGTCGAGTTCTAGCTGACGGGGAACCGCATGGAAGAGCGCGTCGCAATCATTACCGGCGGGTTGCGCGGGCTCGGCCGGGCAATGGCGTTCGGCCTCGCGCAGGAGGGACACCATGTCCTCGCGATCGGCCACATCGACGCCGATATCGCGACGATCGAGGCGGAGACGGCCGCCGCCAAGCCAACGGGGCAGATCCTGCCGCTCGTCGCCGATCTGCGCCGGCCCGCCGATTGCGACCGTATCATAGGAATTGCGGTGTCGCGGTTCGGCGGCGTGCACATCCTCGTCAACAATGCGGGCCTCACCTTCACGACGATCGACCCGGCCCGCTTCCGCCGGGTCGAGCCGCAGAAGTTCTGGCAGGTGCCGGACGACATCGTGCGCGCCGTCATCGAGACCAACTACCTCGCCGCCGACCAGATGGCCCGCCGCGCGGCGCCCCTTATGGTCGAGCAGGGCTGGGGCCGCATCGTCAATGTGACGACCAAGCTCGACACGATGAACCGCCCGCACACCTCGCCCTACGGCGCCTCGAAAGCGGCGCTCGAAATGGCGACCGAAGTGTGGGCGAAGGAGGTCGCGGGCACCGGCCTGACGATCAACATCGTCAACCCCGGTGCCGGCGCCAACACGCCGGGTATGGCAGAGGAAATGCGCGCAATGAGCCGCGAAGGCCGCGCCCCGCGCCTCGTCGAGCCGGAGGAGATGGTGCCGCCGCTCCTCTACGTCGTCTCGCGCGAAGCGGACAAGGTCAACGGCTGGCGCTTCGACGCCAACCTTTGGGACCCGGCACTGCCGCCCGCCGAAGCCGCGCGCCGCGCCGGCCGTCCCGCCGGCTTCGAACTGCACCCACAACCGGGTTGACCATCAGCGCGCTCAGACGGGGCATATTTTCAGCGATGTTCTTTATTGCCGCGACGGCAGCAATCGGACGCGAGACCAAGGACCTCGCTGATCCAAGCGCGCAAACTGATTCAATGCGGGAAGGGACGAAGATCCTGGCGGGAAGCCCTGCCTAAATCTGGCAAGACACCACGCGCCCGCGAGCCCAGCAGGTCGAAATAGTCGGTTTCACGCGGGCGCCGGCGGCTCGTCATTGAGGCAAGACCAATCTAGCCAATATACGAAGGCTTTT
Organism: uncultured Alphaproteobacteria bacterium; assembly: GCA_963812675.1. GTDB lineage: Bacteria > Pseudomonadota > Alphaproteobacteria > ATCC43930 > CGMCC-115725 > AP-15. Next base: position 51,043 of record CAWEWR010000012.1, on the reverse strand, counting down.
GGATAATCATCCCTATGGATGTTACATCATATTCCCCTGCCTTGACGCGAATGTGCGGCTCACCGCCTCCAAATGGCGGGACGTTGACGACCGTCTCGGCAAATCCGTCACCAAGTGTCCAGTCGACTGACGACACAATAAAACCTTCGGTCGCCATTCTCGCCAGGAACTCGTCTATATCACAACGCCGGTAGACGCTAAAATCTGGGCTCTCTATAGTGCCGAGATCCGAACTCAGATTAAACTCTGTCGTGTGGACGGCTAAACCTCCTGGTTTCAAGACGGCCATGGAGTTTGCAATGAAGTCGAAACCATGTTTCAGTGAGCCGAGGTGTTCTAGCGAGCACGAAGACCAACAGAAGTCAAACTGCTCGTCCAGGCTGGAGAGTATCTCGTTCATGTCCACTGCTATGAATGAAACGAGCTTCGAGAACATGTCCTCGGTGCAAATTCCCCTCTCGTTGAGAACAGAGAGGTCATGTGAGTGCTGGCCACTTTTCGCCCAACCTGCTCTTTCAGCCGCCTCGAAGGACTGGTCTGACGCAACGATTTCGACCCCGAAGGAAGCAAACAAGGCGGGCAACGGTTCGCGGCCCACGCCAAACCCCAGTCCCCGTTTTCCGTAAGCCAGAAACCCGCGCTCGTGCAGCACCTGCGCGATGTAGAACCATTCCCACTCCTTTCGGTGGAATCTGGGGCGGTATTTCATGGCTTTAGCCCAGAACCGATATTGGTCGAGCAAAAAATGATGCTGGTGGCAAAGCGTGGATGTGAAGGGAATCGGTGTGGGAGGCGAAGACATTGATCTTTCGCTGCCAGCAAAAGCGCGATAGAGGGCATTGGCATGATCTCCGCGCCAGGCAATGGCTTCCACCAGTTTGCGCGGGATCATCTCTTGCGATCCTACCGAGAGCGGCTGGAGCATGGTTTTCAAAGCCGAAAGCTCGGTCTCCATCGTCTTGGTGAAGGTTTCGAGCCGCTGTTCGCAAGCGGCCACCCTCTGCTCACAAACTTCCGTACTATGTTGCAGCGACTTTAAGGCTTCCACCAGCGTGTCGACTTTGTCTACACGCAAATAAATATCCGGCTGTGGAGGAAATTGTCGTTTGGTTAACCACGGTAGCACCCCGTGAAGCCCCGCTCGCAATCGAACCATTCGTGCTGATACCTCGTCGCTCGTTGGCCACAAACCGATCAGAAACGGAAACTGCCGAGATGCAGGTCCGGGTGGCTTGGATCGTTTGGTGCGTCCAAAGGTCCTGGAAAGATCTCATCCGTTTCGGAAAATGAATACATGCTGCGATTGGCAAAAGTTATTTCTAGAACATTTGGAAAAACGATATTCGCGACGTTACTGAACCCACCAATATTGTTGGCATGCACATGTACGACGGCATAGGAATCCGAGAGTTTCTCCAGGACTCTAGTGACAAGCCGCCGCCATTGAATATCCGAAAGGCCCTGAAGATAATGGAATTCCCCGACAATCTGAGAAAATCTGTTCAATATATCCGGTGGGGTCGTATCGAAAACTGCCCACTCATCATTCTCGATGTCGATTTTGAGGAGGATGTTTGGTTTAGCATTCCGCTTGTCGTGCTCCTGGATCAGAGACGAGAGGCTCTCGCTCTCTGGCCCGGCCTCCGTGGAAATCCTCTTTCTCGCGAAAATCAAGCGCGGGTTGTTGGTAATCGGAGCATCCACGGTGTGGTCGAATTGATAAACAGTCACGCCGCATTTAGCGATGTCCAAGTCCCACGATGCATTCTGCTCGACGCCGAAAGAGAACGCCGTGTCGATGCCCTGGAGGTCGTCGAGAAGGATGTACCCGCCGTCACAGGGGCTTCCGAACCGCGCCTTCCTGAATCCTTCCACTGCGTGGGGCCGAAGCAGGCGCAAGATTTTTTTGATCTCGTCTTGCGTTTCGAACTCAGACGCGGGCGTAGCCAATTCGCCGTTAATCTCGACAGATTGGATGCCGGCGCTGAATCCACCATCGACTAAGAGACGCACCTCTACGCCGTGCGAAGGACGAGGGCACGAAAAGTCCAGCCTCGCGCTCATCCCTCCGGCTAGGATCTGATCCTCGGTAATCCATTGCTCCGCGAGCCGCTCCGCGCCCACGCCTGCGCAAACGTCCATTATCGCGCGCCCGCGGCAAGGCGTCTCCGGATCGAAACGGATCACCGCCTCATAGCGGCCCGGCAGGAGGTCGAGATAGGGCCCATATAAGGCTGTTCCATTTATCATAGGAATGCGTATTGCATTTGGCTCACGTATACCGATGCCAGTTCCAAGACGCAGATCATCGGGTGAAAAATGATAAGACATTTTGGTCATATTCGGCAACCTAGACTAAGTTCTCCACAGCTCTGGTGGCAATGCAGAGAAACAGGACAATAATCAGCCGGCAGCACGTTGGCTCGGGCACTGCTCACCGCCGGAATACCTTCTCGAAAGGTTCGCGGAAGACGTAATGGGGGTAAAGCTGCTCAGAGTTAAGACCGTCTCGCCGGATCAGCAGATCCTCGACCGCTTCCGCAGCCCCTACGCAATCGGCAACAAACGGATCGTCAAAAACCCAATAACCGCCGGGGACCATGTGAGGTCTCGTCGTCTCGTAGGCGTACTCGACGGCAGAGCGGATGTCACAATCAATATGGCAAAAGGCCACGCACCCTTGTTGCCGTAGCGTCGCTGCTGCAGTTTCTTCAAAATAACCCTTTACGAAATTGAGATTTTGCAAGCCAGCCCCCTTTACGTATTGGCACAGCTCTGTCAGATCAACATCGGAGAAGCTGCCGGCATGGTGAGCGTCTACCGCGTGATCCGTGGCCGGCATCCCGACGAAGGTGTCAAACCCAATTATTTGGACTCCGGGCAAAAACTTCTGGGCCAGGGCGGCCATGAAAATGGCCGAGCCACCTTTATAAGAGCCGAACTCGACGATATGCCCGAAAGGTAGACGCGTCAGAAAGAATTTAATTAGTAGAAAAATGTTCGCCAGGTTGGGGTCCCCAACGATCGTGCGGCTCCCGGCCAACGTGCGGGCTCGGCCAAAATCCGGATCCGCAGCGATCCGTGCTCCGAGATTGGAAAAAGCAAGGCCGATGCCGCGTTGGTACCCTTCATGCAAATTTCGACCTTTGCGTACCGAATTTTCGACGCTCGGTTCCGGCAAATCCGAGATGGTGACGCTCAGCAATTCAGATGCGGGCTCGGCGGGTACGGATTCGGCAGATACGGATTTGGCCAGTTCGCCGCTAATCTCGACAGATACGATGCCGGCGTTGAATTCACTCTCAACCAATAAACGGACTTCTACGTCGTGCGAGGCACGAACGCAGGAAAACTCCAGTCTTGCGCTCATGTCATCGGCGAGAATCTGATCGGCTGAAATCCCTTGCCAGGCGAGTCGCTCCGTCCCTACGCCTGCGCAAACATCCATGATTGCGCGCCCGCGACAAGCGATGTCTGGATCGAAACGGATTACCGCCTCATACCGGCCGGCCAGCAGGTCGATATAGGGGCCATACAAAGCAGTTCCACTGGCCATCGGAATGCGTATTACGGTGGGTTCGCGCATACCGATAGCAGTTCTAAGCCGCAGATCATCGGGTGAAAACCGGTAAGACATGTCGCTCATAACTAGACCTTGCACTCATCCAGAAACGCTATTCTAACCCGCTGTATGTAGACCGCGGTGGCTGGTGACAACCAGCGCGGATCTTATAGACGTTGGAGCGATACCCCGAAGAAGGTGAAAGTTCCGTGGAAGGGTCGCCCGGCCGTGAAAATCCGAAATTCAAAAAAAAATCCGGAGTGTTGTTACGGAATTGCACCACTACCTTTTCGCTGCGGAGCAGATTCGCACCGTCGCGGCCGACCACGTCAACTGAGGCTATCCTGATCCTGTCTTGAGCTACATCAAAAGTAATCGGTGATGCGAGCTCCTGATCCCCGAGCCCGAGAGCCTTGACATGAAACGTGGCGTCCTGCTCTCCTAATGGAAGCCGAACATACGGCCCGTAAACGATGCAAGCGTCGGTAACGGAAAAGTTCGTCTCTATAAAGAAGACCGGGTGGGCGACGGGAAGCACATTCGATCGAAAATCGGCTGCGGAATATTTATTGTCTCTGTAAATCGTCCAATAGGGCTGCTGAATTTTTTCCAAGACAAGTTCTATCTCATAACATCCAACAACATGGTGGGGATCTTCCCACGGGAGAATCGAATAATCGAAACCAAAGTCATTATCGACCAAGTGTCTCACTCGATAAGAGTTCGGTTGGAGAACCTCTTCAATTTGTTGTAGCAAGCTGGCCGGGGTGTAAAAACGCAAGTGTCCAGGAAGCCGCGATGGGAGTTCATGCCGCCTTTCGAATAGATACTGATGCGGGACAATGATCACTAAATGTCCGCCAAGCTTGAGAACCCTAAACCACTCTCGAATTGCTCGTTTGTAATCGCTGATATGTTCAAGACAGTGGCTTGTGTATATCGCGTCCTGAGACTCATCGGGAAACGGCAGAGTCGCACCGTCGTAACCTGGATAATCGAGGTCTATGCCGATTGCCTGCGGCACAATCGGCACAGCGTCATCGTTCCCGCCTCTATATCCGATCTCCAAAATGGCACTACCTGAGAGAAACCTGTCGAAAAACCCGTTTGCGATCTTCATCGCATATGTCTTTCGCGATTCCCATCCCACTGGACGCTCGGGGTCTAGCTGTGACTCAATACTCCTCTGATTGTGCTCTAGCATTTTGGTCCTTCCGACCGTTGCGTCCCTTGTTTAAACGCATCACCGGCGCAAGATGTCAGCGACTCCGATGGCAACCGCCTCATCATATTGGGCCGGCAATTTCATAGTCTGAGACACCCCTCGCTGCGGCCACTTCTCAGGTAAACCTCGCATAATCTTAGAAATCCCTCGGCGAAGATTTTCATTGACCTGCTGCTCCGAGTCACCAGGTTGGTTATCAACAGCGAACGGCTCTCAGCCATCGAACCGCGAACTCCCACTCAAGGATCTTGATCTTAGCCTGCAGGCACGAAGAGTGCCAAGGCGTTGCCAACACATCGCCCGTGCGGTGGGAGACGGCGTCATGATGCGGCGTTTTGCACCTGACGGGATGTATCGAACCGCCGGGCGCTCCCTTGAACCCGTGACATGCGTTTGATACCTTCGACCGAGACTCGTGAGTAATCGCTCGTCGCCACGATCGTTTGCGATCCTCCTCATCGGAGTTTAGGGGACTGTACGCGTGACTATGATGGCCTTCAATCCCGGAATTCGGAAGAGTAAACAGATAATTCGCGGTGCTAATGCCGCGCGCGACGCCAAGGAATACCGAAGGGCAGCCCTTCTATACGAAAAGGCGCTGCGTCTCGTTCCGGAGAACGCTGCTATTCATATTCAATGTGGACATATGTTCAAGGAGGCTGGGGAGTTAGCCAATGCCGAGCCTCACTACCTAAAGGCAAAGCAGCTCACTCCAGACGATCCCGACCTAGCTTTGCAACTGGGGCATTTCTATAAGGTCGCCGGACGACCCAAGGAGGCAGAGCGTTTCTACACACGGGCGATAGAATTGGACCCCGCGTGGCCTGAACCAGCGATACAATTGGCGGAACTGTATCGAAGCGGTTGGCGTACCGACACGAAGGGGCAGATTGGCGATTGGATCATCCCGGCCAATTCGGATGGCTTCTCGGCGGGCTCCGATTCGGTGCTGCCCGAGCTCGCGCCCCGCCCACCGCAGAGCATGCTCCTCGGCCACAGAGAGGAGATCGACATCAGGTCGCTCGGGCGTCGCGAACGAACCCGTTGGGGGGGAGTACGGAGCACCCTCCGGGGCGTCACCGCGATACGGGGCTTCTGCGTCTCAGCCGTCCCAATCGTAGAATTGCGTGCGATGCTCAACGGTCTGCGGTTCTACACCGGCCCCCTGCAAGGATTCCCGCTCAAATATGAAAAGGATGATCCTAATAAAAGAAAATATGTCTTCAATGTGTGGTATGATTTTTCTGGCTTCGTAGAAGGAATTTACGAGCTAGAATTACAGTTTGTTGACGAAAATGCTGGCATGCGTGTATATAAGGAGCCTATCATTATAGCGACTCCGTTATCCGAAGACGATTATCCAAACTCGGATCGGTTGGTTTCCGTATTGGCGACCGACAACCGGTCGCTCGAAGAGCAGATCAATTCGCGACCGAGCACGATCCGTTCGGCTAAGCGCAGGCGCTTTCCGACGCCACCTCAAAACGTGTTGCTCGTCAGAGTAGACCAGCTCGGTGATATGGTTGCCTCTGTTCCAGCACTGCGCCGACTTCGGGAGCTTCTCCCGGCGGCGCGCTTTGTCGGATTACTTGGCGTTGCCAACGCGGAGCTTGCCAAGACCCTCAACTTGTTCGACGACGTCATCGTCATCGACTTCCCGGACGATGAGTGGGAACGTCGTAGGGTCATGCCGCTTGACACACAGCGTGAGCTGCGGCATCAGCTGGCGCCCTACAAATTTGATGTCGCAATCGACTTGGCGGAGTCCCCGGTATCCCGGCCACTCCTCCTGTTGTCGGGGGCTCCTTTTCTGTTTGGATTTAAGGATGACCGATCGCCCTGGCTTTCTGCTTTCTATGAAGGCTGGATGGTAGATCCGATTGACGGGCGTCAGGCGGTTCCAATTAGCGTCAAGACGCTGGGGCTAGTGGAGTGGTTTGGCGCGCTACTCGGTAACCCCTCGCAAATTGTACGACGGGATGATATCGAGAGGGATCGCTTGTCCACTTATGGACTGGTTACCGGCGACAGATTTGTGGTGCTGCATACTGGCGCCCGCTTAAAGTTCAGCCAGTGGCCCCATTATGACAAGCTCGCATTGATGATCCTGGACGAGACGGATCTGAAAGTCGTAATGATGAGCGACGATCCGCTCATGCGGTCCAAGCTGGCTCCCGAACTTACGTCATCTGACCGCTTCCAATTGTTGGATAAGCGGCTGCCGTTCGATGACTTCGACGCCTTGCTTTCGTACTGCTCGGTTTTCGTCGGCAATGATACCGGCCCGAGCCATCTCGCATCGCTGCGCGGCGCAAACGTCGTCAATGTCTTCCTAGCTCGGCACAACTGGAGCGAATGGGGTCACGAGAATCGGGGCTATATCATCAGCCGCAGGGTCCCGTGCGCCGGCTGCAACATCTATGATGACCCCGAGGAATGCGGCAAGGGGTTTGCCTGCATCACCAATATTTCGCCGGAGGAGGTCTTTCGCACCGTTATGGAATTCGTCTAATCCCCTGATCCTAGGACCTGGGATGGGCCATTTGTCAATGAAAGGACTGATGCTGCCTCTCGGCTACGGCCCATTCGGCGCGGCTGGCGTTACAGATCGTTGTAAACCTACAATGCCAGGTCGATACCATCGAAGAGGTTGCCTCGCCCATGCCGCATGACCAGGGCACGTGAACAACCCTGCGCCGGCGAAGGCTGCGAGGTTGTCGAGGATGGAGCGGGAGAAAGGAAACCGCGGCGGATTAATCGCGTTGACGAAGATGGGTGAGTTGCTCCAGCGGGGCAGCTCCGCTCCAGCAAGCGGCAGAGGTGTTGAATGGCCAAAGTCATCGGGATCGATCTGGGAACGCAGGCCGACACGCTCTACGGTACCGAAAAGGACCTGAAAGAGCATGGCGAGCAGCTCACCGATGCGGACCGGCGGGATGTCGAAGAGGCGGTCGCCGCGCTGCGGACGGCAATGTCCGGTAATGACGCCGGGCGGATCAGACAGGGCATCGAAGCGTTATCCGGAGCGGCAATGCGCATAGGTGAAGCAGTGCAGCGATCCGCCCAAACGGACACCGGGTCCGGCGCAACCGCCGGGCCGGCAGCCGACCGGGTGGTCGACGCCGAATTCGAAGACGTTGACGATGCCAAACGGCGCGCTTCCTGATCTGACCATCGTTTTGCAACTCCATTAGATGCAGTCGATCTGTAATAATTTGTACCCGATGAGAAGGCCAGAATATGCACATCCCCGCTGATTAACTGATTAAGAACGTCTTCGATCTCGCTAAACGCATGCAACCAAAAGCGATCGTAATATTCTGCGCCCCGCATCGCCTGTAACCCGACCCGTTGTCGCTGACGCTTTGGGGCATGAACGCCCCTTTTGGCGTGGCTCCGCGAAGAACGGCTACGCGCCGTAAGCGCTCGTTCACTCTCGTGCGGTCGAACTAGGAGGCTCGACGCAGCGAGGACTTTTGCGCTGGGTCCGGGGCTCGGCTATGACGGGCGATCAATAACCGAGGTGACGCCGTCGCGGGGGTGCTCGCCGACATCGTGCTTGCCCGGTTCTGGCGTAAGCCGACGGGAACGCCCGGACAACCTCGCCAAAACCTGCTATGTTCTTTGCCAGCGCATCCGATCGGAGAGCCGGGATGAGCGACATTCCGAGCTGGCATATCGTCGGCGACTGGTTCGACAACTGCAGCTGCGCAGTTCCATGCCCGTGCACCTTTGCCCAGGCGCCCGATAATGGCTTCTGCGAATTGGTGCTGTTCTGGCACGTCCGCGAAGGCCATTACGGCAATGTGAAGCTCGATAATCTCAGCTTTGTTCGGGTCGGCCGTTGGGAGGGTGATCTCTGGGCGAGAAAGGCGACCGGGATCGCCGGCCTCTATATCGATGATCACGCCGACGACCGGCAGATGGAGGCATTGCCGGCAATCATTGGCGGCCGCGCTGGCGGCTTTCCCGGCTGGGTCAACGAGTGCTTCGCCGGAGGGAGGCAGAGCCGCGGCATCGAGCGGGCCAATATCACCTATGAGATTGCGCCTGATCTCGGCCATTGGGGCGTCGACATCTTCGGCAAGATCAAGGCCTGGGCCAAGGCGATCAGCGGACCGACCAGCCCACCCGGGAAATATCCGCAGCTAATAAACGCGCCGGGCAGCGAAACCGGGCCCGGACCGCAACTCGTCACCTGGGGGAAGTCGACGATTTTATCGGTCGACGCGCACGGCTTCAAGTTCGAGTACATGCTGAATTCGGCCAAACATATCCCGTTTGACTGGGTCGGACCCTGACCGCCACATCCTGCCGGGCGACAAAGACTGTCGGTCAGGCCTTATCCAGCCAGAACGTGTCGAACCGAACCACGTCGTAGATGCCGAAATAATCTTTCGGATTGTGGCCCTTCACGTAGTTGTACCAGACATCGAGAATATTCTCCCATGCAACCGGTACCAACGGAGGATCCTGCTCCAAGAGCTCCTCAGCTTGCCGAATCAGCGTCATACGCTTGCGGGTTTCGGTTTCGACGTTGATTTGATCCACCAGTTTGTCAAACTCGGCGCTGTGCCAGAACGAGTAGTTCTGCGGCCCATCGGTGCGGTACCAGGCGTTGAAGTAGTCGGAAGGGTCGAGCAGGGTTGAAACGATGGCGCCGACCGCCAAATCGTAATTGCCGGCCGTCGCGTCACCGAACCAAACGGATTCCACCACTGTCCGCAGGTTGGATTGAATACCCGCATCCCTCAGCATCGCCTGGATGGCCTGGCCAAAGAGCTTGTGATGGTTGAGGTCGCGCACCATGAAGTCCAGCGACCGCATGTTGCTCTGGCCGGCGGCCGCTAATAGGGATTTAGCCTCCTTGATTGCGGGGGCGGGATCGTCCTGATAGCCCAGCCGTTTGGCGAGTTGGTCTCTAGGCGTGGCGAACTCGGAAAACGGATAGATGAATCCGCCCGTCATCAGCGGGGAGACATCCTTGACGACGTCCACGAGGACTTGCTTGTCGCACAGCAAATGCATGGCGCGCCTGACACGCGGATCATCGAACGGCTGCCTTTTGGCATTTATCCAAGTCGCGTGAATCACGCTCTGGTAGAATTTCGCGGTGGACAGGCCAGGAGTTGTAGCCGCCTTGCGGGCAGTGGCCGGGTCGAGCGCGCGGGCATAATCCACTCTGCCCGATAGAATGGCGGACCCAAGCTCCGGGGAAAATGGCAAGAGATTGTAGAATTCGATGCCATCGAGGTAGGGCAGCCCTTTGTTCCAGTAGTTCGGGTTTCTCTCCATCACCCAGACCTCGTTCTCGACCCGGCGTTGCGTCTTGAAGGGACCAGTACCCGGGATGTTGAAGACTTTGCGTAGATCGTAATTATTCTCTTCCAGCGTCTTCTTGCTGAAGATCACGTTCCAGCCGCTGGCGAAAGCGGACATCATGAAATTGACGGAGCGTGGCGCGGCCAGCTTGAATTCGACGGTGTACTTGTCGCGCGCGTTGATCTCGCTGACCGCCCTGAACAGCGGAGTGCGCGGGATGCTGACGCCGGCCGGCGGTTTCGCAATGCGGTCGAAGGTTGCTTTTATGTCAGCCGATGTGAAATCCGTCCCGTCATGGAACTGGATGCCCTGGCGCAGGTGAAACGTGTAGGTCGTGCCGTCCTTCGCGATTTCCCAACTATGCGCCAGATCGGGGACGATGGTCTTGCCACTGTCGCGCGGATCACGCCGGATCAGGTTGTCGAACATGCAGCCCTGAGTGCCGATGTTGCCGACAGTGCCCGATTGATGCACGTCGAAATGCGGCGGGCGATTGAGAATGCCGTAGCGCATCACCCCTCCCCGCTTTGGATTGGGCTCCGGTGCCGCCATCTGAAACTTTGAGCCGTCGTACTCCATCGGAATATCGGCGGCGAGGCCGTAGCGCGGGGCCAAACCGTAAGCCCCCAGCAACGCAGCTGCGCTACCACGAAGCATATCGCGGCGGGACCAATTGGTACTCGCGGGATGCCTAATATTCATGATGCTGGTACCTCCCTTTGGGTTTTTGCTGAATGTCTTATGCGACACTCCCCGCGTTCCTGAGAAAATCGATGCCCTGGTCAGCCCCCTGGGTCATCTGGGCAACCGCAGTCACAAAATCGCGTGGAGTGCATCGGTAAACTTAGTCGGTCGGCGACGTTGAGCCCTTGAGCCTATTGCCCGACATTCTTCGGATTCTGATGGTTTGCGGGGAAGACTGCAGGTGCCGCGTTTAGAAGCTAAGGCTCCTCTGCTTCCGCTCCCGCGCGATCGGCCGCGGCAGCAAGCCCATCATAGTGACGGGCGTTATCGAGCAGTCGTGATTTCACGGCCTGGGTTGTCACCCCTTCCGCCACCCGCCGGGATCGAGCTGCCCGCCGCCGATAATAGGCCGCTGAGTGCGGCGGGATCTCTCCGGACCAAGCCGCAAGAAGCGCTTCCTCCCATTCCATCTCGTTTTTCCTTTTGTGGCTCCGCCGTGGTTCTCTGGCTTGGGGCGGAGGTCACGACGGTATCATACAGCTCTGCAGCCCGCAAATTAACCGACAAACCTAGATCATAAACGAAGCACGCGATCTCGTGGCGACCCACCGTCTGCTGAATCCCGCTGCTCGGCGTGCAGAACGCGTGTGATTGATTGGTTCCGAATAAGCAGAACATCGGTGTAGGCGCACAAAGAGATACCATCGATACGTGTATAGACTGGCAAGCGTTTAAAGGTTAAAGTTTGATTGATTACGTGAAGCGGAGGGGAGAGCTTCAATGCTCGCGTACATCTCAATTGGGATTGCTCTCAGCAGTATTACCGCATTTCTAAACTAGGCCTATCCGGACCACGAGATTAGACATGCTCATCGTTGCAAGAGGAATTTCGGAAGACAGTGAGGCGGCTGATAGGAAGCATCGGCCTTTTTGCAATACCGGTCGCCGTATATTTCCTCCAAGGTACAAAGCAATACAATGCCGAGCCTTGTGCTTTCGCGTGAAGCGCCTGTTACGCGGTGAGTTTATTGATGTTGATCGCGGGTATAATCACTCTGATACGAGATACTAACCATGCAAGGAAGACGCGGCTTTTACATATTTAGGCGGCGATAATTGAAGGGCTTTTTTTCGGAAGCGGGCGGGATCCCACCCCGGAGGTTGTTCGCACGGCGCGCGGACGCGCTAGCCCGCCTCGCCAGGTCGGCAGTACCTCGTCGTTTCGATTGGCATAGGGGCCTATGCGCGTGAGGTCGGACGGTGAGGTGCCGACCCGCAGCTCGCCGATGATGCTTCGCAGCACGTACGACTCTTCCCGATCGAGACTGGGGCGCGACGGCAAAATCGACAGCGCGGCGAGCGGCGTCCTCGGTTGTTTCCGCACGCTCGCTCAATGGCCGGCACACTTCCAGCACACCGGCGTCACTCCAACTATCTAATTGCTTGATATTGTTGGCGTCCCCAAGGGGATTCGAACCCCTGTTACCGCCGTGAAAGAGACGCTAAAGCGTCCATCCTTGTGCACCGGAGTTTCATAACGCATTGAATTAATTAATGTGGAGTGTACCGCTGTTTTCCCTTGTTCACACCTGTTCTCGCCCATATATTGGACAGAATTTTGGACAAAGGGTTACCGCCGTGGCAAGGAGGGTCAGGGACTCGAAGCTGGATTCCCGAACCGCGAGGCAAAAGTTAGACGTATCGGGTAAGCCCTATTACAAGGCACTCGATCAGGGGCTGCATCTCGGCTACCGAAAGGGCAAGACGAGCGGTAAATGGCTTGTCCGCATCTATGGTACAGGCGAGGGCGACTACCTTTTCGAGCCGCTGGGCTTGGCAGACGACACTGGCGATCCCAACGGTGCCGACATCCTGAACTTCTCGCAAGCGCAGAAACTGGCACGCCAGAAATATGACGATCACCAGAAAGCCGGCCAAGGCGGCGGCTGAGCCCGAGCCGGAAAAGTCCTACACGGTCGAGCGCTGCCTCGCCGATTATTTCGAGACGCGGCGGAAATCAAATGCTGATGCCCAATGCCGGACGCGCGCGCTCATCTTGCCGACCTTGGGGCCGATCGCCTGTAAGGATCTAACCAAGGACACCCTCAAGGACTGGCGCGATGCGATGGCCGATGCAGCCCCGCGGCTGCGGACCCGGAAGGGCACCCAGCAACAATATCGGACGATCGATCAGGCCGACCCGGAAGACCGTCGGCGCCGCGAGGCATCGGCGAACCGTGTGCTGACGATCCTCAAAGCCGCGCTGAATGCCGCATGGCGTGATGAGAAGATCGCCGATGATCGGGCATGGCGTCGAGTTGAGCCCTTCGAACAGGTCGATGCCGCGCGGATCCGACACCTATCGATCACGGAGTTGCAGCGTCTCATAAACGCGGCTGAGGGTGAATTCCGCAATCTCGTCCAAGGTGCGCTGTTGAGCGGCTGTCGGTACGGCGAACTAGCCGCGCTGGATGTCGAGGATTTCAACATCATCCTGCATGGCGAAGTCGAGGTCGGGCAGCTGCATGTCCGCACCAGCAAGAGCGGCAAGGGCCGGCACGTCATCCTGACGAAGGAAGGGACGGGGTTCTTTCGCTCCCTGTCGGCCGGCCGGGACGGCGCCGAGCCGATGCTACGGCGTCCAGATGGCGGCCGTTGGCTGAAGTCGCACCAGTTCCGGCCGATGAGCGATGCTTGCCGCCGTGCCCGCATCAAGCCGCCCGCGAGTTTCCATACACTGCGGCATACCTATGCGAGTCTCGCCATCATGAACAGCACCCCATTACTGGTCGTGGCACGGAACCTCGGTCACAGTGATACTCGCATGGTCGAGCGACATTACGGTCATATGGCGCCCGGCTACGTCATCGACGCCATTCAGGCCGGAGCACCGAGCTTTGGCATCGTTGACAGCAACGTCACCTCGCTGCGCGGGGTATTGTGAAAATGCACTCCCGTTCGCCCTAGTCTGTCCTGGACTCTGTCCGCAATTTCGGGTAGAAGTTCTCAGTCTTAAAGACTCCGCCCGCGGCTCACCATCGCCGCGGATTTTTAGGCGCGCGCGCCCAGCCGATCGCTGGGCTTTTCCTTTTTGGAGAGCAAAATTGACGACGGAAACCCCCAATGTCGCGGCCTTCACGGTGGACGAATTTCTTGTCCGCAACCGCATTAGCCGCAGCCTATTATAAGTTGCTGAAGCAAGGCACCGGGCCGCGCATAATGAAAGCCGGCGTCCGCACCCTTGTCTCTGCCGAGGCGGAGCGCGACTGGCATCGCAGCCTTGAGGTGCAAGCCGCGGTCGCGGCGGCATGAGGCGCATCGAAGCCGACAGCGGCCACGCTGCTGCGCCAAGCACACCTGACGGCCCATGACTATCTGAGGAACGCCATCCAGGATATCGATGAGAACCTCGGCGACGGGTACGCCGAGGCGCATCCCGAGCTCATCGGCGCCTACATGCAGGCGGCATCGATCGACCTGGCGGGCGCCGTCATTGCCGGCGCAATCGAAGATTTGTCGGAGACGGTCGGGAGTGCGATGTCGGAATTCGGCTACCCTCGAAGTGAATATCGGTGGCGCAATAGATGATTTTCGCGCTGTGGTCGCCGAAAGGGACGACTAAGATTTAAAGGACCAGCCTTTTTAAAGTCCAACACCCGCCAGCTGGCGGGTTTTTTAATTCCAGGAATTTTTGAAAATGAAAAATGCAGGGCCATGAGCATTAAACACCCGAATAAAATATTAGCCGAGCGGATGGCGCGTGGCGCCGGCGAGCAACGGCAAGCCGAACAGCACGCTAAGGAAGAAGCCAAGGCGGCCGGGCGCAAATACGTCAAGCCGAAATTCAAGGACGGCTCGAAATCTAGCTTCGAGCCGTCCAAGGTGCGGGAGATCCCAAAGGGAACGCCATTCGTCATGCTATCGGCGCCCGCGCTTTCTGCTCTTCTAGAACGGCCGCCATCACGCCGCGGCTTTCAGATGCTGTTACGGCTCGCCCTGCAACACCTCTCTCATGCGGGAAAAGAAAACGGTTATCTGGTCGTCACAAAGCGGCAGTTCACCAAAGACGCCAGGATATCGGCCCGTTTCATCATACCAACGAAAGAAGAGCTCATTGAGCTCGGCTGGCTGGTTGTTGAACATGACGGCCAATATCGCGGCGGTGCCAGGCGCGACCCGAACCGCTACCGGCTGACCTGCTTCAAGTCGAAATCGTTCTCCGCAACTGGCGCGCCCGTCTATTTCGAGCCGACGAACGAATGGCAGGACGTCAACGAAAAGCCGACCCGACCGGCGTCGCAAAATCAATCTGAATGGTTCACCCGTATGAACCAGCCAAGGACCACGCGGGTGAACCAAACAAAGCAGGAACTGGAATCGGCCAAATCGCCCGAAACCGAGGAAATCAGCCAAATCTTGATCATCAAGCCGGGCCGCCTCAGATGAGGCGAATGGGTCACCCGTGTGGTCCCACTTTCTATATGTCGGTCTATCTTAGGGGCCGTTGTGTTCCTTGCTCAGGATCCCCTCCTTCATCATGCCAGATGGGCTTCTTACCTATTTGGGCCATTTTCGCCCAAAGCTTTGGAAGGCGAATCCATGCGTGACACCATGCCGTTGATGCCGTGGGGCCGCTACAAAGGCCAGCCCCTCGACATCGTGGCGCAGGATGAGCAATACGCCGCATTCCTCCGGCGCTTTGTTCCAGAGATCGGACGACGGCTCAACGTCTTCGCGACGGCGGCGGAAATAGTCGACGGCGGCTGCATCGTCATCGCCTTTCCGAAATCCCGCATCGTCCGCAAACCAGGACCCCCCGAGGCAGCATGAAGAGTAACGCCGAGCGTCAGAGAGCCTATCGGAAGCGGCATGCGTTACGTAACGCAGAGGGTGACGCGTTACGCTTGCCCGTAACGGCGCACCGCAACGGAGGTTGCCTCGTCTGCAGAGATCTCGATTTTCTGCACGACCCAGCGAAGTTCACGCCAACTCGCGTTACCGCGTGGCTGAAAGAGCATTTGCCGCCCGGCGGCATCGAACGCTTGATGAAGGCGCTCCAGCGTCATCTGGATGCGACCGGCGAGGAATCCGAGCTCGAGATCAAATTGGGAGGCCGGCAAGGCCGCCCGTGATCTGTGCCATCTATGGTCGCTCGAGCGCCTCGATCAGTTTCGGGAGGAAATCGCCAACGGCACCCCGACCCGGATGACCGATACGGAACTCCGCGCCCTTTGGGGCAGCGAGAAGGCGCCAAAATCGATCCGCATCCCCGACGATCCCGTCAATGCCGTCGCGAAGCTGTGGCTCTATTGGGGAGCGACACCGAAGAAGCTCACCCGCTTGCGCTACGAGATCGGCAGACGAACGAAAGCGCCCGAACCGATCCGCGCCTGGAACCCGGACGAGGAAGACACGGACATTCCGTTCTGACCACGCCACAGCCATTTTCGGTGCGGTTATGCAGGCGGTGAGCCCACCGGCCCACTAAAAGAGAGATTTGGCAGCAATGTCGAGCCAAGCGACCACTGCATCAAATGCTTTTTGCAATTGGTCACCATGCTGTGTGAGCCACATGACACCTCCGGCAATGAAGACGTCTACCACCTTATCAATTTTCTTTAAGCCCCATTTAGAGCTCGCAATCAGCGCATTGCGGAGTGGCGTTGCCCATCGCTTGACGAGGCTGATTGTTGGTTCCGGCTTGGCCAGCTCCGCGCTGAGTTCCTGAAGCGCCGGCCGGAGCTCTTTCATCTCCTCCGGCTCCGTGGGCTCCTCTACCTCCTCCGCCGGTGGTCGATTATGGCCAATACCGATAGGTCGAGAAGCGTCTAAGACTTTTTGAAGTTCATCAAGGGCCGCTCTCGCACGGGCGCGAGCCTCTTGTTCTTCGAGAGAACCGTATCGATCACTCGGCTCGTCAAGATAGATATCAAGGGACGGGGGCTCGGGCTGTTCCTCGTCCTCGTCATCTCGTCCATCATCATAAAAAGGGGAATTCGAGCTTGGAGCCCAATCGAATATTCCGTCGCTCTGTATTTCTTTGGCAACATCGTTTATGAAATCTTCTGAAACAAAGTCACCAAATTTGTTCCAGAGCTGCTCTCCGGCGTCATACGGCCCACCCCATAGGTACATGTAGCTTTTTGTCTCACCATCCCAGGGAGTTTCATTTTGCGGGTCTTCGAAGTTATGATGGAACCACGCGATCATGAGTTCGCGCTGCTCATCTGGGTCCGTATCCGCGAAGGTAGCGGCGGAAATCCCAAACTGCGAGCCATCCTCTAAAAAAGGCCGTTCCTCTTCGGACATCGGGGCTGCCCATCGGTTCCGAGAACAGCGGATCTTACCAAATTCCCCGTAAACAAACCCAAGCCTTGATCGTCCGCACCCGTTCGGTAGTCTGTTGTGTCTCATACAAGGCGATAACCATTACCGAGAATGGCACTTTAAGAGGACTATCAAGCGATCTGTCCAACGTTTGGCGAAATAACTTGAGTACAAAACCCAAGTTGTACCAGTTTCGTTCTCGTCGCTGCCACTGATCGCCCGCTCCCGCGCTGCCGTCTGTGGCAAGGAAGATACCACTACGATCACCACCAATTTCTTCACCGGCGATCCTTGCCGACCTCGACGTAGTCTGGGACCAGCCCGGCGAAACAGAGGCCGGTGACAATTCTGAACCGCGTACAGTGCCGGAAGCGCTGTTGACCGGTGATCAAGACCGAAACATTTCTGAAACCGAGTTGCGTTTCGACAGCAATCGCGGTACCGGCGGTATTGATTTTAATCTACGGTTTCGGCGGGAAGGCGACCTCTTTCGTGTTGCCCGACTACCTGACCCGAGTCCAGAACCTGCGTGCCTTGCAGATCGGTCACGTTTGAACTGGATCGTGATGCCGCAATTCGTGCTGGTGCCACTCGTCGCGCTGTTGCTGAAGCGAATCGACCGCCCGGAAGTTGATCGCGTTCGGCTTTGTGATGATCGCGATCGGCAGCTGGATCGATGCCGGACTGACCCCATGACTGGGCGGGAATGATTTTATAATCTCGCAGCTGATCTCGGCTGTCGGACTCGCGTTCGCGATTACCGCGCTGATCACCTTCGCCGTTGCCAATATCACGCCGCCGCTGGCGGCAGCGATGGTCACGATGATCCAGGTCGCCCTGCTGCTGGGCAATGAAATCGGCAGCGCGGTGATCCAGACCTTTGTGCGCGTGCGTGAGCAGGTCTATTCCAACCTGATCGGATTACACGTGATCAGCGGCTTTCAATCAACCGAGCAGACTACGGCGCAGCTGGCGAGCCTGTTCGGCAACCGCGCCACCGGAATTGGCGACCCCGCAGCACAGGGCGCCGGCGTGCTCGCCAACTTCGTGCGCCGCGAGGCCTACGTGCTCTCCTATATCGACGCGTTCTGGGTGACTGCCTGGGTGTCGCCGTTGGGCATCCTGCTCATCCTGCTGCTACGGCCGCCATCGCCCAACCGATGATCCCGTCCCGCGGAGCCTCATGAATTTGTCGTCGATCTTGGTTGGACAATCCGGTCCAGCAAGCAGCCGTAACTCAGCGGGAAAACCACAACGTCCGACAGCAGTGATTGGCAACCGTTTTCCACCCGACCCAGTTCTCAGGGGCGCCCTGCCCGAGGTCGGCTTTGGGTCATCAGCAGCGGTTTTGATGATGTCCGGGGTTGGTCAGGTGAGCCCCACACAGCAGAACTATCGTAAGTATAGTCTTTTCGGGCCACTCGGTGCCGGAAGGGGAGGCCTGGCTTTCAACTCAAGCCCCCCGTGCTGCGGGCCTCTTAACCGAGTAGGTCAGAGGCGGCCTACGCGCAAGCCAATGCCTCACGCAGGATTATGTTCTGCGTCTCCGGCTTATGCTTCCGGTTGCACATCGCCATTACCGCGCCGCAATTGCGGACTATAGGTTGCAGTGTTCGGCGCAGGATTGCAGCAGATACAGATTGACGGCGTTTTAAGCGAGAAATAATCGTGGGGAAGATAAATGGCGCGGCAAAAGGGTTCGCGAACCGGGCGCTGCCAGGGATGTAATCATCTCGAGCGCATGCGTATCGAGCGGCTTATTGCCGCTGGCGCGTCGATCAAGGGAACCGCACGGAAATTCGAGATCGACTATCACGCCTTGCGGCGGCATTGGATCAATCATGTTTCGGCGGAGGCGCGAGCCGCGTACATCGCGGGCGCCGGCGCGACGAAAGATAAGCTCCAAGAAATCGTCGCGGACGAATCTCTCGCGCTGATCGACCATTATCGTATTGTTCGCAGTGGACTTTACAAGGGCTTTGGCGTGGCCTCGGAGTTGGGCGACGGCAACGCACTGGCGCTGCTGGCGGGGCGGCTGCACGAAAATCTCCGGGATAGCGGCCGACTGACCGGCGAGCTGCAGCGCGGGCCATTATTGAATATCCAGAACAACGTTCTGCTAAATGCCGATTATGCCACAGCGATCTCCCGGATCGTAAGCGCGGTGGCGCCATATCGGGAAGCACGAGAGGCCGTCGTTGCGGCACTGCGCGATCTTGACGCGGCGACCGCTGCGGCGCCGATGCTTGAAGATGGTCGCTGCAAAGGAGCTGTGGTCGATGCCTAATTCCTTTGCTGCGCAGCTCGCCGATGCGCTCGAGAACTCCTGGCCAGCTGTCGCGCGGCCAAACCAACTCCCACCGCCGGGCGATTGGTGGCAAATTTGGTTATTACTGGCTGGCCGAGGTTTTGGAAAAACCCGCACCCTGGCAGAATGGGTGTGCGACCAGGCGGCTTTCGGGCAAGTCAGCAGGATCGCACTCGTCGCCGCAACCGCTGCCGATGCGCGCGATGTCCTGGTGGAAGGACAAAGCGGCATTCTTGCGGTCGCGCCGCCACAGTTCCGGCCGATCTACGAGCCCTCGAAACGACGGCTGATTTGGCCGAATGGAGCGATTGCCACGACATTTAGTGCTGAGGAGCCCGATCGGTTGCGCGGTCCCCAGCATGATGCGGCGGTTTGCGACGAATTGGCTTCTTGGTCACACCCCGAGACCTGGGACATGCTGCAGTTCGGGCTGAGGCTGGGACGCCACCCGCGCTGCCTCGTCGCGACGACACCTCGGCCGACCAAGCTGATCCGCGAATTGCTGGCCCGCGAGGGCCGGGACGTAATCGTGACGCGCGGCTCGACGTACGAAAATCGTGCGAACCTGGCGCCCGGATTTTTCGACCAGGTCATACGGAAATACGAGGGCACCCGCCTCGGCCGACAAGAGCTGAATGCAGAATTGCTCGAGGACACACCAGGGGCATTGTGGAGCCACAGCATCATCGACGCCGCGCGACAGGCTGCGGGTCCCCCGGACCTGGCGAGAATTGTTGTTGCGGTTGATCCCGCGGTGACGTCCGGTGAGGACGCGGATGAAACCGGCATCGTCGTCGTCGGGAGAGACCACCAGGGCCACGGCTATGTGTTGGCTGATGCCTCGGGAAGATATCAACCTATCGAATGGGCAAAAATCGCCATCGCGGCTTACCAGGCGCATCATGCCGACCGAATCGTGGCCGAGGTCAACAACGGCGGCGAAATGGTGGAGAACACCATCCGCATGGTCGACTCCAATGTGCCGTTCACTGCCGTCCGGGCATCGCGCGGCAAGGTGACCAGGGCCGAGCCGGTTTCGGCGCTGTACGAACAGGGCAGAATGCACCATGTCGGCACGTTCGCGCCGCTCGAGGATCAAATGACGAATTTCACGTCGGACTTTGATCGTCGGGCGGCTGGTTATTCGCCGGACCGCGTTGACGCCCTGGTGTGGGCCGCGACCGAATTGTTGGTCGAGCAAATGAACGGCTGGGCGATCTTCGAAGTTTACCGCCGCGAGGCGGCGGCGATCGAAGCCCAGAAAGCCGGTTTACCGCCACCTCCACCGACTCTCGCCGAAGTCGAATACGCGAAGCAGCCGAGCCTTCAAGAGGTGTATGACACTGCGCGTGCCCGGTTTGACGAATTGTATCGAAATACCACCTGACCGGTGCTCGGTCCGAAACCTCATGCCAGCGACCGACGCAATGCGCAGCCGGGCCTCGAAGCGGATCGCCCAACTTTTCGCCTTTATGAACAGTCCCAATATCCGTGTTCACGCGGTGTTATTGGCACGGGTCATTTCTGTTTTGATCCGCTGGACCACGCTGCTGCCGGTGCCACACTCGCGCGCCGTCTTGAGGATGCCCTTGCCGCTCGCCAAGGCTGCGCGGATTGCCCCTTCTCTCGGTGTGTCGAGCCTCGGCCGACCGATCGGGTTGCCGCTCTTCGTGCCGACAAGCCGCGCCCTGGCGAGCCCAGCGTGTATACGCTCCTGAATGATCGAGCGTTCGAACTCTGCAAATACGCCCAGCATTTGAAAGAGCGCCCTGCCGGCGGGTGTCGTCGTGTCGACGGCTTGTTTCTCGAGGTATAAGTCACAGTCGGCGGCGTTGAGTTCGCCGAGAAAGCCAACGAGGTCCTGCAGCGAACGGCCAAGCCGGTCTACGGACCACGCTGCAACAATATCGATCTTGCCGCGGACGACCTCTTTCAGGAGGCGGTCGAACTCCGGTCGTTTGTCACGGCCTTTACCGCCGCTGATGCCTTCGTCGGTAAATTCGTCGGCGATGATCCATCCCCGCCGACGCCGGATTCCGTCCGTGACCGATTGACGTTGATTGTCGACGGTTTGCCCATTTTTCGTCGAGACTCGAAGGTACAGCCCAACACGCTTGATCATAGCCGCTTTATACCATAATCATCTCTTTTCGGTACGAGGTAAATACCTCCTTGTCAACCTAGGAAATTCGCCATTCTCGACCGGTAATTCCGGAGAGGGTTTTGGTATGGGGTAGTCGCAGGCGAAGCGTCGCGTAGACGGTCGAGCTCTAAGCTAAGCGCGAGGTGTAGCCTGGCAGGCCTGTTGACGATCGTGTTTAAAGTCGCATCACTGCTCGCCAAAACATTCTATTAAACAAGCTTCGTCCATTGGAATCCACCCCCCCTCACAAGACCCAAAAACAATAATGCAATATTGCAGTGCGGTGATGTCGATATCCAGGTCGGTGCACCCAAGTTCTTGATCATTGGTTGAATGGAGCTGGGCTTTTTGGGGGTGACCGAGGCTCTTCCATTCTGCTTTGCAAGCGCAACACACCTGGCTGGTGATTGCGGTTATCAAGCCCGCCCCGGGGGGGGACCCGTGTCTGCTCACGACTGCCTCGATGGACGATTATGGTTTAGAGTGCGGCTACCGGCATACCGCCGTGCTCCGCGCTCTGCCACTTTGAACAGGAGAAGACCCAATGATCGACCTCTATTTTTGGCCGACCGGAAACGGCAAGAAGATCGTCATTCTGCTCGAGGAGTTGGGGCTCCCTTACACGATCAAACCGATCAATATCGGCCGCGGGGACCAGCTCACTCCCGAATTTTTGAAGATTTCTCCGAACGGCCGGATGCCAGCGATCGTCGACGACGAGCCGATGGGCGGCGGCGCCCCGATCTCGATTTTCGAATCCGGGCCGATCATGATGTATCTCGCCGAGAAGACCGGTCGGTACTACCCGCAGGATCCGCGCAGCAAATACGATGTCGCTCAGTGGGTCGGTTGGCAATTGGCCAATCAGGGTCCCAAGCTCGGCGAGCAAGGCCATTTCCGTCGCGCGGCCGAGAGCGGAAACAACGGCGATCTCACCTACGCCCTGCGCCGCTTCGACAATGAGGCGCATCGCATCTTCGGCGTGATGAACCTCGGTTTGTTCAACAAGCGCTATCTCGCGGCCGGCCAATACACGATTGCCGATATGATCTGCTATCCCTGGGCATCGAGCTGGGCGACCCGGAAGATCGAGATTGACGAGTTCCCGAATGTAAAGCGCTGGCTGGAAGAGATCGGCGAGCGGCCGGCCGTCAAGAAGGCCATGGCCATGGGCCCGGAGTTCCGGGAGGATCCGGCTTCGATCAGCGCCGACGAGCAGGCCCGCCGTAGAAAAGTCGTTGCAGACCAGCGGGCGCAGCCGATTCCCTCGGAGTGGATTCGCGCTGCGTAGCGCATTTGTCGGATCCGGAACGACGCTGAGGCTCGAAGGTCCGCCCCTCGTCGTACTGGTTCCAATGGACCAAGATTGGGGAAGTTAACTCGGGCGTCTAATGATCCGATCTATCTCGTCAACAGCGACCCGGTAGAGCTCTGCGACCTGCTCCCGCGCCTTTCGCTGAGGTGCTTTCGACGCGAGGCGGCCGTTCGCGCCGGCGCCCTCGCATGTCCGTTCTGTTCACAGTGGGACCGAGGGTCCGAATCCCCTTTCCTCCAGGAAGAGTCCAGAGCGAACCTTGGAGGGTTGGTATCGGACTCCTGGGATCTTTATTTCCATATTGTACATTATCGCTGACGATTTACCCCCAACGCGGCATCGCACCGCTATAAATTCGCGTTGTCGTGTCGGCCGCCGGGAAGGGCGCGGCCGGGTTTGTGCCGATTGGAGCCGGCTGTGCACCTTACCATCGGGATCAAGATTTTCGGCATCGCCGTCGGGCTGCTGATCCTGATGGCGGTTGTTGCGCTGCTGAGCATGCGCATGACGCGCACCGTTGATGACCAGCTCGTCATCGTCGATCACAACTATTTCCCTGCCTACGTCGCGCTGGCTGACGCCAACATCCGATCGGTCGAAGAGTTGGCCTATGCCCGTCGACTGCTCTTGGCCCTCGCGGACCCGACGGACAACGCGCCCAAAGTCGAGGACCTGCGTCAGCGGATCGCAGCCACCGGGAAGGCGAGCGATGAAGAGGTCGCCGCAGCGCGCCAGCACATCAACGAACAGATTGCTGATCCGCTCGACTTTGATGACAACATCGCTCTGGCGCGGCTCGATGTCAGGATCGAGTGGCTGCAGGAGGAACGGCGGCGTTATGAGGCTGTTCTTTCCAAACTGCTCGCCGCCGCCGAAGTCGGCAACAAGGTGCTGACAACCGAACTGCCACGCGAGCTGGACGATCGGCGGGACGATTTCGACCGTAAAATCGAAGCCGCGCGCAGCGAGATGCGTCGGCTCGCCGGCGCCGCCATCGTCGGAACCCGTGCCTACCAGCGGCATGTGGTTCAAATTGGCCTGGTGCTGTTGGCGATTGCCGCGTCGCTCGGCATCACCGTTGCCGCCGCCGTAACCCTTGGTCTGGTGCGGCCAGTACGGCGATTACTCGCTGGGACCGCGGCGGTTGAGGGTGGCGCGCTTGACACTGTCGTGCCGATCACCTCGCGAGACGAAATTGGCCGCCTGACGCAATCGTTCAACAGCATGGTCGGCGAATTGCGGGTCAAAGCGCAGATCCGCGAGACGTTCGGGAAATATGTCGATCCCCGCATTGTTGCCGGGCTGATCGACCGGCCGGAGCTGACCGATCGCAAAGGTTCGCGGCGCGAGATGACGATCTTGTTCTGCGACATGAAAGATTTCACGACGTTCAGCGAAGGAATGACCGCGGCTGCCTTGGTTACCGTGCTGAACCGTTACCTGAGCGTCATGTCGGACCCGGTCCGACGACATAACGGCATCATCGACAAGTATATCGGTGATGCAATCATGGCGTTCTGGGGTCCGCCTTTCACCGGCGCCGACGAACAGGCCCGTCTCGCTTGCCTCGCTGCGCTCGATCAACTCACGGGGCTTGCGGCATTTCGCGCCGAGCTGCCTGATCTCATGGGCCTCAAACGCGGCTTCCCGGAAATCGACCTACGCATCGGCATCGCCACGGGCGATGTAGTGGTCGGCAGTATCGGCTCGGAGCAGACCAGAAATTATACGGTCATCGGCGACACCGTGAATTTGGCGTCACGTCTCGAGGGTGCCAACAAGACCTACGGCACGCGCGTGCTGATCAGCGAAGCGACCAATCGCCTCGCCGCCGATACGGTCGAGACACGGGAGATCGATTCGGTGCTGGTCGTCGGCAAGACTGAGCCGCAACGGATTTTCGAGTTGCTTGGCCAGAAAGGTGAGGTCGCGAGCGGGCGCCTGGCGCTGCGTGACGCCTCTGTTGAAGCACTCGACGCATATCGGCGCGGGGCTTGGGAGGAGGCCCGCATTGGTTTCGAGACGTGTCTCGCCATTCACCCCTGCGATCCGCCGAGCAAGGTATTTCTCGACCGCATCGCTCAGTTTCGCACCACTGCCCCATGCACCAGCTGGAACGGTGTCTGGTCGCTGGTGGAAAAGTAGTGCACGGGATGAGCATCACCGGCATCTTCCGGCTGCAAAGCCTTGACGACAGCCGCTGCTGAATCTACGTGAGCGCTCGACGCGCAGTAAGCGGGCGGTCAGACGGGGCTGCCGCGGATAAACATTTCTGGCCGCGGGGGCAGGTCAGCTTGGTGCGCGAGGAGAAACAAATGACTGACAAAGTCAATGCTGGCCAACTCACTTTGAAATTTCGTCATCTGGGGGCGGATCGTGCTCCGCGTTTTCAGGGCGCGTCCGATTTGCGCCCGCGTAAGGATGGCTGCACACCCGCATCGCGCTGTCGCGAGTGCCATCGCAGATGGCTATCTTGCATGGGTGGCCAGTCGCTTGGAGCCTCAAAGTGATGGCGTACCGCCTTCATCGCCGGCGCTCTTTCTGGCTACGATCCAAGGCATGTACTCCCTCACCGCTATTGGCCGGCCAGCTGTCGCTAAGACTGCCATGATCGAGCTTTCGGCATGTGTTTAGAACGCAAAGCGCGGGTGCGCCGGACAACGCCGCCACCTGAAAGCGTCGTTGCAGGCTGGTACGAGAACGCCAGCCTACTCGATAGCTACAGCCTCGATTTGAGTTCATCGAAACAGTACAGCATGCGCGTGCTGGCGACCCGGACAGTCGGCGATCCGCCCGCATGGATCAAGGCGTTGGTCGCGGTGCGCGACGCCATGGTGACGCCCTTTGGCGTCAAAACCTCCGGCGAGGTCCGAGCGTCCAGGGCCGACAACGAACGCGTGGACTTCTTCCCGGTGCAATGGGAAAGCAACGACGAGATTGTGCTGGGTGAGGATGATCGACACCTGGACTTCCGATTATCGCTGCTCCGTCGCAATTCTCCAACCGGCACGCAGCTCGTCGCGACAACCGTCGTGCACTCCCACAATGCCTTCGGCCTCACCTATCTCAATGTGATCAGGCCCTTTCATCACCTCGTGGTCAGGACCAGCCTGGCACACTTTGCACGAGCACAAGGTTAGGTGGCCACAAAAATCTTGACTAAGGCAACGATGTGGACCGGCACTGCGGCGGAGGGGGTCGGGTTCCATGGAGACGACCGGGACCTCTTCCCGAGCCGCTGGCATGACCAACCGCACCTCTCGACGCGGCAGTACGCGCGGATCGTGACATCGCAGACGCTTTGGGGAGAAATACCCAACTATTTCCCGCAATGACCTTCACGCAGGGAAGGACACCAACATGACCGCAACAAAAGGCTTTGTCGTACCCGCGGGTGGCGGAAAGCATTTCGACTCGCCGACGCCCGGCCGTTCTTTTGCCTTGAAGCTCCTCGGCCGTGAGACCAGTGAGAGCATCATGCTGTTCGAGGAAACCCTGCCCGCCGGCACCAAGAGCCTCTTCCATCTCCACCACGACAGCGACGAGGTCGCCTGGGTGCTCGCCGGCGAGATCACCTTTCAGATCGGTGACAAGGTCACCGTCGGCGGGCCCGGCACCTGCGCGTTCATGCCGCGCGACGTCCCGCATGCCTGGAAGAACACCGGCAGCGAAACGGCCCGCGCGTTGTTTCTCTACACCCCGGCCTCTGCCGGCGGCCTCCTTGAGGATCTTTCGGAGCGCCGCCCGATCGACGCCGACGAACACGACAAACTCTTCCAGCGCCACCGCTGGGAAGTCCTCGGCCCAAACCCGCTTTGAGGGGCGGGCCTGCTCATAAACACGTGATAAATTGGCCAGATTATCACGTAGCGGGGCGCTGATCTCAGACGTGGCGGTCGGCCGGCAAGCGGCACCATGCGATTGTTCCGCGATCGTAAACAGAGATAGTGGCTGAGTCGCAGGCTAGGGAGATTTACCCATGTTCGTGATCCGCGTTGCGTATCCTGGCGGACATTCGGTCTGGCTAACGCGCAGGTTCCCCACGGCTGCTTGGGGACCGGAGAAAGATGCGCTGTCGTTTCCGACGCAGACAGATGCCGCGCGCACGGCTGCGCGCCTCAGGCCCTCAGGCCCGGTTACCATTGAGCCTGTCCAACCTCAGCCAGCCGGGGATCTCGGATAAGATGGGCAGCATCTCGACGCGTATGACGGAGCGGTTCGGCTGCCGCCATCCTTTCGCCGCCGCAGGCATGGCCTTCGCAGGCAGCACTGCCGACCTCGCCCTCGGGGTCTGCGGTGGCGGCGGGATCGGAGCAATCGGTGTGGGCTTCACACCAGCCGAACAGCTCCGGGTCGTCATCCACCAGATCCGCGCGGCCACCGACGGCGATTGGGAGGAGATGCCCTGGCTGGCCGGGCACATACGCGAACAGATCGAAATCCTTCCAACGCTGCGGATTTGGCGCATGGCGCTGACGCGAGACAAGTCTCATTGGGCAATGAGCGGACTAGAAGGTCCCAGCCGAGCAAAAGTGCCAGCTGTTACTGTCCTGCCCGTATAACAATGCGAGACGCTGGTCGCCAGCATGGGCGACAACCACGGTAAACCGCTGTCCGGTGCAGGACGAGGCGGGAGCTTCGGGTTTTGGCATCTTCTTTGCGGCGGCACAGCTCGCAGCCGCTTCGGGCAGACTGGCCGGAGCAGCGGTGACGCGTTTGCCACCTGTCGTCACGTAATAATCGACAGGTGTCCCCTGCTTGACATCGGCGCGCAATTCGAGCCGTCCGTTGCGCGATCGATACATGCCCGCCTGCTGCTCGCCATCCGCCGTGCCCGGCGGGAGAGGCCGAAACACAATCGCCCCGCAGGCGGGCGGCGCCTTGCCCGGTGCCTTCGTTGCCGCAGCAACCGGGAAGGCCGCCCAAGTAAGCGCCAAACCGATCGCGACCCTAGCCGTGCCTCTCATCGCGCGCTTTCCTCATATTGCAGAAGCACTCGCTTTATACTCCAGTGATCCGGCATGAAATAGGGTTAACGAGGGTTACGCGATCGGGCTGCAACGGTGCGCCCTTTCGCTGCGAATCGGTACCCAGTGTGGGAAATTCTGCGCCGCAATGCTGACCGCCGTATTTCTCAAAGCAATGCCGGCATTGCTACCTGAGCTGTCCGTAGCCTGACTAAGTCAGCTCGTCGAGCAGCGCCTTTGCCTCTTTGAGATCGGGTGTATCGAAACCTTCGCTGAACCAGCCGTAGACCGGGGCGAGAAGGTCGCGGGCTTCGGCGCGGCGACCCTGATCGCGGCGGAGCCAGGCGAGGCTCACAGCAGCGCGTCGTTTTAGTCCGACAGGCTGCGAGAGTAAATGAGACGTTGGAATCCCCGAACTAATCGCAGCGCCAGTAACGAGTTAGGCTATTAAGCCGATTTGAAGGCCGCTGGTGCGCCTTCCAGTTGGCTGGGGTTTAACCCGCTTCGCTCAGGTGGGCACCCACCCCGCGGTGTCTGCCCTCCGGCTGGAACTACACCGATTCCTTCCGCTCTACGTTCTCCGCCGAGGTATGGCCTAGGAAGCGCACCACCAGTGCGGTTACATCATCCGAGGCCGGGGTCCCATCGGAGAACCGGTCCAGCTCGGCCACCAGAGTGTCCAGCAGCTGATCGACAGCGATCGGACCGGCAGAGGCCAGCACCTCGAGCAGCCGCTCCTCCCCAAAAGCTTCGCCCGCCCGGTTGAAGCACTCCGCTACGCCGTCGGTTACCAGCAACAGCCCATCGCCCGGCTTCAGCGTGATCGTGAGATCCCGATAGTTTGCACCCTCGATCAGGCCGACCAGGAGTGAGGGGCGCGCCGTCACCACCTCGACGCCACCATGCGCGGGCAGCAGGTAGGGCATCACATGTCCGCCGCTGCAGTAGGTGAAAACGCCCGTGCGCGCATCCAAAATGCCATAAATCACGGTGACGAACAGGGAGAGCGGGTTGCGCACGATCAATTGTCGATTGGCCTCCGCCAGACAGGCGCCGGGGGCGAGGCCGCGCAGCGCTAGCTGCTGAAGCACCGTGCGCACCAGCACCATGAACAGCGCTGCCGGCACCCCTTTGCCACTGACATCGGCTACCACAATCCCAAGCCGCTCGTCGTCGAGGCGAAAAACGTCGTAAAAATCGCCGCCGATCATGCGCGCGGCGCGCATCAAGGCGTGGCCTTGGTAGCTGTGATGGCCGGGAAAGGCGGCGGGCAGAATTGATTGCTGCAAGCTGCGTGCAACTCTCAGCTCCTCGTTGATCTGGTGTTGCGCCTGGACCAGGTCGGCGTTGATCCTCGTCAGATCCTTCGTCCGCGCTGCGACCTCGTCCTCGAGCCGAGCCTGATGGCGCAGCAGCCGCTCATGCAGATGAACATTGTCGAGTCCCACCCCCACCAGCGCGCACATGATGTCGATCAGCGCCAGATGGTCGGCGTCGATCGGCGCTTCGGCGCGGAAATACAGCGCGGCTATGCGGTTGTCCGGGGTGCGGATCGGCCGGGCAAAATCGACTTCTCCGTTCAGGCCGACGCGTTCGGACAGGGCCAGCTCGATCTGCGCGGCGACCGCCTTGGGCAGTGCCTCGCAATACAGCCGGCCTTGCGCGCTTTGAAAGCTGCCGGCGGCGGCAATTGCCAGCATCGGCGGGTTGGCGGCCTCGCTGTGCTCCTCGGAAGGGACGACCACCACCCCGTCGCCAGACCGGCGGGAAAGCTCAACCACCTGCCGCAATAGCGTCGTAGAGAAGCTGGCCAGGGAATGACGTGCAAACAGCTCCGGCGCGCCGGCAATGATCCGCTCCAATCCTTGGCGGCTGCGCTCCAGCGCCACGATATCTGAATAGGAGCGTAGCGCGGCGATCGTCGCCGTGAACAGCTTCTGCGCCGTCAGTTCGGTCTTCGACTTGTAGTCGTTGATGTCGTAGTTGACGATTACTTCGCGTTCCGGCGCCTGGCCCGGCTGCCCGGTGCGAAGGATGATGCGCAGACACGCGTTGCGCATCTGCTCACGGATCTCGCGCACCAGCTTCAGCCCGGCGTCATCTTCCTCCATCACCACATCGAGCAGCATCACGGCGATATCGGGGTTCTGACGCAATACGGCGGCGGCCTGGCGCCCGGAATAGGCGCTGAGGATCTCCGCCGCCCGCCCCCGGAATTGCAAATCGGCCAGGACGACCCGGCTGATCGAATGGACGCTCTCATCGTCGTCGACGATCAGGACGCGCCAGGGGGGCGCGCGCGACCACCGCCCCGCCGCCTCCTGCGGCAGGTCGTCGAGCAGGAAATCGTCGTCCTGCTGCGGCTCGCCGCTCATTGCGGAATGGACATCGGAATGGTGGCGGTGAAGGTGGTGCCAAGCCCCGGCGCGGAGCGGCAGTCGACGTGCCCGCGCAATATCTCGGTAACAGTGTTGAAGACAATGTGCAGGCCGAGACCGCTGCCCCCGGCTCCACGCTTGGTGGTGAAAAACGGGTCGTAGATGCGCCGCAGGTTCTCGGGCGGGATGCCGCGCCCGTTGTCGCTGACCGCGAGCGCCACATTGGCGCCGTCAGGGATCGCGGTCAGCGCGATCGTGCCCCCCGCACCGCGGTCATAGGCGTGGGCAACGGCATTGGCAACGAGGTTGGAGAGGACCTGCGCCAGCGCCCCGGGATAGCCGCTCAACTCGATGCCTTCCTGGCAGTTCAGGGTCAGCCTGTGTCCGGCCTTGCGCACTTCCGGCGCCAGGCTCGCAATGAGCTGCTCGAGGTAAGATTTCAGCTCGAAGCTGCGGTACTGTTCGCTGGCCTGGTCTACCGCGACCTGCTTGAAGCTCTGGATCAGCTGTGCCGCCCGCTGGATGTTGTAGCGCAGCAGCTCGGCGCTCTCGCGCGCGAGCTCCACGTAAGCCTCCAGGTCGGAGCGCTTCATCCGGTTCTCAGTGAAAATTTCGCGGAACGTGCCGGTGCGCTCGCCGAGATGGGTCGCCGCGGTCAGTGCAACGCCAATGGGCGTATTGATCTCGTGCGCTACGCCGGCGACGAGTTGACCCAGCGCCGCCATCTTCTCCGACTGCACCAGGCGGTCGCGCGCCTGTTCGAGGTTGCTGAGCGCGGTGCGCAGTTCATCGGCCGTGCGCTGGACCTCGTCGATCAGCTCATCCTTTTTGCGGATCGCCTGCTCCAACAAGCTGGATTGGACGCGCATCAACCCGTCCACTTCCAGGACGCCAAGCGACTGGCTGCCTTGCACCAGCAAGGGCTCGTACAACCGTTCGCCCGGTCGCGACAGCGCCTGTTCCACACCGACGGCAATTGGCGTCGTGGCAGGCAAGATCAGCGGATCGGTGTCCATCACCAAGGCGAGCTGACCTACCGGACGTTTGATATAGAGGTCGCGGCCGAGTGGCCTGCTGAGGGCGGCCAGCAGGCTCTTGCGCGAGAGCACGCCCAAAATCTTACCGGCAGTACAGACGATGCAGGCCGGCAGGTCCCGATCTGCCGCAAATCGTTGCTCAACATCGGCGGTCCGGGTCTGCGCTTCGACCATCGCATCCCACAGACGCAGGTTGCCGACAGTGACGGGCAGTTCCTGACGGGCGGCAGTCTCGGGTGCCGTGGCGTCCATGGCGCGGCCGTCAGCTCAGCATGTCGAGGCCGATGCTCGCGTTGGCACAGAACAGCTGAACCAGCTTGTGGTCCATTGGATCAAGCTGCCGCACCGTCTCGATGTAGAGTACCGTGGCGCGGTTCAGCCGCGAGTGGAAATAGACGATGCTGTATTTGGTCATGAACATGCTCTCGCGCGAGCAAATAACCTCCTCGATCGCGCGCAGCACGGCGGGTTCGAGGACGCTGGCAGGGTGATTGACAAGCGTGGTGAACCGGCCCGACGCGGCGACGATATTCAGCTCCTCAATGGTGGCCTCGCTGCCGGTGTCGACCCTGGCACTGACCATTACCGTATCGATGCCCACTTCCAGCAGCGAACCGAGCTGCAGCAGAACGCCGGAGAGGAACAGCTCCATCGAGCGGATCTGAAACAGTGAAGCCGAAGCCTCGATGATTTTCTCGAGCCCGCGACGGCTCCTCTCGATCGTCATGATGTCGGTGTATGAGCGCAGCGCCGTGACCATAGCGCTAAACAACTTCTGCGATGTGAGCTCGGATTTCTCCTTATAGTCGTTGATGTCGTAATCGACGATCACGCGGCGCTCGGGCGCCTGGCCGGGCTGGCCGGTGCGCAGAATGATGCGCACAAAATCGTTGCCCAGCGACCCCCGGATGTCGCGCGCCAGATCGAGACCGGCAGTCTCGGTCTCCATCACCACGTCAAGAAACACCACGGCGAGGTCTGGGTTCGCGGCGATCGCCGCATGGCCTTCCTGGCCCGAATATGCCGATAGGAACTGAAGGGGGCAGTCCCGGAACGTCATGTCGCCGAGGACCATCTTGGTCACGGCGTGGATTTGCTCGTCATCGTCGACGATCAGCACCTTCCACGGCTTCGACGCCGCCGCGCCGGGTAGGGGCAGAGCATCCTCGGCAAACAGCAGTTCGTCATTGGGCTCAGTCATTCAGCTTGTCTGCCTCGTCAGCGTCGCCGGGCGTACGCGACGGGAAACGCACGGTGAAACAGGTGCCTCGCCCGGTATCGCTAGCTACCGAGATCTGGCCTCGGAGCGTTCCTGCGACCAGGTTATAGACGATGTGCAGTCCAAGCCCGCTCCCGCCGCTGCCCCGGCGCGTGGTGAAGAACGGGTCATAGATCCGGCCCAGCATTTCTTTGGGGATGCCCTTGCCGTCGTCGGCATAGGCGAGTTCGATCGACCCGTCCTCGAGCTGCCGCATATTGATCGAGATGAGCCCCGTTGCACCGGGTTCATAGGCATGCATCAAAGAATTGAGCAGAAAATTAGTCAGCAACTGCGACAACGCACCAGGATAACCGTCGATCTCCAGATGCTCGGGGCACTCGACCGTGATGCGGTGGCCAGTCTTACGCAACTGGGGCCTCAGGCTGAGCAACACCTCATCGATATAGTCCTTCAGGTCGTATCGCCGGCGCTCGCCACTGGTCTGATCCACCGCGACCTGCTTGAAGCTCTGCACGAGTTCGGCCGCGCGCTCGCAGTTGGTCACCATCAGCCGCGTCGTCTCGGTGAGGAGGCCGACGAACCCGACGAGGTCGGACCGTCGCAGCCGGTTCGCTTCCAGCATCGCACCGAACTCGACCACTTTGTCCTGGAGATGCGACGAGGCGGTGAGCGTGTTGCCGAGCGGGGTGTTGATTTCGTGCGCGACGCCGGCGACCAACGACCCGAGCGAGGCCATCTTCTCGGCTTGGATCAAATTAGCCTGGGCCGCCTGCAACTCGCGAAGCGCTGCCTCGGCCGTGTCTCTGGCGGCGCGGGCTTGCGTCTCGGCCTGCTTGCGCTCCGTGATGTCGGTGTAGATCAGCACAAAGCCGCCGCCTAGCACCGGGCTGTGGCGCACCTCGAGCACCCGGCCGTTCGGGCGCGTGCGCTCGAAGGTTGCGACGCGCTCGGCGCGTTCGATGAAGCGGCGGATCTGGTCCTCCGGCTCACCCGCGCCAAACTCGCCGCGCTCGGCCAGGCAGCGGATATAGTCGGCATAGGTCCGCGGCTCGGCCAGAAAGTGGTCCGGCAGATCGAGCATTTCTTCGACGTTGTGGTTCCAGGCTCTAAGCCGCAACGACTCGTCGAACATGACGACGCCGGCAGCCATGTTGTCGAGGGTGACGCGCAATGCGGCCTGCCGTTGCGCCAATTCATCGGTGCGGAAACGCAATTCGCCTACGAGCCGCGCGTTCCCGATCGCGATCACCGCCTGCACCGCGAAGTTCTGCAACAACGCGATCTGCTTGTCCGAGAACGGCCCAACCTCCCGGCGGTAGACGGAGATAAAGCCTAGCAGCGCGTCATCTTTCCTGAGCGGAATAAACAGCGCAGTGCGGACGTCCTCGAGTTCGACGGCGGCGCGAAGTGCTGGATGGGGCGCGGACCGGCAATCGGCGATATGGACAAGGCTGTCGCCACTCAGCAACCACCTAGCCGGTCCGCCCCTAGGGTTGTCCTGCGGCTCGCGCAGCATTGTTGCGAATGGCTCCGATAAACCTCGCGTCGCGACCGCCCTGAAATTCTCCCCGTCACAGGTTACCAAGGCGCTCTTCGCCGCTCCGCAGAGCCGGTTCGCCTTCTCGAGGATCG
The DNA here is from genome assembly GCA_963812675.1 of uncultured Alphaproteobacteria bacterium. Taxonomy (GTDB): domain Bacteria; phylum Pseudomonadota; class Alphaproteobacteria; order ATCC43930; family CGMCC-115725; genus AP-15. The sequence continues at coordinate 16,921 of CAWEWR010000012.1, read as the reverse complement.
CGTCGAATACCGGCGCGAGGTCGCCCGGCGAATGGCTGATGACCTGCAATATCTCGGCGGCCGCAGCCTGCTGCGCCAGCGCTTCGTCGCGCTCCGCGGTGCGCTCGTCGAGCAAGCGGCGCAACTCTGCGTTGGCGCGATGCAAATCGCCGATCGCGCTGTCCACCGGATCTGCCACGGTTCCCGCCTGCGAAACGTCGATTAGCCCTGTCAAAGCCGTCCCGCAGGGTTGGTCAGCGGGACGATCTTCTGCACCGAGGCTGCCGGGGCGCAGACCGGCCGTTGGCGCGAGGGTTGACAAAGACACCGATGGTTGCAAATCTTTTCAAGCAGATTGACGAGTATCTAACAGATTGCAGATTTATGTCAATTTACACATTTCCGTGCTAAAGGGGTAAGGCCAGCGGGCACCGAATTGCGACCGCGAGACCGTAGGACAGCTCCATGGAAATGATGATTGAAACGCTCGCCGACGGCGTTATGAAGGTTAATCTTGTAGGTCGGCTCGACGTACTTGGAGCTCAGCAGATAGATCTTCAGTTCAGCGTCGTCTCTGGTAGTCAGCGGAGAGTTGTTGTTGATTTGGAGCGGGTGTCGTTTCTCGCTTCCATGGGCATCCGGACGATTGTGATGGGCGCAAAGGCGATAAGCGCGAAGGGCGGCAAGATGGCGCTCTTGAGGCCCACGGCGGAGGTGGAGAAGGTGCTGACCAGCAGCGGTATCGACACCGTCGTACCGATCGTGCACGACCTGGATGTTGCCATCGGTGCCGTTTCAAGCTAGCCAGTTTGGCAGCCTGGCACCGGGGGCGCGATCTCGTGGCTGAGACACTGGTTGTTCGGGCGGAAATCTCGGAACTGGCCCGCGTCCGCGACTGGAGCGATTCCCTGGGGCAACGGTTTGCCCTGCCTCAATCGACGTTGTTCGCGATCCAATTGTGCTTGGAGGAAGCGCTTTCCAACATCGTCCGGCACGGATTTGCGGGCAGTCGGGACGAGGTCACCCGCAACAAGGACGTGCATCTTGCTCTCGAACGGGCCGATGACAGGATCATCGTCACGATCGAAGACCACGGCGTTGCCTTCGATCCGCTTGGGGTCGCTGCTCCGGACATGCCAACCGCGATCAGCGAGACGCCGGCCGGCGGACGAGGAATCCACCTGATGCGGCAATTTGCGCAGTGTCTCGCATATGAGCGGCGGGACGGCGTGAATCGCCTGACCCTACGCTTCACCTATCCGACCGCCCTCCGGTCACACGCGGTGCTGACATAGGTCTTTCGCGACAACGTTTACACAGAACGGGGCGAGCCACCTGACGGCGAGCTGGATAGAGAAATTGGCTGTTTAGGCCGATAAGCGATTTCGGTTTCGCGCCAACCGCGATGATCCACAAACCAGTACCGCTATGGGTCAAAACCCAGGTCTGCGCGGTTGGGAAACGAAGGACCGCTGTGGGTCGGGAGCTGACCAAAGTGCGAGTGGGAGTTCTGTCGCCAAAGGACCGCTAGGAACCTCCTGACTTCAACGCTGAGTTAAGACGGTTTATCTCCGTCGCATTCGACACCTGATCATCTGTGAAAGCCGTCCATATAAGCGGCGAGATGAGCAATGCCCCCAGATTGGTCATACCACTAATCGGCGACCAACTTCCGAATGGCTTGTCTCATCTGCTCGGGTGCTATCCATGGCGTCGCGTTTTCTGCGGCAACTAGCACCTCACCGACTTTACGCCAGCCGATCGCGGTGCTAGCAAGTGCTCCCGTGAGCGCAGGGACAGTAGTCGCAGGCATTCTTAGCAGAAACGGCCGTTCCGAGAGCCTTCGCCAACCCTCGGTCACCAAATATTCGACATCATCAACGGGGAAAAATGATAACTGCAAAGGCGGTAACTGTTGAGCCCAGTATCCATGCACGGTAAGGAAGTCTCTCGGTCTGGAAGTGTTATCAATACCGATCTTTATACTGGCTACAATGTGGCGTTCCCAACCCTGAGAAGCGTCATGGGCTATTTTGGTGGCATTGACCGCTTCAGTTACAAACAACCCGCGGACAAGCTCCAACCAAGGATCGATCATGCCAGATAGGCGTGCCTCAGCAGCGCCGGCTTGCCATCTCCCAGTCACCTGTTCTGTGAACGCCCCTCGCGCTGCGAGCGCGAAGATACCGCTAATCATCACCCCGAAAATGAGATCTCGAGGGAGATTTGCTCGATCGGGGACAGGAATAGTCGCTGGCAACGGATCAGCGCCATCGTGTCCCTCTTCCTTGTAGAACACACGGCACAGTTCCGTCGCTTCCACCAATTCTCCAGCAAGCTGCACTAGATCGCTTATCGCTAGTGTGCGGAGGCGATCCCGGATCCGGAGCATTCCGATCGTTACTCGGACCAGCCCAAAGGGACTTTTGGCGAGTTGAGCCTCATGCGCCCGGAGGAGATTATCGCCAAGCTGCTCGGCGTACTCGAAGTCGAGAAGATGTGCCCACGTCATGTCGCTCGGCGTGGAGGGGACCCTTGGCCCCGACAACGGGTCCAGCCTGCTACAGCACGCCGGCGGCGGCGCCGAAAAGCCTTTAGGCGGAGATTTTTCCGCCGTTCCTGCCATCCACATAACGGTATGGCCCGCCCTTTTCCGAAGCAGGTAAGCTTGCTCATCCGCCTCGTCCGATGGTAGACGCTCGATAGCCTGAAGGTCATCGGTCAATCGCCCCAGGGCAGACGCCGGATCGCCGGACTTCCATCGCGCGTAGCCCTCGTCAATTAATAGCGCAGCTTCGTAAATTGGGTTCGCTCCCACACCCGTTCGCTCCCGTGCCTCCGCCAACCAGTCACCGGCTTCACTCCAGTTATCGAGCCGGGCGGCCGCGATCGCTGCATCACGACACGAAAATTGCTGCTGGAGATCAAACTCACTTTGAGCCTTCCAGCCGGGAAGGATCCGTCGCCAAATTTCGAGAGCGCCGGCGAAGTCACCGTTTCGGAGAAGTATTGCAGCGCGTCCATCTTCCTGTGACGGCGACCAACCAATTTCCGCCGCAAGTTGATCGGCAAGGCGTAACGCCTCCTCTCGTCCGCCAAGATGTTCATCGACGATCTGAGCCGCGGCGCGCGCCGCAGCATGCGCGAGCCCCGGCAGTTCCCAATGGCGTGCAAGACGGTAAGCACGCAGGCAAACTGCGCGAGCGGCATCCCAATCCGGGGGTTGCTGACGGGATTCCCAAAGCCACGACCGCGCGAATAGTAAGGAGGCTACGGCTTCTGTCCCACCTATGAACCACAATAAACGACGCGCAACCGGCACCGCCAGCGGTTCGCACGCGTCAAGAAGCTCTTTCATACCCGGTCGGTCATTGACGCGGTTCGAAAGTGCGAATCCCGCCACGGATGCCGTGTCAAACGAGCGATCAGGTCCTTGCAGTGTGTGCTCGGGAATATCGTGAAACGCTTCTGAGAGGATACCCGATAACGCATCGCTCAAATTCACGTATTCGGTACCTACGTTAACGATCTCCGTAACCGTCAATGGAATTTCTGTGCCTGTGAGAATCTGGGCCAGAAAAAACTGGCGACAGAGCTGCAGCGGCTGTTCAATCTGTCCCGACGGCAATTCCTGATTAAATCGGGTGATTATGGCCAACGAGGCATCATCATTGCCTCCGGCCACTGCAAGCCTATATTGGAGCAGTCGAATCAAGAACAGAGTGAAGGGATCCGCGTTTGGCGCTGATACTTCCTCACCGGTCCCCACGAGTACAAACCACCCCGCCAGTTCCGCCAGCGCTGACCACGTATCCGTGTCCGCGCTGAACGTTCCCATAGACAGTTGACCGATAACACCCCAGTCTTCTGCCGCTATACTATGAAGTAATATTGACGAAAAATCTGACGGCGTGAGTGTACGTAGTACAAGGAGCCCTCTGGCGATTGCGCGATGCGCCCTTTTGGCCCATGCAGCTCCCTGAATCTCCACCCCGGCGTCCCGCACCAGGGGGGAAATTCGGTATAGGTCCTCGCTAAGTGTTTCTACCCAAGGTCCAATGAGCTTATCAAACGCCAAACCGGGATCGCTGACCGCAGGCGCCTGGGTGGCAATGGAAATCACCTGTCTCCGCTGCATTGCTAGAATGCCGAGACTCAGGCGGCAGACAAGCTCGCGCGCAGAGGGGTCGAGCAACTCGAGGAGCCGCCGCGCCTCCGCGCGCGCCTCTATCACCTCAGGTGGTGTCTTTGTCAGGTCCTGAGCACTCGGCCGCGGAAATCCTGCGCTCTCCAACGCTGCTACGCGCGCGTGAACGAGTTGAGCATGGCCCTGCGTGTGCAACTCAATCAGCGTAGCCCATTGACTTGCTAGAGAGTTTGGCGAACAGCCGCGCGCTATGAGGAACGCCGCTATCTCATCGCGAGAGAATGGAGGCACCTAAAAGCTGCCTTCAGGCGAAAACCCCAGCGCCAAACCTAGCCGTTGTGGCAATACGTTCGTCGACGTGATGATAAGGTTGCCCCCGCGGGCCTCTAGGATTTTACTGATGCCTGTCAGAGGCGCTTCAAGGGCCCGTGAATCCCCAGGTACATCGAGGTCGTCGAGGACGAGATGTCTGATGCCCTCTTCGCCCTCCAGTTCGGCATTGACCGTAGTCAGCCGTTGCCCCAGCCCAGCCGCTTCGACCCCGCGAAGGTCAACCCATCCCCACGCCGTGCTCGCAGCGGTCACAAACTCCGCAGCTAACGTCGATTTTCCCGTGCCCGTGGCGCCGTATAATATGAGTGTGAGTGATCTTTGAAGTCGCTCGCCAATAATCCCGATTACTGTTGGTCGAAAAAATTGACGTGTGGGTAGTGATGGCGCTCGACCGATAACATTTGTCCGTCCGATGACGGCGAGCGGCGGCGGGGCTACCAGCGCACGCCCGGCCGCCGCCTGCGCCAGCGCGTCAAACAAGGCCAAGACCGTCGCTTGCGGCAACGATGTCCGCGTCTTTTCGTCGAATATCCGAATTGCATCCGCGCGAACCAGAAATCGATCCGCGTCGCGCCTCGTCGCAACTGACCAAGCCGCCTCATAAAGATGCGCCGCTACCTTTTCCGCCTCTGCGGCCGGAACGTGACGCTCGGCTCCCCAGGAAACGAGCTCGTCCTTGATTTCCTTTATTACCTCGGCCGCTTCTGCCGCATCAGTGTCCCATTCAACTCTCGACACGAGCCGGAGCCAGAGAGTTGATGCGTCCGAGCCGCGGAGGAAACCTTGCACTTGGGTGGAAACGCGTTGCTCCGCTAATAGAAATTGCTTCAGTCGCTCGGTATCGGCATGTCTTACCTCCGCATCTGTCGCCCGTCGCGCCCGCTCCCATAGTTGCAGGCCGGGGATACCCACGCGCAGAGGGTCGCCCTGTTCCATTGCGATGTTCGCCGTTGTAAGGAAGCGATACCGAATTTGACGCTCGGGATTGCGGTCTTGGTGTAGCCACGCATTATTTATCGCTTCAATCACATCTGGTGAACGCAGCGTGACGTTTCCAGCGGTTGCCTTTACTTGCATTGTTTCCGCTGCCGCACCGTGAATAACATCTATATCCTCCGCTCCCTCCAGATACATGCGCTCCGTATTTTGCAAGCCTAGCCAGATGAGGACGCTTCGCCATATTTGACTCGCGTAGCCGTGCATAGATGCCGTCGCTTCGCGAGCGGGATCGTTTATAAGAGGCGGGTTTTTCCAGGATCGCTCATCCGTTTTTGCGCGGGACTTTGGATGCTTATATCTCGCTAGCCAAAGCGTACCGTACCTCCGGCAGCGGATCTGCCTCCACAAGTTCTAGCCATGTAGCTGTATTGGTTCCGCCTGCTCCGCTGTCTTCGAGAGCCCGCGCAAGTCGCACACATTCCGCACGCACCAGCGAAACCGAGGTGGCTTCCCGGCTGTCGCGATCGATCCTGTCATACGCTGTCTCGGTAATCAGATCACCGAGTGCCTCGCTGAGCCGCGATGTGTCGTCTACGTGTAGCTTGTTCATTTCAACCAATTTCCGTGCGGCGCGTAGCAGCGCGTGCAATCCCATCCTATGACGGGTCTCAACCGCTGAAATCACTTGCTCGACGATTTGCTGGGGCAGGGTCGACGTATTGTTCGCTTGGTCCAGCGACGCCCAGATCTCGATCGCTGCTGCACCTCCGGCGACTTCCTCGAAGGCGCGTCCGATGAGGGCGCGGCGGATGCGCTGGACGATCTTCTGGCGAACATCCTCTGCTGAGGACCAAAAATAAGGCAACGCAGCGAGAGTACTGCTAGCAGACGCCTCACTGATGAGCGCGAGAAGCGCACGGGCGCGTTCCTCGGTTCGATCATCAGGAGCGAGGGAGGGAACAACCATGCGCGCCAAAGCCCAGCCGACTGATTGCCCGCTGCCCTCATGAAACTGACCCAGCAATAAGGCCGCGGAAGAGCGGATTTCGTCTGGATGAGTTGGAGGTCGCCACTTCGTCATCTCAGAAAAAAGGCTGGCAGCCTGGTCTCGCGTTGGTCGAAGCGCTCCCTGCGCTGCGGCACCGATCTCACGAAGCCGATTGAGTTGATCCTCGATCTGACGTGAATCGGCCGGTTGCGCGTGGGCAAGTATCACCTTGATGTCGGAATTGAACAGACGGGCCCGGACCGACGCTTCGGGATCGATTCCGTCCGGTCCGGGCAGTTCGGCAAAAGTATCCGCGAGCAGGTTAGTGCCGGCGGGAAGCGGCGCCGCTGCATGGTCTTTGGCTGACCAGAGTGCGGTCCCAAAAGGTTCTCGTTCTTCTTCGGTCTGGGCTCCCCGACTTGATAGATAGTACAGGCGCAGTGCTGCTTCCGGACGCGCTGCCGCTCCCGCTCTTGCTTCATCGATAAGTTGTTTGATTCGGTTGGCCCACCGGGCGTCCCCGTCAGGTCTGTCCGCGCGCGTCTCGAAGAATGACTCTATTGGATTCGGCCACCGCATCGGACCCATCGGCACGGCCTTCTCGCTGGAGAGGGGAAACTCCAACGCCGCAAGCACGAGCGCCGATCGATTAGCTGGAGGAACCGCTTGGACGCTGTACTTTGCCAAATGACCGATGGGCTCAAAGAGCCAGGGATGTCTGAGTGATGAATCGCGCGCGAAATCCATTGCAAGATCGAAGTTCGCACAGGCGACCTGTACGGCCGGATGGCAGCAGAGCGCGGACACGTGGTTGGAACTCTGCTCTCGCTGTCAGCCGCCGGCCCGATGTTCGAGGCCTATCGCAAACGCGCGCAGGAGCTTGGTTGGACGGCGGGCCCCGATCGTTTCGCTTATGCCGCGGTGGTCGGCGTCGGAGCAACTCGCGAGGAGGGCTACGCCGCGCCAACCTTGCCGCCGACTATGTGCGCACCTCGCCGGTCGTCGCTGAACCATTCACAAACCTGCCCGGCTACAACTCGCTTTCCGCCAACGTTGCGATGCTCAAAGCGGGCGGCAAGCGTGGCGGCTTTGTCAGGGATCGTCACGGCAATCCGGTGGAACAGACTACTGCGTCAATCGAGCAGTTGGTCGAGAGCGGCACCTGTTTTGCGGGCACGCCGGACGACGTGTACGATCAGATCAAGGCGCTCAGCGACAGCGTCGGCGGTTTCGGCAATTTGTTAATGTTCGGCCAAGGCGGCTTCCTGGACCACAAAGATACGGTCGCGAACATCACGCTGTTTGCGAAGGAAGTCATGCCACGCTTGCGCGAACTCAATCCGGAGCCACAGAGAGCAGCCGCAGCGGAGTGACCGTGTTAAGGCGAGATCCTATTCCGCCGCCTCTTTGATTGGCATTGCGGGGCTGCGAGCGCCGGCCGGCATATCGAATAGGCCAGTTGGTGGTTGATGGAAGTAGGAAAGGATTTCAGAACGTCGGGACCACGTCGGCGTATTTGGCGTGCATGTCACACAGGCTGACAGCGTGGCTGGCCTCGCTCCGATCGAAACAGCCCTCTTCCGCCAGGATCACCCGATAATTGAAGCTGAACGCGTCTACCACGGTGGCGCGAACACAAGCCCGAAGTGGTTGTTCCGACGACAATCACGCTGTCGCAGCCGAGCAGTGTGAGATACGAGGCGAGGTTCGTCCCGAAGAAACCCGAGGGTTTTCGCTTCTTGATCACGATGTCCCGCGGGCCGGGCGCGATCAAGGTGACGATCTCGTTGCCGTCGATATCGTCGTGGGCGGACCCCACTTGCCTCATCACCGCGCGTGCTTTTCCACCGCCAACTACCGGCATCCCAGTTATCGTCGCGCCGCTCTCCGGTGGTATAGATGACCGGAGCCCCTTGGCGCGTGCCGATTTTATCAGTTCCCTAATGTATTCAAGAGCCACCCAGGTCTCCTCGCCACACGAGGTACGCCATCGCTTGATCGACTCCAGGATGGGTTCCGGCCGCTCGCCGCAGAACGCCCAATTGACGTTGATCACAAGTAGAGCCGGCCGTTTGCCAAACCCAGCTCGGGCGCCGAACCCACCCGCGGCGAATACGGCCTTGTCGCGCTCGGTAAGAAATTTGTCTCAGATGCGCTCGTTCATCGGCGTCGCTCCTTGCCAGGTGCGCAGGCCTAACCCGCGGTCTCGGCGACGCAGGATCAGGCCGAACTGCACCGAAAAGGTAAACCAAACAGGCTAAAGGATATACCTCCGCTCACTTTTACTATTAGAATGGCCTCCGAGAGCCGATAGTGTATTCCCCCCATGCGGTTGGGGAGCACCGCTTTGGCCACGGGACGCGTCGAACGCAGGCTGGCCGCCATTCTCGCCGCCGATGTGGCGGGCTACAGTCGGCTAATGGGCGAGGATGAGGAAGGGACCCTAGCGCGACTGAAGGCGCTTAGGCGCGAATTGGCCGATCCCAAAATCAAGGAACATCGCGGTCGCATCGTGAAGACCACCGGCGACGGCTTGCTCCTTGAGTTCGCCAGTGTCGTCGATGCGGTGCGTTGCGCCGTCGAAGTGCAGCGTGAGATGGCGGAGCGAAACGCCGATGTACCGCCCGATCGCCGCATCGAGTTCCGCATGGGGATCAATCTCGGCGACATTATCAAGGACGGGCGCGATATCCACGGCGACGGGGTTAATGTCGCAGCACGGCTGGAAGCCTTGGCCGAGCCCGGTGGGATCTGCGTCAGCCGGGTGGTGCGTGATCAGGTGCGCGACAAACTCGCCTTCTCGTTCGAGGATATGGGCGAGCAGCAGGTCAAAAACATCGCGCGGCCAGTACGCGTACACCGCATCGTGCTCGGCGAACGGCCCAGTCCCTCCGAACCAGCGACACAGACGCCGTCGCAACCGCTACTCATGCTGCCAGACAAGCCGTCGATAGCGGTGCTGCCGTTCCAGAACATGAGTGGCGACCCGGAGCAGGAGTATTTCTCCGATGGCATGGTCGAGGAGATCATCACCGCGCTCTCCCGCATCCGCTGGCTCTTCGTCATCGCTCGCAATTCGAGCTTCACCTACAAGGGCCAAGCGGTCGACGTAAAGCAGGTCGGCCGCGAATTGGGGGTGCGCTACGTCCTCGAAGGCTCGGTTCGTAAAGGCGGTAACCGGGTGCGCATCACCGCGCAATTGATCGAAGCGGAAACCGGCACCCATCTGTGGGCCGACCGGTTCGACGGCTCGCTCGAAAACGTGTTCGATCTGCAAGATCAGGTCGCTATCAGTGTCGCCGGCGTGATCGAGCCGACTTTGGAGGCAGCCGAGACGCGCCGCTCCGGCGAGCGACCCACCAATGACCTCACTGCCTACGACCTCTACCTGCGCGCATTCGAGCAATTTCATTACCAACCGGACAAAGATGGTTACCTTCGCGCTCTTGACTTGCTCGCCCACGCGATCCAGCGCGATCACGGCTACGGCCCGGCGCTCGCCTTGGCCGCGTTCTGCCACCACGCCCTGCACGTAACCGGTTGGGCCGATCACGCCGACGCTACTCGTCGCAACGGCATCGAATTTGCGCGGCGTGCGCTTCGCAATGGCGGTGACGATCCCGGCGTTCTCGCCAATATTGCCTACGTGTTCGGTTATTTCGGCGAGGACATCGCCGCGGCCGTCGCGCTGGCCGACCGGGCGCTGGAGTTAAATCCCAGCTCAGCGCGTGGATGGAGCCATGGCGGCTGGCTCAGGCTTTGGTCCGGCCAACCCGATCTCGCGATCGGCCATTTCAAGAGCGCGATACGCCTCAACCCGCGCGAAGGTGGGGGCAGGGCTTTGCTCGGGATCGGCGCCGGCCATTTCTTTGCGCGGCGATTTGAGGAAGCCGCCGGTAACTTTCTCCGGTCGCTGCAGGAAACGCCGAGCTGGGTGCCGAATTATCGCTTTCTCGCAGCCTGCTACGCGCAGATGGGGCAGCTCGAAGAGGCGCATGAAATGGTTCGGCGGCTGCGAGCCATCACGCCCGTCGTCGTGCCGGATGCAACGCACTGGCGGAACCCCGAGCAGCGCCAGCTGTACCTGTCTGGCCTGCGCTTGGCGGCTGGCCAGGCGACATGAGGCAGACCGCCGTCTCGCCGCGATTCTCGCCGCCAATCTGGTGGGTTATTCACTGCTATAGGGGCGGACGAGGCCGGGGCACTCTTCAGGTCTTCAGAACGCGCTACGGCAGCTGAGATATCTATGTCGCTCGGGTGGAAGCCGCTGCCACTGCCCTCGTCGCTGACCGCCTGCTATTACCGCCCGACGCCGCCGCCTATGTCAAAGTCGCGAAGGAATGCGATCGGTTCTGATTATCTGGAACTCACGTCCGCATAAATCCTTCGAGCTCGGATTGGGCGAACTCGATCGATTGGTCTATCGATTTGCCCTGCTGCGTGCACTGGGCGACCATTTTGCAGATGGTCCCTTGCGCGAACATCTGCGCGCCGAGGCTTGTTGGTGCCGGATAGCCAGCGAGCAGAGCGGTCACTTCGCCGCGCGGCGGATAATTGTATAGCGTGCCAGCTGGTGGCTTTTCTTCTTCCCACGTCTTGAAATCGCGAAGCTTCTCGAATGGCGGAATATCGACGCCATGACTCCCGGCGACGAGCTTTTCGACCGATGTGCGGGTAGACAGATGTGTCAGGAGGCTCTTCGCCGCCGCTGAGTTGGCAGAAAAATTCCAGATCCCCCAAAAGCCGAAACTGCACGGGTCGAAGCGGCCTTTCGGACCTTCCGGAGAATGAAACGTCCAGAGCTGCTCGGCCACAGCAAGCGCATCGCGCACCGCTACCGCCCAGGCGCCCGGCGGGTTCATGATCAGCGCCCCCTGGCCCGAGATCAGCCATTTGTTGTTCGCCGCATTATCCCAGGCGAACACGCTGGGCGGCAGAAACGGCACGATTTTCTTGAACCACGCCAAAACCTCTTTCACCTCATCCGATTTGACCGTGATGTTGCCTTCTCCGTCGACGAGCTGCGCGCCCTGTGCGGCGAACACGGCGCTCACCCAGTTGACCGAGTCGCTCCAAGTGCTGAGCGGCATGCCGAACGGGTACCCTGCCCTGGCGCACTTCTCAGCCGCCGCAAGAAACCCGTCCCACGTCCAGGCTTCGGCGAGGACCTCGTCCGGTGGTGAGCCAGCCGGGTACATTTTGGTCAAGTCAAGCCCGACAAACTGCTTGAAGTGGTCGATGCGGGCGCATGGAGTCTGCCCCGTGGTTTGAACCCCGGTCGGCACCGCGATCCAGCGGCCCTTCTGCCTGCCGATGTATTCAGAGCCGAGCAGCAACTTGCCGTGCTCTTTGATCAGCGAAGTGACCAGCTCGTCGACCGGCTCGAGATTATCCGCTCTGGCGGCCACATACCAGTCCGACATCTGCAGGACATCGTGGCCGGACCTCGCCTGGGCCTCGGCAGTGGCTGTCAGCGCGAGCTTGTCACCTTGGCTGGTGATGAAGTCGATGGTCAACTCGACCTTTTCCTTGTCGGCCCACTCGCGGCATAGTTTGGCGAGCGGCTCGTTGGCGCCGGGCACCCAATGGTCCCAGAAGCCGCAGGACAGCTTCCCGGCCGCGTACGCGCCGTGAACGAAAGGCATCGCGAGGGCAGTCGTCGCCAGCGCTGCCGTGTTCAGAACCGTGCGCCGGGTCAAGGTTGGAGTAGCCACCTATTTCCTCCCGATTATTAGATGTTTGCCTACCCCTTACGGGGTTGTCAGCTCTTTTTCAGAGCCTTGCATTTAGTGTACCATCGGTTTAACTCGAGCGGCCAGAGGCGCGGAGCCAGAGGAGATCTACCGGCTTTTTGGTTTGAAGAAGAGCTACGATTTGATGAACCTGTTCCGTCATGACCGAAACTTTAAGCCGACGGTGTAAAGACCGCGCGTAAGAAAGGCGCCTCGAATACGCAACGATTTCGTTTTTCTGGCGGGCACTCTCCTGGCCCCCTGCGTGCCAACGCTGGCTGCAATAGCACCGTTGCCACCAAAAGAGCTTAGAAATTGTCGGTCAGGTGAGCGGCGACCGCCTCCTCGTCCCACTCCAGCCCGAGGCCCGGCGCGTCCGGAATATGCAGCCTGCCATCCCGGACCGCATACGGCTGCTGCAAAATAGGATTCGCCCAATCTTGCCATTCGAGCCAGTGCGCAGTTTCGCTGACCCGCATGACGTGGGCAGCCACCTCGGGATAGAGATGGGTGGAGATAGGAATGCCCGCCGCTGCGGCGATGGCGGCCGCTCGTTGCCACCCTGTGACGCCGCCGATGCGCATGAAGTCCGGCATGACGTAATCGCGGGCCTTCATCTGCACGGCGGTGTAGAGCGCGCGCGGCCCGTAGAAATTCTCACCGATTTGGACAGGCGTTTTCAGATCCGCAGTCAGCCGCGCGTAGCCCTCGAGGTTGTCATAAATGATGGGTTCCTCGATCCAAGCGAGGCCGAGATCATCGATCGCGTGACATCGTTCCAGCGCCTCGCCGAGGTGAAGTCCCTGGTTGAAATCGACCATCAGGCTCATCTCGCTCCCGATTGCCTCTCGCACGGCCGCGATCGTCGCGAGGTCATCGGCGAGACGCTCACGGCCAAGACGCAGCTTCAGACCCTCGAAACCACCCTCCGCGCGTAACTCGACGGCCTCGCTCGCAACCTCGGCGGGGGATCTTAGCCAGAGGCCATTGCTGTTGTAGGCCGGCACCGCGCCGATGCTGCCCCCGAGCAGCACGCAGAGCGGTACGCCGGCCGCCCTTGCGAGTGCATCCCAAGCCGCCATGTCGATGCCGGCGATCGCAATCATCGACAGGCCTTCGTAGCCAACGAAGTGCAGCGATTTGCGACCTGCTTCGTAAAATTCGAACGGAGCGAGCCGACGGCCCTTGAGCATCTCACCGAGATCGTGCAGGGCGGGAATGAGATAGCGCATCGATTTGCGGATATACGGCTCGAGGTACGCGCGTCCGATCACGCCCTCTTCCGTCTTGAGATCGATCAAGATCAAGGGCCAGTCGGTGAGCGTCGCAATGCGCGCCGCGACGGGGCGGTTGAGCTTGAGCGCGACCGCGCGTGCCCGAATGCTTTGGAGCGTCAATATCTGGAAACTCATTCTACACCTCTCCCGCAGAGCGCATGGCGAGGGCACTACTTGCACGCTCGACATTCGCAGTCGACCCCGGCTCGTGCACCCAAGGCGCGTGGGTGAGAGCGGGGCCGTCAGGCAAACGAGCACCTATAATGAAGAGATTGTCTCAAGCGAGATGGGTATCATGCGCAAATCCATATTAGCGTTCGTCACCATTGTGGCGCTTCTTGCCTATCTCGGCCTCGCTATCCTCGGCTGGGGTGGGTTTGCTGCTTTCTTCTCGCACCCCGCCCTGATCGCTCCTACAATCGTACTGTTCGCCCTGTCTGGAGTTGCGATCTTCAGCGGCGGAAATCTGAGCCCCGGCGTGCGCGAGGATCGTGCCAACCGCTGGGTCATCGTAGCTTTCGGGCTGATCGGGCTGCTGGCCGCTTATTTGCCCGCCTACACAGACCGGAACGGGTTCTGGACCCTCGACGGAGATGCTATCCGCTGGCTTGGCGTCATTCTGTTCGTCGCCGGGGACGCTTTGCGGATCTGGCCGGTCTTTGTGCTGGGTCATCGGTTCAGCGGGTTGGTAGCCATCCAGCCTGGTCACAAGTTGGTTACGAGCGGTGTCTATGGTCTCATCCGTCACCCGAACTATCTGGGGCTGCTCGTCAACTCGCTCGGGTGGGCGCTCGCTTTTCGTTCGGGGGATCGGGGTATTACTAACCGGGTTGCTGATTCCGCCACTCCTTGCGCGCATTCGTGCTGAGGAGCGGCTGCTGCGTACGCAGTTCGGCGGCGAGTACGATGTATACTGCAGTTGTACATGGCGCCTTATTCCTGGATTCTTTTGAGGAAATGGGCTGCGATCGCACTGCCTAACGGGAAATTAGGACGTACGAACCTTTTCCCGCCAAAACCAGAACACCAGACCGACAGGTAGCGGCAGCAGTACTGCGGGGATGGCGCGCCAAATACGCAACGATTTCGCTTTTGCTGGCGGGCAGCCGCCCCCGGCCTCAACCGATCTGTCAGCGCCGGATGAGCGGCGACGGCTTCCTCCCAGCACGATTCCGCGCCTCAATCGGTGACCGAACCCCAGCTTGCCGCCAGCTGCTCGGCGCCGCGCAGCGAGAGGGCAAAAATCGTATAGGTCGGGTTGGAGGCGCCGCTGGTCGCAAAGATTCCGGGCCCGGCCACGTGCAGATTTGGGATCTCGTGGGCCTGGCCGTAACTGTTGACCACGGAATTGTCCGCACCCGTGCCCATGATGGTGCCGCCCATCAGATGGATCGTCGGCATATTGCCGCGAGCCGACCACACATCCTTGGCGCCTGTCGCCTTGGCGATCTTTAGGCCCTCTTCGAAGTTGGCATTCCACACTGCCTCGGCGTCCTTGTCGTAGCTGTGGATGATCTTGGCGAGCGGCATGCCAAATTCGTCCTTGTCGCTCAGGAGCTCGATGCGGTTCTCGATATTCGGCAGCTCCTCACCGAATGTCCCGATGCGGGTCAAGCCGCGCTTCGCCCGTTTCATGAACTCGTGCAGGTCGGCACCGAACAGATCGAGACGGGCATTGGCAATGCCGCCAAGGTCATTCGTCTTGAGCGCAGAACCGGCGACTATGAATGAGCTGCCAAATCCCTCCTTGTGGCTCGTCTTGCCGTAACGGTCATAGGACATGTACTGGGCACCCGTCGTGCCCAGGTGGTTTTCGACATCCTCGTCGAAGATTGCGAGCGTGCCCGAGATGAAGTGCGTCATCAGGTACTTGCCGACGAGCCCGCTCGAATTGGCCAGACCTTTAGGGTGCTTGTCGGTTGCTGAGTTGAGCAAGATACGCGGGTTCTGCGCAGCCCAAGCGGCGAGTACCACAACACTCGCAGGCTGCACTTGCCGTTCCTTCTTCTGGTCGTAGTATTCGACGCCGGTGACGCGCGTGCCTTCGGGGTTGGTCAGGACCCGCGTGACGGTGCTCGACGGCCGCACCTGGGCACCAGATTTTCTCGCATCGGCCAGGTAGGTAACGAGCGGATTGGCGAGCGCACCGATCGGACAGCCGACGTGGCACCAGCCATCATAGATGCAGGCCGGCCGCCCCTTGTACTCGGTCGAGTTCATCCCGACCGCTGCCGGGACGATGCGGATGTCGGCCGCCTCGAAGCCCTTGAGCCAGACCCTGCCATTACGAAAGGTCTTCATCGGCGGCATCGGATAGGGCTCACCCGCCGGCCGCCATATCTCCTCCGCCTTGGCATCGCCGGAGACGCCGATGTCGCGAGCGACCTTGTCGTAGTAGGGGGCGACGTCCTCATACGAGATCGGCCAGTCATGCGCGCGGTTATGCTCGCTCTTGATCTTGAAATCGTTCGGCAGCAGGCGCGGGAAGTTGGCGAAGTAGTGCAGCGCGGCCCCGCCGACACCCCAACCGGCCTGGTTACCGTAGCTGACCGGGTGCTTGCCTTCGAGGATGAACGGGCCGCCCGCATGCTTTACCCGCCGTCCCCAGATGTCCGAGCTGATTAGGTCGGAGAGCTGCCAATCCGGGCCTTGCTCGAGCACGACGACACTTTTGCCTTGCCTCGCCAAAACGGCAGCGTAGACCGAGCCCGATGCGCCGGCCCCGACAATGACGACGTTGACTTTTTCGTTTGTCGTCATGGTCACCACCTCTTGTCCGGCGCGATATGAGGCATGTACGGAATGCTGAGGGCTTCGTAGCCTTCCATCGTACCGTAGACGACATCCACAGCGTCACTACGCAGCAGCAAGTAGACGAACGATCCGCCGGGGCCCTGCCAGCCTTGGACTTTGCTCTGGCGCATAGCGTCGACGAAATCGTGCTGCTCGCTCGGACTCAGCTGCGCGAACTTACGGCCGCTGTTAAGCGCCTGGCTCGCGTTGTCGACAGCGGCAATCGCACTTCGATAAAAGCGCGCGTAGGGTGGGCGAACATTGAGGATCCGCGCTTCGAGCAGGGCTTCTTCTGGCGGAACAGAGAGTTGCTGATCGATGAAATGAGCAATGCCTGCGGCGCGCGCGCCAGGAACGATGGTGTCGCCCAACGCCTCGATGGTTTCCGCCTCGTTGGCTTTGAGCAGCCGAAATGGCACGTTTTGCGTATGTGCCTCGCGCGCCGACAAGAGCACCTCGACACCGCCGACGGTAAACGCAAATACGCCAGTGGCCGTGCCCCTCAGGAAGTCGCGGCGCTCGATTGAGTTCATGGTTTCCTCCCCAAGCCGACACCGAATAGGGGCCGGCGATCGTTCACTTCGTCGCCCCGAGTTGTAGCTCGCCGAGCAAAGCGACTTTAGCGGAATCTCCCATAGATATATTACTATGGAGCTTTCCACTAAAGTCGCAGTTCGCAGACGCTGGCAGATGCTCCTCGCAGGTCGTTAGTCTCAGGTCCAGCGAGGTCTTG
>CAWEWR010000011.1:0-431765 GCA_963812675.1 uncultured Alphaproteobacteria bacterium | reverse complement strand
ATGCCGGGTTCGTAGTTTAAAAAGAGTCGTTGTTCCGCAGCCAGCGCCTCGGCGGCTTCCACTTGGCGCAGCGCTCGCTCGGGCTCGCGGCGATTGAGGTAAAGCACTGAGGAATGACTGAGAGCGACGCTCTGCGTGAACGGGTGGGCGAGGCGCTCGGCCAGCGCCAAAGCCTCAGCGATGCTGGCGCCCGCCTTCTCCGGATAGCCGAGCAACCATTCGGCCTGAGCGCCAACGTTTCCAGCGCAAACACCGGGATCATGTCCGCCATAGACGAGACGATGGGACGCATGCTTCGTCGGATCGTAGAGAAGGCGCCCGGCGTCGGCGTGCTGGCGAGCTCTTGCCGGATCCCCGGCAAACGCCCACGTCGTCCAGCCGGCATGATGCGCCTGGAGCCGCAATCCATCGTCTCCCTCCCGTTCGGCCATCCTCAGCAATCTCTCGGAGAGTGGGCTGGCGGCGGTTATTCCACCGGACGAATTAGTTGACTGCCACACCCCATAGAGCGCCTCAAACCGTTGCTGCGGCGCGCCGCTGCTCTCGGCAAGCTCGAGCGCCCGCGTGTAAGCCGGCTTCGCTGCGACGGCGCCTTTGGCGGTATACAGGCAGAGCCCCAATGTCAGTTGCAGCTCGATTTCGCGCCCGTCCCGGGCCGGGCTCTCCGATAGAGTACGCAGCAGGCGGAGACCCCGCTCGAAATGAGCAATCGCTTCGAGGTAAGCCAATCGCGCGGCGGCATGCCGCCCCGCCTTCAGCCATTGCTCGACCGCGCGTTCCGTGTCGCCGGCAGAAGTCAGGTGATGGGCGAGCAGCTCGGGCTGGCGCTCGACGAGATCGGCGAAATGCGCTTCCAGCGCTGCCGCGACCCGCGCGTGCAGCTCCTGCCGTCGCCCGCGCAACAGGGTCGAGTAGGCAGCGTCCTGCACCAGCGCGTGCTTGAATAGATAGGTCGCGTGCGGAGCGGTGCCGCGGCAGAACAGCAATCCGGCATCGCCGAGCTGATCCAATGCGGCCTGCAAATCCTTCTCAGGACACTGCGCCACCGGCTCGATCAGTTCATAGGCAAACTCGCGGCCGAGCACCGCGCCGATCTGCGCGATCTCCTTGACCGCTTGCCCGAGCCGGTCGAGCCGCGCCATCAGCGAGGCATGCAAGGTCGCCGGCACCGACAGCGCGGGCAGTGATGCCGTTCCGAGGACCGCGGCGACCCGGTCGCCCTGCGCGGCCCTCTCTAGCACCGCCTTGGTCAGCTCCTCGACAAAAAGCGGCACTCCGTCGGTACGCTCGACGATCTCCGCGACGATCTCGGCGGCGAGCGCGGCATTGCCGGCCAGGGTTTGCACCAGCGCCTCGCCGTCGCGGTCGCCGAGGCGATTGAGCGCCAAACTCGTGACGTGGGAGCGGCCGCCCCAGGGCGGCTGGAATTCCGGACGAAAGGTGATCGCCAGCAGCACCGGCAGATGCCGCACCCGGTCGACGGTCAGATCCAAGAGCTCGCGCGAGGTCGGGTCGATCCAGTGGGCGTCCTCGAACACCATCAGCACCGGCCGGCGCCGCGCCTCGGCTGCGAGCTGGCTGAGCAGCGTCTCGAACAGCTTCTCCCGTTTGCGCTGCGGGCTGAGGTTGAGGTCCGTGGCGGAACTCGGCAACGACAGCAGCTCGCTCAGCAGCCCGATGTCGTCGTCATCCCGCGCCCCCGGCGCGAGCACTGCCCGCAGTTTGCCGAGCTTGGCTTCGACCGAGTCGTCGCGGGTGAACCCGGCGGCGCGTTCGAGCTGGGCGATGAAAGGATGGAGCGCGCTGTCCTGATGATGCGGCGAGCAGAAATAGCGCAGGCGGGTGTGCGGTTCGCTGCCGATGTGTTCGGACAGCGCCGCCGTGAGCCGCGACTTGCCGATGCCCGGCTCGCCGGAGACCAATACGACCCGTCCTTCGCCGCTCTTCGCCTGTTGCCAGCGGCGGACCAGCAGCTCGACTTCCTCGTCACGCCGACCAGCGGCGTCGCTCCCGAGCGCAAGGCCTCGAAGCGGCTCAGCATCCCGCTCTCGCCAATCACCCGCCATGCCGGTTGCGGCTCGGCAAACCCGGCGACCGCCTGCGGGCCGACATCGGCGAGCTCAAACAGCCCGCCGACCTGCCGGCGTGTCGCGTCGGCGATGACCAGCGTGTTCGGCGCGGCCAAACCCTGCAGTCGGGCGGCAAGGTTCGGGGCCTCACCGACGACCCCGCGCTCCTGTGCAGCACCCTCGCCGATCAGATCGCCGACCACGGCGAGCCCGGTGGCGATGCCGAGCCGCACGCTCAAATCCTCGCGCGCCGGCAATCGGCCGACCGCCTCGATCACCGCCAGCCCGGCACGCACCGCCCGCTCGGCATCGTCCTCATGCGCTTGCGGGTAGCCGAAATAGATCAGCACCCCGTCGCCCATGTATTTGGCGACAAAGCCGTCGAAGCGGCCGACCGTTTCGGCGACCGCGCGGTGATATGCAGCGATGACCTCGCGCAGATCCTCGGGATCGAGCCGCGCCGAGAGCGCCGTCGAGCCGACCAAATCGCAGAACATCACCGTCAGCTGCCGGCGTTCGGCTTCGATTGTCGGAGCGGCGGTTGAAGCAGATGTCGCGCTCGTCGCTGATTGAGCCCCGGTTGGGGGCTCCGTCCCCAGGGCGGCGATCGCTGCCAGCAGCTTGCGACGATGACCGATCGAGGTCACGCCCAGGCCGATCAAGTCGTCGGCCGTCAGCTCCGGTAGCACTTCGCCATCCACATCGTTGGCGCGGAATGCGGACGCATATTGTTCGAGCCCCAACCCGCGCAGCCACGCCGCGACATCCATCCGGTGATCCTCGGCACCGAGGAGGGCTAGCCCCTCATGAATGAGGATATTCCTCCGCCCGTCGATCTACCAGCGGCCGCGCTGAAATAGACGCGGTGTCGGGTGTCGCGGCTTCAGACAGTCAATGACCGCTTTGAAAGCGCGCGCATCCAAGGCCGGGCAAACGGGGAAGGCCCGCAAACCACCCCGAGCCGACTTCCGACGCAGCGTCAGATTTTACCCGCTACCGCAGGAAAAACAGCAAGCTCAGTGTCGTGAGCATCATCTCGCGAAGATGACGTTGAGTGCGGTCCTGGCTAGCTCCCGGCGCGTCGGCAGTCGCGCAAGCTGCTTCTGATGACCTCAAGATCGGATTCGATCAAGGCGAAGTCGGTGCGCGCCTGATCCGCCTGCCGCAACGCTAAGGTGTACACCTGATATAACACACGTTATGCCCGATTCAGTTTACCTGACTGTTATCGGCAAAAACGACTGCCATGCCCGACGCCAGTCAGAATGTCTCAGGAGATTGGGGTGGGCAGCAGACTTGGGTTGTGGTCCTATTCGCCGCGTGACTGGTAGTCTGCCGCCGCGGAGCGCATGCGAGGACGCAGAACGTTCACGAAGGTGTTTACCCGCTCGGCGAGCCAGGAAAACGCCTTTTTCCTTACCTCCGGCTGTTCCAGCGATTCGACCTGCAATGAGGCGATGATGGTGTCCTGGGTGCCCAGCGTAGCTCTGGATAGCTTCGCTGTCTCGCCCAGCTGGTCCTTGACCGCACCCCCCGCTTTCCACTCATCCAGGATTGCCTGCATGGCGTAAGCGCCAGGGGTATTCTGCCTACACGAAAGAAAAACTCCAACCCTGGCAGGGCGTAAGCCACGATAGACCGTGAGCCAACTGCCGCGCGCCGGAAGTGGGAAGCTGATGAAGCCTAGCCGCGCTGGCTTTGGCTTCGGTTGTTCCGGATCATCGAGATTAAGGTAATTCTCCAGAAACTCAGTCCAAAATCGCTGAGACTGATCTCCGAGCGCGGCACGCTCGGGGTCGATTTCTGCGACAGTCCACCTCCAGAGGTACATGGCTGGCAGGCGGTTTGCGGCGGCAAACTTGACGATCCGCGTCTTGTTGGAGCCGGTGACGGGATCCGAATCGACAATAACCCCTTCGGCACGGTCCCGAATGATCGCGTCAAGAGACTCACCAATATCTTTGGAGTCTCGTAGCTCGACGGATTGCAGTGTCAGCCCAAGTGTGGGCGCCAGCCCCTGCGTCGCTTTCCACGACGAGGCGCTGCTGTGGTTCGCTGGGTTCCAGAGATAGGCGACGCGGGACAGCCGCGGCGCGGCATCTTTAAGCAGCTCCAGCCATTTCCCGCCGAATTGCTCCTCGATCGCGAGGGACTGCCCCGTCATGTTGCCGCCTGGATGAGCAAGGCTGGCGACGATCCCGGAGCCCACCGGATCGGCCATGATAAAGACCACCGGGATCGGCAATGCAGCCCGCTTCGCTGCAAGGGTGGCCGGGACACCCCCGGTGAGGATGATCTTGACCTTTAATCGCGCCAGTTCCGCGATCTGTTCGGCTAGGCGGTCGCCGCTCCGTTCCGGGGATCGGGCCTCGATCGCGATGTTCTGGCCCTCGACATAGCCGAACTCGCGGAGACCCTGGCGGAAGCCGTCGAACCCGCCCTCCTCCGCTTCGAAGACGAGCCAACCGATGGTCGGTATCTTGCCCGGTTGCTGCGCCCCGACGAGCGATGGCCTTACGATGGCAGTGCCGCCAAACAGTGTAATGAGATCGCGCCGCCTCATGCGATCACCTCGTCGGCACGGGCGAACAGTGCGAAAAGTTCCAGACGGCTCGGCGGCATCGCGCGAGCCGTGAGTTCTGCCGCGCGCGAAAGCGCTAATTCTAATGTCGACGGCGCGATTTGAACATGCGAATGACGTCCGCCTCCATCTCGGCGTCGTGATCTAGCCGGGTTGATCGGCCCTTCTGGTGCCCGAGCATTACGCGGTCACCACGCCGCGCCCGGATGTTGACCTAGGTCCTCGAGGGACGTTGAAGCTCTCGGCATTCCGTACATGCCGCATATTGCGCCGGACAGGAGGTGGTCGCGGCGTGTCCGTCCGGAGCCCAGACATCAGCAGATGACCGGCCGTGGCGGAATCGCGCGGGGTGGCCAGTGGACCTGCGAACGCCAAGGGCATTCTCGAGATCGCTCGCTAACGCCGTCGACACCGCCTTCGGGCTTGCCGCGATCTGCAAATGGTTCTGAGAATAGCATTGAGCGGCTTGAGCCAGGATTGACAATTATCGACGGCGACCGCGAATAGACCGTCGCGTCGGCACGGATCGACATAACCACAGGTTCGCAGCAGACTCTTCGCTGGAGGGAGATGGATTCGAACCTTCGGTTCCCCAACAGATCCGCTCCCGTTTTCGAGACAGCAGTCCGTCTCCCATGACGGTCTCGCGACCAGGAACCGCAAGTTCGAATCCATCTCCTCGATCAGCGAGTCCGATGCGAACATGATTCCGGAGCCGTGGGGACTTCGTGTCGCCGCTCAAGGCGCTGCTGGCCCCCGTATTCTTTCGATGAAAAAGACCTGGCTGGTGCGCGCGCGTCGGCAATGTCAAGAACAATGTCCGAGCCTAGTCGAGCCGATCAACATACCTTCCCATTTGTGCAAGCGATCTGCCTAACTAGAAAGTACTTTGGCAATAAACGCCGAAGTGTGGCAATGAATTGAAGGCAGTATCGAGGTCGGAACGGATTTCGGCGCCCGACGTTAGCAGTACGAAACACTAGGCTCCAAGGGCCGGCATACCGATATCAGCTGCTTCACTTAACTCGTAACCGGCACCTTCAGGTATCGATACAACAACGGTTCGGAGGGATCGCAATGGCGATAGTACCGGAACGCACACACAAAAGACATTTGCGCGAGAAGGCCACCATCGACCACCTCGTTCACGGTGTCTCGAAGCCGACAGCGCCCGATGAGAAACACCCAGAACACAGTCCCACCACCTCGACCGGCTTACCGGTCGAAGATCAGGTCCGGAAGGAATGGGATCCGCGCAAAGGCGGCCTTCCGACTTTTTGATAATTCCGCGTTTACTTTGATAATTCCGCGTTTACATCGAAACGGAATGAAGGAAGCAGACGGCGATGACGGACCCCTCGCGACTTCGCAAGCGACCACTGGAAGCCGAGGCGGCGGCGTTGGACGCGTAGCGGTCATCGAGAAGCGAGCCATTCGAGGGTTCCAACTGGCTCTTCGAATTCAAGTACGACGGCTTTCGAGCCCTTTGTTACTTCGAGCAGGTCCGCTGCCGCTTCGTCTCGCGCCGCGGCAACGTCCTGCGCCGTTTCGATATCCTCTGCGACCAGGTGGCGGCCGAGCTGCGTCGCCTGATGCCTTCAGTTCTGCCCTGGTACCCAGGGACAGTGGCTGCGGCAGGTGGTGACAGGCTTCTTCGCTTATCACGCAGTGCCGACCAACGCCGATACCCTGGCAGCGTTCCGGTACCACATCATGGTGCTCTGGATGCGCACGCTGACGCGGCGCAGCCAGAAGGACCGCAGTCTCAAAGTAGAGGTAGAGGGTACCCTTTGATATCCCGGCTCGGCGCGCAATGTCATCGAGCTTGGCATCGGCAAAGCCTTTCTCGGCGAACACCTCCAGCGCAGCGCCGATGATCTCGCTCGGCCGTGCCTTCCTGCGTCTGCGCCATTTCGGTTCAGCCGTCGCTTCTGGCTCGTGCCCCCTCGCCGGCGGCGACCCGCAGGGCCTGCAAGTACAACTCACGATCCTCGGGCTTACGCCAATGGGTCGCACTCGGCACCACTACAGGCGTTACGACGCGCAGCCGCTTGACGACCTCGCGCGCCTCGTCAAGCCGCCCCAATTGGGCATAACACGCCGCGAGGAAGCGATAGGTAGGCGCCCACCCAGGATGATCTTGCAGCGACCGCAGGAGCGTCTCTCGCGCTTCGTCGAAGCGCCTGGCAAAGAAGTGGGCTACCCCTATCGCCATTAGCGTTCCGGCTCTACGGGCGTGCGGGCTCAACCGCAGGGAAGTTTCGAGGTGCCCGACCGCGAGTTCCGGTTGCCCCGCCCATAGCCGGAGCCAGCCGCTTATCACCCAGCCGCGCGCAAAGCTCGGATTTAGTTTCAGGGCGCGATCGACCAATTCTATGGCAGCACCTATGTCCTCACCAAAATAAGCAAGCGCATAGGCCGTGTGGCCGAGCACACCAGGATTTTGAGGAGCCACCCGAAGTGCCCGGTGGGCCAAATCAATTCCCTCGCGGCGGTTCAGTTCGGGGTCGTCGGTCCAGCCGTTGACGTGCAGATTTTGGTGGCACTGCGCCGCAAGGGCTAGTGCAGGGCCATAATGCGGATCGCGCCCTATCGCCCGCCCCAGCAAATCCAGTGCGGCCACGATCCCCTCCCTATCCCAAGGGTAAACATGCGCAAGAGCGCGGAGGTACAGATCGTAAGCGGTCAGATCGCTCGTCGGCTGATCTGTGGATCGGCTGATTTCGGCGGCCTGCAAGGTCGGCTCAATGACGCCGGCGACACTGATCGCAACGTTGTCCTGGAGCTCGAACACGTCTTCCAGCGAGCCGTCGAAGCGTTCGGCCCAGAGATGTGCGCCGGTGGCCGCGTCAATGAGCTGTGCGGTGATCCGTACGCGATCACCCGACTTGCGAACGGAGCCCTCCAGCACATAGCGAGCGCCCAGCTCACGTCCGACTTGCTTCACATCGACGGCCTGGCCCTTGTAGGTGAAGCTCGAATTGCGAGCGATGACGAAGAGCCATGTGATGCGTGAGAGCGCGGTGATGATCTCTTCGACCATGCCATCAGCGAAATACTCTTGCTCAGGGTCGCCACTCATATTCTGGAACGGCAGCACCGCAATGGAGGGCTTGTCGGGCAGCGGCAATGGCTGGGGCGAGACCGGCAACGGCTGCTCGATGGGGACGGCACGATCCCGAACCCGGTACACACGCACTGGCCGGGCGATGTTCTTAACGCTCTGCTCCCCCATGTCCTCGAAGGTGTAATCGAGCCTGTCGCGCACCTGGTCCCGAACGACCCGGCTGACGCAGATCCCACCCGGCTCGGCAAGCGCCTCCAGCCGCGCAGCTACGTTGACCCCGTCGCCGAAGATGTCGTGCTCCTCGGCAATCACGTCGCCGAGATTGATGCCCACACGGAATGTGATGCGATTGTCCTCGGGGGTTTCCGCATTCCGGTCAGCCATTACGCGCTGGATCTCCGCGGCGCAACGCACGGCATCGACCACGCTCGCAAATTCCGCCAACAAGCCGTCGCCGGTGTTCTTTACCGTATGGCCCCTGTGCTCCTTGATCCTCGGCTCGACCAACTCCCCGAGATGCTCTTTGAGCCGCTCATGCGTCCCCTCCTCATCCACGCCCATCAGGCGCGAGTACCCCGCCACGTCGGCGGCAAGGATCGCGGTGAGGCGGCGGACAGGGGGCATGTCTTCCCGGCGGTCGATTGTCTTAACCGAGCCTACCCCGAAACCGGCACCGGCCCTAGCGTCCAGATGGTGGGCTGTCGACCCGATCGCATTGCGCCGGCGCAACCTGATCCGGGGCGATAACCAGAAGGTCGGTCGTGTCGCGCGAGAGGCGGTCAACGGCCGGGGTGATGACAACATCGCTGGGGCCGAGCTTCTTCATCAGTGCGCGAAGCTGCGGCCGGGCGGCCGTGGTGCCGGTGATTTTCTCGCGGAACACCTTTTCGCATCCGGCCGCCTTCAACTGGCGCACCTGTCCGGTTTCGTCTTGGGCGGCCGTTGAGACGCGGGCATAGCCGTAAATCATCGGCCGTCCTGCTGCTCGGCGGGCCACTCCGGCCACGGTTCGGGGCAGGGCAGTTTTGCGGCTGGCGGGTCAGGCTTCTTGTGATGCGCGCCGCTAAAGACGCCGCATAGGCCACAAACCTCGTCGTAGGGTTCCGGCCCCTGATACGGAATCCACATGTGCGGGTTGGCGGCGTTTTTCATGCCGCTATTCTGCATCAGAAATCTGCATCAAAAAAGCCCAATTCGATCAAGGGCGCGGTGGTGATGCAGATATCTTGATTTTTGAGAGGCCGGCCCGCCGCCCTCACCAAATGAGCGTCCCTACCACGACACCGACTCGGAAAAGTTGTGAGCAGGGTTCTGGCTCGATAACCTGTCCGTGAAACGGAATTACGGAACGAGCGGGGATATATTAGCCCTGCGTCGGCCAAGAGCAGATCGTGGACAACTGGCTGAACCTGAGCCCGGCCGAGCATTTGCTGCTGCTGTCGTGCTCGTTCTGGTGCTAGTCTGACTGTTGTGGTCGCGGCGGCGATGACAAACGTTCGATCTGACTGACGAAGAGCGGGCGCCGCCGTCCGGTTGACCTCAGAGGGAGGATTGCCATGATCTTGATGAAACAGTTGGCAGGCACCGCGGCGCTTGGGATGGCGATGCTGATCGGCCTCTCTGCCCCACCGGCGAAGGCGGGATTTATCATGTATCTCGCGCAGGTCGGGAGCAACGTCGTCGCGTTCGGAAGCGGAACAATCAACTTGACCGATTTGACTCCCTTCGACCCCCTATTCTATGACTTTTCAGGGGCCTTAATATGGCCGTCGCAGGGGTCTATACAGACTGGGCCCTTGGCTAATAATTCAGGAGACCCGACGGGCGACAATTACGGCGGCAACATCGGGCCCTTTCTTCCGATTTTGGGGAGCGGGGGCCTTACCTTTGCTAGCAGCGGCAGCGGAGACCTTGTCGGCATCGGAATATACGGCAACATCGGCTCGACCAACCTCGCTCCGGTGGAAGGAACACTTTCCGTGCCTTTAGGCTACGTCTCCGGCAGTCCTCTGTCAGGCACCTCGACGTGGGACAACGCGACCTTCGCCAGCCTCGGCGTGACCCCTGGCACATCTTTCTGGTTTTGGGGGAGCGGGGCGAATGAGGACAGCTTCACGCTCCAAGTCGGCTTTCCATCACCGTCTCTCCCAGAGCCCTCCGCCCTCGCCCTTCTCGGCACCGCCCTCGGCGGGCTCTTCCTCTTCAGGTTCCGGGCAAGCCGCCGCGACCGCCGAGCCCGAGACGGGGTCACGCCATAGGGCGGATTTTGGATTCACGCTAGGGTCAGAACCATCTGAAAATTTGGAGGACTCCTACACCGGGATGTCGCATAGCGCGTGCGGTTGAACCAGCGCCGCACGGCAACGAGCGCCCAAATTGCCTCGACCAGCCCGAACGGCCATGCGTCCTGTAAGAAACCCGTATGCCGAACCCATGGCGCAGGCAGCGGCGAACGCTAGAATGAAACCCGGATGCTGGGATTCGAGTGCATAGGTGACGAGCATCGATGTCACCCAAAGAGGCCAAAGGTCGAAAGGGTATCCATGGGGTAGTTCTACATCTTGTGGCGACTAGCGCGGCGCTGTCAAAGTCTCATAAGGTGCATTATGACAAGCCCTGCAAAATCACCGTTAAACGCTCGCTACGCTCGCTACTATGCTCGCTCTTCACGAGTAAGTGCATAAAACCTTGCACTAGCTCCTTTGGCAGTTTCCATTACGTGAATCTCGTTCTGAGCGTCTGTTATTATCATTATAACCGTGGATTCATTATCTCTTGAGCCAAGCAGTGAATTCACCGCAGGCGTGTCGCCTTTCCGGGTTCGAGTGACACGTGCTTTGATGACACCTCCCGGCATTGAGGTGCCACGATACTCTATCTGATAATGCTCGGGCGCAGGATTTCCTAGCGACCCGAAAGCCGTCGCAAGCCCCAGAAGGTTCCGTCGTTCATAGGAACCAACCGCAAGAAACTCGATGCCGCGCGTCGTGACTTCTAATACGCAATCGGGCCCTTTCCACTTTTTTGAAATATCCCACTTTTTCGAACGGCACATGGCTCTTCCAACTCTTATGTAAAAATCGCTAATTGGCTTTACCGTTAATAATATACTAAACTCTTTCTCATTTTCTACGTCTCGGACGCTTTTCAATCTTGCGAGCGTTGTAACAACGCCTTTGTGATAATTATCTTTCCTGAGCGCGTCTTCGCATTCTTGTTGAGCCTCTGGGAGAAAGCCCGCTGCCATAAGCTTCTCCGCTATGTTGCTCATTGCAAGAGTTTCACCCATTTGTTCTGCTTTTCGATAAGCAACTATTGCATTAGCAGTCAGGTCTAAATTATTAAACGCTACGCCTAGATTATTCCAAGCGATAGCTGTTCGCTCTTCCGAAGGAATTCTCTTATAATGAAAAAGTGCTAAGTCATTGTTACCGATTTCCGAGTGCTTATAAGCTAATGAGAATCGTGCGTTTGTATCAGATGGGTCGATGTCCGCGATGCGCTCCATGAGCGCGACAATGGGGTCGTTATCTTTATCAATTTCCATATATGCTCTTAGTGCATTGAGTAGCTCTAATTCTCCGATGCGGTTCGTTTGGAAGTGGGTCTTCATTTCGGCGATGACTGCCGACGCGGCTTCCGGTGCTCCGGCACGGACGTACGCGACGGCAGCGTCTTTCAGCAATTGCAGTCGCTCACTAGCTTCATTAGCTTCCTTTGCAGCAGCCTCATAGGTTCGTGCCAACGTCTCGTAGTCCTGGTACACTTCGAATCCTCTAGCCAAATAGCGTAGAGTTCCGCTGCTGTGGGGATGCGCCGCCGCCAATTCCTTTAATCGCGGGAGGCTTCCTCCCACACCGAACCTCAGGCGAATGAACTCGCAGAACGCCTGCCACGAATTTCTATTGTCACCCTGCGCGGCATCGTCGGTCGCAAGATAAGCGCGACTAATAGTTTGTGCATCAGCTTCGTTTACATCAACCACCATCATATATGTCATCTCATATTGCTGCCGGGTCCAATCTGGTTTCGGAACCCACCAGTTCTGGCCTTCAGATGGTGGAGGTGCCTGCGGTTCTTCGTCCGGTACCCGTGTCATATCACTTGTCTTGGCCACTGAACTCGGTGCCCTTGGCGAAAGAGCCGTAATCATGTCGAGGATTTTACCGAACGACTTCTCCGGAGAAGCTCGGTCAAATGATATATATTCCACATCCCCCTGAAGGCCGCCGGGCTTGCGGACCCCGCTTTCAATCAGCAGGATAAGGTCAAGACCTCTTCCCATCGCAAGCCCAATTTCCTGAATAATCCAGTCCGATGTCTTCCAGTAAAACGCCGTCTTCGGGGCCCTATTATACTGTTGGCGGAAAAAGACAGTCGAAAGCGAATTAGGGTCTAAGACGTATTCCTTTCGTGTACAAATTCCGATGAATAAATTCTTGTCAGATATGATCGACATAACCTTTTCAGCAAGCTGTTTGGGTTCCGCTGATTCGGCATGATTCCAAAAAAAATCGGTATGTGATCTAGATATCTGCTCAAAATATTTCAGAAATTTGCCTACGAGCTCGGAATCTTCATCTGTGAAGCTGTGCCCAATGAAGGCACGAATCTCAGTCATTTTATTTACCTCGCATCTATATTGTCATCGTGATAAAGTATCTTATTGAGTATTTTACCGTTTCTTTATCCCGACCCGTGATTGATGAGCAGCGGCGTCACCAGCTGCATTATCGTCGCCTCATAAATGTCGAAAGCGAAGCCGAGTATGCAGATCGCCCACACCGTGATGCTGTATGCGGTCCACCGATCTGCTGCTACTTGTGGACTGGATGTTTCGGCCGATGACAGATGAGCCATCGAATGCCTCCCCTTCGAAGCGCTTGGCACGGGAGTCAGCCTCCGGTGAGCTGAGCCCCGGCCGATGCCAGCGCCGGCTCTCCTAAATACAACATCACCCAACGTTGACGCGTCTAGGATTTAGCTCCTTTATGCTCGTTGATCGCACAGCCGCTTGCGCATGTAGACGCGGTCGTAGCCGGCCTCTCTGCCGCGTTCCGTCTCTTCATAACCAATTGAAGCATAGAGGCGCTGGTTCTCTACCATCGTTTGATGGGTGTAGAGCCGGATTTCGCGATAGCCGCGCCGTAATGCCTCGGCCTCCGCAAATGCGAGCAATCGGCGGCCCAACCCAAGGCTCTGGCGCGCCGGGGAGACGGCGATATTGTCGAGGAGCAGATAGTTCGGCGCGGGCAGCAGGACGATGATGGCGACGATCG
Organism: uncultured Alphaproteobacteria bacterium; assembly: GCA_963812675.1. Classification (GTDB taxonomy): domain Bacteria; phylum Pseudomonadota; class Alphaproteobacteria; order ATCC43930; family CGMCC-115725; genus AP-15. The sequence continues at coordinate 418,769 of CAWEWR010000011.1, read as the reverse complement.
GAGCGCCTTCCTCGAGCACCCATACCGCGCCCTCCGAGGCACGCGCGGCGTAGTCGTCGAGCATTGGCCCCGGCGGCTTGCCTATCCGAGCAACGTAGTGGCGGTAGGCCTGGTTCACAATTTCTTCGATGGCAGGGACATCGGCAGCAGTCGCAACTCGGATCTGAGGTTCTTCCATCGTTGTCCCCGATTTCTGGAAGTGTAGCTGTTTAGCCCTTCTCGACCGTCGGGACGGTGGCGAGCGCATCCACCCAAGGCAGTGCAGACCGCCGCCAGATCTGCCGCTGCGGGGCCGCGTACGAGCATATCCCCCAGCCCGGCCGGTCTTGGCTCCGCTCGCCACTTCGCGGAACACCTTTCCGCTCCGGCGGCCAGGATGGCGTACTTGCGCACCTCGCTCTGCCCGTCCGTGAATACGTTGGACCTGCTCAGTTGACACTTTTACCGCAGATCGTGCGTTCTCGGCCGAGTAATTCCATGCTCGGGTCCGGCCAAACAACGCCACAACATTATCGGGAATAGACTGGCTTTGGTCGGCGAAGAGAGCGTGAGTGGGGTCACGGCGGAACCGCCGCCGGGTCAATCAGGAGCACCCACTCATGCGCGTCTATATCATTGGCAATGACGGGATCACGCTGTGCCGCACGGCGCGTGCAGCGGTCAACAACGGCGAGATTGCCGTTGCATCGAATGAGGAGCTGCGCGCGGCCCCGCTCAGCGCCAAGCGGCTGCTGGCGCTGTGGAACGCTCTGCCCGATGTCGAAAAGCGAAAGAAGGTTGGCGACCGCAATGCGCTGATCGATCAACTGTGGTCGGCAATCGAAACCTTGCCGGACCCCGAGCCGCAACCCGACCCGAAGCCCCCCTCCAAGCAGGAGGTGGTGATTGCGATGCTGCGTCTGCCCGAAGGGGCAACGGTCGACGAGGTGGCGAGCGTGACCGGCTGGCAGCGTCATACGGTGCGCGGCGTCTTCTCGGGAACCCTGAAGAAAAAGCTCGGGCTCACACTTGCCTCGGCCAAAGAGGAGCGCGGCCGGGTGTACCGCATCGCCGAGCCGGCGAACCTGTGAAACCTCCAGGTCACGACGCTTCGGCTCGCCAGCACTCTGGCGAGCCGTCCTCCGGTCTCGGTCCAGTCGACATCCGGAACGACCGACTTCGAAACCGGGCCCTGGCCGAGCTTGAATCCTGTGAGATTGCCGGATTGGTCGATCGGTCGACACAGGAGCTGCGGCGCGCGTGGCGGACATTGCATCATACTGGACCGCCGCTGGGCCTCAGCCGCGATCTGATCATCAGAGGCCTCGCCGATAAGCTGCAGCAGCGCGCCCTCGTGATACTTTCGACAGTGCATCACGTTAAAATCAAGTCGCTGCCGTATGCTGTCACGAAGCAAAGGTCGTGCATTTTGGTCTGTCTAACCGGCCGGCAGCTCATGGCGATCTCCTCGCATGCAAGGATATCGGCAGAGAAAATGACGGCATGCTTTCGTTGACGTTAATTTTTCGTAACTTCCATTTGGCGGCACGGGGTGCGGATCGGTGGCGGCAGGTTCCTCAACCAACTCCGCAGCCCTCAGAACTCGTCTAACTCACCGCTGGAACAAGCCGGATCGAACCGTCAGTACCGCGTGAGACGACCAAGGTTTCGAGAGAGGGGCTCGTGTCGGCTCTCCTTGCCGCAACGGAGAAGGCGGCGCGACAGGACCCGATATCACGACGACGGCGGGGGTCTTCCGCGGGACCGATGGTTCGAATCCGGTTTCCTCCAGCGGTGAGTTGCGTGCGAACCTGAAAGGTCTCCGTTGCTGCGCCTGGCGACTGCGGGCGTGTGCGGGTCGAGCACGGTGAAGGCTCGCGGCACGGTTTCGCCCTCGCGATACAGCGTATCGAACTGGCGCTTCAGCATCGCCTCGAATTCGGGCACCGACACCTTCATCTCGAAATAGGCGGGAACGTCGTTGGTCTGCACCGAATACGGTAGTGACATCAGCGGCGGCGTACCGATCTCGAACAGGTAGGGCTGGTCGTCGTTGACCCAGTCGCAGACATAGCGGATGCCGGCTTCCGCGAGATAGTCGAGCGTGTTCCAGGTCTCCGCTAGACCGGCGCCGAGCCAGCCGACCGGGCGCGTGCCGGAAGCCGCCTCGATGCTATCGATCGTCGCCCGTATCGCCGCGCGCTCCCCCGCCGGGTCCATCTCGATCAGGCGCAACGCATTGGTTTGGTTATGGCCGATCCATTCCCAGCCGAGCTTGCCGCCCTCCTCGATGATTTCCGGGTGATGGTCGCACACCTCGCTGTTCAGCGCGGCGCTAGCGCGGATGCCGTAGCGGCTCAATACCTCCATCAGCCGCCAGACGCCGATGCGGTTGCCGTAATCACGCACCGCCCAGTTGCGCACGTTGGGGATCTTGGCCTGGTCGCGCGGCACGCGGTCGTTGAGGTTGCTCGGCATCACGTCGTCGAGGCCGAAGAACTCGACATTCGGGTTCACCCACAGCGCCACCCTAGCGCCGCTCGGCCAAGCCAGAGGCGGGCGGCGGTTGATCGGGACATAAGCAAGCGGACCGTAGCGGCGCGGCGTCATGGCAGGGCTCCCAAAGCTGGCGGACGACGTATTTGACCGCACGCAAACCGGCAGACGGCAAGCCGCCGGCTACGGGCCGGAGGCGCTCGCCGAAACGTCCGGAGACCCATAGGCTACGACAAAACCGCCGATGCGATGCCCGTCAAGTTCGACGACCTCGATCGCCATTTTGTCGTAAGGTGACAGGCTGACCGCGCGCGCCCGAGGCTGTCACCCGCTCTGCCACGCTCGCGATCTACCCTATCTCCGCAACCCTTTCATAAAATCATCTCCGTGGATGCACTCACTCCGATTGCCGGACCAGACGACGCAAGTACAAACCGGTATCCAAATTCACCTTGCAACAAATCCGGCCACCTTGCCGTTCATGGGAATTCGCAGCACCGGATTTACTGGGAAGAATACGGTTCGGTAAACGGCGAGCCGGTCATGTTCATGCATGGCGGGCCGGGCGCTGGATGTCATAACTCTTCTGCCCGCTTTTTTAATCCGGAGCGATATCGGGTCATTCTTTTCGATCAGCGCGGGTGCGGAAAGAGTACACCCAGCGCGAGCGACGACGACGCGTCGGCAGCCCTTACCGACAATACGACTCAGCATCTCATCCAAGACGTATTGGAACTGCGTCGGGAGCTGAACATCCTCGGCAAAGTGCATGTTTTCGGTGGTAGCTGGGGAAGTACGCTCGCCCTGGCTTACGCCATAGCCCATCCCGAAACAGTGCAGACCCTTATTCTACGAAGCGTCTTTCTGTGTCGGAGAGCGGATGTCGATTATTTCCTTCAGGGCAATGCCGCCGATTTCGCGGCGAACCCACTCGCGATGCCGGTACCCGGTACCTATCTGGATTTCCCGACGGCGTGGCAGCATTTCGTCGGAGAGATTCCACCGGAAGACCGGCGCGATGTCGTCAAGGGGCTGGCGAAGGCTTTGGCGGTGTCCCCGCAGAACGACGCCGATCGGGAACGCCTGCTGAAAGTGGCGTCGGCTTGCACGGCCTGGGAAATTACCACCAGCCGCCTGAACCGCGATGAAAACAGCCAAAGCCAGCCAAATCAAAAGTATGCACTGACCGCCGCAAGGATCTTAATACACTACATGATAAATGGCGGGTTTCTTGGTGCAGCCGGCGAGGCAAACCGGGACAACGACTACATTCTCGACCATGTTGATAGGCTCAAGGATATCCCCGTGCATATCGTACATGGTCGCTACGATAGGGTGTGTCATCTATACCAGGCAGAAGCCCTGGTAAGGGCATTGCGCGGCGCGGGCAATAACGAGGTTCACTACTTTATCACTACCGCCGGGCACAGCAGCATGGAGCCCGAAACCGACTCCAGACTGCGCGCTATCATGGATGATCTGCCGCCGGCCGGTGTTTGACTGCAGCCGCCGCTCTGCCTGATGCCCATTGACCGTGGCGCGATCGACGCCGCACGCTAACCGGGCGAAAAGCTCAGCGAACAAGACCCACCCAGGAACACCGAAATGAAAATACCTCCAAAGCCATTTACGGTGACGAACTGGTCCGGTGTTACTCCAACCCGTGCATCCCGGTGTGACCGGACAAGCGATCTGGCGCACCTTCACCATCGGCGATTTGCGGGTGCGCCAGGTTGAATACACGGCAACCTACCGCGCGGATCATTGGCGCGATCTAGGACATGTCCTTTAAGTTCTCGAGGGCGAACTCGATAACCGAACTTCACGATGGCTATTGCCGGGAATGAGTTATCAGGTCTCCGACGACGGCGACGCCCCACATCGCTCGTCACGCAAACCGGCGCAGAGCTCTTTATCGTTGATTAGTGCGGCAGATCGCGAAGCACAGGATCACGAATGTCGAAGGAGATGGCATGAAAGCCTATTGTATCGATCATTTCGGCAGCGTTGACGGTGTCCTGTTGCAGTCGCGCGCCGATCCGCAGCCTGGTAGGTGGGAAATTCTCGTTCGGGTTCGCGCAACCTCCCTCAACTACCGCGATCTGATGGTACTGAAGGGTGGCGGGCGCGGTCCGACCAAGGTGGGCGTCGTGCCGCTCAGCGACGGTGCCGGCGAGGTAGTCGCGCTCGGCGACGGCGTCACGCGGTTCGCGGTTGGAGATCGGGTCATCGGTTGTTTTCACCCGCGCTGGTTTGGCGGCCCGATCAAGGCGGATTACCTGACCGACCGGCTCGGCGCCAATCTCGACGGCATGCTCGCGGAGTATGCGGTGGTCAGCGAGGAGGCGGCCGTCCCGGTGCCGGACGATCTGTCGTTCGAGGAGGCCGCGACTCTGCCATGCGCCGCCGTGACCGGCTGGGTGGCGTTGACCCGCCTCCAACGCGGCGTAACCGCCGGAGACACGGTGTTGACTCAAGGGACCAGCGGGGTCTCGATTTTCGCGCTGCAATTCGCGCGGCTACTGGGCGCTCAGGTGATAGCGACCACCTCTTCGGCGGAAAAGGCCGAACGGCTCAAGGCGCTCGGCGCGGCGGCCGTGATCAATTATGTCGAGACGCCGGACTGGCATGAGGAAATTTTCAAACTTACCGGCGGCAAAGGGGTCGACTGCGTCGTCGAGATCGGCGGACCGGGTACGCTGACCAATTCCATTAAAGCCCTTGCCGTCGGCGGACATATCAGCCTGATCCGGATCGAGCCTGTCGCGATCCGGTATCATGCTCGACCCACTCCTCCTGGGCGGCCGCGGCATGAGTCTCGGGTCGATCAGCGTCGGCAGCCGAGCCGATTTCGAGGCGATGAACCGGGCAATCGCATTGCATCGACTGCGCCCCGTCATTGACCGGGTATTTCCGTTCGAAGAGGCGCCGGCCGCATACCGCCACTTCGAGAGCCGCGCACATTTCGGCAAAGTTGTTGTAAGCCACGGCTGACGCGGCACGGCCGCACGGGGCGCGGTTTGTGCACAGTGCCATCATCGAAGGCGAACCGGAGTAGCTACTATGACAACACCGCAGCCTATCTCGTTTGTCGGCGCCACCGCCGATTTCAGGGCCGGCAAGGCCACGCCGCGCGACTTGCTTGAGCGCTGTCTCGCTCGCGTCGAGGAATTCGAACCGGCTGTCGGTGCGTTTGTCTGCCACGACATTGCCGCAGCGCGCTCGGCGGCGGACCGGTCCGCCGAGCGCTGGCGTGCCGGCCGCCCGTTGTCGCCGATCGATGGGATGCCGCTTGGCATCAAGGACATCATTGAAACCGCCGACATGGCGACCGAACAGGGCTCACCGCTGTTTGTCGGCTGTCACACTGGGCGCGATGCGGCGAGCGTCGCGGCACTGCGTGAGGCCGGCGCCGTGATCCTCGGCAAGGTGGTAACGACGGAGTTTGCCTCGACCGAGCCGCGCGGCACTCGCAATCCCTGGGACAGCGCGCGCACACCGGGCGGATCGAGCAGCGGTTCCGCCGCGGCGGTGGCCTGCGGCATGATTCCGGCGGCACTCGGTACGCAGGTGGTCGGTTCGATCCTGCGACCGGCCAGCTTTTGCGGCTGCGTCGGCTTCAAGCCGAGCGTCGGCGGGATCAATCGGGGGGGCAGCTACGACTACTTCAGCCAGAGCTGCACCGGCGTGCTCGCCTCTTCGCTCGAAGACGCGTGGCTTGCGGCGATCAATATCGTCGAGCGTGCAGGCGGCGATCCGGGCTATCCCGGGCTACAAGGGCCACCCGAACCGCCGCCGGCGCAGCGCCCTCGTGCATTCGCCTTGTTGCGGACCGTCGGCTGGGATGACGCCTCGACGGAAGCCCGGCGGGCCTTCGAGGCGGCGGTAGCGCGGCTTGCCGAAGCCGGGATTGCCATCGCGGATCATCATGCCGACCCCGCGATTGAGGAGGTCGAAGGTGCGATCGCCGACGCGGCGGGGCTGACGCGTCAGATCAACGCGTGGGAGGGGCGCTGGCCGCTCAACACCTATCGCGACCGGGATCGCAGCAAGCTCAGTCAATCGGCGCTGGATCGCCTGGCTACTGCCGAGGCGATGATCCTGGCCGATTACGGCGGGGCGATCGCGCGCCGGCAGCGCAATCGGAAGGTGCATGCCCGCCTCGCGGGTCGCTACGATGCGGCGATTACGCTCGCTGCGCCGGGTGCCGCGCCGGTTGGGCTCCGCTCGACCGGCAATCCGGTCTTCAACGTGCCTGCCTCGATGCTCGGGATTCCGGCCCTGTCGCTGCCGGTATTGTCGGCCGAGGGGCTGCCGCTCGGCCTGCAGATCATGGGCTTTGTAGGCCAGGATGCCGGTCTTTTTGCGATCGGCGCGGCGGTTCGCGATCTGCTGGGCGCGATGCCAAGCCCGGCCCGCGCGGCTTAGCCGTATCCGAGCGGCACAGCGGCGCTTTCTGCACGCGCTGCATCGGGCTATAGCGTGCGGAGCCTGCGGGTGGCTCTCGAACTTTTCCGGAGGCATTGATGCGCTTCCGGCGACCTGGTTTGTTTCTGTCGCCTTCCTCGGAAGAGGATGCCGTCCGCATCGCAGCTGCCAAAAGCCGGTGCCACAGCAACCTTCCCAGAGTTGGCGGCCTGACAGTATCGCGGGCGACCGCTTCGGGGCATACCAGGCCGGACCCGTCAGCCTTCACAAGCGGCCGTAGCCGCGAACGACCGAAATCCACCGACTTGAGCCGATCGGGTCGTCCACGGCCAATGACGGCAAAGGGGCACAGCTCATCGTTACCGTCCGCGAGCGCGATCGGCCGCGGTGGATCGGAGGAGCCGCTCCGCATTAGCCGACGAAACGGCGGGTCCGGGCATCATACCTGCCGCTACCTTCCTCGTTCAAATTTTGCTGCGAGGCGAGAACCTCGCCAGTGGTTGGGGCGCGTTCGAACGAGGCCTCAGCGCTGACAGCTCGCCGGAGCGGGCCAGCCTACACGAACCGGACTTCCTTGATCATGGTTGGCTGCCGACGCGCTGAACGGTGTGAGAGGGAGAACGCAATGAGGTAACATAATCATTTATGGCTTGTTAAACCGGCGACTCTCAAACTGTCAGTAGGCTTGGCCGCTCCTCCGGGGGCCGAGCCCGTCGGGGGGCGACGCCGGGGCAATGGTGCACACACCCGACGCCGCCCCCGACAAGGCGTTCATCCGGCGCAACGGTCTCGCGGCTAAGCCTTTCACAGAGTTTGGCCGCCTTGCGCAGGGTTGGTTTGAAGTTGCGTATCCCCAGCCGCGCCAGGGTGGCCTTTATCCGGTTCACAACGGGTAGGCGGTGAGGGTGCGGAGGGTGCCGACCTCATCCAGCCCCATCAGGCGGCTGTACCCTTCGACATCCGGCGCGAAGATCGCCGTGAACTTTCGTTCGACCCTATGGGCTTCCAAGGTTCGACACCTCCCCGATCAATTATAGCCCGAACGGGCGAGAGATCAGAGGGTCTGTAAACCATTCTGAGACCTTCTGGTGAGCCATATCCGACGCGGACGCCGCCTCAACGAGATCGCCACGCACACGCTCAGCCAGGGAGTTTTGAACATCTGCCCCTGGATTCGCCGAGAGAAAGGGTGCGTTGTATCCGTTGTCGTTGCCAGTTCGCCTCGGTCGACGCCCTAAGGGAGAGCGATCATGACCCGAATTGCGCTCTTTGTGATTGCCGCGTTTGCGGTGGGCCTCTCGGCCTGCACAAACCCTTATGATCCCGTTCAACGCGGGCTTGGCGGAGGCATATTCGGGGCGGCATCTGGTGCTGCGATTGGAGCAGCGGCGGGTGGCGGGCCGGGAGCCGCCCTCGGAGCAGCGATCGGAGGGGCAACCGGGATATTTGGGGGAGTCGCTTCTACACCTCCACCCCCACCGGGCACCTACTTCGGCTACCCAGCCTACGGACCTCCTGGTTACGGGTATCCGGGCTACGCGCAGCAGGGCTATAGATATCCGGACTACTCGGGATACCCCGCTTACTCCCGTCCTCCGGGCTACGCATACCCAGACTACTCGGGTGGACCCGCTTACTCCGGTCCCCCGGGGTATGAATTGCCGAGCAACTCGCGATACCCCGCCTACTCCGGTCCCCCGGCCTATGGATACCCGAGCCGCCCGGCATACCCTCCCGGTTCCGGTTACGGATATCCCGTGTCTGGTTATCCCGGAGACCGCCCTTTGGAGGACTGGTCGCCTGGGGCCGAGTACGCTATCGAGCCTGCTGGCTGAGCTTCGGCCTAGAATTCACCCTCAATGCTTACGCCGCTTGCTGCCGGCGAGAGCGAACGCCTCCGTAAAATCGATTGCGCCTGTAAGGGATGGGCCTTGAACCTCCGGTCAGCCCCGATTGGCACGACCGTAAGCCGCGGCAGCGCGTTGACACCGGAGCCTGGCGGTTTGGCTTCGCGAGGCGTCGGCGGATGTGCCCGCGCATGTGCTCCCAGACCGCTTCGCAACCACGCCCAGCATGGCGGTACGAAAGCTGTTTTGTAAATGACCTAAGCAGGGAGATTAGCTATGTTCGTGATTCGCGTTTCCTATCCCGGCGGACATTCAGTCTGGCTGACGCGCAGGTTCCCCACCGTTGCCTGGGGACAGAAGACAGATGCAGTGCCATTTCCCACGGAAGCAGATGCTGCCCGCACGATTGCGCGCCTGCGGCCTTCTGGACCGGTAAGCATTGAACCTATCGCGCCGGAGATTGCGAGGAGCGCGTGAACACGCCCGACGCATAACGGAACCTTGATGATAATCTTTGATGACGGCTTCCGAACACGCCTCCTCGAGTTGTTTACTTGGCGACGCGACGTGCGACGCTTCCGACCCGATCCACTTCCGCCGGGAACGCTCGAACGTCTCATCCGCATTGCCTGCTTATCGCCCTCGGTCGGCCTAAGCCAGCCGTGGCGGTTCGTTATCGTCAACGATCCGGCGCGACGGCGTGCTATCGCTGAAGTGTTTGAGGCCTGTAATGCGGAGGCGCTTTCGTCTCATCCGCGCGCCCTTGGTGACCGCTATGCCAAGCTGAAGCTGGCAGGCGTCAAGGAGGCACCCGCTCAACTGACCGTGTTCGCCGATCGCGGTACTGGGGTTGGAAATGGATTAGGGCGGCGGACTATTCCGGAGATGATTGAATATTCAGTCGTCACCGCGGTGCACACGATGTGGCTAGCTGCCCGTGCGGAGGGGATTGGCTTCGGCTGGGTTTCCATCCTTGATCCCGCACGGATAGCCGAAATTCTTGATGTCCCCCCCGACTGGCACCTCATCGGTCACCTCTGCCTCGGGTATCCCGAGACGGAGACGAAGATCCCCGAGCTTGAGCGTGCCGAGTGGGAAAATCGGAAGCTTCCCTCCAAAGCCATCATCCGGCGCTGAAAATGAGGGCCGGTGCGGCATAGCCCTGGTTCCATTTCCCGAGGAGGCCGCCATTTCACAACCGGGACCAAGAGTTCGAATCCGTCTTCCTCCAGCGGCGAGTCTGCAAACCCTCGGTCCCTCTTGCTCAAAATCGGCGCGCGCTACCTGACCTAGAGCCCCGCGGCCGACCCCGGCCTTATACCAGATCTACTGCTCGCGCCGGGCCGGCATCGGAAACCCTGGAAGCAGACATTTCAAGCGAATGCGAGCAGCGATCCGAGGGCTGCCTGGGTGCGGGAGCCTTGCCTAGCGTTTCGAAGCTGGAAGCGCAGGTGTCGTGACCCTACGATGGAAATAATTTTCGCCGCTATGAGACTGAAAGTCATGAGTGACTTTGATCATGGTCTTGACCTCTCGCACCTCACAGTGTGGCCTCCTCAGCCCACCACCCTCGCTGGGATCGGATTGATAGCTCTTGCTATATTCCAACCAGAACTTGCCATCCCTGCTCTAATTACAGGGCTGATTGCGATCATCGGCGATGACAAAACCCATCTTGATCGCAAGCCGCCCGAACCAGAACGTGACGTGGGCAACGGCCACCGCGATTAGCTGCGGTGTCTTGGTAGGTAGCGCGCCGCCGGCGAAGACCCGCTCGCTGAACGCGTCCCACGCCGCGTGTATCTCGGGCGCGAGTTCGCGCCTGTACTCGCGGATCTTCGAAGACGAGGCCGGATACATCGTTTATGACATGTCGGCTCTCCTATGATGGGCTGGTCCACCAACTCGTGCGCTCGTCCAGCTTGGCGGATCGCTGGCAGGAAAGCTTTGCTCGGATTCGAGCTCGACCAAAGCGTCAGCCGCCGCGGATTCAGGGCGCTCTGGCCACCGCCACAGCGGCGCGCGAGATTCCTGTTCTCGACCTTCGAGCAGCCTTGCTCCGCTCTCATGGAAAACAGCCTCTCACTCGAGCATGTAGGCCAGGTTCGACGCTTCGGATGGATACGCCGCCACGACTCGGCGAAGATTTCGTGTGCTGAGCCCGAGGCGCATCGCGAGCCCGAACAGGTTGACTGCCTCTTCCGCGTTGGGGCCGATGATGTGGGCACCAAGAACGCGGTCGGTCCCCGCCGATATTGGTCTCGGTACTCCTCTCGTTTTCTCTCGACTGCCCCTGGCTGGAGGAGAGGGTCCATAAAAACGGGGATTCGCACCGTGGATTCCATTTTCAACGTTCCTGGATCACGAAAAAATCTCAACAGCATCGGTCCATAGTCAGAATAAGAAATGGTCAACGGGAAGGCTCAGGTACCGGGATTTCTTCGCTTCAGCGTCGCTCGCCGGTCACGACCTGTCTATATCGTGGCTCGCACAACGGGGACAGCCCAGCCGCTTATGCCAGTCGGCAACGGGAGTCTCGGGGCCGTATCGTCGCGCCATTTCGGCGGGATCGGGTTCAGCCTGATGGTGGGACTTTCGCATCAAAAGATGCAAACGATCTCCAATCCTCTTGTCTGACTCGCCTTGACGATGTAGCGCTGCTCTTCTGGTCATGGAAGCGCAGTGGTTTCAACGGGAGGGGAACGCAAAATGCGATTGGGGAATATCATTGAAATCAAGGATCATCTGATCCTCCCTTTTGGCACAGCTAAGAAGTTCGATCTTCAGAAGATCACATTGGCAGCGGTGGCAGCAAATGGGATCTATTTGCGAGCGGATATCCCTTGCGTCTACATAAACGTGGCCGAAAAGAAACCCCTTAGGTTGCTGGATTTTTTCAGTGTGTTTCGTCGTGAGCGGAGTTCGCCAACGGGTGACGATGTGATGGCGATGTTGGATTTCATGCACCACACCATCGCACAACATATGCCTATCGATGCGACACGATCCGAAGCCACATTTTTGAAACTGTACTTTGAGTTTCTCAAAGAAGAATCGCCCTTTGTGAAGAAAGACTCCTTTGGTAGATATAATGCTCTTATGCCAATTCCGCAGATGCAGTTATATGTTGAGGATGTATTGGACCCACGATGGAGCTTCGAGCCAAAAAACAACTTCCGGGTAGATTTCGGTTTTTGGACGGGAACTAAGCTGATTGCCGTCGAGATCGATGGCAATGAGCCGGAAGGGTATGCTCACGATGTTTGCCGAGATCGACTGTTGCGAAGAGCCGATGTCGATGTGGTGCACATTCTAAACACTGAGATTGACCAGCACGGTCGGGACTTGATGACCCCCCTCTTACCGCGAAGCATCGCGTTCGACTGGAAAGAGGACCCCGTCCCAGAACGTCCGCCGCTTTAATCCCGTCGCACATGGGCAGCCGCCGCGCCCCCGAGTGTCATCGGCGGGCCGGGTTCGGATTTCATCTAACCGCGTCTGCGGTATCGTCCGCCACGCGGCGGCTCGTAGCGCTTCAGCGGCGGGAGCGGTTCGCGTTTCGCTTCAGGTCGGACCATGCTGCGAATCTCTCGCAACGTCTGAATGCGCGGTGAGAGGAAGTAGCGATCACCCTCGCTATACGGGGTGGCGAATCGGACGCCGCTCGCGGGGTCCCGTGACTAACCGCGCCGTCTCCTCGGGGCTATATTGGTCTAATTCTCCGGTTATCGGAATAATCCTATGGGCAAAAAGCCACGCAGGCAAAATCTCAAACGGCCAGGGCGTTGCATTTTCTGTGGTGGCCCCGGGATGTCAAAGGAACATCTATTCTCCGATTGGCTACGGGATCTCTTCCCGCGCTCCCCTGATGATACCCATACTTTGGGCATAGCGGATGAAGGCCCGTACAGGCTCATCCCGCAGCAGGGGCATTCAGGCACGAAAAAGATTCGCACCGTTTGCCAGACATGCAATTCGGGATGGGTTAGCGCTATCGACGACGCGGCAAAAGCTGTAGCCCCACCAATCATTCGGGGTGAACGCGTCTCCATTTCTCCGGAAATGCAAAAAGCACTCGCTACGTGGCTATGCAAGATTGCCATGGTTGGCGATTTGAGAAACCGCGCCAGAAGTCTCGTAAGCCAGCCACAGCGCAACCTTATGATGAAAGACCGGCGACCTCCTAATGAATGGGAGGTATGGATAGCATCCTATGCTGGAACAGAATTTCGAGATCTAGCGTTCTTTCAACGATCCGGAAAGTTAGATTTTACGCCCGTCACCGGCCCAGGTGAAAAATTCTCCGGTTACGTTGAATCGACCTTCTTCGGTATCGGAGGTCTCGCCGCTCTGGTTATCGGCGACGACCTTCCGGATGTGGATTTTAATGTTGGCACTTTCGCGAATCTCTCGCGCCGTATTTGGCCGATCGGGGGAGGCGCTATCGATTGGCCGCTTTTTTTTATCCTCGGAGATGATGATGCTCGCGCCGTGATCAATATCCTGCCGTACATGGTGGCTAACTTCAGAAATCACTCGTCGTAAGCGGTGACAAACGGGACACGGGCATGCCATGCTCACAGCACGTCCCTATCATAACGCCAGCCTGTCGACGCTTTGGCTAACCGATCCGGCTATTATGGCAAGTATATAAATGCCGGAATTTCGATGCTGAGATGGCCCCGAAATAGGGCCATTTTTGCTACTAAACCCTGCTACTAAACCGGATACGGCCCTTTCCAGGAATGGTAGTTTTCAAGGGGTTTCGAGGGAGTTTAGGGGATACCGAGAGACGGATTCGAACCTTCGGTTTTTCACCGTCGCTCGCCGGGTCACCACCATATCAACGGTGCGGCTCCCGCAAAGTGAACAGACGAGCCGTCGCGGGCTTTGCCCGCTCTAGCCGCCTCAGCGGCGACGCTTACGCCAGTCGGGAATGGGAGTCTCGGGGCCGTATCGTTTGGCCATCTCGGCGGGATCGGGCTCAACCTGATATTGGCACGCCTTGCACCACACGATCAACCGACCATGCGCAGCCGCCGCACTGCCCAGCGTCATCGGTGGGCTGGGTTTGGATTTCACCTAAACACGTCTGCGGTATCGTCCACCGCGCGGCGGCTCGTAACGCTTCAGCGGCGGGAGCGGTTGGCGTTCCGGCTCCGGTCGGATCTTGGCAAGTATCCCCTTCAAGAGTTGAATGCGCGGCGAGAGCGGATAACGATCGGCGTCTATGGTGTTGGTCAGTAGCCGGGCCAGCGCGGCAGTCTCTTCTTCGGTTAGGTCAAGGATCATGACCCACAGATGGGTCGGTTAACCATTGGCGGCGAGTCCGCGGACGGCGCAACAAGAATGCGATTGGCGTTAGGCTGGGTGACGAAGAAATCAGGAAACGCGAATGAACGAGGACGTTGAAAACCGGCCCGACATGAATTCCCGTGAAAAATGGTCCGAGATGGATCTTTTGGACCTCGCCAATTGCATCAGGCTGAATGATCCGGTCGAGGAGATCGCCAGCTTCATGTGCCGGTCGCGACGCCAGATCCGCGAAAAAATCGTCGAGTTGGAGCGATCCGGTGAACTTCCCGGTCTGATCGAAAAGGCTGCGGCTGAAGCGGTGGACGAACCCGAGGATGACACGGAGGCGCGGCGTGTTGCGGAACCGCAACGCCTCCGATGATGTTGGTTAATTAGGACGATCCTAATCTACGGGTGTCCCCCACACCCCTCCGATCGTCCGCTTACGAAACCCCGGTTTCCCCCACCGGGGTTTCTTCGTTTGAGCGCCGCTCCCCGGTCACCACCGTATCCGTAGCGCGACTCCCGCGCTGGGACAGCGAGTATAGGCGTAGCGGAATGGTGTTTAGGCTTATCCCCCCTTTCGGCGGCGCGTCGAGGCTGCCTAACCGCGACAGCTAATTAGCGGCGATCGCCGTCGAGGCCGGTTCACATATGAACCGGTAAATCGCGATTATCTCATCGGGGGTCGCCCTAAACCATTCATCGCCGCCGCCCGCAATCTTGCGGCCTCGTACCCGCAAAACCGCATGGATTGCCCGTTCAAGCGCGCGGCAATCATCGGTCTTGATCTCGATATAAAGAACTGGCTTATCGGGGGTACTTGTACCGATCTGGTCAGCAATTCGTTGCACGGTGTCGCCGGTCGCATAACCGACCTTCAGTCGATCCGGGCAGCAAACATACCCGTATGCGTACACGGCTGATCCGCCTTCTCCGTCGCGGATCACACCGCTCGTATCTACGGATTCCGCGATTTCTCTCTTGGCCTGTTCTTCCGGTATTACCGGAAGATTTTCCGAGCCGAGATCCGGAATATCCTTATCTACTTCAGCAGGATAGTCGGTCCCATGGGTAATTTGTTCAGTAGTAAAACCGTCGTTTCTTCCTTCGTTCAAATACTTTGCCATATAGCGAGCATATTTTATCTTAGCATCGGGATCGTCGGACTTGTTATACTTGTTTCGCGCATAGGTGAAGTTTGACTGATGCGTGCCGAGTGGTTTCATTGCGATGTTCTGCGTCCCTGCTGGTCGCACCCACGATACTCCCGGTCACCGAATTACGCCAATGACGCTATCGGACCTGGACATCTGGCGGGCGAGGACAGGGATGCAAGGCGCGCCTGAGCGCCCAGGACATGGCGGAAAAGTCGTATCGGACAACTCATGCTGGCCTGACGAACGTTATGTCAGACATACACACCCTCGCGTTGCGGCAGGCGGATCAGGCGCGCACCGATTTCGCCGCGATCGAATCCGATCTTGAGGTCATTTCAGAAGCAGATTGCGCGACTGCCGACGCGCCGGGAGCTAGCCAGGACCGCGCTCGGCATAATCTTCGCGAGATGATGCTCACGACACTGAGCTTGCTGTTCCTCCTGCGGTAGCGGATAAAATCTGACGCTGCGTCGGAAGTGAGCGTGGGGTGGAAAGCGGCCATAGAGTCCTGGAACTTGCGTAGAATATTGAATGTTACGCATAGGCAAGGACAGGAACGGTTCCGATCCCGCCCGCCCGCACAGGCTGCAAGGTAGGGTGGCGGCTGTAAAACTCAACGGGAGGAAGGTAATGCTAGTAAGAAACGGTTTGCTCGCAAGCGTAATCGCCCTGTGTGCTCTTAGTTATCTCTCTGGGGCGGGTATTGCGGACGAGCGATCAGCTTCTACAGACCGCGAGCGTCTTGAGGCGAGCAAGGTGGCCCAATCGGTAGTGGAATCGTATGTGAATGCATACGACAAGCACGACCCCAAAGCCATATCCATGCTCTTTGTTCCGGACGGGGTGTTCCTGCCGCCCAACGGTTCGTCGATAGTGCAGGGGCGCGAGGCGATCGAACGTTCATGGGCCGATCTGTTCAAGAACGTCGGTGGACATGAGACCATCACCATCAAAGACGCGATCCCCGCAGGCAAGGACGCCGTTGTCGCAGTCACGGAATTCAAAATCGTCGGGGATGGGCAGAACTCCAGCAAAACTATCAGTGGCCGGGCATCGATCACGCTAGCGAAGACACCGGACGGCTGGAGGTATGTTTCAATTGCTCCGCAGACCCAACCACCACCTTCCGCAGCCACAGCAGGCTCCCGCCAAGAGGCGCGTCAGGTGGCCAACTCGGTAGTGAACTCGTTTATGGCCGCATACAACACGCACGATCCCAAAGCTATATCAGCGCTGTTTCTACCGGACGCGATGTTGCTGGGATTCGACGGAACGGTGACGCAAGGTCGTGAGGCGATCGAACGCTCCTTCGCTGGGTTGTTAAAGAACCAGGGTGGCCATTTCACCGTCGTAATTAAAGACGCGAACTCACTTGGCGATAACGTCGTTGTTGCGAATGACGAATTAGAAATTCGCGATGTCGGACAGAACCACGACACCATCCATGGCCGGGCGGTGATCACGCTCGCTAAGACGCCGGATGGATGGCGGTATGCCGCAATTTCGGCACAGAAACTGCCGCCGCCCGCGGCCACGACAGGCTCCCGCCAATAGGAAAGCGCATTAGCATTAATGCTTCAGGCCACCAAGCTCTGTTAAGCGGCCTTTACATGACCTCTACAAGTCCTTTTTGATCATGCCCCATCCATAGGCCAACCGAACATCCGGAAGGGTCCGAGAGTGGCCCCCGAATCTGCTCAGCGTCGGCTGAGCGCGGCGAGATCGGGCAGTCTTCCGCCATCGAGCTCGGCATCAATGGCCTCAGCGAGCTCGGCTTCGCAGGCACGATTATGGGCGAGCGCCAACAGTCCGACTATCGTGCGGCAGGCTTGCTTTTCACCGTCGCCGGCCAGCAACGCCTCAAAGGCGCGCCGGTAGGGGCTGCGGGGGAAGAGCTGCTCACGATAGACCAGATTGAGCAGAGCCATTGGCTTGCGGCGCAGGGCATGGATGACGTGCCGGTAATCGACGACGTGGCCATGCTTTCCGCTGGATTGAGGCTGACCGCGACGCAGCGTCAACAGCGGCGTCGCACCGAGAAAGCATTCGAGCCGATCGTCGTACAGCCGCACGCGCAGGCGATGGCCGATCAAGCGCGAGGGCACCGAATAGAACACTTTCTTGAGGGTGAACCCGCTGGTCGAGGTGACGGTGACGATTGTCTCCTCGTAATCCGTCGTCCGATGCGCCGGCAGCGCTTGCAGGGCCGGGCGCTCGAGATCCAGCCGCTTGCGGTTGCGAGCATTGCGCCGGCCGACGATCTCGTCAACAAAGCGGCGATAGGCTTCGAGGGTGTCGAAATCGCGCGAGCCGCGCAGCAGCAGCGCGTCCTCGATCGCCCGCTTCAGATGGCCATGCGGGCTTTCAATCGAACCGTTCTCGTGCGCCAAGCCCCGATTGTTGCGGGTCGGCTGCATGCGGTAATGGGTGCACAAGGCCTCGTAGCGCCGGGTCTGATCCTGCCGTGTGTCGGCGTCGAGATTGCAGAACTCCGCCGAGAGGCTATCGCTGCGATGCTCCAACGGTTCCAGATGCCGCAGGATTTTCGCTTCGGCGCCGCGGTCGGCGCCATCGCGTTTTCGACGACGCACGCTGACGACGGGCAGAGCCTTCGGGTTCCAAGCGCAGGGATTGCGATCCGTGTCGCGGCGCGCATCGAGCCGCATGCCGCGCCCGGCACGATGCTGTGTACTGAGGAATTCATCTCCGAACTCGATGAGAGGAGCCGACCGATTTTTACGCCGATCACGCAGGCCGCAACGCAAGGAGCGGGGTTGCTGCTCGGTGATGACGGCATTGCGGTGATACGCAAGAACGACCACGATGAGCCGTTGGAGACAAGGCTTTTCCAAGCCTCCCTCGGTTAGCGGCTGTTCAGACCTCGAGGCACAGGGAGGCCCTACCGCACGGCGGAGAACGATGTGGTCGGCTTTCAGCCGGCGCGGCGGCGACCGCATTGTCCGGCCTGATCACATTGATCAAAAGAGAACACGGCTTTGCGGATCTCCCCGCCCACGGCGCGGACCGTTCGAATGGATAGGCGACGATGCGCCCGGCGCCGAAACCCGTCATTCAGCGCGTCGTGTATCGATCGGTTGAACCTAGCCGACCTTGAACTGGCCGCGTGCCAAATAGAATGCTTGACGGCCCACCGGCCGACGCGACGACAGCGAGTGCAAGGAAAGGCGGCGACGGGATAGGCCAAAGATCATCGCAGTCCCGTTCTCTTATTTGACCGCTGTCACAGTACACACAGAAGTACTGTAGTCATCACCCTTCGTCGTGTCGCGGCCCAATTGCAGCTCCATGCCAGACAGTTGGCAGATGCCGCCTGGGTTTTTCGTTAGCCGCACTTCACCGCTGAACGGCTTTCCGTTGCTCCACCGAACCGTGACCTTGGCCAATCGCGTTCCTCGTTCGGAGTTATCGGGGATCTTGACCTTCGGTGGAGTGATCGTCACCTCCAATTTCGGAGCCGCTTTGTGGCGCGCACCGGTTTCACAGATCAGGCCCGCCGCATCGTTATGCTGTTCAGCCATCACACCCGTCCGAGTGGTGACCGTACCGCTTTGCATGGCAACATGACCCGGCTGCCCGGCTCCGGCCCGCCAGCAACATACCGGCAAGCTCGACAAGTTGTTGCATCGTAAGATCCTTTCCCCAAACCGGACAATGCAGTACGGAGGCCTTGCGCGCTAATAGGCGGGAGTGACAGCTTGGTCAAGATCATCGCGGTCGCCGCCATTTCCTGTGAGGCGTGCCAGCTCCGGGCGCCCGCGCCGCCGCGGGCGATGACGTATCAAGCCGAACACGGGAACCAAAATGAACAACTCCCCCTACCTAGACCGGACCGCTCCTCCCCCTCGCCGTCGCGCTGCCGCGGATGCTGGAAACGATCGAGCACGAACTCGCCACCGCGCGGGTCCCGCCGAGATGCGGCGCCTCCGCCAACGCGCCGAGTTGATCCGGGAGCTGCTCGCGCCCCGGTGGCGATCACCTACCCCGTCGTGACATAGCTCGGGGCCGCCGGCTCGGGTCGCGCTCCTCCGGCGCAGACGGGGCGGCGAAAGCGCCATCGGCCCGGTTGCCGAGTTTTCCCGGATCGCGGAGAGGTGACAGAGCGGCCGAGCCGGGCGGCAGAGAATGCGAAGGGCCTTTTGCCGAAAGGTGGCGGGCTGACCTACTTGGCGCCCCTCGCCGTCAGGTCGCGCAAGAGCCGCTCAAGGCTCTTCTGGTATTCGGCTGGCTCGTTCCACTGGCGGAAATCACCGATGTGCCGCTGATCGCGGAGTTTACGCGCCCAAGGCTCGGGCGTAGCCATCACGGCGTCGTCAATGCGGATAGGGAATAATACCGTATCTTTCCTATTCCGCTCTTCGGCATAAGCCTTGTTTACTTCATCCTCCACCCAGTCGCTGGCGATCGACGCATTTGACAGGATCACAAGCAACTTGTCCCTGAGCCGGATGGCTTCATCGATTGCATCCCAAGTCTTTGCGCCGATCGGAAGATCATGGGGTGCGAACCAGCAACGAACGCCCTTGTTCTGCAGATCTGCATGAAGCCGCTCAACAAACACCTGGTCTTTTGTCGAGTAACTGATGAAGCAAGAGTAGAATTGGATCGCACCGCCGGATAAAGAGGGAAGGTAATCAATTAAGCTGTCCGGCAACCCGCACCCGCGCAAGAAGGCAATGGGCAGATCTCTCGATTGAGAGAGTGTGCGAAAATCAATGCTGCTGGGGCCAAGATGCTTGCATTCACTCAGCCCCAGAATGTTGTTCAAATTGGTATTCGTGAAGATCGTCTCATGAAGCAGTGCCTCGCTCAAGTTTGCTCCGCTGAGGTTCGTCTGGAAGACGAGCGCTCTGCTGAGTTCCGCTCTCACAAGGTTTGCCCCACGAAGTTTCGCTCCGCTGAGGTCTGTATCGCTGATGTCCGCCCCGCTTAGGTTCGCGCTGTCGAGGTCGGCGAAATCGAGCCTCGCCACGTGAAGGTTCGCTCCGCTGAGGTCTGCCCCACTTAGTCGCGCTCCGCGAAGGTCCGTCTCGCTGAGGTTCGCCCCGCTGAAGTTCGCGTGGCTGAGGTACGCTCCGCGGAGGTCCACCCGTCTCAGGTCTGCCCGCCGGAGGTCTGCTTGGTGGAGCTGTGCCCGGCGGAGGTCCGCATCGCTGAGATCCGTCTCACAGAGGTTCCCACGAATGAGGAACGTTTCGCGAAGGTTTGCTCCGCTGAGTTTCGCCTGGCTAAGGTCGGCGTCAAAGAGATCGGGGTTAATTTCAGGGGCACGCGGCCGCCACTCATTCCAGATCGCGGTTCCTTGACGTAACAGGGCTAGATGTTCATCGTTTGCCATCGTCTCGCGCTCTCCGAAGTGCGGGCATCACGCTTTTTTCCACCACCTCGGGCAAGTTGCCAAGCCACGTCTCGCTGGCCGATCCCGAGGCCGCCGTGCGGAGATGATTACCGCCGGCTGGGCAGTTCAGATCCGGGAAGTCGTCCGGCAAAACCTGGTTGCCGTTTGGCCGACGCGAGCTAGACCGGCTGGCCGCCAGTTACGACCGGCGAGGCAATCATTTGGACCGGCGAACCTGCTCGTAGCCTTGCCGCGGCCTTCGCGCCGGGCAACCGTCACCCCATATCGGAGCCATGCACCTTGAACTGTCAGACGAAGAAACCGCCGCTCTCATCCAAGAGCTAAACCATCTAGTCGAAAACGATCGTTACCGGCCGACGCGATGCGGGCGTTCGACCTGATGGGTGAAGCGGCGCAACAGCAGGCGGTCACCGCGGCCCTGCGCGCCAAGCGCTATCTGCTGGTCCTCGACAATCTGGAAAGCGCGCTACATGCCGATTTGTAAATTGACCTGCCCCACCGTCCGGGTCTTGGGTACCGGTGCCCTGTACCAGCCGACCGGATGCGGGTTAGATTATTTGGCGCACCCGTCCCCGGTGTCCTAACAATCCGCCCAGCCGATGCGCGACGCAACCTCTGAGCACCTCGCTCATCGCTGAGTTTTCTGCGACGGTCCCGGTTGTTTGGACAGCTTCCGGGGAGGAACAAGCTAAAGATTGGTAGCCGGCTGCTGGTTTCACCACTCCCCGAAATCAAATTC
This sequence comes from uncultured Alphaproteobacteria bacterium, assembly GCA_963812675.1. GTDB lineage: Bacteria > Pseudomonadota > Alphaproteobacteria > ATCC43930 > CGMCC-115725 > AP-15. The sequence continues at coordinate 397,448 of CAWEWR010000011.1, read as the reverse complement.
ATCCGGTGTTGTTGCGGGGTGCTGTGAAGCTTGTGGGCAGCCGCCGACCTGTGGGCAAGGCGGGGGAAACGCATCGCGTTTTCCCCGGCTTGTCCATAGGGGACCGCGCTGGCGCGGTCAGGCGGGGATCGGCGCAGCCGACTGTCCACAAATTCACAACACCTCCTCGGCATGGCGTCAGGCGGCCAGTGCCGTCGCAGCCGTCGATTGGCCGAGGTAAGCCTCGTCGGGTGTTCGCCAGCCGAGCGCCTGGTGCGGACGCCGCAGATTATACCAGTCGAAGAACTCGGCAAGGCTGCGCTTCTGTTCGATGCCGTTGGCCGCTGGGCGCAGGTAGACCCATTCGTGCTTCACGGTCCACCAACAAGCGCTCGACGAAGATGTTGTCGTGGCAGCGCCCGCGTCCATCCATGCTGATCTCGATCCCGTGATCCCGCAGCACGTTGGTAAACTCCTGGCTGGTGAATTGCGCCCCCTGATCGGTATTGAAGATACCGGGCTTGCCGAACCGGGCAAGGGCCTCGCTCAGCGCCTCCACGCAGAACCCCGCAGTGAGCGTGTTCGACAGCCGCCACGACAGGACCCGTCGGGTTGCCCAGTCGATGATCGCGACCAGGTACAAAAACCCCTGCCGCATCGGTATGTAGGTGACGTCAGCAGCCCACACCCCCGCTTTCGCGAGGGCAGGCTTTGGTTCGGCTGGTTGATCGTCTTGCCACGCAGAAGGTACGGGTAGACCTTGTGCTCGGGATGCCGCTTGCTGGTGTTCCGCTTCGGCCTGACCGCCCACAGCCCGAGTTTCCGCATCAGCCGCCGGACGCGCCGGCGGCCAACCGAAATCCCCTCTCGTAAGAGCGCCACCTGGAGCCGGCGGCTGCCGTAGACGGGATTATCGGTGAACATCCGGTCGAGCCGTTTCAGAAGCTCGAGTTCCTCCGCAGATTCCGGCCGAGGTTGGTAATAAAAGCTGCTGCGCGCAATCCCGAGCAGCGCGCATTGCCGGCTTACGGACAGCCCCGCTTCCGGCGCGATCATCGCCCGCCTCGCAGCACTCGGGAGATGGCGGGCTGCCCGGCAAGAAAATCGCACTCGACCTGCAGCTGCCCGATCTTGCGGTGCAGATCGTCGATCACCTTCTGCGCATCCTCGGCCGCCGGCGCCGTTGCCCCGCGCGCAAACAGCTCGCCCGCACGCTTCACCAGCTCCTGCTTCCAGTTGCTGATCATCGTCGGATGAACCCCAAACTCCGCCGACAGCTCCGCCAGGGTCTTCTCCCCCGAAAGCGCCGCCATCGCCACCCGCGCCTTGAATTCCGCGCCGTGCTGCTTCCGCTTTACGCCCACGTCTCGCATCCTTTTGGACCGGTCAGCCTTTAGCTTATCCCGCTGTCCAAAAATCCGGAGCCGCCGCATTCGACCTAAATAACGATTCCAAGCCACGCGGTTCCTAGCCCGCAATTCGTCGTTGCCCCGCGCTGTTGGTTCACCAACTACTTGGTGCGTTTTTCTTGAGTTTCAGAACAAAAGGGTCGCCGCCGAATCTGCTATATGGAGGTCGGAAGGGCGCGCTCTGACTGCCATCCCTCGCTGGGGTCGCCTAAGCAAGCCCCACCTCCCGCTGGTAGCTCTGCCTTGAGACGGCTCTCTCAAGCAGGACCAATCAACCATTCATCAAAATTCCAGACAAGTGGAGCATTCTGATAACCGAGGGTGCTGCGGCCAACCATTTGCGGAATAACAAATCGGAACATCAATTCGAGACTGGCGTCAGCGTACTCAGCGAAAGAAATCCCTCCCTGAACTGACGATTGTGCGGCCCGCGAGTTGGAGGGCAGCCACACTCTAATGTATGAACTGTCGCGCCGGTTGAAGATATCGAAAGCTTCCACTTTCTCTATGCCATAGAACGTAGCCGTAGGCTCGGCCCAACTCATGCAGTCGACGATTGGCTTCTCCTGAAGATCCGGTAAATTATCATCCTCCTGCACCTGCGCGAAAATTTCAATAATCTCGTTTCTAAGCCATTTGCAATACCAATGAGCGGTCAGTGAAAAGAAGCTCGCAGTTTCAAATTCTATAATACCGTGAGCGATTTCGATCACGCCTTTTATGAGCGCGCTTTCATAATTTTTAAGGGTCTCATAACGTTGCAAAAGATCCGTCTCCAGCTCAGGTGAATAAAAGGGTAGACTAGCTAGATTATCTAATAGCTTGAGAAAGGACGCCCTCATGCTTAGATAGACTTCATCGTTGACCACAACGATTTGCTCGGGAGTGAGCCGCCGACCACTTGCAAGCTGAGACCTTAACTGATCGAACCGCGACTGTAGACCAACCTGCTCCAAATAGAACTGCCTTGCGAAACGGAGGGGGACGAGCTGCCGATTAAAAGGTATTTCACCGAAAATGGACCCACTGCGTTTCAGCTTGTGCTCTAAAGCCTCAAGGCCTGAAAGATATCCTTGTGTAAAGTCGGCATAGATTCGATCAGCGATGCTCAGGGGTACTAGACATTCCGCAATCTTGATCGGGAGGATCACCGTTCGCCCGATTCTATCCTCCTGCGCCAGGCCTGCGGTCAATTCGCGTCCAACCCATTTCGATTCATTTGAGTTTGGCGAAATTGCGAGCACGAGGAAGGAACTATCGTCGATCCCGTCGAAGATTCGTTGATACAGCGAATCCCCTGTCTCCAGTTCCCAAGAGTCCAACCAAACCGGTACGCCGCGAGAAACGAGGTCCGCCGCCAGTCTCCCAACAAAGGCTTTGTCCTTGGACGAGTGGCTTAGAAAGACGCCAGGCATGGTAACACCTCCACCCTACGACGCGGAAACCGCCGCGAGCCAATAGGCGCAGGCGGTAATCGGCTTGCTCCGGAGCATATTTGGCGTGAAGCTCATTGTGGCAACGGTGTAACGGCAGCAAATCGCGGCTCCCCGCTCGTTTGATTTCCCGCGGCCTTGAGCGGCGGCGGATCAGCCAGCGCTTTATGCAACACCGGCGAAACGCAAAATCCGCCGCACCACGTCAACCGGCAGCTCGAACGGAGGAAGCCCGCAGACTGGCGCGCCGGCCGCGACGCGGGTCTATCGGCTCGCCGCGCTGACGGTCGGCGCCGCTCCCATTGGCACCAGGAATCTTAACTTCTTATTCCGTCGCGCGCGCTTGGGGCAGATCCTCTAATTCATCGCAAGAGGATTCGGAGATTGGATCGTCGGGATGTGCAAAACGCCGTTCGCATCTCCGTGCGCTGACCAACGAGCCCTCGAAAACCGTGCCGAGTTTTCGGCCGTTCTGCCTCATAGAATTTTGGCCGTGCTGCCGCACAGAAATTAGCCCCGCCTAAACAGTAGGTTTTCCAGTCAGTCAAAGTATAATGTAAGCCTTGAATTATAATCACAAGCTTATAGTCGATTCTAAACTGTAATTATCTGGACGGTTTATTGACGTTGGCTGACTCAAGATGCGGCCGACGAAAGGGAGTTTCCGGCATGCCTATGAGCTACAGCACCGAAGAGCTGCAACAGCGGGCCGATTTGCTGGCCTACATCGAGAAGATCGCTACCGCAAAACAGCGACACTCCCAAGCCTGGTCAGGACGTTTAGGTTCCCCTTATGTTCTATGGGCTTGAGCACCAAACGGCGCCACGGCCTGGTATGTGCATAGGATTGAGATCTAATGGTTTACTCCTCCGCTGCGTCTGTGCCCCTTGGCCGGCGCCACACCCACCACATGAACCGGCGGCAAGCCTGGAATTTCATGAAGGCGATCCGCTGCGCTTACACGCAGAAACCGGGCTGCGGTTTGCCGCCGCAAACCCCGGCCGATGAGGATGCTGCTATTGACGTTCGCTCTCGCCGTTTGCCGGGAATGATCTGCAGCCCGAAGCGCTAACGACAGCACAATGAAAAATGACTCTAGCCCAGATCCTGACCATGCATCTCGGCGGCCGTTGGCACGGCGGCTATGGCACCGCGCGCTGCCCGGTGCACGATGACAAGCGCCCGAGTTTGTCAATCCGCGACGGCGACCGCGGTATCCTCGTAAAGTGCCACACCGGTTGCGACGGTCAGGCCGTCATCGACGAATTGAAGCGGCGCAATTTCTGGCCCGTCGAACCGGCGCCAGCCGCCTCCAAACGCAAGCGCAGTGCGGAAGACACCCGCCGGTATGTTCTCGAAACATGGCGGAGCTGCCGGCCGGCTGCGGGCACCCACGTAGAGACATATCTCGGCTGCCGCGGCATCACGATGGAGATGCCGTCGAGCATCCGGTTCCACCCCGGCCTGAAGCACGGTGACACCGGCCTCTTGATGGCCTGCATGGTCGCCGCCGTGCAGGGTTCCAACTCGCAGATCACCGCGCTGCACCGAACCTTTCTGCGCGCCGATGGGGAGGGCAAGGCACAAGTTTCGAGCCCCAGGAAGATGCTCGGGTCGGTTCGCGGCGGTGCGGTACGGCTCGCGGCGCCGGGTCCAGAACTCGCGATCGGGGAGGGCATTGAAACAAGCTTATCATTTCAGCAGATCACCGGCACCCCCACTTGGGCCGCGCTCTCGGCCTCAGGGCTAATGACTGTCGAATTACCATCTCTGCCGTTCGCCGCAACGGTCTTTATTCTGGTCGACCTCGATCCGGCGGGAGAGGAAGCCGCGCAGGTGGCGGCAAGGCGATTCGATCATGAGGGGCGGCGTGTCAATCTGGTACGTCCGAACACCGGGAAGGACCTGAACGACGCGCTTGAAGGAAACGCTAGCCCGAAGAGCAATAAGGGCAGCGATCCCTTTAAAGTCGTGCCATTCCGGCTGGATGGCGCTATCACGAAAAAGGGTATCAGGACGGTTAAATCTGGGCGTTTGCTGACAGCCCAGGAGGCGACGGACGATGCGCGACGGCGGTGGCCGGAGGCGTATTCCGTCAGTGCAGGTGATGCGCCGTCTGACTACATCGATACGCCAGATCGTCTTATAACCATCGCTGGCGGCGAGCGGCACATCGCCGCCGATCAGGGCCTTGCGGCACTGATTGACGCCAAAGTGCCGTTTTATCAGAGGGACCGGATAATTCAGCGGGTCACACTGGTGACGGCCAAGAACACCAGCGGCGAGGTCATGACAGTGCCCGGCATCGCGATCGTCGATCAGGCGATGTTGGGCCGTGCTCTCGGTCGGTCGGCGATGTGGCAGCGGTTTGATCTTCGTATGCATCGACATGTCCGTATCGACCCACCGATGGGAGTATGTGCGCAAATGCTCAGCATGGTCGGTGAGTGGCCATTCCCGCCACTACACGGCATTATTCAGTGCCCAACGCTTCGTCGCGAGGGCAGCTTGCTCGATCGAGAAGGATACGACGCAGAGACTGGATTGGTACTGGTCGGTAGTGTCGCGATGCCGCCTATCTCGCCGAGTTTTCGCACCAAAATCACGCGCTACCGTCAGGCCCGTTTGTTTGCTTCACCCAGTTGACTTAATTATTTACTCGGCACTTACACTGATCGTTAAAGACGATCTTGAAGCCGAGCGTATTCCTGTCAGAAGCAGGCGGATATTTTCGTTTAGAGCCAGCAATGAGCCAAATAGGTTTTATGCACCGCAGCCGACCTTTGCCGACTTTCGGGACGAGTCTCGCCGAAAGGCCGAACGCGCGAGCACAAAATTCGTGGCTGTTGCCGATATTGCCGACTTCTACCCTCGTATTTACCAACATAAACTCGAGAATGTCATTCAAGCTTCAGCAAAATCACCACGCGTAGAAGAAGTGGCACGAGTTTTAGTGCGAAAATTTATTCCGAATCTGTTTGGTCAGACAAGTTACGGAATTCCGATTGGCCCTTTTGCCTCTAGGATTCTCGGGGAAGGCGTTCTTATCGATGTAGACGCCGCCCTGCTAACCGATGGTGCAGATTTTCTCCGGTGGGTCGACGATTACACGATTTTTTGCAGCAGCGAGGTTGATGCGCAGCGTCGCCTTTTTCGCTTGGCGGAGCGTCTTTTTGATAATCATGGGTTAACTCTCTCCGCTGTGAAGACAAAAATTTTGTCGAAGGAAGATTTTGAAAATCTTTTCTTCTCCGAGCCAGAGCAAGACGTTGAGGATGAGCTAGAAAGTTTAATGCAAATCGCGAGCCGGCTTGGCGCATATTCTGATGAGGAAATCGAACTCACACCAGAGGAGCTCAATGAGCTTGAGAAGTTTAATTTTCGTGAATTGATCAATACCGCCCTAGCCGATCGTACCCTCGTAGACTACGATCGGCTGACTGCGATTTTAATCCATCCGTCTTTACTGGAAAGACTGTCTCACGATCAACGCGAGGAAATTGCTGGCGTCTTACTCGACAACATTGAGCATCTTTACCCGATAGCCGAGGTTGTTAGCCGCTTTTTTCAGACTTTTCACACCGGCCCTAGGCGTATTCGGGGCCGGATAGCACGGGGGCTTCTCAAATCCGTGAAATCCTTTCGTGGCCGGTGGCCGCCTGATTACCACATAATTTGGGTCTTGAATGTTTTCGCTTCTTCTGCGAATTGGGGTGGTGCGACCGAGATTTTGAGGATCTTTCAGACACACCCATCCAATGTTGTTCGTCGGTTTGCAGCCTTGGCCCTATATGCAAATGGGTCTCGCTCTGATGCAATGGCTCTCAGGAATGAGTATGCCAACTCTTCGCCATTAACTCGGCTTGCTATCCTGCTCGCAGCGCGCAAGCTCGGAAACGACGAACGCCAGCATTGGCGCCGAACACTTCAGCTTACAGGTGTGTTGGAAAGGCTGCTTTGATGGGTGAGGCCCGCCCCTAGCTTAGCTACTTTCCGGCGCAAAAAGCAGGTTTTCGGAGACGGCACAAGGGATCTGACGGGGGCGGCATAGAACAAAAAACGCGCCCGACGATGCCGGCGGGAAGGTGAACTGGATGGGATTGGGTAGCGAGGGATTACTGCCCGGGCTGCTTGGCCATGACGCGGCTGATGTTGACGAGATTATCAGCGATCACGCCGAGGCCGACCCAGCGCTGCATTCCGGCATCGCCCCTGTAGCGGCTGCGATCGAGACCGTGTCGCCGCTTGACCACGCTGATGCGACCCTCGCATCCGGTGCGCCATTTCTGGCCGTATCGGGGCTACTCGGCGCACTCGATTCGGGCGACATTTATTACCACGGCGCCCAACTCGCGGACGTCCAAAAGGCCGCTGGGCACCGTGATTCGGGTACTACCAAGCTCTACGACCGCCGCGGGTGCAACCCTGAGAAAGCGGCATCGTTTTTTGCTAATTATTAACCGATGATTACCGCTGCGGCATACGTACTAAAGGTGCCGGAAGGACGGCGGGAAATTCTTCTTGACGAGAATGTCCATAGTACTTGGCGTGGGGGACCAACTGTTGCCGAACCGGTTCCGCGATTTGATCATAGCAGGCGTGCCCCGCTTATCGTTTTCGGATGTTTCGAAGGTAAGGCAATTACTCACATAGCAGATGGTTGGAAAGGAGCTTCTGCAGGAACGGGCTTAGTTCGCCTCAATATCAGATCCCTCCAGGAGTTGCCTCGGCCAATCGAATTTACAGAAATTGTTGAGCGTGCCCCTCCGCGAGTGCGTTCACATCTTATTCGTGTCTTTGCTGAAGGAGGGAAACTACCTCCCAAGAGCCTCGGCGCGACCGTCGATATTCTGCTGGGTTTACAGCCCGATCTCACTGGACGCCTAGCGCGTTTTTCTGAGCTGAGGGCAGTGCGTTTGGCAGGCCTGACCCGAAATGGACGGGCTAACTTGGCTGTTCAAAAGGAGACCGTCAGTGTAGCCCTTCAAATAGCCGGGATCGACACCGAAGCCCTTTTTGCTTGGTCACCGGGCGATACGGTGCCGCGATCTTTCCTGGAAGGGCTGCCAGAAGTTCGTGTCCGAGAAAACGTCATGCTCGCGACCGACTTCTCGGTCCTGCCAGGCTTTGAAGCTATTAGATCACATCCGTTCGCTGCGCGAGAATTTCAGAGCAGCGAGAATCCAGCCGTCCGCCTGACAGTGATTATGGCGAACCGCTTGCCCCTTGAAGAGCAAACGGGAGCTGATCTGATCTATTACAACGAGACATATCACTCTTTCATTATGGTACAATATAAAGCTATGGAAAATGGATCCGATGGACCCGAATTTCGATGGCAACCGAATGATCGTCTAGCTGATGAAATTGAACGCATGGAGAGTCTGTTAGCGGAACTCGGTAAGGCGCCCGACGGCCAAACGCCCGGGAGCTTTCGTCTGCATAACAACCCATTTTTTCTGAAGTTCTGCCCGCGCATCATCTTCAATCCCGATGACAAAGGTCTCTTTAAAGGGATGTATCTGCCGCTCGAACTTTGGAAATGTTTAGCTGGCGATCCAATTACCGAGGGGCCGCGCGGGGGAAGAGTTCTCACCTATCGGAGTGCTGGCCGCTGGCTGAGTAACTCGGAGTTTATCACTCTTGCCGCTCATGCGTGGATCGGAACATCAACGTCGCAATCCGCGCTTCTTGAGCGGGTAATTCGGACTGTCCTTGAGACAGGTAAGACGATGACCTTTGCAGTCGAGCACCTACAGCCACCGATCGAGACTCATGTTGGAACTGTTTCTCTGGATAATCCTCTTGATAGCGATCATCCGTTCCTTGATTTGTGAGGAAGGTTACCTCAACTGTTTAAGTGATAAACGACATTGAACTAAGAGCTATGGCGAGAAGTTGGTGACGGCGTGACAGGGTAAGGCGGCCTTTTGCTCCGCTGAGAACTGGCGATCCCTCGCCCCGGTCTTTTGCTCCTACGCCGCCTGGAGGCGTATCACCGGCAATTTGCCGATCGCGTCGAACTTTTTCGACATTGGCACATGCTCGTATTTGCGTCCGATGCCAGGAGTCTTGTGACCGCTGATCGCGCAAACCACAATCCAGCAGCCGCTCGGCCTCGGTGCGGTCGCATGGCTGCGCGAAATGGCCAGAGAGTCGAAGCACTACAGATTGCGGCAAGCTTGGCCGCACCAGTCCTCGAAGACGACATCGGCGAGAGGAACACGGCGAACTGGACCGAACCGGCCCATAGGGTAGCCGATCCGGCGGCAGGGCATACGAATGGACTTTCGGCGACAAACCGAGTGCGATCTCGGCCTCCTTATCGAATTGCAAGTACAGCGTCGTCAGAGCCGCACCGAGGCCAGCGCTTTCGCCACCAGCAGCATGTGGTTGGCGAGATATTCCGCGGCCTCAAGGAGCCGTAGAAATCGCGCGCGGCTCATGCCTCGGGCCGGTTCGCCAGCCCGATATCTTCGGCGCAACGGACGGCAATGCGGCATCACCGGCGGTCCGATCCGTGCGGCGAGAGCGATCGTATCCTAGTCGGCGCCAAAGCTGTCATCCGGCCGAAACCGCCGACCGGGTTCTGCCTCGCCATCGACGGGGGCACGGCAGGTAAGCTCGGCCCGCCTCTACCGCCAGGTCTTCTCGCCTAGGCGGATGACGTGATAGAATGACAAATCGTGAAGGGAGGACCAGATGAGTGTCGAACTCAATCACACGATCATCCCGGCGAAGGACAAATGGGTCTCGGCCAAATTCCTCGCCGATATCCTCAATCTCGAGGCGGGGCCGGAATGGGGCCATTTCGTCCCAGTCAAGACAGCGAACGGCGTGACCCTGGATTTCGATACGCGCGAAGAGTTTCGGCCGGGGCATTACGCCTTCCTTGTCAGCGACGCCGAGTTCGACGCGGCGTTCGCCCGCATCCGCGCCCAGGGCGTCCGGTATTACGCCGATCCGCGGCGCACCAAGCCCGGCGAGATCAACCATCTGCACGGCGGCCGCGGCGTCTATTTCGACGACCTCAACGGTCACGTGATGGAAATAATCACCCACCCCTACGGCGACCGGCCCGAGCAGATCTGATCGACTGCGCGCCGGCGACGGCGCGCTGCACTGTCTATCGCGGCACGGCGTCATCGCCATAGGCGCGCCCTCCCGTGTCCCAATTTGGGCGGCCTCCGTTTTTGAGGAGGCAGCTCTCTGGAGCTGAGCCGGGTAAGCTCGATGCCGACCTGCGCTTCGGCGTGATGCGCGGGCGCGAGTTCTTGATGAAGGACGCGGCCTGATCCAGGCCAAGCAGAGCGACTGCTGCATCGTATCGCAGCTGTCGCCTTGCGGTGTTCGGTAATTTCCGCTGTACAACTCGAACGATATCGTCCAAAATATGGCGACTACGTAACCTTTTTTAACCTCAGCGGTCGCGCAGGACAGGGAAAATGAGCACCGAACACCGCCCAGGCGGCAAATTAATGAGCCGACCGCTGCACTTCTTTTGGATCGCCGATTGTTCCGGGTCTATGTCGGGCGATAAGATCCATAGCCTGAATTATGCCATCCGCACAGCGTTGCCAGAGATGCAAATGGTGGCACAGGATAACCCAAACGCGGACGTCAAGGTGCGAGCTCTCAAATTTTCTGACGCTGCGGAATGGCATGTAAGTCAGCCGACCCAAGTCGATAATTTTACCTGGACCGACCTAACCGCCGGCGGCGTAACCTCCATGGGAAGTGCATTATCGCTCGTTGCGGAGCAGTTGAAGATGCCACCGATGGAGCAGCGCGCGTTGCCGCCGGCGCTCGTCCTGGTCTCCGATGGACAGCCGACTGATGATTTCGCTGGTGGCTTGTCCGCGCTGATGGCCCAGCCGTGGGGAAAAAAAGCTGTTCGGCTTGCTATAGCGATCGGTGGGGATGCCGACCTGGATGTCCTTCAAAAATTTATCGGCAATCCAGAAATCAGGCCGTTGACGGCAAAAAACCCTGGGGATTTGGTCAAATTCATCCGATGGGCCTCGACGGTGGCCATCAAGCAAGCGTCGTCACCTTTGACTGGGGAAGATCAGCCCGGCGCGGGAGGCGGAACGATACCGGTCGCTCATGACATGCCTGCTTCGTCGGGCGATGCGGTTTGGTAACCTGGGCAACCGCCCATTGACGGTAAACATCTGAATCCTATCCTTAGTTTATGAGCTGGGCAGGTAATGATAGCCGTAGCCTCAGCATTCCGAAACGGGTTCGCCGATCTCCGGAAAGCCGTACACTTTGGTGTCTGGGGCGCTGCTGGTGGACTGGGTGGTGCCTTTGTTGACGAGGTGGTCGGCCTCGGTGGGCGTAGGGAGGAGTTGGCTGAATTCGATGAGCTCGTAACAAAAGTCGGACTTTGGTTTGCTGTAATCGGAGCATTAATTGCGGTCTCTATACTCCTTGGCCAAGAGAAATACGCCGGGCGATCACTGGCTTTGGCCCTGCGCGGCCCTGCCGCTCGTCGCTTAGCGTTCGGAGCAGCGTTTGGTGGAGTAAGCGGCTTCCTAGCCGGAGCCGTGGCCCAGGGGCTCTATACCGCCGTGGGCCCCACGGAGGTTCTGCGAATAATTTGTTGGGGCGTCGCCGGCGGTTCCCTCGGTCTGGCCCTCAGCTTTCGTATCCGCAACCTCACTCGAAGCCGTGGACTTGCGGGCGGCCTCGCGGGCGGGGTTCTCGGTGGGATTGTGTTCATAGGAATGAGCGCGGCCGGTAGCCAAACCTTCGGCCGGCTAATCGGCGTATCTGCGATCGGCTTCGCTATTGGCTTAATGATTATGTTAGCCGACGCGATGTTTCGAAAAGCTTGGCTTGAGGTCCGGTACGGCCCGCGCGAAGCGCGGACGCTCACACTGGGTGCCGAGCCCATACGGATCGGTAGTGATGAGGGCAACTGCGAAGTTTATGTCCGTAACGTACCGGCCGTCGCCTGCGCGTATCGTTTCGAAAATGGACAAATCTTCTGCGATGATCGAGTAAACCGGCGAAATGGACCTGTGGTGTTTGGGGTGGCCACTAGGATAGGCAATGTAACGGTTACTCCGCGGCTGGCGAACGAGCAAGACACGGAACAGGTATTGGGCAATTCGGCTTCTCGCGGGCGCTCTGGGCAGCCTTATAGTACAAACAGTTTCCTCTCGCTCTCTGATGGGCGACAATTCGTACTTGCTGAGGGTGCGCAGCTAACGACACGGGACGTTCGAGGGCTGGAGTTGATCGGCGGCGACGGCTCGGTTGCAGAAGTGTCCTGTCATCCGACCGACCCTAGCGTCTTCGGCCTCAAAAATCTTTCGCAGCGAGCGTGGCATGCGACACTTGTATCGGGACGTCAAGTGCAGGTCGAACCCGGCCGATCAATTCGAATTGAGGTCGGCGCTCGTATCGACTTCGGCGCGGCCCAGGGTATAGTTAATAAACCGACTGGATGACTGGGTACATTGATGTAAATCTATTTAAAAGACCTAAAACAATGCAGCAATTGCTAGAATGCAATCAAGTGATACATACTGTTGCTGGCCAGGCGCCCTGCACAGTAAGGCGATATCTAGGCGGCGGCACACAGGGTGAAGTCTATGTTGCTGACTTAGCAGGTAGTGAGATCGCTCTGAAATGGTATTTCCCCAATTACCTTCATATCGATAAGAGCCTGCGCTATAGGCTCGAAATGGCAATCAAGCGCGGCGCGCCGAGTGAGAAGTTTTTATGGCCGCTTGATATAGTAAACTCGGGCACCGATGGTGCATTCGGCTATGTTATGCTGTTGCGAGAGTCCCGATTTAAGAGCCTGAATGAACTTATGCGGGGCGTTCTTAACCCCCGGTTTCGGGTTCTTGCGACAGCCGGCTTCGAGCTCGCAAACGCATACTTCCTCTTGCACTCGGAGGGACTGTGCTACCGTGATATCAACTTCGGCAATGTAGCCTTCGATCCTACCGACGGCGACATTCGCGTCTGCGACAACGACAACGTCGGAGTGAGCGACGAGCCCACGTCCATCGGTGGGACGTTAAGGTTCATGGCGCCGGAGATCGTTCGCGGAGAGGCATTGCCTAATACTCAAACCGATCTCTTCTCACTTGCCGTATTACTGTTTCACATATTTATGATGCACCATCCACTCGAAGGCAGACACGAATACGAAATTCATTCCCTTGACGCATCGGCAATGAAGAAGCTTTATGGAGACGAGCCACTGTTCATATTCGATCCAGACGACAGAGATAATGCTCCGGTTTCGGGATATCACGAAACAGTTCTTTCATATTGGCCAGTTTATCCGAAATTCTTGCAGGAGCTTTTCGTCAAAGCCTTTACGAAGGGTCTGCACGACCCCCAGGGGGGACGGGTGGTCGAAGGGGAGTGGCGGGCGGCAATGGTGCGCTTGCGGGACTCCATCATGTATTGTGGCCACTGTAATGCTGAGAATTTTTACGATCTAGAAACCGCGGAGGCGTCGACGAAGGTGGGTCAACTCTGCTGGCGCTGTAACAAGAAGGTGCAGCTGCCACCGCGAATACGTATTGAGCGAAACATTGTCATGCTTAATCGTGACTCGCGGCTCTATCTTCACCACGTCGATAGCTCGCGCCGATTCGATTTTTCCCGAGCCGTCGCAGCGATGGCGCAAAACCCTCAGAATCCGTCGATTTGGGGATTAAACAACGCGGGCGATTCCGAGTGGCTAGCAACGTTTCCGGATGCCACTACGAGGCACATCGAACCCGGGCGAAGCATCGCATTGGCTCGCGGCCTCAAAATCAACTTCGGGAAAGCCGAAGGCGAAATCCGAGTATAGCAAGAGAGGCGGTGATGGACCCCTCGGAATGGCGCGTGATAGGCGAGAGCGTTCGGGGTTCGGTGCACGTAAGGGCGGAAAAACCCAACCAAGATGCGATAGCCTGGTATCCGGATGAAGGCACCGGCCTTCCGCTTATCCTAGCGGTAGCCGATGGACACGGCAGCGACAAACATTTTCGCAGCGATATCGGTGCCCAGTTGGCGACCAAAACAGCGGTCGACGTCCTCCGCGAATTTTCCGAACATCGGCCGAAAGACGGCCGGTTATCGTTGATGATGGAGCGATTGCCAGCTGCCATAGAGCTGCAATGGAAGCAAGCTGTTCGCGACCACCTCGATGCCAATCCAGTGGGTGATGCCACTGACGAGCCGGCAGCGACTATAACCGAGCACCCCGCGCGGTATATCGCCTACGGCACAACACTCTTGTCGGTGTTAGTGGAGCAGGATTTCATTGTGTACTTGCAGCTGGGCGACGGCGACATTCTAACAGTGTCGCCAAATGGCAACGTGAAGCGTGCCATCAGGGCAGACCCAAACCTAATTGCCAACCAAACCACTTCGCTGTGTTTACCTGAGGCACGGAAGTATTTTCATACGCAGTTTCAGACGATCGCAGCCGATCCGCCTGCTCTCGTGATGTTATCCACCGATGGCTACTCCAATTCATTTGAAGATGCTGATTTTCTAAAGACCGGCTCCGATTACTTGGATCTCATCCGGACCGACGGCATCGAGCATGTTAACGGTCATCTTAGGCAGTGGCTCTCGGAGACCACGGCAAAAGGCAGTGGCGATGATATTACCGTCGGCATTGTCATTGCTCCGCTATTACAGGTCTGCAAGGACCAAGAACTGCCTTCGCAACCCGAGCCGGAAAAACCTCCGAACCCAGGTAACGCAGTCGCTCCGGGTTCATCGCTTCGCGGCGACACTGCCGAAACCCGGACGAAGCTATTAATAAGGCTTTGGCGGCTAATCCGTCTTCACCGGGGTATTCAGCTTTGGCTTCGGCGAATTATGGAGAGCCAGAGACCAATCCGATCGGCTCAATGCTCGTCCCAATCGAGCGAGGGGAACGGACAGAGGTAGGAAGTTGGGCCGAAACCCACTTCCTGTGAGAAAAATCAATACCGAATGAGCCCGGTGTAAGGACGGGCGCAAAGTGATGTTCGACGATCCCCGCCAAGTCCTGGTTAGATTGATCCGCGACTATGGCGAAGGAATTATCGACGATCCGAGACGGTTCGAGGCGTTGCTTCGTGACCTTTGCCCGCAATGGGACTGGAAGCCCCGCGTACTGGTCGATGCGCTGAAGGAGCGCGTGCCGCAGGAACTGACCAGTTCCTCGTCACCGCCCTTAGCACTGGTCAAGTCGGAGCAGCTTGTCAGGCGGCTGACCGACTTGGCGTTGACGCAGGAAGCGGCGCGGTGGGCGGTCGAAAGTTGGGCATTGGCGATGGGCGTCGTCGCCTCGCCGCCACCACGGCCACAGCGCCAGCCACAGCCGCCGCCACAGCCACAGCCGCCGCCTCCACCACCACAGCGCCAGCCACAGCCACCGCCTCCACCACCACAGCGCCAGCCACAGCCACCGCCTCCACCACCACAGCGCCAGCCACAGCCACCACGTCCGAGGTGGTGGCTCTGGTTAGGGGCGATTGCACTAATTGTAGTGGGCTTGGCAATATTTACCTCCCTGCAATCTCCGCCTCCATCACATGTCTTCAAAGGCTCGGACGGCGAATGGCATCCCGAAGACGGATATGTGTGGATGGCCAGTCCTCACGTACCCGGTGATCTGAGAGTGCGGTGGACGGTCGGCCAGCCCTCGAATAGGTATCCTCATCTTGAGACCAGCCAGACAGAGGGGCGATGGCGCCCGGCCGACGGGTATATGTGGGCGAATAATCCTCCACCGCCGGGTGACTTCAGGGTGAAATGGATCCCCGGGCGTGCTTCTGACGAGTATCCTAATATCATATCGGGCCAGACGGAGGGCGAATGGCATCCCGCTCCTGGATTTACTTGGCTCAACCCTGGGGATCCGAAGGACTACAGAGTAAAGCCAATCGAGCCGCAAAAGCCAACGCCTTCACCTCCGCCGGAAGCGCAAAAACCGGAGACTTCCGCAGCGTTCCAACAAGGCCTCGCGGACCGTCGGACGTGGGAACAGTGGTTTGCGAGCCTCATCGGCGAATATCGAGATGGGGCCTATTATTGGTCGGCACAACGAAGTTTGGCGAAGCCGGGATCGTGCTATACTCAAGGATATACTCGAGATTTTATTGAGGGATGCGCAAGAGCACAGGCGATTCTGACACCTATGGACATCAGGCGAAAAGCCGAAGCCGAATACAGAGGGGGCTGGAATAGCTACTCGGATCCGCCCGCGGGCCCCTCCGTGAGCCCAGCAGCCCCTTCATCCCCGCCCGGTGCGCCGAACAGCCCGACTTCACCAGTTCGGTGGTATCCCGACATGGATGCGCCGGGAAATGACCTGGGCGGCCGAGACGGATGGGTTCGGGATGTGTCCAAGGCTGACGATTGCGTGCAGAAATGTCTCTCGGACCCTAACTGCGTTGGATTCACCTTTAATATCCTTCGTCACGTCTGTATTCCAAAGAGCCGGATCGCGCCGTTGATACGTTCAGAAGACGCAGCCATGACGGGGGTCATAACGGACCGAGCCGCCCCACCGACGGTTCCGACCCTTACGGCTCGCGTTCGGCAGTATCCAAACATGGATGCGTCCGGTAACGATCGAGGTGAATGGATTTCGGGGGTGAGCATCAGAGACTGCGAGAGCATCTGTGTCGCTGACAGTGGATGCGCAGGATACACCTATAACCGCCAAAGGCTGACCTGCATTCCGAAAAATTTCATCGGCGGGCTTGCGCCGTCCTCCGAGCCAGCGGTTACCGGCATCGTTGAAGGTCGAAACGTATCTGGTCGCTAAAAGGCGCGACAGTAATTTATTCTACAGGCGGCACTCGACTGATACGAGACTATTTTATCCAACTTTCGCTCCACATATTAATCGATTGCTTTAGGGTTGAAATCCTGCGAACGCTCTCTTCAATACGGGCTCGTGGTACGCGATCGCTTTCGACAGCGGCTTTAACTACGCGGTGGAATCGTGCTGGCATTTGGGGATCCGGATGCTGGCGATTGGAATAGATGAAGAGGTCGAGACCGGCTTCGATACCGAAGAGGATGCTGTCGTCCGGTAGGAAGAACCGCGTGAGTGCGCCCATTTGCATATCGTCGGAAACTACCGCACCGTCGTACCCCAACGTGGTTCGCAGCAGGCCTTTAACGGCGCGCGGGGAGAGCGACGCTGGACGGCCGGGCTCAGTGAGATCGGCATGCACCAGGTGGCCCACCATGATCATATCCGCATAGCCGCCTTTAGTCAGTTCGGAAAACGGGCGTAGCTCGTCGCGGCTCCACGTGCCAGTGATATTTGCTAGTGAGCGATGGGTATCTACGTTGGCGGAGCCCTGTCCGGGGAAGTGCTTGAGAGCGGTTAGAATGCGGTTCCGACGATGCGCGTCGATGAACGCTTTCGCGTACTCAACCACCATCCCAGGGTTGGCGCCGAAGCTGCGGCCTAGCCCCTCTATCACAAGGTTGTCGGGATTCAATGCAAGATCCACGACAGGCCCCAAGTTCGTATTGAAGCCGAGACGATGTAATTCACCCGCCGTCCGATTATAAAGAGCCTCAGCGGCCCGGTGCGAAATAGCGCCTACCGATCTCGCCGCAGGTAGCGGGTCAAAACCTCGCTCGGCGCGAAGCCGTGCCACCGCACCGCCCTCCTGGTCCAAACATAGGAGAGGTGTTGATCCGCCTGCTGCCTCGCGAAAGACCTCTATAAGGTCCATCGCTGTGCGGGGTGAGGGTAAGTTTTCCTCGAAGAATATGACACCTCCGACTAAACCATCCCGCAGCCAGTCGGAAATGCCCCGCGCGCCTCGGGACATCGGGTCCGAGCCCCAAAATCCCATCACAATCATTTCGCCGATCATTCTATCGAGCGGGAGGCTATCTGAGGTATTGGGCGCTTTAACCTCCCGAACCGGCGAGCGGCGGCGCGCGAAGGCGTCAGCCGCCAGCCCAAAGACGGAAGCCAAAATGAGGCGGCGGTCGGTGGTTTCTCCGGATCCGGTCATGGCGAAGCTTTGTAGACCCGGCGGGTCATGCTAAGGCAAAATTTTGCCGAAGTTGCGCGATAAATCTGAATTAAGTGATCACTAAGATATACGTTATGCGCATGGCGCTTGACCTCTAGGGCTGTAACACCCAGGATGCTTGTCGCTTGATCCAGACCTTGTCGGCTATTTCTGCACGATACGCGCCGTCTCACGCCATCTGAGAACCCGTAGACCCGAAGTGCGCCAGGACGATGGCGCGGCCTGACGGCGGGATGATGACCAAAGCCGATATGCTCATGACTGTCGAAACTTGCTGCTGCCATTACGATCCGATTTCGTGAAGCAACGATAAGGGCTAAGGGAGGGGGCGCCGCCCTGCCTCCGTTGGCGCGTGTTCTGCCGGACCGGCAGGGCCGCGTCGCGGCGCAGGCCAAGTATGGTCCGCCCCGTCCGCAATCCGGCCGGCCTCAAACCCACACCGACCCACACCCACCCGCTCTCGGCCCGTCGCGGACGTTGGTGCCTGGGCTCTTACTTGCGCTCTGACGGACTTGAAGCCCGAGGTCCTGGAACGCGCCGACGCGGCTCAGATCTACGGGCCTTTGCTGCCGCCGCGTCGCGATTTGCAGTATCCTTGTCGGCTACTTCCTTGGCTAGCCGAAGTGCGCGCAGGCGCGCCGTTTTCTCGGCCTCGACTTGCCGTGGGGTGTTGACCTTAGTTTCGGCATTGACTTTTTTTGTTGTCTTGAACTGCTCCTCCGCACGCCGACGGCTTGCCTCGCCCCGCAAGGGTTGGGAATGCATTGGCACGGTCTCCTCTCTAGCACAGGTGGACGATCCCACCGGGCAGCTGCTGCTTTCCCGGAGTAACAGTTGGAGCTAGGCCCTGATTTCTGAACGACGACGGCACGATTTTATACTTCGGCCATTGGGGCTGCCCTGTCGACAGAAAGAACGTCCGATTATCTTTGATTAGGCCGAATTGACTAGGGCGATTGGACCTTTTCACTGAACCGGTAGCGCGGGTCCCAGCACTGGACGGTTCGAGCCCTTGGATCGGCCGGCGCTCCATAACAAACTACGCCGACGTGGATCATCCGTCTCAGTCGAGCAATGCCATGCTCGGATCGCGCCCAACAACGCCACAAGATTATCCGGAAAGGAGTGGCTTTGCGCCGCGACGAGAGCGTGAGTGTGGTCACCGTCGGCACTGGGCCGACGCCAGCAGGAGACCCACCCATGCGCGTCTACATCGTTGGCAATGACGGAATCACCCTATGCCGCGAGGCCCCGGCCGCAGTGAATGAGGGCGAGATTATCGTCGCATCGAACGAGGAACTGCACGCAGCCCAGCTCAGCAGCAAGCGGCTGCTGGCGCTGTGGAACGCTCTGCCCGGTGTCGAGAAGCGAAAGAAGGTCGGCGACCGCGACGCGTTGATCGATCAGCTGTGGTCGGCGATCGAGGCCTTGCCGGACCCGGACCAACCGTCCGACACAAAGCCCCGGTCGAAGCAGGAGGCGGTGATCGCGATGCTGCACCGACCCGAGGGCGCGACTGTCGACGAAGTCGCGAGCGTGATGGGTTGGCAGCGGCACACGGTCCGGGGGCTGTTCTCCGGAACTCTGAAGAAGAAGCTTGGGCTGACCCTCGGCTCAGCGACGGAGGAGCGCGGCCGGGTCTATCGCATCGCCGCCCCGGAGCCGGCATGAGGCGCGCGATCCAAGATGCAACGGCTTGCCGGGAGGCGCTCTTGCGCCTCCCCAAGCTCGGCCTCGGCGAGCTTCGGCAGCATTGGCGCGCTCTCTACAAAGCCGAGGCATCACCGCACCTCAGCCGCGAACTGCTGGTGCGAGCTGTCGCATACCGGATGCAGGAAGTCGCTCTTGGCGGGCTGCGCCCGGGGCCGCAGCGCCTCCTCCGCCAAATTGCACAGCGGTTCAAGCAAACCGGAGCAGCCAACACGCCTCCTCGCCCCGAGCTGAAGCCCGGAACCCGGCTCATGCGGGAATGGCAGGGTCGAACCTATGACGTGCTGGTGCTCGATGACGGCTTCTCCTGGCAGACCACGTGCTACGGCTCGCTTTCCGCGATCGCGCGAAAGATCACCGGCACGGCGTGGTCGGGGCCGCTCTTCTTCGGGTTGAAGCCAAAGCGGTCTGCTACTCTCCGTTCCCCGCAACCAGCCCACCCAGCCGGCGACGCGATGGAGAGCAGCAATGCCGCGGGCTGACACCGGCCGCAAGCGTTGCGCGATCTACACCCGCAAATCCTCCGAGGAAGGGCTGGAGCAGGAATTCAATTCGCTCGCGGCGCAGCGCGAAGCCTGCGAGGCCTACATTCGCAGCCAGCAGCACGAGGGTTGGCTGTTGGCGAGAAACCGCTATGACGATGGCGGGTTCTCGGGCGGCACTATGGAGCGGCCAGCGCTGCAAAGCCTGCTCGCCGATATCCGGGCCGGCCGGATCGACATCGTCGTTGTCTACAAGGTCGACCGGCTGACCCGCTCGCTCGCCGATTTTGCCCGGCTGGTCGAGCTCTTCGACGCACAGGGTGTGTCGTTCGTTTCGGTGACCCAGCAATTCAACACGACCAGCTCGATGGGGCGTCTGACGCTCAACGTGCTGTTGTCCTTTGCTCAGTTCGAGCGGGAGGTCACCGGCGAACGCATTCGCGACAAGATCGCCGCATCGAAGAAGAAGGGCATGTGGATGGGCGGCAACGTGCCGCTGGGCTATGACGCAAGCGAGCGCACGCTCGTCATCAACCCAGCCGAGGGCGAGACCGTACGCCGCATCTTCGCTCTCTATCGTGAATTCGGCTGCGTGCGCCGGGTCAAGGAGGAGGCCGACCGTCTCGGGCTTCGCACGAAATGCAGCACGACAACGAATGGCACCGAGCGCGGCGGCAAACCCTTCTCGCGCGGTCATCTCTACACACTGCTCTCGAACCCAATTTACACCGGCCACATAGCTCACAAGGGTGAACTCCACCCCGGTCAGCAGGCGGCCCTGATCGACGATGAGAGCTGGTCCACTGTTCGGGACCAGCTCGCAGCCAACACGAGCAACCATCGGCGCAAGACCAAAGCCGCCGAGCCGAGCTTGCTGGCCGGCCTGCTGGTCGATGCTCGGGGGGAGCGGCTCACGCCATCACACGCCGTCAAGAAGGGCCGACGCTATCGCTACTACGTCTCGGCTGCGCTGATCACCGATGCCGGAACGGATCGCGAAGGCTGGCGGCTCGCCGCCAGGGAGATCGAGGAGGCCGTGATGCGGATCCTGGCCGACGCGCTGACCAGCCCGGCGAGCTTGGTCGAGCGGATTGGCGCCGCCGGCATGCCGAGCGACCAGGTTCGGAAACTGCTCGGTCGGGCGGCCCGTATGGCAGCAGCGCTAGGTGGCTCACCGGGGGACCGAGCAAAGCTCGTTCGCGAGCTCGTCAAGAAGATCATCGTCGATGAGAAGACGATCATCATCAAGCTGCGGCGCGGCCTTCTGTTGGGCGAGGATGTCGCGTCATCCGCATCGGAGGCTGCGAGTGACAGCGCTGTCGAACTGACGGCGGCAGTCGCCTTCACGCGGCGCGGTGCCGAAACCAAATTGGTGCTGCCCGGATTAGCGCCGCAGAAGCACAGCTCGAGATGTGATCCGGCGCTGATCAAGGCGATTGCGCGGGGGCGCGCGTGGTTTGAGGAGCTCGTCAGCGGCCGCGCCCGATCGCTCCAGGAGTTGGCCAAGCGTGACGGCATTTCCCGGCGCTACATTCGCCGTCTCATTGGCCTCGCCTTCTTGAGCCCGGAGCTGATCGAGGCGATCTTGCAGGGCCGGCAACCCGTCGCGCTCACGGCGACGCGGCTGACCGAACTCGATCTGCCGCTGGACTGGACGGAGCAGCAGAAACTGCTCGCAGGCTGAACCGCAACTCCGGACAGATATGCCCCAGGCCGCGGCCCCACCGCGGCCGCGCGTCGTTTGCAAACGGTCAGAACTTTCGGGAGGTGGGACTGCATCAATGCCCGTCAGAGAGAAAGGGCGAAGGAGCCCCGGTTCGCAGCCTGCGCGTCCCTTCTCACGTCCCCAGCCAGCCGCAGACCGCCGCAAAGTGCCGGGCTTTTCGCCTATAGCCTCAGGGTTCACTGCTGAGACAGACTGTCCGCTGGAGGAAAGAAGATTCGAACTATCGGTCCCAGGTGATGGCGGAGGTCAGTTGGCACGCTGAGTCACTCGATGTCAGGCGGCGTATGAGGCACGGCATTTTTCGGGCCATGATCGGCTGCTCGTCGAACGCGCGCCCGAGGATCCGGTCGCTTTTGCCGCGGCCGGCAAGCCGGAGACTGCTCGGATAACGCCGCCGCGCCGATGATCGATCGCCCCCGTCTTGGACGACGTCTCGAAGTCGTAGCCCACATGGCGCGGAACCTGAAGTTCGAATCCATTTCCCTCCAGCCTTGTGTCATGTAACACCTGGGAGAATCTACCAGCACAGGCACGGTTGAGATCTTCCGGGCGGCCGATCCGCCGTCCGGCGCGTGATGGAGTTCACTTCTGACCCTCGTCTATCAGCTGTCGATTTCGCGTATAAGAGGCTGACGATAGCTCACACCACGACCTCCACCTGCATTGGCCACGAGCACGTCAATCCGGCCCCATTCCTCGAAGACACGAGCCACCATTGCCTCGATCGCTTCGTGGTCTCGGACATCGACTTCGATTCCCAAGGCGACGCCGCCCGCCGCCTCGATCTCGGCGACCGTGCTGTCGCCGGTCATGTCCTTCGCCTCGGCCTCGAATTCCTCATATGAGCGCAGGTTCAGGTCGGCGACCGCGACTTTCCGCTTGGCGGTTGTATTACCGGCGAGGCTACTGGTCGCTGTTCCCATCAATCGACAAACCATCCGGCTGTTTAAGCCATTTTATTCTTTGGAGTGGTCGGGTCCTCTGGTGCGGCGACGCAGGGGAGGGGGACGAGCCGGAGTTGGACCCGGGCATCGCGGAACGGGTAATCGAAGCTCTTGAGGCGAGTGTGCCTGTTGGATTTGTCGAGCTCGCCGACAGACTTGATGAAGTGCCTTGGGACGTTCTCGGAGCTTGCCGGCATTTGGCGCGGACCGGTGTGATCGAGGAACAGTCGGGCGAGCCGCGCGGAATTTTTGCGCTGAAAAACGTCGGTCCGGCCAAACCGTAGCTCTGCTGTTTCTCGTACTGCTCATACCGTCTAAAACGGCTGTTGAGCTGAACGGCCGGCGGACATGTAAACAGGGATCCGTCTATGCCCGGTATTTGGTGGACATCGGTGTCGATCGAGATTTTCCTGTGCTGCCTCACGGCCACCACAGCTCATCTGTTGATGTCGCTCGGCCAAACGTTATTCCACCGATATCTCGGCCACCGCGGCATCGGAGGAAGGTTCTTCAGAAATCATTTGGATATTCACCACAGGCATTACTCAGGAAATCATGTCGTCTCTGAATATTATTTAAACGAAGAGGCAAATAACACACCGTTTTTTCTGATCCCCGTCACCTTAGCCATCAGCCTCGGCTACCTGGCCCTACCTTTGGATTTGTTCATCGTTCAACTAACCGCGATGTCGATCTCATTCTATGTGCACCTCTATTTTGATAAGCACTACCACGTGGCGGGATCATGGTTGGGGCGATTTGCCTGGTTCAGGCGAAAGCAACAGCTCCATTTTCTCCACCACCGGTATGGCGATTGCAATTTTGCGGTAGTCGATAATTTTTGGGATTGGCTTCTAGGCACCTACAGGAGCATCGATGTGGACGGGGAGACTTAGCCGGTTGGGTTTTAAAACTGACTGCTGCGAGCCGCACCCGCGATCCGACGCAAAGAGCCCACCGAAGCAAGACGCGGTGATTGCGATGCTGCGTCGAGCCGAGGGTGCAACGGTCAATGAGGTGGTGAGCGCCACGGGCTGGCAGCGGCACACCGTGCGAGGCGTGTCCGGACGAGAGCCCTGTCGGGTTACGCGCGTGTCGCAGCGATGCAGAGCTTCGTGGTAGATTAGCGCATCATGACAGAACAGGGTCCGCTACAGGCCGGAACGGCTCGCTCACCGCGGCGCCGGCGTTCGTCGCCGAGGCGCGGCTCGCCACTCGGCCGCGACAGCTTTCCGATCGTCGGGCTCGGCGCCTCGGCGGGTGGCCTCGATGCCTTCCGGAGGCTGCTCGCCGTGCTCCCCGCGGGCACTGGCATGGCGTTCATTCTGATCCAGCATCTCGATCCGACGCATGCGAGCATGATGGTCGATCTGCTGGCCGGCCATACGCCGTTGAAGGTACAGCAAGCAGCGGAGGGGATGCCGCTCGAGCGCGAGCATATCTACCTCATTCCGCCGGGTGCCTATCTGTCGATCCGCGGCGGTGCCCTGCGACTCTCGGAGCCGTCGGAGCGTCATGGCGCGCGCCTGCCGTTCGACTTCTTCCTGCGCTCGTTGGCGGAAGAGCTCGGCGAACGCGCGATCTGCGTGATCCTCTCGGGAACCGGCGGCGACGGCAGCCTAGGGCTGAAGGCGGTCAAGGAGAAGGGTGGGCTCGTCATCGTGCAGGATCCTGACGACGCCGAGTATGACGGCATGCCGCGGAGCGCGATTTTGAGTGGCGCGGTGGATCTGGTGCTCCCCGTCGGCAAGATCTCCGAAATTCTCGCCAAATACGGTCGGCGAAAGGGACTGGCGCCGGACGATCATGCCCCAGATCGGTTAGCTGAGATTGTCGATCTTCTGCGCACCAAGACCTCGTACGATTTCTCGCTCTACAAGCCAGGCACATTGTTGCGCCGGATCGAGCGGCGCAGGGCGCTGGCCGGTGCCGATGACAGTCGTGGGTATCTCGACAGGCTGCGGCAGGATGCAGGTGAGCTCGAGCTCCTCGCCAAGGACCTGCTGATCAACGTCACCAGCTTCTTTCGCGACTCGAATGCCTTCGAATTCTTGGTGAACGAGGTCATACCCGATCTCGTCCACCGGCACTCCTTGGACCGGCCGCTGCGGGTCTGGGTTGCCGGCTGCAGCACCGGCGAGGAGACCTATTCGCTCGCCATGCTCTTTCTCGAGGAGATCGCGGCGGCGAAACGGAACATCAAGCTGCAGGTTTTCGCCTCCGATGTCGACGAGGAGGCGGTCGCTCTCGCCCGCGAGGGACGCTATTCGGGAGCGATTGCAGCCGATGTGTCGCCGGCGCGGCTCGCCCGCTTCTTTACACAGGAGGACCACAGCTACCGGGTGGTGCCAGAGTTGCGCGGGACGGTGGTCTTCACGACGCAGGATGTGTTGGCCGATCCGCCGTTCTCGCGCCTCGACCTGATCTCGTGTCGTAACCTCCTGATCTATTTGCGCCCCGAAGCGCAGGAAAAGGTCCTTCTGCTATTCCATTTCGCGCTCCGCGAGGGCGGCGTTCTGATGCTCGGCAGCTCCGAGACGGTGGGCAGGCTGGACGACCGGTTCGAGCCGATCTCCAAGGCGCAACGGATCTATCGGCAGATCGGCCGCAGCCGGCCTGGCGAAGTCGATTTTCCAATCGGCCCGGGAGGGGCCGCGCGAACGCTTTGGCCAGGCCGGACGAGCGCGGCGTCGGCGCAAGCAATCAGCGCTCGCGACCTCACGCAGCGGGTGCTGCTCGAGACCTATGCGCCCGCTTCGGTCCTGATCAACCGCAAGCACGAGTGCCTGTATTACTCGGGACCAGCCGACCGCTATTTGCGGGTGGCCTCGGGCGCGCCCAGCCGCGATCTGCTCGCCATGGCGCGCGCGGGGCTGCGCAACAGACTAAGGACGGCGATCCAGCAGGCGAGCCGGGAGCATGCGCTTGCGATCGCCACGGGCGCGCAGGCGAGCTTCGGTGGCGGTGCTGTCGCGGTTCGCATCGAAGTCCATCCGGTGCAGAGTGACAGCGAGGAGTTACTGCTGGTCAGCTTCTTCGACGAACCCGAGCGTGAGCCGGGCCGAGCGGTCGAGTCGCCGAACGACCTCTCGCGGACCGCAGAGCTCGAGCGGGAGCTCGATTCCACCCGCAAGGAGCTGCAGAGCGCCATCCACGAGCTCGAGATCGCCAACGAGGAACACAAAGCGATCAACCAAGAAGCCATGTCGGCGAACGAGGAGTTCCAATCGACCAACGAAGAGCTGATGACCTCGCGGGAGGAGTTACAATCGCTCAACGAAGAGCTCACTGCACTCAACAGTCAGCTTCAGGAAACGCTCGAACGCCAGCGCAGCACGTCGAACGACCTGCAGAACGTCCTGGACAGCTCAGGCGTCGCGACGCTGTTCCTGGACAGCGACCTCAACATCCGCTTTTTCACGCCGGCGGCCAAGTCGCTGATCCGCGTCATTGCAACCGACATCGGCCGGCCGCTCGCCGACCTGGCCCGCCGCATAAAAGACCCTGCCCTGCTCGCGGATTCCGGGGCGGTTCTTGCCGGCCATGTGCCGCCGAACCGCGAGGTCGAGGCCGACAACGGAGCATGGTACACCCGTCGCATTCTGCCCTACCGCACCCAGGACACCCAGGTAGCGGGAGTGGTTATCACCTTTGCCGACATATCGGAGAGGAAGACGGCCGAACGGGCAATCGAGGCGGCGCGGTCCTATTCCGACAGCATCATCAACACCATTCGCCAGCCGCTCGTCGTGCTCGACGAGGAGCTTTACGTCATCTCCGCGAGCCGCTCCTTCTATAGCATCTTTTCGGTCGAGCCTGAGCAGACCGTGGGCAGGCAACTCGACGCGATTGATGAGGGCCGCCTCGATTTCGCGGCATTGCGCGTCTTCCTCGACCGCCTCCGGAACGGCGAGGGAGGCGTCGAGGATCATGAAATCGACGTTGAGCTGCCGCCCCGGGGAATGCGTTCGCTGCTCGTGAGCGCGCTGGAGATTCGCGGCGAGCCATTGGCTACGCGGAAGATCCTCCTGGCGATCGAAGATATCACCGAACGTAAGCATGCGGCGGGGGCGCTGGAGGCCGCCAAAGGGCAGGCCGAGCACGCCAATCTCGGCAAGTCACGGTTCCTTGCCGCCGCCAGCCATGATCTGCGCCAGCCGTTGCAGACGATCAGCCTGCTGCATGAATTGTTGGCGAAGAAGGTCAAGGACGAAACCACGCTGAACCTAGTCGGCAGACTCGACGAAACCGTGAGCACGATGTCGAGCATGCTGGACACGCTCCTCGACATCAACCAGCTCGAGGCCGGGATCGTCCGCCGAGAGATGGTCGATTTTCCGATCGATGTAGTGCTCGAGCATCTGCGAACGCAGTTCAGCTTTCACGCAGCAGCGCATGGCCTCGCCTGGCGCGTCGTCCCGAGCAGCCGCAGTGTGCGCAGCGATCCACGCCTGCTCGAGCAGATGATCCGCAACCTAGTCTCGAACGCGGTGAAATACACCAATAAAGGCAAGATCCTGCTCGGCTGCCGGCGGCGCGGCGACAAGCTGCGTATCGAGGTCTGGGACACCGGGATCGGCATTCCCGAAGAGGAACTCACAGCGATTTTCGGCGAGTTCCATCAGCTCGACAACTTGGCGCGCGAGCGCAGCAAGGGCCTTGGCCTCGGTCTCGCCATCGTCGAGCGCTTGGCAGACCTGCTGGGCCACGCTGTCGATGTCCGATCTCGTCCGGGCAAGGGCTCGGTCTTCGCCGTGGAGGTTCCGCTCCTCGGACGGGATACGCCGGCATGGCAACCTCGTCACGTCGCGCCAGAGGCAACGGAAGGCGCACATCAGAGCGGCGCAATCCTGGTCGTCGAGGATGACGCTTCGGTGCGCGAGATGCTCGCGCTCCTGCTCGAAGGCGAGGGTCACCACACGACAACCGCCGAGGATGGGAGAAAGGCGCTGGAATTTGCGATGCAGGGGACGATCCGCCCGGACCTCCTGGTCGCCGATTACAATCTGCCGAAGGGGCTGACCGGCCTCCAGGCCGTCGCCGAGCTACGGGAGACGCTCGGTTACGAGATCCCAGCGATCATTCTCAGCGGCGATATTTCGACCGACACCTTGCGCGAGATCGCCCAGGGCGGCCATCTGCACCTGAACAAGCCGGTGAAGGCGAAGGAGCTGATGGACCTGATCCGGCGCTGCCTCGCTCAGCCGCCGCCGGCGGTGAAAGCGAGCACCCGACAGCCCGCCCCTGCCGGCGGACCGAGACTGCCGACCGTCTTCGTGGTCGACGATGACAGCGCAGTGCGCGACGCAATGCGCGATCTGCTCCAGCAAGATGGCCGGACGGTCGAGCTCTACGCCAGTTCCGAGGCGTTCCTCGCGGCCTATCATCCTGGCCGCGAAGGCTGCCTCCTGGTCGATGCCCGGATGCCCGGCATGGGCGGGCTGCAACTGCTGCGGCGACTAAAGAGTGAGGGAACTCGGCTGCCTGCCATCATGATCACCGGCCAGGGCGACGTGCCGATGGCAGTCGAGGCCATGCACGCCGGGGCTGCGGATTTTATCGAAAAGCCGATCGGCCGCGGCGAACTGTTCGCCAGCATCGAGCGCGCCCTGGAAAGCACCGGGGCTTCGGCCAAGTTGTCGGCTCTGCGGGAGGCGGCAGCGACGCGCCTCGCCGGTCTGACCGCGCGCCAGCGCCAGATCATGGAGCTGGTGCTCGCCGGCCATCCTAGCAAGAACATTGCCACCGACCTCGGCATCAGCCAGCGCACGGTCGAGAACCATCGTGCTGCCGTCATGAAGAAGACCGGCTCGCATTCGCTTTCGGCGCTGATCCGCTTGGCGCTCGCCGCCTCCCCAGACACCGCGTCGCGATCTCTCCGGTGACCGAGAGCGCGGTCGGTTGGTCAAGAGGATCCCCCCGCGCCGATCCGAAATCGCGCGCCCAGCCTGGACTAATCGGCAGAACGTTCATACAGCATCACAGAAGACTGGCGAAAACGCCTACCGCCTGGTGATGGCTGTGGCAGGGTTCTCGACGGCGGAGCTCGAGATGACTGTTCAAGAGAAGATGCTCCGGGTGACAGGCAAGACGCAGAATCGAGTCGGGGGGTGTCGTCTGAGTAGTTTCCGAACCTACCGTCACCGGCTCACTCCGCGTTATGTTTCTCCGCTTGATCTGAACTAGGAGGAAATTCTCCTAAAGCCAAGGTGACGCAATGAAGATCCATCCCGGGGTGAAACCAGCGGTATGGGGTGCAGTGGTCGGTGCTGTTGCGTTCGCGGTTATCGGGTTTTCGTCGCTCGGATGGACACTCGGCAGCACCGCGGAGAAAATGGCAAGCCAGCGCGCTGAAACCGCAGTCGTAGCGGCGCTGGCTCCGATCTGCGTCGAGAAGTTCCAGCAGCAAACCGATTCAGCAGCAAAGCTCGTCGCGTTCAACAAGGCCCCATCTTGGGACCGGCACACACTCATCGAGAAA
Organism: uncultured Alphaproteobacteria bacterium; assembly: GCA_963812675.1. Lineage (GTDB taxonomy): Bacteria > Pseudomonadota > Alphaproteobacteria > ATCC43930 > CGMCC-115725 > AP-15. The sequence continues at coordinate 368,260 of CAWEWR010000011.1, read as the reverse complement.
GGCGGCTGGGCTACATTCCCTGGAACCGAGAAACCGAATTCGGCAGTTGCGAGTGCCTGCGCAGAAAAGCTCGGGAGCTCGACTTAGAGACCCGACCCAGGAGGGTTACGGCGAAGGGTTCGTGACTGGCGCGACCGGGGCGTCATTGAGGCGAAAGAAAGATGCTGAGCAACACGGCGGTCCGGTCTCCCAGCCTCCGAGGGCTACCCGGAAAGGATATTAGCCGCATTCCCCGAAACCGGGCAATAACCTCGGTGGTTGCCATGATGCTGGCGGCAGACCGAATTGCGACGAATGTGTTGACTGCCAGCCCGGAGTTACGTGACGCGCTCTATCGAAAATACTTGGGGATTTCGCAGGAGTGGCTCCGGTCACATGGCGCATCGGAAGCGGAGGAAGCGCAAGAGACGCTCGACTCGGTTGAACAGATGGCGCGTCGTCTGGTGGCAATGAGGCTCACCAACTTGCAAGAGGCGACCGCGCAATAGGAGCAACCAGCATGAACTCAATTACTGTTTTCCTGGTTATTGCCTGCGCTCTCACAGGTCTCGCGCTCGGCGAGACGGTCGATATCTTGTTAGCCCCACCCTTCCTTGTCGCCGCGGTCATCATCGCGCTCTCGCTCAAGATGGCCAACGCTTGGCAGAAATTTGTCGTCCTGCGGGCGGGCAAGCTCCAAGGTGTCAAAGGGCCGGGCCTCTTCCTGATCTTCCCGATCATCGACAAAGTGGTGGCGGTCATCGACGAGCGCATCCAGACCACTGCATTCAATGCCGAGCAGGCACTGACCAAGGACACCGTGCCGGTCAACGTTCGACGCAATTATTTTCTGGCACGTCCATGACGCACGTAAGGCGGCGCTGGAAATCACCGACTACCGACAGGCTATCGACCGCGTCGCGCAGACCTCGCTCCGTGAAATGATCGGCTCTTCCATGCTTGCAGCCCTCCTGTCCGAGCAGAAAGCGGCTGACGAGCAACTCCGGGACGAGATTGGCAACAAGATCACCGGATGGGGCGTGCCGGTAACCTCGGTCGAGATCCGCAACGTCGCTATCCCCGTGGCCTGCAGGATGCCATGTCTCGCCAGGCCCAGGCCGAGCGCGAGAAACAGGCCCGCGTCATTCTGGGGTTGGCCGAAGCCGAGATCGCGGAGAAGTTTGTCGAGGCCGCCAAGATTAATGCCGATCATCCCGCCGCCCTGCAGCTGCGTGCCATGAACATCATCTACGAGACGACAAAGGAACGCGGCACCACGATCCTGATCCCGACGTCGATGGTCGACAGTATGAACCCTGCCGCAGCTCTGGTGCTCGCCGGCCAAAGGACTCCAGGCGAGGGAGTCCCGTCGCTGAAGTGCGCCGCTTGAGAATATTTTGATGAAGATGACCGGAGGCAGTCAGAGCGGCTCCGCCTGATGGCCGAAATGCGTACCCGGGGGGAGAGAACGTTCATCGAAGGACGGAGGACACCCATGACCGTGCGAACGACCAGCAAGACGGTCACTTTCATGCATCCATTCAGTCTTAGCGGAGCGATCGAGGCGCACCCTGCGGGAACCTACACGGTCGAGACCGATGAAGAGCTGCTTCAGCCCTCGTCGCTTCCGGCCTACAGGCGGATTGCAACCCTGCTGCGGCTGGAACGAAACACAGGTACGGTTTTGACTCAGATCGTCGAAACAAACCCGGTGGAGCTCGCGGGAGCCCTAGCGAGAGACGCGCAGCCGGACGAAACTGTGCCGCAATGGGCTCACAGCGAAGCTGTCGTGTCTCGGAAAAGGGCGCGTGGCCGGATGGACTCCTTCCGTGAAGGCTGGAAAGATTGGATCACCCTCAACGCCACTGATCTGACTTGGATAGCCTTGGTTATCGGCGGTGTCCTATTCACCACTTTGTTGATGAGAGGGTGAGCCTATGTCGGACGATCGCCGTGTCCAGTAATAGCCAGCCAAGTAGCCCGGCACCGCCTTTTTAACGACCGCTGGTAGGCCGACCGGGCGGCCCCGATAAGGAGAGGGAACGGATGGACGAGGCAATCGAAAAATCGGCCATGCGCAAGGTCTATATGCGCCTGCTGCCGTTCGCCATTCTGAGCTATTTCCTGGCTTACATCGACCGGATCAATGTGAGCTTCGCCGGCCTGACGATGCGCGACGATCTGGGTATGTCGGCCACTGCCTTCGGGTTCGCCCTTGGCACCTTCTACTGGGGCTACTTCATCTTCGAGGTGCCGAGCAACCTGATCATGGAGAAGGTGGGCGCGCGGCTGTGGATCGCCCGTATAATGATCACTTGGGGCCTTTTGGCCGGCGCCACCGCGCTGGTTACGGGGTCGACGAGCTTTGCCGCCGTGCGGTTCCTGTTGGGTGTGGCCGAGGCCGGGTTCTTCCCGGGGATCATACTGTACTTCACCTATTGGTTTCCAGCCGCCACCATGCCCGCATTGTTTCGGGCTTTCTGATCGGGCTGCCGATCGCGGTGGCGGGCGGTGCGCCGATCTCGACAGCGCTTCTGGGCCTCGACGGCTGGCTCGGCTTGCACGGCTGGCAGATCATGTACATCGCCGAGGCGGTTCCGACCCTACTGATCGGCGTCGTCACGCTGTTCCTGCTGACCGACAGGCCGGAGCAGGCAAGGTTTCTTACGGCGGCGGAGAAGACCTGGCTCGCTGCAAAGCTGGCAAGCGAGCGACAAGCCAAGGATGCCGTGCGGACCTTCAGCCTGTGGCAGGCAATGTTCGATCCTAAGGTGCTGCTGTTGTCCTTGAACTATCTCGGCATCGTCACCGCCAGCCTGGGGATGCTGTTCTTTATCCCGCAGATCATCAAGTCCCTGGGCAATTCTAGCAACATGAATGTCGGTTGGCTGACGATGATCCCCTATATTTGTGGCGGCGTCGCCATGGTGGGATGGGGTCTCCTCTCGGACCGCATGAACGAGCGGCGGTGGCATTTATTGGCGGCTTGCACGGTCTCCACAATCGGGCTTGTCATTGCCGGCATGACGATGGGAACCTGGTGGGCGCTCGTCGGCATGTCAGTCGCGGCGATGGGGTTCTACGGTTCCAAGGGACCGTTCTGGGCGATGCCGCCGATGTTCCTGACCGGCACGGCGGCCGCCGGCGCCATCGCGTGGATCAACTCTCTCGGAAATCTCGGCGGCTTCTTCGGTTCCTGGTATGTCGGGTTCATGAAGGACCTGACAGGCAGCTACGCCGGCGGGTTGTACGGACTGGCCTTGTTCGGTCTGATCTCCGCGTTCATCTCGGCGTTCTTTCTGCACATCCCGAACCCCGCCGCTTCCGTGCCGCCTTTGGTTGCGCTTGAGGCAGCGGAATAGGAGCGAATGGCGGCTGGTCTCGGTAAACTGGGCGGATTGAAGGGTTGCTTCATCGGCCCGTGCCACAAGCATTCTATACGTTAGGTTATGGCACGTCATGATGTAGCGCGTTTTGGATTTCACTGATCGCCCAACCCGGCTATTAACTATTTTAGAACGGGTTCTTTGGTATCTGTGTGATGGCCCGTCCCCTGGCGGAGATGTTTTCCTCTCCAGTCCCGGCGGTGGTGTGGCGGGCGCCCAGCAGGCGTTAGCTCGCCTTCGTCGCGGCTTACGGCCGGCTTGGTCCGGATCATCGAGCTGAGCCCACAATCTGCAGTCGCCTCCGCACGACCGGGCGGTCATCGGCCGCGAGGCGGCTATACGCTGCCAGGTAGTCTTCCGCCATGCGGCGCGCCGTGAACCTCTGCTCGAAGTGAGCACGCACTGTGGCACGGTCCAGACGGTCGAGACACCCGACGGCGGCGATCGCGGCCGCGTCGCCTTCCACGATGAAGCCGGTCAGTCCGTCTTCAATAACTTCAGGGACCGAGCCGCGATTGAATGCGATCACCGGTGTGCCACAGCTCATTGCTTCGATCATCACCAAGCCGAATGGCTCCGGCCAGTCGATCGGCATCAACAGGCCAACGGCGCCGGAGAGGAAGTCAGGTTTCTCGCGGTCGCTGATCTCCCCGATCATCTCAACGCCTGGACCATCCAGCATCGGCCGTATCACCGCATCGAAGTAGTGTTGGTCGACCTTGTCCACCTTAGCGGCGATCCTAAGCGGGATGCCGCAAGCGCGCGCGATCCGGATGGCATGGTCCGGCCCCTTCTCCGGCGCGATACGGCCGAGGAACGCCAGATAGGTCGGCGTGATCTGCGGCTGCGACGAGAGCCCCCTGTCCGGCACCCCGTGCGGCACGGTGGCGACAAACCCGGCCTGTGGCAGCGCGAGGCGTTGGGCGTCGCTGATCGACACGACGGGGACGTCGCGGAAGGCGTTGAATATCGGCTTCAGCTCGGGCAAATCGAGCCGCCCGTGCAGCGTGGTCACAAACGGGACCTTCTGCCGGGTGAACATCGAGAATGGCCAATAGTCGAGGTGGAAGTGCAGCACGTCGAAATCCTCGACGCGGCGGCGCACCTCCTCCATCATCAGCATGTGTGGCGCGATCACATCGCGCATCGTGGGATCTAGTCGCAGGGAGCGCGGCCATACTGCGTGCAGACAAGCCGAGGTGACGGAGTCACCACTGGCGAACAGCGTCACTTGGTGCCCGAGGGCAACCAGCTCTTCTGTTAGGTACGACACCACCCGCTCGGTGCCGCCGTAGAGCTTCGGCGGGACGGCTTCGTGCAAGGGCGCGATCTGCGCAATGCGCATCGGCGTGAAAACTCCAAACCGGGATCGTGATGACCGTGCCGGCCGCGGGTCGGCTGCGCTAGCCTCGGAAACTACTTAGACCAACTCTCGGCCGTCCCCGCGAAACCACGCTCATTCGTCCTCGGGATGGACTTGTGCCAGGCGTCCCTCAGGTTCTGAGACGCCTTTGTTCCAAGAGATCCTGCGGCTCATCGCGCGGTCGCGGGCCCGGTCCGGCGTCAGGATGCTGGGGTCGACTGCGTCAGCGCGAACGTCGGACTCACTGCGTAAATCGCGCAGCACTTTCCCGATCGTCGGACTCCCAGCAAAAACCGCACGCGTCCGCCATAGCGCCGTCGCTCTCTAAGTAGATTCCGAGTCTGCCGCCCTCGACGTTCCGCTCGCTAACGTCAAGGTGGCGCACGCTGAGTGATCCTGGGCTCAGGCCTAGATGCGAGAGCGGCGGCGGAAGGGTCCTCTGTCCCTACTACAGTAGCCGCTGTCGTCGTGCCACTACAGCGATGCCGGAAATTTCTAAGTTCAGGTTCGCACCCGACTTTCCGGCTTCCCCGAGAAACCCAACGAGCATGCCGGCTACGTTTCGGTGCTGTATTCCCGTCTGCGTATCGGTTCGGCCCAGCGGTTTCTCGAGGCGCGGCGGCTCACCGCCGAAGATATCATGCGGTCGATATGTTGGCCGAGCTGGCAGGCGACCCAGAATTGCGGCTCGACATCATTTTGATGCCGGGCGACATCCAGTTCCTGCGCAATCACACAATCCTACACGCCCGCTGGGCTTATGAGGATTGGCCCGAGATCGAGCGAAAGCGGCACCCATAGCAAGTAATTATCATGCCCTCGTCCAAAGTCCTCTTGCCATCGGTGAGCATTTGCACACGCGCCAGTGGTTCAGGACGACGGCGCCAATACCTGCGCTTTCTTCCGCACATCTCGAATTACTGAGCCTTCAGTGTCCAGGTTCGATCTCGATAGGCGATATGCACCTCCTCCTGTTCGAGGGTGCGGCCCATCTCTCCAGCCAGTTCATCGAGAAGCTCCCGGACGGTGCCATCATCAAGATCGCTGGCGTATTGCGGGAGAACCTCACCTGCGAAAATGGCAATCGGCTCCCGATGGCTCGCGGCTTCACCTCCAGAAGCGGCATAGAGGACCTCGCCGCGAGTAAACAGCCCGGATAGAAACGGCTCGCCTCGTGCGGCGCGTTCTCTCATCCAGCGGTGCGCTGTCCGGACGGCCTCTTCGAGATCATAGATTCGCCCGGCCGACCCGTACCCGGCGCGAAGCCCCAGGGTGATCTTGAACTCGCGCCGTGGCCCCTCTGACGCCGGAACAAGCTGAAACGCTTTCACCAATCCTGGTCTCCTGCCGTGTAGAGACGTTTACGCCGCGCCAGGTGGCGATCTTCTCCTTTACGAGGGCGAGGCCGAGGCCGGGTCACTATCCAATGGTGGTACGCTATCACCGAGGCAACTCGCGGCCTCTTTGAGCCCTCGCAAGACCGCGCTCCGGCGCGAGCAACGGCAAAGGCACAGCAGTTTTCTTTTCCGATTTCGGCTGTTTCGGTTTTTTAGCTTCCCGATTGGATATTCTCTGAGCTTTCGCCATAACTTTTTCCTTTCTATTTCATTCCGGAAGTAAATCTACAAAACACTATATGGGGAGGATTTCGAATTCCACACCGCAAATCCGAAAAGTTCAAAGTCTTTTAGGAGCCGCCTCAGGCTATGTTCTGTGACTTGCGTCAGCCTCGCTGGCGGAGGAAGCCGGGTTCGAACGTTCGGTGCCCCGTAAAGATAGCTGACGCTGCCGAGACTCGCCTTTTCGCTCTCGCGGCATCTCTCGTTCCGTCGGCGAGACGACTCGTTTGCGAGACGGACTGGTGGTTCGAATCCTCTTCCCTCCAGCGGCGAGTCTGCGAACCATCGGTCCCATCCTTGGCAGACTATGCTTACCCGAGAGGGACGTTGCTGAGGGCAACCCTGGGAATGTTGCCGCCCCGGTAGTGCGAGCCTACCCGATGTAGGCGCGCACTAATCAGCCCGAACGCTGCTCCGAGCGGGAGAGTTCTAATTCTCAGCCCCGTGGAGGGGCAAAGTTTCGACCCGTTCGCTCCTGGGGACGGCTGCAAACTTGCGCCATCCCCCTCTGTTGAAGCGCCTCACGGGCATCCTCCCGTCGGAGGCATCCTCTCGTGGATGGCGCAGCGCGACTGCTCTGTTTCTATGCCGAACGTCGTAAGTGCCAGCGCTGATCGCGGTTGTCGAGTCTCCCGGCACGGCGATGGCGTTGCAGCGCCATACCAAGGTGGTTGGGCCGGACCGCCATCCCGAATTCCCTTGAGAGATAGTTGAGAACCTCACTGGCTGTGGCGCCCTCATCGTGTGCTTGCACAGCTTTCAAAGTTGCGTCGCTCAGCGATATGGTCGGCATCTGTCGTTTGCCTTGCGCTCTGTGCTTCTTACCGACCGCCGCCGCAGTGTTCGGCGGCCGCGTGCTCTGCAGCTTCGCGGTTGTAGCCGCTTTACCCTCGAATCGCCCCAGAACACGCTCTGCGATTTCCAGCTCATTGAATTGAGCACTCAGTTTTTCTCGTTCCGCATCGAGCCGCTGGAGCCGCTCGGAAATCCGCTGCTTCTCCTGTCCCATCAACATTGGCATCTATCGAGTCTCCTGGGTCCAAATCCGACCGCTATTCTGAGATGACCGGAACATAAGCCCAACCGAGAAAGACCAGGTGGCAAAGAATAGCCAACTCGGACGTATTTTTGACGTAGAGACTGAGGATCTTCGGAGAGTAGTGGCACGAGACCCTGCGCCACTTTCCCCCGCTTTTTCTGCGGGTATTATAAGCAATGGGACGCTCGGCTGACGAATTTAGGGCATAATCGGACGGTGGAGGATCGAACCAAAACTGAAAACGAGATCAATAAGGCCGAGCAACACGAGGCTCTCAAACAGACGTTATTGCGTCTGCTGGACGCGATCCGCAAATTCAACAGAAAATCGTCGCCTTGCTGAGCCGTCGGCTCGGGCAAATCCGGGGCGAATAAGGGACCCGCCCAACGTGTGTCGGTACGACGCGGTCTGGCCGGGCAGAAGAGCTGGACCGGGGTGGCGATCCTTGCCCGCGGCGTCGAGCCGGTGGAGACCCGACGCGGCCTGTCGGGCGGTCGGATGATACGCATAGCCGCTACATCGAGGCGACGTTCGGCGGCCTGATCGTCGGATGCCTGTAGTCTGCCGAACGGCAATCCGGCGCCGGGCCCGAATTCGATTACAAGCTGCGCTTGTTCGAATGGTTGACCAGCTACTCCCAAAGTCTTTTGGACAGCGGCGCGCCGGCTCCGGTCTCGCGCGGAACAGGAAGTTCGAATCCATCTCCCTCCAGCAGAAAGTCTGCGAACCTCCAGTCCCGCTTCCGGCGCCCAGACCGCCCGGGAACGAGCACTGGTTGCCTCAGGGCTGATCGCCAGCCTTGCGGTGCCGGGCGGCAACATCACAGGAGAACGTGGTCCATCTTGGCCCTTATTTTGCGGGCTGCTGGTCGATGGCTCACGATTCTTGTTCATCGGGATCGTCTTTCGTTACGGATCGGGACGCTTTCTTTATGCAGGTGGTCGAATTGGTGGCAAACACTTGGCTTACGAAAGATGATCGACAAGCTGTCGAGCAGCTTTTGTCCGAACAGCGCTAGCGACACACACCATTCTGAGGCAGTCCGCTTGATCCAGGAACCGTCCAAGGCCACCTAACGTTGCACGAGCAGTGCTTTTCCGACCCGGATCACAATCAACCAGAGCCAATCCGCATCAGTTTCGCGGAACGGGCATCGCATATCGCTCTAGTGCTCTGAGTCATTCAGAAGATTTCACAGCGCGATTTGGATGTGCAATACTGGGTCATGGCTTTGGGGAGTGGGGGCCATGGCACAGCAAGTATGCGTGGTTTTGAGCGCAGTGGAGCGTGCGCAGTTGGCGGCGATCGCGGCCGATCGCAATCGATCGCGCAAGCACGTCGAGCGGGCGCGCATCGTGCTCGCCTCGGCCGATCGGGAACCGGCACAGCGGATTGCCCACAGCGTCAGCGTCGGCCGGCCGACGGTGTGGCGGTGGCAGCAGCGCTTTGCCGAGATGGGGGTTGAAGGTCTGCTGCGCGACAAGACCCGCAACATGTCTCTCGAAGGCGCGCCATTCGCCTCTTCTGCGGTGAGCGAACTTTGAGATCGCCGCCCGTTCCTGCAGCTTCATCGGCGCGGAACTGAAGGTTCGAATCCACTCCCCTCCAGCGGGGAGTCAGGAACGAACCGCTGCGCGGGCAAACGAACGCGCGCTGAAACCTGGGACCTGGCCGGTCGGCTTGGCGGCGCAGGCGGGGTAGTAGAGCACCGGCCGGACCCCTTCACCTCCTCCACCAGACTGAAGGTCGGGTCCTCATCGCAGACGATGATATTGGCTGCTTCGGGTTGAATTGCCGCTGCCGCTCCCCTCCGCCGCCCTCCTCATCCTCCTCCTGATAGAACCGCTCCGCCGCAGTAGCTCCCATTCGAGGCCGAGATGGGAATGCACCAAGATCACGAACGGCGAGCAATAGGCGGACTGGCGGGTCTGAATGTACTCTCACCCAGCGAAATAGGGGCATTGGGACGATTGGCCGTCTGACTTCCGCGGGCAGAGATTGGTGTAGATCGGAAGCCCTTTGCGCGCCAACTCGCGGGCCTCCCGCCACCTCCGGCAGGGCGCGTTCCCTTCCTCTCCCCCATTCTCCCGGCCGCGGAGGATCGGCACCGTGATCAGCTCGCCTTGCTCCCGGTAAGCGCGCTCGATCACCTCCCTCAGTTCCTCCGCGAGGTGGTGGCGGGGGACGAAAATGGAGGTTTGGGCCGGAACGCCAGCCTCGTTGAAATCGTCGAGCGATAAGCGGGTGCCGTCCTTGCCTTCCTGCTCAGCCTGATAGCGAATTGCCCAGTGGATCGCCTCGCGGGTCTTGCCGAGCCCCGGCGGGCTTTTGACGAGCAGCCGCCCGACGCGCTTTCCGTCCCCCGCCGTCAGCCGCCGGAAGAAGAACCCCTCTACAATCTCGCGCAGCCGGTCCTTGGCCTCCTGTGCCGAGAGAAGGGTTGTGCTGGGGATTGGCGGCAATGTGTCCAAGACGGCCCGACGCGGCGGCAAAAGTCGCCCGCTCCATCCACAAGCCGGGGAAGCGGGCACTCAGGCCAGTCGATAGGCGATCGGGATTAAATTAAAAGGCGCTTAACCATTGAAGCCGGTTTACGTCCCTGGGAGCGCGAGAACGGGTCGCCATCAACCTGGTGCCAGAACTCAATTTTGACGATCTGCCAGCCAGAGGTTTACGGTCTGCTGCGCCAGGCTGGCCCCGGTAATGATATCAACGCCGGGTCACCGGGAGCCCAGAAGGCACCAACGTGGAGCCCTGCCAGCCTGGTTTCCATTTGGGCGAGCCCAGCCGCCTTCAAGACGATCCTGGTCCACGCGGTTCGCAGTCTGGCGGCTGACATTTCGTTGACCGCCGCCGCGTAGGATCGACGGGCTTGGCGATCACGATCCGGCCGGGCCAAGCCTGAGCGGGAGCGGCGTCGAGACGATCCCCCAACCCGTCGCCTCTCCTTCCCGAGGGGCAGGGCGGCCAGCTCGGAACGGCGGGCGGCCCCTGAGCAAATTTTCCACTTCAGGTTTGCGGGCTGGGAACTAAATCTACTCTGCCACGTTATATGGTTAACAAGGTATAATTAAGTTTCCGGGTGGCCGCTATGAGTGACGCGGAACAACCTTCACCCGAGCTATACCGCCTTGCCCAAAAGCTAAGGGAGCTGGCGGATCAATCCCATTTACCAGATATCCAAGGAGATTTGCGCCAGCTCGCCGCGCGCTTCGAACGAATGGCTGTTCATTTTGAGGCGCAACGCCGGCTTCGTCCGGCTCCCGATCCAGGCAAAGAGTAAGCAGGCCGGAAAAGCAACGCTTCTCTAGCGATGTGGCAGAGTGTCGTGCCTGGAACACGCTCTTTGGCAGCCATGTTCGACAACTAAAAGCAGCATTGGGAGAGGCTAGGAAACAATCTTCAATGGAAGAACCTCAGGCCAACCCAGCGCGAGCGGACAGCGATCATTACAGGGACATGGCCCGCCAGCTACGGGAACTGGCTCATCAATTCCGTTTCCCCGGCGCGCGCCGAGAGCTGTTGGATCTTGCCGCACGGTACGAGCGAAGAGCCGATGGCCTAGTTGCGCGAAGCGCCGCTGGCTTAGACCAAGATCACCGCTAGGACTGCTCGCGATCACGCAATCAAGGCCGACTGCGGCACGGGCCGCACACCGCGTCCGCCAGCCATAATCGGGCCTGCGTCAGCCAGTAATCGAGCCGGTCGAGAACGCGCCAGAAAAGCCGCGCCAGTGATCTGTTATCCCTCCCGCGACTGGACGGCTCGCCGCCCTCCACATAGGCGAGTATGCCCAGGAAGCGTCCCCAGTCACCCCTGCCGCACTGGCTCAGTCTCGCCAAACACGGTTCAATGGGAGTGGCCTACGCCAGGCGCCCAGTATCTCGCATCGCACACCTCGCACCGCAGTCAGGATCGACCATCAGCTTCGCGCTGGCGGGTCCGTTCCGCGGCGGCGACCTGGCGGCGGGTCCGAATTAGCGGCGGTCCACTGTTGGGTTCCGCTCAATCCTTCCTGGACGCGCTGTCAACCTCTTCCGCTAATCGCTCGCACCGAGCAATCACGTCCGAAAGATATTGTTTAAGCCTCGGCGTCGTGGCTTCCGCGTGGAGCCTCCGGTCGTGCCGCCGCTTCGCGGTAATATAACGGAGTGATAAAGTCACCGCAGCCGGTTTCAGCGTCGCGGGAGGCCGTCCAGCGGCTCTTATAAATGTACCATGCCGATCATAGAGCTGGCTTAAGCACCTCTTGATCGTTGCTGAGGCGATTGCTCCATGCTGCGCGCAATGTCCGAGCTAGGTCTACCTGAGACCTGCGTTGACACCGAGCCATGGTTAGCAGTCCACTGGATACCAGACACCCAGCCGAGTAGATCATCGTTTTCGGCACTGTGGCTGCTGATCCCGCTCAGTACAACCGCAGTTTCCAGCCGAGCAATTCCATGCTCCACGGTGGCGGGTCACCACGACCTGGCAGGGCCAAACGCGGAGCCGCGCGCAAATCGAGGACTTCGCGATCGGCGGAGAACGGGTGCCTCGTCGGTTCTCGATCGACATCGACGAACCTAGCGAACTGATCTTCGGGGCTTCCTCGGAATCGATCCCGCTGTGCCGGCGGGATACGAGAACCTGAGACTACGTCGTCCGCATCTCCGCATCAAGGGTAGCGGCACTAAGGAGGATTTCGCCGAGATCCATGAGGCGGTGATGGCGACCTCGCCCAAACTTCTACAACGTGTCCCGGCCCGTAGTCCTCAAGCCCACTCTCGTCGTCGAGTGATTGACGGCTTGGAGGCGAGGCGGCCGCACACCAGCGGCTGTCTCGCCGCTTGCCCACGATGTCTCCTCGGGGTCAAGGGTGGCTGTCGTCGTCAGGTTGATGGTAGGGCCGGTCTACCCTCAAGTCCGGAAATGCCCTGTGTGCCCAGGCAGTTACGCTTGGTGCCAGAAGCAGTCATCCGGCATCTCCGCCTTGCGAAGCGCGTCTTCTGCATTCATGCCGATGCGATCCGTGCTTTGTGATAAGTTCATCGCGATGTGCGGCGGCACGGCCCGCGTGCTGGTGTGCCGTAGCGCGCAGGCGACACTGCATGGGTCGCGTTTGCGTCGTTGGGGACGCGGCTCAGTCGGTCAATCTCCCTTGATACCAGACCGCGATCGTCGGCAGCGGGGGGTCACCGTATTTGTTCATGCTGTAAATCGTTGCGCCAACGTCCGACACCAGGTTCTTGAAAACCAAGCCCCAGGCTTCCGTCGCCAGCCCGAACGCGGCCATCACGCATCCCATAGCGAGTACGCACCGCCGGCGCACGATCATGTTGTTGGACGACTCGCCCAGGCAACCAAGGCCGATGCCCACCAGTGGCAGCAGAGTCAGCGGCCTGATCGACTCGCCGAGATAGAACTGTCCCGCGATAGACGCGACGGCGCAGACCAGGAGCGCGACCGCGCAGGCGACGCGCCGTCGGAACGTGTTCCCTTCGATCTGGCTGAAGCCAAGGATCAGGAGCGTCCGTACCGTCAGGACCACGAACAGGATAAGCCCGACCAGGAAATCAGCGCGGCCCGTATGGGCGTATTTGACGGCAAAATCCCCCGCGACGGCCCCCAGCGCCAATGCATTGAACCGCCGTGACACGACGTGGCTGGAGGTCTTCACTCGGCCAACCGACGCGACCGCCGAGGTTAGCTGGAAGAGGATCTGCGCGATCACTGAAGCGCCCGTGAGACTGCCTCAGCCAAGGCCTGCGTCTTAAACGGCTTCTGCAGCCAGATGTCGCCGCCGGCTCCCGCCCATGCGGCGTACCCGCTCACGAAAAGTACCTTGAGCTCCGGCCTGGCACGGCGCGCCAAGCGCACTGTATCCTGGCCGGAAAGACCAGGCATCACGTGATCCATGACGACCAGGTCGCACGGATCGTCGCGCTCAAGAAGGGCCAACGCGGCGCTGCCACTGTCGGCTTCCGCCACCCGATAGCCTGCCTCTCTGAGGGATTCGACGGTCACCCAGCGCACGGCCGCATCATCATCGACGACCAGGATGTGGACGCCGGCGCCCGACGAGACACCGGCTGATGCGGCGATTTCCACCGCTGGCAAAGCTGCCTGAGCTGCCCGTGGTAAGTAAATCAACACCGTCGTTCCTCTGCCAAGCTCGCTGCGCAAGCGGACCGCGCCGCCAGATTGGTGAACAACGCCGAATACCATTGACAGGCCCAATCCGGTCCCCTTGCCAACTTCCTTGGTGGTGAAGAAGGGCTCAAAGGCGCGCTCCACGACATCAGGACTCATGCCAGTCCCGGTATCGTGCACCGAGACCAGCACACAGTCGCGGCCCGCCACCTCTTCCGGCAGAGGGTTGCTGACGTTCGCGGTTTCAAACAACAGGATCCCGCCCCCCGGCATCGCGTCGCGGGCGTTGATGGCGATATTGAGGAGCGCTGTCTCGATCTGCCCGACGTCAATCTCGACCGGCCAGAGTTCGCTCGCCAAGGCGTGCCGTATCTCCACGGAAGGGCCGAGGAACCGGCGCAGCATCTCCTCCATCTCAAGGATGATCGAATTGAGGTTGGCCAACACCGGTTCTAGGCGCTGCTTGCGAGCGAAGGCAAGCAACGATGTCGTCAGCGTCGCACCACGCGAAATCGCGCTCTGTGCGTTCCGTAGGAGATAGAGGTTCCTTTCGTCCGAGATCCGTGCCTCGAGCATCTCTAATGAGCCGGAGGCGATGGTCAGAAGGTTATTGAAATCATGAGCGACGCCGCCGGTGAGCTGGCCTATGGCCTCCATCTTTTGCGACTGCAGCAGCGTCGCCTCGGCTTGCTTACGCGCCTCGATCTCCGCCCGGAGTTCCTCGGTCCGCAGCGCGACCATGCCTTCGAGTTGCTCGCGGTGGCGTGCCAGCGCAGCAGCAGTGGTACGAAGCGCATCGCCGACCTGGTTCAGTTCACGCACCCCGCCGTTCAATTCCCCAATCGGTGCGCCGCTCGCTACGGCCTTGGTCGCAGCCGTCAGCGCCTCAACCGGGCGCCGGATCGCCCGAGCCATCCACCAAGCCAGGAACAGGCTTAAGGCAAGAACTGACCCACCGCCGCCGAAGGCCAGGGCTTGTGCGCGACGGCGGGGGGTGTCCACAAAACCCGTGGGCACGCCAATGGCCACGGTCCAGCCGGTCACCGTGGATCGTCTGAATGTAGAGTAAACGCTTATTCCTTCGCTTGTTACGTTAGGAATCCAGCTCTCGGCTGGCCCGGCGATCGCCTCCCTAATTATCGGCGCCGCCGGCTTGCCGAGAAAACGATCGAGCTCGCGATTGCGTGCCACGATGATGCCTTTTCGATCGAATATCGCGACGACCCAATCGGGCGAAAGATCTGGCTGGTGCAGCAGCTTTGACAGTATTTCCGAGCCCAGCCCCATCACCACGATAAATGCAACTTTTCCGTCACGGAACACGGGGACGCCGACCGCAACGATCGGCCGATGCAAAACGGCGCCCATTACCAGATCAGAAACCTGTGGCTTGCCCGTCGTAACGATGCGTTCACTCATTTCAGTGTTGGGTGCTCGAGGGAGTGGTGCGCCGAACGGCCGATTGGTGCTCAGCAGCTGCTGTCCGTTGGTATCGAGCAAGACAATTGACGTTCCCTGGAGTGGCAGGGCAGCGTTCATCTGCTGATAAAAGGGGTATAGCTCTTCCGACTGTAGGCTCGGAGATACCGCAAGCACCTGCAGTTCTGCCTCGATCGCAATGATCTGGCGGTCTATATCGCCGAGCAAACCGTCTACTGTTCTCCCTACGGCTTGCTCGACCTGCACCTTCTGGTCATCAACTGTCCGTATCATCGCAAAACCCCCGACTGCGACGAGAGGCAGCACGGTCGCCGCCGTCAGCATCATCAATCGGCTACGAATACTCAGGGCTTGGCGACGTAGCATCGAGAAGAGCGCTGCGGACATCGACTGGTTCCCTGGTCAGCTGAGGGGGCAGCTCCGCTCGCTGAACCGGCTGTATTCCGATCGCCTGCGCCGAAGGCTCCGGTCGTTGGCGGGGGAGCGCGCCGCTGTGCGGTATGCATCCAGCGTCATGCTTTGCCGCTCCGTTATGCCGATGCGGGGCCATTAAGCGGTCGCAATCGCTCCGTACGGGCTAGACGTTGACCGTATTTTTCTTTAATTGAGTGACCGTTCTGCGTCAAGAGATGGTCCTCCCAGCGGATTGCTCCGATGAAAGGTCGATTTACCCTGTGTCTCAGGGAAGGTATTATTATAACAAGCGCAAAAGGAGGTTAATTCGGTGATCGGGCACGGGAACGGCTTTTACCCGAGCCCAAATACTGACCCGTTTCTCACGCGCTTTTTTAGCTTCGGCTAAGGGTCTTGGATCGCGGTAGGGATGCCCATTACTGGGCACCCCGCGCAGTCGGGTAGGATCGAGGCGCGGACCGGGCTTCGAATGATGCCGACGTCTCCTCGATCCCCCCTATCATTCCGTACGGCGGGTTTTCCCCAGTACGGCTGGAAGGATGGCGTTTCGGACGGCGCCTTACCAACGCGTCGCTCAGTTCAAGCCTGCTCCCGGCATACGCTGACCACGTATTGGTTTGCTTCCGTCCTTCGTGCATCCCGTCGTATCCACGAATGTCCCGCTCAGTGTCGGGCCGGTTACGCGCCGATGCACCGCCGTGGAGGGTAGGTAATCCTCCTTTCCAGGGGTCCTCGCTCGAAGTCCGGGTTGTGCTGTCCCGGTCTGTCATCACTTAATCGACCCCATCCGCCCCACTCGCAGGCACATCACGACTTCGCCGCAAGGCGGCTTATACGCAATGCCTTCGCTGTGCGGGAGCGCCTAGGCGACCCGCGAGTGGTTCCGGGCTTTCGCTGACCATTCCTGCCTGGCATGCCGCTCTCTATGACCCCGGGGAGTTCGATCATCGTTATGGTCCAGTTCTCCGATGCCGACATGGCCTTCGCCGAGATCTAAAGGACCCCGCGGCCTACCGGGTCATCGGCACGGCAATGCCGCGCGTCGACATCCCGGCCAAGGTCACGGGCGGGGCGACCTATGTGCATGACCTGCGCCTGCCCGGCATGGTGCACGCGCGGGTCGTCCGGCCCCCCGGCTATGGCGCGCCTGTTGAGGTCGATACGTCTTTGGTGGAGCGGATGCCCGGGGTCGTGACGGTCATTCGCGACGGCAGCTATATGGCGGTCTCGGCGGAACACGAGTTTGAGGCGGTGAAGGCGATGCGCGCTCTGGCGGGCCTCGCTCGCTGGGAAGAAAGCGCGAAGCTGCCGGACCAGGGGGATCTATTCACGGTCCTCGACAATTTGTCAGCCGAGGAACACGTCATCCTCAACAAGTCAGGTGGGGCAACTCCAGGCCGCTGCCGATGCGCCCGGAGGGCGCTCGGTCGACAGGCTACCCGAGCGGACGCCAAAGGGAAGAGCGCCGCAGGCGCGATGCACCGATCAGAGCCGCAAAATCTTTTAAGAGGGAGGGAGCAAATGCCTCGCCAAATACGATTATGAATAGAGGGGGGTGCTCTATGTGGTCCATATTCCCGGCAGTCGCCATACTCGTTGCCCAAGCGCAGCCCGACCCTGCTGAGAAGTGGTGCTTTGAAAGAGGGCAGAATGGAGCTCAGCTGTGCGAGGGTACAGAAACCGCGTGCAACGACTTGCTTAAAATAAACCCCGAGATTGCGACAGGTCCGTGCCTACGAGTTCAGCCCACGGAACAATCAGGCTCGACGGCACCCCCTAGCCCACCACAAATACCCAGACCGTAACGTTCGGCGCTAACTTATTTCGCTTCCTGCTATTCTCTTTCACTGGAATCTGCGCGCTGACCCCCTCAAAGAGCGGCCATGGGTCTGATTTCGTTTCGAGAGGGAGGAGGGTTGCAGACTCTCTGCTGGAGGAAAGGAGATTCGAACTGTCGGTCCCGCCGTGAAGGAGAAGCCGTTCCGACGCGCCATATGGCTACTATTCGCGCGAACCTACAGGACGTTCCGGTCTCGCCGATGAACCGGCACATCGCGGATTAAAAATTTACGCTGCCCCGACGTGGGACCGAGGGTTCGAACTGCTCCATCGAGGGCACTGTCAAGTTGAGGCGTTCTAGTCAGAATACGGGGGACGCGGACTGTCGTCATGCAGCGTCGGTCGCGCTGCGCCATTGCGCCGCTGCTTCCGATCGGAAGATCCGAAGCGTCGACCGGGAGACGAGATGGCGCTGGAGGTTGGAAGGTATTGTGGACGGCAGCATGAACGCTCAGAAAGCGTTGCGCCGACGCCGCTGATTTGAAGCGTTGCATCTTGCGCTCGCGCCGGCGCACCACTTGATGCGAATTCTCCGCCCGATTGTTTTCGCGCAGGCCCTGCTCATGGTGGCAGGAAAGTCCGAGATGGCGGAAGGCAGCGCCGTAGGAGCGCAGCTTGTCGGTCGTCACCTTGGTCGGCGCGAAGCCCTGTTTGCGGAACAACTTGCGCATCAGCTTGACGGCCGCAGACCGGTCTCGACGACGCTGGACCAGGATCTCGAGGACCTCGCCCTCGTGGTCGACGGCACGCCACAGATACATGTGCTGGCCCGCGATCCGGACGACCATTTCGTTGAGATGCCAGCGATCGCTCGGTCGAGGACGGCACCGTCGCAGGCCTCGAGCGATTGCCGGTCCGAATTTGAGCACCGAACTGCGAACGCTTTCATAGGAGAGGTCGAGGCCACGCTCGGCAAGCAGCTCTTCGACATCGCGATAGCTTAGGGTGAAGCGAAGGTACAGCCACACGGCGTGCTGGATGACGACCGGCGGAAAACGATGCCGGCGATAGGAGATCGGAGCCATGCCCGCAGCCTACGCCGAACCCCTCCGATCCAGCCGGCGGTTTTCCTGACAATGCCCATTGATTTGCTTCTCGCGACCTTGCTGCGCGGTTCCCATGCAAGCGCTGGTGCAACAGGCCCGCCCGGCCTCTGGCGTAGCGCTCCGGGCTTCAAGAGAGCGGGATGCGGCGCCGCACCGTTATTGTTGTCCCGGATCTCCGCGCGAAATCAAGGCAGGTCAGGCCATCCACACCAACGGGCAGAAACCCGATCGGATAGTGGTTGCCGAGTTGCGGCACTAAGAGCAGACAGAAAAACTGTTGCCCGATAGCCATTCTGCGGCCGGAAGGCCGCTGGTTGGTATGCTACATTGCCACGAAAGAGATCCGAAAGGGAGGAAACGCCAATGCGCAGACGCGATCTGCTGAAGGCCGGCGTCGGACTAGCTGCAGCGCTCGCAGCGCCGCGCATCGGCGGAGCGGCGGCGGCCAATACCTTGGTGGTCGCGCCGACCGGCGATCTGGTCGTGCTCGACCCCGTCGTGACCTTCAACCGGCAAACTCGTAATTACGCTTATCTGGTGTTCGACACGCTGTACGGCCTCGATACGAGCTGGCAGGCGCAGCCGCAGATGGTCGAGAGGCATGAGGTCGACGATGACGGGCTGACCTGGCTACTGCGCCTACGCGACGGGTTGCGTTTCCACGACAACGAGCCGGTGTTGGCGAAAGACGTTGTGGCAAGCATCCGCCGCTTTGCAGTACGCGTTCCGTTCGCCAGCGCTCTGATGGCGGCGACCGACGAATTGTCGGCGGCCGACGACCGCATCGTTAAGTTCCGACTGAAGCGGCCCTTTCCGCATCTGCCGATGGCGCTGGCCGGCCCCGGCGGCACGGTGCCGGCGATCATGCCGGAACGCCT
Organism: uncultured Alphaproteobacteria bacterium; assembly: GCA_963812675.1. GTDB lineage: Bacteria > Pseudomonadota > Alphaproteobacteria > ATCC43930 > CGMCC-115725 > AP-15. Next base: position 349,125 of record CAWEWR010000011.1, on the reverse strand, counting down.
GGCGGCAACGTCGCCGCACCAGTCCGTCAAGGAGGTGGTCGGCAGCGGCCCGTTCCGCTTCCTGAGCGATGAGCATATCAGCGGCGCCAAAGCCGCATTCGCGCGCTTCGAGCAATACCGGCCGCGGGGCGGCGGCGCCCCTGGCTTCACCTCCGGCCCCAAGGTGGCGTATTTCGAACGCCTCGAATTTTTGACCTTGGACGGGTTTTCGGCGCAGGCGGCATTGAGCGCGGGCGAGATCGACTGGTGGGAGTCGCCGAGCCGCGACCTCGCCGACCTGGTCGCGCGCGACCGCAACGTGACGCTGATTTCTCATTATATGCCGGCAATGGGAATCCTGCGCTTCAACCAGCTCTATCCGCCGTTCGACAAGCCGGAGGCGTGCCGGGCATTGCTCAGCGTCGTCGACCAGGCCGAGGCGATGACCGCCGTCGCCGGCGCCGATCCGGCGAACTGGCTGGACGGCATCGGGCTGTTTTCACACGGAACGCCACTCGCGAACGATGCCGGGATCGACATCCTGCGTAGGGCTCGCGACCCGTCCGCGGCCAAAGAGAAGCTGGCCGAGGCCGGCTACGGCGGCGAGCCGATCGTTGTCATAGCACCGACCGAACTCACCGGCATCCGTGCGCTAAGCTTGATCGGCGCCGACCAGCTGCGCCGCGCCGGCCTCCAAGTCGATCTGCAGGAGATGGAATTCGGCGCCGTCATCAAGCGGCGAACCAGTCAGTCGCCGCCGGATAAGGGCGGCTGGAACGTTTTCTTCACGCTGATCGATCGCTCGATCCCGAACATCCACCCGTTCGGCAACCCGGCGCTGCGGGCCGACGGCAAGGCCGCTTATGACGGCTGGCCCGACAGCCCGCGCATCGAGGAACTGCGCCGCGCCTGGCTCGATGCTGGCGATCTTACCGAGCAGCGTCGCATCGCCGCGGAATTGCAAATGCAGGTGTGGCAGGACGTACCCTTCATCCCGATGGGCGAGTACTGGCAGACCACGGCCTACCGCAAGGGCCTTACGGGGATCATCCCGGGATGCTTCACGGTGTTCTATAACGTCAAGCGCGCATAGGAGATTCAGTCTCGCGCTGTGGGCCTTTGCGATCTATGCCGATCTTGCTCCAACATGCCAGGGCCGGCAATAATGGTACTGTCTCTGCGAACCGAGACCACTAACCAGTGACGTGCCGCGTTACGAGGGGAGGAGGCTATGGCGACGTTCGTCCTGGTGCATGGCTCGTGGGCCGGGGGCGTGGTCTGGCGGCAACTGGCGCCAAGGCTGCGTAGGGCGGGGCATGAAGTCTATGCGCCGACGCTGACCGGTATCGGCGAGCGCAAGCACCTCCTCAACCGTGAGATCGATCTCGACACGCATATTCAAGACGTGATCGGCGTTATCGACGACGAGGATCTGTCCGATATCGTTCTCGTCGGCCATTCCTATGGCGGCATGGTGATCAGCGGCGTCGCCGACCGCGTGCCGGAGAAAGTTGCCTCTCTCGTCTATCTCGATGCGTTCGTGCCGGAGAACGGACAATCCTTGTTCAGCGTGTTGCCGCCCGACCGGCGTCTTGTCACCGTGCCGAGCGAGGACTGGTTGGTAGCGCCGATACCCTCGGCTGGCTTCGGCCTCAAACGTCCCGAGGTGATCGCGCTTTGGGAGGGTAAGAGCGGGCCGCAGCCGCTCGCCACCCTCACCCAGCCGCTGCAGCTGACGGGCGGCATTGGTCGTGTCAAACAGAAGATGTACATCCTGGCCACCGATCCCGCGCGCTTCACTCAGTTCTACGACAAGCTGAAGAACGATCCGGGTTGGACGGTGCACACCTTGCCCTGCACTCATTTCATCCAGCTCGAAATGCCTGACGAACTGACCGCCATCCTGCTGAAGGCGATTCCTTAATGGTCAACGTCGACTAACCCGGATCTTTCATCAAGAGTCCGGAGGGCAACGAGAGCGGTGATTTCAAGTCAGTGATAACCGAGGCTCGGGGTTGAACGTGACGAGTTTCGAGAAATCACCCCCGATGCGGGTCGATCGTGCCGAGTGACGCGTATCGCCCAATTGGACCAGTCTTGCCGGCCGAGATGTTGGCATCTCGAAAGATATCGCGTAGGTTGGCAGTAATGGCTGACTCGGAGCAAAGCATCCCTGACATTTACCGCGAGAAAGCGGCAGAAGCACCATGCTAACGAAGGCCTTTAGAAGAGAGGCAGGCAACCATATGTGTTGGGGGGCGATCTCTTTGCGCATTCCGGGGGCGCTGCCTACGGTGAGACCCCTTCCGCACCGAAGATGCGGACCCCGATGCCTGGTTTTACCGCAAGGGGCCAGGCAAAGAAGCGCGGTTGTGTTTCATGGGCCACGCGCTGATGGAGAACCGCAACGGCTTGGATCGTCGGCGCGGTGATGACGCGCGCTTCGGGTCATGCCAAGCGCTTGGCGGCGCCGGCGGTGATCGAACCGCATGCCGGGGGCCGTGCGACAGTCTCTATTCGACGCGGCTGACCGAGCTCGATCTGCCGCTGGACTGGACCGAACAGCACAAACTGCTCGCGAGTTAATCGCAAATTCGGAGATTTGCCCTAGGGCCTCGCCCACCGCGGGCCGCGCGTCGTTTGCAGACGGTCAGAACTTTTCAGAGGTGGGACTGCATCAATGCCGGTCAGAGAGAAGGGCGAAGGAGTCCCGGTTCGCCGCCTGCGCGTTCCTTCTCACGTCGCCGGCCACACGCAAACCGCCGCCAAAGTGCGGGGCTTTTCGCCTACAGCCCCGGGCTGCACTGCCGAGATAGACTCCCCGCTGGAGGGAGATGGATTCGAACTTGTAGTACCGCGGCACGAGAGACTCGGTGCGTCTGGCGGCGCGCGACAGTGAACTTCATCGCAGTCTCCTCCTGGCAGGGGATTTGCCCCAATCCACGCGAAGAAGCACCAGTTACCGAGGATCTGGTGTAATCTTCGGTCAAGGGCTTCAGCGTCCGTTTCGCCGCGACTTTTTGGTTAATCAAAGCCCGCCGATCCGCAATCTCTCTTGGAGGAGGAGAGCCCATGGAAGTCACTGGCATGCTCTACGGCGCGAAGCTGCTTGAGTTCGCCGGGTATCCGACCGCGGAAGTGCTCGGCCCGGACGCCAGCGAGGGGGACATCAAGGCCCTCATCGAAAAGCACGGGTCGGTGTTTGTAAAACCCGTCTTCAAAGGCGGGGTCGGCAAAAAGGGCAAGGCCGGCCTGATCGGCCGCGCCTCCGATCTGAAAACCGCCCTCAAAGAAAAGGAGCGCCTCTATTTCGTCGAGCATCGCGTTGGCAACACCGTCGCCAAAGCCAACGGCGTCACGTTCGAAGGCGCGGTGCCGGCCGAGCACGAGGTTTATTTCTCGATCGCCGACTCGACGCGGTTTCGCGCCCCGACAATGACCCTGACGCACGAGGGCGGCGTGGACATCGAGGAACTCGATGCGAGCCGCGTCGCGCGGGTGCCGTTCGATCCGCTGACCGGTTTGAAGGCGTTTGTCGTCGCCAACGCGCTGTCGGACCTCAACGCGCCGACACCGCTCATTTCGCCGCTCGTGCAGCAGCTGCCGAAGCTATGGGAACTCTATCACAATTTCGGCTTTACGACCATCGAGCTCAACCCGATCCGCATGCGCCCCGAGCGGGGCCGGCTCGTCCCGGTCGCCTGCGACTTCAAATGCGGATTTGACCGGGACGATCCGCGCTGGCAGCGCCTCGATGTGCCGCCGCACCTCTTCACGGTCGACTACTCCGATTTCGAACAGGAAATCAATCAGCTCCGCACCTATCAGGGCCAGAGTGACGTTTATGTCATCAATGCGGCCGGGACGATCCTCGCGCCGACCTTTGGCGGCGGCGCGAACTCGCTGGTCACGCAAATGCTCGGCGACGATGCAATCATCTCCTCCGATTTCGGCGGCAACCCGCCCTACGAGAAGATGAAGCAGGTCGCACGCATTTGCTTCAAGCACTGGCTGAAGCAGAGCAACGTCCTCTTCCTGATCGGCGGCAAGTCGAACAACACCGACATCTTCGTGACCTTTCGGGCGATCGCCGATGCATTGCGCGAGCATGTCAGCCGGCACGGGCCGACGCCGGTCTATGTCGTCGTCGGGCGCGGCGGCCCAAATCTGGTCCGCGGCATGGGGGCGCTGCGCGACACTTGCGAGGCGCTGGGGCTCCCGTACCGAATTTTCGGCTTCGAGTTGGATATGAGCGAGGTCATCGCCTACGCCCGCGCATCGGATGCATGGATGAAATCAGGCGGGCGCGAACAGCTCGCCAAGCATCTCGGCATCACCGCCGCGCAGGCGACCTGAGCCCGCTTCTCCCGTTATTCCAAGCGAGGATCTCTACCATGGCTCGCCCCGGTATCGGAAATTTCAAGTACTACGTCGGCATCAGCTCCCTGACGCAGATCGCAACGCGCGAGGATCGGGTCTGTGTTCTCAATATCCTCGGCGGGGAATCGAGTGAGGTGACCCCGGTCGGGCACGCCTATTCCGGCGGCAATGTCGTCTTCGGCACCTCGCCCGGCCGCCGCGGCCAAGTCCTGAAGACTCCGATCGGCGACATCCCCGTCTACAACAACGTACGCGAAGGCCTCGATGCCGGCCACCGCTTCAATTGCGGTGTCGTGTACCTGCCGCCCTCCGCCGCACGGGACGGCGTTGCAGAGTTGATCCGCGTCAATCCGGACCTCGAAAAGATCTTCATCGTCACCGAGAAGATGTCGGTGCACGACGCGCGCGAAATCCGCGCGATGGGTCAGCACAACCATGTCGACATCTTTGGCGGCAACAGCCTCGGGGTCGCGGACGCGTGGAACCAGGTCCGTATCGGCGGCGCTCTCGGCGGCGACGACCCGGGAGAGGCGCTGAAGAAGGGCTCGATCGCGATCTTCTCCAACTCTGGCAACTTCACGAGCACGATCGCGACCTATCTACACATGGCCGGGTGGGGCACGACGACCCTGATCTCCAGCGGCAAGGACATCTACATTCACTATGCCGCGCCAGAGTTTGCCTTCGCGCTGGCCAATGACGCGCGCAGCAAGGCGGCGGTGCTTTATGTCGAGCCGGGCGGTCATTACGAGCTCGACGCCGAGTTCACCAAACCGGTGGTCGCGTGCGTCGTGGGGCGCTGGAAGGCCAAGCTCACCCGCGCGGTTGGGCATGCCGGCGCATTGGCCGGCGGCGATGATGACGCTGCCGCCAAGGAACGCTGGTTCATGAAGAAATTCGGCGTCGACGACGTCTTCACGCCGGAAAACCCCGTCTTTTCCACTCATGGCGCGGTCGTCACCAATATCGCCCACATCCCGGCGGCCTTGACGGCGGTCATGCGCGAGAATGGCGCCCGGCCCGATTTTGCTACGGAAGGCAGTCTGGCGCTGAAGCCTTGGTTCGGCTCCAACCAGGGATTGGATCTACCGCCGCAGATCGACATCCCGGTGGTCGAGGCGATTGCGCCCTACAACGAGCAAATCGCCCAGCTCGAAAAGCATATCGGTGCCGTGTTCCCGCGGCAGTCGATGAGGGAGGCTTCCGGCGCCTCGCAGATGGACCCTAAGACACAAGTCACCAGCCTGCACGGGGTCTCGATGCTCGATGCTGCCCGGAACCCGTTCGAGTCGAACCTTTGCCTGGCTCTGCTGCACGAGCCCGCAGGCGAGAATGATCGAGTTTTGATCAACCTCCTCGTCGGGGCTGGGGTCAACCTACACGGTACGCCGGCTCTGGCAGCGGCGGAGGCGGCCCGCGAGGCGGGAAGCTCGCCGAGCGGCGTACTGGCCGCCGCCGCCGCTTTGGTCGGCCCGCGCCGTGTCGAAGGCGCGCGCCAGGCGGTCCGCGAGCTGATCGACCGGTTCGCCGAAGCCGGACTGAAGAACGAGCTCGACGAGGGTTTCGATCTGGCTCGAGTGCGGGACGATACTACGGCCCGCGCCCTGCTGGTCAGGACCGAGCCTGACGCCAAGGCCGAGCGGATGCTTGCCGCGCTACGCGCCCGCGTCGCCCGATCGGTGTTCGTCCGCTACCTCGAAAACCTCGGTGGCTATCCGACCGCGGACGCGGTGCTCGCCGCTGCAACAACGACCCTGGCCTGGGGACCGCTGATGCGAAAGCGCGTCTCGCGGCTGACCGTCGAGAGCCTTCCCTGGTGGGTTCGCCTGTTCGGCACATTGATCGGTGCATCGGTCTCGGCCCAGCGCCACGAGCCAGACCGGTTCTGCGGGATATCGATCGAGGACATCCTCGCCAGCCGCTCGCTAACCGAGGTCGCCTGCGCCGCGCTCCTCGCCGAGGCCTCCCCGAGCCCCTCGCAGCTTTTCGTTTTCCAGACCTTGGTCGGGCTGCTGCTGTCGAACGGCCCAGGGACGATCTCGGCGCAGGGCGCCAAAGGCGCCGTCGCCGCGGACGGCCCCGAGACGCCGGAGCGGGTGCAGCTGAACAAAGCCGTGATCGGGTTCCTCAGCCACACCGGCTTTGCTCATGGTGGCAATGGCTATGAGGGGATCGCCTTTCTGGTCGACCAATTCCGCGATAGCGGTCTCGTCGACCCGGGCGATCCCGAGCACGGGATCGACCTCAAAGCCCTTGCCGCCCGCTATGCTGCCGAATACGCGAATTACCGATCGAGCAAGAGGTCGGCCGGCAGTCTCGACCTTCAGATGATCCCGGGTATCAATCACCCGGTTTTCAAAGACAGGCCGGTCAATTACGACCCGCGCGAGGTCTGGGTCCGCGAGCTCTTCGCTGAGCGAGGCGAGTACAACGCTTTCCACGAATATTATCGTGCGTTGGTCGAAGCGCTGTACCAGGCCAAGGTGTCCCGCAACGTCTATTGCGTCAACATCGACGCGGTGATCTCGGCCCTGCTTCTGAAGATCCTGTGGCGGCCGTATTGCAGCGGCGCACTGTCCGGCAGCGCGCTCGAGACCGCGGCGTTCATGACATTCCTCTATGCCCGTATGCTTGGCTGCGCCGCCGAGATCGACGACCACCTGAACCGCGGCCGCAACATGGATACGCGCACACCAGCCTCGCAATGCCGGTTCGTGGCCTGACGGGTTAGGGGGGAGGAGACCACAGATGACGGACTCAGTCGCGCTCCAGCCCGCGTCCACGCGTTTTTGGCCGCAGGGCTGGTGGAAAATCGTCCAGTTCCGCATCGGCATCGTGCCGTTGCCGGTCTATGTGCTGCTCGCCGCCCTCGTCGCGTTCTTCATTCTGCGGGACGGGAAGGTGGCAAGCGATCTGCCGACGATGATCGCCGTTCTGGCCCTCGGCGGGTTCGGCTGCGCCGAAATCGGCAGACGACTGCCGGTGATCCGCAACCTCGGCGCGGCGGCGATCTTCGCCACCTTTGTGCCGTCATATCTGGTGTATGCGCACCTCCTCCCGGAGGGAATGCTAAAGCCGGTCGTCGAGTTCACGAAGGCGTCCAACTTCCTTTATCTCTTCATCGCTGCGATCATCGTCGGCAGCATTTTCGGCATGGACCGGCAGGTACTGATCAAAGGCTTCGTGAAGATCTTTGTCCCGCTGGCTGCCGGTTCGATCGTCGCCGGCATTGTCGGGACATTGATCGGGGTGGTGCTCGGGCTCGGCGCTTACCACACGTTCTTTTACGTCGTAATTCCGATCATGGCGGGCGGCGTCGGCGAGGGGGCGATCCCGTTGTCAATCGGTTATGCCGAAATCCTGCACCAGGAACAGGGAAACCTGTTCGCGCTTATACTGCCGCCGATCATGCTCGGCAGTCTGACTGCCATCCTTCTTGCCGGTTTCTTGAACTGGGTCGGCAAAAGACTGCCGCGCTTGACCGGCGAGGGACGCCTGCAGCCAGGCGTCGGGGAGGAACTGACGCCCGGCGAGGAGAAGGCTGCTGCCTCTGCCGTGGATCCCGGCGCCATTGCCGCCGCCGGCGTTACCGCGATCGCGCTCTACCTTCTCGGTACGGCGTGTTTCAAGCTCTTCGGCCTGCCCGGCCCGGTTGCGATGTTGTTTCTCGCGGTCCTCGTCAAATTGACGCGCGCGGTCCCGCCGTCATTGCAGCTGGCCGGCCAAACCGTCTACAAGTTTTTCTCGACCGCAGTTACTTACCCGCTGCTCTTTGCGATCGGCGTCTCGCTGACGCCGTGGGAGACGCTGGTCGCCGCTTTGACCCCGGCGAATATCGCGGTGATCGTCGTGACGGTTGCAACCTTGATGGCGACCGGATTTGTTGTTGGCCGCCTGCTCGGCATGTTTCCGATTGAAACGGCCATTGTCAACGCGTGCCACAGCGGCCAGGGCGGCACCGGCGATATCGCGATCCTAACTGCCGCGAACCGTTTGGAGCTGATGCCCTTTGCCCAGATCGCCACTCGCATCGGTGGCGCTATCACCGTAACGTTGACGCTAATCTTTCTGGCACGCTTGGCGTAGCCAGTTAAGATTGACGGACAGCCGAAGGTGAGCCCGGGCGTTCCGATAACTTACAACATAGCGCCGGCAGAACCGAGTTCGCACAAGACTCCTCCCTGGAGGGAACCGGATTCGAACCGTTGGTCTCTCGCCGAAAGACCTGCCTTAACCCGGGTGAGGAAAAAAGCGTCGAGCAGCAGCTCGACGCCAAGGATGAGGCTTGGCCCACAGGGAGACGGAGGAGCCAAGCCATGCTCCCCGCCGGTCGTCATCCAGCACGCCGTGTGGCTGTACCTTCGCTTCACCCTAAGTTATCGCGATGTGGAGGAGACTAATAAAATCAATTGCCCGCCGAGGTCGAAAAGGCGAGGGGTGACCTCGATGACGTCATAGACGAATTCCCTGTTTGGCTGGGCGCCGAGCCGCGCGACGCGCTCCTGTTGCTTCTCAATTGGCTGCTCGGGCCACCGCTTGCCGCCCTGGCCGTCGGTACGAGCCTGATATGGGCATTCCGTTGGGCGTTCCGCGGGTTCCGCGCCGGCTGATAGCGCTTGCGATCCGCGCCCGTAGAATGTCGCGATACTGAAGAGACCTTTTATCAGACCTCATTTAGCCTATACGCGTTGGTTGCTCGTCATCCAGAAGCCTGTCATATGAGGCGACCTCGATTGCGGCCACGGGCAATTCTGACAAGTCGAGCTGCTCAGGATCTCTTCCGGCTCTTCTTCCGCTGATCACCAATATTCTGAGCAGCCACCAATCAGAGGCTTCGAAATGGATGTTGTCGCTGTGCGCAAGCTTTCTTACCGCCGCCCCTATTGCGTCTAGTTGGGGAAATTCACCTAACAACGTGCCACCGCTATAGTTATACGGCTCTCTAGGAGGCCTACTTCTGGGGCCAAACTGTTGGGGAAGATCTACAAGAACATGGCCAATATCTGCTTTGTCGAGAGGGCCGAGTATAACCAACTCGAGCTCAATTGGTCCAGTTACGCCATGTGGTCGAAGTATAGCAAAGTCGCATATCAGCCCCGCTGGGAGCAAAAATCCTGGAATGAGAACAGATCGATACCTACCAAGTTCAAGGATAAGGCTGTGGTTAACCGAAACGAACGCCCTTATATCTGCTACCGATGGGTGATGATCCAGTAAATCCTTAAATCGTTTGCGTGAATCTTCCCAGTTTCTCTGTTCGATAGCCGAGTTAACGCCGAGGTGGTGAGGAAGATTCTTGATGCGTTTCGGAAAAGAAGCTACCACGATGGCTTCAGCGACAGCCTGTAACCCTCTTGCTGAATCTATTGCCTTGCGATCAGCCAAAATGGGGGAAAATTTGGCAACCGATGCGGCGGAAATGTTATGCCACACCGGAAGAATTCTCTTTCGCTTGCCCTCGATTGCAACAAGACCCGCGAGCTCCCGGTTAGGCCATTTTTTGTCAAAGAATTTTTGACTCAATATCGTGATGCCGAATCGGGCTTCAGCCAGCCCACGATCTATGCTGGCAAGAAGAGAGTCTCCCAGTTTGAGCGAGAAGTCATCGTACCAGACCTTGAACTTCGAATCCGCCAGATATCTGGCAAGAGGTTCGGCAACAGCGAGTTTGTCCTCGCTTGCATGGCTAATGAAGTAGTCCATAGCCATTTGAGGCCGCCTCCGCGGTCTTCAAGAAGCGTTCGGAACATATCTCATTGAGTGTCTGCTTACCACCCACTGCTGACCTCGAAGGATGCTGCTCAGGACGCCTCAACCTCCCGGCACTTCGATGTCGAGCAAGGGACCAAATTGTTGACTGCCGAAAATGTCGGCGTCACCGGGGCTGCCGCTTGGCATTCGGCGGTATATCGTGTACTTGATCGCCAATGCCGGGTGGAACTCGACGTGGTCGGAAATTTGTGCCGCAGCGATGCCGAAGGTCCGGCAGACAGCCGCGCGCGACAGGACGTTGCTCTCGCGCACCCGGTGATAGGTGGCGCGGTCGGGGAAGATCACGTCGAAGGTAATCTTGCTCGACGCCAGCGTTCTTGCTGCGGATCGTCTTGGCGATCTCGGACAATTTGTGGCTCGCTGTCATACCCCCGCCTCACAGATGAAAGTCGGGAATAGTTCGAGCGGCCTTGTCAGGATAACCGGATGGCCAGGAAGGGAGGTGTGAGTAGGCTGACCGGATGATGGAACTCTCATACCGTCGCCACCGGTTTCCGTCGGCTGTCATCCAGCATGCGGTCTGGCTCTACCTGCGCTTCACGCTCAGCTACCGAGACGTTGAGGAGCTGCTCGCCGAGCGCGGGCTCGACATCTCCTACGAAACTGTCCGGAGCTGGGTGCTGAAGTTCGGGCCGGCCATCGCGCGGCGGTTACGGCAGCGCCGTCCCCGCTCGAGCGATCGATGGCATTTGGACGAGATGGTTGTTCGGAACGCCGGCAAGCGGATGTATCTCTGGCGTGCCGTTGACCACGAAGGCGAGGGTCCTCGACATGCTGGTGCAACGCCGCCGGGACGCCCGAGCGGCGCTGCGGCTGATGCGCAAGCTTCTCAGAAAGCAAGGGTTTGCGCCGAAATTGCTGGTGACCGACAAACTGGGCTCCTATGCTTCCGCATTCCGGTGCTTACGAATGAGCTGTCCGCATGAACAGGGGCTTCGGAGCAACAATCGGGCGGAGAACTCGCATCAGCCGGTACGGCGACGAGAGCGCAAGATCCAGCGGTTCAAATCGGCTCGATCCGCTCAGCGCTTCCTCAGCATGCATGCCGCCGTTCACAATACCTTCAACCTTCAACGCCATCTCGTCTCGCGATCAACGCTGCGGATCTTCCGAGCCGAGGCGGCGAGCGAATGGCGGAATGCGGTGGCGGCCGTGTGATCACGCATCCTGCTCCGGGCTTTCTGATCGCGATACGTTAACTTGACAACGCCCCCGCAGCGAAGCGCCGCACTTCGGTGACCGCCGCAAAGCACGCTCAAGATACAATACAGGGAATTGCCCTCAGATCTGAAAATCCATTTCGGCAATACTTAGGTCGAAGGGCAACAAACCAACTTACAGGAGAGCAGGATGCCGAATGATCTAACACTTCCTTTTTCGGGAACGGCCACGGCCGCCGGAACCCCCGTCGGGACGGGCTTCAACGCTTTCAGTGTCACGATCTCCCCCTCGCTAAACACCACAGATACAGCCATTTTTGGAATATGTTCCGGAGGAAGAGGGGTGCTCGGCAGCGCGCAAGGACCAAGCGGAGTAGGAGTTGTTGGGTTGAATGGGAACGACCCACTATTTTTCCTCCAGACTGGCGGTCATGGGAACATTGGCGTCGCAGGGTTTTCGGATTCTGGGGCCGGTGTCTACGGAAGGAGCAACGGCTTCGATGCTGCGGTTGGAGAGACTGGGTCGGATGCTCATGCGGGGGTAACCGGACGAAACTTAACAACAGGAGCGAACGGCGGGGTCGGGATATACGGCGTTGGCGGAAAATTCGCCGGCAAGTTCGACGGAGCGCTGCAGGTTAATGGTCCTGCCGAGGTCACGGGTAACTTCTCATTGAAGGGCAGTGGCGATGTCGGGGGTAACCTCGGAGTGCTCCACACGCTTTCGGTCAGCGGCACGGCCGAGTTTGCGGGTGACTTCTCGTTCCAGGGCAGTGGCAATGTCGGCGGTAATCTGACGGTGCTCCACACGCTGGGGTGTCCAGGTACGTGCGACTTCGTTACGGTAAATGTCTCTGGCGACGTCATTCTCACAAACCAAGACTGTGCCGAAGATTTTGACATTCACTTCGGCTTGGATGTCGAGCCAGGCACGGTAATGGTGCTGGACGAAGGCGGCCTGCTGCAAGAAAGCCGCCACGCCTATGATAAGAAAGTGGCAGGAGTGATTTCCGGTGCCGGCGAGTTCAAGCCCGGGCTGATCCTGGGCCGGGATAAAGGCCACCGCGATGGCCATCGCGCGCCGGTAGCTTTAGTCGGGAAGGTTTACTGCAAGGTCGATGCGCAGCACACTCCCATAGAGATCGGAGATCTGCTTACGACCTCGGCTACCGCTGGCCATGCTATGAAAGCAGAGGATCCGATGAGAGCGTTCGGGGCTGTTATCGGTAAGGCGCTGCGAGGCATGCCGGCAGGGCAAAAAGGCCTCATCCCGATCCTTGTAGCCCTGCAGTAAGCGAGACAGACCTTCGCACGTCGGTGAGCCGGCAACACCAAGCAGGAGTTGGCTGGCCGTCTTCGCCTTATTTTTATCTGCCTACGACCAAAAGGGTGCCAGATATGTTAAGCCTGCGTCAGACTCTGAAAGCCATCAGCAGCCATCTTCCGCAAGGGTTCGACGCCGCGCACGGCATAAAGACGCTGTTTCCGCCAGCCTATACAGGAAGCATTTTTGTTCTCCAGAAATATGTGTATTTGAAAAGTGGTTATTTGAAAATGGCGGCAACGTCCCATGCCGATGATTTAGCGTGGTATTTTGTGGGAGCCGACGGTACTGGCAGATGGTTCTTCAGTTGGGTTCCAAAACCCGTTAGCATGGCGGGTGATATAAATCTTAGAGTGCAGGCCGGTTTCGGATTTAAATTTTCTCACGATTCTTTCGGCCATGGCTATGTAGACACCAGCCGGCCTCCTCGCCCACTTCATGGAAGCTGCAATTCAGGAACTGACAATTGGATCTTATTAAACTGGCCACAAATATTTGCGGCAGACATATTTTTTGGATGGCAAGAGGCCTCGGGTTTTGATTCTCTACCGCCTGAATCGAATATATGGACAAGCGCCGGGATCGGTCAGTCGAATTTTATAGCGTTAAACGGCACAAACGTCGCTTGTGTGGGTCAGGGGTCTGGATCTCCTTTCTTTCCCCTTCCAACTCTTACCCCAGATTTGTATGTCACCTCTATAATCGCCTCAGCTCAGGCTCAAGCGCTTAAGATAAAAAAATCTGTTACCATAGATCTCAATACCGTAAAGCAAGTGCTTGCATCATCATCATTCGTGAGTGGGGCTGCTCGATCTATTGAATCTTATATCGCAACGCCTGCTGCAGTGTCTACGGTTTCGGACGCACTTGTTATTGCAAATATGTTGGCGAACATAATAAGCCCCGGATTGTCGCCTTCAGCATTGGGCCAAGTTGGGAGCCTTTCGTCGCAATTGACTGCGGCTCACATCTTGGCGGTTGCATCGAGCGTGCGCGTTGCACTCGCTCCCGTCTTGCCTCCGGGCCCACCGCCTCCCTTTGTGCCGTCCCTTTTGTCGTCCCTGAAGGATGGACTTGCAAAGGCTGGTGATGCGGCAGTGGCAGCCTTGGACACTGTAAGTGAGGCTGCGCTGGACGCTGTACGCGAGGCAGCCGTTAATTCTGGCGGAGACCCTGAGGAAATGGCTCTTGAAGCTGTTGTTGATATGGCAGTGTGGGCTGCGAGTAGTATTATCGTCGATGGTCCCACCACTACGTTCAGCCCCAACGCCGGCCCCGATCCAGGCGACGCGGGTGTTCCCGGCGGCACCTCGGATCCCGGCAGCGGTGCTCCTGCGCCGAATCCGTGATCACGATCTGAGGACCGACTCAGGCATCAGCGGCGACCCATGTGATCAGCGTGCTCGTTCCCGGGTCCAGCGATTGCCACGGCCCGTGGAAGCCGATCGGGGCGAGGGCGGTCGCCAAAGTAGCTCGGCAAAGCCGCGGGAGTTGACCGCGCTTGCCCGCCGATACCAGATGCGAGCTGATCAACTGAGAAGGCCGCGCTGAAATGCGTTGGGCCATTCTCGCTCTAATCTTCTGCGGAGTGGCAAGGCGGAGGTGGCTTGCCGCGCTCTTCGCGTCTGGCGGCCGAAAGGTAGGCGCGGGCTCGGCCAAGGCATTTGGGGGCAGCGGCATGCCTTCCGGGTGTGCACGGTTGCCAGACCTTCCCGCCTCGTTGCGCAGGGTAATTGTCCTCCGCGTGCCAATAGCTATCGGCGATGCAGGCTCGTGGCTCGCAGGAGGCAGGTCGCCGAAGCCATGGGGTCGAGTTCGCACCTCACCGGTGGAGGGAGATGGATTCGAACCCTCGGTCCCCGTCAGAAGGAAATGTATGCAAACACCGAGATCGCCGCCGATCGCGAGCGGGCGGAGCCGCAGATCGGCGGCAAATTGGCGAAGATGCTGATTTGGCACCGCTCCGTAATCAGCGCCGCTGATCATCCGATGCGGCAACGATCGCGCCCTCACGCACCCGAAGCGACCGGAGGACATCATACATAACCTTCAACCCAGGAGCCGTCGCGGTTCAGCTCGATTTGTTCTGCTCGGCGAGCCATTCCATGGAGCCTTGGGCGTATACGATTTCGGGGGTCTGCGGTTTATCGCGCTGCTCAAGCTCTTGCGCGCGCTGGCGCGTGTACTCGTAATAGCCCCAGCCCTTCATTTGGGGATTGAGCATTTCCAAGGCCCCGCTGCAGGCATCGACCTCGTCGTCATGGGCGAGATCGGGGAACCCTTCGAGGACGCGGAACAGCTCCTCGTTCCAGGAGCCTCGCCGGATCTTCACATTGCCGGCGCGGCACTGCGAACTGAACGGACCGAACCGCGTGAGCTTGTCGCCACTCTCGGGAGCCGCCACCGCGGTGAAGGCACTGAGCGCGCGCACCAGGTGAAGCGCCTGGCTCTTGCCGGCCTGCCCCGGATCCTGGCCGAACCCGATGCGAACCCGTTTGCTGTCCTGCGTGGCCGTATTGAGCAGCAAGGTATCGACATCGCCCGGGTTGGCCCGCCCGCGCACCACATCCAGCAGCCAGTATCCGCCATTCTGATCACGGCCGAGCTTGACGCCTACCGTCCAATCGGGGTCGTTGAACTCGGTTTTTTCGGTCGCCGCGAGATCCCAATAACGGATCACGTCGAGATCGGCCGGAACCTCGTCGACTACGGCACACCACTCCCGCTTGAAATAGAGTCCGGCGGCCGGGCGGATCTTCCAATTGCCACCTAGCAGCCGCTCGCGCTCGAGCAGTGGCAGCGACAGTAGCCAGGTGAAATATTCGGGGTTGACCCGCAGCAGAACCGGGTTGTCGAACACCGTCGCCGGGATGAAGGTGACGCTGATCGGCCGCGGCGGGTCGATGCCCGGCGGCAGATCCTGCGGCCGTGGCAGGTCTTGCATCAACTCTTCGGGTTTATCCGCCCATACGAGCTTTTCCGCGACGCGGATGTAGTAGCGCAGAACGCCGGCCCGTTCGGGGATCGGCAGCCCGGTCTCCGGGTTGATCCACCATGCGAGGAAGTCGGCGACCCAGCTGTCGGCGTCCGGGTTGCACGTCGCGCGGATGTAAGGTCGCACGCCGCAGGTCGAGCGGTTGCGGCTGACCATGTAGAAGAACTGATGCGCCGTGAAATGCGTCAGTTCGTCGAAGCAGATCAACGTGATCTGAGCCCCCTGCCAGTCGTAGACTGTGGTTTCGAACTGCAGGTGCGAGAACTTGATCTTGCCGGCGCAAGGCCAGCGCCACTCACGCATTCCGAGGTGCGGGGTCCCGCCGAGCCGCGGGTAGAAGTTTCGGCTCTCATCCCATAACCCGCCCGGATTGGTGATCTGGGGCGTCGTGCGCCGGAAGAAGACCGCGGTAAAGTTCGCCACCCGACCGACGTGGCGCAGCGGTTCCAGGATCAGTCCGACCGTTTTCCCGCCGCCTGCCGCACCGCCGTAGACGCAGATGTCCGCAGCGGTCCGCAGAAAGTCGGTCTGCGGTCCGGGCTGCCCGGAGATCGTTGCCGTGGACAATGGCATTGCGTTACCCGCCGTTCGTCGAGGCCCGCTGTCCGGTGCTGCCAGGAAGCCGGCTACAACGGTTATCGGGGAGAGTGCCCAGGGTCTGTTCGGTCTGCACGGACCCCCGTTTCGGCCCGGTGATCTCGGTCTTGCACATGTGGTCAGGATGCTTGTGGTTGGCGGCCAGGAAAACTTTCATCATCAGGGTGCGCCGCAGGCAGGTCAGCGCCGGCAGTCAAAATTGGAAGCAAAATCGTCGATGGATGAGAAGGCTGCTGTAAGCCGGATCCAGCGCATATTGGGCACGATTCGGAGGCCGATCTAGCCCATGCTTGATGCGTAATGAGCATGAGATCCATGTGCTGAGTTATCGGAAGCTACGGCCGCTGTTTCTTCGCGAAGTGTTTCTCTTGTGCTTTTCGCAGCACCTGCGTCAACTCGGGATCTCGGCTATTATCGGGCAGGATGAGGACCACCTGAGAATTCGACTCGGCATCGGTGCCCGCAATCGGGTTCGACGTCATCCGCCGCCAAGCTCTCGTCTTCAGCGAGAAAATGATCGCCGCGATATTGCCCGCCTTGGCGGCAGCGAACAAATAGCCGCACATCGTCGCATTGGCCTCCGCCACCCCGCGATCAAGATCATCACGAAAGCGCTTGCGCAGCGTCTTTGGCGCGCAGTCGACGATCTTGGCGATATCGTCCTGAGGGACACCGACACCAGCCAAGTACCGCACTCTCTCGCGCATCGCATCATTGATGACGAATGCTGTCTTAGCCATGGGCGGATCCTGACTGATCTCGTTCCTGGCTGTCGGCGCGCTCGTCGAATGATTGACGGGAGGCTTGATGGATCGCGGCGCGTCCGGTGAAGACCTGCCAGCGCCGCACGATGACATCGACATAAGCGGGGTTGAGTTCGAGACCGTAGCAGATGCGGCCGCTCATTTCGGCCGCGATCAGGCTCGTGCCCGAGCCAAGAAATGGGTCATAGATCGCCTGGCCGGGGCGGCTGTTGTTGACGATCGGGCGGCGCATGCACTCGACCGGCTTCTGGGTGCCGTGCCCCCAGCTCTGCTCGCGCTGCTGGTTGCCAAACGGATTGTTGTTGGCGATTTCCCAGACTGTCGTTTGCGTTCGGTCGCCTCGCCAATGGCTGGGTTTACCCTCTCGCACCGCGTACCAGCAGGTTTCGTGCTTCCAGTGATAATCGCCGCGGCTCAAGGTGAAGTGCTGCTTGGCCCAGACGATCTGAGCGCGAAGCCGGAACCCGCAGGAGGTAAAGCCGGCGGCGACGATGTCGCCGTGCAGAGCGCCGTGCCAGGCATAGGCGACATCCCCGGGGAAGAGTGCATACGCCTCGCGCCAGTCGGCGCGGTCGTCGTTGAGCACCTTGCCCCGCGCGAGATTGCGCGTGCTCTGGCACCGGCCCGCTCGCCAGGATGGGTCGTAGCCAACGCCATAAGGCGGATCGGTGATCATCAGGTGGGGCTGCGATCCGTCCAGCACCTGTACGACATCCGCCGCGCTGGTGCTGTCGCCGCAGCCAACCCGATTGTCTTCCAACCCCCATACGTCGCCGCGCCGAGTGACCGGTTGATCGGGCACATCCGGGACGCTGTCCGGATCGGTCAGACCGCTCGATCCCAAACCGGGCAGGATGGTTTCGAGCTGACCCGGCTCGAAGCCGGTCAGGCCGAGATCAAAACCGCCGAACTTCAGATCTCGAAGTTCGTTCCTGAGCAGCTCAAAGTCCCAGCTCGCCCGTGCCGCGAGTTGATTGTCGGCCAGCCGATAGGCTCGCTTTTCTTCCTCGCTCCAGCCGCGCGCCACGATCACCGGGATATCTTTAAGCCCCAGCCGTATCGCCGCACGAAGACGCAACGCGCCGGCGAGCACGTTACCCTGCTCGTCGACCAGAATCGGCAGTGTCCAACCCCATTTGAGGATGGCGGCGACAATCTTGTCGAGGTCGGCCTCGCTATGAAGCCGCGGATTGTTCGCGTAGGGTATCAACCGCTCGATCGGCCAGCGCTCGACCCGGTCGGCCGGCCAAGCACGTGTCGGCCTAGCATCCGCGGGCTCCGATTGTCTCGACAACATCTTCACCTGTCTATAGTCTAAGTAAGTAATATAAGTAAGACGTTCGCCCGCCTAAAACGGCATCTTCCAAAGCTAATTTTGTCATGTCCGGATAGATCCGACGACTCGGCCGACCGCATCCTCTTTCTTTGCAATCATTCTGCAGGATCGAGCGCGGGCTCACCTGTCACACATCGGCACGCTGATGCTCAAACAACTGGTGTGATCGGCGGGACTGCGGCCGAAAGGCGGTCTCGCGAGATTACGGTGCTTTGCTTTATGGAACATAGGATCCTACAATCTGGTCTCAATTATCTGGTTCACGAACCGAACAGCCTGATTGAGGTCGATCGGAAGCTTACAAAAGGCCGCCCACGGGGTGCCGAGCGTCAATGGCGGGCCATAATACGGCTCTGTCGCTGCACGAGCGGTAGCTAAGAAGTAGGCACCTTCACTCATTTCCTCGCCCAATGGCGGACCCGCCTTATCGTCGGGTTCGGAGCGCGGAGGAAAAACCAGTTTGAAATCGGAGAAAGGGAACGTGCCCGGTGCCGTGCAGTAGTCCTCTGGATCGATCTGGTTATACTTGAGCATCGAACGCAATTTCGTCATGGCATGTGCGACCGAGCCGGCCCGGAGGTGTCGCAACAAAGCCGCGGCGATGACGCCTTCGACCAGGTTCCATTTTGAATAGGCGCGGTGGTTCCCCTGCCCGACGCCGGCCGGTGCGCTAATGATCCCGCGATTGACGCACTCGCGGATTTCCCCTCTGCCAAGCGAAGTTACCGTCTGCAGTTCGCCGAAAGTGAACGGTCCTGCGTTCGATGCCATTGCGGATACATGAAAAAATGACAAAACAAGGTACCATGCTTTGATCTGTGATGTCAAGTTCTTTCGCCCTCGATTCTCAGGACGGCGCGCCAGTGTGGCGATGAAGAGGGAGAGATTCGAAGCCGCACTCGGTCCCTCGCGGAAAGAGCGGAAAGAGCGGAAAGAGCGGAAAGAGCGGAAAGAGAAGTGATGAAAAGGTTGAGGGTTGCTCAACGCTCGCCATCGAGGTTGCGCGAGATCCGCTGTTGAGCAGGGCCGTCTGGTCATCCGCATCGCAGGACCCATGTGACAGCGCTATCAAGGTGACCGCGGCAGTCGCCTTCAAGCAGCGCGGTGTCGAAACAAGCTGGTGTTGCCCGGACTAGCGCAAGCCCCGCTCGAGATGTGATCCGGCGCTGATCAAGCGATTGCCGTGGAAGCACCTGGTTAGAGGAGCTCGCCATTTGGCCCGAGTACCACCGTCAAAACGGGATGCGGAACACAATCATACTAATGATGGTAGTGGACAAGACCGCCGACACCACGGTAAATTCGGAGATCCGCTTTGGGTTTCTAAATAGCGAAAAACATTAGGTTTTTAGCTGGATTTGGGGCTTGAGCGGTCAAGCCGGCTTTTTTATAGACGGTAAATTCACCGGCTGCTCAATGGCCTATCCGCGAAAACGCGCATGATAGCAGCGGCTTAAGGCCGGATTGCAGCGCCACCCACCAGGGGAAAAGGTGAAGTTACCCGGCGAATGCGAGCGCTAAACAGTCTTTTAGGATCTCGCTATCGTCCAAAAACCCATCGAAATCGGAGACCAATTCCAACAGTCCGGAATTGTCGTTCCCGAGACGGGTTCGCTCGTGACTGCCCCCTCCAGGGAAGAGTCCAGTGCGAACTTCCTCGAACCAACTTCGAAACCAAATCAGCGCAGACGATCCCTCCGCCGGATCGTCAGTCTATGTGAAGGCGAACGTTGTTGATCGGCGCACTGGGCGCCCTATGCTGATGGGCGCGTGGCCCGCAAAGTCGTGCTCGGAAAAACTGGCCGATTCGTGCGCTCGTTCGCGGACCGATATCCGGATCATCCAAGTCCTGCTCGAAGCAGAGACATACTGCCCGCCAAATACGATGTCGCTCAGTGGGTCGGCTGGCAATTGGCCAATCAGGGTCCCAAGCTGGGCGAGCAAGGCCATTTCCGTCGCGCTGCCGAGAGCGCAGCCGGCGCCGATACCCAAGGTGAGCCGGCCGCCGGACAGGACATCCAGCGAGGCCACTACCTTCGCGGTCAGCACCGGATTTCGGTAGGGCAGCACCAGCACGGAGGTGACGAGCCGCAGCCGCTCCGTTGCACCGGCAACCACCCCGAGGATGGAGAAAGTCTCCAGCGCATCGCCCACGCTCGGGTGCTTGCCATCCAGGGTGTATGGGTAGGTGGACTGGCTCTCGACCGGCAAGACAATGTGGTCCGCGATCATCGCCGAGTGCAAGCCCAGCCGCTCGCCCTCCCGCGCCAGGGCCAGAATACCATCGCGCGTAGCGGTCGGGCCGCGGGTGGGGAGATAGAAGCCGTAACGCATTCGGGTCGCTCCTTGTTGCGGCGCTGTGAGCGGCCGGGTCGCGGTTGTTTCGCTGATCAGGGCACCGCCGCCAAACCGGCAACGGGAAGGCTCGAGGAGCCCCGACGCCGCGCGCTCAGCATTCGGTGCGCATCGTCCAGGCGGTTTGCGCCGATATAGGCCTTCAACAGCGTGAACTCCACCAGGTCGAGCTGAGCAACCTCGCAACATACCGATCTCCACGGTTGCTTGGCGATTCACGCTTCGATACCATAAGTAGGGGTTGGCGATGTCTCCCCCAGACACAAGTCGCCAATCTGAGAAGCCCCGGCAATTCCCCCTGCCGGGGTTTCGCTTTTGCATCAAGGGTGAGCGGCTCAAGCTGTCAAGCGTGCGCGATGCAGTCGAGGCGGCTGCAATAAGGCATCGAAACTGTAATTCGGGATTCAGTGAAGCGACCTTCATCGCGGTTTGGTTATCGCTGCGAGTGGGCTTTCGGATCACCCGCTATCTTCAGTTTAGCGGGAGTAAGACTTGCAATTTAATATTGCGGCATTGGGCTGCGGTTTTTATAATGCCACTATGGCGAACACCTCGGAAGTTCTGATCCTCGCAAATGGCAGCAGTGGGTATGTGCTCGCAGCGCCAGAACCTACGCCACAGTTCCTCTTGAACGCTTGCTGCCTGTGGTGTGCCCGGACATTCACACCGCGTACTACAGGCGGATCGACCTCAGAGGTTCTGCTGCACCGGGGCATAGGCAGCAGTTCTGGATCGCGGCGTGCCGCTGGACGATGAGGGCGAGCGAGGCGGGCCTACCCTCTCGGTCGATTGCTTAAAGGCGTCTCACACGAGCGTGCACGCTGTCCCAGGCGGCATTCTGACCTGACGGACATCCCCGATAGCTGAAGCCTGCCGGGTCAAGTCCGACCGGCTATTCAGGAGGCCGCATAGCGTCTTCACGCCGCCCCGATACGGGCGAGGTTTCCTACTTGGCTACTGAACAACTTGTCGCCATGGAACCGGGCATTCAGGGATCGCAGGGTAATAGCCCTGGTAGGTATCGCACCAATACCAAACCGTAGGTGTGGGTGTACCGGCATACGGGGCGTAATCGTAGCCGTAGTCATAACCACCATAATAGGGAGCGGTCGCTAGCGCTCCTCCGAGTAGTCCAAGGCCAACACCGAGACCTATTGCGGGGCCAACTCCCCAGCCACCACCGTGACCACCATGATGCCAGCCACCGCCTCCACCATGCCAGTTACCGCCGTTCCAGTTACCGCCACCGCCATGCCAGCCAGCGCCAGCGCCATGCCAGCCAGCGCCGCTCGGATTACCGCCTCCTCCATGCCAGCCGCCAGCACTGCTATGCCCGCCACCGCCGCCATGTCCGCCGCCATGATGGTCATCAGCGAATGATGACGCAGCCGAACATGCCAACAACGCAGCCGCCGCCGTCAGCGTTACCAAAAGTCTGCTCATGTCCGTCGTCCGAGTTCTGCGCTGAGAGAACGACTCGGCCTAGTTCCTCATTCCTTGGGGGGTGCGGCCAGCGCATTCCTCGAAACCATACCGGACTTCGATCACGCCCGCAGCGCCAGCAGCACCGCGGTAAGCAGCAAGAGTGCGCAGAACGCCAACCGCATCCGTCTCTCGGGCAGGCGGGTGGCAAACGCGACTCCAGCGGAGATCGCGGCCATTCCACCAAGCGCAAGCGGTAATCCGACAACCCAGTCGACCTGACCGGCCCCGGCATAGATGAATGCGCTCGGGGACACGAGCGCCAGGGCGAGACCTTGGGCCTCTAATTGCCGCAACCCGAAGAACGTCGTCAGCAGCGGCGGCGCAATGAAAGCCCCACCAACTCCGAAGAACCCTGAGACAACACCGCCGATGACCCCCACGATTGTTACCCAGCCCCAGGCTCGTCTCGGCCCTCTCTCACCCCTCGCACCGCCGCGCCACGTCCCATAAGCGACGGTCCCGGCAGTGATGGCGAGAAAGACAGCGAAGGAGAGCCGCAAGACATGCGGGTCGAGGCCGGTCGCCAAACGGGCTGTCGGATAGGCCGCAATCAAAGCCGACCCGGCGATGGCCGCGGCCATGCGCAGATCGACGCCGAAGCGTCGCTGATATCGCGAAAATGCCCAGAAGACATTGGGCACTACCATTATCAGGGCGGTGCCCTGTGCCGTTTGCTGATCCATGCCATAGAAAAACCCAAGCAGCGGGATCACAAGAAACCCACCCCCGACTCCGAACAGCCCGCCAAGCAGACCAGCCATCCCACCGAGGCCCGCTGCGGCGGCGACTTGAATTGCGCTTGCGATCATCGTGGGGAAGACTGCCGGGTCATCGCCAGTGGCGACACAACTGGATTAGAATTGCGGGAGTCGAGATCGTCTCGACGAGACGCGGCATCAATACCGGCACCGCTCCACGCGCGCCAGATGCAGAGCTGAAATGAGCCCGCCGCTAGAGGTCGGGAAACATCCCCCAAACGAGTCTCAGCTTGTGTGCGGTGCGGGCGATCACTCCCGAAGTTGCCGCTCCGCGTCGCTCATATTGCTGACTGAGCTTTAAATCAGGCGGACTCTCGTCGCTTCCGGACCTTTCCGCCCCTCGATACATCGAGAACGACAGTCTGCCCTTCGCTGAGCCCCTCGATGCCAGACCTCTCAACGAATTGAGAGATGAGTGTCATCGTTTTCATCCAGTCGGGCGTGTGCGGCAGTAGCCATCGCCGCGGCCGCGATGGCGATTATAAATGCACCTCAAAATTGAGCATCGTGAGGACAACCGAGATCGACCCCGACATGCCGATGCGTAGGTCTACCGAGCTTCCCAATAGCCGCCTTGCGGACCGCAATCACCGAAATTCCGGGCTTCGTAGCAGCTCAGCGGTCGCGCCTTGACGGGCTTGCTGGTGACATAATCGAGCGGCGGTGTAAATTTTGAGCGCGGGTGCTTACAGCGCCACACCATCCCGGATTTCCTCGAGCTCCGCCCAGCGGCAATCCTTGCATAGTCGATACTTGTTATCGTCGGGGCTCCCAATAACGAGCCTCTGGGCAACATAAGCGTCAAACCCTTGCCGTTAAGCATTTTTCTCCGGCATCTTTCGCCCGCGAGAGAGATAGTGCCAGATGACCGTTCCGCGACTCGCCAACGATGATGACATTCGCGCTCGGCGCCGTGCTCTGGCGGAACGCGAACTCGCGTTGCGCGAGGCCGAAATCGAGAGCCGAATGAGAGAATTGTGGTGGACCCCGCCGCGCGTGATCGCTTTCGCCACAGCCGCCGGCATGACCATCGTTCTGTTAGGAATGGGTTTCGGTGCGCTTTTGGTCAAAATGCTGCGCTGACAGGCTGGGTTCATGAGGATCAGCTTCGGCACCGCGCTGAGCGAAGAGGTCCGCTCGGCTGTTGTACCGCCGCCCTTGTGTAAAACCTGCCGGTGGTGCCGACCGGCTTGGTGGCTGTTGCTCCTACCCGTGTTTTGGCCGCTGCCGATGTCTTGGCATGCCTTTTGGGAGCATGCGAGATGCCGGCATCGGACCTCTTTGTACCGATTACCTACCGATTATGTGACTGGCCGCCGAGAGAGGCCGCGCCGAATGTACTGCAATGTTGCGCGCGTTCACGGCCGGGAGCGCTGTGGACCGCAGGCATGCTTCTGGGAAGCGCGCGCCTATCCGGCCTGGGCTTGGACCATCGGGTCCGTCAGCGCCGGCTTGACCGTGACCGTCGCCTACGTCGCGTTTTTGCGTTGGGCCATGCCTCTTGTTGCCCGACTGTTTGCTTAAATCGGTAGAACGCTGAAGCGTTCCGCGAGAGCTTTGGCCGCGCTTATTACCGCGCTTCCCAGTAGCGCCCTTGCGGACCGCAGGTGTAACCGTCATCGAAATAGCGAGCGTCGTAGCACCTCAACTGCCGCGCCTTGACGGGTTTGCCGGTGACATAATCGGGCGGCGGAATAAATTTTGAGCGCGGGTGAGTACAGCGCCACACCATCCCGGATTCGGTTTCCTCGAGCGCCGCCCAACGGCAGTCCTTGCATAATCGCGTCATGGTAGAAGCGGGTTTCGTTTTCCCGGAGAGATAGATCATCATTGCCGGCAAACGATGCCGGATTAAAATGGTTAAGGCAAGCGACGAGCTTAGACAATACGAGCGACCTTTGAGGATGCGACTGATGGACTCGGAATTAAGCGCAGTCTGCAGGAAATTCACTACGAGAACCGTAAGTTCATGGTGCAAAGGATCTGTGGCGGCAGCCGATGCGAAACTGATACATTGCCTCCGTGCGGGCCCGCTCTGTCGGGACGTTGATCTAATGGCTAGAGCCGCGTGCTGATCTTGCAATCCAGCCGGCGGATTAGAAACATCGCGCGCTGTAGCTCTATGCCATCTGTGGTGGTGAACAATGTGCTGACGGCCCGATCGCAGAGCTTCTTTTGCTTCGCGGTCGGTGCCCGTCAAGAACGTGGGCATGATTGTTCACCCAGTATTTCCCACGCGCGATGGACGCGATAGGGGTTGAACGGTTAATCAGATTTGCGCCAATCCTCGCCGATCAGGAGAAGCGACTTGCCGCATTGCTGTTGATCGCACCTATATGGACCCAAAATGGCGAGGTAGGGAGGACTTGCCTGTACGAGTAGTTTCTCGATGTAATGGGAGCGCTTTACGCAGGTTTTGGTGATACAGATAGAGCTCTTCGATAATTCGCCGATGGAGGCGAGGGCTGAGAAGCCGGGCTATGGGGGAAAAGTTGAAGGGTCTGGTAATCGACGAGGCTTGGGTCAGCATGATCATCGCTGGGCAGAAGACATTGGAAATGCGATCGCGCAATACCATGTTGCGGGGGCGCATCGGTCTGATCAAAAAGGGTTCGAAGACGGTCATTGGTGTCGCCGATTTGGTCGGTACCGTGCCCAAGTTGTCTTTGTTGGCACTTAGAGCGAGCATTGCCAAGCATCAGGTCTCAGCGAGCGAGATCGGCGAAGACTTCAAACACAATACGGCATGGGTGCTTGAGCGCGCCCGGCCGCTAGGGCAACCGGTCCCGTTCCGGTTCCCTGCCGGCGCCGTCATCTGGGTCAACCTGGAACCTGACGTCTCGGCCATGATTGAGCGACAACTCGCTGGCGGCTGATGCCGCCACGTTGTCTCTCGCCGCACCTTCTATACCAGCCCGCTGTGATGACGGAAAAGAGTGAGGCCGAATCCGCGGATACAGCAGCTGCGGGGAAATTTTGGTTCTCCCGCTCTGCACTGCCGACCGAGCTTCACGTGTTCGGCTTCCGCCTGGCACTGGGCGGTACCCATCTGGCGCGGACACTGATGCTGGCGGAACTCGGGCGGGTGCTGGAAGCTGCGCGCGATCCGAGCCAAGACGACCTAAATGCGCTCGTTCTCGACCACAACATTCTCCATAAGCAAACCGGTTCCGCTCGGTGGCTAAGCCTACGTCATCTGCGAGAATTGTACGGGCTCGGGGCAGCCGTACCAATCACCCGCGCTATGGTCGCACTTTGGGCCAAGGCCAAGGACGGGCAGCCGATGCTCGCTCTGCTCGCGGCGTTGGCGCGCGAACCGCTCCTGCGGGACAGCGCCGAAATCGTCCTGCCTGAGCGTATAGGCTCGGTCTTTGGTACTGCCAATCTCGCCGAGTTTTTTGAGCGACATTACCCCGGCCGCTACACATCGAAAATGCTGCGTTCGCTCTCGCAAAATTGCGCATCGTCCTGGACGCAATCCGGCCACCTCGCGGGAAAGGTTCGCAAGGAGCGAGTACGGCCGGCGGCATCGCCGGCGGCTGCAGCCTACGCCGCGCTGCTCGGCTCCCTCGCCGGGTTTGGCGGTCCCGCCCTCCTCGCCTCGCCGTGGATAGAGGTTTTGGATCGTTCGAAGGCGGATGTGCTGGCTCTCCTGAGGAAGGCGGAGGGGGACGGCCTGTTACGCCTCCGTGCAGGGGGCGATGTAATCGAGATCGAGGTGAGGCGGCACATGGCTGCGGCGTTAGGGATTCCCGAGCTTGCCGACCACTGACGAATTGCTGCGTCACTTCGAGCGGCAGGCGGCGCTCCCCTGGCGCGATGATTTGGCGCCCGAATATCGGGTTTGGGTGCTGCATTACGAGCCCACCTTGGAACGGCGCATTCGCGGCCGGATGGCGGAGTTCGAGGCGATCGCCCGCCGTCACGGCAAAGGATGGTTCGCTCTCGACCTTGCGGCGCTCGTCGCACCCTGGTTCGCCGCTCATCCTCTCTTTGAGGAACTCGTGGAGCAGCCCGACGAGTTGCCGGGCATGCTCCCGGAGTTTGCATCGCACATCGAGGAAACAGTCCGCCGCGAACTCGCCACCACTGGGCCGAGCGATCTCCTCGCGCTGGCGGGCACCGGTGCGCTCTTCGGCCTGATGCGCATATCGACGCTGATCGAGGGGGTAGCGCCCGCCATACCAGGAAGGCTGCTCGTGTTTTTCCCTGGCCGCTACGAGGCGGGTAGCTATCGCCTCCTCGACGCCCGCGACGGTTGGAACTATCGCGCCACGCCAATTCCGGCATAACCTCCGATAAACTAAACGCCGATACGCTAAACCCGATAAAAACAGAGTGATGCAGGGCCGGCCATGCTCAATCGTGACGTCTTTCAGACAGACCCCGAACAATATCGCATCGCCAATCAAGGGGTTGCGAAAATTATCTTTCCGCCTGAGAGGGGACTGGTCACCGAGACGCTACGCGGCGAGCTCCAGACTTTTGTGACCGATGGCGAGTATGGGCGTGGCTTGGTACGCGTCCTCGAATCCTTCCTCGCCGCCCTCGGCCGCGGCGACCAAGGCGCCGTCTGGATCTCCGGGTTTTACGGCTCGGGCAAGTCGCACTTGGCCAAAATGCTCGGCGCCCTCTGGACCGATTTCGAATTCCCCGACGGAGCGCGTGCAAGCGCCCTGGTACCCGAGATATCGGAAGATTTGAGGGCTGGGCTTCGCTCGCTGCGAGCCGCTGCCGCCCGCGCTGGCGGGCTCCACTGTGCCGGTGGCGGCCTCGATGATGGCTCCGATAATCCGATACTCACGACGCTGCGGGTCGTTCTCGTCTCGGTCGGCTTACCGGACGATTTTCGGGCAGCGAGGGTTGCCTTTTGGCTCGCGGACGAGGGGATTCTTGATCGCGTTCGCGCGCGGCTCGGGCTCGGCTTCGAACCGGCAATCCGCAATTTCGTACTCTCTCGCGCCTTTCACGAAGCCGTGTTGGCCGAGCGCCCCGATCTCGGCAACACCCCGCGCGATCTCGCCGATCGTCTAAAGGCCAATTTCCCACAGCCGGCGGAGATCACCGTAGCGGATCTGTCTTCGATGATCCGGCGCGCCTTGCTCCTGAACCGGACCGAGCTGCCGCTCACTCTCATCGTGCTGGACGAGACCCAGGAGTTCCTCAGATACCACTCGGATCACACGGGTACGGTCCGCAGCATCGCCGAACGGCTGGGGACCGATTTCGATGGTCGCTTGCTCCTCGTCTGTACCGGGCAGCAAGCCCTGACCGATGTAGACAACCTGCAAAGACTTCTGGGCCGCTATCCGGTGCGGGTCAGCCTCGGCGAGGCTGACATGGATGCCGTTATCCGCAAAACGGTGCTTCGCAAGAGCCCGAGCGGGCAAGATGCGGTTCGCGCGATGTTGAATGCCCATGCCGGCGAGGTCGCCCGTCAGATCCACGGCAGCAGGCTCGCTCACCGCCAAGACGATGCCGATGACGCGGTATTGGATTGGCCGCTCCTGCCCTCGCGGCGGCGAGTGTGGGAACGCGTACTGCGCGCTCTCGACAAAACCGGCCTTGCCGGCATGCTGCGCACTCAGATGGCGGTTGCGCTGGCCTCCGCGCGCCTTGTTGCGGATCGCCCGCTCGGCTGCGCCGTTCCGGCGGATTTTCTTTACTCTCGGTTCGCCGAGGAGGCGTTTGCGGCCGGCGAATTGCCGGAAGAGACCCGCGCCCGGATCGCGCGCCTCCAACAGGGCGGCACGGCCGAAAAGCTGCAAGCCCGCGTGTTGATGCTCGTTTATATGCTCGGACTCATCCAAGGCGATGCCGAGCACCACGGCGTGCGTCCGATCCCGGAGGCGATCGCGGATTTGATGGTCGAGGATCTCGGCAACGGCGCCGAGCTGCGCGGCGAAGTGCCGAAGGCCATCGCCGCGCTTGATGAAGCCGGCGCCATCATCGAAGTCGCCGGCGCGTGGCAACTCCAGACCAGGGAAAGTGCCGAGTGGGACCGCCTTTATCGCGCCGAGGAGCGAACATTCGCGTCTCGCGCCACCGATATCTCGCGCGAGCGCAATACGGCTCTCGACCATGCGCTGAGCCAAGCGCTGCAAGGCCTGATCGGTGTCCCGCACGGACGCAGCAATGTGCCGCGTAAGCTCGCTCGGCTTCGCCCAGACGAAAAGGCGCCCGCCGACGCATTGCCCATTCGGATCTACAACGGATATCAGTCAGATCTTCAGGCGGTTGAGCGCGAGGTTGCCGCGCTGCCGGAAACCGATCCGAGCATTCATCTCTTGATCCCGGACGAAGAACGGGCTCCGCTCGAGGCGGCGCTGCGCCAGCGCCTTGCGGCGCAGGCGGTGCTGGATCAACGCGGCGCCCCTCAAAGCATCGAGGGGCAGCAAGCCCAGCGGGCGATGGAGACCCGCCGGTCGACGGCGGAACGCAACATCGCCAGCATTGCCGAGCAGGCCGTTGGGAGGGCGCGTGTGCTTCAAGCGGGCGGCGCCGTCATCTCCGGCCGATTGAAAGAGGCGGTCCAGAAAGCCGCCGAAAACGCGCTGGTGCGGCTTTATCCGCAATTCGATCAGGCAGACCATCCGGGCTGGGCAGCAGTGGTGACGCGCGGTCAGGCCGGACAATTAGACGCTCTGCAAGCGGTCGATCATAATGGGCCGGCAGAAACGCATGCGGTCTGTCATGCGATCCGCCAAGCGCTCGGGGCCGGCCGCAGAGGTTCCGAGCTGCGCGCCACCTTCGAGGCCCCGCCGTTCGGGTGGCCGCGCGACGCGATCGACGGCGCCCTCCTGGTCATGGACAATGCCGACCTCATTCGCACCATCGGCGAGGATGGCCAAGAAACGGCATTGCGCAGCTTGGCGCGAAACCGGTTTGGGGCGGCCCGGTTCCAGCTTGAAACGCACAGCGTCAGCCAAGCACAGAGGCGCGCGATCCGGGGGCTTGCCCAAGCCGTGGGTCTCAATCCACAACCCAATGAGGAAGCCGAGGCGACACCGCAATTGCTGGAGCGGCTGGAAAACGCGGTCGCGGCGTCCGGCGGCCCACCTCCGGCGCCGCCGCCCGCAGAGGCGCCGGCGCTGGCCGTCCTCCGTGGGCTCTCAGGCAACGAGCGGCTGATCGAGGCTGCCAGCCGGGCGAAAGAGCTGCAAGACGCCCTTACCGAATGGAAACGTGCCGCAGCCCTGATTGCTCAGCGTCTCCCGGTATTTCGTATTGTCGAGCGATTGGCCGAGCTCGGCGCCGGCGGCCAGGCTGCCGCACTCGCCGACATCCGCGAGCGCCGGCGCTTGCTGGAGGAACCCGATCCGCTCCCGCCGCTGCGTCAGGACGCGGCTGCCGAGCTTCGCAGCCGTCTCAATGCCGCTGTCGACGCCCACGAAGGGGCGTCGCGGGAGGGCGAACATCGCCTTGCCGATGATGTCAATTGGCAGCGGCTCACGCCGGACGAGCGGCACACGCTCCGGGCCGAGACAGGACTGCTGCCGGTGGCGCGACCGGCGGTCTCATCGCCGGAGGAGATTGTCGCCGCCTTGTCTGCGCGCAGCCTCGGGCAATGGGACGACATGACAAAAGCGGTGCCGCAACGCATCGTCGATGCGCTCGCGGATGCAGCCGAAAAATTCGCGCCAACGGTCAAGCAGATCAGACTGCCGGCGGCGGGGGTGCTGGCCGATTTGCCGGCATTGGATGCATGGATCGCGGAAGTGCGGGCGCTGCTCGCGATGGGTCTTGCTGCAGGCCCGGTAATACCGAGGCTGTGATAGGGGAAAGTTGCTATGGCGTATCTCACCCCCGCGCTGCGCCGCACCCTGGAGCGCACGATCCAGCAGGCGCGAGCGGCGGCTCAACAAGGAGCCGCCGATGCGCTTCGCCGGTTGGGTGTCGCCGACCCACGCCGTCCCGCGCACTTCTCCGAGGTCCAAGTGCAATTCCGCAATCGGCTCCGCGCCCATGCCCGAGCGCTGGGCGACGCGCTGGCCGATGGAACTCAAGCCATCGATCACCTGACCGAGCAAGCCGCCTACGTCCAGTGGCATCGCCTCCTGTTCGCCCGCTTCCTATTGGAGCGCCGGTTGCTGCGGCATCCGGATGATGGCGGTGACCTGACCCTGCTCGATTGCAGCGAGGAGGCTTCCGCACTCGGGCTTCCCGACGCGTGGGCGGCGGCGGCGCACTACGCGGCGCGGTTATTGCCCGGAGTGTTTCCGCCCGATGATCCGGTTGAGGCAATTTCGCTGGCGCCCGAACATGCGCGGACATTGCGCCAACATCTCCTTTCACTCGATCCCGAGATGTTCACGGCCGACGATACGCTCGGTTGGACCTATCAATTCTGGCGGTCGCAGGAAAAGGCGGAAATCAACGCCTCCGGCCGCAAGATCGGAGCGGCCGAATTGCCGGCGGTCACCCAGCTCTTTACCGAGCCCTACATGGTGCGCTTTTTGTTGCACAACACGCTCGGTGCGTGGTGGGCAGGCAAGGTACTGGAGAAGAGGCCGAAGGTGGCCGAGGGTGCGGCGGATGAGACAAGCCTTCGTCGCACGTGTTCGCCGCCGGGATACAGCTTCGACATGCTGCGCTTCGTCAAGGAAGACGATCATTGGCGGCCGGCGGCCGGGGTCTTCCCCAGCTGGCCGAAGGATGCCCGGGATATTACGGTTCTCGACCCCTGTTGCGGTTCCGGTCATTTCCTGACCGAGGCGCTGGCGACCCTCGTCGCGTTGCGCCAAACCGAAGAAAGCTTATCGGCGCCCGAAGCCGCCGCTGCGGTTCTCCGTGACAATTTGTTCGGGCTTGAAATCGATGGTCGCTGCGTGCAGATCGCGGCCTTCGCGGTGACGTTGGCGGCGTGGCGCCTCGGCGGCTGGCAGTCTCTGCCTTTACCGCACATTGCCTGGTCGGGCGCACCACCGCCGCTGCCGAAGGGGGAATTCGTAGCCCTCGCCAACGGCGATAGCGATTTGGCGCGCGCTTTGGGCGCCGTCCACGACCTATTTCGGCGAGCGCCTCTGCTCGGCAGCCTAATAGAGCCCACCGGCGGAGATCTAATCGATCCGGTGCGCATCGCCCGCGTCGAGACGATGCTTGAACCAGTGATTGAACGGACGCGCACCGCCGAGCCGGAACGAGCTGAAGGCGCCCTTGCAGCCCGCGGGATGGCGGACGCCGTGGCGATCCTCGCACGGCGTTATACGCTCCAGGCGACGAACGTTCCGTTTCTGGGGCGCAGCAACCAAGCACGGCTGCTAGCCGATTTCATTGGCCAGTTCTACGAAAATGCCAAGGCGGAACTCGCCACCACTATGCTGTCGCGCATGATCAAACTGTCGGCCGCCGGCGGCACAGTAGCAGCGGTGACGCCGCAGAACTGGCTGCTGCTAGCGACATATAGGGCGCTGCGTAGTGATCTATTGGACTTATTCACATTCCGCATGTTGGTTGGACTCGGGTCCGGTGCGTTCGAGATGATCAGCGGAGAGGTGGTCAATGCTGCGCTAGTGATACTCTGTCACCTACCGCCAGATGCGGCCTCTCAAATTCAAGCTATCGATGCCAATCAAGCCAATAGCCCAATGGCAAAAGCTGAGATGCTGTGCGCCGGTACGATCTCGGCATCCGAACAAACGGAACAGCGGCGAAATCCGGCTGCATCTATTCGCTTTGTTAGTGGCGCCACTCGCGAAGCGGTTCTCAGTGAGGTTGCAACTACATGGCAGGGTTTGGTTACCGGTGATACTAATCGGTTTGTTTTCAAGTTTTGGGAAATTCTTGAATTTCGTAATGTTTGGGCCTATTTTATATCCAAACCAAAAGTGAATGAAGATTACACGGGACGTGAGCATATAATGAGATGGGAGAATGGGCACGGTGGACTTCATCGAGAGGGACGTGCGCATAATTTTCCACCTGAGGCGGCTCTCGGTAAGCGCGGAGTTCTGGTATCTCAAGTGAGCAGCATCAAAGCAACGATTTACGATGGGGAGATATTTAATGACACTAGCGTTCCGATTATCCCGAACGATGAGAACGATATTCTTGCTCTGTTGGTATTGGCTCGTGACCCTGCTTACCATAAAGCAGTAAGGATCGCGACGAAATCCATCGTGATTCGACCAGGTTATTTCTTAAACACCCCGTTTGATCGGACTTACTGGCAAAGGGTCGCTGCCATACGCTATCCACGCGGCTTGCCCGAGCCTCAATCCGACGACCCGACCCAATGGCTCTTCCACGGCCACCCTGGTAAGGCCGATCAAGGAACCGGGCTTCACGTCGCCGTGGCCCGTCTATGCGGCTATCGCTGGCCGGCGGAGATGGACCCAAGAATACGTCTCTCGGCGGAAGCGCGCGACTGGATTGCCAAGGCAGCCAGTTTGCCGGCCGGAGACACTGAGGGTCTGGTCGCCGTTCCGGCGGTCGCTGGCGACAAGCCGATTGCCGTTCGGCTGCGCGACCACCTTGCCGTCGCCTTCGGCGCGGAGTGGTCTGACGCGCTCGAACGCCGATTGGTTGCGGAGGCCGACGAGGTTCTCGACAAGCGGCCCGCCCGCGACGGATCACTCGAAGCTTGGCTGCGCGACCGCGCCTTCCGCCAGCATTGCGCGCTGTTTCACCAGCGGCCGTTTCTCTGGCATATCTGGGACAGGCAGGCGGACGGCTTTGCCGCGTTCCTGCATTATCACCGCCTGACCCGCAGCAGTCTGGAAAAGCTGACCTTCAGCCTGCTCGGCGATTGGATCGCACGCATGCGGGACGCTGGCGACAATCGCCGGCTCGAAGCAGCCCTGATTTTGCAGGAGAAGCTGCAGGCAATCCTGAAAGGGGAGCGCCCGCTCGACACCTTCATCCGCTGGAAAGCCGCCGCTGCGCAGCCGATCGGCTGGAACCCCGACCTCGACGACGGCGTCAGGTTGAATATTCGGCCGTTCCTCCGCGCCGGCGTCCTTCGCGATACGCCGAACATCCATTGGCGGAAGGACGGTGGCGGAGACGTGCCGAGCGCTCCCTGGTACGCCAAATTCGACGGCGATCGGATCAACGATCACACGATGACACTCGCCGAGAAACAGGCGGCCCGTGAAGCTGTCGCCAGCCGCATCGCGTAGCCACGCCGCGGATCGGGTCAGCATGCAATCTGCCGCTCCCGCCACTCCGCTCGACGCGCTGGTTTCCGCGCTGTTGCAGTCGGCGGATTACGATCTGCGCGCCGAGGCCGCACCCGCGGCGCTGCTGTGGTGCGATCCAGGGGAGGAGTTTGCTCCCCTCATCCCGTTGCTCCGAACCAAATTACCCGGTCTTCTGACATTCGGCGACTACGCGCCTGCGGCTTGTCGGGGACCCGCGATCTGGCTGCGCAGCGCGGCCGGCCGGGCGTTGCCGGAACGGAGCTGGCCCGCGGACCGGCCGGCTGTTGTCTATCTGCCCGGCGTTGGGCGCGAGACCCTCCGCGTGACAGAAGAGTGCCCGGCGGACCTTGCCCTGCTCGCCTGGTTCGCCGTCGCGGGTTCGCTGTTTGGCCACCCGAACGGCAGGGATTGGACACTGCGCGGATTTCTCGCCTCCAAGCCCGCCTATGGCGGTTTGGGCCTCGAAGTGACCCAGGACGAGGCGACACGAAACGCGCTTGCCGCCGCCGCCCCCAAGCTCTTCGGCACGCCGATCGATGAGCTCCGCGATCGGCGCCTCGATGCGCCTGCTCTTCACGCGATGCTGGCCCCGGACGTGATCGCCGACACCCTCGATTGGATCAGCGGTAACCTGACCGAAGCGATCGATCCGCCGCGCTTCACCGGGTTTCGCGAGCGAGCCCGCGCCGAACTAAATTTGGATCCAAACCGGATAGCGCCGGAGGTCGCGGCGCGCCGCCTCGCCGGCGGTGATGGACGCTGGGCTGATGTGTGGCGGCGTTTCGCTTCGGCGTCACCCACGTTCTATCAGGAAGTCGGCGCTACACTCGAAGGTCTGGAAACGGACCTGCTCGCCGATCCGCAAATATGGCCCGCTGCAAACGCCCGCGCCGAGGCGGATTTGCGCAGCGCTTTGCTGAAATTGCCCGAGCAATCCTTGTC
This sequence comes from uncultured Alphaproteobacteria bacterium, assembly GCA_963812675.1. GTDB lineage: Bacteria > Pseudomonadota > Alphaproteobacteria > ATCC43930 > CGMCC-115725 > AP-15. The sequence goes on along the minus strand of CAWEWR010000011.1, from coordinate 314,137 downwards.
TGCGGCACGCGAGACCGTGCTCAGCCTGGCGAGCGCCCACGGCCCGCGCCGCGACGGCCCATGGGCCGCGCGCGGCAAAGCTCCGCTCGCCCACGCCGTCGTCCACCTTGCCGCGGTCGCCGCAGCGCCGAGTTTACCCGGCGACAGCGCCTCGGCGCTGGCGGAGGCTTACGCCGCCGAGGGCTGGAAAGCGGATTGGGCGGCGCTGGCGGCGCTCGCTGCGGCTCCGGCACAAGAGGATCGGGCGGCGGTCGTTGGCGGCTTGCGATCCATCTACTGGCCGTGGTTGCAGGAAGGTGCCGCCGCGCTGCAAAAGTTGGGCGGCACGCCGCCACCTTCCGAGCCGGCTCGGGCGGATGTGCATGCCACGGTCTTCGTCGACGGCCTGAGAATGGACCTTGCGCAGCGCCTCGCCGCGCAGCTGCGCGATGCCGGCGCCACGATCGAGCTGAAATGGCGCTGGGCCGGCTTCCCGACGGTGACGGCGACATGTAAGCCAATTGCGAGCCCTGTTGTATCGCGTTTCTCCGGCGATGCGGCGGCGATCGACTTTTGTCCGATGGCGCCGGATGGGCGCTCGGTGACGAAACCTGTACTTGAACGCGAGTTGCTGGCCGGCGGCTGGCAACTGGGCCTGACGCTGCTATCCGATCAGAAGTGCTGGGTCGAGACCGGCAATTTCGACGCCGACGGCCACAACATGGGCGTGCGCTTGGCTGATCAGATCGAGCACGGGCTCGATGATCTCCGCGGAGAGATCCTGCGTTTGGCGCGCGCCGGCCGGAGGGTGCGGATCGCGACGGATCACGGATGGCTGCTGCTGCCCGGCGGCCTGCCGGTTGCAAAGCTGGAGACCGGCCTGACCGAAACGAAATGGACCCGCTGCGCCATCGTCAAGCAAGGGGCCCCGGCAACGGTCCCGCAGCTCCCCTGGAGCTGGAACCCGACGGTGGTCGTCGCGTCCGCACCCGGCATACACGCGTTCCGCGCGGGGCAGGACTATGCTCATGGCGGGTTGAGCCCGCAGGAAAGCATCGTAGCAGACCTGCTCGTCGAGCCGCTCGCCGCTGTCCGGCGCGCGGTGATCCTCGACCTCGAATGGGCCGGTCTTCGATTGCGGATTCGCGCGGAGGATGGCGATGGGCTGAAGGCGGATTTGCGGCTCGGAGCGGAGGGCGACGGCGGCTCGGTTGCGGATCGGCCGCGCGCGCTCGATGCCGAGGGGCGGACCAGCCTTCTCGTGCCCGATGATACTCTGGTCGGCAAGCCGGCGTTGCTCCTGTTGGAGGACACGGATGGGAAGGTGGTCGCGAGCCGCCCGACGCAGATAGGGGGATGAAGAAGCCGTGGAGCTCGATCCCCTCGATCGCAAGGCCGCCGACGCCTTCACCGGACTGGTCGTGCGCAAGGACCTGGTCCGCCAGTTTCGCGGGCAATTCCCGGTCCCGACCTACGTCGTCGAATTCATGCTCGGGAGATATTGCGCGACCACCGACGAGCATGAAATCGACGAGGGCCTCGAATTGGTGCGCACACAGCTCTCCTCGCGCACGATACGGGCGGGGGAGGAAGAGGGGATCAAATTCAAGGCGCGCGATGCTGGCGCGGTCCGCCTGATCGACATCATCACCGCGCGGCTGGAAGCGAGGAGCGACAGCTATCTCGCTACATTACCGAGTTTGCGGCTGAACGATGTGCGGATCAGTGATCCGCTGGTGCGCGACAACGAGCGGATGCTGACGGGGGGCTTCTATGCCGAGATCGATCTCGGCTACGACGCCACCATTGCCCAAGAGAAAGGCGGCCGACCGTTTCAGGTGAACGCGGTTCGGCCGATTCAGCTTTCGACCCGCGGCATCCTCGACCGGATCAGCGAGGGCCGAACAAAGCTGAGCACCGAACAATGGAAGGACTTCTTGCTCCGCAGCATCGGCCTCGAACCCGAAGCCATGTCGGCCCGCGCGCGCGATGTCACCCTCTTGCGCATGGTCCCTTTCGTCGAGCGCAATTACAACGTCGTCGAACTTGGGCCGCGCGGCACCGGCAAGAGTCATCTGTTCCAACAGATCTCGCCCTACTCGCATTTGGTCTCGGGCGGAAAGGCGACGGTCGCCAGGATGTTCGTCAATATGGCGACCGGCCAACGCGGGCTCGTTTGCCAATACGATGTGGTCTGCTTCGATGAAGTGTCCGGCGTCTCCTTCGACCAGAAAGACGGCGTCAACATCATGAAGGGCTTCATGGAGTCCGGCGAGTTCTCCCGGGGCCGCGAAAGCATCCGCGCCGAGGGCAGCATCGTCCTTCTCGGGAACTTCGACGTGGACGTGCAGCACCAGCAACGCGTCGGTCACCTGTTCGGTCCGCTGCCGCCGGAGATGCGCAACGACACGGCACTGATGGACCGCATCCACGCCTATCTCCCCGGTTGGGATATCCCAAAGGTGAGCCGGGACCTGTTCACCGATCACTTTGGGTTGGTCAGCGACGTTCTTGCCGAATGCTTCACTCGGCTCCGGTCGGAGAGCCGCATCAATTCCCTGCTCGGCCGCGCCCATTTCGGCGGCGCTCTCTCCGGGCGTGATCAGAACGCTGTCAACAAGACCATCAGCGGGCTCTTGAAGCTGCTGTACCCCAACCCCGCAATCGAGGTTCCCGACGATGATCTGGAGTGGACAGTAAAGCTCGCGCTGGAGATGCGCCGGCGGGTCAAGGAGCAGCAGAAGCGGATCGGATCGGCCGAGTTCCGAAATACGCAGTTCAGCTACAGCATGGGGCTCGACGGCATCGAGCACTTTGTTTCGACGCCGGAGCTTCAAAGCGAGGGCAGCATCGGCGGCGATCCGCTGCCGCCCGGCCAGGTGTTTGCGATCGGTCCGGGCGGGCACGACGAGGCCACGAGCCTATACCGGATCGAGGTGACCGAAGGGCCGGGTGGTGGCGTCCGCATTCTCAACCAAGCCCCGCCCGCCCCTTTCCGCGAAAGCGTTCGGCTCGCCGAGCAAAACCTCTACTCACGAGCGCGCGACCTCGTTGGCGACCGGAACCCGCGCGAGCACGAGTTCGTCGTTCAGCTGCGATCCTTCGACTCAGGCAAGAGCGGAGCGTATCTCGGCGTCGCCGTGTTGATCGCCCTGTGCTCGGTTCTGTTGGGCCGATCCCTCAGGGGCGGCCTCGCAATCGTTGGTGGCCTGAACCTCGGCGGCTCCGTCGAGCCTGTTCATAATCCTATCGAGGTGATGGAGCTTGCGATGGAGAAGGGTGCTGGCATGGTCCTGCTCCCCGTCTCGTGCCGGCGCGCCTTGGTTGATCTATCCGACGAAGTGGCAACTCGAGTGCAAGCGTTTTTCTACCTCGATGCCGCGGACGCGCTGCGGAAAGCGCTGAACGAGGGATGAGCGAGAGAGAGTAATTAACCGCATACGCGCGTACCACCAGAGGGCTGTAGTGATTGAACACGATCACTTGGTGGATGCTGAACCGGCTTAAGGGTTCCCAGATCGGTCGATGGTCATGCGCTACCGTGGGCTGGCCGCGGAAGATGACATATCGCTCGTCCCATGCCGCAGCTGGGGACCTTCAGCCAGCGAAGGCTACCTCACGTTGCGCCGCGTCCCGGTACCGCCATGTTCCACAATTCTGGTGGGATACCCGTTCCGAAAACGTGGGAGTAACGGGAAAAGAAAGAATGTCCTACCTCATCTGAAGCTCCCCGCCTGCGTGCAGATCGCCTTCTGAGCTTTGGGGTGTCGAACGGAACAAAAACACAGAAACGAAGAAGTTGGAACGAATGGGAATCGTTCCAACTTTACTTCCCTCAGCGATTCTCTAAGTAGCTGATTTATGGTGGGTGGAGCAGGACTCGAACCTGCGACCCGCTGATTAAGAGTGCGCCGGGTATCGAGGCATGTCAATGGGTTGCGGACCGCTCGCTGTCCGACTGTTTGGTAAAAGTAGGGAAACGCCGAAGCGATCTGGTGCAACGTGGGAGGGGCGAAACCCAAGCCGCTGACGACGAGCAGAACTCGCGGCCGACCGCTAGCAAACGTCAGATTTTCTCCATCAATGACGCTATTGTAACTTAACTCCAAAGAGAAAAGCGAGCACCACCGTCAATGCAACCCAAACATTTCTGCCCGGATCGTGAGCGTGCTTCGCCCAGTCGCGGTCGGCAGCGTCCTTCTTATTTCTCATCAATCGCCAGTTAATCCAAAAGTATATTGGAGGTCCAAGACTCCAAGCTATCAATACAGACTTGCTCAACTGATTAGACAGTTGGATGTTAGAAACGTAGGGTATTAAAGCCACAATGAGAGAAATAAATCCGAGAAATGCTGCAATCGCCCACCCATAAGGGATTCCTATAGTCGCTTTCTCCGGGCCTGCACCGTGGCTCGAGGGGTTGTCCGAGTCGGGATTCGATTTCTGTGGAGGGGTGGCAGCGGATGAGCTAGAAGTCCCCGAAGTGCCCTTCAGATTTAGTAGGGAAATAATTACAACCCCAGAGAGTAGACCTCACCAAAATAGAATGTGCTCCACTCGCGCCCAATGAGTATAATGACACAGATGAAAAAAACGATGACATGGATAAATCCCCCAGAAACTGAGGTCTGCGTTCGCAAACTTCGCAAAGCTATCATAATCGGGGAGGTTGCTGGCAATTACGCCTCCGGCAGCGCCGGCAAGAACAAAACAAGCAAATGGTAAGAATAACCAGCAAGAAACAGGCGTGTTTTGCTGTTTTATGACTGCAATTGCGGCAGCGCCAAGGGTTAAGTAGGCGCCGATGTGAAGGGTGGTATAGGTCATAAGTAGCGCAGACTGGTCGGCCATTTGTCACCTTCCTTGAGTTGTCAGAGAGCTGGGCGGCGCTTTTTCTCGCAAGAGGGGCCTATCGACGTTCGGTTCCGGTCACCATCATATCAACCTGCCGGCTCCCGCATTGCGAGCAGACTAGCCGCTCCCGCCAGTCAGGCACGGCCATCTCGGCGCCATATCGTCGGGCGAGCTCGGCCGGGTCGGGCTCGACCTGGCGGCCGCATTCGCGACACCACACGATAAGGCGAACGCGGGCAGCGGCCGCGTCGCCTAATGTCATTGGCGGGCCTGGTGCGGATTTCATCCGCGGCGCCGTCGCTTCATCGAGGCTAGCACGGCACTGGGCCGATCACCTGGCTTTGCGGCCGGATGCGGCGCGGTGGGTACAGCCGGTTGCGGCTCGATCTTCGCGAGGATGGCTTTCAGCGTTCGGATGCGCGGCGAAAGGGGTAGCGATCCCTGTCGATCGTGCGTTTCAGGAGATCGGCGAGGGCGAGCGTTTCGTCGTCGGACAGCTCGAGCGTCATGATCGCGCCATATGATGTTTCGACCGGCCGCGGACGAACTATAGTGCCAGAAAAAGGCCCAGCTCGGATTCATGCGCCGGGCGAACTGGGAGGCCGGCCGCTCGGGTCGGACTCCTGGAAACCGATTTAGCGAATAATCGAGAATCCGGCCGCGATAGTGAGCACCAGGGCGACGAAAAACGCGCCCATTGTCAGAGCGCCGAACAAGCGAACGTTTGGTGCATTTGTACCTACATTCTTGCCCAACGCCGGCGCCCCCGCCTCGATCCGGTTAGCTGTGCCCACGATGGTCATGAGCGATACAATTCCAAACAAAATCGCGAAGACAAAAAATATCCATGAGACCTTGAGTGTCCAGGGGACTGAGGGAATCCCTTCTCCCGACGGTGAAAATTGCTTTGCGAAGGTGGCCGTAAATGCTGTCACTGCTGTAGAGAGCGTGATTACCTGCTTTACGAGGTCTGCGGCAAGATCTAGCCCTTTAGGGGTTTTCGGGGGTTCGGGAGGACGTTGACTTACGGTATCAGCAGCCGAGGTTTGCATTTCGACTCCACGAGCTAAATCCTTCTAAGGACAAAACGGCCACATAGGCGAGAGCCAACTAGATGCCGCCTGAAAATCAGCTGAGTTGAGCGTACCAGCTGGGTTGGGATGTCTTGCCCGATTGCTTTGAATCATTCTGTCGATAAATCGTTTTGCGTGATATTCCGCCTCTGTGATGTCCTGCATTATCCTCGGATGGTACACGTCGACATTGTTGCGCCTGGCTCTTTCAAAAATCTCGTCGGCGCCTCGCTGAGCGAACGGCCGCAGATCGACATCCCCTCCGACCGTATAGCCTCTATCTTGGGCGTGTCTTCGTGCTGTTTCGACAAAGACTTCTTGCAGCCCGCCTCTGGTATCAATTGCCACAATAGACCTCCGTTCGAAGCCCGGCCTTGTGTGGCTGGTGCATGTTGTTGCCCCCGAATAATCGCGTAATCGGGCAGCGCCTCGGTGACACATGCATCTGCAGCCGCACTGGTGTCAAGCCAGACAGCCGCTCGGTTCCGGTCACCACCATATCAGCGTGCCGGCTCCCGCATCGTGAGCAAATAAGCCGCTCCCGCCAGTCCGGCACCGCCATTTCGACACCATACCTTCGGGCGAGCTGGGCCGGGTCGGGGTTGACCTGGCGGCCGCAGTTGCGACACCACACGATAAGGCGAACGTGGGCGGCGGCCGCGTTAAGGCTAGCACGGCGCGGGGCCGATCGCCCGGCTCTGCAGCCGGCGGCGGCGCGGTGGAAACAGCCGGTTGCGGCTCGATCTTCGCAAGGATGCCTTTCCACGTTTGGATGCGCGGCGAAAACGGGTAGCGATCCCGTTAAGTCGGTCAAAAGTCGGACAGTGCCCCGTTGTGTTCGCGGTATCAGGCCAGTAAGGGTTTGATTTACTTGGTGGGTGCAGCAGGACTCGAACCTGCGACCCGCTGATTAAGAGTCAGCTGCTCAAACTGAGAAATGAAGTTGAGCCGCTCGAGTCGACACTGTACCCCGAAGTAGTTCTGCCCGCTCTCGTTCCACTCGACTTCACCGTCAAATCGAGCATTGCTATCCGTGTCGACGGCCTCCTGCTGGTCGCCGCCCCGCCTGGCCTCCGAGCGCCGGGCTCGTGGTGGTGCGAGCATCGCGACAGGCGCGGTGCGGATTGGAGAGCGAGGCCATGGCCATCAAGCAAACGAGCACGCGAATAAAGAAGGCAGTAGAAAAGGTCGGTAGGGGCGCCACGAACAGGCCGCTCGCCGACAGCGAGCGCGAACCGCAACGTGGCAATCGGCGGGCACGGTCACACTCTGGGACGGCTCGGAGCGATCGAGCGGGCGCAACCGGGCAAGCAGAGGTCCGGGTTGTCATGGAGAAGAGCGCTCATCGGCATACTTGGATCGCGAGCGTCACCCGGATCCTGCACTATTGCGAGGCCGCCGGCCTGTTCGATAGCAATGAGCCCTTGTGTCCCGTCGCTACCGCCCCGGTCAGTACGATTCCGATTACGCGCGAGCCATATACGCTCGCCGCCGACCGGAAGAGTGGATCGGCGGCCGGCCTCGTGTGATTCTCCTTAGGACCTTGGTCCAGTCGAATGAAACCGATCGGGCCGAGTGTCATGTGATGGTCCGGAGGCGCCACGTAAATGCGGCCGCGCTCAATGCGCGTGCCATCTCTTCCGTGCTCGGCCGGAAGGGGGCCGGCTCTGGAAAGAACGTCAGGTAATAGGCTCGCATGCGTAGGGCTGATGTGAAGCACGATGAAGAGCGCAGACTGCAGGCTGGGCGGCAAGGCCGCGACGATTCCTTTAAGGGCCTCAACGCCTCCTCGCGAAGCTCCAATGACCACAATGTCTCGGCGTTCTGTCAGATTTACCGGAGGGCCTTCTCGATTGCCAGGCTCGATGCTTACCATCCGGTCCCTGTTTTTTCTAAGCCGACATTCCCCGGATGTAAGCCGTCATTCGTTCTACTAGCGTTATTATAGCGTACCGGACCTGGTCGGGAGCCATCGCTGATGCGCCCGATTAAGGCGTGGCCAGGTTCCAGGCCATCTGCGTCATCATCTCGCGAAATTCATCCGGCTCGTAACCCGCGCTGCGCAGAACAGGCGCCATCACCGCGTCCGACAGAAGATCGTCGAGCGTTGCCCGGGAGCAGAAGCATTCGGCGCGCCTAAGTTTATCGGCGCTGGTGAATCGCGGAGCGTCAAATTCGATATCGGTTTCGGGACAATACTCGGTCATTTAACCCCTCCTCCTGGCGGAATTGGTGAAATACGACCGAACCTGCCGTGGACCGAAACGGAGCAAGTCGGGCTCGACCCGAAACCTGCGTGCCGGTTTCGTTGCCGTTGAAATCGTGTCTCGATTGCCAGCCGCGTTTTTTTAGAGCCTACCTGCGCCGGGCACCAGCCACGGACGATGCGGCTGTTCGGCCGGCGTCGGCGCCCCTTGAGCGAGAGCCCGAGCTGCCATGACTCCACCCTCGCCTGCTCCGTCGCGAGCATCACCGAGCTTTTCCGGCTGGAAAACGTCGGCCCATCTCACAAAGCCGTTGGAACGGCTATCCGCCAGAGAGATATACATTTATCCGACCTCTCTAAAAAAGTACGTCACCTGAAAATGGTGTCGATATCAAAATTTACGAGGAAATTAGCCAATCATAAAAATGTATCGGCAAATTTTTCTTGAACCGAAGATTTTTATTTTCCTGAATATTATTTTAGAAATTGATTTGGGACATCCAAACCGTGGTGCCTCGTTTATCAAAGAGGGCCCCTGTCAATTATTTGCCTGGGGTTCGGTCGGCGGACGACTTGCGTAAACAAGCCACCGCCCGCCACCCCGGCCGACCTCAATCGGGAATGCCAGGCGACCATCGCCGTCACCATCCTCGTTGCGTCGTCCCTCGTTTCGCGCACCCTCGCGCCGGTCCGCGTCCTCCGCCCCGGCTGCGGTCGTCAGGTGATCGACGTGAAGGTGTCAGCGCGCTGGAGCGAAACGGAGAGTTGCTTCAGTATTATTGCGGAGTCTGAGTTCGACCGGTTGCCGGTGCAGGATGTTGGCGGAGCAGGTGATCCCCGATCTCGTCCGACCGGCAGCCGGAACACTCAAATATCGAGAAAGCTGCGGAGCTTGTGCGAGTGTTGCGGGTGCGTAAGCTTGCGGAGCGCCTTGGCCTCGATCTGCCGGATTTGCTCGCGGGTTAACGAGAACTGGTTTCCGACCTCTTCCAAGGTATGATTGCTCCCCATGCCGATGCCGAAGCGCATGCGCATGATGCGCTCCTCGCGCGGCGTTAGGCGTGCCAGCGCCTGGGCGGTGGCCTCACGCAGATTGGTCTGAACCGCGGAGTTGAGTGGCGTAACTGCGTTATTGTCCTCGACGAAATCGCTCAACCGGCTATCTTCCTCCTCGCCAATCGGCATATCAAGACTGAGCGGTTCCCTGGCGATCTCCAGCACCTTGCGCACCCTTTCGAGCGACATCCCGAGCTTCTCGGCGAGCTCCTCGGGGGTCGGCTCGCGGCCGATCTCGTGCAACATTTGCCGCGATATTTGAAGCAGCTGTTTCATCGCCTCGATCATGTGCACCGGAATGCGGATCGTGCGCGCCTGGTCGATCGAGCGGGTGATCGCCTGGCGGATCCACCAGGTGGCGTAGGTCGAGAACTTGTACCCGCGACGGTATTCGAATTTGTCGACCGCCTTCATCAGCCCAATATTGCCCTCCTGGATCAGGTCGAGGAATTGCAGGCCGGGTTTCCTGTACTTCTTGGCAATTGACACGACAAACCGCAGGTTCGCCTCGACCATCTCCTTCTTGGCCCGGCTCGCCTCGCGCTCGCCGCGCTGCACGATCTGCACGACGCGGCGAAACTCGGCGATCGGTAGCTTCACCTCGGTGGCAATCTGGGCTATGACGGCGCGGTGTTGGGCGACATCGTCCTTCTTTTCGACAAGCCGCGTCCAGCCGCGCCCGAGCAGCGCGGCGACACGTTCGAGCCAATCGGCCTCGAGTTCGCTGCCCGTGTAGTGCTGGAGAAACTCCAGGCGTTTGACCCCGGCGCTCTCGGCGAGCCGCAACAGCTTGCCTTCCTCGCCGACGAGCCGGCGATTGAGCTCGTAGAGCTGCTCCACGAGGTGCTCGATGCGCGTGTTGTTGAGGCGCACCCGCTTGAGCAGCTCGATGCTCTCGAATTTGAGCTTGTCGTAGCGGCACTCAGTTGGCCGCGGCAGAACCTCGCGCTTACCTAGGTTGGTGATCCGCTGGTGCCGGAGCTTGTCCAGCTTCTCCTGGGTTTGAGCCATCGCGTCGAAAGTGACGGTGATGTCCAGCATCAGCGCCGCCTCCATCGCGGCGAGCGGGATCGAGCTCTCGCCTTCCTTGGCCTCCGCGACGCCCAGTTCGGTCCCGATCTCGACGGTTTCGGCGGCGCTCTGATCCTTGCTCGTCGTCACACAGCCTGCAGCGGGCGTTGCGACCATCTCGCCGGGCGTTACGAACACGGCGCTATCGAAGCCGCCGTCGCCATGGGCTGCATTGAGATCGATGATATCACGCAGCAACATCTTGCCCTCGTTGAGGGCGTCGCGCCAACCGAGGATGGCGTCGAACGTCAACGGGCTTTCGCGGATGGCACCGAGCATCGTCTCGCGGCCGGCCTCGATGCGCTTCGCAATCGCCACCTCTCCTTCACGCGACAGGAGCTGGACCGACCTCATCTCCCGCAGATACATCCGAACGGGGTCGTCGGTACGCCCGATATCGTCATGATCGAGGTTACCGCGTGCCTTGGCCGGCTCGCCTTCGGGTGCCGCCGGCTCTTCGCTCTCGTCGCTCTCGGTCACCGTGATCCCGAGTTCGGATAGCATCGTCATCGTGTCCTCGATCTCCTCCGAGGACAGCTGATCGAGCGGCAGCGTGGCGCTCAACTCGTCATAGGTGACATTCCCCCACTCGCTGCCCCGGGCCAGCAGCATCTCGATCGAGCCGGCAACGGTCTGGGGGAGGGGACCCTCTGCCGCGTCCTCCCCCGCCGTATTCGCGACGCTCGTCGCCTGATAATCCATGAGGTGCCGCCCCTATCTGCCACCGGACGCGTCACGCTCCGCGGTTGTCGGCGCGGTGCGACATCTGCGATCAAACGCACGGTTCGGAGCCGCGCGCCAGGGATACATGCGCCGCCTCTCCGTCTGGCGTGCGATTTTCCAGCCGCGGACTGGCTCGGGATTATAGCGGGTATTCCTCAGCCTATAAGGAGCCGACTTCGTTTTGGGGCGCAGGCGACATCGACGGCGTTATAGATGCTGAGGTCCCAGAGATACGTGTTGAGGCGGTAATTTCCCGGCGTCAGAATCGCCGTCTGCGGTCCGCGCTGGCCGCCATGGGTCAGAAAGTACTCGGCGTCGAGCATATCCAGCTCATGCCCGGGGGGAAAGGTATCGGCGAGGAACTGATCGGGCCGTAGCGGCACCCCGTCCTTTGCGTTCAAGGACCCGAATTTGCCCGATGGAATGGAAATCACTTTTTTGTTTTCGACCTGATAAATGACGTTGACAAGAAACCACGGATGCCAGCCCGGGGTCAGGATTTCCGCCTGCGGACCCTTCTCCCCGTTGGTCGCGATAATGTGCTCACCGGCCAGCGAGCTGGTCCCGTAAATCTTGTTGAGCATGGCAATTTCGTCCGAGTCGACATGGACATACGAGTTCGCTGCCAAGCAGATCAACGCGATCACCACAAACACTGCTCTCAGCGACAGCGAATCCCACACGCGCCGACTGGATGACAACCTGTTGGACTTGTTTGGTTGGCGCTTCAGACCCGCCGCGGAAAACAACCTACTGCAGATCGTGACGTTCGGCCGAGTAATGCCATGCTCGGATCCGGCCCAACAACGCCATAAGATTATCGGGAATTGACTGGCTTCGGTCGGCGAGGAGAGCGTGAGTGGGGTCACGGCGGAACCGCCGCCGGGTCTATCAGGAGCACCCCACTCATGCGCGTTTATATCATCGGCAACGACGGGATCACGCTGTGCCGCACTGTGCCGGCAACAGTCAACAACGGCGAGATTGCCGTTGCATCGAACGAGGAGCTGCACGCAGCGCCGCTCAGCGCCAAGCGGTTGCTGGCGCTGTGGAACGCTCTGCCCGATGTCGAAAAGCGAAAGAAAGTTGGCGACCGCGATGCGCTGATCGATCAGCTGTGGTCGGCAATCGAGGCCTTGCCGGACCCCGAGCCGCAACCCGACCCGAAGCCCCCCTCCAAGCAGGCGGTGGTGATTGCGATGCTGCGTCTGCCCGAAGGGGCGACGGTCGACGAGGTGGCAAGCGTGACCGGCTGGCAGCGTCATACGGTGCGCGGCGTCTTCTCGGGAACCCTGAAGAAAAAGCTCAGGCTCACGCTTGCCTCGGTCAAAGAGGAGCGCGGCCGGGTGTACCGCATCGCCGAGCCGGCGAACCTATGAAACCTCCACTCCACGACGCTTCGGCTCGCCAGCACTCTGGCGAGCCGTCCTCTGGTCTCGCCGCCAACGATGGCCGAAAAGACCGACCTCGAAATCAGGACCTGGCTAAGCTTGATCGCGAAATCGCCGGGTTGGCCGGTCAGCCGACACAGGAACTGCGGCGTGTCTGGCGGACATTTTATCACACTGGACCGCCTCTGGGGCTCAGTCGCGATCTGATCATCAGGGGGGTCGCCGATAAGCTGCAACTGCGCGCCCATGGCGGCCCGAGCCGCGCCTTGCAGCGCCGCGTTCGGATTTTGGCGGACGAGTTCGAGAAAGGCGTTTGTTCTTTCGACCCCGGCGGAATGCTGAAGACCGGCGCGACCTTGGTGCGCCAGTGGCGCGGGCACACCCATACCGTCCTCGTGCGCGAGGAGGGGTTCGAATACGAGGGCCAGCGCTATCGGTCTCTGACCGTGATTGCCGAGCGGATCACCGGGGCACATTGGTCGGGTCCCCGGTTCTTTGGTCTCGGCAAGCGAGCGCGTGCATCCTAGTCGCCGAACCCGGCCAATGAAAATACCGGGAACCAGGCGGCGGAATGGAACAATCCGCTGTGGGATCTACACTCGCAAATCGTCCGAGGAAGGGCTCGAGCAGGAATTCAATTCGCTGCAGGCGCAGCGCGAAGCCTGCGAGGCCTTCATCGACAGCCAGCGGCACGAAGGCTGGGTGTGCCTGCGCGCGGCTTATGACGACGGCGGGTTCTCCGGCGCGACGATGGATCGGCCCGCTCTGCACCAGCTACTCGCGGACATCACGGCGGGGCGGATCGATACCGTCGTCGTCTACAAGATCGACCGGCTGACCCGCTCGCTCGCCGATTTTGCCAAGATTGTCGAGATCCTCGACGCCACAAGCGCGTCCTTTGTTTCGGTGACGCAGCAGTTCAACACGACGACCTCGATGGGGCGCTTGACCCTCAATGTTCTGTTGTCCTTCGCACAGTTCGAGCGTGAGGTCATCGGCGAGCGCATCCGCGACAAGATCGCCGCCTCGAAGAAGAAGGGGATGTGGATGGGTGGCGTGCCGCCGCTCGGGTATGGAGTGCAGGACCACAAGCTCGTCATGATCGACAGCGAGGCGGATACCGTTCGTTTGATATTCCGCCGCTATGCCGAACTCGGCTCAGCTCGCTTGTTACAGGCGGAGCTCGAAGCGCGCGGGATCAAAAGCAAGTCGTGGACGAGCGCTTCCGGGCGCCTCGTGGGCGGCAAGTCGTTCTCGCGCGGCGCGCTCTACCTGATGCTGCAGAACCGCACCTATCTCGGCGAGATCGTTCACAAGGGCCAATTCCATCCCGGCGAACACACGCCGATCATCGATCAGCCACTGTGGGATGCCGTTCAGCAGCAGCTCGCCGGCAATACCGCCCGGCGCCAATGCGGTGGACGAACGCGCCAACCCAGTCTCCTTGCCGGCATGCTGTTTGATGGCGACGGCAACCGTATGACGCCGAGCCATGCCGGCAAGAATGGCACGCACTACCGCTACTATGTCTCGGGCTCGCTGATCACGAAAGATCGGACCGAGACCTCCGCCGGGTTGCGAATTCCGGCCGTCGAGATCGAGCAGCTCGTCAGCGGCCGAGTGCACCGATGGCTCCTCGATCCCGGCAGCATCTACAAATCGACTTCCGGACGGCTCGTGGACTCATCAGTCCAGCAGCGTCTTCTCGCGCTGGCCGCAGACATCGGCAAGCACTGGCCCGAGTTGCCCGTTGCCCGCAAGCGTGCGGTCCTCGCTGCCCTGATCGAACGGATCGAGGTGAGGGTCGACCAGGTCGACATTCATCTCCGCCCGCTTCGGCTCTGCGCGCTACTCGATCTACCCGCTACACCAGCGCAAGGCGTGAACGACGACGAAATTGAGCTTTTGTCCGTGCCGGTGCGGCTGCGCCGTTCCGGGCGGGAGATCAGAATGGTGATCAGTGGGACGGATTTGTTTGCCGCCAAACCTGACGCGCGATTGATCAAGCTGCTCCTCAGGGCGCGCCGGTTCAACGCGACACTCGCCCAGGGCGAAGGTGTTCCGTTTGCCGCACTCGCCGAGCGGCAAGGGGTCAGCCGGTCCTATTTCACCCGGCTCGTCCGCCTCAGCTATCTCGCGCCGGATATTACGGAGGCGATCCTCGATGGGCGGCAGCCGCCCGATTTAACGGCAGAGAAGCTGCTCGGGCACTCACGTCTGCCGCTTGCCTGGCACGATCAGCGGACCGTGCTCGGCTTTGCTTAATCCAGATCCGAATTTCAAAGACTTACCTATGCTGAGCCCAGAGAGGTCCTGACTTCGTCCGGACCGTCCTGGCACTGTCGCCTCAGCCTCACTGCGGTACTGGAATTCGGCCCGACAGAGACATTGCAGCCCGTCGAAGAGATATCAAAACATCCCGGCGTCTCTGCCGACGCGGACGCCAAGCCATCCGCGCAAACCCGCGCGGAAAGCCGGGTTCTCGACCTTCGAAAGCGGCTGCGGAAGAGAGACAGACTGTCTGCTGGAGGGAGATGGATTCGAACTTCCAGTTCCGCGACAAATAGGCAGCGGCTTTAAGGCTTCGTCCGAGATGGGTCCGATCGTGGTCGGAGGAGGACGACCCAGGTGTCGATGTGAAAAGTGCGCGGGCCCGCACTCGGCGAACCGAATCGCGCAGCGCGTCGATATTCGCCACCAACAGGTTCGAGCGCCGATCAAGCAGGTTTACGGAAAAGAAGAAGGTCCCGCCCGGAACCCGATTGCGGCGATAATCCGGCATCTAAGGAGTATGCATGGCCGCGGAGAGCGGCGGAATGCGCTGCGCTGTTCCGCCTACGCTTGCTTACCCGTCGCAGCGCCGTCCCCGGACCGCGCTGTTTTTTTGTTTACACAGTTCAGAGGCGCGCATCGTCGGAGCGACGCACCATCCGCGTGTCCGCGGGTAATGTGCGATAATCCCCTTTATCGCCCGGTTAGCGGGAGGGGGTGCTATGCGGTTATGGGAAACGTTCGACCTGGCCAGTTTGCTGGTTGGTCTGCTGCTCGGGGCAGTGGGGGCTTTCTTGTTACGGCTGCATGCACTCAAGCGGCTTTCGCTGGATATCAGAAGGATCGGCATCACCCTCGGAGTTGAGGGTTTCGAGGAGCCTGTTCCAGAGACTGGTGGCCTCCGAGTGGCTAACATTTCTGGAAGCACGGTGGGAGATATGGCCGGCGGAGACATCGACAAGAGCCGACACGAGATCGACCGATCCAACCGCCTTTCAAACGTGCTTCAGGCAATCGCACAAGATAGAGGGGTCATGATTGTCCGATACGAGTTTTTCGATGTGCGAACCAGCGACCCGACGTTTCGCGACTTGTTCAAGGCAAAAGAGGAGCATGCGGACTGGGCCGACCGGGATAGGATATGGCTGGAGCACTGTTTTGATCATCCTGATATTCGGCAGCAGGTCGATACCAAAGTGGGCAGTCTTCAGAAGGACGGATGGCGTGTCCGAATGGTGGATTTCGACGGCCTCACCGAAGGCATTCACATCCGTCTCGAGTTGCTAAAGCCGTACGCGGAGTTTCGACCGTGACAGCGCTGATTAAGGTATCCCCCGATAGTTCAAGTGTGACGGGTATTAACCGAGCGTCAGTCGTCAATGATCCTAAATACTCAGCAAGCGTAGCAAGCGTAGATGCTATGGGGCGAGCGGCAAGGGAATGGCGCCATTGGGTGTCACAACCTCGCCAATGAAGCGCCTCATTGCCGAAGTTTGATGACCTCAGCCGGTCCCTCGTCGCCCTCGATCAAGATAGCACGCTGATTGCGGTAATCGAACTGAGCCGCTCGAGCTGGCTGGTCGGGGGTGTGGTTCCAGGGGTCGAGCGGGAACCGATCAAGAAGCTGGCCGCGGATGCGGGAGCGTTGCTCGGATTGCTCTACCGGTGGCGCGATGAAGCGGCAACATCGCGTCACTCGGTCACGCGGATTTGCGTTGCCGATTGCGGTAGGGATGCCCATTACTGGGCACCCCCCGCACAGAACCGGACGTGCGGCATTCCCGCATCCGGCTCCCACCTTGGATATTTGACGGCAAAGCGCTGGTTTGGCCAAGGGTGAAGGGGACCGTCGTGGCATTGCCGCTGACCGCATCAGCGGCACTGCGGTACTGGAATATGGCCCGGCAGAGACATTGCCGCCGGTTGGCGCGCAATGGAAAGCCTGCTGCGTCTCTGCTGACCCCGTCGTCAAGCGAGCCTCGCACACCTGCGGGGAAAGCCCGGATTCTTGACGCTCGAAAGTGGCTGCGGGAGAGAGACGGACTGTCTGCTGGAGGGAAGGGGATTCGAACCATCGGTCCCCGTAAGAGGATAAGCGTTTTTCGGAAACCGCCCCGTCCACCCTCTCCGCCGCGCGAGGCTGTCTTTCCTAAGAATTTGCCATTCCTGGTCCAAGCATAGCTCTCTGGTCTTTCCCCAATTTGCTACCCCGAGGCTTCGTCACCATCCTCTCGCGACGCGGGCGCATCCCTGCCCACGCTCCCTACGTAGCTGCCAATCCGTCCGGCCAAATGCTCCTCCCGGCCGGTGTGGCAACCCTAGCTCCGTCCTGCACACCGAGGATCTGACCGTCCGCTTCGGTGGGCTACCCATCCTCAATCGGGTAAACTTTGAAGCGTCGTCGGAGACCAAGGGCCTTGCCCTTAACGTCATCGCGCCGTTGACGCGATGAAAGGGCGAGGGGCGGCGCAACAGGGGAGAGGTGAGCCATGAATGCGGTAGCATCCCGCAACGTCAAGTTCATTAGCCACTCCGATCAGGGCGGGCGCGGCGACGGCGTCCAGATCATGGTGCACCGCGGCTATGCCTATATCGGCCACGGCTATTCGAACGGCATCACCGTCCTGGACGTGCGCGATCCGAAGAACCCGAGGCCCGTCGCCTTCCTGCCCTGCCCGCCCGACACCCGCGCCATCCATCTCCAGACCCATGACGACCTGCTGCTTGCCGTCAACGGGCCGAGCATGTGGACGATGCAGGTCGATGCTCAGGCCTACTACTCGGGATCGCCGGCCGATCTCCTGAAGGGCCGCCAGTACACGGCCGGAATCCGCATCTTCGATATCGCGCATCCCGAGGCGCCGCGCGAGATCGCCTTCATGGCGACCGAGGGGGTGGGACCACATCGCATCTGGTATGTCGGCGGCCGCTACGCCTATGTCTCGATCCACTATCCCGAGTTCACCGACCAGGTGCTGGCGATCGTCGATATGGCAGAGCCGACCCGGCCGGAGGTTGTCGGCAACTGGTGGATCCCCGGCATGTGGACGGGCGGCGGCGAGACGCCGAGTTGGCCAAAGGGTCGTCGCTACGCGCTGCACCACGCTCTCGTCGCCGGAAACCTCGCCTATGCCGCCTGGCGTGACGGCGGGCTCACCGTGCTCGATGTCGGCGAGCCGACCCGGCCCAAGCTGCTCGCCCATCGCAACCTCGACCCGCCCTTCGGCGGCGGCACGCATTCGCCGCTGCCGCTGCCCGATCGCAATCTCCTAGTGCTCGCCGACGAGGCCAATTTCGCCAATTGCAGCCAAGGTCTCCGCCACACCTGGCTGTTCGATGTGCGCGAGCCGACCAATCCGGTCAGCTTCGCCACGATGCCGGTCCCGTCCGAGGCCGATTACTGCGCCAAAGGCGGCAATTTCGGACCGCACAATCTCTGGGAGAACCGGCCGGGTGCCTTCCAGAGCTCGCGCTTCGTCTTTGCCACCTATCACAATGCTGGCGTCCGGGTGTTCGACATCGAGAATCCGTTCCAGCCGCGCGAGGCCGGGTTCTTCGTGCCGCCCGATCCCGAGCGCATGTTCGACCCGCGTCCCAACCGGCCGAAGGTCATCCAGTCCGCCGACTGCTTCGTCGATGCGCAGGGCGTGATGTACCTCACCGACAACAACGCTGGACTTTACGTCCTGCAGTTCGAAGGTGCGTAGCCGCTTGCCGTGACCCTCGCCTCGCTTCGCGATGCGCCCAGACCGACTGCACAGGCACACCTCACTGGCGGAGGAAGCGTCTCCGCCGAACCCTCGACCATCTTTCCGGATTCGGGAGCGCCGCCGGCGCTAGCGGAGTCTGTCGAAAGCGCCGGCACCATCTTGCCTAATGCGGTCCTCTACCGGGAGTGCATGATCAGACCTTCCACGCTAGTCTAACTGAGCGGCAAAACGGGAGCATGTTCGTTCAAAGACCGCTCGATTAAGGGGGAAGACAGAAGATGGCACAATCGGCGCCGGCAATGGCCCAGACCATCGAAGCCTATGTCGGCGAGAGGATGGACGACGCGCGGATGGGACCGGTCCATTGGCAGGTTCTGGCCCTGGTCGCCTCCGGCTATTTTTTCGACGTGCTGGATTTCACGATCTTCGGTGCCCTCGTCCCCGACCTGATCAAAAGCGGCTTCGTCACCCGGGCGCAGATTCCATGGATCGGCAGCGTCACGGTGGCCGGGCTGTTCGTCGGCACGCTGGGGCAGGGCGAGTTCACCGATCGGTTCGGGCGCAAGGCGGTCTATCAGTTCAACCTGCTGCTGTTCGGCCTGGCGACGATCATCGCGGCATTGCCGCCGATTCCGAGCATCGGATTCGACCCCGGGCTTGGCTGGCTCCTGGTATTTCGGTTCCTTGCCGGTGTCGGCCTTGGCGCCGAGCAGCCGCTGTGCTTCTCCTACACCGCCGAATACGCGCCGAAGAACATTCGCGGCCGCCTCACGGCATTCATGCAGTTTCTCGGCGGCGCCTGGCCGTGGCCGGTCGGCGTATTACTGACCCTCGCCTTGCGCGATTCGATGGGCTGGCGCGGCATCTGGATCATCATCGGCATCGGTGCGCTGGTGATTTTCGTCTTGCGTTTCTCGCTGCCGGAATCGCCGCGCCGGCTGGCGACCCATGGCCAGGGACAGCGCGCGCTCGATCTGCTGCAGCGCATGGGGATGCCCACGGTGCCGCTCGCGTCGCTGCGAACCGGCGCGGCGAGCGATATCAAGAGCGACCCGCTCGGCATCGTCCTACGCGAATACCCGGGCCGCGTGATCGCCGGGATGATCTGCTTTTTCGCCTTCTTTGGCATTGCGCTCGGGCTCGGCGCCTGGCTGCCGAACATTCTCGTAGAGCGCGGTTTCCCGATCGCCAAATCGCTGAACTCGATCTTTTGGATAACCCTCGCCTTCCCGTGCGCCAGCGCCTTCATGATGTATTCGCTGGAGCGCTTCGGCCGCAAACCCACCGCCGTCACCGCCTTTCTCCTGACCGCCGTCTTCGGGCTGCTCTGGGCCAATGCGGGGAGCGAGGCGATGGTGCTGGCGATCGGGTTCGGAATGATCTTCTTCATCCAGTTGGCGGGAAATTCTTCGCAGATCTTCATCTCCGAGGTGTTCCCGACCAACGCCCGCGCCTCCGGCTTCGGGCTCTGCCAAGCCGCCGGTCGTGTCGGAGCCTTTGTAGCGATCCCGTCCTTCCTGTGGATCCAGCAGGGCTTCGGCCTGACTGCCGTGTTCGTGGTGATCGCCGTGATCGTGGCGATCGCCGCCGTCGCGGTGACCCAAATCGGCCCCGAAGCCAAGGGCCTCGCCCTCGACGAGATCGCCCCGCCGACCGCGTGAGGGGGCGCTCTATTGATGCGTGAGTGGAGCCGGCTTACCCGCCGACATTCCCCCCGGATTCTCGTGCCGTGCGGACAGTCGGAAGGTGGCGCCTTCACCTCTGATCAGAAATCAAACAATCAAACGACCGAAATTAAACCGCGGCCCTGCCCGGCCCGCGCGACAGGAGCGGTGAGTCCGTAGTTCCGCCGCGGTTTAAGCTGCCTTAGCTCCGCTCGAGGATTTCTTCCGCCTCCATCAATTTTGGCCGAGTACGCGGTTTTTTCGTAAAGGACAAGCACTTCGCTCTTCAGCCCCAAAAGTGGCGACGATCGTCGCCCAGATCGCATCCTACGAAAACGAGCTGTCGCAAGGAACTCCATGCTCACCCGTGATATCGAACCTAGTCGGACATTTGCTTGATGCCCGTCTGGCCCGGCTTGCCAAGACCCACGGATGCACATAGTCGCGGTACATCGATGACATAACTTTCTCGACCAGCCGGAAGGACTTTCTCCCTCTCGCCGAGTGGAGAAAGCACGGTCAGCCGTGGCGCCTGACCCCGTGTCCTCATACGCCGCCTGACATTGAGTGACTCAGCGCCCAACTGATCTCGCCATCGCCGGGGACCGAGGGCTCGAATCCGGCTTCCTCAGCGGCGAGATGGTATGGGGCAGGCGACGAGGAGATGGCACCATCGTCGCTGTGGCTAACTGATGGAGTGCCCTGATGCCCCAGCCGAACGACTTGAGCAGGTCCCTCGTCGCCCTGGACCAAGAATAGCACGATCATTGCCGTGGTCGAGATGAGCCAGTCGAGCTGGCTGGTTGCCGGAATGCTTCCCGGCATTGAGCGTCAGCCTTGCAAGAAGCTGGAGCCGAGCCCAGAACGGCTGCTTGCCTTGCTGCATCGCTGGCGCGACGAGGCGGTCAAGGCCGGCCGCAAGATCACGCGGATTGCACTGGCCTTCGAAGCCGGTCGCGACGGCTTCTGGTTGGCGCGCTGGCTTCAGGCGCGCGAGGTGGAGGCGCACGTGATCCATCCTTCGAGTGTCGCGGTATCGCGGGAACATCGTCGAGCCAAGACCGATCGGCTCGACACCGAGTTGCTGAAGCGGGGTTTCTTGGGGTGGCTGCGTGGGGAACGGGGCCACTGCACCATGGCTGGCGTTCCGACGATCGCCGAAGAGGACGCCAAGCGGCCGAACCGGGAGCGCGAGTGCCTGGTCGGCGAACGCACCCGGATCGCTAACCGAATGAAGGCCACCCTCGCCCGGCTGGGCATTCGCAATTTTAAACCAACGCTCCGCAAGGCGGCCGAGCGTCTTGCAACGCTACATACCGCCGAGGGCGTGCCGCTGCCGCCAAATGTCTCGGCCCAGCTGCAGCGCGACATGGCTCGGCTGGGCTTCGTTACGAGCCAGATCAGGGACATCGAGGAGGCTCGTCAGAAACGATTAGAGCAAGAGCCCGACACCGGGCAGCACGCCATGGTACGGCACCTAGCCCGGGTCATCGGCATCGGCATTGAAACGGCTGATATGCTCGTCAGCGAGGTGCTGTCGCGACCAATGCGTGACCGCAAAGCAGTGGCGCGCTACGCCGGTCTGACGGGCTCGCCGGACGAGAGCGGTGCGAGGCGGCGGGAACAAGGCCTCGCCAAAGCCGGCAATGCCCGGGTCCGCCGCGGCATGGTCCAACTCGCCTGGCGCTTTCTGCGGTTTCAGAAGCAGAGCGCACTGGCACAGTGGTACCGGTCCCGCACTGCCGATAGCCGTCTAGGCACGCGCAAGACGATGATTGTCGCGCTGGCACGCAAGCTGCTCATTGCGCTCTGGCGCTTTGTCACCACCGGCGAGACATTGGAGGGCGTCATTCTGCGTCCGGCAGGCTGAAGAGCTTACCTATTCGGCGCTCGCGCTCGCATTCACGGCGCACTGCCGATTGACGATCCGAGGTGGCGGGGCCCGGCACCTGACATGGCACAGATGCCGACGGCGAGAATGGGCCCGCCGCCCCGGAGCTTCGCCGCCGATGCGCATGACTGCATCATGGTCAGGATCCAAACGGACCGACCGAATACAAGTTTGCGGCGCGAAGAGATGCGCCCCAATGGCGAGCTCCCCTCGGATTTTAAGCAGGCGTCGTCAGCGGCTCGAGCTTCGAAGAAATGCCCCTGTCGCAGTTCATCATCCCTCCGCGTGCTCAGGCGTCAAGGCGCTGCGAAACACAAGCGACGCTAAGGCGGCAAGCCGCCAAGCTCCGCTAGCGTTTCGGTCCCTTGACCCCTTCCGCGCGATCCGGGAACCTGATCGCAGGCGACGGGACGAAGAACGGCCTTTCCCGGTAGGGTCGAGGACTGGCGCGCCAGTTGGCCGAGGTATCCCGACCGTGCCACGTTTCCAGCCCCCTCCACGTCGCACGCAGCATGCGGATTTCCCGCACTGCGCGCCCCCATTTGCTTCACGTCAGGGCTTATGGGACCTATCATACCGGGGCAACTTTCGGTCCGTCGTGTCGCACTCGATAGCTGTTGAACAGCCCTAGAGTGTCATACAGCCACGGCCTACTCCACCGCTCCCAGCCGAAGCCCTTTCGTTTCCGAGCATGCGCCAGCTGGCGCCTGACCTTCTTCTCGACCCAATCTCTGATGTAGGTGAAGCACTCGCTAGAGTTCCCCACCGCGAAGTAGTTGACCCACCCCCGCAGCATTGGATTGATCAGGCTTATCACCCTCTCAATCGGTTGCGACCGGTGTCGGCGAAATACCTGCTTGAGCTCCCGCAGCAGCGCCGTCCGCTTTTTGAGCTTGGGCGTGTAATGCGGCCGCATCACTCCGCGCAGACCGCGGAGGTAGCGGAAGTCAAACCCCAGAAAGCCGAAGTTCTCACCTCGTTCCAGGTCGACTCTGCGGCTCTTTTCATCATTGATTTCGACCTGCAGTTTGGCGAACTCCTCCCGTAGTCGCTTGTTCACTGCTCCAATCAGCCAGTCATGACGTTTGTAGGCGTGGATCAAGACCACCAGGTCGTCAGCGAACCTCGCATATTCGACATTGGTGTACTTGCCGTTGCGTGTGACTTCCCGCGCTCGCTCCAGCATCTTGTCCACCTCATTGAGGTAGAGATTACTGAGCAAGGGCGAGATCACGCCGCCTTGCGGAACGCCCTTCTTGCCAGAGGCCTTTAGCATAAGTTTCAACAGATGCATGATGTCCTTGTCGTCGACCCGCTGAGCCACTTTCTCCAACAACCGGTCATGCCGGACATTGTCAAAGTAGGCTCGCAGATCAAAGTCGAGGACCCGCGTCTTCCGCTGAGCTATTGCTTCAGCCACTCGCTTGATCGCGTCGTGTGCTGTCCGCTTGGGCCGATATCCATACGACCCCGGTTGGAAGTCCGCCTCGAACACAGGTTCGAGGATGAGCTTGAGCGCACCCTGCACCACTCTGTCCCGGATCGCCGGGATCGACAAGACGCGGACTTTGCCCCCGTCTTTCGGTATCTCCTGCTTCCGGGCTGGAAGTGGCTTGTAGGTGCACCCGGTCAGTTCGTCGCGCAGCTGCTCGAGCAGAGCCTCCACGCCTTGCGCCTCGATGGCCTCGAACGTGACCCCGTCTATTCCCGGGGCCCCATCGTTTTGTTTGGCCATCGCATACGCTGCGCGCAGGGTCTCCATCTTGCAGACGTGGACGTATAGCCCCCAAAAACGCCAGGACGGTTCAGCCTTCGCCTTGACGTATAGTCTCCGCCTCAGGTCCTGCAAATCGATGGACGCCTTTGTCATCGCGTCCTTGCCTTCCTTACGTTGGAGACATTGCAAATGGCAGGGCCCCTTCGCTCCACGGACATTACTCCGCTTCATCGCTAGTACGGACCCAGCCGCCACCCTCTCGTCTTCGGCCGACTTCCCGGTGTCGCCGGTTATACGGCCTACCTTGCTCCGGCGATTTCGCGCCGGGACGAGGAGGGCTTCTCCAGTTGCTCAGCATGTCCTTGTCACCGTGCCGTCGCTTCCACCCCGCCGAGGTGAACAGCCGTATCGGTCAGTGTTCGGCTGCTCATGCTGCCTTCGCCCTTCGGAGGTAGGCTCGGCCCTCGGGGCTACTTTTTTCGAGGCCACAATGCGTTCTCTTTTGATACAGCCCGGTGACTCGTGCTCTCCCCTCGGGAGATCTTGTCGATAGGCTTCGAAAGTTCTGTTTCCATCTCCTCCGCTATCCAAACTACGGGGCTCTGACTTTTACCCCGGCAGGACTGCCTCCTGCTGAACATGCTAGCCTTACCTGGACACACCCCCGAACAAAGATCCCGCCCGGGTGTTCTCGTCCAGCAACCGTCGCATCGCCAGAGCGACCGCCTCTGATTTGCTGCCGCGAGCCAGCTTTTTGGCCGCCTTTTCGATCAGCGCGATGACATCCGGTCGGGTGATGGTTACGACATTCGGCATACACACCTCCCCGGTTTCATTAATGACGAAATGAAGAGGTGAAGGTTTGCAAGCCGGCTCCCAAGCGAGGCGATGACGGTTTTCTTACACAGCAGAATGACGCATGCTATCGCCCAAGCGAACCGGGGGACCGCATGCGCTCGCAACGACTGACGATGATCATCTTTATCGGGATGCTGCTCGGCATCGGGGTCGGCTATGCCTGCCACCAGCTGTGGCCGGATCCGCAGACGGCGAAGACGGTCGCCGGCTATATCTCGCTGTTTACCGACGTTTTTCTGCGCCTGATCAAGATGATCATTGCACCGTTGGTCTTTACAACGTTGGTGGTCGGGGTAGCGCATATGGGCGACACCAAGGCCGTCGGCAGGATCGGCGGCAAGGCGATGCTGTGGTTCGTCAGCGCCTCGCTGGTGTCGCTGCTGCTGGGCCTCATCATGGTCAACATTCTGCGGCCGGGCGACAACCTCAACCTGCCGCTCCCGGATGCCGGCACTTCAACCAATCTCAACGCGGCCTCGCTGTCCTTGAAGGATTTCGTCACCCACCTCGTGCCGAAGAGCGCGGTCGAGGCGATGGCCAACAACGAGATCCTGCAGATCGTCGTATTTTCGCTGTTCTTTGGGGTCGCGGCAGCGGCCCTGGGTGAGCGGGCGGCGGGCGTCATCAAGATCATCGACGAGACCTCGCAGATCATTCTGAAGATAACTGGGTACATCATGGGCTTGGCGCCGATCGCGGTGTTCGCGGCAATGGCGGCGACCGTGACGACGCAGGGGGTTGGGATATTGGTGACCTACGGCAAGTACCTCGTCGAATTCTATTTTAGCCTCGGCGTCTTGTGGCTGGTGCTGATCGGAGCGGGCCTCCTGTTCCTCGGCCGCGATGTGTTTCGACTGATCTCGCTGATCCGCGAGCCGTTTCTTTTGGGCTTCAGCACGGCGAGCAGCGAGGCTGCTTATCCAGTGACGATGGCGCAGCTCGAAAAGCTCCCAGTCAGCAAAAAGATCATCAGCTTCGTGCTGCCGATGGGCTATTCGTTCAACCTCGACGGCTCGATGATGTACTGCACCTTTGCGGTAATTTTTATCTCGCAGGCCTACAACATCCCGCTGTCGATCCCGCAGCAGATCACGATGCTGCTGGTTCTGATGCTGACCAGCAAGGGCATGGCCGGAGTGCCGCGCGCCTCGCTCGTCGTCATCGCCGCCACTCTGGTGACCTTCAACCTTCCTGAAGCGGGCCTGCTGTTGATCATCGGCATCGACCAGTTCCTCGACATGGGCCGCACCGCGACCAATGTGATCGGCAACAGTTTGGCGACCGCTGTCATCGGCCGCTGGGAGGGGGAGACAGCGGAGACGCTCGGCGTGCCGGCGGAGGCGCAAGCGGCTTGATAGTGCGCCTCCTGCTTGCCGTCGCGCTGATTGCGGCTTCTGGCGCGCACGCCCAAGAGCTGACGGGAACTTTAAAGAAAATCAAGGACAGCAAGACAGTGACTCTCGGGTATCGCGAGAGCTCGATCCCGTTCTCCTATCTCAACAAGGTTGGTGAGCCGATCGGCTATTCGATCGACCTGTGCAACGCAGTTGTCGATGAGGTCTCGAAAGAACTCGAAGGGGTCGAGATTGCGGTCAAGTATAAGAAAGTCATCGCAGAGACCCGCATCCCCGCCGTGAAATCAGGTGAAGTCGATCTCGAATGCGGCTCGACGACAGCCAATTTCGAGCGCAAGAAGGAGGTCGCCTTCTCGCCGATCTTCTTCGTCGCCGGCACCAAGCTGTTGGTGCCGCGCTCCTCCGGTATCAGCTCCTATCTCGATCTGCGCGACAAGGCGGTCGTCGTGACCGCCGGCACGACCAACGAGGCCGCGGTGCGGGCGATCTCGGACAAGCAGCATCTCGGCATCAAGCTTCTGGTCGGCACGGATCACGCCGAGTCATTTGCCATGCTGAAGGAAGGCAAGGCCGACGCCCTCGCCACCGACGACGTGCTGCTCTACGGCCTGGTGGCGACGGCCAGACTGGGCGACCAGTATCATGTCGTCGGCGAATATCTGTCCTACGACCCCTATGGGCTGATGTACCGGAAGGACGATCCCGATTTCGCAGCTATCGTCGACCGCACCTTCAGCCGTCTCGCGCAGAGCCGGGAACTGGTGCAGCTCTACAACAAATGGTTCCAACAGCGCCTGCCGACCGGCGAGACCCTCGACCTGCCGATGAGCCCGCAGTTAGAGGAAATCTTCCGCGTCGAGGGCGTGCCGGATTGAGTCGCTTCAGTGCTTGACTGAGGAATAGGGCAGGATCGGCTCGCCGGCTTTGTACTCGTCCGGCCATAGCACGACTTCGCCCTTGCCGTCGCGGAAGTCATCGACACTGGTGCCGGCGATGCCCTGAAACTGGATCGTCAGGACGCGTGCCTTTTTCCACTCGCCCTTCTCGCCAAAGGCGACATCGCCTACCACAGTCTTGAAAGTATGGGAGCGGATGTAATCGGCAATCTTGTCCTGGTCGAGGCTCATAGTCTGCTCGACAGCCTCCCCCAATACCTGCAAATCGGCATAGGCCCAAGGCGCGAGGTAATAACCGAGCGGATCGACACCCTTGCCTGCCGCCTGCTTCTGATAGCGTTCCAGAAACTCCATCACGCCGGGGAACCGCAGTTTCGGCGCCGGCAGCCACCAATCGAAGGTTATAATTCCATTGAGCATTGGACCAAGTGATGTCTTGAGCGACGTACTCTGCGGCCCGGTCATCGTACCGCAGCATATCTTGGTGTTGAGCCCGATCTCGTGCATTGCTCGGATCAAGCCGACGCTGTCGGGCGGATAGGATGCAAAATAAACGATGTCGGGGCTAGTCGCCTGGATGGCCCGAATAATCGGACTGAAGTCGGTCGTGGTTGGCGGGTAGGTCTTGTCGTAGACCACGGTGAGGCCGGCCTTCTTGATATTGACCCGCGCGCCGTCGGCGGTATTGCGCGTCGCCTCGCCATCGTCGACCGCCAGGGCAATCGTCTTCAGGCCGAGCTTCTCCTTATTGGCGTTGACGATCTCAAAAAAGCCCTCGGAGATCGCCGCCCGCGGATCGGGCCCGACCGGCAGCATCGAGAAGTATTTCGGGTAGTGAAATTCCTCGTTGACGTCCATTGCGAATAGACCCATGAACGTCTTGTTGTGCTGGATCACGACCGGCAACGCCGGAGCCGTGACATTGGTGCCATAGGCCGAAACGACGAGATCGACCTTATCGACATCGAGCAGCTTTGTGTAAATGCCGGGCACCAAAGACGGGTTGGTCTGATCGTCGTAATAGACGAGCTTGACCGGGCGGCCGAGCAGCCCGCCCTTGTCATTGGTGTCCTCGGCCCAGATCTGCATCGCGAGCAGCCCGGAGGTGCCATTGACCGCGAGCCCGCCGGTCAATGGCATGCTGAAGCCGATCGTGACCGGCGCCCCCGACGGTGTCTGAGCTCCAGCCGCTCCGGTGCCCACTAGCACTGCAATCGTCGACACAATCCGTCGTGTCGTCTTGCCAAACATCTCCCCTCCCCTCGTCATACCCGCGAAAGCAGGAATCCAAGACGGTTGGCCCGCAGCGGCAGCTCTGGACCCCGCTTTCGCGGGGGTGACGAACAGCGCTCAGCGCGGCAATAAGCTCGATCCCATCAGGAACTCGTCGATGGCGCGGGCGCATTGGCGGCCTTCACGGATGGCCCAGACGACCAGCGACTGGCCGCGCCGCATATCACCGGCAGCAAATATTTTGGAGATTGAGGTGCGGTAATCGACGGTATTGGCTCGGACATTACCCCGCGGGTCGAGCTCTACACCAGACTGCTCGAGCATCCCCGGCCGGCGGGGGCCTAGGAACCCCATTGCCAGAAGCACGAGATCGGCATTCAGGGTGAAGGTGCTGTGTGGGACTTCTTGCATCACGAAGCGTCCGTCGGCGTTTTTTTGCCACTCGACGCGGACACATTCGAGTGCCGTCACGCGCCCCTCCCGCCCAATCGCTTGCTTGGTAAGCACCGACCAATCGCGCTCGCAACCTTCTTCCTGCGACGACGAAGTGCGCAGCTTCATCGGCCAATCGGGCCAGGTCAGCGCCTTGTTCTCGCGCTCCGGCGGCTTCGGCAGGATTTCGAGCTGGGTAATCGAAGCCGCCCCCTGCCGCACCGAGGTGCCGATACAGTCGGATCCTGTGTCGCCGCCGCCGATCACGACGACGTGCTTGCCGCGGGTGGTGATCGTGCCGTGCGGCGCGGCGCGCTCCTCACTGTCGCCCGCCCCGCGCTTGTTCTGCTGCGGCAGAAAATCCATCGCGAAATGAATTCCCCCGAGCGCGCGGCCCGGCACTTCCAGATCGCGCGGGTGCTCGGCGCCGCTCGTCATTGCAATGGCGTCGAATTCGTCGAGCAGCGCTGTCATCTGCATATCGGCGCCGACCTCGACCTCGGTGAGGAAACTCACGCCCTCCGCCGCCATCTGCGTAACGCGGCGATCGATCAGCCATTTCTCCATCTTGAAATCGGGAATCCCGTAACGCAACAGACCGCCGATACGGTCGGCCTTCTCGAACACCGTCACTGCGTGCCCGGCGCGCGCCAATTGCTGCGCGCAAGCGAGCCCTGCGGGGCCCGAACCGACCACTGCGACGCGTTTGCCGGTGCGCCGCGCCGGCACCACTGGCTCGATCCAGCCCTCGTGCCAGCCGCGGTCGACGATCGCACATTCGATGGTCTTTATCGTGACCGGATTGTCGTCGATGTTGAGCGTGCACGCGGCCTCGCACGGCGCCGGGCAGATCCGGCCGGTGAATTCCGG
This sequence comes from uncultured Alphaproteobacteria bacterium, assembly GCA_963812675.1. Lineage (GTDB taxonomy): Bacteria > Pseudomonadota > Alphaproteobacteria > ATCC43930 > CGMCC-115725 > AP-15. The sequence goes on along the minus strand of CAWEWR010000011.1, from coordinate 284,887 downwards.
AAAGTTATTGGTCGAATGCAATGTCTTCAGGGCCGCGCGCCACTGGTCGCGATAGACGAGGTTGTTCCAGTCCGGGATCAGGTTGTTGACCGGGCAACCCTCGTGGCAGAACGGGATGCCGCAATCCATGCAGCGGGCCGCCTGCTTGCAATTCTCGGGATCGGGCAGCGGCTTGACGAATTCCTTCCAGTTGCGGCTGCGGACCTCCAGCTTCTCGTAGGGGCGATCCTGGCGCTCGATCTCGAGAAAGCCTGTCGGCTTACCCATGGGGTGGCATCGGCGCCTGGGGCGGCAGAATGCCCTCACCCACCCAGCCCTGCGGGCTGGGTCCCCCCTCTCCCGCAATGCGGGAGAGGGGGCCGAGCGCAGCGAGGCGGGTGAGGGTGAGACCGCAGGACACCGCGATCATTCGGCGGCCTCGATGCGGGCGGACTGCCGCTCGGCCTGCAATTCGAGAAGGGCGCGCCGGTAATCCTTCGGAGTGATCTTTACAAAGGATGCCAGCGTAGTATCCCAGTCTTCGAGAAGGGCGCGCGCCCGGGCACTGCCGGTGAACAGGTGATGGCGCTCGAGCAGGATGCGCAGCCTCGCAGCGTCAAAGCGCAGCGGGTCGCCCATGCCATTGTCATGAACGCTCGGCGCGCGCTGCCGCGGCCGCTCGTCGCGGTCGGCATCGTCGTCGAGCTCGGCTGAGGCGATCGGCTCCAGATCGACCTCACTCTGATTGCAGAGGCTCGCGAAGCGGCCCCGCGGGTCCCAGACATAGGCAATGCCGCCCGACATGCCGGCGGCGAAATTCCGCCCGGTATCGCCGATCACGGCGACGACCCCGCCGGTCATGTATTCGCAGCCGTGATCGCCGGTGCCTTCGACAACGGCGACGGCACCGGAATTGCGCACTGCAAACCGCTCGCCGGCAACCCCCTCGAAGTACGCTTCGCCGGCGATCGCGCCATAGAGCACGGTATTGCCGATAATGATGTTCTCGGTCGGCTCGCGCTGCGCCTCGACGGGCTGGCGCACGATCAGGCGCCCGCCCGACAGGCCCTTGCCGGTGTAGTCGTTGGCGTCGCCGTAGAGCTCCAACGTGATGCCGTGCGCGAGGAACGCGCCAAAGCTTTGCCCGGCATTGCCGCGGAACGTCGTCCAGATCTTGTCCTGCGGCAGACCGGCATGGCCATAGCGGCGCGCGACCTCACCCGACAGCATCGCGCCGACAGTGCGGTGGACATTGCGGATCGGCCGCTCGATGCGCACGGGTCGGCGCTCATCGAGAGCCGGCTGCGCTTCTGCGATCAGCTCGTTGTCGAGCGCTTTGTCGAGATGGTGCTGCTGCCGCTCGCAATTGTAGATTGCGACCCCGGGCCTCGCCGGCTCCTGGTATAAGAGGCGCGAGAGGTCGATCCCCTTGGCTTTCCAGTGGTCGATAGCGCGCACCATGTCGAGCTTGTCGACGCGGCCCACCATCTCATTGAAGGTGCGGAAGCCGAGTTGCGCCATCAGCTCGCGCACTTCCTCGGCCACAAAGAAGAAATAATTGATGACGTGCTCGGGCTCGCCGGTGAAGCGCTTGCGCAACACCGGGTCCTGCGTCGCTATGCCGACCGGGCAGGTGTTGAGGTGGCACTTGCGCATCATAATGCAGCCGGCGGCGATCAATGGCGCGGTCGCGAAACCGAACTCGTCGGCGCCGAGCATTGCCCCGACGACGACATCACGGCCGGTCCTGAGCCCGCCATCGACCTGCACGGCAATGCGGCCGCGCAGCCCATTGCGCACCAATGTCTGCTGCGTCTCGGCGAGGCCGATCTCCCAGGGCGAGCCGGCATGGGTCAGCGAGGTGAGCGGGCTCGCGCCGGTACCGCCCTCGAACCCGGCGATCGTGACGTGGTCGGAGCGCGCCTTGCTGACCCCGGCTGCAACGGTGCCGACGCCGACCTCGGAGACGAGCTTCACCGATATCCGCGCCCGCGGGTTGGCGTTCTTCAGATCGTGGATCAGCTGCGCCAGATCCTCGATCGAGTAGATATCGTGATGCGGCGGCGGCGAAATGAGGCCGACCCCGGGGGTCGAGTAGCGCACCCCGGCGATGACCTTGTCGACCTTGCGGCCGGGCAGTTGGCCGCCTTCGCCGGGCTTGGCGCCCTGCGCCATCTTGATCTGCAGGTCGTCGGCGTTAACCAGGTACTCGGTCGTGACGCCAAAGCGGCCCGAGGCGACCTGCTTGATCGCCGAGCGCATCGAGTCGCCATTGGGCAATGGCTTGAAGCGCCGCGCCTCCTCGCCGCCCTCACCGGTATTGGATTTGCCGCCGATGCGGTTCATCGCAATCGCCAAGGTCGTATGCGCCTCGCGGCTGATCGATCCGAAGCTCATTGCGCCGGTCGCGAACCGCTTGACGATCTCGCTCGCCGGCTCGACCTCGTCGAGCGGCACCGGTTCATCGGCCAACTTGAACGACATCAGCCCGCGGATCGTCAAATGCCGCTCGCTCTGGTCGTTGATCGTCGCCGCAAAGCCCCGGTAATCGGCGAGCGAGTTGCCGCGCACCGCATGCTGCAACTTGGCGACCGATTGCGGCGTCCAGGCATGGTCCTCGCCGCGCAGTCGAAAGGCGTAATCGCCGCCGAGATCGAGCATGTCGTGGTAGAGCGGGTTGTCGCCATAGGCGTTCTTGTGCCGCGCGACCGCCTCCTGCGCGATCTCGCGCAGCCCTACGCCTTCGATCGTCGTCGCCGTGCCGGTGAAGTATTTCTCGACGAAATCGCTGCCAAGACCGACGGCATCGAAGATCTGCGCCCCGCAATAGGACTGGTAGGTCGAGATCCCCATCTTGGAGATGACTTTGAGGATCCCCTTGCCGACCGCCTTGATGTAGTTCTTCTGCACCTGTTCGGCGCTGAGCGGCAGATCGTTCTCGACGCGCAGCTGCTCGAGCGTGGCAAAGGCGAGATAAGGGTTGATCGCCTCCGCGCCGTACCCCGCCAGCGCGCAGAAATGATGCACCTCGCGCGCCTCGCCGGTCTCGACGACGATGCCGGTCAAGGTGCGCAAACCCTGGCGGATCAGGTGATGGTGCACCGCCGATGTCGCGAGCAGCGCCGGGATCGGCACCCGCTCGGCCGAGGTCGCGCGGTCGGACAGGATCAAGATGTTGCGCCCGGCTTCGACCGCCAGGGTCGCCTCATAGCACAGCCGGTCGAGCGCCGGCGCCATACCATCCGCATCCTCGACCGCCGCCCAGGTAGTGTCGAGCGTATCGGTGCGGAAGGCGCTGACCAATTTCTCGATCGCGTGGATCTTCTTCAGATCGTCGTTGGTCAGGATCGGCTGCGACACTTCGAGCCGGTAATGCGTGCCGGCCTCATGTCCCAAAAGGTTCGGCCGCGGCCCGATCATCGAGACCAGCGACATGACCAGCTGTTCGCGGATCGGGTCGATCGGCGGGTTGGTGACCTGCGCAAAATTCTGCTTGAAATAGTTGTAGAGCAGCTTCGGGTGGTTCGACAGCGCGGCAATCGGCGTGTCGGTGCCCATCGAGCCGACCGGATCGTCCCCGTCGCGCGCCATCGGCTCGAGGAAGAACTGGATGTCCTCCTGCGTGTAGCCGAAAGCCTGCTGTTGCTCGAGCTGCGTTGTCGGGTCGTTGGGCAGGGTCGGCACCGTCGCGCGAGCGAACTCCTCTCGGTGCTCCTCCGCCACGTCCGGCAAGTCCGATAAATTGAACTGGGTCGCTTCGAGCCACGCCGCGTAAGGATGCTCGGCGGCCAGTTTGCGTTTGATCTCGTCGTCGTCGACGATGCGGCCCTCTTCAAAGTCGATCAGCAGCATCTTGCCCGGCTGCAGTCGCCACTTGCGCGTGATCTTCTCCTCCGGGACGGGCAGTACCCCGGCCTCCGACGCCATGATCACGTGATCGTCGTCGGTGACGATGTAGCGCGCCGGCCGCAGGCCGTTGCGGTCGAGCGTGGCGCCGATCTGGCGGCCGTCGGTGAAGGCAATCGCCGCCGGCCCGTCCCACGGCTCCATCAGCGCGGCGTGATATTCGTAAAACGCCCGCCGCTGCGGGTCCATCAGCGGGTTGCCGGCCCAGGCCTCGGGGATCAGCATCATCATCGAATGCGCGAGCGAATAGCCGCCGCCGATGACGAGAAGCTCGAGCGCATTGTCGATGCACGCGGTGTCCGACTGCCCCGGCCCGATCAGCGGCACCATTTTCGCAAGATCGGGGCCGAGCAGCTCCGACGTCATCGCCTGCCGGCGCGCCGCCATCCAATTGACGTTGCCGCGAACCGTGTTGATCTCGCCGTTGTGGCAGATGAACCGGTACGGGTGGGCAAGCCGCCACGATGGGAAGGTGTTGGTCGAAAACCGCTGATGGACGAGCGCCAGCGCCGAAACCGTCAGCGGGTTGCGCAGGTCCTCGTAAAAGCTTCCGACCTGCGGGGCTAAGAGCAAGCCCTTGTAGACGACGGTGCGGGTCGAGAAGGACGGCATGTACAGGTCGCGCAACGCCGGCATCCCGTGGTACTCGGCCAATGCCCAGACGCTGTTCAAGGCCTGCTTGCGGATCGTCAGGATCTTGCGCTCGAAGGCGTCCTGGTCGGCAATTTCGGGGCTGCAGGCGACGATCGCCTGGCTGATCCACGGCATCGTCTCGATCACCGTCGCACCGAGCCCGGTTGTATCGGTCGGCACGTCCCGCCAACCGAGGAGGGTTTGTCCCTCGGCCTTGATGAAAGCCTCGACATGCTCGATCGCGATGGCGCGCGCCCGCTCCTCCCAGGGCAGAAAGCACATCGCGACCGCATACCGGCCGGGCTCGGGAGGGGTCAGCCCCTGGCGCACCGCCCAATCGCGCAGCAACGCATCCGGCATCTGAATAAGGCAGCCGGACCCGTCGCCAACCAGCGGGTCGGCCCCGACCGCTCCGCGATGGTCGAGATTGACCAGGATCTGCAAGCCGCGCGCGATGATGTCGTGCGATTTTCGCCCCTTGATGTTGGCGACGAAGCCGATGCCGCACGAATCATGCTCGTTGCGCGGGTCGTAGAGCCCCTGTCCCTCAAGCAATGTCATCGCGTATGCTCTTCACCCAAAGCTGTCGGCGCAAAGATCACCACGCGCCAGCACGCGGTTCGGCGCGAGTGCCATAATATGCACAAGATTGGCGAGGACGCGACTCGCTTTAACGCTGGGTTAATTTCCGCATCAATCGCTTAACAGCCGACTGCACCGTCTTCGGCCAAATGGCCCTCGGGCTCGCGGTGTCAAATTCCTGTGGCATAATGGCGCGGAAGCCGCGCCGTCCGGGCCGGCATATGCGGTCAAGTGAAGTTGGGCGAACTAGTAAAGTCGTCAATGAGCCGACGCCGCGGAACCCCAGCTGCCCGCGACACGGGCGCCGCCGCTGCCTTGATCTGTGTCAGGCCGGCGCCATCGCGGCCACCGGCAATCATGTTGCGATTGCGGTCCTCTTTCCGCCCGATGCTTCGCCCCGCCGCTTGGTACCGGACGTGCCGGCGCCGACGCCAGATGGCCGCCATCGCGCTGTGCAGCTCTATCATGGGGATCGACCGCCCCCGTGGCCGTAGGTGTAATTCTCGCCTCATTGAAGAATTTCCGTGAACAGATCATTCATTCTACTCACGTAGTGTTTGCTATGGAAGTAGTCGTCGTAAATTGATCCTGTTTTATGGCTGTCACCACGGCCGAGCGTGAGCGTCATCATCATGGCCTCGGCGAACTGTCGAGGGGTGTCCCGAACAAACTCAGCACAACGTGCTTGTACCTGATCAGGAAGGCCTCTAAGCGAGTCCGGGGTAGCGATAACTGTCTTCCCTGCACAGAGAGCCTCAATAAACTTTAAAGAACACCCAGTTCCAAAAAGCGAAGGCGCTAGAACTGTTGTTGAAACGGAATAGTAAATCCCAACATCTGGAACAGTACCGACAAAATAATGTTTGTGTCTTTCGTATAAAGATCGATCCATGTGACGCATAAGTGCTTTGATACGCCCAACTATCGCAAGTCGCGGTGGTGGCCCATTCAGGAGAGGCAAAACTTCGGTAAGCAGCCATTTCATTGCAATGAAATTAGCAAAATTATTGTTTCCCACATAAATAAAATCAAATTGATTAAGGTAGGCGTTCCCTCTAATCCGCCTCAATGATTCCTCATGTTGGGGATTGAGACATGGGACAATCAATTGATGTTTAGACAGAGGTAATTTTTGCTCAAAAAACTCTTTATCGTATGTTGAACAGTGGACTAATATATCCGCACTTCGATATAGTGAAAGTTCTGAATCAAGTAGCTGAGAATATCTCTCCTGTCGCCCACTGAACGGATTTTCTAAAGCTCTCTTTGCGTAAGCTTTCGCTTGTACATCATGCGTGTTGCATATTAGGGCCGGTGTCCTGCCGGTTCGTCGAAATATCAGCTCTCGAATACGGGTCGCAAGGAGCATCTCGAATGCGTGATTTACATGGATGACATCGACCTGATGGCTATCGATAAAATCCAAAATACCGGCTCGCCACCCACTGCGAGCAGCATACCTGGCATCAACAGCAAGAGAATCGTCACGCCCAGCTAAAATCCAGTCCATAAATGATCTACTCAAATATGGCCGCCTTGTATCATAAGTCACTCCGTATACAACACTCGATATGCCCTGATAATGCATATCAGCTTTTATTTCATTGATATCTTCGAAGTTTCTAGGAGAAATATCTAAAGGTCCAAGAACAAGCAAACTCTCATGACCAAATTTTTTGTGTGCAGCAGCTTGTGCGGAGAAGATGTTTGAACTTCCTGTGTTCGGCCACGGAGGGGCTACTATTATAGCTCCGGCCTTTCGCGGGTGGTGCGTTCTAGAATACACGTGACGCAGTTCCCGTGCGCTCAGAGCAAGCGGCGAAAGGGCGGGTCGACCCGTGCGGTCAGCGGAGCGCGAAGTAAGGCGTCGGCGGAATGCCTGCCTAATCTTGTCGACTCCGGTAGGCACCAAACCGCCGCCGGCGCGGGGCTGTTCCGGCTGGACGCCGCCACAGAGGGCGACAATTACCAGGCTGTAGGCGAGGTCCATGTCTCGCTTGAGCGCTGCGGCGCTTCGGATCGAGCCAAATAGCTGGCTTCCGTGGTATCTGCGCGACAGTCTTCGCAACGCTATCTCCGCGAGGGCAGGCGCAAGTTCCGGTTCGCTCAGCAGGTCCGAGACCGCTTGCCACGCGGCGCGGCGACGGAACCAGCTCTGCGTCATCCGCTCCGGCGGGATGACGTGCTCGACCACGGCTTTGGGTGCATATATTGCCAGCTTGCCCATCGCCCTCACGCGCTCGCTCACCTCCATCTCGTCGTTCGACAGCAGCGTCGACCACGAGCTCATGCGGCCGAGCCTCGTGCAGAAACCGCCTGCGGTGATTAGAGACGCCCTGTCGAACGAAATGTTGCACCCGGCAAGCCATTCTCCTGCGGACAGCTCCCGCAGCTCGTGGCCCAAATCGACGAGCGAGAGATAGCCGAGCAACCGCTTGCCCATCCACGGCGGTTTTTCGCCTGTCCAGCGCGGCACGATCGGGCCGCCCACGATCCCCGCCCGGCCGTCGAATGCAGTATGAGCGTGCAGCAGTTCTCGCGCCCAGGATCGGCAAGCGCGTGCGTCGTCATCGATGAAGGCGACGATACGGCCAAGTGCGGCCGCCGTGCCTCTGTTGCGCGCATTGGAAAGTCCCGGCTTAGGTTCGACAAGGTAGGTGAGATTGGACAAGCCGGCATAGCGCTGTGAGAAGCGCGCAGCACCAGCTTGATCCGGCGAGTGGTCGACTACGATAAGCTCGAGCAAGCCCGCCGGAACGTCCTGCTCTACCAGCGAATCGATCGCCCCCGGCAACAACTCGTACCGGTTGTAGGTGCAGATGATCGCCGACAGGGCGATTTCGCCCTGTTCAGAAGAGCGCAAGACGGGCGAGCCTGAGAAGCTGTTCGCATCGGAGGTCGACATGCGGGCCGTTCGTCTTGCCTTACCACGACGATGTTAGCTCGTTTCGAAAGATTTCCAACTGCAGACGTTCAGTTGCCGAATTTGGTACCTGTGGCGCGACCGCTGTGTGCCGTGCCGATTTCCGCCAAAGGAAGCACTTTCCCGGATCCCCTTGAGCGCTGTTCATTGCCGCGAAGCGCCTCGGGGAGGCCGCCGCCGATTGACGCCGGGCGCGAACCGGCGCAAGGAGGGCTAGGAAAAACCGCGAGCGACACTCCCGCGCCAGCAATCCGGGAGAGGTCAGCTCATCTCTGGGAGGAACCAAGGGCAAATGCTGGACACCGATGATCTGCCGCTGTGGTATGCGCTCAATCGGCAGATGACCAATTACTGGGCAGACGTCGATCACAACGGCGGCAGCCGGGCGCACGAGTTTTATTTGCCGGAGGCGCTCTTTGCGGTCGGCAACAACCGGTTCGAAGGAGCGGAAAAGATCCGTGCCTTCTATGCTCGGCGGCGACAACACGGCACCACCACCACGCGTCACCTGGTCGGCAATCTTCGGGTATTCCGCGACGATGCGTATTGCGCAAGGTCGGTTGGAGTGATGAGCCTCTACCGCGGCGACGGCCGCCCGCCCTTTCAGTGGGCAAGACCACCTGCCATGATTGCCGATTTCGAAGCCCAATGCGTGCTCGGCGATGACCGGCTGTGGCGTTTTCGGTCGCACGTCCTGCGCCCGATTTTCGTCGGCAGCGACCTTCCGGCTTCGATCTCGATCGACCCCCAACGCCTGTAAGGACGCCGAAGTATCTCACCCGCGCTCCCGGGGTAGATCGATATGTCCGCCGCGGCTTGCTGCCGTCTGTGGATCGGCTGATTGGGCCGGAACGCGTCAGGGTGCGCACCATCGGCGGCCCTCGCCGGATTTACTGCAGAGCGCATCTTAATGCCTAGGCGGTCGCCCGCGCTCGCTGTCGGCGGTGCTTCGCCTTCAGCTTGGCTTTGCGCTTGTTCGCCCGGATCGCTGTGCTCGCCTTGGTTGTCTTCCTCATTTGCGACTCCGTTATGCTGGCAGCATTGGCGGCACGGCTTTCGGCCCGGCGAAATACTCGCAGTGCACCGTCCCCGGCGGCCAGTGCTGGGAGGCTGCTTCGGCTGCCCGCATCATGCCGGCAGGGCCGCAGTAATAGAGATGGGTGCCGGAACGGTATTCGCGCAACGCCGCGGCGAGATCGAGCCCCTTTGCCGGGTCGCCTCCGTCGTGGTGGAACTGCACTCGCCCTTGCGCGGCGAGGATTGCGAGATCGTCGAGGAACGCCGTCTCTTCGGGCGAACGGGTGCAGTAGTGCAGACCGAAATCGGCGCGGCGGCGGCGCAATTCCGCGATCATCGACATGATCGGGGTGATGCCGATGCCGCCGGCGATCAGCAGATGGTGCTCCGCCTCGACCGCCAGCGGGAAGTTGTTGCGCGGCGCCGAGGCCTCGACGATGTCGCCGACGCGCACCTGCTCATGCCATTCGCGGGAGCCCTGCCCTTCCGGCTCCCGCAGCACGGCGATGCAATAGCGCGCGCGTTCGGCCGGATCGTTGTGCAGCGAAAAGTCGCGCACCGGCCCGTTGCGGACCCGCACCGATATATGCGCCCCCGCGGTGAAGCCGGGCAGATCGCATTCCTCCGGGTCCACCAGCTCATAGCCGTTGATCCGTTGCGCCAGATAGGTGATCGAGCGGACGCGGAGCAGCATGCCCGGACAACTCAGCGCGCAACCTCGCCCCAGGCCACGTAGCGCACGCGCGTCTGCCGCTCCCTTCCCTCCTCGACCATGCGTTGCGCCTGCGCCTCGACCAGATCGGCCATCGGGTCGCTGCCGACATTCACTAGGCCGTGCGCGCGGAGCAGAGCCTCGATCTCCTCGCGCGGGCGGCCGCCGAGAAACGGCAGCCGATCGCCGATCTCTGCGTATTCGGCGCTGGTGCGGGCATTCTCTCTCTGGTGCGTCAAGAACCCGGGGTCGAACTGCCCGTCGATGACAGCGAGCCGCCCGCCCGGCCGCAGCACGCGAATCCCCTCGTCTATTGCCGCTTCGGGATGCGGCAGGGTCCACAGCACATGCCGGCTGACGACCAGGTCGAAGCTGCCCGGTGAAAACGGCAGCTGCTCGGCGTCGGCCTCCTCAAATCGGATCGCAGCGCCCTGCTCGGCTGCCTTGCGCCGCGCCTCGGCCAGCATCGCGGGCGCAAAATCGATACCGGTGACCCGGTGCCCGCGGGAGGCGAGCTCAAGGCTCAGAAATCCGGTGCCGCAGCCCGCATCGAGCGCGTCGAGAGTGCCCCGCCCAGCCAGCACGAGACCGAAAATACGGTCCCAGGCCACGCGCTCTGCGGCGGTGCGGATACTGTGCCCGAAATCCTCGTCGAACTGCGCCGCCCGCCGGCCCCAATGAGCGGCGACCTGCTGTTTCACCGGATCGGATCGAACTGACATCATTGCAATATCTCCGCAATTCTCCCTCTCCGCCCCCGGGGGCGGAGAGGGTCGGGGTGAGGTGGGGGAAGCCCCCAGCTCCGAACCGCGCCGCCCACCTCACCTTCCCGGTCGCTGCCGCGACCGGGCCCCTCCCTCTCCCCCCTTAAGGGCGGAGAGGGGCAAAGGTTCGGGGCATCACGAGAGGCCTACCACTTCGGCCAATGCCTCCAATTGCTCCTCATACCGGGCGACGGGATTGAGCAGGAGGTGGTTGGCGCCGGCGGCGACGAGTTCCTCCAATCGCTCCCGGACCTGGTCGGGCGTGCCATGGATGCCCGAGGCGTCGGTCCCTTCGGGATTGCGATAGACGACGGTGAACCAGCGGTGCAGCTCGGCGCGCGCGACCTCCGGCCGCTCGTCGACCGATAAAAACACCCGCTTCGAGATCGGAAAATTGGCTGAATCGCGCCCCGCCCTCTCCAACTCGTCGCGCAAGATCGGGACGGATCGGACAAAAGCCGCGTTGCTCGACCCGCCCGAGCCCATCCAGCCATCGGCAATCGCCGCGGTGCGGCGCAGCGCATCCGGGTGACCGACACCCATCCAGATCGGCGGGTGCGGTTTCTGCAAGGGCTTCGGCGCCATCGTGCCGTTCCCGAGCTGGAAGATGCGCCCCCGGTAGTGGACCCGCGGCTCGGTCCACAGCGCCCTGATCAGCTCCACTCCCTCCCGGAACCGCCGCACGCGGCCTTCCGTCGGGGTCTGGAATTGCTCGTAATGATGATCCCGGCCGAGCCCCACGCCGAGGATTGCCCGGCCGCCGCTGACGTAATCCAGGGTGGCCCATTGGTGCGCCACATGGATCGGGTTGTGCACTGGCAAAACGACAACCGACGCGCCGAGCCGGATCGTCGTCGTTACCGCAGCGGCGTAGGTCAGCACCACCACCGGGTCGAAGCAGAACACATGGTCGAGAGTGTTCTCCGTGACCCACAAATCTCGGAACCCGAGGGCTTCGGCGCGCTGCGCGACCCGTCGCACCGTCTCCATGTCGATCGGCTCGGGCGAGCGATGCGGCAGCGCCACGCCCAGCGCGATCTTGTCCTTCAGAGCCATGCAGCGCGCCATCCTTCGATTACGCGGGCTGTACCTTCTCGATCAACTCGATCTGGGCGCCGTCGGGCGCTTCAAGGAAGCAGACGCGCCGGCCGTTGTTGGGCGGCAGCTCCTCGAGGACGCGCACCCCGTTCTCCCGCAGCTTGGCCATGGCCCCGGAATAGTCGTCGGTATCCAGGGCGATGTGCTCGATGCCGTAATGCTGCTCGTGGTTTTGCGCCGAAATGAGGGTCGTGATGTTGAGGGTCAGCCCATGCAGGTTCAACCGATGGCCGCGGCCCGGGATCTCGGCCACATAGGTCGCACCGAGATTGTCGATATAGAACTGCATGGTCTGCTTGGGATCCTTGGTCTTTACATGCACGTGTTGGATCGCAAAGGACATTGTGGTTCTCCTCGTCATCTGCCGGATCGCGGCCCCGCACGATATCGCGGTTGGGTCCCGGCGGCGAGCCCGTTCCTCGGCGGCGTTAGCTGTTCTCGCTGTTAAATGCAGCGAAAAAAACAGCGAAGCTATCGCCGTCTGCCGCGGCAATTCTCGGCTTTCGCGGACTGAAGCACGACCATAACAGCGAGAAAGCCGGCTGATATTCGCTGATATTTCGCTGATGACGGGCCCGCTTCGTCGCTGTTTTCTGCATTCCAATGACATTCGATCAATTTGCGTTCGCTACGACCAGCGTCCGATGGTACCACGCAATTATGGCTATTTCCGCATTGAAGCCGACCCGCTGCAACTTCCCTGGCCAGATCCTCCAACGCTTCTCCCGCTAGCGGTACAAATCATCCGCTTCGTACCCGGTTCGGACTGCGACTCTCGACCCTAAGCGGTCGCTCCTGGCAACCGCCGACTTCAGGCGATGACGCCCCCCAAAGCGGCCATCCACGACAGCGACTGCAGGTGGATCGGACGGGTGATAATCGGCCAGTCCGGATCAATCAGGAAAGCAGGATCGTCATCCCGACGGCAAGACTATTACAAGATCGTAAGCGGCATCAATTTTGGAGCTGAACCCTTGCGCTCGCCCCGACGGGCCTGCGACCTGGCATGCTCGTCAGGACAGCGCCAGCAGGCGTCCGACCTTGTTGACCATTGCGGCGCAAGCCGCTGCCGCCTCGGCGCCCTTAACGACGAAATGGTCGTAGAAGAACTTCTTGTGCTCGTCATGCTCATGGAAGTTCTGCGGCGTCAGGACGGCCGATATGACCGGTACTTTGGTGTCCAGCTGAACGCGCATCAGCCCGCTGATGACAGCTTCGGCGACGAACTCGTGCCGGTAAATGCCGCCATTGACGACGAACCCGGCGGCGACGATGGCGGCATAGCGCCCGCTCTCGGCGAGCAACAGGGCGTGCAGCGGAATTTCCAGCGATCCGGGTACCTCAAAGAAGTCGATGTCGCCGTCGCCGAACCCGTGCTTGGCGATTTCGGCGGTGAACGACAGGCGGCATCGATCGACGATGTCCTTGTGCCAGCAGGCTTGCACGAAGGCGATCCGTCGCGCGTTTCGATTTTCGGCAGTGGCTTGGTTCTGACGCTGATTCATGGCTGCTCCTCGTCCCAAGAGACCAGAATCAGGGCGTACGGGCCTCAAAGGACGACGCGCCATGCGTGCGCCAAATCTTCCCGTTCTCTTCCATCCGGACTGTAACCGTCGGCTTCGGAATCGCACCGAATCTGCTGACCCCGCCGATTGCTCGGCGGGCGCTCGCGGGCTCTGGCGATCGCTCGCCATTACCGCCGGTGGGGACTTTCACCCCGCCCCGAGAACGCGGTCGGACCCAAATCCGACCGATGTGATTAAAGCTACTTTGGTCAAGCCATACAACCATTTTCGCCAGTTTCGCCAGCCGAACGGTCGGCTTGCCCTGATCAAGTGAAATCGAGAACAAGGCGCCGCTCCTAGGCCACGAGCAGCAATACGACGCCGCAGACCGCGCCGGTGACGCCGACGATCAGCTGGGGACCCACATCTTCCTTCCCGAGGAACGCGCGGCTCAGCAGCAAGGTCACCAAAGGGTAGCCGGCGATGAGCGGTGAGATCAACGTAACCGGCCCATATTTGAGGGCAGCGTACATCGCCAGGACTGCCAGACCGTTGCATAGGCCGACCGCAGCAAACCAGAGCGCGCCGCGGCGATCGATATCGGGGATAGCCCCGCCGGCGCGCGCGAGCGCCAAGAAGATGAGCACGGCCGAGGAAACCGTGTAGCTGACGACGGCGGCTGCCATCGGGTTCGGCCACCATTCAAAGCCGAATTTGACGATCGGCTGGATGACCCCGCGAATGGCGGACGCGGCTACCGGCAGTGCTAGCAGCCAGCGTGATCGGCTGGACAAGCTGACTTGGCCGCGGTACATCAAAGTGATGCCAACAACGATTGCGGCCAAGGCGAGCAGCTGAGGACCGCGAATATGCTCACCGAGGATGACGATCGCGAGCGCAATGGCGAAAACGGGCGCGATGCTGCTGAGCGCGCCTGCGATGCTTGGGCCCATTAGCCGATTGGACTCGAAATTCAGCAGCGCGACGGTTCCGGGGAAAAACAGTCCGACACACGCAAACAGTGCAACGGCCTTCAGATTGCCATCGCGTGGGTCCACAAAAAACGGAGCAAGGCACCAGAACAGCAGCGTCGATGTCGGAATGCTGATCGCGACCCCCAGCCAGGGCGGAGTCCAGCGCAACCCGAATTGGGTGAGCACGAAGCCGGCGCCGAACCCAAACGTCGAGGCGAGAGCCAGGAAAATCGCGGTGGTGATGGCTGCTGTCCCGCATGAGTGTATGGATTGACGATCGAAGATCGTTGGCCGTGCGCTTCGGGACAATGCGGAAGTAGCGAACCCTGACTTCGGTAAAAACTAAGACAGCCGATTACGCCTGTGCCCGTGCCCGGAGGTGCTCGACGAGCCTTTGCCCATGGGCAGGCAAGGCTGCAAAACTGCGGACGCAAATTGTCAGACGACGCGGCGCCCAGGTATCGACGAGCGGGATGATCCGGATCGCCGCGGACCGTCGGTACCGGCGGGCTGCCATTGCCGGGAGCACAGCCACACCAATTCCGCTACCAACCACTTGGCAAACGGCATCGAAACCGGGAAGGCGGACACGCAATTTCAAGCGACGGCCGGCGCGGGCCGCGTGGTCTTCCATCTGATCCTGGAGGGCATTACCAACAGGGAGGCCAACATGGTCATAGGCAAGGGCATCGCGAAACGCGATCGCCCGCTGATGGCTCACCACATGGTCGCGCGGCGTGATCAGCACGAGCCGGTCTTCGGCAAACGGAAAGGTTTGAAGTTCTTTGGCGGGATTGACCTTGTCCCCGACGATGCCGATCTCGGCGAGGTTTCCGGCGACCGCGCGCACGATGTCGCGGCTGGAACGCTCCTCCAGATCGATGTCGATCTGGGGATGCTGCGACAAGAATGCGGCCAAGGCAGCGGGAAGGAACTCGGCGCTTGCAGTCGTATTGGCGAACAGCCGCACGCGCCCCCTGAAGCCGTCGGCATACTCTGACAATTCCCCGCGCATCCGCTCTAACTGCTGAACGACCAATTGAGCGTGATGGACGAGGGCTGCGCCAGCTGGCGTTGCGCGAACGCCACGGCGATGCCGTTCGAGGAGCGGTGCGCCGAGGCTCTCTTCCATCAGGCGAATTCGTTCGCTGGCCGATGCCAGCGCCATACCCGCCCGCGCGGCACCATGCGTGATATTTGCCGCCTCGACCACGAACAGGAACAGACGCAGATCGACCAGATCAAAGCGCATGGAAGTTTTCATGAGGAGCTCGCGCCTTCGGCCTTACCTGAGGCAATGTAGCACCGCCCAGCCGTGAACGGCCCAGCCTCTCTGGAACCGTCGGGTCAACTCGATCGCTCGCCAGCTAATGAATGGCGCGTACCGGCGCGATTTCGCCACTCGTCTTAGCGACGGAACGTCGGCTTTCCACCCCGAGCCGACCTCGGTGCAGGTAGCAAGCGTCAGATTCTATCCACTAGGTCGTGGTCGTTGACCCAAATTGGCGCTTGCGGGTGCCACGCCTATGGTTAAGAGTTGCCCCGATGCCGAGCTGCAGCACGGCGGATCGGCTACAGAAGGGGGGAGACGAATGGCAAGTCGCCAGGCCTGGGGAACGCGACTGTTGCTGGCGATCGCGCTTTTGTCGGCGGGGATTTGGCTCGCCGGGGAAGCGTGGGCACAGGCGGTCCTCGACGAGGCACGCCGGGCCGGGCGATCGGCCCAATCGTTCCCGGCGGCAGACGAGGATTATTTCCGGGGGATGGACGGCGGCATTGCGCTCACCCCGGACGAGGTCAAGGGGCGCAATATGTGGATCGTCTGGACCGGCGGCGACGACCGGCTGTGGGACGAGCTGACCAACATCACTTTCGGAAACTTCGACCTCCTAAAGATTCTGTCGTCCTATCCCGGGCTGAAATACAGCCGCGACAACCGGTGGAATTACTTCGGGCTGGTCAACGAGCCGTGTTTTAAAAAGGCCACCGGACCGAACCCGCAGCGCTATGGGCTGTGGCTCGATGTGCGGGACCCGAACTGCCCGGCTGACCCCTTCGAGAATGCCGAAAAATACCCCGGCGTCGCGGTCGGCGCGCGCGGAAAGAACATCGCGGCCGGGTCCTATTACGGGTACCCGACCGGGATCGTCGGGATGCGGCTCTTCCCCAATCCCGACTTCGATGAGGCCGCAGCAAAGGAATGGAATGCCGAAAGGTTCTATGACGACCAGAACTACTACCTGTCGAAGGAGCTAGTGCGGCCCTACCGCGTCGGAATTTCCTGCGGGTTCTGTCACGTCGGCCCAAACCCCGAGAAGCCGCCGGCGAACCCCGAGGCGCCGCAATGGGAGAATTTGAGCTCGACAGTCGGCGCGCAGTATTTTTGGGTCGACCGCATCTTCGCCTGGAACGCCGACCAGTCGACCTTCTTCTTCCAGTTCCTACACGCGGCGCGGCCCGGCTCGCTCGATACGTCGCTCGTGTCGAGCGACAACATCAGCAACCCCCGCACGATGAATGCAGTCTACAACCTTTCGGCTCGGTTGGATGCTGCCAAGCGCTGGGGACGGGAGACATTGGGGCCGGACAACCTCGCCAACAAGCAGTTCAACAATTTTGTCACCCAGGGACCGCTGACGCAGTTTTTTCAGCCGCCCGATACGGTGTGGACGCCGCATGTGCTGAAGGACGGCTCCGATTCAGTCGGCGCGCTCGGGGCATTGAACCGGGTCTATCTGAATATCGGCCTGTTCAGCGAAGAATGGCTGCGCCATTTCAATCCGATCCTCGGTGGCAAGCCGATCACCCCGATCGAGATCACGACGGCACGCGCGAACTCGTCCTATTGGGACGCGACCGAGTTGCAGACCCCCGCCATGGCGCTGTTCCTGCTGAAGGCGTCATATCCGCACAAGCTGAAGAACGCGCCCGGCGGCGCCGCCTATCTGAACGACCCGCCCGATATGGTCAATCAGGGCAAGGGCGTCTTTGCCGAAAATTGCGCGGCCTGCCATTCCAGCAAGGCGCCGCAGCCGCCGGTCGCGACCAACCCGGCCACGTGCATCGGTTCCGGCTATCTCGACTGCTGGAACCGCTATTGGGAATGGACCCGGACCAGCGATTTCAAGCAGCAAATGCGGCAGATCGTCAATGCCGGCGATTTCCTCGACAACAATTTTATGTCGAACGACATGCGCGTGCCGGTGACCTTGCTGCAGACCAATGCCTGCGCCCCGCTGGCGACCAACGCAATCGCCGGCAACATTTGGGACAATTTCTCTTCGGTTTCGTACAAGGAGCTGCCGTCGGTCGGCGCAATCACCGTCTACAACCCGCTCACCGGCGCGCCGCAACAGTTTCAGATGCCGGCAGGCGGACGCGGCTACACCCGCGTGCCGTCATTGGTCAGCCTGTGGTCGACCGCACCTTTCCTGCTCAACAATAGTGTCGGCAGCTTCAACCCGAGCCCGTCGGTCGACGCTCGCATGGCTTCGTTCGACGATTCGATCACCAAAATGCTGTGGCCGGACAAGCGGGAGAAGGATGCCGTGCTCGGCGACAAAATACCTGGCGTGATCGACCGGACCAACGTCACCAGCTGGCTGCGCGTCCCGACCGGCTATCTGCCTGATGTGCTCAAGGACGCGCAGGATGTCTTGCAGCTGATCGCCCCCAAGCTCTTCGATCAAGGGGGGCTCGAGATCGGACCGATCCCGGCCGGGATGCCGATCGATCTGCTGGCCAATTTCGACCCGCTGCCGCAGTCGACAAATTTCCGCGAACGCGTGGCGCACGACAAGGCGGTGGTGAAGGTGGTGGTGCAGCTGGTGCGCGACTTGAAGGCATTGCCGCCGGGCGCCACCGATGAACAGGCGCGCCAGGTATTTTCGAATGTCGCAGAGCAGCTCTTCGCGCTGAGCAAGTGCCCGGATTACGTCGTCAACCGCGGCCATTACTTCGGCTCCAACCTCGGTGACGCCGACAAGAAGGCGCTGATTGCGTTCCTGAAGACGTTCTGACAAATCCGCTGTCCGACGCCCGATGGACACCCCGCGGAGTATGTAACGCCGCCGAGACCAGTCTAATCTCGTCATTGCCGACGTCACAGCGGCCAGAGAGGTTCCAATGAGCAATGGCGGTCCGTTCGATTACATTGTGGTCGGCTCCGGGGCCGGAGGCGGAACGCTCGCTGCGCGCTTGGCCGAGGCCGGGTGTTCGGTGCTTCTGCTGGAGGCTGGCGGCGATCCGCGGCAGCTCTCGGGTACCAATGACGACCAGCCCGGCATCAACCGCCTACCCGATGATTACGACGTGCCGTCGTGGCACGGTTTTGCCAGCGAAAACGACGCGATGCGGTGGGACTTCTTCGTTCGGCACTATGCCTCGGACGAGATGCAGCAGAAGGACCCGAAATACCGGAAGGAGTATCGGGGCGTTCGAGTGGACGGGGTGCTCTATCCGCGCGCCGGCACGTTGGGGGGTTGCACGGCGCACAATGCGATGATCCTGGTCTATCCGCACAATGCCGATTGGGACGAGATCGCCCGCCTCACCGGCGATACGTCATGGAATGCCGAAAACATGCGGCAGTATTTCATGCGGTTGGAGAACTGCCACTACCGGCCGCTCGAGCGCGCGCTGGCGGCGGTGGGCCCGAACCCGTCACGTCACGGCTGGCATGGCTGGCTGCAATCGGAGATCGCGATCCCAAAGGCTGCAGTGAAAGATTTCGGACTGGTGCAAGTATTGCTCGATTCGGCGCACGAGGCGTTCGACGATATAGGGCAGCCGATCGAACGCCTTCTCGACCTCGTCGAAGCCAAGGCCGATCCCAACGACTGGCAGCTGGTGACGGAGAACGCAGTCGGCGTTCGCTACACGCCGCTCGCGACGCGCGATCACGCGCGGATGGGGGCGCGCGAGCGGGTATTGGAGACCGCGCAAAAATACCCGGACCGCCTCCATGTCGAGCTCGACGCGCTCGTCACCCGCATCCTGCTCGACGAAAACAACCGCGCGACCGGCGTCGAATACCTGAAGGGTGAGCGGCTCTACCGCGCTCATGGCCAGCCCGCGAACTCAGAGGGTGAACTCCGCCAGGCGCAGGCTTCGCGCGAGGTCATCCTCTGCGGCGGCGCATTCAATACACCGCAACTCCTCATGCTGTCGGGGATCGGGCGCCGCGACGTATTGGAGCCGCTCGGCATTCCAGTGAAGGTGGAACTCCCCGGGGTCGGCAAGAATTTGCAGGACCGCTACGAGGTCGGCGTTGTCAACCGCATGAATTTCGACCGCTGGAACATCCTCGAAGGCGTCACCTTCAGTCATGGCGACCCGGCCTATCGCGACTGGGCGGAGCGGCGCGAGGGCCTCTACACCAGCAATGGCGCGGTGCTGGCGGCGATCCTCAAATCACGCGCCGAGCGCCCGCTCCCGGATCTGTTCTGCTTTGCGCTGGTGGGACTGTTCGGGGGGTATTTCCCCGGCTATTCCTCGCTCGCCGTCACCAAGCCCAATTATCTGACCTGGGCGATCCTGAAGGCGCATACCGAAAACTGCGCCGGCGAAGTCGTGCTGCGCTCGGCCGATCCGCGCGATACGCCGCTGATCAACTTCCATTATTTCGAGGAGGGCAGCGACAAGGCGGGCGAGGACCTCGCCTCGGTCGTCGCCGGCATCCGCTTTGCGCGCAAGCTGACCGCCAAGCTCAAAGCCGAGGGCGCGATTGCCGAAGAGGAACAGCCCGGCGAAGCGCGCCAGAGCGACGACGAGCTGAAGGATTATGTGCGCACCACGGCGTGGGGCCACCACGCGTCTTGCACCTGCCCGATCGGGCCGCGTGACAGCGGCGGCGTGCTCGGCGGCGATTTCCGGGTGCACGGCACCCAAGGGCTGCGTGTCGTCGACGCGTCGGTGTTCCCTCGCATTCCGGGATTTTTCATCGTAAGCGCCGTCTACATGGCCGCCGAAAAGGCGGCGGACGTGATCCTTGCTTCGTGACCGGCCGGTTCAATGATGCAGGTGGAACCGATCGACGAGCGGGTTGAGTTTCTTCGCGCGTTCCAGGTACTCCGGACCGTCGGCCCCTGCGTATATCTTCGCAGCACGGAACAACAGGTGCGCGTCGACGACGCCTGAAGCGAGCGCCCGGTCGAGCCAGCCTCGCGCCTCGTCGAACTCGGCATTGCGGTACAATGCCCAAGCGAGGGCCGCTTCCGTCGCGAAATTTTTCCTCAGCTGCAGATCTGCGCGCGCCCAGGTGACCGCCGCAGCGCCGTCTTTCGCCACATCGGCGTAAAAGTCCGTCAGGTGGTGATAGTAATGCACGTCGCCGCGCCGCACGGATTCCAGATAGCCCGATAGCGCGCCGTTCTGCCAGTGCCGGGCCGCATCCGCTTGCTCGGCAATTCCATACAGTTCCGCAATCGCCTGTTGCAGATCGGGGCGGTCACTCGCGGTCAGGAGGCCTTGGAACACCGCGATCGCTTCAGTGTAATGGCCCTCGGCACCGAGCAGTTCGGCTTTGTATTCATCGACCAGCCAGTATCCCGGACATGCCGCCTCGGCTGTCTCATAATGCAGTCGAGCGTCCCGGTACCAGCCTCGGGAGAACGCGAGAAAACCCCGCTGCACTTCAAGCCAAGCATAGGACCGCATTTCTTTGGCGGTCAGTTCGTCTTCGGCCTCCCGATAGAGTCGATCGGCACCTTCGGGATCGCCCATCTTGCCGCGAAAATACGCCAGTCGGGCAAGACCACCCCACGACCGCTCGGCCTCGATTGCGTCGGTGTACCCGATCTCGGCTTCCCGGTAACGTCCGTACTGGAAATCGAGATCGGCGCGCAGCAAGCATGCTTCGATGCAGCGGCCGGCGATCGGTATGGCCAAAAGGGCTGCTTCGACATCGCCCAGCTTGTGCAGCTTGAACGCGACATTCGCCTTCAGCAGATAAAGATCGCCCCGATGCGTCAGCAACGGCAAGGCGCGCTCGATCGCCCGCTCGACCGCGCCCAATTGCGCGAGATCGACGGCGATCGAGGCGCGCTGGTACAGCAAGTACACGTAGCGGGTCAACCGCTCCGGGTTGATAGGCACCGCGAACAGGTCGGCGATGCTCTGCTCGGCAATGTCACGCTCTATGCGTTGCAGCTCGGTGCGGTACCCCAACCCCGGCATCGCGGGTGCCTAGCGCAGGCCTAAATTCGTCATCACCCGGCCTGACCCAGTGATCCACGCCCCGAGTACGGCAGACACGTCCATGGCCGGAATAAGTCCGGCCATGGACGAAATACGGCAGACAATCACCACGGCTCCGCCAGATAGGGGAATTCGCGCAGAAAGTCTTTGTCGTTTTTCAGCGGATTGGGAGGCGTCTTCGGCTCGATCGGGGCACTGTTCCACAGGGCCGGGTCGTTCAACAGCTCGACGTGGTATTGCTTGCCGTTGAGGCTGGCGCTCATGTCCAGAAAGGTCGACAGGAAACGCGTCGCCACCTGGTCCTCCAATCGACGCCCGAACGGCCATGTGCCGGTCGTATCCATGTCGATCGAGTTCACATTGGGGATGAAGATGTCGAGGGGTCGCCGCAGCGCTATCTGCAATCCTTTCCGGTTCCACGAATTGTCGGGCATGTTGAGCTCCTGAAACAGGATCTTTTTGACGCGTGGGAAGGCGTCCGCAACATGCGTATAGGTCCGATGAACGGAGACCGGGGAATTGTCGTGATCGAAGGCGCAGGCTAGTCCCAATGCTGTGATCGAGGGGCCGAACCCCCATCCGAGATGACCGAGGCGCTTGATGAAATGCGGCGCCAGCCAGAAATTATTCGCGCCGAGTTGACGGTTGTCCTCGCGTTCACTGAGCGCCGCGTCGGCGAAAGCCTGACCGTCCGTGTCGACCAGCTTGTATTTCTTCAGTTCGTCGTCGAGCGTGAACGCATCCAATAGAACATGCGGATGTTCGATCCAGAGCGGATCGTCGGGAATCGTCTCGACCTTGCTTGACGCCTTCAGCACCCAGCTTTCGCCCCACGCATTGACGATGCGGTGGTCGGCGGGTCTGTCGGTCAGGAATGCCAATGGCAATTCGAGAATGATCGCATTGCAATTTTGGCCGGCCCTCGCATCCCTGCCCGAGTAGACAAAACGAAAGTTGCCGTTTTCGTCCTTCTTGAAGCGATTGCCGGTCCAGGTCAGCGGGCCTGGCGGCAACTCTCGCTTGACGCTATGGCCCCATTCGGGCTGGCTCGCGTCATAATTGAACAGGTCATTGCCCTCGAGTTCGAGAAATGTCTTCGGAATCTTGAGCTCCCGCACATCGGGCATCGTATGAGGCACGTGATAGAATTGCGGAGCATAGTTGATTGACCGGAAGAATCCTGGCAGATCATTGAAGAATGCATCGTCTCTGCCGCCGACAAAGACTTTGACCGTCTGGCGGCTTGGTGATTGCAATATAACGCTTTGATTGGTCGCGACAACCGCGGAGAAGCTTCCGCCGGGGAAATTGAGAAAGCGGATATGGGCTTGGTTGTCGCGATCGACGGTCACGCGAACTTCGGATGGCTTCAATACACTCAGATATTTGTTTTTGACGCTTTCCAGATACGCCAGAAATCCTTCCAGACTCGCATCCTCCCCTGCCGACCGCACAAACCGGCGCTCGGGCGCGATCAGGATCCGGTAGAGCATGTCCGAATCCAGTACGCCGGCCTGCGGCACCGCCGCAAATGTCAGAGCGATTACAACCTTTTCGTCGTCAGATGTATCGTCGCTCGGAAATCCGAAAATGTCGTAGAGGTCGGCGGCACTGACGTTGATATCCGAGAAAATCGAATTCACGGCATTGGGATCATTATGGTCTGCCACGACTTTCCTCCTCCCGCGCGGCTGGCTCTTAGGCCAGGGCATCCCACGTCAGCAGCGCGCAAGGGACCGTCCGATCCGGCGGCAAAACCTGGCGTTCGAGATAGAGCCGGATCAAAGTCGTCGTGTAGGGGCGGAAGAATGCGAATTGCTCCAGCGCGGCCCCGTCGAAATGCAATGAGGCGTCCCACGAGCCTGGCTCGATCTGTTCTTCATACCCGTGACCGATGTAGCCCACATAGGGAGTGCCGGACGAGGCGATGATGCGGATCGTCAGGCCCGGCGATGGCCGTCCCTGCTGCGGGACCAGATCAGCGACGTCGACATGGAAGCATCGATAGCTCGGATCGCTGCTGTAGACGTCGACCTCGGCGTCGAATTCGGCGATCTGTATCCCCGCTCCATCCCCGCGGAACAGCTGCAGATTGTAGTCGGTAATCGGATCGCCCCGCTCGTCTACGGCATGGATGATGAATTGCTGGTACTGTTCTGGGATTTTCTTGAAGCGGCCTTCGGCATCGGCCTTCTCCAGCCATGCACGGTAGCCTGCGTCGGCGTCGCTGGCCGCCGCCGTCATCTCGAAAGCGTCGATGACGAGATCCTGCAATTCCGCGGGCGGATTGCTGAGGATCGTCGCGTGGTTCACCTCGTCGGGTCCAGCGGGATCACCGACGAGATGCACCGGGATCGACACGTTCAGCCATTTATCTGCAACGACCCGGTGCGGCCGGGGATCCTCGGCCCCGACGGGCTCCGTCGCCGTACGGCGCGCAACCATACCCTTTTCGGTCATGTCGAGCTCGATCGCGCGCACACTCAGGCCGCAGCCGGCACGACGCACGGTCCCGTCCGTGCCGGGTTTGTTGACGATCTCGCGCAGACCGGAATAGGTGCCGGTGCCGCAGAACACGAACACATAGGGCGTCTCGGGGCCGCCGTCGTAACGCGGCGGCGCGGTAAATACGTCTTCCTCGGCGAGCCTCCAGGTAAACGAGCTGGCGAGTTCGAGGTTGTCGAGAATGCGGTCTCCGGCCTCCAGAAAATCAGGACCGAGCTGCTTGTTGCCCTTGAAGATCGAGCCGAGCCAGCTGCGCCCTTGTTTTGCCAGTGGCGAGCCGAAGGTCGCCGGCGCCAGCGCGATCAACCGCTTCAGGCGCTTGCCGCGCAGCGGGTCCGCGGCCAGCCACGAACGGACGACCAGCATGCCCGTCGAATGCACCAGCGCGTCGAACGGCGCATCCGCGTCTAGACCTCCTTGCGTCGCCAGGGCACGGTCGAAAGCCTCGGCCAGATCTTTGATCGTCACCTCGTTGTTCAACGAGACGTAGGTGCAGGTACGCATATCGGCGTCGTTGATACCGAGCCGGTGTCGCAGAATCTCGCGCCAGGCAGCCCAGGAGGCACCCTTGTCCGAATAACCGTGCACAAAGACCACCGGGTTGGGCATCGCGGTCTCCATCTCCCGACCATGGCAAGGTTAACTGTACGACTGGTCCCTGGCAAATTGGGAAAATTCAGTCATCCCGCGCTCAACTGCGGCGCGCGATGCTTTGCGCGAGGACGGAAAGCAGCAAGCCGAGTGTCGTGTAGCCGAGAATAACCTCGCTGCTGACGATGATTTCGCCCGCCAGGGTGGCCGGCCGCACATCACCAAAGCCCAGCGTCGTATAGGTGACGATCGAGAAATAATACGGCGTGAACCAGGTATTCGCGCTGTCTTTGTAATCGAGGATCTGCGGACAAGTCCGATAAATCGCGCCATAAATCGCCGCCAATCCGAACGAAATCGCCGCGACGCGAAGCAGACTGCGCCCATAATCGATCATTCCCCAGACCCGGAACAGAGCCATGCCGCGGGTGCCCTTCAAGTGAGCCTCCAGGGTGTCGAGAAAGTCCTGGTCGGCTGCCGCCCGTTTGAAAAGGGCATTGCCAAAGCACGAATTGAGACCGCGAATGCCCAGGTAACACCCGCGCATGGCGCGAAGCTGCCACTGCACGCCGGTCAACTGCGCGTTGCTCAAATTAGCCAGACTGAGATTGGTCCCGTTGAGGTTCGCTCCGCTGAGATCCGCGCCGTCGAGCTGCGCGTCGCCTAGATTGGCACCGGAGAGGTCGGCGAGACTGAGGTTTGCTCCGCTTAGTTTGCCGCCGATCAGTGTCGCCCTGCTGAGATCGGCGCCGCGCAGGTTTGCCCCCTCGAGGACGGCGCCGCTCAGATAAGCCCGACTGAGGTTCGCTCCGCTGAGATTTGCCGAGCCAAGCGCGGCGCCGCCCAGATTCGCCCCTCTGAGGAGGGCTCCACTGAGGCTCGCTCCGCTGAGATCGGCATTGGATAGGATTGCCCCGGTGAAATTCGCCAAACTGAGGTTTGACCCGCCGAGATCGGCTGCACCGAGATTAGCCTCGCTGAAATTTGCTCTACTGACGTTCGCATCCCTGAGGATCGCGCTGGCGAGATTGGCCCGACTGAGGTTTGCGCCACTGAGATCGGCCCCGCTGAAGTCGCAGCCACCGAGCCGCGCGTCGGTGAGGTTTGCCCGGCTGAGGTTCGCCTTTCCGAGATCCGCTCCGCCGAGCAGGGCCCCGGCAAGGTTCGCGCCGTTCAGGTTCGCTTCGCGGAGATCCGGATGGATCGACGGGTTCGCCTCGCGCCAGGCACTCCAAGCGGCCTTTCCTTGGCGGAGCACGAAGACATAGTCGCTCTCTGTCATCGCATTCCTGCGGTCCGACAACCCCCACCAATTGATAGCGGATCGCCGGCGGAGGACCAAGGCCGGGTCAGCTTCGCCCGGGTGGCCCCCTAGGGTGTGCTGGCGATCCACGCCGTTTTCGGGTAAAAAGCACCCTCCGAGGCGCGCTGCAAGCCCCTATGTTTGCCTGCATCACAGGGGCAAGAAGCCCTGATTTACGGAAGCAAGTCGAGGCATTCGAGAGCATTTAGATGGCACAGGATCCCCGGCAGGTGTCCCTTCTGCGCCGGCATCTGTCGCCGCTCACCCAGTTTCTCACCATTGCAATCCTGGCCCTCATCCTTGGTGCTGCCATCCTTGCTTGGCCGGTGATCGGAAAGAATGTTGCAGATCCAGGCGGACGTGCCCAGCCGGCGCCGACAGAAGAGGCGCGCGGGACCTTCAGGCCCACCAAAGAGCAATGGGTGGGGTTCAAGATCGAGCCGGTCGGCCTATTGAGCTTCCGCCCGGAACAGGTTACCGAAGGCAATATCGCGGTCGATGACAATCTGACGACGCCGGTATTTTCGCATTATTCAGGGCGCGTCATTAAGGTAATTGCCAGGCTCGGCGACGTCGTCGAGCCCGGCGCCCCGCTATTTGTGATCCACGCCAGCGAGTTCGTTCAGGCGCAAAATGACCTGATCACCGCGCTTGCCAACCTGCAAACCGCGCGCTCTCAGCTGTCCATGGCGCAGACGACAGAGAAACGTGCCCATGAGCTCTATCTGGCGCAAGGCGGCGCCCTAAAGGATTGGCAGCAGGCGCAGACCGATCTGATCACCGCTCAAAACACCGTCCGCGCGGATGAGATCGCCTCGCACGCCGTGCGGAGCCGGCTGCGCATTCTTGGCAAGACCGACCAGGAGATCGCTTCGCTCGAAGCCGAACCGACGCAAAAGCTCAACCCGGTGGCGACGGTGACGGCGCCCATCGCCGGCACCGTCACTCAGCGCCAGATTGGGGTCGGGCAATACATCAACAGCGAGGCCAACGGCGCCACGAACCCGGTCTTCACGATCAGCGATCTGTCGACGGTTTGGCTGATCGCCAATGTCCGCGAGGCCGACGCGCCATTGATGCATGTCGGCGAACCCGTCGAGGTGCACGTGCTGGCCTTCCCCGGCCGCGTTTTCAAGGCGAAGATCTCGTGGGTCGGCCCGTCGATCGATTCCAACACGCACCGCCTCTCGGTCCGTGCCGACGTCGAAAATCCGAAAGGCGAACTGAAGCCCGGGATGTTCGCTAATTTCAGCATCATCACCGGCGAGGCTGCGACCGCCCCGGCCGTGCCGCAGCGCGCGATCGTCTATGAAGGCGATACGGCTCGTGTCTGGGTGGCGGAGGATGACGGGACGATCGCCGCGCGTTCGATCGGCACCGGACGGATCGCGGATGGCATGGTCGAGATCCTAGCCGGCGTATCTCCCGGCGAGAAGGTCGTGACGAGCGGCGCGCTGTTTATCGACCGCGCCACCAACAACGACTGAAGGTACGGAGAGCGGCATGAACGCCGTCATCGCCCTTGCTTTGCGGCAGCGCGTGCTGATGGTGCTGCTGATGCTCTTTGTGTTCGGGGTCGGCATTGCAAGCTTTCTGAAGCTCAACATCGAGGCCTACCCCGATCCCGTGCCGCCGCTCGTCGACGTCGTCACGCAAAACCCGGGACAGTCTGCCGAGGAGATCGAGCGCTATATCACGATCCCGATCGAGATCCAGATGGCCGGGATCCCGAATGTCACCGCGGTGCGGACGATCTCCCTGTTCGGGCTGTCGGACGTAAAAGTGCAGTTTACCTACGCCTTCACCTATGACGAAGCGCAGCAATGGGTCATCAACCGGTTGTCGCAATTGTCGCCGCTGCCCAATGGCGCCACCCCGCAGATCTCGCCGGAAAGCCCGATCGGCGAGATTTATCGTTATCGCGTGGTGGGCCCCCCAGGCTTCAGCATCACCGATCTGAAGACCATCCAGGATTGGATCCTCGAGCGCCGGTTCAAGGCGGTGCCGGGGGTCACCGATGTCGCCGGGTGGGGCGGCAAGACCAAGACCTACGAGATCACCGTCGATCTCGATCGTCTGCTGGCGCAGGGGATCACCCTGCCGCAGATGCTGCAGTCGCTCAACAACAGCAACATCAATGTAGGCGGCCAGACCGTCAATTTCGGGCCGCAAGCCGCGATCGTGCGCGGCGTCGGCCTGATCCACTCGATGGATCAGATCCGCGACACGATGATAACGGCGATCAACGGGGTCCCCGTGCGGATTGGCGACGTCGCCACCGTCACCGTCGGTCATCAGCCGCGCCTCGGCATCGCCGGCCAGGATGAGGACGATGACATCGTCCAGGGAATCGTGCTGATGCGGCGCGGCGAACAGAGCATGCCGACTATCCAACGCGTCGAGGCGGAAGTCGAGAAGATCAACAGCTCAAACATCCTGCCGCCCGGCGTGCGGATCGAGCGCATCTACGATCGCAGCGACCTGATCAACGTCACTACGCGCACGGTGCTGCACAACATGCTGTTCGGCATCGTGCTGATCTTCCTCGTGCAGTGGCTGTTTCTCGGCAATCTTCGCAGCGCTTTGATTGTCGCAACGACGATCCCGTTCGCACTGTTCTTCGCGATCACAATGCTGGTGTTGCGCGGTGAATTGGCGAATTTGCTGTCGGTCGGTGCGATCGATTTCGGCTTGGTCGTCGATGCGACCGTGATTATGGTCGAGAACATCTTCCGGCATCTGGCCGAGCCGCCGACTGCATTGCGGCAACGCACGCTGCAGAACGCGCGCCGGGCGAGCCGCCTCTCCGGCAAGCTCGTCGAGATCTTCGCTTCGGCGAGTGAGGTCAACACAGCGATCTTCTTTTCGGCGGCGATCATCATTGCCGGTTTCGTCCCGCTGTTCACGATGTCGGGTGTCGAGGGCCACATTTTCGCCCCTATGGCCAAGACCTACGCCTACGCGATTGCCGGCGGCCTGATCGCGACGTTTACGATCTCGCCGGCCTTGAGCGCGATCTTGCTGCCGGACCGGGTCAACGAGGTGGAAACCTTCCTCGTCCGCGGCCTGCACCGGGTCTACCGGCCGGTTCTCGAATTTGCCCTCGCCAACCGCATCGTCACGCTCGGCGCCGCCGCGCTGCTGCTCGCCGTGGCGGTGATCGCGCTGCCGTCGCTCGGTCTCGAATTCCTGCCCAAGCTCGAGGAAGGCAATTTGTGGATACGCGCGACGCTGCCGCCCTCGATTTCGCTCGAGGAGGCGAACGGTTACGTCAACCGAATGCGGCGGGTAATCAAGAGCTTTCCGGAGACAGTGACCGTCGTCTCGCAGAACGGACGGCCCGACGACGGCACCGACGCCACCGGCTTCTTCAATGCCGAATTCTTCGTGCCGTTGAAGCCGTTCGACACTTGGCCCAGTGGTGTCGACAAGGAAAAGCTGACCCAGCAAGTCAATGCGGCGCTGGAGGCTCAATTCCCGGGTGTGGAGTTCAATTTTTCACAATATATCGAAGACAATGTCGAAGAGGCGGCATCGGGGGTAAAGGGCGAAAACTCGGTCAAGCTATTCGGCAACGACCTCGCGACGCTCGAGAAGACGGCTGCGGAGATCAGGGAGGTGATGAGCACAGTGCCCGGCATCACCGATCTCGCTGTGTTCAACTCGCTTGGCCAGCCAACGGTCCGGATCGACATCGACCGCGCCCGCGCCGCGCGCTACGGCCTCGCCCCGGGCGACATCAACTCGACGATCGCCGCGGCGATCGGAGGGCAGGCGGCCGGCAACCTCTACGAGGAGGGCAGCGACCGAAACTTTCCGATGGTCGTGCGTCTCGCGCCGAACTACCGGCAGAGCCTCGACGCCATTCGCCGGATCACGATCGGCGCGCCGAACCCGAGCGGCGGCGGCGTCGTCCCGATCCCGTTGACCGACGTTGCCGCCGTTCAGCTCGTCTCCGGTGCGTCGTTTATCTACCGCGAGAACCAGGAGCGCTACATCCCGATCAAGTTCAGCGTACGCGGGCGCGACCTCGGCAGCGCGGTGCTCGAGGCCCAGCAAAAGATCGCCCAACAAGTGCAATTGCCTGCCGGATACCGGCTCGAATGGGTCGGCGAATTTGGCGAACTGCAGGAGGCGATCGGCCGCCTAGCCGTTGCGGTGCCGTTGAGCCTGGCGCTGATTTGCATGCTGCTGTTCCTCAATTTCGGCTCGGTGAGCGACATGGTGCTCGCCGCTGCGGCGATACCGATGGCGATGATCGGCGGCATCTTCGCACTGTTTCTGACCGGTATTCCGTTCAGTGTGTCGGCGGCAATCGGCTTTGTTGCGCTGTTCGGCATCTCGGCGATGGATGGGATCATCGTCATTGGCTATTTCAACCGTCAGATCGAGGCAGGCCTCGAACGTGGCGCAGCAGTCTTGCGTACCTGCGCGGTGCAGATGCGCCCGGTGGCGATGACCTGCATTGTCGCTTGCGTCGGACTATTGCCGGCCGCCTTGTCGACCGGGATCGGCTCGCAGGTGCAAAAGCCGCTCGCCACGGTCGTCGTCGGCGGCAGCTTGTTGGCGCCCCTCTTAATTCTTTTGGTGTTGCCGGTGTTGATCGAGGCATTCTCCCGACGCCGGCAGCCGGCCGACGAGCCCGAGCCGCGACCCGCGCTGGCCGAATAAAACGATACCAGCGGGGGGGTCGCGGAATGCACTGTCTGGTCATAGAGGATGAAGCGGATACCGCCCGCTATATATGTAACGGGCTCAAGGAGGCCGGCCATACGACCACCTTGGTTCGCGATGGCGTCAACGGCCTTGACCTCGCCACGAACGAGCGGTGGGACATGATCATTCTCGATCGCATGCTGCCGGGCGACGTAGATGGATTGTCGATCATTGCCGCGATCCGAAAACTCGGTAAGACCACACCAGTGCTGATACTGAGCGCGCTCGCGAGTCTCGACGAGCGAGTGCGCGGTCTGCGTGGCGGCGGCGACGATTATCTGACCAAGCCTTTCGCTTTTTCCGAGCTTATTGCACGCGCCGAAGCCTTGCTCCGTCGCAGCGCGACGAGAGAGGATAGTCAAGAACTGTGGATCGCTGATTTGCGACTGGATTTGCGGACGCGGCGCGCCGAGCGTGCTGGCACGCCTGTTGCCCTTCAGCCGCGCGAATTCCGCCTACTCGAATACCTGGTGCGGCACCAAGGCCAAGTTATTACTCGCACGATGCTGCTCGAGGCAGTCTGGGACTATTACTTTGATCCTCAGACCAATGTGATCGATGTCCAAATCAGCCGGCTGCGGCGGAAAATCGACAAGGATTTCTCGCCGCAATTGCTTCGTACGGTTCGTGGCATCGGCTATATGATATCGGCCGATGACTAGGTTCTGGAGCACCGTCGCATTCCGCCTGGCGCTCAGCTATGGACTGCTTGCCATCGGCTCGATGTCGGTGATCTCAGCAGCGTTCTATTTCGGCACTGTCGGGGTGCTGGCGCGGAGCACCGACACAAAACTGCTCTCCATCGCGAATAAACTGACCGCGCATTTTGACATGCGTGGCGGTGATCAACTGCGGCAGGAAATAGAGCAGCTGCTGGCGGACGGCATCGAGCAAGACACCGAAGTCTATCTCCTTATCTCGCCGGGCGGACGAAAAGTCGCCGGAAACATCGCTGGCTGGACGGCTGCAGCCACGTCGCCCGACCGCCTTACGGACCTGAAGGTGCTGCGGAACGGCCGGCCTTCGCTCAGCCGCCTGCTGCCGCGAGTTTTAGCGGACGGGTCGATTCTCGTCGTCGGGCGCGACATGCAGGACCAGCGCGAGATCGAGCAGCTGGTATGGCATGCCCTTTTGGCGGGCGGAGCGGTGGCGCTGTTGCTCGCAATCGGCGGCGCCGTACTGTTTCGCCGGCAGATCGAGCATCGCGTCAGTGCAATCCGGCGCACCGCTCGCGAAATAGAGGCGGGCGACCTCACGCGGCGAATCCCGGTCTCCGGGGTGGAGGATGAGTTCGCACGGCTCAACCGCGACATCAACAGCATGCTCGATCGCATCGAGCATCTGATGGATGGCGTGCGACACGTCTCCAATGCGATCGCTCATGATCTGAGAACCCCGCTGGGGCGCATCCGCAGCCGCCTCGAAGAGGCGCTGCGCCCCGGCAACAACCCTCCGCAGCTCGCCGCAACCGCCCGGTTCGCCATTCAGCAAGTCGACGATCTGATCCAGATGCTGGACAGGCTGCTGCAGATCGCCGAGGCAGAAGCGGGCGCTCGGCGTGCCTCCTTCACGTCGGTGCCGCTCGACTCTGTGATAAGTGATGTCGTTGAACTCTACGACGCGACCGCGGAGGCGGAAGGAATCACTCTCGTCAGCGAGATCGGGAGCGACCCGGTGACACTCGGCGATCGTAACCTGCTGGCGAGCGCGTTGGTGAATTTGATCGACAATGCGCTGAAGTACGCGGGGAGCGGGGCAACGGTTCGCGTTCATGCGGCCCAGGAGCCGGATACCGTTTCGATCGTGGTTCAAGACGATGGCCCCGGAATTCCGTCCACCGAGCGATCGCGGGTTGTCGATCGGTTCTACCGTCTCGACCGGAGCCGGAGCCTGCCAGGCAACGGGCTCGGTCTGTCGATCGTGACCGCGATCGCTTCCCTTCATTGGGGAAAGCTCTATTTGGAGGACGCCAAACCCGGGCTGATTGCCCGCATCGTTCTTCCTCGCGCCGAAGCCGCTGCCCCGCCCACCGGAAATGCTGCGGATTTGCTGCCGCTGGAGAGCCAGGCGTAAATCCGGATTTGCGCCTCGGGGCGCCATGATCCCGGCAGCGGTCGGATCAAAACACGCCACACGCATTACCAAATGGTAATCCATTGGAAAGACAGCTGAAAGGCGCCGGCATTTAGCTTCAGCCGGAGATGCCTTTTCGGTTCAAGAGAAGCAGACGGGTCGCGATAAGCGCGAAAGTTTTGGTGCTGGTCGCCGGTGTTGGGCTGGCTGCGACCGCGTTGATTTGGGAACCGCGCGCGGATCAACCCGAAAACGCCCGACCGACGAGGGTAGACAGCCCGCCGGGGACATTTCGGCCGACCCAACAGCAATGGCGGGGTCTGAAGCTGCAGCCGGTCGCGACCAGGACGTTTCGCCCGGAGCAGGTGACCGAAGGGTCTATCGCGGTCGACGATGATCTGACGACGCCGGTGTTCTCGCATTACTCCGGGCGGGTCATCAAAGTGATTGCCATGCTCGGCGATGTCGTCGAGCCCGGCGCCCCGCTCTTTGTCATCCATGCGAGCGAGTTCGTGCAGGCGCAGAACGACCTGATTACCGCGCTCGCCAATCTGACCGCCGCGCGCTCGCAGCTCACAATGGCGCAAACCACCGAGAAGCGGGCACACGAACTCTATCTGGCGCAGGGCGGTGCGCTCAAGGACTGGCAGCAGTCCCAGACCGATCTGATCACCGCGCAAAACACCGTCCGCGCCGACGAGATCGCGCTGCACGCAGTGCGCAGCCGACTGCGCATCCTCGGCAAGAGCGATAAGGAGATCGCCTCGCTCGAAGTCGAACCGACGCAGAAGCTCGATCCCGTGGCGACCGTGACGGCGCCAATCGGCGGCACGATCACCCAACGCCAGATCGGGGTCGGCCAATACATCAACAGCGAGGCCAACGGCGCCGCGAACCCGGTCTTCACGATCAGCGATCCGTCGACCGTGTACCTAATCGCCAACGTCCGCGAGGTGGATGCGCCTTTGATGCGTGTCGGCTTGTCGCTCGAAGTCCATGTGCTGACCTACCCCGACCGCATCTTTAAAGGAAAGATTTCCTGGGTCGCACCCTCGATCGATCCCAACACCCACCGGTTGTCGGTGCGCGCCGATATCGAGAATCCCGATGGCGCCCTGAAGCCGGGGATGTTCGCGAATTTCACCATCATCACGGGTGAAGCATCGACGGCGCCGGCGGTTCCGCGTGAGGCGATTGTCTACGAGGGCGAGCAGGCTCGCGTCTGGGTTGTCGGAGCCGGCGATACCTTGGCGCTGCGCGAGATCCGCACCGGCCAGATCAGCAATGGCATGGTCGAGGTTCTCGCCGGCCTCTCAGCGGGTGCAAAGGTCGTGACGAGCGGCACCGTCTTTATCGATCGAGCAGCCAAGGCAGACTGAGGCCGGCCAAGGAGAGAACCGATGAATGCGGTCGTCGCCTTTGCGCTGAAGCAGCGCGTCCTTATGGTTGCGCTGCTGGTGTTCGTCTTCGTCGCGGGCTTCATCAGCTTTACCAAGCTCAATATCGAGGCCTATCCGGACCCGGTGCCGCCGCGCGTCGAGGTCATTACCCAGAACCCGGGCCAATCGGCTGAAGAAATGGAACGCTACATTACGATCCCTATCGAGATCCAGATGGCGGGCATCCGGCATGTTACTTCCGTCCGGACGATCTCGCTGTTCGGACTCTCCGATGTGAGGGTCGCATTCACCTATGATTACACTTACGAAGAAGCGGAGCAGAAAGTAATCAATCAGCTTACTCAGGTGCCGCCGTTGCCGAACGGCCCCGTACCGGGGATCTCGCCGGACAGCCCGATCGGCGAAATTTATCGCTATCGCATCGTCGGTCCTCCCAACTACTCGGTCACCGATCTCAAAACCATTCAGGACTGGATTTTAGAGCGCCGGTTCAAGGCGGTGCCCGGGATCGTCGACGTCAGCGGCTGGGCGGGCAAGACCAAGAATTACTCGGTCACCGTGGACCTCGACAAGCTCCTCTTATATGGCATCACCCTGCCGCAGGTGTTGCAGACCCTCAACAACAGCAACATCAATGTCGGCGGCCAGACCGTCAATTTCGGTCCCCAGGCCGCGATCGTGCGTGGTGTCGGCCTGATTCACACGATGGACGACCTGCGAAACACGATGCTGACGTTGAACAACGGCTCCCCGGTCTATGTGAAGGACGTCGCCACCGTGACAGTCGGCCACCAGCCCCGTCTCGGTATCGTCGGACAGGACGATGACGAGGACATCGTTCAGGGGATCGTGTTGATGCGTCGCGGCGAGCAGAGCCTTCCCACCATCGGCCGCGTCGAGGCCGAGGTCGATAAGATCAACAGCACCGGGATACTGCCGCCGGGAGTGCGGCTTGAGAAAATGTACGACCGCAGGGAGCTGATCAACATCACCACGCATACGGTGCTGCACAACTTGATCTTCGGCATCGTACTGATCTTTTTCGCGCAGTGGATTTTCCTCGGCAATCTGCGCAGTGCCATCATCGTCGCCGCGACAGTCCCGTTCGCGCTGTTCTTTGCGGTCATCATCATGACCTTGCGCGGTGAATCGGCAAACCTGCTGTCGGTCGGGGCGATCGATTTTGGGCTGATCGTCGACGCGACGGTCATCATGGTCGAGAACATTTATCGTCACCTGGGCGAAGGAGAACAGCACCATGAATACGCCCCGACCGGCATTGCCCAGCGATTCGGCCTGACCGGCAAGCTGCGCACGATCTTGCGATCGGCCGGAGAGGTGAATCAGGCGATCTTCTTTGCCGCTGCGATCATCATCGCCGGCTTTGTCCCGTTATTTACCTTAAGCGGAGTCGAGGGGCACATCTTCAGCCCGATGGCCAAGACTTACGCCTATGCGATTGCCGGAGGCCTCCTCGCCACCTTTACGATCTCGCCGGCATTGAGCGCGCTGCTGCTGCCGGCACGCGTCAGCGAGACCGAAACGATCATCGTGCGCAGCATGCGCCGCGTCTACGAACCTCTCCTCGAATTCGCTGTGGCTAACCGGATTTTGACGCTCGCCGGCGTTGGGTTCTTGGCATTGCTGGCGATGGTCGGGGTACGCTCGCTTGGCCTCGAATTCCTGCCCCATCTCGAAGAAGGAAATTTGTGGATCCGGGCCACCCTGCCGCCCTCGATCTCTCTCGAAGAAGCGACCCCCTACGTCAACCGCATGCGGCAGATCATCAGGGGATTTCCCGAGGTGGTGACGGTCATCTCGCAACTCGGGCGGCCGGATGACGGGACCGACACCACCGGCTTTTTCAATGCGGAATTCAATGTGCCGCTCAAGGCGTTCGACACGTGGCCCAAGGGCATCGATAAGGAGCAGCTGACGCAGCAGGTCAATGATGCGTTGGCGGCGGAAT
This sequence comes from uncultured Alphaproteobacteria bacterium, assembly GCA_963812675.1. Lineage (GTDB taxonomy): Bacteria > Pseudomonadota > Alphaproteobacteria > ATCC43930 > CGMCC-115725 > AP-15. The sequence continues at coordinate 249,040 of CAWEWR010000011.1, read as the reverse complement.
TTCCCGGGGTGGATTTCAATTTCTCGCAATATATCGAAGACAATGTCGAGGAGGCGGCGTCGGGGGTGAAGGGCGAAAACTCGGTCAAACTCTACGGCAACGACCTCGAAGCGATCCAGAAGACGGCCTACAAGATCAAGGAGGTGATGAAGACAGTGCCGGGCATCACCGACCTCTCCGTCTTCGATTCCCTCGGCCAGCCGACCGTGAACATTGACATCGACCGCGAACGCGCCGCCCGCTATGGCTTGGCGCCGGGCGACATAAACTCTACGATACAGGCCGCGATCGGCGGCCAGGCCGCCGGCAACGTCTACGAATACGGCAGCGACCGTAACTTCCCGATCGTCGTTCGCCTCTCGCCGCAATACCGTCAGAGCCTCGATGCGATCCGGCATATTACGATCGGCGCGCCAAACCCGAGCGGCAGTGGTGTCGTGCCGATCCCGCTCACCGACGTCGCTAAGGTGAGCCTGGTCTCGGGCCCCTCCTTCATCTATCGCGAGAATCAGGAGCGCTATATCCCGATCAAGTTCAGCGTGCGCGGCCGTGATCTCGGCGGCGCCGTGCTCGAGGCCCAGCGCAAGGTGACCGAGCAAGTGCCGATGCCCGCCGGCTCGCGCGTCGAATGGGTTGGCGAGTTCGGCGATCTGCGGGATGCGTTAGAACGTCTTGAGGTTGTCGTGCCCCTCAGCATCGCCCTCATATTGCTGCTGCTCTTCGTCAACTTCTCGTCGCTGGTGGACACGTTGCTGGCCGCCAGCGTCATGCCGATGGCGCTGATCGGCGGGATCTTCGCACTGGTTCTGACCGGCACGCCGTTCAGCGTCTCGGCGGCGATCGGCTTTGTCGGCCTCTTCGGCATCTCGGTTATGGAGGGGATTATCATCCTTTCCTACTTCAATACGCTGATCGATGCGGGCGTCGAACGCTCTGCAGCGGTCATCCGGGCCTGTCAGATACGAATGCGTCCAGTCATGATGACCTGCATCGCGGCATGCGTCGGCCTCCTGCCGGCCGCTGTGTCGACCGGCATCGGTTCACAGGTGCAGAAGCCTCTGGCGCTCGTGATCGTCGGCGGCATCCTGCTCGCGCCGGTACTAATACTGATCGTCATGCCGGTGCTGATCGACTTGTTCTCTCGCCGGAGGGCGCCGGTTGGAGCGCCTCAACCGCTGCCCTCGCCGGCGGAATAGCGATGCGCATTGTGCGCCGATGGCCGGCTGCTTGCCGAGCGAGCTGCTGCTTGCTCGCTGCGGGAATGGCCGCACTGACGGGCTGTGCCGTCGGTCCGGATTTCGAGCAGCCTGCTGCGCCGGACGTCACCGGTTACACGCCACAGCCGCTGGCCGAGGAAACCAGCGCGGCGGATATCAAGGGAGGCGAGGCGCAGCGCTTCGTCCAAGATCTGGACATTCCCGGCCAGTGGTGGACGCTGTTTCACTCCGATGCCCTCAATACCTTGATCGAGCAGGCGCTGAAGAACAACCCGACCCTGCCCGCGGCCGAAGCGGCGCTGCGCCAGGCCTGGGAAAACGTCTACGCACAGGAAGGCGCGTTCTTCCCGACGGCCGTAGCCAGCTACTCGCCGAGCCGCAACAAGACCGCGACCGGTGTCGTTTTCACGGCAGCCTCCTCGGGCCCGCCCTTTTTCACCCTCCACACCGCGCAGGTGGTCGTGACCTATGCGCCGGACGTGTTCGGCGGCACGCGGCGCCAAGTCGAATCGCTCATGGCGACGGCCGAATTTCAGCGGTTCCAGGTCGAAGCGGCCTATCTCACGTTGACCTCGAACGTCGTTGCCGCGGCGGTGCAAGAGGTGTCGCTGCGCGGCCAGATTGCGACAACCGAAGAGATCATCAAGATCGAGACCCAATCACTCGGGATACTGCGCAAGCAATTAGAACTCGGCCAGGTGGCGGGGGCCGATGTGGCGGCTGTGGAAGCGACGTTGGCGCAGGCGCAAGCAACGTTGCCGCCATTGCAGAAGCAATTGGCGGTGCAGCGCGACCTGCTGACGGCGCTGATCGGCCGGTTGCCGAGTGAGGAACCGGCCGAGAAGTTCGAGCTGGCCTCCCTGCAGCTGCCGCAGGATCTGCCGGTCAGCCTGCCGTCGAAATTGGTGGAGCAGCGCCCGGACATCCAATCGGCCGGAGCGCAACTGCATGCGGCCAGCGCGCTGATCGGCGTCGCCATCGCCGCTCAGCTGCCCCAGTTCACGCTTACCGCGAATGCCGGCACCACCGCCAACCAAATCAGCCAATTGTTTATGACGCCCGGCACCGCTTTTTGGAGCCTGGCCGGCAACGTGGCGCAAACGATCTTTGATGCCGGCACCTTGCTGCATAAGAAACGCGCCGCCGATGCGGCTTTCGACGAAGCGGTGGCGATGTATCGCAGCACGGTCATCACCGCCTTCCAGAACGTGGCCGACGCCCTACACGCGGTCCAATCCGATGCCGACACCCTGAAAGCGGCCTATGCGGCGGAGCGCGCCGCGTTTAAGAGCCTCGAGATCGCGCGCATACAGTTGCAGCTCGGCGCCATCGGCTATCTCGGGCTGCTCACCACTGAGAACACCTATCAGACGGCGCTGATCGCCCTCGTGCAGGCGCAGGCCGCCCGCTACGCCGATACTGCAGCATTGTTCCAGGCATTGGGCGGCGGCTGGTGGAACCGCGAGGATGTCCCACCGGCAAAGGCGTGGGATGTCCAGTTCGTCCCTTGACCGCTCGGTAACGCCGTTCGCACAACGCGACAGCAACGCAGCGCGGGGATTCTGTTCCGGCACCACGTCAGTACTGGACGTGCAGCCGCAGGCCGAAAACCGACACGGGACCGCGATCGCGGTTGTAGGCCGGGTTCTTGATGAACTGATAGTCGGCTGTGAAATGGGCGAAGCTGAATAAGGCAATGCTGTAATATGCTTCAAGGATTTGCTCGGGGCCGGCATTCGGCAATTGGCCGTCGCCGATAATTCCGCCCGGACCGCCGGCGGCGAGATAAAGCTTGCCCTGGTGCGAGATCCGGTTGATTGCGCCAGCCAATCCTACCGTGTCATCCGGCCGCCCCCAGCGCGAGCCGGTCAGCGAGAGACCCGCCGATATCGACCTGTTGATGTCGGTGAAATCGACCTCCTCGACGGTGCCTTGCGACATGCTGGCGCGGGCGAAGACGCCAAAATCGGTGGCGAGTTGCTGTTCGAGGTTGAGCCCGAAACCATCCTTGGTGCGAAACCTGCGGACGGCGCCGGTTGACGGCGTCTGACCGGTGGCCGCTCCCAGCGCGAGCGCGTCGAGATAGGTCCCGAGATTGCCGCGGGTCAGCCAATAGAGGAGCTTGAGCTTGCCGGGCTGGTCCCACACACTATGCCTCTCTTCCAGCTCACCTACGAACTGTCCCTGCGCAAAACCAGGGGAAAGCTTATCGCTGTTCGGCTCGAGCGACAGATCGAACAGGCCGGCCCTCGCGGTCCACCAGTCCTGATACCATTCGGCCGCACCGCCGTAGGTGAATCCCCACGAATTCGCCGCGTAGTCGAATGCGCCCTGATCGATGATCGACCAGTTGAAGAAATCGTTGCGCGGGTCGTGCGCATATTTATTGGTGTCGAAAATGTCGACGATGCAGTATTTGCCGATCGTGAACACCACACGATTGGCGGTCTGGGTGCCGCCTAGTTGGTTCAGGTCGGGATCGAGCTTTTCAGTCTCGCCGCCCAAATCGACCGTCTGGCGGAGAAACCCGCGCTGGACCAGAAAATAAGGATACGCCTTGCCTACTTTGAAGGCTTCGCCACTGGGATATCCCGCCACGCCGAAGGTGTCGCTGAGCCCAAACCCCTGGTCGACCTCCGGATTGATCCAGATTTCGGCGCCGGACCATGGTCGGACACCGGCATACAATGTCACGTCGACCGTTTCCCTCCCGTTGGTGCCAGCGCGAAGGCTGTGGGGTCCCTCATATGGAGAGCGGAACGCAGGTTGCAGCAGCCAGACATTCGTTGCCTGGCCATGAATGGCCCAATTCTCCGGCTGCACCTCTTCGGCTTGTTCCGGAGTGATCGGTACGCCTTGAGGTTGCGGCGTCGGACCGACCATTTGGGCGCTGCATGTCATTGGCCAACACAGAATGCCGATCGCTCCAGCGGCGATGGGGATGACACTGCGCGCCAGCAGTCGGTGAGGCGCCATCAGACAATCCGAAACCGCCGAGTTTCCTGACGGAGCTTAGAAAGTGATACCCGATCGCAGGCCGAGAACTAAAGCGTTGGGGATTGGCCGCCCGACGGGCGCCGGTAGCGGAGCTGCAATGTAACCGCCGGGATGGAAGACCACCTGCAGATCCGGCTGCAGAAGCCACCATGGCGCAATGCGTGCTTCGTAGGTGATTTCGAGCACCGCCTCGTAATCACGGACCGGGCGCTCGATGCCGGTGAACAGGAGTTCGTCCTGGTCAAAACGGCGGGCATTGCCGATCTGCGCATAGCTTGTCCCAACACCTAGTACATCGAGCTCGCGGCCTGGCAAGAGACCCTTAAATGTAAGGCCGGCGTCAATCTCGAGGCTGATCAGATTGCGGTCGGGAGGGGCGTAGCCGACGCGAAGAAAGGCCGCCAGACCTTGGGTCGCCGTGTCGGGCCGGCGCCACAACATCTTGTCCACCACCAAATAGGCCCCGAAATTACTGCCATGCGTGGCCGGAATACCGGTGCTGTTCGGATCGGCGAGTGAGCGCCCAGAGTAATCGCGCCGCAGATCGGGAAAACCGGCCGTATGGTACCAGGCACCGAGCTTGACGTCGCTCAGCGTGGTAGAAGAAATCGGCTGCTCGTCGAACGAATAGGCAAGTTCGGCAATCGGCATGAACCCACCCTCGCCGACCAGGAAATTGGTGCCGCTCGAGTTGAGGACCTGGGGATCTCCCGGTCCAGGGGGTGCCGGGTCGCCGTTGAAGGCCGCGGCGGTAAAGGTCAAACCGGTCGTTGGCGCGACCCGAAATCGGGCGCCAGGTGTCGCGAACGGGTAGCAAGCCCCGCCGCCCGGCAGGTCGGTTGACCAGATATCCGGACAGCCAAACGTCGAGTTGACGAAGCCGGCCGAGTATTGGCTGATGTAAAATTCGTCATCGAGGGCGATCTGGCCGACGCGGAGCGAGACCTGACGGTCGAGAAACTCTTTTTGCAGCCACAGATCGTGGAGGCGTATCGAGGGCAGCGCCTCGATGCTGCTGACTGCCAGAAGGTTGTCGATCGCGCTTCTCGACAGCCCGCGCCCACTTATCCAGTAACCATCGATATAAAACGTTGTGGCCGGCCAGTTTGCGAGCTTTTCGAGATCGAGGCTGAGAGATAGGTCGAGTAAACCCTGATAAATCGCCAATTGTCTTACGCCGCCGGTCGGATTGGACAAGGTTTCCGCGATGTCATTGACGCCGAAAACAACGCCCGCATCTTCCTGCTGCTTGCGTACCCCGCCCCAATCACCGGTGAGCCTGTCCTGCTCGAAAAGATCGTCTGCCGCAGCTGCCGTTTCGATAGCGAGCCCGAGAGGGTGGCCGCCGAAGATCAACAGCACGAGAAGGCCAATCGACACCGGTGGTCGGCAGCCCTTTGTGCGGGGAGCGCTCGCGCCAGGTTCGCGCGTTGAAGAAAAGGCCCCCCTCATGTCTCCCGGGAAAAGATGCGCCGGCGCGCTCAAGCTACCGTCACATATGACCCCGGCGCAGCCCGAGGTCGATGGCGCGGTAAGCTCCTGAAGGACCGAGGAGATTTTGTGTGGCGGTCGCGACAGCCGCGGCGAGTTCGGGATCGTCGGGGCCGCCGTGGATAATCGCTTGCTGTTCGACGAGCGTCTGATATTCCCCATTCAGATACAGACGCGCCTCGATCGTGACCGGACGGTGTACGCCGAACTGCCGTTCATAGACCAGCGTGTGCACGAAATTGCGCACTTCTCCCCCGGCATACGGGTTCAACTTGAATGTCCATTCGACGCGATCACGCGCTGGGCCGCTATCTGCCGCCGGCTCGAAACGCCACTCGCCGAGCCCGGCCTCTGCCATGTGCAGGGCCAGGTAGCGCTGCAAGTCGCCCCGGTGAAACCCTGGCAACCCATCGGATGCTTCGACTTGCAACGTCATCGCTGCCGCAGCGACCACCGATGCAAATGGCACGAGCGCGGCCGCCAGAACCAATCGGACGACCCATGAGCCACGATGGAACCGGACAAGGTGGGGCAATTTGCTGGAACCGCTCATGCTTGCGCCGAACAATATGCTAGAGCCAGGCGGCCCTGCGAAAGCAGTAGTAGAGAGTACTGCAGATCGCCAACATCAACAACAAGCACGCGGGATAGCCGAGAGGCCACTCCAGCTCCGGTATGCTCGTGAAGTTCAGTCAAACACCCTAATCCTGTGCCCCTGCGCGTGGGGTCCGTGAAGCGCACTGCCGCGGCCGGAAAGGCTCGGATTGGTCATGAAGTAGACATGCGCGCTCTGCGGCTTCGGTCCCGGCAAGAACCGCTGCCATGAGCCGTCGGGGCGCAGGATCCAGCTCTGGATGTCGTCGTGGAGGTTTGCCTCCATGATCTGGTCAAGGATTTGCTGGTGCACGGTCGGGTTCTCGATCGGAACGAGCGTTTCGACGCGGCCGTCGAGGTTTCGCGGCATCCAATCGGCCGACGAAATGAACACCAGGGCCTCCGGCGACGGGAGGCCGTGCCCGCCGCCGAAGCAGATGATCCGGGCGTGCTCCAGGAAGCGCCCGATGATGCTCTTGACCGTGATGTTTTCGGAGAGCCCGGCCACCCCCGGCCGCAAAGAGCACATGCCACGGACGACCAGCAAGATGGAGACCCCCGCCTGCGAGGCGCGATAAAGCGCGTCGATCATGCCGACATCGACGAGCGCGTTGAGCTTGGCCCAAATCGCCGCCGGGCGACCGGCCTCGGCATGGGCGATCTCGGCCTCGATCAGCTCCATCAGCTTTGCCCTGATTCCGCCCGGCGAGATCGCCAGCTTTTCGAGGTGCCGCGGCCGGGCATATCCGGTGATGAAGTTGAACAGCCGGGCGGCGTCGCGGCACAGCGCCGGGTCGCAGGTGAAGAACGACAGATCGGTATAGATCTTGGCGGTGACCGGATGGTAGTTGCCGGTCCCAAAATGCACGTAGGAACGCAGGACCTCACCTTCGCGGCGGGCGACCAGCGATACCTTGGCGTGGGTCTTCAGATCGACAAAACCAAAGATGACCTGCGCCCCGGCCTGCTCCAACCGCTTGGCCCAACGGATGTTGCGTTCCTCGTCGAACCGCGCTTTCAATTCGACTAGTGCCGTCACCGATTTGCCGGATTCAGCGGCGTCGATCAGGGCTGCGACGATTGGCGAATCTTCCGAGGTCCGGTACAGCGTCTGCTTGATCGCGATGACGTTTGGATCATCCGCCGCCTGCCGCACGAACTGCACGACCACATCGAACGATTCATACGGATGATGGACGACGATGTCCTTGGCTCGGATCGCGGCGAAGCAGTCGCCGCCGTAGTCCTTTATCCGCTCGGGAAACCGGGGCGTAAACGGCGGAAACAGCAGATCCGGCCGGTCCGAGGTAATCAGCTGGCGCACATCGGAGAGAGCGACCATCCCGTCGAGCACAATGACGTCCTGAGGCTGGGTGCCGGTCTGCTCGATCACAAAATCACGCAGGCGCTCCGGGGTATCGGCCGAGAACGTCAAGCGGATTATCTGACCACGCCGGCGCCGCTTCAACGCCGACTCGAACATCACGACCAGATCTTGTGCCTTCTCCTCGATCTCGATGTCGCTGTCGCGCAACGCACGGAACAGGCCGTGGCCGAGCGGTTTCATGCCGGGAAACAATTCCGCCAATCCGACAGCGAGCAGCACTTCTTCGACCAGGGTGAACCGCCCCGTCTCGCCCGGCAATCGGATGAACCGCTCGGCGCGTTCGGGGACGAGCACCAGCGCGTTGATCCGGGAGGCGTCTTCGCGGCGCAGTTCCACAACCATCGCCAAGGCGCGATTGGCAATGAACGGGAATGGATGCGCCGGGTCGATCGCGATCGGGGTCAACACCGGCAGCAGCCGATCGACGAACAGCTGCCGCAGCCAGGCGCGGTCGTCGCCGGTCAATGCCTCATGGTCGAGGAGGGAAATACCCTCGGCGCGCAGCCTTTTCTGCAGATCGGCCCAGCAGCGCTGCTGTCGTTGAACCAGCCCTGCGGCGACTTCGGTGATCGCGGCCAGCTGCTGGTCCGCGGTCAATCCGTCATCGCTCCTCACCGGTACGCCGCTGGCGGCCAGTTCCTTGAGGGCAGCGACGCGTACCATGCAGAATTCGTCGAGGTTGCTGTCGGAGATCGACAGGAACCGCACCCGCTCGAGCAGCGGGTGAGCCGAATTGCTTGCCTCCTCGAGAACCCGCTCGTTGAAGGCGAGCCAGGACAGCTCGCGATTGATGTAGCGCTGCGATGGGGTTAGCGGCGGCGGTGCTGTCCTTTCGTCCGGCGGCGGCCGGTCGATCGCCAATTCGGCCATTCGTACCCCTCTGACCGCAGAACGAGGTGGTTTGGACCTCCCGCCGGGGCGGGTGAGCATCCCCTAATAGGCCGGGATCATTTCGTCGGCAACCCGAGACACCCCAGGCACGCTTTCCGCGAGCGCCAACAGGGCTTTGCGTTCCGCCTCCGAGCCGACCAGCCCCCACAAATGCACAATGCCGCCGCCGCTGACCGTAACGTTGCGACTGCCAAAGTCGGTCCATGACTGTTGCTTAAGCCCGGACATTGTTCCTCTCCTTGCCCCGTCTCTCAGAACAGGTTGAGGAACAGAATGTAGAGCCCGGCCGACAGCATCATCGCCATCGGCAAGGTCAAAACCCATGCGAGCGCGATGTTGCGGATCGTCGATAGCTGCAGACCCGATCCATTGGCCGCCATGGTCCCCGCGACACCCGATGACAGGACATGGGTGGTCGACACCGGCAGACCGTACATGTCGGCCCCGGCGATGGTCGCCGCCGCGACGAGCTCCGCCGCTGCGCCTTGACCATAGGTCAAATGTGTCTTGCCGATCTTCTCTCCGACCGTGATGACGATCCGCTTCCAACCAACCATCGTGCCGAGGCCGAGCGCGATCGCCACCGACACCTTTACCCAGATCGGGATGAACTTCGTAGAGGCGTCAAGCGACTGCTTGTAGGCATTCAACGTCCCAACTTCTTCCTTCGACAGATCGCTGTCCTTATCCTTCATCAGATTGCGCAAGGCTTCGTCGGCGAGATACATGTCGTTGCGCGTATTGCCGACTGCCTCGGCGGGGATTTTTGCAATCGAGCCGTACTGTTTGACCTGTTTGTCGATGTCCTGGATCAGCACGGCGAGCGACGGATAGGTTCCCTCGCTAATCTTGTGGTGCGCAACATACTCCATCACAGCGGGCCGCGGATCGCCGAGGATGCTGTACCCGGCAGCCTTTTCTTCGACGATTTTTGAGGCGGCCGCCGAATTGGCGGAGAATTGCGCGATTTGGCTTTCGGGCAGGGCGCGGTTGAGGGCGTAGGCGGTGGGTACCGTGCCGATCAGGATCAGCATGATCAGCCCCATCCCCTTTTGTCCGTCATTTGATCCATGGGCGAAGCTGACGGCCGTGCAGGTGAAGACCAGAAGTCCCCGGATCCACCATGCCGGCGGCTTATCGGTCTCCGGCGAGCGGTACAGTTCGGGTTGCCGGATCAGAGCTTTCATCACGAGCAGCAACAACGCCGAGGCGAAAAAGCCAACGAGAGGGGAGAACAGCAGCGCCTTACCGACATTGGTGGCCTGCCCCCAGTCGACGCCGGAAGTTCCGTCCTGGCCGTGTATCAACGCATTAGCAATGCCGACCCCGATGATCGATCCAATCAGGGTGTGAGAGCTCGACGCCGGCAGGCCGAGATACCAGGTACCGAGGTTCCAGATGATCGCCGAGATCAACAGCGCAAAAACCATCGCAAACCCGGCCGAACTGCCGACTTGTAGGATCAGCTCCACCGGCAGGAGCGAGATGATGCCGAACGCGACGGCGCCGCTCGACAGCAGAACCCCGAGGAAATTGAACGACCCCGACCAGACGACGGCGAGCTGTGCCGGCAGGGAGTGCGTGTAAATGACGGTCGCCACCGCATTGGCTGTATCGTGAAAGCCGTTGACGAACTCGAAGCCGAGCGCGATCAGCAGCGCGACGAAAAGCAGCAGGTACGGCAAAAACGTTGTGGTTCTGGCCCCGCTGGCGTCAACGTCCGCGTAGAGGCTGTATGCGACGTACAGCAGACCACCTGCAAGCACCAGAAGTAAAATTATAGCGGTGCGCGGATCGAACGGACGATCGAGCTTGGGCCGCGGTGCGGTCGTCCCAGGCCCGGCGCCTACATGGAGCGCAGCGTCCGTCATGTTCTGTCCCCCTGATATTGCGGTGAGTGCCCTCAATTATGACTAAGGATTGCTACAGTCCTGTGACAGTACACAGAGCAACAGCCTCTATCGACTCAGGCATTTGAAATCTCGCCTTTGAAAATGCACAACTTTTATTGTAGAGCTTGGATGGTATCCTGAGCGATGGTCTGCTAGTGCCCCAAAACCAGACGCTGTTGGCCGATCAGTCCGAAATGTTCAGCCTGGAGGACCCAAAGGGGTGAAGCTTCTCGCGGCAACCCTGCTTGCAGCTCTCCTCGTGCTCTCCACGGCAAAGGCCGAAGAGCAGTCGAAATGCGCTGCGGCGCCCCGCCTGCTGTGGGGCGACGGCGAGCACGACGACACTGCGGCTCTCAACGCCTGGTTCCGTGGCGAGACGGTGATCTGGGCGCAAACGCACGAAACTATCGGCGCGGAAATCGCCGATCGTACGTTCCTGTTGAGTTCCGTCGTCTACATTTCGAGCGGCACCGGCCGCAAGCTGGAACGGTTTCGGATGGTTTGGCCCGATCGGCAGGAGACGGTTTCCGGCGGCACGATCCGCTCGGGGGACGATCCCGACCAGCCTCCGGTGGCGGAGGGCGTCACGACGATCGGCGCCGACCCCGACGAGGGTGTCCCCTATGAGGGGCCCGCCGCGGAACCTCTCGACCACGGCGTTCCGAGGCACTGCCTGACGTCGTAGCTGCACCCGTCAATCAGGTCGGGTGCCGGAACCGGGTGACCAGGCCGGCCGAGCCCTTCACGTGGCCTTCAAGGGCCTTGGCCAGCTCGTCCCTGGTCATACCCGGCTGCAGCGCAGTCGGGTCGAGGTCGGTGGCGATTATCGTCCACGTATAGTGGTGCCAATCGGTGTTCGGCGGCGTGCCGGGCCCGTAATAGGTTCCCAGCCCCATTAGGCTTTTGCCGCCGACAAATTTGTCGGACGGCTTGCTGAGTTCGCCTTCGGCAAAGCCCTTCACATCGGCGGGGATCCCATAGAGCACCATGTGCGACACGCCGGCCGGGGCGCGGCCCTCGGGATCGAACAGCAGGAGGGCAAAGCTCTTGGTGCCATCCGGCGAGTTCGACCAGGCGAGCGGCGGCGAGATGTTCTTGCCGACACAATTCGGGCTTCTCTGCTTGTCGCTGCACGCATTTTTTGTCGCCAGGGTGCCGTTGTCCTGGATCGCCGGCGAGGTAAGCGTAAGCACGTCCGCGGCCTGCGCCGTCGGTACGGCCAAGAGGGACGCGGCGAGGAACCCGCCTGCCGTCAGCAGGGCTGCGATAGTGCGCTTCATAACGTCTCTCCCCCTTGGTTTGTCAAAATCAGAATGGCCGGTTCGGGGCAGGGCACGCGCCCTGTTGCGCCTGTTTTATCAGGTCGAGATCAGGGATGCCCAACTCCTCAACCATAATTTTCGTACCCGCCGCGGGCACCCCGATGGCCACGATGCTACGCATCTGCAGCAAATTAGCAGCGAGGTTTCGCCGAATGGTTGTGACGCGCATAACGTTTCTCATCGCCGCCAATTCGTGAACATACAATGCGACTGTGGCGATCTTATGCCGCTATTCCGGTCCGCTTCACTCCTCTGGCATTCCGGCCTTGCGCAGGCCGGCGAAATAAGTGGCTTCGTAAGGGCGCGGATCTTCGGCACCACCCGCGATCCACCGGCCTTCAGGTGGGCGATGCTTGAATAAAGATCTCCGCTTAATCTCCTGGCTTCGGCAAGTTCGGCGGCGGCGCGTTCGCTGTCGCCCCTGAGCGCATAGGCGGCGGCGAGCCCTCGGTGCAAGACCGGCACGGCAGGCATGCTGCCGCGCCCTTTTTCCAGCCAGACGATCGCTTCGTCGGTGCGCGATTGCAGCAAATGTACGGTGCCAATTAGGAGATAACGATAACCGATGTTGGGATCGCGGGGACTGAGGCGAATGGCTTGGTTTTCGAGCGGGATCACCTCGTCTATCGACCCGGTGACGAGCTTGCACCAGCCGAGACCCTGTAATGCGCCGACCATGTTCCGAAGGAGCGCGAGGGCGGTCTCAAATTCCGGAAGAGCCTCCTCGCAACGGTTCTGCGCGCGCAGCACGGAGGCCTTGACGTAATGCGCATAAGAGAAGCGGGGCGATACCGGCAAAGCTTGGTCGATCAGCTCTTCTGCACAGGCGAGGTCGGCCGCGGCCGAGTTGGTCATGGACGTGATCACTCGGTTCACCAATGCGCCCGCCAAATAGGTCTGTGCCTCGGCCGATTGCGGATCGAGCGCCCACGCGTGCGCGAAGAGGCTGATCGCCTCCGCAGAATTTTCACGCGACAAGGTCTTCCCGAAAAGCACGGCGCGTCCGTGAAAAATATAGTCCAGCGCGTCGGGATGAATGGTCGGCCGGGCGGCCTCTGCGGCCATCAGCTCCAGGTTGAGGGTATTTCCGATCCGGCCGGTAATCTCGTTTTGCAGGGCGAACAGATCGCCAATGTCGTGGTCGAACCGCTCGGCCCAGAGATGCGTATCGGTCGCGGCATCGATCAGCTGGGCGCTGACGCGGACCTCGTTGCCCGAGCGCTGGACACTCCCTTCGAGCACATAGCGGATGCCCAGCTCGTGGCCGATCTGCTTTGTGTCGACCGGCCTGTTCCGGTAGGTGAACGCGGTATTCCGCGAGATCACCAACATGTGCGAGAGCCGCGAGAGATCAGTCGTCAGGTCTTCGGTGATCCCGTCCGCGAAATATTGCTGTTCGCGGTCGTCGCTGAGATTGCTAAAGGGCAGCACGACAATCGACAAGCGAGGCGCCGGACGTGCGTCGCCGAACCAGGGCGAGTGCCAATTCCAGCCAACCGCGGCGGCTACGAGGCCCAGGGCGCCGATGAGCGCCGCCGCGATGCCGCCCCGAAGCCAGTGCCGCGCCCGCGTTGCCGGTGCGGGCGGCGGGGCATCGATCTGGCCCAGAAGGTGTGGGCCGCCCAGTTGCTCGTTCTCGACAATTGGCGCGCCGCTCCCATTGCCTGAAGGTGAGGTGGACTGTGACGAAGGTGCGGGGTTGGCCCGGGTCACCGGGGCGACAAACCGGTAGCCGCGTCCCGAAACAGTTTGGATGCAGCTACCCTCTGCTCGCCCTTGATCGAGCACCCGGCGAAGCGCTGCGATCTGCATGTTCAGGTTGGCGTCCTCGACCACCGTCGCCGGCCAGACCGCAGCGATGATCACGTCCCTGGAGACGAGATCGCCTGATCGCTCGACCAGCACCCCGAGAACCTCGAGTGCGCGCGATCCTGCCGCCACTGGGACGAAATCACCACGCGCGTCGCGCCGGAAGAGACCGCCGCCACGGCGATCGAGACGGAAGCCATCGAACAGAAAGACGTCCCCGGCGGCGAGCGCTTCCATGGCTGCGTCTCCCACGCGCGTCCAAATTTTCGGGAATTTAGCACAATTTAGAATTTTTTATCGCCGCCTCATAGCGCCCACTCCGTCAAGCAGGGCTCTATCGCCTGTTCGAGCCAAACCCGGCCCAGGCGGTCGGCTTTGGACATAACCGACGAGGGCTGGGTACGACCGTGATCGACGGCAGTTCGTTTCCGCAGCGTCAGCCGCCTTCGGTTCAACCGTCGGAGTAACCGCCATGCCAAAGACCGCCATTCCCCTGCTCTTCGTTTCAGGTCTTTTGTTAGCAACGGCTTCGAAAGTTCACGCTGATGTAATTTACACGGTGTTAAATCCGGCCAATAACTTCACGCTGTTTGTCTATGACTTTCCGACGTTCATCACAACGGATACCATGGTCGGTGTCGCGCAACTCGCCTTTGCAAACCCCCTTAATCCCATTACCGGCGTCGATTTCATTCCCTCTTCATCGACGTTCCCGGGAACTTCAGAAGTGGATCTTTTCCAAGTGGGTGCGCCGGATCAGTTCCGATACTACCCGCAGGGTACATTCACGCATTTCGGTGTCACCCCGGGCGACAGCAACAGTTTCGGATTTCCCAACTCGGAGCTGAGTGTCGCCCCGGCTCCCGAGCCTTCGTCGATAGCTCTGTTGGCGGCTGGCTTGCTTGGCCTATTCGGTCTGCGCCGCAGGTTCAAGAGAAAACTGTAGGTTCTCCAGAACGCGCAGGTCAGCGACAGCAGTAGGGTGGGTTGAGCAAACGCGAAACCCACCGAGCTTTGCAAACGGGCAAGATGATAGGGTTTCGCTGGGAGGCTGGGCATGTATCCAGATCGAGATGAAAAATTGGCAACTTCTGCTCCCGTTTTCCCGGCGAAAGCCGGGATCCATGGCTCGGCTGCTCCCAACTTCTCAAGCAGTTGCAGTAGCTTACCAACGACCACAAGCTCGTGCGGCGCAACGATGGACCCCGGCTTTCGCCGGGGAAGACGAGTGGATCGGTTGCCGAAGGATTCTTGCCCAGCCTCTGGGCTCAACCCATCCTACCACTGACTGAGCGTATATTTCACGGCCAGGTGACGGAAGGGGATAGCATGTCGGCATTGCCGCACGCGCGGAAGGAGCTCGCGCTCGCCGGCGCCATGACAATGGACACCGCTCGGCTACGCCTCCGTGCGCGCACGCTCTCCGACCTGGAGGCAATCGTGGCCATGGACGCCGACCCGGTCGTCCGCAAATTTATCGGTGGACCGCTCGACTCGGCGTCGCACCGCGAAGAGGTGAGGCGGAACATCGTGCAGGGACGCCCCGAGCCGCATGCTTCCTGGTCCATAGAATGGCGGAGCACATCTGGGTTGCTCGGACTCTGCGGGCTCAGCCCGTCGGATGAAACAGGCTTCACCCAGATCGGGTGGCGATTGCATCGTTTCGCATGGGGCCAGGGTGTTGCAACGGAAGCCGCGCGCACGGTGCTCATGCGCGCTCTTGGTCCATTCGGGCTTCGTGTGGTCGTCGCAATGATCCGTCCGGACAACCGCGCCTCGCTGCACGTTGCGGAGAAAATCGGCATGACGCAGAGCGGAATTACGCGATATCGGGGTGTCCCCCAGTTGATTTACCGAGCCGACGGCCCCCGCCGCTGACCGCACGCACCGACGTTGCGCGCAAACCGACTGCGCGGCGCGCTGGCAAAGTTCGAGCGCGAACCGATGCGCCGTGCACCGCGGAGCCGCGCTCACTCAGTGCGCTCGAACGCGCGCTCGGGGGCGCTCGAAGTCAGCCCTCCGGCATCCCGGCCTTACGCAGGCCGGCGAAGAAGGTGGCCTCGTGCAGGGCGCGGATCTCTGGTACGGCGAAGGACCAGTAGGCCTTCAACCTGGCGATGCTTGCAAAACGGTCGTCGATGCTGAGCCGACGGGCTTCGGCGAGTTCGGCGCCGGCACGTTCGGTTGCGTTTTTGAGTGCATAGGCCGAAGCGAGAAAGGCATGCGTGAACGTCTGTTGCGGATTGGCGCGACGCGCTCTTTCCAACCACAGGATTGCCTCATCAATCCGTGATCCCAACAGATGCACGCGGCCGATCGCGTAGTACCAAACGCCGATCAGAGCGTCGCGAGGACTAAGGCGGATCGCCCGCTCCATGAGCGCTATGGTCTCCTCTAACGGCCCGGTCGCGAGTTTGCAATGGCCGAGGGCCGCTATTGCAAGTGTCGCATTAGGATCGGATGCGATCACCGTCTCATATTCGGGAATTGCTTCCTCGTATCGGCCTTGCATGCGGAGCACTTGGCCTTTGGCGAGGTGCACGAGTGGGTTGCGGGGCGATGCGGCCAGGGCTTGAGCGACCAGCTCCTCGGCGCGGCCGATGTCGACAGCGCGCGTGTCGGTCATTTGGTTGAGGACGCGGAACGCGTACACATATGCCAACAAGCTCTGTGCCTCCGCGGACCGTGGATCGAGCGCCAGCGCGCGCTCAGTCCAGTCGATCGCTTCCGCCAAACTGCTTCGCGTCGGGGGTTTCGAGAATGCGGCGCGTCCCCGAAGGAGATAGTCCAGCGCATCGGGATTTACGGTGGGCCGAGCGACCTCAGCATTTACGAGCTCCGTGTTGAGCGCGATCGCTATCCGGCTCGTGATCTCGTTTTGCAACGCGAAGGCATCGAGGGTGTCGCCATCGAACCGCTCGGCCCACAGATGCGCATCGCTCTCGGCATTGATCAGCTGGGCGTTGATGCGGACCCGGCTGCCCGACCGTCGGACGCTTCCCTCCAGCACATAGCGAACGCCCAGCTCGCGGCCAATTTGCTTCGAGCGCAGAGGCAAGTCCTTAAAGGTGGACGCAGTGCTCCGTGAGATCACAAACATATGTCGGATCTGAGACAGAGCTGTCGTCAGATCGTCGGTGATCGCATCGGCAAAATATTGTTGCTCTCGGTCGTCGCTTAGGTTGGCGAAAGGCAGCACGACGATCGACAGGCGCGGCCGCGCGCCTACGCCGCTTTGCGGAAGCGCCGCGGCATTGGCGCGCGCCTCTGCCTCGGCCCGAGTGACCGCCACGGTAAAGCGGTAACCGCGTCCCGGCACCGTCTGGATGCAGCTGCCCGCCGCTCGCCCATCATCGAGGACCCGGCGAAGCGCCGCGATCTGCATGTTTAGGTTGGCGTCCTCGACCACCGTCGAGGGCCAGACGGCAGCGATGATTGCCTCCCTGGAGACGAGATCGCCCGGCCGCTCGACCAGCACCCCGAGAACATCGAGCGCGCGCGAGCCTGTCGCCATTGGAACGAAATCGCCACGCTCGTCGCGCCGGGAAAGACCGCCGCCGCGCCGGTCGAGGCGGAAGCCGTCGAACAGAAAGACGTCCCCGACGGCGAGCGCGTCCATGGCTGCGTCTCCCACACGCGTCCAAATTTTCGGGAATTTAGCACAATTTAGAATTTTTTATCGTCGCCTCATAGCGCCCTACCCGCACCTGGCCTAAGGCGTCCAAATTGGATCGACGAAGGAGGGCGGACATGAAAACGAGGCTTGCGGTTGCGCTTCTATCGGTCGCTCTCGTCACACAGATTTATCCGCTCGATGCGGCAGCCACCGTCGTCAATGTCGACGAGTTTGCGGTTGTGCAGAACGGAACGACCATCTTTGATGATAGTTTCGACCGGAATACCACGCTAAACGGCGGGTCGGGGACCTCGCTCCCCTCGGGAACGACCTTCTCCGACGGCACAGCGGCGAACTACTTCGTCCAGGGCTCGATGCCCGAAACCACCGCAAACAACGGCCAGGCACAGCTCAATACCGCGAACGGTCGCCTGATAGCTCAGGCTCCGCCATCCATCCCGCTCATCCAGGAGGTTGCCGCTGCCCTTCAAACCGGGTCGAACCCCGCCGGGGCGCATGCCTTGACATCGGCGAACACGTTCTCGGCGATCGCCTTGTTCGACCTCGCCGTACCTTCGGCATTGGGAAGATATGACGTTTTCCTCACCAACAGCATAGCAGGAATCCCAGGTCGGAACATTCAGATACAGCTACGCCAGACAAATGCCGGTCCCGTGCTGCAGTTCCAATGGTTCGACCAAGCCCTCAATCAGATGACAATTATCAATCAAATCGCTCTGACGCCCGCGGAGCTGGCCGACCCGCAAGTCGAGCTCGGATTCTCCCACGGCGGCGCAAGCAGCGACGCGGTCACGGCTTTATACGCCTTTGGCAGCGGCAATACGCTTGCCAGCTTCAACGGCATCTTGACTGCACTCGGGAGTACCGACGGCAGCACAGACCTGTTCACGCCCACCTTGAATTTTGCGCAATCCGGGTTCGAGACAATCGACCCGGTCCCTGAGCCAACCTCGCTCGCGATCCTAGTAGTTGGTCTGTTCGGTCTGGGCATGTTCCGCCGGTACCACAATGCTCAGGGACTTGCGGCGCGATCCTGGAAGCCGGAAGGGTCGATTTCGCGCTGGTTCGCCGTGTGCCTGGGCTATTCGGCGGCCAGGGGTGACTGAAAGGCCGGGACCTCGGCGCGTTCGGGGCGGGGCATCGGCTGCGGCCACCAGCGGTCCTCCCATTCTGAGAAGAGGCCGCGGAGGTGCGGCAGCACGCGCTCGGCGAAAAGCTTGGTGTTGTACGCCGCCAAGTCCTTGCCCATGTTGCCGAACTGCATCAGCAGCATCAGGTGGCCGACATTGAGGTCGGTCGCCAGTTCGGTCAGTTGCTCGACGACCTCCTCGGGCGAGCCGATGACGACGTAGCCGCGCTCGACGATGTCCTCCATGCGCGTCGTCGAGCGCGCCGCCTGGCGGGCCTGGAGGCTCGCGGCGCGGCCGATCTGGCCGATGATGCCGGCGCGCTGCGTCGCCTCGGTGATGTAGCCGGGCGGCATCGCCCAGCGCGGGTCGACGCGCAGGCAGCGGCCGTAGAAATATTCCGCCGGCTCGCGGTAGAGCCGCATCGCCTCCTCACGGCTCTCGGCGACGCCGACGGATTGCAGAAAGCCGGCGCGATAGGGGTTCCGCTCTTTGCCGAGCCGGTCCATCTCCTCCCAGAAGCCGTGCATCGTGGCGCGGCCGTCCTTGAAGCCGAAATAGGACAGGTACGCGTAGACGTAGTCCATCTGCGCGCACCACTGCCACGTCTCGACCGATCCGCCGCCCGGGATCCATACGGGCGGGTGCGGCTTCTGCACCGGACGCGGCCGGATGTTGACATAGCGCTGATGGTTAAAGCGGCCGTTGAACGCAAAGGTGTCCTGCTCCGTCCAGGCGCGCATCACGAGATCATGCGCCTCGTAATAGCGGTCGCGCAGCATGCTCGGGTTCTGGCCGTAAGCAAAACACGTATCCATCGGCGTCCCGACCGGGAAGCCGGCGATCAGCCGCCCGCCGGAGATGCAGTCGATCATCGCGAATTCTTCCGCGACGCGCGTCGGCGGGTTGTAGAGCGCCAGTGAGTTGCCCATGACGCACAGCGCTGTATCCGTGGTGCGGCGGGACAGCGCCGAGGCGATCAGATTGGGCGACGGCATCAGGCCGTAGCCGTTGGAATGGTGCTCGTTGACGCAGACCGCGTCGAAGCCGCATTCGGCGGCGAATTCGAGCTCGTCCATGAAGTCGTTGTACATGTGATGGGCGCGGAGCGGGTCGAACAGCGAGGAATGGATGTCGACCCACACCGAGGGATGCTTCTCGCGGAAATCCTCCGGCAGCTCGGTGTAGGGCATCAGGTGAAACCACATCAGCTTCATGGCTCTATGTCCTCAGCAGCGATAGCCGCAGACTGACGGGGAGACGAGCGCGCGTCAACCGAACCAAACGCTTGGTAGGTCAGGCTTATCGCGACCGCTCGTTCCGCGCAGCAGCGTGAAGCCGGGGCCGCCCGTGCGTCAAGACACACCGCTGCGCCCGGCGCAGGATAGCAACGCCGAGCCGGGGAAAAGACATCCTCGCGGAACCGCAAGGACATCACAGCCGTTGAGTAAGAGATGCAAGATCTCGACTAGAAAACCGGAGGTACCATGTCGACTAGCGTAAGAAACCATCGGTTCGGATTGGTCGGAACGCTTGCCGTAGCAGCGTTAAGTCTGGGCAGTCTGGCGCTTCCATTGGCCCCCGCGAAGGCCCAGTGCTTGGGTGTGGACCTCGGTTTGGTGTGCGCCGGGCTTGGAGTGCCAAGTGCATTTTCTCGCCCAAACCCCTATTACTACGGCTATCCCTACACCAGCTACCCGTACGTCGCCTATCCGGCGTATACTTACCCGTACCCGTCCTATAACCCCTATTACCCGGTTACCCCTACCCCTGATACCCCGATTTCCCTTACCCCTGGACCGATAGCAGCCCCCTGAGGACCGATAGCAGCGAGGCGCGTTTCCTGCGGGCTTGGCAACGCCAGGCCCGTGGGTGACGCGGGGAGGGAACCAACCCATGAGTGACGAACTCCCGACCGCCGCCCGCGTGTCAGATCCGGGGATCCGCGCGCTCTATCGGCTGGAGAACCGATGGCAGGCCTGGCTCGATGTCGAGGCGGCGCTCGCCAAGGCGCAGGAGGAGCTGGGGATCATCCCTACCGGCGCAGCGGACGCGATCGGGCGCGCCGCGCGCCTCGAATTGCTCGACCGCGCGCGGATCGACGAGGGGTTCGCCCGCACCGGCCATACGATCGTGCCGTTGGTTTGGGAACTGAGCCGCGTTACCGGCGAGCCCTATGGCGGCTGGGTGCATTGGGGCGCCACGACGCAGAATATCACGCAGACCGGCGACTTGCTGGTATTGCGCCAGACGCACCGTATCCTTCTGGGGCTGATCGGCGAGGCGCTCTCGGCGATGGCTGACCTTGCCGAGCGCGGCGCCGACATGCCGATCGCCGGGCGCACGCACGGCCAGCACGCGTTGCCGGCGACTTTCGGCTACAAGCCGGCGGTGTGGATCGACGAGATGATCCGCCATGTCGAGCGGCTGCGGCAGGTTGCGCCCCGACTCTTTGTCGCGATGCTCGGCGGCGGCGCCGGCACCTTCGCCTCGCTCGGCGCGCAGGGCCCGGCGGTGCAGGCTGGGATGGGCAAGCATCTCGGCATGGAGCCGATGCGGGTGCCGTCGCGCACATTGGGCGACCATCTCGCCGAGAATATCTGCCTCTTCGGTCTTCTCGCAGCGACCTGCAGCAAGATTGCGCGCGAGATCTACACCTTGATGAAAACCGAATTCGGCGAGGTCGAGGAGCCCGTGCCGCCCGGCACGGTCGGCAGCTCGACGATGCCGCAAAAGCGCAACCCCAAGCTCTGCCAGGACATCATCGCCGCTGCGGCCGAGGTCCGCGCCAGCGTGCCGTTGGCATTGGAGGCGATGCAGGCCGAGCACGAGGCCGACCGCACGACAAGCCTGATCATGGAGGCGGCCGAGGCGCGCGCCGCGATCGCGCTGGGCGACGCATTGAGCCGCCTCGTCGAGGTGATGCGGGGCCTGCGCCTCGACCCGGAGCGCATGCGGCGCAACCTCGATCTCGGCGGCGGCCTCATCATGGCCGAAGCAATCATGCTCAACCTCGGCGCCCAAATCGGCCGCCAACACGCCCACGACGTCGTCTACGACGCCGCGCAGGCGGCCTTTGTCGAAGGCCGGTCCTTTGCCGAGCTGTTGGCCGCCGATCCGCGCGTGACCGCGCATCTGGATGCAAAGCAGATCGCCGCCTTGCTCGACCCGACCGCCTATACCGGCCTGTGCGCCGAAATGGCGCGCGACGCCGCCGCCCGCGCCCGCACCACCGCCGCCGAGATCGGCCGAGGCGGTACCGCTATCGCCTAGGCCGCCATCGCATAGACCCGTTCCGCTTGTCCCAAATCTGACACACCTCCCCGCGAGGAACGTGGTTGGCGGTGCAATCGTTCTAAATAGTAGCTCGACGATTTTACCAAACTGCGAGACACGGGAGATGAGCATGATGAGAAAATTGATCCTTGGCACGGCTTCGGTATTGGCATTAGGGATCGGCGGCGCCGCTCTGGATTTTACGGCGGATGCCGATGATGTTGCGAATGCGAACATGCCTTCGGCGCCCGGAACTTCGCACCATTGGCTAAATGCCGCGCATCCCTCGAAAGACGACGTTCGCTGGGCGCAGGTAGAGCTTCGCACGATCGGGCTCTACAACGGCTCTCTCGACGGCGTAGTAGGCCCAGAGACAAGGCAGGCGCTTTTGCAGTTCCAACAGAGCAACGATCTCCAGCGGACGGCGAGGCTTGATCAACAGACCGCGGACGCGTTGATCGGCAACACCGGTGCGGGGACCGGATCCAGCATGCTGCCGAGGGGTGCGGGAGCGGGATCACTGACAAATGCCGCCGGCACGAGCGATTTCGATAGCCGCGCGGAACAGAAATAGATCCTGGCGCCAAACAAACGGCTTTGCGCCAATCAGCGGGGGGAAGGTAATCATGGGAGAGATCCGTGAAAACGCCCCTGAAATATCGGGAAGAGGCAAAGCGTTGTCGTGAACTTCTCGATCGTCCGGTCGAACCGGAACTGAGAATTCAGCTGCGTTTATGGGCCGCCGAATTAGAGGACATGGCGAACGCGATAGAGTGCGGCGATGAAGAGTCGGCCCGGAAGGAATTTGCGCGACCATTGTAAGATGGCCGAGCCGCAAACCGTGGCCGTCTACACCGACTACAAGAGCCCCTACGCATATTTGGCTACGGACCTGGTTTATGAATTGGAACGGGACTTTCCGGTGCGCATCGATTGGCTGCCAGATAGGCTCGACATCCCGAGCTTTCTCGGCTCAGCCCGGCTCGACGATAGTGGTCGCGTCATCGAGGAACAGCGCAACGCCCATCAATGGCGCCGAGTGCGCTACAGCTACATGGACTGCCGCCGGCAAGCCCGCAAACGGGGCCTCGTCATCCGCGGCCCGCAGAAGATCTGGGACTCGACCCTCGCCCTATGCGGCATGCTGTACGCGAAGCGCCAGGGAGACACAGTCTTCCGCCGCTATCACGACGCGATCTTCGAACGCTTCTGGAAGCGCGAGCTCGACATCGAGGATGCCGGCGCGATCGGCGGGGTGTTGACGGAAGCCGGCGCCGATCCCGCGGGTTTCCCGGATTATTCAGCGGGTCCGGGGCGTGCGGAGCTGGACGGCATCTGCCATGCCGCCGAGGCGATCGGCGTGTTCGGCGTGCCAACCTTCGTACTTGCCGGCGAAATATTCTGGGGCCGCGAGCACCTGCCCGACATCCGCGAGATGCTCGGCGCCACGGCTTAGAGCAGATTTCGAAACTGGCGCCGTTCAGCGCTACCCTCCGCCAGCGACTGGGTGCCCCAACCGTGTTGCTCAGCGGAATAGCGATCTGCGTGGCGGTTGTGGTTCTTCGGTACTGACCGGCGCGGCGGCCAGCTTGCAACAGTGCGAGGGTGGATGCCGTCCCGGTCATCGCAGGAGCGAGGCGGCCGGTCTGATCGGTCTCACTCGGGTTTTTGCGATCCGCAGCTCAGCTTCGACGGACGCTGTTGAGCGGCACCGACGCAGGAGTTATTTCGGTTTGACCGCCGGGTTGCCGCCCGGAGTGCCCGGCGGCGGGATTATCGGCATTGTCGAGCCGGTAGCAGGTGGGGTCTGCTTGATTTCGGGATCTATGCCGGCAGGCGGGGTGATCACGCCGCCCGACCGGTTCAGATCGGAGCTGAGGGTTCCGCTCGCCGGCGGCACGGCGGGCGTCACCGGCTGACCGGCCTCCGGGCGGCCGCCCGGCTCCTCGGCCGCGGCGGCGACTGCGCCGAAACCAAGAACCGCTGCCGCAACAAGACATATCCGGTGCATTTCTTGCCTCCAACCTGGCCTTCTCCTTTGAGGTAAACACCGCAATCACTGGCCAGGCTCATTCGATAACGGGATAGCTAGGCACGGCCCCAGAGGATCTTTGTCGCGCGTCGCGCTCCTTCGGCCATAGCTTCGAACTTGGCCCAGCAGATCGAGGGGTGGCCGACCCGGGTGCCGAGACCGCAATCGGTGCCGGCGAGCACGTTCTCGCGGCCGACTAGCTTGGCGTAGCGCACCAGGCGCTCGGCCACCAGATCGGGGTGCTCGATAAAGTCGGTGCAGTGGCCGACGACCCCTGGGACGAATGTGGCGCCTTCCGGAAGCTTCACTTCTTCGAACACCTGCCATTCGTGCTCGTGGCAAGGGTTCGACGCCTCGATCGAATAGCTCCCGGCGCGCACCCGGAAGATCAGATCGATGATGTCCCGGAGTGGAATGTCGTCGTGGTGGGGCCCGTGAAAGCTGCCCCAGCACACATGCAATCTGACTTTCTCCTTCGGAATATCGCGCAGCGCATGGTTCAACGCGTCGATCCGCAGCGCGGCGTATTTGCGATACTCCGGGACCGTGATTTTGGGCAGGCAAGCCCAGCCGTCCGGGAGGTCGGGATCGTCGATCTGCAGCAGGAAACCCGCATCGACGATCGCGTTGTATTCCTCGCGCATCGCCTCGGCGATCGCCAACAGGAACGCTTCGTCGCTCTCGTAATGTTCGTTCCCCATCCAGTGCTCGATCGTGCCCGGCGTGTTCGCCGGCAGAAAGGCTTCTGCAACGGTCACTCCGGCGAGAGCCGCCTTGAAATTGTCGAGGTCGCGCGCGAGCTCGGCCTGACCGACATAACGCAGCTTGTCGATGCAGACCGGCATCATCTGGCCGCCGGAGTAGCGTGGGCGCGGATGCGCCGCAAAATATTCGGCGAATTTCGTTTCGTCCCGCGCGGTCATGCTGAGCCGGCGGAAACCGGTGCCCGGCCGATTTTGGCAGCCCGAGATCCGCGCCGAGACGTAATCGGTGAAGTTCGGCTTCGACAATTCGCCGTCGTTTATGACGTCGAGACCGCACGCGACCTGCCGCTCGACGATCTCCGCCACCGCCGACCGCAGGCGCGCGTCGAGCGCCGCTTGGTCAATAGGCTCGCCGCGTGCTTTTGCCAAAACCATCTCCCGCAGATCGTCGGGGCGCGGAAGGGACCCCGCATGAGCCGTCAGTATGCGATCGGTGCTGTAAATCATTGCGAACCTCCCTTTTTCAGCCGTTCTCGGCGAGCACCTTCCCTGCGAAATAGAGCGAGCCGCAGATCAGGACGCGCCCGTTGCCGTCATGCACGGGAATATCGCGAATTGCGGCGAGAACCGAATCCGCCGTCTGCGCCGGGAGCCCGGCCGAGCCCGCAGCATCCGCGATCGCCTCGGCGGGAAGCGCATTCTTCTCTCCCGGGATCGTGACCGCCCATAGCGCTCGGGCGTGCGTGGCCAGCGGGGCGATAAACCCGGCGGCGTCCTTAGTGTTCATCATGCCGACGATGAGATAGAGCGGACGGTCGCGCCAGCCCGCAGCGACATCACCGAGGATCTCACCGGCCAACGGGTTGTGGCCGCCGTCGAGCCACAATTCCCAATCAGGCGGAACCGCATCGACCAGCGGCCCGCGGCGCAGTAGCTGCAGCCGCGCCGGCCAGTCGATGTGACGCAAGCCGTTGGCGATGGCTTCAGCGGGGATATCAAAACCCGATAGCCGTTCGAGGCAGGCGACAGCCGTGCCGGCATTGACGACCTGGTGTGCACCCATCAGCGAAGGCAGCGGGAGATCGAGCTGCCAGCGCTCGCCTTCATAGCGCATTCCTCCGCCGGCAACCTCGCAGCGCCACTCGTGCCATGCCCGGTAGAGCGGCGCCGAAACCGCCTCGGCACGGGCCTCGATGACCGCCGCGGCCTCGCGCGGCTGCGGGGCGATGACCGCCGTCGCGCCGGGTTTCAGAATCCCGGCCTTTTCGCCGGCGATCGCAGCGACGGTGTCGCCAAGGAATGCCTGATGATCGAGCGAAACCGGCGTGATCGCGGTGACCGCGGGGCGGCGGACGACGTTGGTGGCGTCGAGCCGGCCGCCGAGCCCGACCTCGAGCAGCACGATGTCGGCCGGCGTGCGGACAAAGGCGAGAAAAGCCGCCGCGGTCGTGATCTCGAAGAAGGTGATCGGCGCATCCCGGTTGGCGCGCTCGCATTCTTCGAGAAGCGCGATCAGCGCCTCCTCCTCGATCAGCCGCCCAGCGAGCCGGATGCGCTCGTGGAAACGGACGAGATGCGGCGAGATGTACGCATGTACGCGATAGCCCGCGGCCTCGATAGAGGCCCGCATCATCGCCACCGTCGAGCCTTTGCCTTTGGTGCCGGCGACGTGCACCACAGGCGGAAGCGCGTCCTGCGGATTGCCCAGCGCCGCGAGAAGCCGCTCGACGCGGCCGAGCGACAGATCGATCAGCTTCGGATGCAGCCGGCCGAGGCGCTCCAGAACCCGGTCGCTGGTTGGCGCCGTCACTCTGCCGCGCTCAAATCCGGCAGGGCTGCGATCTGCGGAACATCCGCAGCCGGCGGCTGCGGGTTCCGGAGCAGGCCGAGAATTCGCGCCAATGTCGCGTGCAATTCGGCGCGCGGCACGACCTGGTCGACCATGCCGTGGTCGAGCAAATACTCCGCGCGCTGAAATCCGTCGGGCAGCTTTTCGTGAATTGTCTCCTCGATGACCCGAGCGCCGGCAAAGCCGATGACCGCCCCGGGCTCGGCGAGCGTGATGTCGCCGACCATCGCAAAGGACGCCGAGACGCCGCCGGTCGTCGGATTGGTCAACACGACGATGTAGGGAAGGCCCGCCTCCTTGACCATCTCGGCCGCGATGATAGTGCGCGGCATCTGCACCAATGACAGCACGCCCTCCTGCATGCGCGCGCCGCCCGATGCCGGAACGACGATCAGCGCCGCCTCCTGCAACACCGCGAGCTTGGCGGCCGCGAGCATCGCTTCACCGGCGGCGACGCCCATCGATCCGCCCATGAAGGCAAACTCGAAAGCGGCGATCACCGCCGGCACGCTGCCGATCCGCCCGTGCGCAACGACCACCGCGTCACTGCGCGGACCGAGCGCCGCTTGCGCTTCCTTCAGGCGGTCGGTGTAGCGTTTGCGGTCGCGGAACCGCAGCGGATCGACCGTCGTCCGGGGCAGCTCGATCCGGGTAAAAGCGCCATCGTCGAACAGCATCTTCAAGCGCCGCTCGGCGCCAATGCGCAAATGATGACCACAGTTGCGGCACACATGAAGATTGGCTTCGAGCTCGCGATAGAACAGCATCTGCTCGCAGCCTGGGCATTTGTGCCAGAGATTTTCCGGCACCGCCTTTCCTGCTGACGACCGCCCTGATCTTCGGCAGCACAAAATTGGTAAGCCAGCTCATCGCCGGCTTGTAGCCGGGCGCCGGTGCCTTGTCGAGCCGCCCTCACGACTGCAGGTTCAGGAAGCTCCGGATCGGTTGGTAATCGCGAAGGCAAAGCTCTGTCCGCGACCGCGATTGAGGGCCTGGTCGATCCACAGCATGCCATAGGGTTCGAGTAGACGCGCAATCCGCAGTGGGCCGGCATCAACCGGCTCGAAGCCGAGCTTCGCGACCAGTGACATCACAACCGGCTTTTTCGACGGATCATCGCCGGCAATGAACATGACCGGGCGAACCGGAAACCGCGCGGCCTTATCCATGCTTTCGGCCCCGATCTGGTTGAGCGTCTTGAACACCGCTGCGGTGGGCGCCCAGGACGCCACTTGCTCGCCGGCCGAGGTCGAGTGTCCGAGCACGAGCTCCAAACCATCCGGCCCCATGCCGAGAGGATTGGTGCAATCGATGACGATCTTGCCGGAGAGATCACCGAGGCTCTTCACCGCTGCCTCGGTGGCCGGCCAAGGTGTCGCGAGGACAATGATCTCGGCACCTCGAGCCGCTTCCGGCGCTGTGCGCATCTTCTCCTCGGGCAGCGAACGGTATTTGGGGTCAGCAGGGTTCGGCACACCAAAGATCACGTCCTCTCCGCTGCCCAGCCAGGCGCGCCCGAGCGCCGACCCGACATTGCCGGCACCGATCATGGCGATCCTCATCAGCATCTCCGTCGAAGGCGGCATCTTGGCTGTCAATTAGCAAATTGCCGAGCCGGCGGGCACCCGGTCATTCATCCAGCCTGTTGACAGTTCTGAACGGCACAGACGGCGGCCCGCGCTTCGTTACAGCTGGATCAGACCGCTAGGCAGGTTCGGGTCTTTGCGCATCGCGGCAACGATGTCGGCGCGCACCTTGGGCGAGCGGCGGTAATACTGGTGGCTCGCATCCGGGGGGTTCCACAAATCATAGTCGTTGACCCCGGCGCAATCGAGGATTCGAAATCGCGCCGGCGGGTAGACCGCGGCATCGGTCTTGTGGATCGGGCCTTCGTGCCCCAGCTCGCGGAATAAAATTTACCGAGACGCTGAGGTATAGAGCGATGTCTCGAATACTGTAGTAGATCGAAATTCGCGGGGTGAGAGCGGGCAGCCGGGTCAACCTCGCTCCGATCGGAAGAGTGAAACTGTCCCAACGCTCGTCGGCTGCCGGCAGGAACACCTCGTCAAACAATGTGACTGCTGGGTTGCCGTGGCTGAACCAGCTTTCGACCGCTGCCGCCAGGGCGAAATTGCCCATGCTGTGGGCGAGCAGAAAGACCCGCCTTCCCTCGTTGCGCACCTGCGTCAGCAACGGCTGGAGGTTGGCGAAAAAGCTCGCGATGTGGAAGGCCGAGCGGCCGGCCTGAGCCTGGTCCCGCAGGTAGTCGTCGGGAAGAAGGTGCGGCGGCGCGGCGAACAGCTGACCCAAAGACGGCCAGCTGAAGGCGAGGACTGTGGTGTCGGCGGCGTTCGCGCCCGAGGCGGCGAACCACTCGCGATTGTAAGCCGCGCGGGCGATCGAATTGAGGAATGAATTGGCGAAACCGTGAATGAAAACAAGGATGTTCTTTCCCGAGCCGACGATGTCCTGAGCAACCCCGGTTTCAAACCCGCCCGTCTGGGGATGCGAGATCGCGGTGATCGTGCCGCTGCCCTCGACAGCCAGGTCGGTCCCCTCGACAAACGCCTCGGCGTAGATGATCTGGCTCGGATCCGTCGGCGGCAGGACGTTGGCCTGATAGCTGTGCCAGTCGGTCGTCGCGCCTTGCGGCACCCGATTTGTGGCAAAATACACCGTCACGTTAGCCATCGGCTCCCCCGCGCTTCGCCCTATGGTGTTCCGCGACGGCGATTATGCCGCATTCGCCGCGGGTTCGATTGACAAAAACCGTGCAGCCCGCGACAACCGCGCGAGGATCGAAGCGAGGGAATGTGACGGATGGGGATGCTCGAAGGGCGGGTCGCGATCTGTGCGGGAGCAGGCCGCGGGGTCGGGGCCGAAGTTGCCAAGCTGATGGCCGCGAACGGTGCCAAGGTCGTCATCAACGATCCCGGCACCAGCGGCAGCGGCGAGGGCTCGGACCAGACGCCGGCGCAAGAAATCGTCGACCAGATCAAGGCCGCGGGCGGCGAGGCGGCCGCCAATTACGGCTCGGTCGCCAAATTTGACGACTGCCTGGCGATGGTGCAGCAGGCGCGCGACACTTTCGGCGGGCTGCACATCGTCTTCAACGCTGCCGGCATCCTGCGCGACAAGATGTTCCATAACATGTTCCCCGAGGATTGGCAGGCCGTCATCGATGTGCACCTGACCGGCCACTTCAACCTCAACCGAGCGGCGATAAACCTGTTTCGCGAGCAGAATTACGGTCGGATCATCATGGTTTCGTCGACCTCGGGACTGCTCGGCAATGTCGGTCAATGCAATTACGGTGCGGCGAAGCTCGGGATCGTCGCGCTGGCCCGTGTCGTTGCGATGGAAAACGCCTCCAGAGGGATCACCGTCAATGTGATCTGCCCATCGGCGGACACCCGCATGACCCGCTCGGTCCCGACGCCAAAGGACCCGCAAGCGGCGGAGGTGCGCGAGGAGCGGCTGCGCCGCAGCCGGGCCGACGCAATCGCCCCGCTCTGCGTCTTTCTCGCCTCCGAGCAGGCGAGCCAAGTCAACGGCCAAGTATTTCATCAGCGCGCCGGCGAACTATCGCTCTACGGTCATATGCGGCCTGTCCGCATGGTGCACCGCCAGGGCGGCTGGACGCCGGAAACCCTTGCCGAGGTTGCGATCCCGGCGCTCGCTCCGCAATTTACGCCGCTCGGCGATGGAAGGGCGGTGCATCCGGGGCTGCCGATGGAGTGAGCACGCCCGCAAATCGGCCATCGGCTTCCCGCGGCGCACACGGATTCAATAAAGGGTTTCTGATTGCGGCAGCGATCATCGCCGCCGTCATCCTTTACGGTTCTCTCTACCCGTTCACCTTCTATCACCCCGAAGGCGGCGTTGGTCCGCTAAAACATCTGGTACAGAGTTGGGCGGAAACGCCAGGCCGCGGCGACTTCATTGCAAACATATTCCTGTACCTACCGCTCGGTTTTTTCTTGAGCCTCGCGGTTGCCGGAAGCGGCCGCACTTTGCCGCGGATCCTGCTCGTTACGCTCGCCGGCGGGGCTCTCAGCACGACGATGGAGCTGACGCAGTACTATATCGCAGAGCGGGTATCTGCAGCCGACGACGTCTATGCGAACCTGATCGGGACGCTGCTGGGCGCAATCGTCGGAAATTTCGGCGGCGGACATTTTCTCTGGCTGCCAATTCGCGAGATAGCGGCCAACCGCGTTCCTTGCCTGCTGCTCGGGCTATGGCTCGCTTACCGGCTGTACCCTTATGTGCCCACGATCGACCTGCACAAATATTGGGACGCGCTGAAGCCGGTCTTTTTCCACCCGCGCCCGACCGGCTATGACCTGTTTCGCTACACCGCGATCTGGCTGACGGTGGGCAGCCTGATCGAGTTGGTTGGCGGAGTGCGGCGCGGGTGGCTGCTCTTTCCACTGTTTATCGCCGCTGTGCTGGCCGCCAGAGTGGTGATCATCGGTAAGACGCTGAGCGCCGCGGAGATCGGCGGAGCGGCGATTGCTCTTGCCGTGTGGCTTTTGCTCGCCATCAGCGTCAGTGCGCGGATCCGGGCCATCGCCACTGCGCTGCTGTTCTCGGCCTACGTCGTTGCCGAGCGGCTGGAACCGTTCCAGTTCAGCGCCTACGGCCGGGCGTTCGGCTGGGTGCCATTTCGCAGCTTTCTGTACGGCTCGGTCGAGGTCAACATAACGTCTTTTCTCGAAAAGGCGTTTATCTACGGGGCCTTGATATGGTTGCTCGACAAGAGTGGATTGCGATCCGGGGTGTCCACTATTCTCGTCGCGATCATGCTATTTGCCGCCAGCTGGGCGGAAACCTATCTCCCCGGCCGCTCCGCGGAGATCACTGATGCTCTGATGGCTCTGCTGATCGGTATAATCATTGCAGTCGTAAAAACCCCGACTGAGGGCTCCCGTAGCGGACCGGCCTGAGCGCAACCGGCGTTTGACCGGCCGCGTTCTTGCACGGTGGGGGTCGAGGGCTTTGAGCATCGCCGCGGCGTTGCTCTAATCTGGCGTCCCGCCTCCCGGGTTGGAGGTCATGAAATGGCGTGCGCTCCTTCGGAAAGCCGGCGGCGCGAGTGATGAGGCCGTTCTTTCTTGCTGCGGTGATGCTCCTCGCCGGCACGGCCATTGCTGACCCTCCGCCAAATGCCGATCCCGCACTCGCACCATGGTTCCGCAGCCTCGTTCAGCCCGGCACCAGCATCTCTTGCTGCTCGGTATCGGACTGCCGCGCCACCGACTACCGTATCGAAGGCGACCATTACGAGGCATTGATTGGCGAAGCCTGGTTCGCGGTGCCGCCCGACAAGATTTTACAGCGCACCGACAATCCGACCGGTCGCGCCGTTGTGTGCTGGACCCCGCAGCGCGGGATCCTCTGCTTTGTGCGGGCGACCGAATCGTGAGCGGCGGCGCGCCCGAGCGCTATTGGGGCGGGAGGCCCAGTGGGTTCGGCAGTCCCGGCGCGGCGCGTCCGCGTCCGGGAGGCCGGCCGCTCGGTGCCCGCGCATTTGGCGCGGCATTGGGGAACGGCACGGGCTCGGCACCCAGCAACGGGACACCCAGCTGCTGGGATCCGCCGCCCGGTCGCGCTTCCGCCGAGCGGACCAGCGCTTCGAGCTGGCGATCGGTCAACTTTATGCCGTAGAACCTGTCGTAGAACTCGCGGGCGATGGCCCGCAAATCTTCCTGGTACTGATCGGGATAGAAGAGGGCGGTAAGCCAATACAACCCGATGATGCGATTCACGCCCGGGGGATCGTCGATCCACCCAAAGGGGTCGGCCGGCTCCAGATAGACCCGCTTGTTGGCCACCGCGATCAGGCCGCGCCACGCGGTGCTGCGCCGCAGGGACCCATAAAAGCTGGGTTGCTCGGCAACGATGATTGCCGGGTCCCAGTCAACGACCTGGTCGCGCGTGACCCTCGTCAGCTCGCCCCGACCGAGGCGGGCGGCGACATTGATGACCCCCGCCTGGTCGATGTCGGCCATCGCCTGCGAGCCGCCGAGACCGGTTTCGAGCCCGTCCGATCCACGACCATAATAGACGAGCGGCCGCTCGTCGGCAGGTGCGATCAGCAATCTGCCGCGCAGCGCATCGATGGCGTTATCGGTGTAGATGGCGAGATCATTGCCGCGCTCGGCGACACCGAGCATCGCACCGATGGTCCGCAATGTTCCGGGTGTAGCTTGGATGCCGTTGTCGAGAAGGACGTAGGGGACCCCGGTCTGCTGCTGGATTTGTTCGGCGCGCGCCGCAGCTTCCGGTGAGACCGGGCCCGCCTCGATGATCAGGTCGGGGCGCATCCGCGCGACCATCTGGACGGTCTCCGCCGGGTTCGGCCGCACTGTTCCGCCGACGATGGGCAGCCGGGCGAATTTCGCCGGGATATAAGCCCGCTGCCCGCGGGACAGCGGCGCGCTCCACCCCAAGAGCTTCTCCGGAGCCAGCACAAAGACGAGGACGTCCGCCGCCGGGTTCGCCGTCATAACTCGCCCGATGCGATCGGGCACCATCACGTAGCGCTCGGCCGCGTCGACAAACCCGGCCGCTCGGCCAGACCCGGGGAGGAGCGCCAGGAGTAGGAGCGTCATCCACGCAATTGGCGATCGCAGCGGCATTGGCGCCCCCTCGACAGGGAAATAAGCAACAAATCGACTATAACCCCCGGGCGTGCGCAGGCAAGCAGCCAGCCTCAGCCCCAAGATCCGACCAGAGCTCACTACTGCTTTTCGCGGGTCGCGATCAGCCGCTGCACGCACGCGCGCAAGTCTGCCTGCAACGCCGGCCACTGTCGGCCGACCGCCAAATTCTCGGGTCCAAAGGCGTTCGGCAATAATTCGTCAATCGTCCAGACGACGATCCTGCTGAGTTGCCCATTGCAACAGATTATGCGCACGTTGCGGTTTCCTCGCTGCGCGGCCTCGGCGATGAGCTGGCGGCACGACCCGCAAGGCGCAACTACGCGCGAGGCGCCCGCCGCCGTATCTGTGAAATTGAAGCCCACGACCGCGAGCGCGTCGATCTCGGGATCGCCCGCGGAATTGGCTGAGCTCAGCGCGGCTGCCTCGGCGCAAATCGTCAGGCCGGAGGAGGCGTTTTCGAGGTTCGCGCCGGCATATATCGCTCCCGATTTGCTGCGTACGGCCGCACCCACCGCAAACAGCGAATAGGGAGCATAGGCTCGGGCGGCGGCCTCCCGCGCTTTTTCCACCAGCTCCTGATCACAGCGATCGAGTGTCGTCAGCATCCCGCAAACGCCTCACTTGAGAAGGCCGGAGTGCTTTTGCAACACGTCTTCAATTGCGTTCACTGGGGCATGCGGCTGCGCCGTCCGGCTATTTGAGGATCGCCGCTGCGGCGCCTTGCGGGATGACGGAGAATGGGAAGGTTGCGAGGCATCCCGCGGTGCGGGCGCGGTAGAAAGCTGACCTTGGGGCGCGAGCATCGGGGCCACTTCGCCGGTGGCCGTAGTGGCATTGCCGAGCTCCACCGTAAACGCTTGCCCCGTGGGCTCTTCCGCAGTGTGAGCGACGGTCGCGTCGGCCGGCGTCTGGCGCGGAATTACATTCGTGGTAATAGTGCTCTCGGGCATCACGACGGGTGGACGCTTATCCGCAGCGGCGGCGCCCTTCGGTTGAGGCGGCACGGGATTTAGCGGGCTGGAAAGTTGATCCAGCCTGCTCGTTGATTGCATTAGCCAAGGCGTTTCCGCTGATGACTCGTCAAAGCTGGTCCCACCTGGGCTCGAACCGGAGGCCAGTGTCGCCGATCGGGGCATGAGGGAAAAAATCCCGACGCCAAAGAAAACAGCGATGATCCAGCCGGCTATTAGTCCGACCGATATCAGATAGAGCACGGAGCCGATCGATCTGCCGAGGGGGAGTGTCCTGCGGATCAGCCCCCAGATCCGGCTTTCTCGCCGAAGCGGCTCGCTCTCCGATTGAGGATCGGCGCCAAATGCAGACATTCGTTAATATTACGCGGCTCGACTGCACAAGCAACGAATTGCAACCGTCGGCAGGCTTTCTGCAAGAGTTGACAGCCGAAAAATGGCGAATCGAGCGTATTTGGTCTCGTGTGGCCCGTTTCACCCGCCAAGAGCCGATTCGAGGTCGGCAATCAAATCGCTGGGGTCCTCGATCCCGACCGAGAGGCGCAACAGGTCGGCCGGGGCCGGGCTGTCGGCGCCTTCGACCGAGGCGCGGTGCTCGATCAGGCTCTCGACACCGCCGAGCGAGGTCGCCCGTTTCCAGACTTCGACCCGCGCCGCCGCGGCTATCGCGGCTTCGGCGCCGCCACGGACGCGTATACTGAGCATGCCGCCAAAGCCGCCGGTCATCTGGCGCGCCGCAACCGCGTGACCGGGGTGTCTCGGCAGCCCCGGGTACAGCACGTCCAGCACCTGCGGATTTTGCGACAGCGCCTCGGCGATTTGCTGGGCCGAGCGGCAGGCGCGCTCGACTCGCGGGAACAAGGTTCGCATGCCGCGCAGCAGGAGATAGGCTTCGAAACTCCCTAGAATAGCGCCGCCGCTGCTGCGTGCCGTGCGCAACCGCGCCCACAACGCGTCCTCCCGCGTCGTCGTCACCGTCCCGGCGATCACATCGCTGTGGCCGTTCAGATACTTTGTCGCCGAATGCATGACCAAGTCGGCCCCAAGCGCCAGAGGCCGGGTCAGCACAGGGGTCGCGGCGGTGCCGTCGACGGCGAGCAGGGCGCCGGCGTTGTGGGCAATATCGGCCGCCCCGGCGATGTCGGTTACCGGCCACAGCGGGTTTGCGGGGGTCTCGATCCATATTAGGCGGGTCCGGTCCGGGCGCAGCGCCTGGCGCAGCGCGTCGAGCGAGGCCGCATCGACGAAATCGACCGCGATCCCCCAAGACTCGGCAAAATTCTTCAGCCAGCTGCGCAATCCCCAGTACATGACCCGCGGTGCAACGACATGGGCATCTCGCGGAAGGGACTGGAAAACGGCGGCGGCCGCTGCCATCCCGGAGGAAAACAACAAGGTCGCGGCACCGCCTTCGAGCGCGGTCAGCAATGCCTGCGGCTGGTCGTAGCTCGGGTTGTCGGCGCGTCCGTAGGCGCGGCCTCGCCGGTATTGGTTGTCGGAATCGCGCAAGAACGTCGTCGCCGTGTGGATCGGCAAGACCACAGCGCCGGTCGACGCGTCGGTCGACCCCAGAGCCTGCGCGGCAAGGGTGGCGGGATGCAGCGGTTTACGGCTCATCACGTTTCTGCTGCTGCGGTGCGCGCCTGGGCGACGGCGTGGATCTGGTCGCGCAAGGCCGGCTCGGTTCCGAACAGACGATGAAGGTCGCGCGCCGCCAGGCTCAACAGCTGGCAATATCCGAGGGATACGACGTCAGCGGTACGGCGGTCGGCGACCAGCAGGGCGAGCTCACCGAAAAAATCGCCGGTGCCGAGGTGAACGGGGGTAGGCGCGATCCGCACCTCTGCCGCGCCCGAAGAGATGAAATACATCGCATCTCCACGCTCTCCCTTGTGGACGATGACTTCGTCCGGTACCGCAAGGCGCGGCCGCAGCATGCGAGCGACAGAACGCCGGGTCTTCGCGTCGAGCGCGGCGAACATCGCGACCCTGCCGACGAGATCCTCGCGCTTCAAACCGAGATCAAGGGTCGGATGCACCTCGACGGCTCGGCGCCGCGGCCGAAATTTGCGTTGCAAATCCTCGTACATGTCTTGATTGATCATTGATTCGGCGCGCAATCGCCGGTATCGCTCGTCTTCCAGGCGCGCCGCCAAGCGGGCGAGATACTGTACTTCGAGCTGACGGGCATAGGTCGGATATTGCAGTTTCAGCGCCGCAATCGCGCGATCGATCGCGCCCAAGCGCTGGTCGAGTTGTTGCGCCATCGCCACCTTGGCGCCGGCACCGAAGACCTCCTCGATCTGGTCGCGATTGAACGCAATCACGTTTTGCAGCACGTAGCGGGCCACCAGCTGAACCTCGAAGCGGTCCCCGAGCAGCCGCGCGAGAGGCCGCGCAATGCCGATCCGATGATGGATCGCGCGCGATATCCGCAAGGCCCTGTTGAAAGCAAGAATCCGCGTCGCCGCCTTCTGGTAACCGGCGACGCCATCGCTGCGCGCTCCGTCTCGGAGCCTAGCGGCATGAGCAAGAAGGTTGGCAGCCACCCGTCGCGACACAGTCCGGCTCTCGAAATAGTCGAGACAGAATTCCTGCTCGCGGTCCGCTAGTACGTAGAGCGCTACCCGCTCCCTCAGCTCGGCGGGAAGTTCGGCATTCTCGACCGCCGCTCCGGCGGTTTCGCGGTCATGGCCGTCATAGGCCTTTGCCACTTCGGCTACGATCTCGGGTGAGATCTGATGCTGGCGTCCGACGGTCTCGATTTCCTGCGGAATCAACGAAAGGGAAAGCCCGATCACCCGTTGGCTGACCGCAACTTCCGCCGGAGCCAGGCTGCTGATCTTGAGGAGGCGCATCAAGGGCCGCATCGTCGGCGCGGTCACCAGCAAGGTGAACAACACAAAGCCGGTCGCCAGAATGCCGACGAACTGGCGCACCTCAGGGGGCAGCGCGGTGTTCTCGGCTGCGGCGAGCGCCAACGCAAGGGAAACGGCGCCGCGCATGCCTCCCCATAACATGACGAGCTTGTGGTCGCGATCGATCGGCTTTGCGATGCCGGCGAAACTGAGCATCGGAATCAGGCCATAGAGCGTCATCGCCCGAGCGGCGAGCGCCGCGGTGACCAGCGCCACCAGCAGGCCCAGATCGGCCCAGCTCGCCCTTTCGAGAAGCTCCGGGGTCTGCATCGCCGCAAACAAAAAGATCAGCGAGCTCGCCCAAAAGGCCAGCTGCTCCCATGTGCCGACGAGGCTTTCCCAATTCGACGGCGCTAAGCGGCGCCGGCCGCCGGCGCTGACGGCAAGCGCCGCAGAGGCCACCGCGACGACGCCGGAAACACCGATGTAGTGATCACAAACGACGAAGATCACATAAGCAAAGGCGATGGTCAGCGTCGCCTCGGCCAACCGGCTGGCGCGCAAGGTCGGGAGGAACAGGGTGACAGCCCAACCGGCGACATAGCCGACAGCAAGACCACCGCCGAATTGGCGCGCAAAGGTGACGAGCCCGTCCACCGGGTTCGCGGGCCGATCTCCGGCCAGCATCGCGACAGCCAGCGAGTAGATCGCGATTGCCGCGGCGTCGTTGAACAGGCTCTCGCCCTGCACCAAGGTCGACAGGCGGCGCGGCGCCCCTATGTCGTGGAAGATCGCGACCACTGCAACGGGATCGGTGGTCGCGATGATCGCGCCGAGAATGACGCAGGCCAGGATCCCAACCGAGGAAATGGGCCACAAGGCGAGCCCGACGACAAAGGTGCAGACGATCACGCCGATGACGGCGAGAAGCAGGACGGGGCCGACCTCGTCGCTCAGCTGGCGCACGTCGACATTGAGCGCCGCCTCGAACAGCAGCGCCGGCAGAAAAACATAGAGGAGCGACTCGGCGCTGAGCCCGAAATCGTGGAGCCAGCCTACAACATCGCTAATGATATTCCCGGGATGGGACGCGAAGGGGAGATTGGCGACACCGCCGATCGCGATTCCCACTACGGCAAGCAGGACGGCATAAGGAATTGACAGCCGCTGGGCCAGAGGCAGCAACAGGCTGACCAGCCCGAGCAGGGCGGTAACGACAAAAACGGTCTGGATGGTATCGGTCATGACGGCCGGCCGGGGAGAACCTAGCGGCAGCCGCATTTCGCGACAAGGCGAACTTCCCGGCGCACCTTCCGGGCAGATTGACCAAAGCCGCGAATTCCCGGTAACCGTAATTCCGGCCTGACCCA
Organism: uncultured Alphaproteobacteria bacterium; assembly: GCA_963812675.1. Taxonomy (GTDB): domain Bacteria; phylum Pseudomonadota; class Alphaproteobacteria; order ATCC43930; family CGMCC-115725; genus AP-15. The sequence goes on along the minus strand of CAWEWR010000011.1, from coordinate 210,948 downwards.
ACTCGGAAGAGCCGGAATCAACTGTTTCAAGAGCCCCTTAGGTGACCTCGCCGATGATCTCACGCCGTGCGCTCTTGCCGATGCTGGTTCCGTTTCTGGCCGGTCTAACCCGCTTCTCGGTCGGCGCGGATCTTCAGAAGTTTCCGACCTCGGAACTGACGATAATCAGCGCGACCGGCTCGCATCGGTTCAAAGTGGAGCTCGCCGAAACACCGGCGCAGATGACGCAGGGTCTGATGTTCCGAACGAGCCTGGCGCCGGATGCTGGGATGCTGTTCGACTACAAGCAGCCGACCGTGGCGACGATGTGGATGCGCAATACATTGATCCCGCTCGACATGCTTTTCGTCGATGCACAAGGCCACATCGTCAACATCCATCAACGCGCCGTGCCGCAGTCGCTCGACATTATCGCCGCGACGGCGCCGGTCCGCGCCGTCATCGAATTGAACGGCGGAACCGCTGCGCGTCTGGGCATCGCTCCGGGCGACCAGGTGGTCTACCCGATCTTCGGCAACGCCTCTTAACCCTGCCCGCAATCGGCGAGCGTCGGAATCGGCCAGCTAATGAACTTCGTCTTGGCCGGGCTTGGCCCGGCCATCCACGCCTTCGAGCGCCCCGGAACAAAGGCGTGGATGCGCGGATCAAGTCCGCGCAAGACGACTTGGGTTGACTACTGCGAGTCCTCAATGGGGATCCTCGCACGGAAAACTCCCCGGACAGCCCTGCCACGTGGGGGAAGGGACGAAAGCCGCTGTCGACTAGAGAAATCCACGGACCAGATCGAGAAAGGCGTCGAGCCGGTCGTGGTGGACCCAGTGGCCGGCGTTCTCCAACGAAATGACCTGGGCGTTGCGGAAATGGCGGGCGCGCCCGTCCTTGACCGGGTCGGCCGCCCAGCTCTCCTTGCCGTAGACGAGGAGGGTCGGGCAATCGATGCGCTGCCATAGCTCCTCGGTCTCGGCAGCCGTCATCTCGTAGGGCCGCTCGGCCCGGACGTAGTTGTCGAATTTCCAGCTGTAGGTGCCGTCCTCGTTCTGGTTGACTCCGTGCTGGGTGAGATGCCGCGCCTGTTCCGGCGACAGATGCCGGTTCGCTTCCTGCATGCGCTTGAAGGCGTCCTCGATCGAGGAATAGCGACGCGGCAGGCGGCCGGAGAGGGCGCGCTGTTCGGTGATCCAATGTTGCATGCGTTCCGCCATCGGCCGTCTCGAACGCTCCTCCCGCCGCCTAGGAGATGCGCCCAACCCCTCGATCGAGATCAGCCGTCTGACGTGATCGGGATAGATGCCGGCGTAGCGCAGCGCGATCATGCCGCCGAGCGAGTGCGCAATGATGCTGACCGGCGCGAGCTCTTGCTGATGGATCAGCTGGGCCAGGTCATAGATGTAACCCGCTATCGAATAGTTGCCGTCGGGCGACCACTGGCTGTCGCCGTGACCGCGCAGGTCGGGCGCCAAGACATGCCAGTCCTGGCGCAGCGCGTTGGCAACCCAGTCCCAGTTGCGGCAGTGGTCGCGCCCGCCATGGACAAGGAGCAGCGGCGGCGCGGCCGGATTGCCCCAGTCGACATAATGAAGCCGAAGCCGCTGCGAGAAATAGATCCGCGAGGTCGGGCCGGAGCTGTCGAGGTTCATTCAGGATGTCCCGTCTTCGCCATCAGGCGGGACGCGAAGCTAATTTCACGGCGGTGTAAAGCAAAGACCCCCGTGCGCTCGATGGCGTCAGACGGGGGTCGCTGTTGCGAAGTTGTGCTTCGCGCTCGGCACTATGGGCCGAGCTGTGTCTTGGACTTTCAACTTGGTTGCCGATGCCAAGCGGTCGGCAACTGCTTCTCTCCAGGTGGCGTCATGTCTGTGGCACACCCTCCCGGCTGGTTGTCGACAAATTTGATCTAAGGACGGCTCAGGGGCGCCGTCAAGGGCTAATTTGACAGTTAACCACCCCAAGGAGGAATCCGATGATTCGGACGCTTGAAACTGTGCGCATCGTGGTTTATTTTGCTGGCACTCTCTCAGGGAGAGTGCTAATCACGCTGTGAAATTTGAGGCTCCGACGGAGGAATCCCGTGAATTTTCGACCGTTGCAGGATCGCGTCCTGGTCCGCCGTATCGAGCAGGAAGAGAAGACGCAAGGCGGCATCATCATCCCCGATACCGCAAAGGAAAAACCGATGGAAGGCGAAGTGATCGCCGCCGGGCCCGGCGCCCGAGGGGATGACGGCAAGCTCAATCCGCTCGACGTGAAGGTCGGCGATCGGGTGCTCTTTGGAAAATGGTCGGGCACCGAAATCAAGATCGATGGCGAGGACCTCGTCGTCATGAAGGAGTCCGACATCATGGGTATCGTCGCGTAAGGGGAGGTAGATCATGGCTGCAAAGGAAGTACGGTTTCATACCGACGCGCGCGACAAGATGCTGCGCGGTGTCGACGTTCTCGCCAATGCCGTCAGGGTGACGTTGGGTCCGAAGGGCCGCAACGTCGTTCTGGACAAATCGTTCGGCGCGCCGCGCATCAGCAAAGACGGCGTCACGGTCGCCAAAGAGATCGAGCTCGCCGACAAGTTCGAGAACATGGGCGCGCAGATGGTGCGCGAAGTCGCCTCCAAAACCAGCGATCAGGCGGGCGACGGCACGACCACCGCGACCGTCCTCGCCCAGGCGATCGTGCGTGAGGGAGCCAAGGCCGTGGCCGCCGGCATGAACCCGATGGATCTGAAGCGCGGCATCGACCGGGCGGTGGATACCGTCGTCAAGGACATCGAAAAACGCTCGAAGAAAGTGTCGACAAACGACGAAATCCAGCAGGTTGGAACGGTTTCGGCCAACAATGACCATGAGATCGGCCGGATGATCGCCGAAGCGATGCAGAAGGTCGGCAACGAGGGCGTCATCACGGTCGAAGAGGCGAAATCGCTCGAAACCGAGCTCGACGTCGTCGAAGGGATGCAGTTCGACCGCGGTTATGTGAGCCCCTATTTCGTGACCAACGCCGAAAAGATGGTTGCGGAGCTCGACGATCCGTACATCCTGCTCAACGAGAAGAAGCTGTCGAGCCTGCAGGCGCTATTGCCACTGCTCGAAGCTGTCGTTCAATCCGGCAAGCCGTTGCTGATCGTCGCCGAAGACGTCGAAGGCGAGGCGTTGGCGACGCTCGTCGTCAACAAATTGCGCGGCGGCCTGAAAGTCGCCGCAGTCAAGGCGCCGGGCTTTGGCGACCGCCGCAAGGCGATGCTCGAAGACATGGCGATCCTGGCCGGCGGCCAGGTGATCAGCGAAGATCTCGGCATCAAGCTCGAGAATGTCACGCTCGACATGCTGGGCAAAGCCAAGCGGGTCAGGGTCGAGAAAGAGAACACGACGATCATCGACGGCGCCGGCAAGAAGGACGACATCCAGGGCCGCATCGCGCAGATCAAACAGCAGATCGAAGAGACGACCTCCGATTATGACCGCGAAAAGCTGCAGGAGCGGCTGGCGAAGCTGGCCGGCGGTGTCGCGGTGATCCGGGTCGGCGGCGCGACCGAAGTCGAGGTCAAGGAGAGAAAGGACCGGGTCGACGACGCCACGCACGCGACGCGGGCGGCGGTCGAGGAAGGCATTGTCCCGGGCGGCGGCGTCGCTCTGCTCTATGCCGCCAAGGCGCTCGACGGGCTGACACCCGAGAACAGCGACCAGCGGGTCGGGATCAACATCGTCAAGCGCGCGCTGCAATCGCCGGTCCGCCAAGTCGCGGAAAACGCCGGCACCGACGGCTCGATCGTCGTTGGCAAATTGCTGGATTCGAACGACCCGAACCGTGGATACGACGCGCAGAGCGGCGAATATGTCGACATGGTCAAGGCCGGCATCATCGACCCGACCAAAGTGGTGCGGCTGGCATTGCAGAATGCCGCCTCGGTCGCCGGCCTCCTCGTCACGACCGAGGCGATGGTCGCCGAAAAGCCCGAGAAGAAGGCTGCGCCCGCAATGCCGCACGGCGGCGGGATGGACGGGATGGACGACTTCTAAGCCACAACTCTCGCAAAAATCCGGCCAGCATCCGCGTGGGTGCCGGCTTTTTTGCTCCCTCGCCCCGCTTGCGGGGAGAGGGCTGGGGTGAGGGGCAGCAAATGATGAACTGCGTCGGGGAGGAACGCTGATGAGCCGGTTGTTCGGGCCGCTGCGGCAGATGGGGTTCGTGGTGCGCGACATCGACCAGGCGATGCGCCACTGGGTCGAGGTCTGTGGGATCGGCCCGTGGTACGTCGCCGAAAAATTGCCGCTGCACGGCTTCTGGTACAAGGAGCAGCGCCATGACGACATCCATCTGACGATCGCGCTGGCCAATTCCGGCGACGTGCAGCTCGAGCTGATCCAGCAGCGCGACGACACGCCGAGCATGTATCGCGAATTTCTCGCGGCCGGCCACGAGGGGCTGCAGCATTGGTCGAGCTGGCCCGAGAACTACCATGAACTCCTCGACCGGGCGGTCGCCAACGGCTGGACCATCGGCCAGCGCGGCGAGAGCCCGCGCGGCCCGTTCGTCTATTTCCTGAACGAAGGCCACCCCGGAACCGTCATCGAAATGGCCGAGCTGACCCCGACTCGGCGCCGGATTTTCGATGCAGTGCGCGAAGCAGCGGTGGGGTGGGACGGCCGCGACCCGATCCGCCACGAGTGGCCGCAAGCCTGACTTACCGCGGCAACACCTTCGAAAGCGCCGCATAGGCCTCGTCGTCGGTCCGGTCGTAGCGCAGCGGCGTCACGGCGATCTTGCCGGCGTGCAATGCCTCGACATCGCTCTCCGGACCCTGGTCGCGGGGCCCGCGCCGAAAGCTGATCCAATGGTAGGTCAGCCCGCGCGGGTCGGTGCGGGTTTCGACCTGCATTCCCTGGATCAGCCCGGGGCCTTGACGCGCCAGGATCAGCGGGCCGACATCTTCGGCCGGAAGATCGGGAAAGTTGACGTTGAGGCAGGTCGCGGCGCTCCAGCCGATCGCGAGCAATCGCCGCACCACATCGGCGCCGAGCGTTGCGGCGGTGTCCCAGCGGACATGCGCGCGGTCGACCCAAGCCTGGCTCAGCGCGATCGACGGAATGCCGAGCAGCATTCCGGTCATCGCGCCTCCGACCGTACCCGAAAAGACCGTTTCGAGACCGAGATTGGCGCCGCGGTTGACCCCCGAGAGAAGCAGTTGGGGCGGCTCGGGCAATAGATAGGACACGCCCATCACCGCGCAATCGCCGGGCGTCCCGGTGATCCCGTAGCGCCGCGGGCCGAGCGCGCTCACTCGGATCGGGTGATGCAGGCTGACGGCATGGGAAACCCCGCTCTGGTCGTGCTCCGGCGCGACGACCCAGACTTCGCGGGCGAGCTCGGCGGCGATTTGCTCGCAAACCGCCAGACCCGGCGCGCCGATGCCGTCGTCGTTGGTGACCAGAATGCGATCCAGCATAATGCAGTTCCTAGCAGCTGCCGAATAAGGGCTGACCAATGAGCCTGCCGGAGAGGTCTTTCACGCCGGAAGCGGCCTGTCCGCTCGACGGCGTGCGGGTGATCGACATGTCGCGCCTGGTCTCCGGCAACATGGTCAGCCTGCAGCTTGCCGATTTCGGCGCCGAGGTGGTGAAGATCGAGGACCCGAAGCGCGGCGACCCGCTGCGTGCCTGGCAGACGGACGGGGTCAGCGTGCACTGGAAGGTGTACTCGCGCAACAAGAAGAGCTTGGCGATGAGCCTGCGCGAGGCCCGCGGGCGCGAGCTGTTCCTCGAACTCTTGGCCACCGCCCAGGTGCTGATCGAGAATTTCCGTCCGGGGACCATCGAGGCGATGGGGTTCGCGCCGGAGATGCTGCACCGGCACAACCCGCGCCTGATAATCCTGCGGGTTTCCGGCTGGGGGCAGGACGGCCCCTACCGCGACCGGCCGGGCTTCGGCACCCTGGTCGAGAGCATGTCCGGCTACGCCTCGCGCACCGGCTTTCCCGACCGCGAGCCGGCCTTGCCGCCGACCGCGCTCGCCGACATGGTCGCCGGGCTCTACGGCGCCTTTGCGGTGATGGTCGCGCTGCGCCAGGTCGAGGCAAAGGATGGGGCCGGTCAAGTCATCGATTTGCCATTGCTCGATCCGCTATTCTCGTTCATCGCGACCGAAGCGGCGATCTACCGGCTGACCGGTACAGTGCGGGAGCGTACCGGCAGTCGCTCCGAGACGACCTCGCCGCGCAACGTGTTCCGCACCAGGGACGGCCGCTATATCGGCATCTCCGCCTCGATCCAAGCGATGGCCGAGCGCCTCTTTCGCGCTATCGGCCGCGAGGACATGATCACCGACCCGCGGTTTCGCACCAACAGCGACCGCGTCAGAAATGCCGAGGCCTGCGAGGCGCCGATCGTCGCATTCATCGGCGCGCGTACCTTGGCCGAGAACATGGAGGTGTTCGAGCGCGCCGAGGTCACCGCTGCGCCGGTCTACGACATCGACCAGTTCATGGCCGACCCGCACGTGACCGCCCGCGACATCCTCGTCGATCTGCCCGATGCCGAGATGGGGCGATTGCCGATGCACAATGTGATTCCGCGGTTATCCCAAACTCCAGGCCGGCTGCGACGCCCAGCGCCGGCGCTCGGCGAGCACACCGCCGAAATCCTGGGTTCGCTCGGCCTCGACCGTGCGGAAATCGAAGGGCTCGCGCGCGATGGCGTCATCGGTCTCGCCGGAGGTAAACCATGACCACGGCCGCCCTGCCGGTGTGGCGCTCACTGCTGTTTGTGCCGGTGACCGCAAGGCGCTTTGTCGACGGCGCGGCAAGGCGCGGCGCCGACGCGATCATTCTCGATCTCGAAGACAGCGTCGCTGCCTCGGAGAAGGAGCGGGCGCGCGCCCTGGTGCCGGAGGCGGCCGAGATCGTCTCGCGCGGCGGCGCCGATGTCGTGGTCCGCATCAACCGGCCATTGCGGGTTGCGGTGCGCGACATCGAGGCGGCGGTCGGCCCCGGGATACTGGCATTGGCTCTGCCCAAAGTGGATAGCCCCGAGCATGTGCGGCTGCTTGCCGAGATCGTCGACGAGGTCGAAGCCGAGCGCGGCATGACGCCGGGCACGACCCGCCTCATCGCGATGGTCGAGACCGCGGCGGCGTTCTTCCGAATTGCCGAGATCGCCCGCGCCCACCCGCGGCTCTGTGCGCTCAACCTCGGCGCCGAGGATTTCGCACTGTCGGCCGGGATCCTGCCCGATGCCGAAGGGCTCTTCATGCCAAAGCAGATGGCGGTCTTCGCCGCCCGCGCCGCCGGCATCATGCCATTGGGCTTTATCGGCACCGTCGCCGAATTCCACGATCTCGACGGCTTTCGGCAGACCATCCGGCGCTCCCGCCGTCTCGGCTTCATCGGCGCCTCGGTCATCCACCCGAGCCAGGTCGCAATCCTCAACGAGGAATTCCGCGCCAGCCCCGAAGAGGCCGACCACGCCCGCCGCGTCGTCGCCGCCTACGACAAGGCGCTGGCCGAAGGCGTCGGCGCGGTCACCGTCGACGGCAAGATGATCGACGTCCCGATCGTCGACCGCGCCCGCCTCCTGCTCGAACGCGAGGCCGCGATTGCCGCTCGCGAGGACAAGATGCACAAGGCCGCTGTCGCAATCTCCTGAACGGCGCCGATCGCCCTCACCCGCCTCGCAACGGCGGGACGGGAGACCCACCCCGCCTGGGCTGGGTGGGTGAGGGTCACCGGCCCTTGAAGCGGGGCTTGCGCTTCTCGTTGAACGCCAGCACGCCCTCGCGCCGGTCTTCGGTCGGGACCATGCGGTTGTAGGCCTCGATCTCCAGCATCATGCCGCTCGCGAGATCCATCTGCATGCCAAAATGGATCGCGTGCTTGGCCTGCCGCACGGAGATCGGCGCGTTGTCGGCGATGCGGCGTCCGGTTTCGAGCGCTTCCTCGACGACCCGGCCTGGGGCGCAGAGCCGGTTGACCATGCCCCACTCGAAAGCCTCGGCGGCGGTGAACGGGCGGCCAGTCAGGATGATCTCCTTGGCGCGCCGCTCGCCGACGGCGCGCGGCAGATTCTGCGTGCCGCCGGCGCCCGGCATGATGCCGAGCGTCACCTCGGTCAGCGCGAAGCGGGCGGTCTCGGCGGCGTAAATGAAGTCGCAGCACAGCGCCAACTCGCAGCCGCCTGCATAGGCCGCGCCGTTGACCGCGCCGATGACTGGGACCGGGCAGCCGATGAACGCGCGGATCATCCGCTCGAACAGCAAATGCTGGTCCTGCCAGGCCTCGTCGGTCATGCCGTTGCGTTCCTTGAGGTCGCCGCCGGCGCAAAATGCCCGCTCCCCTGCGCCAGTCACGACGATGCAGCGCTGCTCGGCCGGCGCCGCGTTGATCGTGTCGAAAAAGGCGAGGAGGTCGCGCCCCATCTGCGTGTTCAACGCATTGGCGACCTCGGGCCGGTTCAGGGTCAGCACTAAGAGCCCCTCCCCGCGCTCCTCGGCCTGTACCGTCTCATATTCGCGCGCCATCCGAAGGTCTCCGCCCACCGCGTGCATGAGGCTTAACTATAGTCTTGCGCAACGGTCTTGCCGAGATCACGTTCCTATTTGGTGAACGAATAAACTTCATCGGGCCACTTTTGGTCCGCGGTTGCACTCGGCAGGAAATCGCAACGGCGTCCAAACCAGTACGGTCACGGCGGTTCGGCGGCGTGAAATTTACCAATGCGTGTCCGAATTTACGGTCGAGCAGTAGGTAAGCAAGGCTGACCCACGTCGGCGAACTTTACAGGCGTGGCAGCCAGTCGTCGCATGTCCGACCCTCGCGCAACAGTTGCACACCCGAAGTAACAACCAAAAAAACTCAGTAGGTTAACAGTCTGGTTTCGGAGAGGTCAGCCCCAAAGTTGCTCAATCTCCCCCGTCGAGGGGTGTCGGAAACTTTTACACCGACACAGGCAGCTTCGCACAAACATGATTAAGAACAGCGGGATGCGGCATTGGCACGAATTTTGCCGTTAACCATAGGCAGCACACGATTACCACACGGCAGACACACTAGATGGAAAAGCCTTCAAACAGAGGAAGACCAATGAAACGTTCACTTCTCGCATCCGCAGTTCTTGGTCTCGCCGCGACCATAGGCACGGCGAGCGCTGCAGTGATAACCTCCGACACCGTCACAATCTGGAATGCCGCCACTCCCGGCGCCACATTCACTTCGATCAGCCAGCAGGGGTTGCCAACGGCAGTAGGATTGTTCGGAGGCCCGCTTCCACTGGTTGCGGGGAGCACTGCCTTCGCGTTTCCGATCAACTACAATGACACGGCCGCCAATACGATCCCAGGCTTCTTTGCTTCTGATATACCCGCCGCGCCAACTCCGGCGACCTGTACCTCAGCGGCGTGCCTGACTAATCCCCTGAGCTCGGGAGGTTTCGCGCAGGCGACAGTTTTTCGGTTCACTTTTACGGAAACTACAGCAGAGACCTTCTCGGCCCTCCACGATGATGGCATCAGCCTGTTCGTCGCGGGAACCGAAACAACCGCCTGCACCATCGCCAGCTGTCCCGGCGATCTGTTGCCGACGACAGCGGCGCAGCCCACGGGCGCCATCACTGATTCAGTGAACATCGGGCCGGGTACCTATGATCTATGGTATTCAGAGGTCAACGGCATTCCCGCCGTCCTGCAGGCGACCTCAACCCCCGTTCCCGAACCGGCTTCGCTGACGCTTCTCGGCTCGGCGCTGGTGGGTCTGGGCTGGTTCGTCGGGCGTCGCCGCAAGGCGGTGTAAAAAGAACCGACACAGCTGAACCCCCGGCGGCGGTTTCGGGCGCCGCCGTGCGAGCAATCCGTCACGGCCGCAGCGACCCTGGGATTAGGCTTGGCGGTGTCGATTCGCGTCGGCGGCGGCGCAAAACCGAATACCGATATTGAAGCCGCTGCCTGCCGTGCGTTCCGCAGAAAGTCGGGTATTTTTCGGCAGGTGATCGCGGCGAGGCGCTCATCGATCTTGCGTCGCGGCCTTGCCGAGATCAGCTTCCTGTCTGATGAACGATCAATCTTCCATCGGCAAGCTGTCGGGCCGCCGGATTGCGCTCCCCGAAACCCGCGAGCTCGACCGGCTCGCGCGCATGTTCGAGGAGCAGGGCGCCGAAACGGTGCGCTGCCCGCTGGTGGCGATCCGGGATGCTCCGGATCCCGTGCCGGTGCGGGACTGGCTGATGCGCCTGCCATTCGATGATTTGGTGTTGTTCACCGGCGAAGGGCTGCGCCGGCTGCACGGCTTTGCGCAACGGTTCGAACTCGAACCGGTCTTTCTCGACGGGCTGCGGGCGGCGCGCAAGGTCACGCGCGGTCCGAAGCCCGAGCGGGCGCTGCGCGAGCTCGGGCTCAAATCCGATCTGCGCGCCGAGGAGCCGACCACCGACGGCCTGATCGCGACTTTGTCGAGCCTCGATCTGCGGGGCCGGCGCATCGGCGTGCAGCTGTATCCGGGCAACCCCAACACCCGGTTCACCGATTTCCTGCGGCAGGCGGGGGCGGCGCCCGACACCGTCCTGCCCTACGTCTATGCGTCCGCCGCCGATGACGAGAAGGTCGTCGAGTTCATCGATCGGATGACCGATCGTGCCGTCGATGCCATTGCCTTCACCAGCTCGCCGCAGGTGCAACGGCTCTTTGAGGTCGCCGCGGCAACCCGGCGTGAAGAGGCGCTGCGAACGGCGCTGCAGGCGATCAAAATCGCCGCTGTCGGTCCGGTCGTCGCCGAAGAGTTGCGGCGGCGGGGAGTTGAGGTGGCGATCACTCCCGATCACGGCTATTTCATGAAACCGTTGGTTTCTGCGTTTCTCGCCGCATTCTCGCGATAGATCTACGATTCGTCGCCCGGCGGCACCACCTGTCGAAGGGAGAGCGCTGAACGACCACGCATGGCGGCTGCCGCTTGACACCAATGGGGCGCGGTCGAGACTGGCACAGCCCACTGGCGGCCCCTCATCCTGAAGCGGACGACCTTGTTGCAGGATCTCGCATTCAATTCAGTCGCCTTCGATGAGGGCGATATCCGACGTTGCCTTCCCGGGAGTTTTGAGAAGGGACGTTCCTATCACCGCGAAGGTGCGGTTCGTGACCTGCGCGCCGACAAAGGCGGGCAGCGCCTGATTGCCTCGGTCAGGGGAACCCGGCCACGCCCCTATCACGTCTTTGTCGAGATCAATGATTCCGATCCGGTCGTAATCTCGGGTCGATGCAGCTGTCCGGTCGGATGGAACTGCAAGCACGCCGCCGCCGTGCTGCTCGAGGCGTTGCGCAACCCGCCACCTGTCGAGCGGGCTGAGGAAAATCTGCTCGATGGCGCGGTCGGGGGCTGGCTGCACCAGCTGCGGCAGGCGGTGCAACCGCCGGCCTCGCCGGAGGTAGTCGCCTACCGCCTCGATTGGCCGATGGCGCCGCGCTCGCCTTTCGTTATCGACCTGCGGGTCGTGCGCATCCTGAAATCAGGCGAGTGGGGTGCCGATCGCGCGCTGCCCGCCCAGCAACTGCAGAACCCGACAGCAAATTATCTCACTCCGGCCGACCGCGGCATCATCCGGTTGCTGGGCGGCGGGTCGTGGAGCCCGCAGCTCCAGCTTCCCGAAGACCCCGAGATCGCCGACCTGGCAATGCGCCGAATCCTCGCTACCGGCCGCTGCCGATGGCAGAATCTCGCGTCGCCGCCGCTGGCATTGGGGCCGAGCCGCGCCGGGCGGCTTTCCTGGCAGATCGGTGCGGACGGGCGCCAGACGGTCGGCGTCACGCTCGACGATCCGTCCGCGGTCGTGCTGCCCTCGGCCTCGCCCTGGTACGTGCTTCCGGCCGAGCGCCTGGCCGGTCCGGTCGAACTCGAGTTGGCACGACCGCTCGTCAAGATCGCACTGGCGGCTCCGCCGGTGACCAAGACACAGGCCGAGGCGGTCGGCGCCGCCCTTGAGCGCGAATTGCCCGGCCTCGCATTGCCTCGGCCACGGTCCGACATCGTCGAAGAGATCAGCAAAGATCCGCCCGTTCCGGTCCTGATGCTCGTTCAGCGCAAGCGAGGCTGGAACTATTGGGGCGTTCGGACGAAGGAGTGGGACGACAATGTCGATCTGGCGCTCCTCGGCTTTTCTTACGGTGCCATAGAGATCGATCCGGAGGATCGGCGGACTGAGCTGCGCTCCTTCGAGGACGGTCGGATCGTCGTACGCCGCCGCAATCGCGGCGCCGAACGCGCGGCGCTGAAGCGGTTGCAGGAACTCGGGCTGCGGGCCGTCGAAACTTTCGAGGCGCAGGACCGCGACGCCGACCGCGTCGCCTTCGGTTTTGTGGAGGGGCAACGGGACTGGCCGAGTTTTGTGTATGACGCCGTGCCGCGCCTCGAACGCGACGGCTGGCGGATCGAGTTCGAGGACGGTTTTCGCCATCGCGTCGTCGACGGCGCGGGCGAGTGGACCGCCGAACTGAAGGAGGGCAGCGGGTGGTGGTTCTCGCTCGATCTCGGGATCGTCGTCGAGGGCGAGCGCGTGGCCCTGCTGCCGGTGCTGACATCCCTGCTCGCGCGTCTGCGCGATCGTGACATGCCGGGCGAGCTCGACGCTCTGGCGCATAACGGCACCGTCTTCGGCAGGCTCGAAGACGGCCGGCACGTGGCGCTTCCGCTCGATCGCACCAAGGCGATCATGACCACCCTCGTCGAGCTGTACGACCCGAAGAACCTGTCCGCCGGGGGCAAGCTCGGGGTTTCGGCCGGTGAAATGACGGGCCTCGCCGCCCTCGAAGCGGCGACCCGGCTGCGCTGGCTCGGCGGCGAGCGGCTGCGGGAATTGGCGGAGCGGCTGTCGAGCTTTTCGGGGATTGCCAAGATCGAGCCGCCGTCCGGCCTGCTGACCGAGCTGCGTCCCTACCAGCGCGACGGTCTCGACTGGCTGCAATTTCTGCGCGGATACGAGCTCGGCGGCATCCTCGCCGACGATATGGGGCTGGGCAAGACGGTGCAGGCCCTCGCTCATATTCTGGTCGAGAAGCGCGAAGGCCGCCTCGACCGGCCCTGCCTCGTCGTCTGTCCGACCAGCGTCGTGCCGAACTGGCTAGCCGAGGCGGCGCGGCTGGCGCCCGAGCTGCGGGTCCTGTCGCTGCATGGGCCCGATCGCGCGGATCGCTTTCCCGAGATCGATAATGCCGATCTGGTGGTGACGACCTACGCGCTGCTGTCGCGCGACGCCGACCGTCTGCTGCCGGTTCAGTGGCACATGGCGGTGCTGGACGAGGCGCAGGCGATCAAGAATGCCGCCGCGAAGACGACGCAGCTGGTCTGCCGCCTCGACGCGCGTCATCGGCTGAGTCTCACCGGTACGCCGATGGAAAATCACCTCGGCGAGCTGTGGTCACAATTCGCCTTTTTAATGCCGGGACTGCTCGGCGACGCCAAAAGATTTGCCCGCGTGTTCCGCACGCCGATCGAGAAGAAGCAGGACGCTGAACGGCGCGCCGTGCTGTCGGGCCGGCTGAAACCGTTTCTGTTGCGGCGGACCAAGAGCCTGGTGGCGGCCGAGCTGCCGCCGAAAACTGAAATCCGGCGCCCGCTCGAACTCGCCGGGCCGCAACGCGATCTCTACGAGACCGTGCGGGTTGCAATGCACGAGAAGGTCCGCCGCGAGGTCGCCGAGAAGGGGCTGGCCCGCAGCCACATCGTCGTGCTCGACGCGCTTCTCAAATTGCGCCAGGTGTGCTGCGACCCGCGCCTCGTCAAGCTCACCGCGGCGCGTCAAGTGAGTGCCAGCGCCAAGCTCGAGCATTTGATGGAGATGCTCCCGCCCTTGATCGAGGAAGGCCGGCAGATCCTGTTGTTTTCGCAATTCACCAGCATGCTCGACCTGATCAAGCCGGCGCTGGCCGAAGCCGGCATCGATTTCGTCGAATTGCGCGGCGCCACGAAAGATCGCGCGGGCCCGGTCGCACAGTTTCAGAAGGGCGAGGCGCCGCTGTTCCTGATCAGCCTCAAGGCCGGCGGTACGGGACTCAATCTGACCGCGGCCGACACGGTGATCCATTACGATCCCTGGTGGAACCCGGCCGTCGAGGACCAGGCGACCGACCGCGCCCATCGCCTCGGCCAAGACAAGCCCGTCTTTGTATACAAGCTCGTCGCGCAAGGCACGGTCGAAGAGCGCATGCTCGAGCTGCAGCAGCGTAAGAAAGCCCTCGCCGCAGGAATTTACGACGCCGCGGGCCGCACCGGCGCCGGCCTCGAAGCCGGCGACATCGAGCGCCTGTTCGAGCCGCTCGGGTGAAAACGGCGCCAATGGGCGATATCAGATGGTCTGCAAGCCCAGAAAGCGCTGCATCGGTGTAAAATCCCGATCGCCATGCAGCAGAGAATGACCCCGCTCGATGCAGAATGTCCCAATGATGAGATCGATCGTCCGCCGAACCGTAAATCCGCGGCCGCGCAGGTATCGATAGTTTGCCGCGGCCTTCACGGCCAATCCCGCATCAAGCAGAGCTACGACTTCAAACTCGCGCAGTGCCTCCTCAACCGACTTTGCTTCAGCATCGGTGCGCAGCCCTTGCAGGACCTCGCAGAGGATCAGATCGCCGACAAGCAATTCCTCCGCCGAGATGAGCGAGCGCAATTGTGATACCGGCTCAGTGAGGGTGTTTCGTAGATGATCGATCCAAACTGAGCTGTCGACGAGGATCACGGTGGAAGGCGGCCCTCTCGGCTTTCGTCCAAATTGCCCTCCCAGTGGACCTTGCCGGCAAGGTCGAGAATCTTTTTCTGCCGGTTGAGGCGGATTAATGCTTTCAAGCCGGCCTCCACGGCAGCGCGTTTAGTCTTGAACCCGGAAAGTCGGAGGGCTTCCGTCATGAGTTCGTCGTCGATCTCGATGTTGGTTCGCATCGCCTTCTCACCTTGTGTACGATTTCTTTTAAACATACACATAGCCATGACAACCGAGACCCGCAAGAACCTCCTTGATCAAATTCCACAGCCGCGATCGCTTCTTCTCGCACAGCGCTGCCGGCTTCTACCGCTTATGAGCGCCCGTCTTGGCCGAGGGCCTCGCGCAATACCGTCCAGTGGGCAAGCTTAGCGGAGAAATCGATCGTGGCATGCGCCGGGCTCGTCGAGGGCAATGCGAGGTAGGTGAGAGCCGTGCGGCGTACGAAATGGCGGTCGTATAGGCGCCGCGCGGTCGTGCCGTTGAAGGCGACGGCGCGGATCAGCGGATGCCGGTCGAGCAGCCGATCGATTGTGTTGGGCCGCTCCAGACGGATTGTCGTATCGGCGCTCCTCTCTCTTTCGCCAAGCTCGCAAACGTCCCACACTGCGATCCGATGCGCCGTTAGAAAGGCAAGGCGTTCCGGGTAATTCGAAGCCGGCCGCTCGCCAAACAGAGCAAAAATGATCGGCCAGAACAGGTTGCGCGGATGGGCGTAATACTCGCCTCGGCGCAGCGACTCTTCACCCGGAAGGGTCCCCAGAACGAGGACGCGCGCTTGCACGTCGACGACCGGCGGAAAGCTGCGTTTGGCGGGCGCAGCCGATGTGGTCCGGTCGGACCCGCCTGTCACTCGACGTAACGCCCGAGGCGGACCGCCGTCTGGCCCTTGGCGAGGCGGCGGGACGGCATGATCAGCACGCAATCATCATAGGGCGTGCGAACTTCACGCCCGTTGTCGCGGCCGATCAGGGTGCCCTTGGGCGACAGCACCTCGAGCCCGCGAAAGTCCTGGACGAACTCGAACTTGTCGCCGGTAATCGTGACGGCCTCTGTAACTTGAATGACGCGCTGCCGCGGGTGCACGTCGAAATCCGGGCCGGCGAGCACCGCTGCATCGTCGCGCGTCACGGTGCCTAGTGCGATCAGAAAACGCAGCATGACATCGGTCGCGACCTCCGCAGCTCGGCGCTCCCAATGCTGGCCGGCCTCGATCAGGAGCGCGGTCTTGGCCGAGCTCGGGTCACCAAACCCGGCATAGTCGCGCATCCGGGGACCGGCGGCGTGGCCGGCATCACACATGATCAGCTCCGGGATCCCGACTCGCCGCGCCAATGCCACCGATCTATCCAGCGTCCCCGCCAGCATCAGTGGCGCCGTCGCGTACTGCATCGAGTGTATGTCGAGCAGGAAATCGGCGGCATCGACAATCGGGCGCAACGCGCGCGCCCGCGTCAGTTCCACCGATTGGCGCGGGCCGTCGAGCGTCGCCGGGGACCAGAGACGATTGAAATCTTCCTCGACATAGCGCGATGCGGTCGGGACCCTCGAATCAAAGCTGCGGTAGGCGGCGATGTTGTCGAACGCCAAGGTCAGCTTGCCCTGTCTCGGCCGCAGGCCGGCGCGGAACAATCGATCGAGCGCGATCGCGCCGCAAATCTCGTTGCCATGAGTTAAGGCGGTGACCAGAACGTGCGGTCCGGCGACCCCGCTGTCGAAGGTCGTGACGTAATCGATCCCGGTATTGCCGGTTCGGTAGGGTTCGATGTCGGGCGGGGTCAACTCGACTGCATAGGTCGGCTCGGGCACGCGGCGCTCCCAGTCTCGAAGGGCGATAGACGTTATCTTGCATCCGATCGCCAGCGTCGTCACGCCCACAACAGGCCGCAGGAGGGGGCCGAACCCGAGGTCGTGCCGCCGGCGGAGCCGAACCGTCAGATTGCGGGCGGTGGCCTTCATTGCTTGCTCGCAGACAGGAGCATGCGTAGATTTGTCCGATGAATGCACGGCTCGGAATTCGCCAGAGACCGCTTAGCCAGGGCGCCTCTCATACGCGTCTTGCGCGTATCAGGCGTGAAGTCGATTTGCCGATGCATCGAGCACAAACGCTCGGGGCGTCACCGCAACCAACGAGCTTGACAGCATGAGCTTCGAGATTCCCGGAGTGTTGTGGCGCCGCGACCCACCAGCGGCTGAAGTGCCGTTGGTCTTCGACTCGCCGCACAGCGGGTCCGAATACCCCGAGGATTTTCGCTTTTGCTGCTCACTCAACGTCTTGCGGACGGCCGAGGACGCCTATGTCGACGAGCTCTACGCGGCAGCACCCGAGTTGGGCGCGACGCTGATCGGCGCGGTATTTCCGCGCAGCTATCTCGACCCCAACCGTGCCGCAGACGATCTCGACACCCTGCACATCGACGGCACCTGGCCGACGCCTCTTTCACCATCCCACCGGACCCGCGCCGGGCTCGGTCTGGTGCGCCGGGTCGCCAGGCCCGGCATCCCGATTTACGACCGTAAGCTGACCGCCGCGGAGGTTATGGCGCGCGTCGAGCGCTGCCACATCCCCTATCATCGCGTGCTGGCAGAGGCTTGCGAACGGGTGCACCGCAAGTTCGGCGCGGTCTGGCATGTAAATTGCCATTCGATGCCGTCTCAGCGCAGCGGCAAGAAGGGCGGGCGCTGTGCAGATTTTGTGTTGGGTGACCGCGACGGCACAACTTGCGCCTCGGAATTCACCGATTTTGTCGCCGGGGTGTTGCGGCGGCGCGGTTACACGGTGCGCATCAACGAGGTTTACAAAGGGGTCGAGATCGTCAAGCGGCAAGGCCGTCCAGCGGCCAACCGGCATAGCCTACAGATCGAGGTCGACCGCGCCCTGTACATGGACCAGAAAACCCTGGAAAAAACTCGCGGCTTCGGCCAGTTGCAGGCCGACATCACCCTTATGATCGACGCGCTGAAAGGTTTTGCCAGCGGCAGACTTGAGGAGCGCACCTGTGCGGCGGCAGAATGATTGACGTGAGCGGCCGCTGTGCTCCGAGGTCGCCGACGATGAGTAAATCAGAACCAATGGAGGGTTGATGGCCAAGATTCCGGGGGTCCTGCAGCCCCATATCAACACCGCCTTTCCGGCCAATGTCTGTCTGGTCGGCAGCGTGCTGCCCAACGGGTTTGCGCAGATCAGCCCGCGCGGCAGCACAATGGTGTTCGACGACAGCCACATCGCGCTGTGGGAGCGCGGCAAGGGTTCGACCAACGAAAACCTCGTGGACGGCACTCCGTTGACCGTGTTCTTCCGCAAGCCACAGTTGCGCGAGGAAGGCGTGCTTCCGAAAGGCGGGATCGCGCGGTTCTACGGGCATGCCCGGATTTACCGCTCGGGCCCAATCTACGAAGAGGTATGGCGGCGACTCGTCCAGCCGGAGAAGGACCGCGACCCGCAAAAGAGCGGGTATGCCGTCTTGATCGAAATCGACAAGGCAGAGGATCTCGACGGACAGCCCCTGGGGCTCTCCTGACGCCGGAAGCGTGGCAATCGGGCGGGTCATCCCGTCCCCTTGATGACCAACGCACTTTCACTCTATCTCGACGCGCTCCGCTTCGGCGCGGCGCTTGCGGTTTTCGTATCGCATTACGCCACAGGGCGGATCAGCGGGGGTTTATTCTGGCAGTTCGATGGCGGGCGAACCGCCGTTCTCGTATTCTTTGTGCTGTCGGGTTTCGTCATCGCCTGGGTGAGCGACACGCGGGAACGCACCCTCGAGGACTACGGTCTCAGCCGCGTTGCCCGGCTCTATTCGGTCATTATCCCCGTCTTCGTCCTGACGGCGCTGCTCGATACCATCGGCAAAGCAATCGACCCCAGATTGTACGGTCCGGAATGGGGCCACAGCGTGGCCCATCCGATGATCGATTATGCGCTCTCGGCAGTTTTTCTTGGCGAGAGCTGGACGATACGAGTTCTCCCCGGCTTCAACGTCCCGTATTGGTCGCTCAATTACGAGGCTTGGTACTACGTGTTATTCGCAGCCGCCATATTTTTGCGGGGGCGACCGCGGATAGCGGCCCTCATCGCGGCGGCACTGCTGGCCGGACCAAGGCTCCTGTTCCTCCTTCCGGTATGGCTGATGGGGGTTGCTGCGTGGCGATGGCGGGCCGAGCTGCCGCGGCAACTGGGGCGACCGCTGGTTTTCGTATGCCTCGCCGGCTTTATCGCGCTCGAGGCATTCGGTGGCCAGCAGTTGTTTTGGCACCCGAGCAGCGGATGGCTGCCGCCCGACTCCTCGGGGTATGATTTCGTCCTTGGCGGCCTCGTAGCGCTTTTTATCATTGGTCTCGCCAATGTGCAGCTCCCGATGCCAACAGCTCGGCTCGAACGGCTGGTTCGCGGGCTCGCCGGAACATCCTTCGGGCTATACCTGCTGCACTACCCGCTGCTGAATTTCTTCGGTACTGTGGTGCCAGGCCCGCCCGACGGAGCACTGCACCGCGTCCTTGTTTTCGGTCTCGCACTCGGCGGAGCGCTCGGATTGGCAAGCCTCATCGAGCCCCGCAAAGGGGCGCTGAAGGCCCAATTGCGTACATCCCTCCACATCCTGCTCGGGAAACCCCCGTCACCGGCTGTCGCCCGGCAGCGACTTTCCTGATGGGCCGGTGGAGCGCAGGGGTGTCGCCATGACCGAACCGGAGTGGTATCGCGCCAATCGTGCCAACTGGGACGAGCGTGTCGGCGTCCATATCGGCCCGGGCGGCTACGATCTCTCCGAGCTGCGGGCGGGGCGCGGTACATTGAATGCCATCGAGGAAGCGGAGCTGCCTTCGGTCGAAGGCAAGCGCCTCGCCCACCTGCAATGCCATTTCGGGGCAGACAGTCTGGCGCTGGCGCAGCGTGGTGCGGAGGTAATCGGCCTCGATTTCTCGGCTCCCGCCATCGACGTGGCGCGCAAGCTGGCTGGCGAACTCGGTCTCGGCAACCGCGCACGCTTTGTTCACGCGGATCTCTATGACGCGTTGGCGGCGATCCCGCCGCCACACGCGTTCGACATCGTGTTCGTCACCTGGGGCGCCATCTGCTGGCTGCCCGACATTTCTCGATGGGCGCAGATCGTTGCGGCGCTGCTGCGTCCGGGCGGATCGCTCTATCTGGCCGAAGGCCACCCCACCGCCTACGTCTTCGATGACGCTACGCGCTCTCCCGACGGCACGCCGGGCCTGTTCGCCCCCTATTTCTCGCATGAGCCGGTCGTCGACACAGAGGGCTCCGATTACGTGGACCCCGATGCTCGGCTCGCCAATACGACCATCTACAACTGGATCCATCCTTTGGGCGATGTGGTCACCAGCCTCGTCGCCTCGGGCATGACGCTGAACTGGTTGCACGAGCACGATGCGGTGCCCTGGCAAATGTTCAGGATTCTGGTGAAGGATGCGTCTGGCCTCTATCGTTGGCCGAACACGCCATGGCTGCCGCTGGCCTTCTCGCTTTCCGCAATCCGCGGTTAGCGATGGTTCAGGAAGCGAATTGTTCCTTGATCACCCGCTCTTCGAGGTTGAACTCGCGGTCGTAGAGCAGCGTCGTCTTGGTGTGCCGGTTCTCGTGGATCTCGACGGCGACGACGTCGCGTGCCTCGGTGAAGTCGGCGACGGCGCTGACCGGCCGCTTGTCGGTTTCGAGCGCGTCGATGCGGACTTTCGCGTGGTGACGCAATAGCGCGCCGCGCCAGCGCCGCGGGCGGAACGCCGTGATCGGGGTCAAGGCCAGGATGCCGGCGCCGAGCGGGATGATCGGCCCGTGCGCCGACAGATTATAGGCCGTGCTGCCGACCGGCGTCGCTACCAGAATGCCGTCTGCCATCAGCTCTTCGATGCGCACGACGCCGTCGACAGTGACGCGAAGTTTCGCCGCCTGCCGGCTCTCGCGCAGCAAGGAGACTTCGTTGAAGGCGATCGCCCGGCATATTTCGCCGCGCTCGCAGGTCGCGATCATTTCGAGCGGATGCAGCACGACCGGCTGAGCCGCGGCAAGCCGCTCGGTCAGCCCGTCGGGCCGGTAGGCGTTCATCAGAAACCCGACGCTGCCGAGATGCATGCCGTAAATCGGAAGGCCGGTGGACAGGAAACGGTGGAGGGTCTCCAGCATGAAACCGTCGCCGCCGAGCGAGACGATGATTTCGGCACGCTCCGGTGGAACGCAGGAATAACGGCTGCACAGCTCTCTGAGCGCGTGCTGCGCGGGATCGGTATCCGCTGCGACGGCGGCGATCCGATATGGCGGCGTGGTCACCCGCCGGTCACGCTCATATGGCGTGCGATGGCCGGCCGGTTATGGCGGCGGTCGATGATGAAGTCGTGGCCCTTCGGCTTGCGGTCGATCGCCTGCCGGATCGCCGCTTCGAGCACCTCGTCGCCTTCGGATTGGCGCAACGGTGTGCGCAGATCCGCTGCATCCTCCTGGCCGAGACACATGAAGAGCGTGCCGGTGCAGGTCAAACGCACGCGGTTGCAGCTCTCGCAGAAGTTGTGAGTCAAGGGCGTGATGAAGCCGAGCCGACGCCCGGTTTCCCTCACCGTGACGTAGCGCGCCGGCCCGCCGGTGCGGTAATCGGTCTCATCGAGCGTCCATCGCCGCTGCAAACGGGCGCGCACCATGGAGAGCGGCAGGTACTGGTCGAGGCGGTTTTCACCGCCGATATCGCCCATCGGCATGACTTCAATGAATACGAGATCAAAGCCCTGAGCACCGGTCCAGGCTACGAGATCGTCGAGTTCGTCCTCGTTGACCCCGCGCAACGCCACGGCATTTATCTTGACCGCAAGCCCGGCGGCCTTCGCCGCCGCGAGCCCTTCGAGAACCACCTCCAGCCGGCCGCGGCGCGTAATCTCGGTGAACTTCGCCGGGTCCAGCGTGTCGACCGAGACGTTGACCCGGCGCACGCCGCAGTCGCGCAACTCGCCGGCATAACGGGCGAGCTGGCTGCCATTGGTCGTCAGGGTCAGCTCGTCTAGCTCGCCGCTGCGGATATGCCGGCCGAGCGAGCGGAACAGGCTCATGACGTTGCGGCGGACGAGCGGCTCCCCGCCGGTCAGACGGAGCTTTTTGACGCCGAGCCGGATGAAGGCGCTGCACACCCGGTCGAGCTCCTCGAGAGTCAAGAGTTCGGATTTCGGCAAAAACGTCATCTCTTCCGCCATGCAGTAGACACAACGGAAGTCGCAGCGGTCGGTCACCGACACGCGCAGATAGGTTATTGTTCGTCCAAAAGGATCGATCATGCTTGGCTCGCTCGCACCGCGGCTCGTCTTGTTAAGATAGGAGCGCCACCAGCGAATGTCGCCCCCGATCTCGTCATCCTTATTTCGCGCTAGCTCGCCGGCTCCTCGGGAAACCAGTCGCCGAGCACCTGCTCCTCGGAGTAAGACACTCCTCCGATTGTGGGCAGCTCCATCTGGTCGAATTCGCCATGCTCCTCCAAATCGAGAATGGCGAGTTGAATGGCCCGCCCGATGTCTTTCTCGATGAGACGCGGGACCTCGCGTTTCAGACTGGGGCTATCCTCCAGGATCCGGTCAATGTCGAGCCTCGCTTGGCGGATTGTGCGGCGCCAGCCATTGCGGGGGTCGATAGCCGGAGAGTATTCGAGCTTAACAAGGTGATGAATGATCCGCGAAATCTGGCTCCGTAATCTCAATCTGAGTGACTTGGCCAAATCTTCGATCTCCTCGGCCAAATTCTCCCAATCGAGAGATTGGTTCGAGCCACCGCGGGCGGCGGCACGCAGCGCTGCCGCTTGTTGCTCGGACCAAGCGACTGTATCCCGTTCGTAAAGCGTCTTCAGATCCGTCATCACCGCTTCAATATGGCATCGGGCGCCTTGCGGCGGAAGCTCTCCCGACCCATCATCGAGACATGCAGGAGTTTACCGTCAGACCGCAGCCCGACGATCCGCGGCTGACCCGCACCGTCGCCGGCATCGATCACGAGGGACGGCGGGTCGACACGGCCGTCGTCATGGAGCGGCCGCTGACCTTGTTCCTCAACGGGCGCGAGATCGTCACGATGATGACGATCGGCGATCACCCCGATTATCTCGCCATCGGCTATCTGTTAAACCAGAACATGCTGCGCGCCGATGACCGCATCACCGGCATCGATTACGACGAGGAGCTCGAGACGGTCGTGGTTCGCACCGACCGCGAGACCGATTTCGAGGACAAGCTGAAAAAGAAGACGCTGACCTCGGGCTGCGCCCAGGGCACCGTGTTCGGCGATCTGATGGAGAAATTCGACGAGGTCCGGCTCGACCCGAACGCAGTGCTGCGCACCTCGTGGCTTTACGCGTTGACCCGCAAGATCAATACAGTGCCGAGCCTCTATCTGGCGGCCGGGGCGATCCATGGCTGTGTGCTGTGCGAGGAGGACCGGCCGCTGATCTATATGGAGGATGTCGGCCGGCACAACGCCATCGACAAGATCGCCGGCTATATGCACCGGCATCATATCGCCCCGGCGGGCAAGATCTTCTACACGACGGGACGGCTGACCTCCGAGATGGTGATCAAGACCGTACAGATGGGCATCCCGATCCTGATCTCGCGCTCGGGCTTCACCGCGTCGGGTGTCGATCTCGCGCGGCAGGCCGGTCTCACCCTGATCGGCCGGGCCAAAGGGAAACGGTTCGTCGCGCTCGCCGGGAGCGAGCGCATCGTCTTCGACGGCGATCTGCGTTCGGTTGATGACGAGCATCCGCGCCTCGCGCGCAAAGCCAGCATCGAGGAGGACGCGGTGTGAAAATTGTCGGTCTGTTGCTCGCCGGCGGGCAGTCCCGCCGCATGGGCGGCGGCGACAAGGCGTTGCGCCTGATCGGCGGAGTCCCGCTGCTCGAGCGGGTGATCGAGCGGATGCGGCCGCAGGTCGAAACGCTCGTGCTCAACGC
Organism: uncultured Alphaproteobacteria bacterium; assembly: GCA_963812675.1. Taxonomy (GTDB): domain Bacteria; phylum Pseudomonadota; class Alphaproteobacteria; order ATCC43930; family CGMCC-115725; genus AP-15. The sequence continues at coordinate 187,295 of CAWEWR010000011.1, read as the reverse complement.
TAACGGCGATCCCGCCCGGTTTGCAAGCTTCGGCCTTCCGGTAGTGCCGGACAGCGTTCCCGATTATGCCGGGCCGCTGGCCGGGGTGCTGGCGGGACTGGACTGGACGGCTGGGCACCGACCGGATTGTACTTATGTCGTCAGCGTCGCAACCGATGCACCGTTCCTGCCGAGAGATCTCGTGTCGCAGCTCGTCAGCGGTATTGAAAAATCCGGCGCGGACCTCGCTTGCGCAGCGTCCGCCGGTCAGCCGCATCCGGTGATCGGCCTCTGGCCGGTGCGGCTGCGCGAAGATCTGCGCCACGCGATCGTGGACGAAACGGTCCGCAAGGTCGATGTGTGGACGGCGCGCCATCGCCTCGCGACCGTCCCTTTCGCCAGCGAGCCGGTAGACCCGTTCTTCAATGCCAACCGGCCGGAAGACCTCGCGACCGCCGCGGCGCTCCTCGCCACCGAAAGCGACCGAGCCCCCGCGACCTAAATGCCGTCGCAATCGGGTTGAGGAAGACGAGGTGATTTTTCGTCGGGCAGTTGGGGAAACGTGGGTCCAATTCTGGACGGCAGACTGACGCTTGCGGTGATACCAGGAGGGCTTTGCAGCCTGTGCGGATGATCGCAGATGGCCCGGGACGGTTTAGACCCTTTCAGACCGCAAACGGCTGTCGTCGACGCTATCGAGCCCTCATCTTTTTCACCCGATAATCGGTATGCCGCTTCGACCGGCACGATCGATTTGCGGGTCGTGGAACTGCTGTCGGCACGCCTTTGTCATGAGTTAAGCGGGCCCATCGCCGCGATCAACAACGGGGTCGAACTGCTCTCCGAGGAGGATCCTGGTCTCGGGTCGTCGCCCAACCCGGCTTTCCTGCACGATGCCGTCGCACTGGTCGGCGAGAGTGCGCGCCGCGCCCGCTTCCGGCTGCAATTCTACCGGTTTGCTTACGGGTTCAGCTCGGGCTCCGCGATCGCAGGCCCACCGCCGCACGAGATCGCTACGGGCTTTTTGGCAACGACCAACATCATAGGCGATTATGCCGAGGCCATCCGGATGCTGTCGCCCGACTGGCAGAAGCTGGCCTGCAATCTGCTTTCGGTCGGTGCCGATGCGTTGCCGCGCGGCGGTCGCCTGATTCTGACCGACAGCCCGCTCAGCCTCGAAGCGGTCGGGGAGCCCGCCGCTCTGTCTGCTGCAGCGCGCGAGGCGCTGATGCTCATAACGCCCGTCGCCGATCTCACCGCTCGGACGGTGCAGCCCTATTTTGCAGGGCTGCTCGCCAAAGCGCTCGAGCGCTCTTTGATCGCGACCGTGGAGCCCGGACGGGTCCGGCTCGGGGTGGTCATTCCCCGGTAGGGACCCGGGTTAGCTCATCCGGACCGCTAGGCTGCTGCCGTGTTGCGGCGCGCGGCCGAAATGTCGGCGCTGGCACTGGCTGTCGGAGTGCTGGGCAGCGGCATCGGATCCCTCAGAACATAGCCGCGGCCCCATACCGTCTCGATGTAATGGCTGCCGCCGGTGGCCTGGGCGAGCTTTTTACGCAGCTTGCAGACAAAAACGTCGATGATCTTTAACTCCGGCTCGTCCATGCCGCCGTACAAGTGATTGAGAAACATCTCCTTCGTCAAGGTCGTGCCCTTGCGCAGGCTGAGCAGCTCGAGGATTCCGTATTCTTTACCGGTGAGGTGCACGGGCTGATCGTCCACCGAGACGACACGGGTGTCGAGATTGACGACCAGCTTTCCGGTCCGGATTGTCGATTCAGAGTGGCCCTTCGATCGGCGCACGATCGCCTGTATGCGCGCGATCAGCTCCCGCCGATCAAAGGGCTTCGTCAGGAAGTCGTCGGCGCCGAACCCCAGCCCCTTAATCTTGTGGTCGAGCTCGGCCAGGCCCGAGAGGATCAGAATAGGCGTACTGACCCTCGCGGCCCGCAGGCGTCGGAGCACCTCATAGCCGTCGATGTCCGGCAACATTAAATCGAGGAGAATGATATCGTAATCGTAAAGTTTGCCGATCTCTAGCCCATCCTCGCCGAGATCTGTTGTATCACAAATAAAATTCTCATTAATCAGCAGCATTTTGATGCTGGCTGCGGTTTGTGCATCGTCCTCGACTAAAAGCACGCGCATTAGAACCTCCGGGTTTCGGCCGGTTGTCACGCCGGCTGGCCTTGGTTAATCAGAATTACCAGAATTAGTTAACAAGTCGTTTACTGGTAATTCCGAAGTGTTGAACTCGCGATCGCGAGATCGCGAACCGAGTGGAGATCGATTGCCCTGGGTTGACTGGGGGACCGACCGTGCAGGCATCATGCAGGAGCGCTGCCCGGGCCTTCTGCGGGATTACTGATGAAGCATCCCTTGCGGCTTCTGCCATTGGCCTCGCAATCGTTCCACCATTGCAGTCAGTTTCACCCGATTGCTGGACTGCCGTTGGAAAAGACCGGCTTGTTCCAATTCCAGCTATACTTGTCTCCGGGGTTCGCCGCGTCAGAAACTCAAGCACCGGACACATCGACCCCCTCCTTTTCGTGACTCACGACCGTACGCCTCGCGATCATTCGGACATCGCGCGATCGAGAAGTGTGACCTGCGTCACACATCCGATAAAACTTTGTCTAATCGAACCAACTCTGTATGTAACTGACGCCCTAGGGCGCGACTTTAATACTCTATGGGCGTCAGCTAGCCGTCCCGCGGATAACGGGCCCCACCGGCGATCTTTTCCGAACCACCATCGAACGACCTGTGGACAAAGGTATCCTCATTCCGCTAGTCCATTGGACTGGGCCTTTCCCCGCACGATTTCTTCCGACTCCTATACGAATTAATCGTGTTGGAGGGCATGTGTTTCAGAAAATTTTTCGCGCGATGCATTTGATGCGCTTACTTCGGGCTGGTCTGGAAAACCGGCGCCGGTTTGGTTGATAACCGGCGCAGCTCCCACTCGCAGTCGTCGGCCCGGGCGCGGAAGAAAGGAGGTGGCTATTAACAGGGATCCTCAGCGCAGCCTCGCTCACTGCGACCGCACCAGCGCCTGCGGGGCAACTCGTCATTCCACCCAGAAGAGCTGTGGCGGTACTGGATGCTTCGAAAGCTATTAACGTATCTGCCGGCGCCTTATTCCCAGAACTTGTGCGTCACGCCAGCGGCGGCCAGCGGAGCGCAGCGCGCCAAAGGATCAACAAGCCGAAGTGGCCAGGCTCGGCCCCGACTCGGTCGAGCTCTTCGTGACCTGGGTTGGCGGAACGCATTCCGCGACCGCGTGACACGCGGCCATGCGACCGGGCGCGGGAAAGCGCGGTTGGGGCACCACGACGCGGCAGTCGGCCATGCGCCGCGGACACCGTGGCGCGAAGCTGCAGCCCTGCGGCAGGCGACGGAGGTCGGGCGGGCTGCCGGGGATCGCGTCGATGTCGCGATCGCGCGGCTGACCGTGCACGGTCGAGGCGAGGAGGCCGGCAGTATAGGGATGTTCCGGTGAACTCAAAATCTGGGTTACCGGTCCGCTCTCGACGATGCGCCCGGCATACATGACCGCAATCGTATCTGCGATTTCGGAAGCGACCCCGAGATCGTGCGTGACAAAAATCATACCCATACCCAGCTCGCGCTGGAGCCGGCGGAGTAGAATTAGGACTTGAACCTGCACCGTCGCGTCGAGCGCTGTGGTCGGCTCGTCCGCCAGCAGCAAGCGGGGATTGCACGACAGCGCCATCGCGATCATCGCCCGCTGGCGCAGGCCACCCGACAATTCGTGCGGATAAGCATCGAGCCGCCGCTCCGGGGACGGGATCCGCACCAGCTCCAACAGCTCCAAGGCGCGCTGGCGCGCTACATTTGGGCCGACCCCGGTATGGCGTCGCACCGCCTCGCCGATTTGCCGGCCGATCGTGTAGACCGGGTCGAGCGCCGTCATCGGCTCCTGGAAAATCATCGCCACCAGGCCGCCGCGCAGGTCGCGCAACGCGCGCGGGGACATTGCCAGCACATTCTGCCCGTCGATGAGCACCTCGCCCTCGATACGCGTGCGCCGGGGCGGCAGCAGACGCATCAATGCGCGCAAGGTTACGCTCTTACCCGAGCCCGATTCCCCAAGAATGCACAGCACCTTGCCGGGCTCGACCGTGAAGCTGACGCCATTCACGGCGTGCACCGTCGCCTCCCGGGTCACAAAGCGCACCGAGAGGTCGCGCACCTCGGCCAATGTCATCTCAGACCGGCCCATATCCACTGTGGCCGGACAACGGATCGCGCATATGGCATGCCGCTATATGCGATTGCGGTCCCTGCGACGGGCTGAGCGCCGGATCGGTGGTCTCGCACACCCTCTCGGCGAACGGGCAGCGGGTGTGAAAGCGGCAGCCGGAAGGCGGGTCGATCGGGTTGGGCGGATCGCCGGTAATCGGCGGCTCCTCGATACGCCGAGCCGGGTCCATCGAAGGGCGCGAGGCGAGCAGCGCGCGCGTGTAAGGGTGCAACGGCCGCTCGAAAATCGCCTCGATCGGGCCGATCTCGACGACGCGGCCGAGATACATCACGAGCACTCGATCGCTGATGTACTGGACGACGTTCAGATCGTGGCTGATGAACACGTAAGTCAGATTGAACTGGCGCTTGAGGGCGCGCAGCAGGTTAAGCACCTGCGCCTCGACCGATTTGTCGAGCGCGGAGACCGGCTCGTCGAGGATCACCATCCGCGGCCCGGTCGCCAGGGCGCGGGCGATGTTGACCCGCTGCTTTTGGCCGCCCGACAGCTCGTGCGGATAGCGCGGCCCGAAGAGTCCGGGATCGAGCCCAACTTTGACGAGCATCTCGCCAGCGATATGGCGCGCCTCGTTCTTGTTCTTGCCCTGCACAAAGGGGCCGAAGGCGACGGAATCGCGGACCGGCATGCGTGGGTTCAGCGAGGAGTATGAATCCTGGAACACCATCTGCACCTGACGGCGCAGCGCATCGACGGCAATACCAGGAGAGACGCCGACCGGATCGCCATCGAACACGAGCTCACCTGCGTCGGGCTTCACGAGATGCAACATCAACCGGGCGAGGGTGGATTTGCCGCAGCCCGACTCGCCGACGACGCCGAGCGTTTCGCCCTTGCCGACCGTAAACGATACGCCGTCCACCGCCTGGACCGATTTGCCGCCGCTGCCCTTCACCGGGAAATGTTTGCGCAGGTCACCGGCGATCAGCATCGGCTGCTGCGGGCCGCCGCGGTCGCGCGGATCATGGACCAGTGAACTCACCCGCTACATCCGCACGTCCATCGCTGCGCGCAATCCGTCGCTGACGAGATTGCAGCAGATCGATGTGATGAAGATCGCCAGGCCCGGCAGCGCGCAGACGAAAGGAACGACATAAATCGATTGGCGCAACGTGCTGAGCATAAGTCCCCAATCGGGCACCGGCGGCCGCACGCCGAGGCCGAGGAACGACAGACCCGAGGCCAACAGGATACTGACACTGACCAGTGACGAGGCATAGATGAACACCGGTCCCAGCACGTTGCCGAGCACGTGGTAGCGGATGATCGTCGTCGTGCGGGCGCCGCTGGCGCGCGCGGCCTCGATGAAGTCGAGCGCGCGGATTTGCGTCGTCGCAGTCTCGGCGACGCGGCACATCGGCGGGATGAAAACGAGGGTGAGCGCCAGCATCCCGTTGGCCATGCCGCCGCCCATCGCCCCGGCGATCGCGACCGCCAGCAATACCGATGGGAACGCGTAGAACACGTCCATCGTGCGCATGATCGCCGTATTCGTGCGCCCTCCGACAAAGCCGCCGACGACACCCAGCAGGCCGCCGACCAGCGAGGCGATCAGCACCGGCACGACGCCCATCATCAACGACACGCGGCCGCCATAGATGAGGCGAGAGAGCATGTCGCGGCCCAATTCGTCGGTGCCCAGCGGATGGCCGCGCCAGCCAAACGGCTTCAACCGGCCGACGATGCTTTCCTTGAACGGATCGAACGGCGCGATAAACGGCGCGCAAATCGCCGCCAACACGATCAGCAGCACGATCGCGGCAAAAAAGAGCGTAACCGGGTCGTGCCGCAACCGATAGAACACCGACTGCCAGTAACCGCGGATCCGGGTCGCCGGGATCGCCTGTTCTTCGAAGGCGTCCCTCGGCTGGTCGAGAACAACCGTGTCGGTCATTGCGGTTGGCTTTGCGAGCTCGGGCGCAGCCCCACTTCTTTGTCCTCTCCCCCCGCTGGCCGGGGAGAGGGTAGGGTGAGGGGGGCCAATGAGCTCGTCCCCGGCGGCGCCCACCTCACCCTCCCGTCCCCACGGGTCAAGCCCGTGGGCTTGCGGCTTACGCGCGACGGGCTCCTCCCTCTCCCCCCTGAAGGGCAGAGAGGGGCTTGCCCTTTGATCACCCGGCGTGTTTGGCAGCCAAGACATTGAATATCAGCCGCGCCGGATCCGGGGGTCGATCAGCGATTGCAGCAGGTCGACGACGAGGTTGGTGGCGACAAAGACCAGCGACAATACCAGGATCGTGCCTTGCAGTACCGGCACGTCGCGGTTGATGATCGCCTTGCTCAGCAGAAAGCCGCTGCCCGGCCAGGTGAACACGGTCTCGACGAGGATCGAGCCGCCGAGCAGGTAGCCAAATTGCAGCCCCATTACCGCCATGACCTGCGGCATCGCGTTCTTCAGCACGTGACGGGTCACCGCCCATTCCGACAGACCCTTGGCGCGCAACGTCTGCACGAATTCCTGGTTGCGCACCTCCGCCACTGCGGCCCGGGTCGTGCGTGCGAGAATGCCGATCGGGATCATCGCCAAGGTGATCACCGGCAATATCAGGAACTGGACGTTGCTCCATTGCAAAAGGCTGAAGCCGGTCGAACCGTTCGGGCCCATCCCGGTCGCCGGCAGCAGCATGTATTCGACCGCGAAGACGATGACGAGCACGATGCCGAACCAGTAATTCGGTAGGCTGACGCCTACCACCGCCGCGCCGGTCACCACGCGGTCGACCCAGCGGCCGGCAAAAGAGCCGGCGACCGCGCCCATCACATAGCCGGCGAAAAAGGCGAGCGGTACCGCAAACATAGCGAGGAGCGCGGTATTGGCCAGCGCCTCGGAAACTTCGAGAAACACCGGCCGGCGAGTGGCGATCGAGACGCCAAAGTCACCGGTCACCACGCGACCGAGCCAAATCAGAAACTGGACCGGCAGCGGCTTGTCGAAGCCGTAGGCGTGCTTGACGATGGCAATCGTCTCGGCGGTTGCATCGGGCGGCATTACGGTCTGCAGCGGGTCTCCTGGCGCGATGTAGACCAGCGAAAAGCAGACGACGCTGACCCCGAACGCGATCGGGATCGCATACAAGATGCGACGGAGAATGTAGCGGATCACGGCCAGCGGATCATGGGTCGACAGAAACCGGCGTCAGATCTTGGAACCAGCTCTGCGCCTGCACAAAGCCATGCACCTTCGGCGACAGCCCTCGCGGGTTGAGGTCGTGCGCGACAAAGATCAGCGCCGCCTCTTCGTTCATCGTCTCGTTGAGCTTGGTCAGCAAGGCCAGCCGTTTGGCGGAGTCGAACTCGCCGAAGATCTGCTCGACCAATTTGTCGACCGCGGGGTTGCCGTAATGGCCCCAATTGCTGCCCTTGGGCGCCCATTGCGCGGTCCAGACGTGGCGGATCAGCGCGTTGAACGGGTCCTGGGTCTGGCGGCTGACATTGATCGCATTGATCTGCGGGTAATCGTCTACCCCGGCCCGCGTCAATTGCAGCAGCGCATTCCAATCCATCGTTTCGAGCTTTACTTCGAAACCGGCGGCATCGAGCTGCGACTTCACCAGCTCGTTCATCGGCAAGGGCTGCATTTGGCCGGAGCCTGAGGTGGAAATCGCGAAGGTTACCTTGCACGGCAGACAGCCTGCCTCCTTCAACAGCGCGCTGGCCTTGTCCGGATCGTATTTGTAGAGGAGAGGGTCCCCGTAATAGGGCGTCGACGGCGGAACCGTGGAGTAGCCCTCCAGCATCAGCCCATTGAGCAGCTCCTTCATGTCCTCGCGGTTGAGCGCGTAGTTCGCCGCCTGCCGCACGCGCTTGTCAGCGAACGGGCCCTTGACGAAATTGAGCTGATAGGTCCAGTTGTGCGGATAGATCTTGGTCACGATCTGCATGCCGGCGGATTTCAGTCGGTCGATCGCGTCCGGTGACGGCGCCTCGATCCAGTTCACCTGACCGGACAGCAATGCCGCAGTGCGGGTCGAGGCTTCCGGCATCGGGATCAGCACCAGCCGGTCCTGCTTTGGCACCCGGGTCTTGTCCCAATACTGCGTATTCGGCACGAATTCGAGGCGCTGGTGCGGCACTGCCCGGTCATAGCGGTAGGGGCCGGTCCCGGATGGACGCAGCGCATATTCGGCCCAGTTGTAATTCACCTCCTTGGCGCGGCACGGGCTGATCAGCAGCACATAACTGATCTCATAGGGGAACAGTGAATCCGGCCCTTTGGTGTCGAAAGCCACCGTGTAGTCGTCGATCTTTTGCACGCCGGCGAAATTGCCGAGATAGGAGCGCGCCTGGGCGAATTGCGACGGGTCGAACTCGGGCGCCTTGTCGTTGGTCGAACGGCTCAAATTCCAGACCACGTCATCGGCTTTGAAATCGCAGCCGTCATGCCACTTCACGCCCTGTCGCAGTTTAAAGATCCAGCGTTTGGGATTGCCCTCGTCGATTTGCCACTCGGTTGCCAGCCCCGGCTTGATGTCGGCGGCTTTGTCCGATTTCGACAAATCCCACAGCACCAGCGAGTTGTAGAGATTATAGCCAACGAAGCGATAGCCTTCGAACCCTTGGTCGGGGTTGCCGGTGGTGATCGGCAAATCGCCGGCGGTCATGCCCACCACCAGCGTGCCGCCCGCTTCGACGATACGGCTGGCCAATGAAATGCCTGTAACGAGCGCTAGCGTAGCGACAAGGCATTGGAGCAGCACGGTGCGTCCTTCGAGACGGCTGCTCCGCAGCCTCCTCAGGATGAGAAAGTTTTCTAGAGCCATTGAGCAACGTACCTCATGCTGAGGAGCGACCAAAGGGAGCGTCTCGAAGCACGCACGACGTCAATGCAGCGGTCGTCAGGGAGCGACCGACACCGGCGTCAAATCCTGGAACCAGCTCTGGGCCTGCACGAAGCCCTGCACCTTGGGTGACAGGGCACGCGGATTGAGGTCGTGCACGACAAAGATCATGACGGCCTCACGACCCTCGAATTCGTGCAGCTGGGTCAACAGGGTGAGGCGCCTTTCTTCGTCGAATTCGTTGAAGATCTCGCCGATCAACCGCTCGGATTCGGGGTTTTCGTAATGTCCCCAGTTGGAGCCCGCCGGCGCCCAATATCTCTTGCCGACCAGCTTGATGATAGCATTGACCGGATCGAGGAGGCCACGCGAAAAATTGAGCCCGTCGTAGCTCGGGTTCTTGTCGACCCCGCCGCGGTAGACGTTCAGCAATGTGTTCCAGTCCATTGCCTGAAGGTTGACCTCGAAGCCGGCTTCTTCGAGCTGCGCCTTGACCAGCTCGTTCATCGGCAACGGCTGCATCTGGCCGGACCCCGAGGTGGAGATGCCGAACGTCACCTTGCAAGGCAAACATCCGGCCTCCTTCAACAACCCCCGTGCCTTGGCTGGATCGTAATCATAGGTCGGCGGGTGGCCGTAATAGGCGAGGCTAGGGGGCACCACATCGTGCTCGGGGATCGCCGTGCCGCCAAGCATCTCGACGACATCCTGCCGGTTGATCGCGTAATTAGCCGCCTGACGGACCCGCCGATCCTTGAACGGGCCTCGCGCAAAATTCAGCATGTAGGGCCAGTCATGCGGATAGACATTGGTGACGATGCGCATTCCCTCCGATTTCAATCGCGGGATCGCATCGGGTGATGGCGCTTCGATCCAATTCACTTGGCCCGACAGCAATGCCGCGGTGCGGGTCGATGCCTCGGGCATCGGGATAAGCACCAAGCGGTCTTGCTTGGGGATGCGCGCCTTGTCCCAATATTCGGTGTTTGGCACCATCTCCAGCCGCTGATGCGGCACAAAGCGGTCGAACTTGTAGGGGCCGGTGCCGGAGGGATGCAGCGCGTATTGCGCCCAGTCGTAATTGAGCTCCTTGGCGCGGCACTGACTAACCATCATCACGTAACTGAGGCTATACGGAAACAGCGACTCGACGAAATTGTTTTCGAACGCGATGGTGTAATCGTCGATCTTGTCGACTGATTTGATGTTGGTCAGCCAGGTTCGGCTATAGGCGAATTGCTGCGCGAGGAAATAGGGCGCCTTCTGATCCATGCGGTACTGGTAATTCCATAGGACATCGTCGGCCTTGAATTCACAGCCGTCGTGGAATTTGACCCCGTGGCGGAGATGAACAATCCAGCGCTTGTGGTCGCTGGGATCGATTTCGTAGGAGGTGGCGAGGCCCGGCTTTATCTCGGAGGCTTTGTCCGCTTTGGATAAATCCCACAGCAGCAGCGAATCATATAGATTGTACCCGACGAAGCGGTATCCCTCGAAGCCCTGGTCGGGATTGCCCGTCGTGACCGGGATGTCGCCGGCGGTCATGCCGACGATTAGCGCGCCCCCTGCCCAAGCAATCGATCCTGCAAGCAGAGCAAAACAGAGGGGAATTGCAACCAGCAGACGCGCGAAGAAATAGGTGGACGGCACTTCGACCAGCCTGTCGCAATGCACAGCCATCGAGTGTCCTTCTGCGGCGGGTTTCGGTGACCTCCCGCACAGATGAGCAAAGGACGTGCCAAGGTCTACCTTTGCGAACCCCTGGACCGGTATCGGCGGCAAGTTTGGACATTCATCGCCCATTTGCTCAATTGCTGGGCAACGACGCTTACCGGCAGCGGGGCGATAAAGCGCTCGATCGGCAGCGTCGAATACCCGACAGTGAAGACAGCGCCTTCCGGCCAATGCGCTGCTTGCGGGGGAGGATGTTCGCTCATGGCTACGCGCGCCCCGTGGCGTCAGCCGAGCCCGGTGGACGCGCTGTCAGTAGCTCGGCTTTGCCGCAAATGGCGTGAGTTGCAGTTCGTGTGTCCAGCACGACCGGTCCTGGGTGTGCAGATACCAGTACGCCTCGGCGATCTTGACCGGATTGATGATCAGATCGCGGCGGTTCTGGTTGCGCGGCAGGGCCCGGCTGCCGGGCGAGTTGATCGATCCGTCGATGACGATATTGGCGACGTGCACGCCGTGCTCGGAATACTCCTCGGTCAGCACCTGCGCCAATGTCCGCATCATGACCCGCGGGTAATAGAGCGACTGCCCGGTCATCCGCTTCTTGCCGCGCAGCGAATTGGAATTGTTGGAGAAGAAGAACGAGCCCGCGCCTTTTTTGCGCATCGCCGGCAGCACTTCCTTGGCGACGAGAAACGGTCCGCGGGCGGCGATGTGCAGCCCGGTGTCGAGGATCTCCACCGGCACGTATTCGAGCAGTTCCTTGTCGGGCGGCAGGTCGCGGCCTTCCAGATAGCCGGCGTTGTAGATCAGCACGTCGGGGTCGCCGGCTTCGTGGCGGATCGCGGCGAAGGCCGACGAGATCGACTCCTGCGAGACAAGATCCAGTTCGACGACCATGCACTCGCCGCCCTGCTCGCGGATCGCCGCCGCCAGCCGCGCAGCGTTGGCTTCCCGGCGGGTCGTCAATACCGTGAAGAAACCTTCCTGCGCGAATTTCTGCGCGATGGCGCCGCCGACCCCCCAGCGCACGCCGACCTCGACATCGCTGTCGTCGACCGGGTGGCCGTGCGCCAAGAGCGTGTTGCGGCCCTCGGCCTGCCATTTCGAGGTTGCGCCCACCACCACACAGACTTGCTTGCCCTTCGTGTTCGTTCTCATTGGTTGATCCTTCCTTGCGCGGTTCAGGTCTTGCGCGGTTCAGGCGGCCCGGTCCCAGCCCCACCAGGTGCACAGCGCCTCCCCCATGATCAGCCGCTTGTCCGCGTCGCTGAGCCACGGCAGTTCCTCGGTGAACATCGTCACGCACTGGCGCCAGGAGCAGGGCATCTTCGTGATGTCCGTACCCCAGAACATTCGGTTCGGACCAAACGCGTCATAGACCTGCCGCAGATAGGTGTGCAGCGCCGGAAACGGATAGGGCTCGCTGGAATAGTGCGGTACGCCGGTCGCCTTGACCGCGACATTGGGAAACTTCGCCAGTGCCAAAAGCTCCGGCATATGGGTCATCGCGGCGGCGTCTTTTTGTGTCGATGTGCCGCCTCTGCCGCCCAGGTGGTCGATCGTCAGGCGAAGTCCGGGGTGGCGTTCCGCTATTCGCCCGAGCGCCGTCAGCGAGTTGGTCGCGAGCATGGCGATCGGGACGCCGGCCGCCTCGGCTTCCGCCCACAACCAGCCGATTGTGCCGTCGTGTAGCCACCGCCGTGCGGGATCGGAGAGGAACCCATACCGCAGGCCGAGCATTCCCGGCTGTTCTCGCCAGCTCGCGATGCGGGCACGGGATTCCGGCCGGTCGAGTGGCAAGGCACCCATGATCGCGAACCGGCCGGGGTAATTCCGGACCGCCGCAAACGCGATGTCGGTCGAATTGGGGTCCCAACCCGGCGGATGGATGACCGCGGCATCGACACCTCCTTCGTCCATCAGGACAATGGCCTCCTCAGGGGTAAAGGCCGTCACCTGCCGATGTGAGAGATTGCTCGGTAAGCCGGATCCCCAGAGGTGAATTTGAGCGTCGACGATCTGCATCGCCTGTTCCCCCTCACGCCGCCGCGGCAGGCCTCCCTCCCTGGAGCACCTCGCGGACCGCGGCGATGATCCGCTTGCGGTCGGGGAAGACGTGATTTTCGAGGACCGGGCTATAGGGGATCGGCACCTGCAACGCACAGACCCGCCTCACCGGGGCCTCGAGGCGCGCGAAGGTCGCCGCGTCCTCGCTGGCAACCGCAGCGATCTCCGCCGAGAAGCCGGCCGTCGGCCCCGCCTCGTCGGCGATGACGAGACGGCCGGTTTTCTGCACCGAGCGGCGGATCGTTTCCGTATCCAGTGGCACGAGCGTGCGCGGATCGACGACTTCGATCGAGATCCCCTCGCGGGCCAGCTCTTCGGCCGCGGCCAGCGCCTCGTGAACGAGCCAGGCGAGCGCGACGACCGTCACGTCACTACCCTGCCGCTTGATGTCGGCCTGGCCGAAGGGGATCGTGTAGTCCTCCTCCGGCACCGGCCCCTTGCGGGCCATCAGCCGGCTCGACTCGAACGAGATGACTGGGTTGTTGTCGCGGATCGCCGTCTTCAACAGCCCTTTGATGTCGTAGGGCGTCGACGGCAGGAACATCTTCAGGCCGGCCACATTCATGAACATCGAATAGGGCGACTGCGAATGCTGCGCCGCGGTCAGGCCCCCGCCTCCGACGGCCGCCCGATAAAGGATCGGGAAAGTCACTTGACCGCCGAACATGTAGTGGATTTTCGCGGCCTGATTGACGATCTGGTCCATTGCCACGAAGCAGAATGTCACCATCCGCCAGTCGACAATCGGGCGGAAGCCGCAGCCGGCCGCGCCGATGCCTATGCCGGTCAGCGCCGCTTCCGTGATCGGCGTCGCCCTTACCCGCTCCGCGCCAAACTCCTTGAGCAGCGGCCCGATCGGGTCGGTCGACATGTAGAAGATCTTGGGATCGCGCCGCATCTCCTCGGCGACGGCTTCGACGGCTGCTTCATTGTAGGTCAGCTCTCGCATCGTCTCATCCTCCCGTCAGGCCGCAAATACGTCGTCGGTCGCCTGCTCGGGCAAGGGGAACGGGCTGGCTTCGGCGAAGGCGACGGCGGCTTCGAGTGCGGCCATGATGTCGCGCTCCATGGCTTCCATCCCGGGGTCGTCGAGGTAAGCCTGCTCCCTCAGCTGCCGCTCCAGCCGCGCGATCGGATCCTTGCCCTTCCAAGCCTCGATCTCGGCCGGATCGCGCAGATCGGGCTGCCCCCGGCGCTCGGTATGAGCCCGCTGGCGGTAGGTCTTGCACTCGATCAGGGTCGGACCGCCGCCCGAGCGCGCCCGATCGACAGCGCGGTTTGCCGCCTGATAGACCGCGAAGATGTCGTTGCCGTCGACCACGACACCCGGAATGCCGTAGCCGGCTGCGCGCGCCGCAACATCGCTCACAGCGTGCGTCGCGGCGGCCGCGGTCTGCGCGGCATACATGTTGTTCTCGCACACATAGAGCATCGGCAGTTTCCAGGTCGCCGCGATATTGAGGCACTCGTGGAACGGCCCAGCGTTGGATGCGCCATCGCCGAAAAACGAGACCGCCACACCGCCCTTGCCCTCCATCTGCGCGGCAAGGCCGGCGCCGGTGACGATCGCGATCCCGCCCGCGACGATCCCGTTGGCGCCGAGCATGCCGATGCCGAAATCGGCGATGTGCATCGAGCCGCCCTTGCCTTTGCAGTAGCCGGTTTGCCGCCCATAGAGTTCGGCCATCATGCGGTTGAGGTCGGCGCCCTTGGCGATGCAGTGGCCGTGGCCGCGATGCGTCGAGATGATCCGGTCGCCGGAACCCAGCGCGGTGCAGACGCCGACCGCGACCGCCTCCTCACCGATGTAGCAATGCACGACGCCGTAGATCTTGCCGGCCAGATAGTCGGCCGAAGCGCGCTCCTCGAAACGGCGAATGGTCAGCATCCGGCGCAGCATCTCGCGCTGCTCCTCGGGCGGCAGGTTTGGCGAAAGGCTTTGGGTTGAGAGGCTCATGGGGCGTGATCCCTCCGGGGAGGTCAGGGCTCTGCATGATGGGCCAGCACCGGAAGGCTGGCAACCCAAACCCGATCGCCAAACTCGATGCCGCCGAACGCGGCGATGCCGAGATCGGCGATGTGATTTGCGTTTGTTTCGTCACCGGCTATGCTGATCGACCGGTCCAACCTGGGAGACCCCCATGCGTATCCGCCGAATTGCGGTTTTGGCCGCGTTCGCCGCCGGGCTCGCCGCTTTGCCCCTCACGACCGCCAAGGCGCAATACTATCCCCCGTGCTCGCCGTTTCCGCTGTTCTGGCCATTCTGCGTCGCCGGCGCCATCGTCGGCACCGCCGCGACGATCGTCACCGCGCCGTTCGTGGCGCTGACGGCGCCGCCCTATTATTACGGCTATTACGGGCGGCCCTATTACCCGCCGCCGCCCTATTACGCGCCGGGATACTACGCGCCGCCGTCTTATTACGGGCCGCGCTGAGCCCGCCCATCCGGGGTCCCGACTTCGCGAAGTATTGCGGTCTGATAAGCTATTCGGCAAATCGCGACGATGTGCGTCCGCTGCGACAGTCTTCGTAGGAGGAACCGCGGTCCGGCCTCGGTCAATACCGCGCGTTTCCGGGCGTGCGCAGGAAGGGGATCGCGTCGCGCACGTTGACCAGGCCGGTGACGTAGGCGAGGGTACGCTCGAAGCCGAGGCCCCCACCCTTCCCTCCCCCGCAAGCGGGGGAGGGTTAGGGTGGGGGCTGCCGTAGCGGCGCAGGCGCTGTACCGGCTGCCGCGACGACCGTCCGGCCGTCGTCATTCAGGCGCATGTAGAAGGCCTTAATCGCCTTCGCCTTCGGATGGAGATGCGATGTAGCCCAGTTGCTGGCCGCCCTTCACGTAGTGACCGACAACCGTTCCGAAATCATTCAGCCCGCCGCCACTTGTCGCCGTCGCGCCCGGCACATCGATCTGGAAAAACTTCCAGGAATGCCCGTTAGGCACGCCAATAAAACCGTGCTCGCCGCCGGAGACGTCGGTGAAATGCCCCGACACCCACCCAAAGTTGTTGATGCCGAGAAGGTTCGTTCCGAAGCCCGTCGCTGTCGAGGCTCCGGGTACGTCGACCGTCGAAATGTTGCCTTTTGGATCGCGCACGAACCCATGAAACACGCCTGCAAAATCTTGATACTCCCCGGCCACAAAGTCGAAGTCGTTGATGCTAATAGGGTACAAACTCGTCGAGCCCGGAATCGAGAAGCTGGTGATCTTCCCATCGTCGCTCAGAAAGCCAGTTGATACAAAGAGCGGGGCGTTCTGGTAGTAACCGCAAAAATCCCCAAGGTCATTGATGTCATAGATCACGGTATTGGTTGTGCTCGGGACATTGTAGTTGGTGAACATCCCGTTGTGGTAGAAGAACCCGTCGTAGGAGCTTGTCGCCGTATTGAAGAAAAACCCGACCACTGTGCCCTCGGCATTGATGCCGAGAGCCTCTGTGAAACCTTTCGTTTGGCCCCCCAGATCTTGGGGATCAACGATGGTCGTCAGTTGCCCTTTCGCTGACCGCACATATCCTTTCGTGGCTCCTGCAGGAATCGTGTAATAACCGACGATCGAGCCCAGATCATTGATGTCCTCCACGGCCAAGGTATTCGACCCAGGCACGCTGAAATACGAGAAGTGAAACGAGCCGGGTGTCAGTGTGTCACCCGCACGGGCGACCGGCACCGTGCCGACCAGAATGCCGAGCGCCGCGAGCGTCGTGATGGCGAAGCCCTTCATGTCCATCCTCCTAATCTCTTCTTCGCTAGGTTTGACGGGCTGTCCGAGCCGACCGAGCCCACCCGGCAGCCCGCATGTTCCTCCTCTCCCGGGCCCGATCGTGGCTTTTGTATGGGAATTTTGGCGCTTATGCAAATGATTGTGTCCCAACGAGGCCGCTCCGCTCCGCTCGTTAACTATCGGTAACAAAAGGGTTCCTTGGTTTTATTTGGTTAACATTTGCAAAAACTCTGAACCGGAACAGTCATGATAGAATCAGCGGATCATTTCCTGCGTCGCAGGGCGCCAATCTGTCGACCCCGTGGACAAACAGCCCCCTGTGCTCGCTCGCACTCCGTCTGGTGACCGATCCGACCCTGGTGAGCCGCGCGGTCTTTCATCGATAGGGGGCGGCAAAGGCAGCGGCCGCGGCGCCTAGGGTGTACGCCCCGGCCACCGCGAGGAGGGCAATGGCCAGCATGGCAAAGGCTTTGGCGCCGAGACGATCACCGATTGGCCGGCCGGCGAGGCCGCCGAGGAAGGCGAAGGGGATCAGGATGCCGGCAGCGAGCCAGGTCGGGGCAGGGATTCCGATCGTCGCCACATGGGAAACGAGGGTCACCCCGTAGGAGAGCGCGAAGAATGCGAGGAGCGTCGCGCGCACGGTCCTCGCCTCCGCCCCGGCAAGCAGCAGGTAGATCAACACCGGCGGCCCGGCCATCCCCACCATCGCGTTCGCGATGCCCGAGACGGCCCCGGCGGCGAGATCGCGGCCGGGGCTCATCGCAAACGCCGTCCACTGCGTGCCCTGGCCTGGTTGGCTCGACCGGCGGCGCGAGACCGCCATCAACACGGCAAAGCCAAAGATCGTGGCCCCGGCGGCCGCCCGCACCAGGATCGGATCGGCATATCGGAAGGCGACGAGGCCGAGCGGCAGTCCGACAAGACTGCCGAGCGCCAGGCGCAACAGCAGCCCCGGCGCGATTGCCGGCCGCAACCCCGGAACCACGACGATCGCCAGCGCCGTCGAGATGATGATCACGAGCTGAATTGCCCGTGCCGGGTCGAGAAACAGCAGAAAGAGCGGTGCCGCGAGGACGGCAAAGCCGAAACCGCTGATTGCATAGATCAGCGCCGAGGCAAAAGTCGTCGCGGCCAGCGCGATGAAGATGCCGCCGGCCGTGCCGAGCATCCCGTCCGGCGCGCCGGCGCCGAGCGCGATGCCGAGCAGCCAAGATCCAAAGCCGGCATTCATGTCAGGCGCCTGCGGTTAGCGTCGCGGCTCTTGGGCGTCGGGTAAGGCGCGTCACGAACCGGATCACATCGCCGCGATAGTGCAGCCTCTCATAATCGACCGGCCGATTGCCGGTGGTATAGGACGTGCGCTCGATCAGGAAGATCGGGCTGCCGGCCGGCACTTGGAGCGCCTGGGCGGCAACAGGGTCGGCCGCGGCCGCCTCCAACTTGTATTCGGCTTCGACCAGAGGCGTATCATACTTGTCCTCCAGCAGGGCGAAGACCGGCTCGGCCTCGAGGTCGTTCTCGGCAATTATCTCGCCTACGTCGCGAGGCAAGTATGTCTCGTCGAAAGACATCGCCACGCCATCGGCCAAGCGAACACGCTGAAGCCTGACCACCAACGTCCCGGGCGTCAAGGGGCGCTTTCCTCAATTTTCTGAAGGCGTGGCGGCACTCAATCTGCCGACCACATCGAACGGCGACTCCGGCTGTCCGCTCGCACGCAGCATGGCGGGGCCACTGGGTGCCAGTGCGCTAGCAGACGGTAATCCGGAAGATTTCAATGAGCCTGCAGCCAGCGCTGATGGGCTCATTGAGCCTATGGAGGTTGATTGGACATGAAAACGACGAGCTACACCGAGAGATGGTCGCCAATGTGGCGCGACCTTTCAATCGATCTGATCAGCAGACCTGCGATCGCCCGTTGGACCCCCGTCCCACTGCGTCTGATCGTCGGGTACGGCTTCCATGGAGCATGGCTTCGCCATTGGCCTATGGGCGTCCGACCTCTTGCCATTGCCGTGTGAAGCGGTTAAATATGACCAGTTTTCTGGTCGTTCGGTAGGCGGGTCATGGTCACGGTCAATCTCGTTCAGGCGAAGGCCCATCTGAGCGAATTGTTGGACAAGGTGGAAGCGGGCGAGGAAGTGATCATCACCCGCCACGGCCGGGCGGTGGCCCATATCCGTCCTGTCTCGCGCCCAAAACATCCGCTGAGGCTGGATGACCTGGCCGCATTTCGCGCGACGATGCCGCGTCTGCGAGGACCCACTGCCGAATTGCTGCGCGAGGCGCGCGACGAAGGGCTGTAGGGCGCGAGACGAGTGCTTTATTTCGATACGAGCTTTCTCGCGCCGCTCGTTATTCCCGAAGCGACCAGCGGCAAGGTTGCCGCGTTCGTGCGCAGGTTACCGGCCGAGGAATTCGCCGTCAGCCATTGGACCCGGGTCGAGTTTTCCTCGCTGATAGCTCGGGAAGTCCGCATGGGCGGACTGGACGTCCAAGCGGCTACGCGGGCCGCTGCCCGGTTTGAGGCCATGGTGGAGGAGTCCTTCTCCGTCCTTCTGCCCAATGCCGACGATTTCGCGCTTGCCAAGCGGTATCTCGGCCGGTTCGAAACCAGATTACGGGCCGGAGACGCTCTCCACCTGGCCGTCGCCAACAATCATCGCGCTTCGGTGATCTACAGCCTCGACAAGATATTGCTCGACGCTGGGAAGCTTCTCGCGCTGCCGGTGAGCATGGGAATACGAACCAAATGATCGCAGTGTCGCCAGATGCCACTGCAGGTCGACGCCCCACTTGACCGGGAACTCGAACTTCTCGTTCGCCCGCTCGAGCACTTCGATCGCTTCGCCATAATCCATATGCACGAATGCGACCATCCAGAACTCCGTCAGGTGCCGGCTGGTGTTCAAGTCCTGCACTGCAGTCGCTGTTCCCCGTGGAAATTAAACGTCCTGGTATTCACGACTGCGCGCGGGGTGCTGAATCGTGAGGATCACGATCTCCTCTGCTCCCTCGTCGATCATGTAATAGACGAGATAGTGATATTTGGGCGTCACGAGTTTGCGGACGCCTTCGACATTTTGGGGACGACCGATTGTCGGAAAGAGGGTTAGATTTTGAAGAGAACCCAGTATAGCAGCTCTCACTGCGAGCGCCGCGGAGGGATTACGGGTGCGCAGATACTCGGCGATCTCAGTGAGATCCTGCGTCGCACGCGGCGTGAACCGCAGTCTCACCGGTCGAAGCGGCGGAAGGCAGCCTCTACTTCGTCATCCGAGGCAAATTCGCGTCGCTTTGCCTGCGCAAGCCCTTCGAGCACCGCCGCCAGATGGGCCGAATCGACCGGCTCGGGCTCTACCTCACTCTCCGCCAACTGGAGAATAGTGCGGGCGATGTCATCCTGGGCGTCCGGAGTTAGTCGCCGCACCGCTTCGATTGCTTCTTCCAGGAGCTTGGTCATGCGCCGATGATAAGAGCTTGACCGGCTCCGCGAAATAAGGAACTGCAGTCCGGCCTCGCATCAATGCTTGCGTTTCCGGGTGTTCTCGGAAAGGGGATGGCGTCGCGGACGTTGGCGAGGCCGGTGACATAGGCGAGGGTGCGCTCGAAGCCGAGGCCTAAGCCGGCGTGCGGGACCGTGCCGTAGCGGCGCAGACCCCCCTCCCTAACCCTCCCCCGCTTGCGGGGGAGGGAAGGGTGGGGGCGTATTGCTCACGGTCGATGCCGCGCTCGGCCATATTGCGGTCCAATATTTCGAGCCGCTCCTCGCGCTGGCTGCCGCCGATGATTTCGCCGATCCCCGGCGCCAAGGGGCCCCCATCCCTCCCTCCCCCGCTCGCGGGGGAGGGTTAGGGAGGGGGCGACCGTGCGGCCGTCGTCGTTCACCCTCATGTAGAAGGCGTTGACGGCCTTCGGATAGTTCATCACGATGACCGGCTTTTGCGCGTGTCGACCCGCACAATTGCCATAATGGCATTGTATCCTGCGCCTCCATCAGCGCACCTGGCGTTGGATGCGGTGGGGCGAGGACAATAGCGATGCCTGATCTCGACCTGAAAAAACAGGGGAAACAGGAGAGATGCGCGACGGCGGCGGGCGCTTTTGTCGAGGCGCAAGCGTCGAGGCCGGATGTCTCAATACCGCGCGTTGCCGGGGGTGCGCGGGAAGGGGATTGCGTCGCGCACGTTGGCGAGGCCGGTGACGTAGGCGAGGGTGCGCTCGAAGCCGAGGCCGAAGCCGGCGTGCGGCACGGTGCCGTAGCGGCGCAGGTCGCGGTACCAGGCGTAGTGCTCCCGGTCGATGCCGCGCTCGGTCATATTGCGGTCCAATACCTCGAGCCGCTCCTCGCGCTGGCTGCCGCCGATGATCTCGCCGATCCCCGGCGCCAATACGTCCATCGCCGCGACGGTGCGGCCGTCGTCGTTCACCCGCATGTAGAAGGCTTTGATGGCCTTCGGGTAGTTCATCACGATGACCGGCTTCTTCGCGTATTTCTCGGTCAGATAGCGCTCGTGCTCCGACTGCAGGTCGACGCCCCATTGGACCGGGAATTCGAATTTTTCGTTCGACCGCTCGAGCACTTCGATCGCCTCGCCGTAATCCATATGCACGAATTCCGAGCCGACGATGCCCTCGAGTTTTGCGACCAGCCCCTTCTCGATCCGCTGGTCGAAAAAGGCGAGGTCTTCCTGTCTTTCGTTCAGCAACGCCGCGAAGGTGTATTTCAGCAACGCTTCAGCCAATGCCGCATTGTCCGACAGGTCGGCGAAGGCGATCTCCGGCTCGATCATCCAGAACTCGGCGAGGTGGCGGCTGGTGTTCGAGTTCTCGGCGCGGAAGGTCGGCCCGAAAGTGTAGACCTTGGTCAATGCGAGGCAGTAGGCCTCGACGTTGAGCTGCCCCGACACCTCAGAAACGCCTCGCGGCAGAAGAAATCCTGCGCGAAATCGACCTTGCCCTCCTGTGTGCGCGGCAGGTTGGCGAGATCAACGCCGACACCCGGAACAGCGCCCCAGTCCCCTCCGCGTCGGCCGCGGTGATGATCGGCGTATTGACCCAGAAAGAGCCGTTCTCGTCGAATTAGACGTTCCGGTGTTCACGAGTGCGGGAGGGATGCGGAACCGTGAGGATCACCGCCCTGGTCGATCGGCTATCCGCGACCCGCCATGAATCCTCTGAATGAATCTTGGCAGTAGTGGATCTAGGAGACGGCTTCTCGCCGCGGCGCGCAAATCCATGGTATGTTTTCGAGGCCACAAGAGAGGCATTCATGGGAATCAATTGGCGGCGCGGGGCGCTGCGTCTCTGGACGGTGGCCTCCGTCATGTGGTGTGCGCTTGTCGTAATCGTGTCATCAGAACAGCTGAACGTCGCTTGGCCTTTTGCAAACTTACAGATGGTGCACGTGAAATTTTCAGATACCGAGACGTGGGACTATCCCGCTGTATGGGGTGTGGCGCGCATAGAAGCCGACCTTAAAAGAAAGATAGATGACCTAAACCGAAAGGATCGTGAGTGGCTTACCAAAATTCCAGAAGCGCGAAAGGCTCAGTGTGGTCCCGTGGCACCAGGTCGAGCCGACACGGTATTGTCGGACATCGACCGGGCGCTGAAGGGCGATTTGGCCGATGAAGAATGCAACAAGATTTTTTCGGTGACGAGCGGGCAACTAGCCGTGCCGTCTGGATGGGAAACCCAAGCCAGGGACGCACCCATGTCGATTTGGCAGGCAATCGGCAAACTCGCGCCGTGGGCAGTTGGTCCACCGCTCTTGGTGATGGCTCTTGGTATTGCGCTGTTTTGGGCGCTTGCTGGATTTAGACGAGATTCCTAGATGGGTCGGCATGCGATTGACCGGCACGTCCCCGCTTTTCGGATCAAACCTGCGCCTTGAAAATACCGGGCAAATAGATGACATTTACTTCACCAGAGTTACTGCGCAAGCTGACGAGAGAGATACGATGACAGACAAGACCGTTGCTAAATGTCTAGCGGCCCGCGAGAAAGCATATTGCGTGCTTGTGGAAGCCCGTCGCCAGAAGGTTCTGGCAAAAGAGATGCAGATTTATCATGACCGGCTAACTGCTTGCCATGATGACCTCGCAAAAGCGCAGAACTCAGCCGCAGGCAGGTAGATGACTCGCCGATTTCCATAAAACACATTCACTGGCCCGGTTGGTATCCGCCGCTCACTGCCGTGAGCGCACTTTTCGGGAAGTGGCCGCCGCCTGAGCACCCGGCGTCGACCTCCTTACTGCAGTACGATCGCCGCGCCCGGCTTCAGCGGGTGTCGATGCCGCTGTGCTCCTGCCGCTTCCGCCAGCGCCGCATTTGTCCGCAAGGTCGGCGGAACGCGATCAACGGCTCGATCATCCAGAACTCGGCGAGGCGGCGGCTGGTGTTTGAATTCTCGGGGCGAAAGGTCGGCCCCAAGGTATAGGCCTTCGTCGATACGAGCCAGTACGCCTCCATATTGAGCTGGCCCGAGACTCTCAGGAACACCTCGCGGCCGAAGAAATACAGCGGAGATTCGACATTGGGTCACGAGCGAGAAATTGATGCTTTGCCGGCGAACGCCTCAACTCGGCCCTTTCGGAAGTCGGGCCGGGTGCATAAATCGAGACAATTAGACACGAGAGCGCGGGAATGACACCCGAACTCCAGGCGGTGCATAAGGAAATTGCAGCCCTCACGCTCCAAGTTGCGCGGCCTCTAATCTGGCATGACCGAACCGAGGGATGGCCGAAGCGACTCGATGGCGGGACCTGTTTTTTCCTGCGGTTCGAGCGAGGAATAATTGGCATTACGGCTAATCACGTCATCAGTGCGTTCGAAAGCGCCGTTGTGGCCAATCCGAATACAGTCTGTCAGCTGCGAAATTCTCCAGCGTTCGATCTTGCGGGAGCGATCATTGCGAGGAATGCGGCGCGGGATATTGCGACCTTCGCAGTGTCGGAGCCCGTGTTGTCACATATTGAAGCTATCCCGCTTGATTGCAGGGGAAGCTGGCCACCGCCAGAGCCGCAAAACTTATGGCTGCTCAGTGTTTGCGGGTTCCCAGAGTCAATGCGCAGACCCAGAGCCGACCGCTCGGCGGAGTTTCAGGCGTGGGGTGCGCTTGCTGCTGTTGAATGTGTATCGCGCGACGAAATCCTAATTACCTATGACCCGGCAGTCGTCCAACCTGCAGCATGGGCCCCAAGTCTTCCCCCGCTCGGTTTCAATTTAAGCGGCTGTAGTGGCGGACCGGTTCTCGTGCATGGCACCCGGAACGGCCTCCATAGGTGGTTCGCAGTCGGGCTTATTGCCGAGGGGCCGAGGGAGCAGGCAAAGCAGGGAACGGCCTCGGAGTTCGATATGATTCGTCTGCGCCGCATCGATATCATTCAGCCGGACGGCACGATCAAAGAAAGCATGCAAGGTACCGGCGGCTGGCTGTCGAAATGAGGGCTGGGTAAAAGAGTGCGTCTCAATACCGCGCGTTGCCCGGTGTTCGCGGGAAGGGGATTGCGTCGCGCACGTTGGCGAGGCCGGTGACGTAGGCGAGGGTGCGCTCGAAGCCGAGGCCGAAGCCGGCGTGCGGCACGGTGCCGTAGCGGCGCAGGTCGCGGTACCAGGCGTAGTGCTCCCGGTCGATGCCGCGCTCGGTCATATTGCGGTCCAATACGTCGAGCCGCTCCTCGCGCTGGCTGCCGCCGATGATCTCGCCGATCCCCGGCGCCAATACGTCCATCGCCGCGACGGTGCGGCCGTCGTCGTTCACCCGCATGTAGAAGGCTTTGATGGCCTTCGGGTAGTTCATCACGATGACCGGCTTTTTCGCGTATTTCTCGGTCAGATAGCGCTCGTGCTCCGACTGCAGATCGACACCCCAGTGGACCGGGAACTCGAATTTCTCATTGGACCGTTCGAGCACTTCGATCGCCTCGCCGTAATCCATATGCACGAACTCCGAGCCGACGATGCCTTCGAGTTTCGCAACCAGCCCCTTCTCGATGCGCTGGTCGAAGAAGGCGAGATCTTCCTGTCTTTCGTTCAGCAACGCGGCGAAGGTGTATTTCAGCAATGCTTCCGCCAATGCCGCATTGTCCGACAGGTCGGCAAACGCGATCTCCGGCTCGATCATCCAGAACTCGGCGAGGTGGCGGCTGGTGTTCGAGTTCTCGGCGCGGAAGGTCGGCCCGAAAGTGTAAACCTTGGTCAGCGCCAGGCAGTAGGCCTCGACATTGAGCTGGCCCGAGACCGTCAGGAATGCCTCGCGGCCAAAGAAATCCTGCGCGAAATCGACGTTGCCGTCGGGGGTGCGCGGCAGGTTGGCGAAATCCAGGGCCGAGACGCGGAACAATGCCCCGGCCCCCTCCGCGTCGGAGGCGGTGATGATCGGCGTATTGACCCAGAAAAAGCCGTGCTCGTCGAAGAAACGATGGATCGCCTTTGCCAAGGTGTGCCGCACCCGCGTCGCCGCGCCGATCACATTCGTGCGCGGCCGCAAATGCGCCACCTCGCGCAGATATTCCAAAGTGTGCGGCTTTGGCTGGATCGGGTAGGTGTCCGGGTCGTCGACCCAGCCGATCACGCGGACGGCACTCGCCTGCATCTCGAAGGGCTGCCCCTTCGCCGGCGACGGCACGATCATCCCCGTCGCCTCGACTGCGCAACCGGCCGTCAATTTCAGGACCTCGCCCTCGTAATTGGGCAAGGTGTTCGGCGCGACGATCTGCACCGGGTGGAAAGACGAGCCGTCCGAGACGTGCACGAACGAGATCCCCGCCTTCGAGTCGCGCCGCGTGCGCACCCAGCCGCGGGTTGTGACCGGCGCGTCCTGCGGCGCCCGGCCGGCCAGGATTTCGCGCCCGCTGAACTCTTGCTTGTCCATCGATCCTACCGAATGGATGGCGTCCCCGGCAGGACTCGAACCTGCGACCCACAGTTTAGGAAACTGTTGCTCTATCCGCCTGAGCTACGGGGACCGCGACGGAAAATACTCCCGCCAGACGGCATGCGCCAGCGGGACGGCCTCAGGCCATCGTGTGGGCGGGCTCCGGCGCCGGTTCGGCGGGGCGGCCGGCGCCTTCCACCTGCCGCAGAAACGATTCCATCATCGACAATGTCCACAGCGCGGCGCTGTGGTCGCGCTCGCCCGACTGGTGCTGGTCGAGCAGCGTGGCGATCGTGCCGGTATCGAACAAGCCCGACTCCCGCAGCACCG
Organism: uncultured Alphaproteobacteria bacterium; assembly: GCA_963812675.1. Taxonomy (GTDB): domain Bacteria; phylum Pseudomonadota; class Alphaproteobacteria; order ATCC43930; family CGMCC-115725; genus AP-15. The sequence goes on along the minus strand of CAWEWR010000011.1, from coordinate 161,574 downwards.
GCCCCAGCAGCGAGTCGCGCAGGCGCCGGCGCAGCGGGCCGCGGAACCAGGCGGCGAGCGGCACGGCAAATCCCTGCTTCGGGCGGTAGAGGATTTCCTTTGCGACATATGGTTCGAGCGCTGTCTTGAAGATGTGCTTGCCCTCGCGGCCATGCAGCTTGAAATCCGAGGGGAGCCCCGCCGCCCACTCGACCAGAGTGTGGTCGAGCAGCGGAACCCGCGTTTCGAGCGAACTCGCCATGCTGGCGCGATCGACCTTGGTCAGAATGTCGCCGGGGAGATAGGTCTTGAAATCGGCATATTGCACTTGTGACAGCGGATCCTCGCTGCCGCATCGCCGCATATGCGAGCGCAGCACCTCGACGCCGTCGTAGCCCTGCAGCTCGCGCGCGAGAGCAGGGCTGAAAAGCCGCCGGCGAAGCTCGGTACCGCAGATCGAGACGGACGAGAAATAAGCCTCGGTCGTATCGCGCGCCAGCTCTTGCAAAGTGGCCTTGGCGCGCAGCGCGCGCGGCGCCCAGTCCAATTTCGGGTAGAGCACGCCGGCCATGCCGAAGAACGGACGACGCAAACTCGCCGGCACCACGCGGCGCACCCGCTCCTCGAAGCAATGCCAGCGATAACGGCGATAGCCGGCGAACACCTCGTCGCCGCCATCCCCCGACAAAGCGACGGTGACGTTCTCGCGCGCCATCGCGCAGACCCGGAAGGTCGGGATCGCCGAACTGTCGCCGAACGGTTCATCATAGATCGTCGCCAATCGGTCGAGCAGATCGAAGGAATTGGGATCGACCTCCTTGACGTGATGATCGGTCCGATAGCGCCGGGCGATTTCGGCGGCATAGGCGGATTCGTCCCAGCCCTTCGCCCCGAACGCGATCGAGAAAGTGCTGACCGGCTCGGCCTTGAGCCCCGCCATCATCGCCACCACACCGCTCGAATCAACGCCGCCCGAAAGAAAGGCGCCGAGCGGAACATCGGCGATCATCCGCAGGCGGACGGATTCGCGCAGCCGCACGATCAGCTCCTCCGCGGCTTCTTCGCGGCGGATCGTGCCGCCGTCGACAAAGCGCACATCCCAGTAGCAGCGCGGCTCCGGCGACGGCTCGCCGCGTCTGACGAGCAGCGAATGCGCCGGCGCGAGCTTCTTCACGCCGCGATAGATCGTGCGCGGATCCGGTATGTAGCCATAAGCAAAAAATTCTTCGATCGCGTGCGGGTCGAGCCGCCGGTCGATGTCCGGGCTCAGCGCCAGCGCCTTCAATTCCGACGCGAACAGCAGCCGACCGTCGGCCAGCGTAGTGTAATAAAGCGGCTTCTCGCCGAGGCGGTCGCGCGCGAGAAACAGGGCCTCGCGCCTCGCGTCCCACAGCGCAAAGGCGAACATCCCATTGAAGCGAGCGAGACATCCTTCGCCCCACTCCTCCCAGGCGTGGACGATGACCTCGGTGTCGGAGCGCGTCCGAAAGGCGTGGCCGAGCGCTGTCAGCTCGGCCATCAACGGCTGAAAATTGTAGATCTCCCCGTTGTAGACGACGCAAACCGTGCCGTCCTCGTTGAACTGCGGCTGGTCGCCGGTCACCAGATCGACGATCGCCAGCCGCCGGTGCCCCAACCCGATTCCCGGCGCAAAGTGGTAACCGTCGCCGTCCGGTCCGCGATGGGCGATGATCTCGGTCATTCGACGGAGCAGGGCACGGTCAATATCGCCAGGTCCGCGGAAATCGAAAATTCCGGCTATGCCGCACATTTTTTCCAACCCGCCAAAGCTGAACGATGGAAATCGACGCGGATGCGTCCGTCGAACTGCCTAATCAGATATTCGAGAGTGAGAATCCGGGCGGTTTGTGCCGGATCGGTGACCCGGTCGAGCTGGAACAACTCGGTCATTACTTGGACGCCGCCGGGCAATGCGGCGTCACGATATTCCTGTTGCAGATAGTCCGGCCACTCGGCGGGACGGCGCACCCGATTTTTGAAGCGGTAGGAAAAGCGCCGCAGCCACGGGGGACGCAAATAGGTGGCATAGTCGGTCAGCCGGCGCACCAGCGGCGGCGGTCCGCTGAAGTCGTGGCCGTACCCCGACTGGTACGACGCGAGCCGCGGGTCGGCCCGGCGGATCAGCTCTGCTTCATACGCGCCGTGGTTTTTCCACGCGATCGGAATGACGCTCGCATGCTCGGTCACTGCCGGCTCGAGAAACGGCAGCGCCACATAGCCGTACGAATTGTTGATGTTGTTGATCCGCCCATCCCAGGCCCGGCACCGGAAATAGTGATAAAGCCACTCGACGAGGGGGCGCGCCAGCGAAGGCTGCGGGCAGCCGATCAAGGTTTCGAGCTTATCTTCGAGCTGACGAAAATAGACTTCCTGGTCAAAGGCGGCAGTACACGTCTCCGGATCGAACTGACTGTAAAAGGACCAGAGGATCTCACGCGGGGTATAATTCCGGTCGAGCAGATAAAAAAAATTGCGCCAAATCTCGCCCCCGCCACCATTGAGCGCCAGGGCATTGCCGTTCACTCGGCTGGCGCGCTGCGTGCGTTCGGCTCCGTTGGTAAATATTCCGCTCCAGGTATACCCGTCGGATTCGAGAAAATTATTGTAGGCGACAGCCCCGAACTCGCCCGGGGTAAAGGCCAGCTGCTTGTCCTTGTCGACGATTTCGAGGGCAAAACCTTCTCCCTCGGCAATGCCGCGCGCCAGGTTGACATCCTTGTCGCCGGGCGGGCCATAGACATAAACCCGCGGCCTGATCCCGTGACGGCGGAGCAATGCCAAGATGAGGCGCGAGTTGTAGCCGCCGGAAAGAGCGCAGGTGACGCGTTCGCCGAAACTAGCCGCGACCGCCGCGAAATAGCGGTCGAGCACCTGCATGCTCTGATCAATCGTCGCCTCGAACGGCTCGCCGGACACTGTCGCCGGCGTAGGGAGCCGGCGGGGCCGGATTTCCAGACAATCTTCGCCCACCGCAATCGTCGCGCTTACCGGCGCGAGCAGCACCTCGTCAAACACCGTGGCATCGCCGGACACCACGCCGTTGAAGACGTACTCGCAAGCGCTTTGAGTGCCCAATGTCACCCGGTCGAGGACCGAAGCTATCGCCAGGAACGAGGACGATGCGACACGTCGCGCCTCGTCGTAAAATACGAGAAAGCCCCCAAATCCGTCCGGCAGGATCTCGGTCCCGCCGTCCTTGTGCAGGATCACTGCATAATGGCCGAGCGCCTGATCGCGCGGCGTGGATCTTCCACGGCAATCGCGGTAGAACGCGGCCGCCGCCGGCTTGCCGACCTTATCTTTGTAGATCAGCGTGCCGCACGCGCAGACGAAATCGCCATTGGGGAATTGCTGAAGCGTGGGCTCGCTGGCCTGCCGCTTGGGATAAAGCGCCAACACAAAATTTGCGCCCTGCACTAGACGCGGAGTGGGCATCCCCATTCGGGCAAATGCCGCGAGCGCGGCGGCCTGTGCCAGCGAGCGATCCTCGCCAGGAGCTCTATGAAAGAGAACAAAACCGCCCATTCGCCGGCGTGTTCCCCCTCAGGGCGCTAGGGCGGGAACAAAAATCCGCGAATAAGCAGAAAACATTCGCTCCTGCGAGAATTCGGTAACCGCGCGCCGACGATTGGCATATCCGATAGCCTGGCGCCTTTCTGGATTACTTAGCAGACGGGTGAGCGCCTCGGCGAAGGCCCCGGCATCATCGCGGTCGACGATGAACTCTCGGTTACCCTCGCACACGATATCCTTAACGTCTCCGACATTGACCGCTGCAATGGCCCGGCTCGCCGCCATTGCCTCTAGTAATGCATTCGGCATCTGTTCTGTATCGGACGACAGGGCAAAGATGTCAAACGTACCAAGCACCGCTTCGGGGACAACCTGTCCGGTGAAGATGACGCGGTCGGCGATGCCGAGCTCCGCGGCCAGCCGTTCGAGCGAAAGCCGCTGACGCCCGTCGCCCGCAATGATGAGACGCAAGGGGTACGGGAATTTGAGCATCGCGAAAACGCGAAGCAAACGTCCAATATTCTTTTCAAGACGCAATGGGGCGACTGTGCCAATGACCATTTCCCCTGGCCGGCGGGTGAAGCCGGGTACGCCATCAGAAACCGGGCTGGCGAAACGCGCGGTATCGACCCCGTTTGGGACATATAGGATGCGCGAAACGGGCAACCGCCAAACCCGGCATGCCAAATCTTCGAGTTGGCGCGAGGGGACGACGACTAGTCCGCAGCGGGCGAGCGCCCATCGCCGAAACAGCACCCGGCGCGGAATCTGCGAATCCGCCTCGCCCAGGCTGAAGCCGGCTTCCAGATGTAGATGCCTGGAGACCGGCGAGAAGCGGCTGGCCGCCGCCCATTCGATCGCCCCCCAATTGTAGGTGAGCAGGAGATCCGGCCGCAGGCGACGGAGCGCAAGAGCACCGCAAGCCAAATTGTGCAGCATGCCCCGCTTGGCACCTCGTATCGGCAAGACCGCGACGTCGAGTTCGCTGGCAATTCCCTCCGCGGCGTCGAAATTGTTGTCCAAGGCAATCACCGTATGGCGGAATTGCTTGCCAAGATGATTGATTATGCGAACCATGCGCAATGGTACGCCGCCGATCCCGAAACTCGGGAACACATGCAAGACGCGCTCGCTACAAAGGGAGGAACCGGCGGTGCTGACCACCTCCGGAGGTGTCTTTACGGCGGACATTCGGGTTTGGCCGCGATGCGGCTCACGCAGCGCCAGATAAATTCACTGCCGTGGCGGAGATGTTTAACTCCTTTAAGCATTATGCTGCAAGTTTGCGACGTGAGGTAGGGCTGCGTATGTGGCATAGTTGAGGCTGTAATGTTATTGCTCGGTTACCATCCTGAGTTTTTTCGAAGCCCCCGCGCTTCCGATCGCTTGTGCCGGCCGGATCCGGAATACCCGTAGCCGAGCAGTCGCAAGCTGTTGAACCAAACTGTTGAGGCATGCTCGACCCTAATACCTGGAGGACGATCCACTGGCCAGCCGAGCAAACTCCGATGCTGGTCGTGGTGGTCGATACCGAAGCCGAGTTCGATTGGGAGGCGGCGCGGTCGCGCCGCGCCAGAGGGGTGACCTCGGTCAGATGCCAGGATCGTGCGCAACGGATCTTCGAAAGATATGGCGTACGGCCGACCTTCGTCCTCGATTTTCCGGTCAGCAGCACGCCCGAGGCCTTCGAGTTCATCCGCGATTTGCACCGCTCCGGCGCCTGCGAGATCGGCGCCCACCTGCAGCCCTGGGACAATCCGCCGCTGGTCGAGCAGATTACTGATGAGAACTCCTATCCCGGCAACCTGCCGTTCGAGCTCGAACGGGAAAAGCTAATCCAACTGACGCACAGCATCCAAACCAATGTCGGAGTGCGCCCGCGCATATACAAAGCGGGCCGATATGGCGTCGGGCGGGCGACTGCCGGTATCCTCGCCGAGCTCGGCTACGAAATCGACGTAAGCGTTGTGCCGGGCACCGATCTCACCTGCAAATTAGGCCCCGACTTCACGCATTGCCGCGCCAGCCCCTACTGGTTCGGCAAGAACCCGGAGCTGCTCGAAATTCCGCTTTCGATCGGCTACACCGGCCTGCTCGCCGACACCGGAAACGTCGCCTATACCTTGACGATGAACGAGCGCCTGAAGGCGCTGCACGTGCCGGGCATCTTGGCGCGGCTCGGCCTAGTCGAGCGCATCACGTTGACACCGGAAGGGATTTCCTTCGAAGAGCAGCGTCGGCTCACGCGCGCCTTGCTGCGCAAAGGTCATCGCGTGTTCAGCTTCGCCTATCACAGTCCCTCGCTCGCGCCGGGCAATACGCCTTATGTGCGCACCGAGGCGGATCTTGACGCTTTCCTGAAGCGGATCGAACAGTATTTAGCTTTTTTCTTCGAAGAGGTCGGCGGTCGGGCGGCCACGCCGTTCGAGGTCAAGACACTCGCCGAACAATGCAGCGAGCCGGTGGTCGTCAGTCCGGAACGCGTTCGCAGAGTTGGTAGGGCCAGGTGAGCTGGGCCGGGTATCCACGTGTGCGACAGCCGATATCGAAGCGGGTGACCCGGGTCGCGAGTTCGACCGCTTCGAGCGAGGCATTTCGGTCCCCGGTGTTATCGGAGGTCGTCGCGCGATTGGTGGCACACCACGACAGCGGCTATCGAATTTTAGTTATTTATCTCGATCCCAGGCATCGAGAAGTCTTCGAGCGGACGAGCAAGTTCGCGATTTTGGACGAGACACTAAACACCCTCGTTCTGACTACGACACCACTCGTGGCGTTTTAGCCGCGTGTCGGGCCGCGCGCCCAGCACTGCGCCCTCGGCATTGGCGAGTAGTGGCTCGTTGATCACCACGGGATCCCGCTCAGGGCCGAAATTGTCAGCCGGGCTAAAACTAACTCCGGTTCTGCTCCGAACTAGCCTCCCTCAACGCCTCCAGGGGACGGGTCGCCATGCGGCTCGCCGACTCGGAAATCCTGACGCTTTGATCGAGAAACGCCTGCATGTTGTTGCGCAACAGCTTGGCCTGCACCTCCAGCATCTCGTTGAAGGTTCGGGCCCGCAGCAGCGCCTGGCTCGCCTCGGAGGTATGCCGCATCACCTCCTCAGCGTAACGCGCCCATGCTGCGGTGATTTCTTGTGTACACTCGGCAACCGCCGAGCCCGACCGCTGGGCGGCGCTCGCGGTAGCTATCGAAGCATCGGCCGCTTGCCGCACCCCTTGGCGGCCGAGTTCGGCAAGGCGTTCGGCTTGGCCTTGGGCGGCTTGGCCTTGGGCGGCTTGGCCTTGGGCGGCTTGGCCTTGGGCCACTTGGCTGCCGCCTCCCCGATCTCGGTCGTCCCCGGTTTCGCGACGGTTATTGTCGGTTGCCTGCTCGGCCTCCTTTGTGGCTTGCGGTCGCGCTTGTCTCGACTCTGCCATGCCAACCTCCGTGCCGGTTTGTGCCGTTAACGTCGGCAGCCGGCGGGCGCTCCGTTCGGTTAAGCTTTTCTTTTGGAACGCGGGGCAGGATTTGCGACGTTGCAAAAACGGTGTATGTCGTCGGCACATCCGCGAAAATCGAGTACGTCCTCCCCCAGGGCCACGAGGAAGTCCCATGATTCATCCCGTCATTCTGTCCGGCGGTTCGGGTACACGGCTCTGGCCGATGTCGCGCACGCTTTACCCGAAGCAGCTGCTGAGCCTCCTCGGCCACGACAGCCTATTGCAGCAAACGGTTCGCCGGGTGGCCGACGGGCACGACTTCGCCTCGCCCTTGCTGGTCGCCAATGAAGAGCATCGTTTCATCATCGCCGAGCAATTGCGCGAGATCGCGGCCGTGCCGCGCGCGCTCTTGCTCGAACCGGTCGGCCGCAACACGGCCCCTGCCGCCTGCGTCGCCGCCTTGGCGCTGACCGAAGCGGAACCCGATCCGCTGATGCTGGTCATGCCCTCCGATCACACGATCGGCGATCTCGCGGCCTTTGCCGGTGCCATCGAGCGCGCAGCCGCCGCTGCGCGCGCCGGTGCGCTGGTCAGCTTCGGCATCGCGCCGCAGCGCGCCGAGACCGGCTATGGCTATATCCGGCGGGGCAGTGAGTTGGACGGCGCGGAGGGCGTCTTTGCAGTCGCCGAGTTTGTCGAGAAGCCCGGCCCGGAACAGGCAGAGGCCTATGTCGCCTCGGGCGAGCATTCGTGGAACAGCGGGATCTTCCTATTTCCCGCAAGGGTCTACCTGGATGAGCTGGAGCGGCTGCGGCCCGACATGGTCGCGGCCTGCCGTAACGCACTCGCGACGGCGCAGCGCGACAGCGACTTTGTCCGCCTGGGGCGTGAAGCTTTTGCCGCCTGCGAGAGCGATTCGATCGACTACGCGGTCATGGAGCACACCAGGCGCGCCGCGATCGTCCCGGTCAGCATGGGGTGGAGCGATGTCGGCTCCTGGGATGCGCTGTGGGAGATGGGCGCCAAGGACCAGCACGGCAATTCGATCGAGGGCAATGTCGTCGCCGAAGACACCCGCAATTGCTATCTGCGGTCTGAGGCTGGTCTCGTGGCGGCGATCGGCATCGAGGATCTGGTCGTCGTCGCCACCGCCGATGCGGTAATGGTAGCGCCGCGCAACCGCACGCAGGATGTCAAGAAGCTCGTCGCCCGGCTGGTCAAAGACCGCCGCGACGAAGCCGATGCGCTGCCGACTGTGCACCGTCCCTGGGGCACCTTTACCTCGCTGCACAACGGCCATCGCGTGCAAGTCAAGCACATCATGGTCAAGCCGGGCGGCAAGCTGTCGTTGCAGATGCACCACCATCGTGCCGAGCATTGGGTGGTCGTCCAGGGCACAGCCAAAATCCGCCGCGGCGACCAGGAGACGATGCTGTCCGAGGACCAATCGACCTACATCCCGATCGGCACCGCTCATCGGCTCGAAAACCCGGGCAAGATCCCGCTGCACCTGATCGAGGTGCAGTCGGGGAGCTATCTCGGCGAAGACGACATCATCCGGCTGGAGGACAGCTACGGCAGAAGCTAGCCCGGGGCCCGGGGCCTTGGCCGTTGCCTGGTCGGCAACAATATAGGTGATCGTATTGGTCGTCTTGTCCAAGAGAGCGGTTACCGCTGGTTCCATAGCAGCTGGAGCCTTCGCCTTCGCTGCCCGCCGCACTAGAACAAACGAGTATCCTTCCTATTCTAATACCCGTTTATCGGACGGTGGGTTCCTTGAATGCGGTATTGTGTTTGGGGAACCACTCGTAGCCCTTGAGCATGTATTGCCAATACAGGGTTGGCAGGAAGCTCACCTTGATCCACCAACCTAGCCAGCGCTCCTTGCCGGGATCGAGGACGGGCAGGGTCGGAGTGACTTTGCCGCCGTAGATGAACTCGGCGATGATCGCCTTGCCGTTGGCGGTGGTCAGCGGGCACGAGGCATAACCGTCATAGCCGCCGTCGATCGCTTGACCGTTCATTAACCTCAGAATGTTCCGCACCACCACGGGCGCCTGCTTGCGCACGGCGGCGGCGGTTTTCGAATTTGGCGTGGTGGTGACGTCGCCGAGTGCGAATACGTTGGCGTGGCGCACGTGCTGCATCGAGTTCTGGTTGACTTCAACCCAGCCGGCGAGGTTGGCGAGCGGGCTCGAACTGATGTCGTCGGGCGGGCTTTGCGGCGGCGAGACATGCAGCATGTCGTACGGCACGCTGATCCGCTGACCCTGGTCGTCGCCGCCGACGACCTCGAAAACCGCAGTCTTGGCCTTGGCGTCAACGGCGACGAGGTTGTGCTGGTAGTGCACCGGGACGCCGTAACGCTCGGCAACCTTGGCACACTCGCGGGCGAAAAACGGCACGCCGAAAATCACTGGTGCGTGCACGAAATACTGGAGATCGACGTTGGCTCGGATGCCCCCGCGCTGCAGATGGTCGGCAGTGAGATAAACGATCTTCTGCGGCGCGCCCGGACACTTGAACGGCAGCGGCGGCTGAGTGAATACCGCCTTGCTCCCCGGCTTGAGTGCGTTGATACACTCCCGAGTGTAGCTGACGTGATCCGGAGAATAGTTGGTGCACACGCCATCACGACCAAGCGCCTCGGCGAGGCCATCGATCTTGGCCCAATCGAGCTTCACGCCGGTGCAGACCACCAGATAGTCATAGGTGACCCCCTCGCCGGTGGAAAGTTCGACCTGGTTGCTCGCGGGATCGAACTTGCGCGCGGCGGCCTTGATGCGTTTGACGCCCGATGGCACCAGGCTGTCGGTCGGCCGATGCGTGCGCCTGAGATTGTAGAGCCCGGCCCCGACGAGCGTGAATGCCGGCTGGTAGTAGTGCGTGTCACTCGGCTCGACGATTGCGATGTCGATTCCGCCCGGCCCGTGGCGCTTCAAGCTTGCCGCCACGGTAATTCCGGCGGTGCCGACGACGACGATCAACACTTTATGGTGCGTGGTCCCGGCCATGATGGCTCCCCTGTCGAGCTGACCCACCCGCTTTGGCCCTGGGCATTCGCTCGCTGAACACCGGATCCCGCAGTGGAGCGGTGGCCACCGGCAGATCGGCACCCTCGCGCACGTAGCGCCGGTACAGCTCGATCCATTAAAACCGACATTCCCCGGATTCCCAGAGTCGTGGCGCAATTTTGGCCAATTTTCGGCCTCCGTGGAAGAGGTTATCGCAGGGCGACCGCCTCGGCTGACCGGATGGCTGGCGGCGCGAGCAAATGGAGCCGCAGGGTCAGCAGGATGGCGACGACCGCGAGCCCGAGAGCCAGGCCCCACCACAGGCCGATTGCGCCATAGCCGAGCGGAAAGGCGAGCAACCACCCGCCGAGAAAGCCGGCGCCCCAGTACCCGAAGGCAGCCAATATCATCGGGACGAAGGTGTCCCTGTAGCCACGCAGCGCGCCGGCCGCGATCACCTGCATCCCGTCGAACACCTGGAATAGCGCGGCGATTACGAGCAGACGCCGTGCGATCTGCACGGTCTCGCGATTGGCCGGGTCAGCGATGTCGATATAGGCCGCGATGATCGCCTGGGGCACGGTCCACAGCACCACCGCCGTCGCGCTCATGAACCCGATCCCGAGCGCGAGCGCCACGAAGCCGGCTCGCCGCGCCGCGAACGCCCGGCCGGCACCGAGCTCGAAGGCGACCCGCACTGTCGCCGCTTGGCCCAGACCCAGCGGCACCATGAAGCTGATGCCCGCGCAATTGAGCACGAGCTGGTGCGCCCCGAGCGGCGCGGCGCCCAAAAGACCCATCAAGACGCCGGCGGCAAGGAAAACCCCGACCTCGACCCCCATGATCCCGCCGATCGGCAGGCCGAGACGAAGAATATTCGCCATCGCGGTCCAGCTCGTGAAGGCGCGGCGCAGCAGGCGTAAACCGGCAACGCCGGGCATCATTCGGGTGCACAGCGCCAGCCCCGCGAATATCACCCATTGATTGATGGCGCTCGCATAGCCCGATCCCGGGACGCCGAGGGCAGGCGCGCCGAGATGGCCGAAGATCAGCACCCAGTTCAAGCCCGCATTGCCGGCGACGCAGAGGAGGAGCACCGCCATGACGGCGCGCGTATGCGACAGCGCGGCGAGCAGGCTGCGCAGCACAGCAAAGCCGAGAAAAGCCGGCCCGCCCCAGGCAATCGCCCGCAAAAAGCGGCCGATCTCCGCAGCGAGCGCGGCGTCGTAGCCCAGCGCCAGCAGCAGGCGATCCAAGCTCGTCAGCGCGGCGACGAAAGGCACCGCCAACAGCACCGCAAGCGCCAGACCGGCGCCGGCGATCCGACCGGCCGCGCGGCGATCGCCGCCGCCGAGCGCATGCGCGGCCAGCGGCGCCACGGCGGAGAGGATCCCCTGCAGCACGACGCCGCCGGTGAAATAGAGCATCGCGCCGAGCCCCGCGGCGGCGAGCGGCACCGCGCCGAGACGTCCGACCATGACCATGTCGGTGACGCCCATCGCCATCTGCGCGAGATTGGCCGCCGCAAGCGGCGCCGCCAGCGCAAGCGTCGCCCGCAGCTCCGCCCCAATGCGATTGACCGGTACCATCTGGCCCTCTCTCGTCTCCGTCACGGCGCCGCCGCCGCTGCCCGAGAGAGACCCTCAAAAAGGAAGGGCCCCGACCGGCACCGGCGGGGGCCCCGTATGGTCGCGAGTTGGTGGTGTTCAGCGCACGCGCATACCCTCAGGCCCCACGGCAAAGCCGCGCGAATCAGTAGTCGCCATCAGGCGTGGGAATGCGCAAATCACAAGCGGTTTGTAGATGAAGGACAGGACTGCGTCAACCGTGGCTACTCCAATAATGGAAACTCATGAAGAGCTTCATCCTGACAGGAGCCCCCGGCGCGGCGAAGACGGCGATATTCGACGACTGGAGCTTGATGGCTTCAGCGTCTTTGAAGAGCCGCAACCGACATTATCGCGGTTTAATGGCCGGTTTGTATTTGGTTGTTCACCTTAAACATGGAGTCGCCTCAGAGGTTCAATGGAGGAGAACCATGCGCCACACGCAACCGCTGCAGCGTTGATCAGCCCGAAGGCGGCCAGCGCCGCGCCGAGCGCGTAGAACACGTGGGACATGTCGCCGCTCGAGCGCAACGCCAGGCAGCCCCCGCCCCCGGCAATGACGAGCCGCGTGAAGTTCGCGATGAACGGCCCACGCAGCCGGCCGACGCCCTGCGAGGCGAAATAGAGCGCCATGCCGAGCCCGAACAGGCCGTAAAATGGGCCGACGGCACGCAGATAACGCGTGCCGGCATCGAGCATGGCCGGATCGGCGTCGAACAGGGTCAGCCACAGCCGCGGGAAAGCCGCTGCGGACAGCCCGATCGCCTCGGTGATAACTGCGGCCGCCGCAGCGCCGACCCACGCGATACGCAGCGCGCGCTGCCGCTCCCCAGCGCCGACATTCGTGCCCACCATCGCGACGAGCGGCCCGCCAAGTCCGAAGACGATCGGGACCAGCAGATATTCGAGGCGCGAGCCCACGCCGTAGCCGGCGATTGCCGCTGGCCCGAACCGTCCGACGAGAGCCGTCGCGATCACGATGATCAGATTGGTCTGGACGGTGATCAACGCGGCGACGCCGCCGACGCGCAAGATGTCGCGGAACAGTCTCCACTGGAGACGGAATTTCCGAAACGAGGGCCGCAGGACGGAGCGCCGCGACCGGAGATAGACAGCGAGAGCCGCGCTGCCGATCGCGTAATAGGCAATCACCGCGACGGCGGCGCCGGCGACCCCGAGCCGCGGGAAGGGGCCCCAGCCGAGGATCAGGCAAGGCGACAGCGGCAGAAGCACGACAACCCTGGCGCAGGTGACTAGCGCCGGGACAGCCATGTTGCCGATGCCGCGGATCACATTGGCGAGCGAGTTGAAGATCCACAGCAGGACGGCGCCCGAGAATACCACATTGGAGTAGGTCAGCGCCGCCGCGAGAGAAGCGCCATTGCCGCCCATCGTGCCGTAGAGCCAGCGCCCACCGCCCAGCGCTGCGAGCATGAAGAGGAGCCCGAAGACGCCGGCGATGACTAGGGCATGCAGTGCCAGCGCATTGGCATCGGCACGTCGCCCTCCGCCGAGGGCTCGGGCAACCGCCGATGATATGCCGCCGCCCATTGCGCCGGCCGACATCATCTGCATCAGCATGACCAGCGGGAAGACCAGCGCGACGCCTGCCAGCGCATCGGTGCCGAGGCAGCCGACGAAATAGGTCTCGATCAGCCCGACCGACGCTTGCACGAACATGACGAGGACGTTCGGGGCGGCCAGCTTCAGGAGCGTGGTCCCGATCGGCGCTTCCAGCAGCAGGCGGGTAGGGGATCGAAGCGGGCTGCGGTCGGCGCAGATGCGATCGCGAGCGGAGATACGACGGCATCCGGCAGCGCCGCCTCACGCAAGGACATGGAATTGGCTCCGCTTCGGTGCCGCGCGGTTGACATGCGTGCGCATGCACCTAATTGTAAGCGCGTGTGCACTTTGTCAAGATCGAGGATCGATGCCCGCCGACACGAGACTGAAGTCCGAACTTTGCAATTGTCTGGCGCTGCGCCAGGCCGCCCGGCACGTGACACAATTCTATGATCAGTTTCTGGCCGGGGCCGGACTACGCACGACGCAATTTTCGATCCTGGCGAGACTGCAACGCCTCGGGCCAATGACGATCAGCGCCCTTGCCGCTGATCTCGTCATGGATCGCACGACGCTCGGCCGCAACCTCCAGCCGCTCGAGCGTGAGGGGCTCGTGGCCGTTGTCCCGGGACGCACCGATCGCCGGAGGCGGGAAATTCGTTTGACCGATATCGGGGCCGAGCGGCTGCGAACCGGCGTAGAAGGCTGGGTGAAAGCCCAGGCCGGGTTCGAGGCGGTATTCGGCGAACAGCGCAGCTCCGAGCTGCGCGCGCTGCTGCACGCGGTCTCGGCCAGCGAACTGGAGGGCGCGAGGCCAGGGAGCTAGCCGAGAGCCGCCAGCGTAGGCACGCGCCCGCCTGCAGTTGGGTTCTCGACTGCTGCAGCGGTGCATTCTGATGCGCGTGGACAAAGGAGCTTCCAGAGGCTACCTTATCACGCATGAAAACCGTCGGCCTCAAGGCTCTCAAGAACCAGCTCAGTGAATATGTTCGTTTAGCGGCGGGAGGGGAGACGATCGTGATCACCGACCGTAACCGCATCGTCGCCGAGATCGTGCCGCCGCGGCGGCCCGGTCACGAAAGCTTCATCGAGCGGGGTGTTCGCGAAGGCTGGCTCACGCCGGCAAAAAGGCCTTTTCAACCGTTGCCGCCGCGTAAGCCCGTGCCGGGACTCACCCTTGAGCAACTGCTGGTCGATCTCGACCGCGATCGAGAAGATCGCTGGTGATCTATGTCGACAGTTCGGTTCTACTGGCGGATTTGTTCGCTGAGCCCCGATCTCCACCGGATACGCTCTGGGACGAGGATCTGGCTTCAAGTCGGCTGCTGACCTATGAGGTCTGGAACCGGATCAACGCGTACGGCCTGATTGTCTCGCATAGCAGTCGGGCGAGGGGTTTGTTGGCTCGCGTGAACTTAACCGAGCTGAGCGGCGCAGCATTGGCGAGGGCGTTGGAGCCATTTTCCGTTGCCGTTCGTACTTTGGATGCCCTGCATCTCGCGACAATGGAATTCCTGCGCGATCAGGGCGAATCAGTGACGCTTGCCAGCTATGACAACCGCCTGCTGACCGCCGCGCAGGCGCTAGGCATTTCGACCGCACTCTTGTGACTGTGGCCCGGATTGTTAAGCCGCTCGCGTTGATACGGCATCGTCGCGGTCCTATGTTCGCCCTCGGATGACGCCCCTCACCCAAATCCGCAATTTCGCGATCATCGCGCATATCGACCACGGCAAGTCGACGCTTGCGGATCGGCTTATCCAGGCGTGCGGCGGGCTCGAGGCGCGCGAGATGCGCGAGCAGGTGCTCGACAACATGGAGCTCGAGCGCGAGCGCGGCATCACGATCAAGGCGCAAACCGTGCGTCTCGAATACCGCGCCCGGGACGGGGAGACTTATGTCCTCAATCTGATGGATACCCCGGGCCACGTCGATTTTTCGTACGAGGTCAGCCGGTCGCTGGCCGCCTGCGAGGGCTCGCTGCTCGTCGTCGATGCGAGCCAGGGGGTCGAGGCGCAGACCCTCGCCAATGTTTACCAGGCAGTCGAGGCCGGGCATGAGATCGTGCCGGTGCTGAACAAGATCGACCTGCCTGCGGCAGAGCCCGACCGGGTCAAGGAGCAGATCGAGGATGTGATCGGGATCGACGCCTCGGATGCGCTCCTCATCTCGGCCAAGACCGGGCTCAACATCGACCAGGTGCTCGAGGCGCTGGTGACGCGCCTGCCGCCGCCCAACGGTGACGCCGCGGCGCCGCTCAAGGCGCTCTTGGTCGACAGCTGGTACGACCCCTATCTCGGCGTCGTGATCCTAGTGCGGGTCAAGGACGGCGTGCTCGTCCCGGGTCAAAAGATCCGGTTGATGGCGACCGGCGCCGTTCATTCGATCGAGCGGGTCGGCGTATTCACCCCAAAGGGCATGGCCGTCGAGGCGTTGGGGCCGGGCGAGATCGGGTTCATCACCGCCAGCATCAAGACCGTCGCCGATTGCCGTGTCGGCGACACGATCACCGAGGGCCGCCGGCCTACGGCCGCGCCCTTGCCCGGCTTCAAACCGGTGCAGCCGGTCGTCTTCTGCGGCCTCTTCCCGACCGACGCGGCCGATTACGAGCGGCTGCGCGACAGTCTTGCGAAGCTCCGGCTCAACGATGCGAGTTTCGAATACGAGCCGGAGACTTCGGTTGCGCTCGGCTTCGGCTTCCGGTGCGGCTTTCTCGGGCTCTTGCATCTGGAGATCATCCAGGAACGCCTCGCCCGCGAGTTCGACCTCGACCTGCTCGCTACCGCGCCCTCCGTCGTCTACCGGGTTCATCTGAGCAACGGTGGGGTGCGTACATTGCACAACCCGGCCGACATGCCTGATCCGGTTCGCATCGACCACATCGAGGAGCCGTGGATCAAGGCGACGATCCTCGTCCCCGACGCCTATCTCGGGCCGATCCTCGCGTTATGCGAAGAGCGCCGCGGCGTGCAATCCGACCTCACTTATGCCGGCAACCGGGCGATGCTGGTCTACCGGCTGCCGTTGAACGAGGTCGTGTTCGATTTTTACGACCGGCTGAAATCGGTCAGCCGGGGCTACGCCAGCTTCGACTACCAGCTCGACGGCTACAGCGAGGGCGACCTCGTGCTGATGAACATCCTGGTCAATGGCGAGCCGGTCGACGCACTGTCGATCATCGTCCATCGGAGCCAAGCCGAGCGGCGCGGCCGAGCGTTGTGCGAAAGATTGAAGGACCTGATCCCGCGCCAGCTTTTTGCCGTCGCGATCCAGGCGGCGATCGGCGGCCGGATCATCGCGCGCGAGACCGTCAAGGCCTTGCGCAAGGACGTGCTCGCCAAATGCTATGGCGGCGACGTGACCCGCAAACGCAAGCTCCTCGAAAAGCAGAAGGAGGGCAAAAAGCGGATGCGCCAGTTCGGCAAAGTCGAAATCCCGCAATCCGCCTTCATCGCCGCCCTCAAAATGGGCGACGGCTGAGCGCGGCGGACGTGGCCAAGGGTGCGGTCTGCCGAAGACCGCCAGAATCAAGGAGCCCCGCACCATTTGCCCCGCAACCGCCGAGCACTACGGGATACTGGGCAATAATCGGGTCGCTCAGAACTGAGGGGAGTTCGGCGATCGCCCAGCAGCTTAGTCCAGAACAAACAAACGTCAGATTTGGTGTGGACGAAAACCAAGTGCGGCATACTTTCCGCCACACAGATCAGCTGGGCCTTGATCGGGATGCGGTTTCGAACGCAATCCGGGCTGATCTCGCTCGACAGGGACCAGCTTCACCAGGAGCAAATATCACTGGAAACATCAGCGTCAGCGGAGTCACGATCGAATATAGAGCGTTTGGTCTAGCTGACGGTACTATCAATATCGGTCGAATCACGGGTCCTTGAAATGAGCGCTTGGAGAAAACTGCGGAAGGAAGAAGTGGACCTGATCACCGCAATGGCTCGACATAGTTCCAAGTCAAATGAGGTTCTACGCTCATTATCCGACCGTCTTGTCGAAGACATGAAAGATGGTGGGATGGGCAGTTTGCGGTTTAAGGATGCAGATAATCGGGAGCGGCGCTTGGGAAAGAAGATCGCCGAAGCGGAGTTTACAGATGAAGACGGCATCCCGGTCAGCGCGGTTCTAAACCTCGACGACAATGGTGAACTATTCGAATTGGACATTTGGAAAGTGGATTTTTCAGCTCTCAAGCGATACCCTCGACCCGAGGAGCTTCGTCAGAAGCGGCCCAGCTAAGTGTCTGACCGAAAATTCCCATGGCACCCACACACAACCCGTCATTCCCGCGAACGCGGGAATCCAGGGGGCCGAGATCCGAGCGCAGGCCCTGGACCCCCGCTTTCGCGGGGGTGACGACAAGTACTGGTGGCCTCGGATCATTTTCGGTCAGACACTAAGGCCCGACTCCCATTTCGGGCCGATCCTGACGTTGTGCTAAGAGTGCCACGGCGTGCAGGCCCGTCTGAATCTGAAGGTTCTGAAGGGGTCAGAGTAAATTTTCCGGCATACAGCGGTTACGCTGTTGAGCAGCCACAAACAAGGACCCCCAATGGCTCGGCATGGCCGCTATTTCCTGCCCGACCAGCCGCTGCACGTGGTCCAGCGGGGCAACAATCGCAGCGCTATCTTCTTCGACATCGAAGACTACGAACACTACCGTGACTGGCTCGCCAGAGCAGCTGTCGAATACGGTTGTCTGATCCACGCCTATGTGCTGATGACCAACCACGTGCATCTCCTGGTCACTCCTTATGGGAGGGGCGCTATAGGGCGGCGCCGATCGATAGCGAGGCCTACTTCCTGGCCTGCTGCCGCTATATCGAGCTCAACCCGGTGCGCGCGCATGGTGGCGCACCCAGCCGATTACCGATGGTCGAGCTACCGGGCGCGTGCGCACGGTGCGGCAGATGCGCTGGTGAGCGACCATCCGCTTTACCATGCTCTCGGGCGCGGCGCAGCAGAGCGCCGGACGGCTTATCAGGGCTTGTTCCAAACGGCGCTCGAGCCGGGTTTCGTGAACGCGCTGCGCGCGGCGACCAATGGCGGGTGGGCGCTCGGCGGCGCAAGCTTCGAGCGCCAGCTCGCCGACACGCTCCGCCGGCGCGTTACGCCGCTCCCAAGAGGCCGACCGCGCCGGGAACGTGGCGCCAAACAGCAGCTTAATCTACTCTGACCCGTTTATGCCGCGGGAATTCCAACGGCTGCATCCTTGCCCGTCTACGGGGCTTCCAAGCGGTCCCTGCCCCGGTTATCGCCGGGATCATATTGTGCCGCTCGCCTTGACGGCCCCGACGCCGTTTCGAACATGCAATGGCAGACGATTGCCGCAGCCCGCGCTAAGGATCGATGGGAGCGGCGGGGCTTGCGGTCGCTAGCGCCGCCTTCGCGCCCCGACGCGCGGCGGCTCATAATGCTTCAAAAGGCGGCCTCACGAGGGCGGTAAAATTTCGGTAAGACGATCTCCCTCGCCGCCGATTGGTAGATCGAGCCCGCCCGATTCTGAGGTGATATGGGCCAGCGTGCGATGGGAGCGCGGCGAGACCCGCAGCGGCAAGCTGTTTCTATGGGCTCCTTCCCCGTGAACCTGTTCTCCCGCGTCGGTATCGCCCTGTGGGGCCGCGACAACGCCGCCTGGGCGCAGGAACTCGGGATCGCCGAGCGCACCATCCGCCGCTACGAAAACGGCGATATGGAGCCGCCCGAGGGGGTTTGGCGGGAATTGCTGATCCACGTCCAGCGTGTGCGTGATACGTGGGCCTACGATCAGACTGAGGAAGACAGATGGACCGAACTCGCGGATCAAATCAAAGCGCGGAGGAGCGAACTCGCGGATCAAATCAAAGCGCGGAGGCTTCACCGGCGGCAACGGCTCGGTCGGATCTTCGCGCGGATCCGCTTTAGCATCCGAATTCGCGGCCGAGAACGGAAACCGATCCCGGCGTCAATGATGCGGTCCAGCTCAGCGAGCAGCGCGCCAGTCTCTTCGTCGGTTAAGGTCAAGTCTCATGGCCTGTAGGTAAGACCATTAACCAATAGCCGCGAATCTTATCAGGCGGGCTCTGTAGCGGGACGAAGCCGATTTTTCGCCGGGGTGGGCCGCCGGGTGGCGCGGAGCGGCCAAGGCGATCGAGCTGCCGGCGGTACACGCCCGCCACCATCTACGCGGTCGCGGAGCACTGTGCGTCAGAAAAGGGGGAAAAGAGGGGGAAAAGGGGTCAGAGTAGATTTTCCCGCATACAGCGGCTATGCTGTTGAGCAGCCATAAACAAGGATCCCCATGGCTCGGCACGGCCGCTATTTCCTGCCCGACCAGCCGCTGCACGTGATCCAGCGGGGCAACAATCGCAGCGCTATCTTCTTCGACATCGAAGACTACGAACATTACCGTAACTGGCTCGCCGGAGCAGCTGTCGAATACGGTTGTCTGATCCACGCCTATGTGCTGATGACCAACCACGTCCATCTCCTGGTCACTCCCGAGCGTGCCGAGAGCCTGCCGCGCGCCATGCAATCGCTCGGCCGGCGCTATGTGCGCGCGATCAACGCCGCCCGCCGGCGGAGCGGGACCTTATGGGAGGGGCGCTATAGGGCGGCGCCGATCGATAGCGAGGCCTACTTCCTGGCCTGCTGCCGCTATATCGAGCTCAACCCGGTGCGCGCGCGCATGGTGGCGCACCCAGCCGATTACCGATGGTCGAGCTACCGGGCGCATGCGCACGGCGCCACAGATGCGCTGGTGAGCGACCATCCGCTTTACCATGCTCTCGGGCGCGGCGCAGCAGAGCGCCAGACGGCCTATCAGGGCTTGTTCCAAACGGCGCTCGAGCCGGGTTTCGTGGACGCGCTGCGCGCGGCGACCAATGGTGGGTGGGCGCTCGGCGACGCAAGCTTCGAGCGCCAGCTCGCCGACGCGCTCCGCCGGCGCGTTACGCCGCTCCCAAGAGGCCGACCGCGCCCGGAACGTGGCGCCAAACAGCAGCTTAATCTACTCTGACCCCGTTTATCCGTTGAGGACGATGTTGCGGCCTTCGACATAACCGAGGTCGCGGAGGCCTTCTCTGAACGCGTTGAAGATCGGCGTTCGGTCGCTGTCTGCCGCCGTCAGAATGCCGACCCTCGGGATGATCACCGGCGACTGCTGAGCGCCTGCCCGCTCGGGCGCGAAGAGCAGCGCGGCAAGCCCCGCAATGACGACGACGCGCCGTCTATAAAGAAAATGACTGCTCATGCGGTGATGGCGACGGTTGGGGTGCCGGAGACGCTCAAGCCAACCACCTGTTTCATCCCCCAGGGTCGGCGCACTGCCGGTGCGTAACTCATTCGATCACCTCGTCGGCGCGGGCGAGGATCGATGGCGGGATCGTGAGGCCGAGCTGCTTCGCGGTCTTCAGGTTGACGACGAAGTCGAATTTCACCGGCTCTTGGATCGGCAACTCGGCGGGGTTGGCTCCCTTCAGGATGCGATCGACATAGTCCGCGGCTCGGCGGAAGTTGTCCGACGCATTTGCCCCGTAGGCCATCAGGCCGCCGTCGTCGGCATACTCCCGCTCGGGGTAGATCGCAGGCAGGCGCGCCGCGTTGACGAGCCCGACGACGTCCCGGCGATAGCTGTAGAACATTCCGTCCGGGACAACGACCACCGCGCCGGCTCCCGAGAAGACGGCTGGGCGCAACGCGCGCAAGGCTGTGGCGCTCTCGGCGTCGACCCTGGCGACACTCCCCAGACCCATCGAGCGAGCGGCTGTCTCGCTCAAAAGCCAATTTGTGGCTCGGGTTTGCGGGGTTCACGAGGGCGGTAACCACGGTGATATAAGGAAAGGCTGCGAGCAAAAGGTCCAGTCGCTTGGCGTTGAGCTCGGTGTGCATGAGGGTCAGGCCGGTAATATTCCCGCCCGGCCGCGACAGGCTGTGGCAGCGAAACCCCGCTCCACAGGGTCCATCATGACCGGGGAGACGATCGGAATCCGGTCGGTCGCGGTCACGGCGTAGGAGGTGATGCCTTCGGCCACGATGACATCGACCGGTAGAGCCACCAGTTCCGCTGCCAGCCGCGGCGCAAGGGAAAGATTGCCTCGGGCCAACCGAAACTCGAGGATGATATTGCGGCCTTCGACATAGCCGAGGTCACGGAGCCCTTGCCGGAACGCGTCCCAGATTGCCGCCCTCTCGCTGTCCGCCACCGACAGGATGCCGACACGCGGCATCTTCGGTTGCGATTGCTGAGCGGCCGAGTGTTCGGACGCGAGAAGCAGCGCGACGAGCCCGGCGACGAGAGCGCTGCGCCGCCTCATTCGATGACCTCATCGGCGCGGGCGAGGATCGATGGCGGGAAGGTGACCCCCAGCGCGCGTGCGGTCTTCAAGTTGACGACGAGATCGAACCTCATCGGCTGTTGGATCGGCAGATCGTCGGGCTTGGCGCCCTTGAGGATCCGGGCGACATACCCCGCCGCCTGCCGGAAATTCTCGGAAACGTTACGCCCGTAGGAAATCAGCCCACCGTCATTGGCATATTCCCGTTCCTCGTAGATGGCCGGTAGCCGGTGCTGCGCCGCGAGAGCGACGATCCGTCCCCGCTCGTTCCAGAACATCCCATCGGGCAGCACGACGAGCGCCTCGGCGCCACCGCCGAGCGCCGCTTCGAAACCGGCGGGGATTTCACCCGGGGTAGCGACTGTGATAAGGCGGAGCTGCAAGCCCAGGGCGTGTGCCCCCTCTTCAGTGGCCTGCAGAGACAACCCGCGGGTCGCCGAAGTTCGGAAGGCTGCGATGCGCGAGACCGCCGGAAAAGCCTCCTTGAGCAACTCCACCCGCTTGCCAGCAAGGTTGAACCCGGTAAAGCCGGTGACGTTGCCGCCGGGATGCGCGAGGCTCGCGGCAAGACCTGCCGCCACCGGATCTTCGCCGATCGTTCCGGCAACGATCGGGATCGCCGCCGTGGCCTGTTGCGCGATCTGTGTGGCGATCCCGCTATCGGTGACGATGAGGTCGACCGGCAACCGGACCAGATCGGCCGCCATTGCCGGCAATCGTCCGTAATCCCCGGCAGCGAGCCGATACTCGAACGTGATGTTCGCGCCGTCGATGTAGCCGAACTCGCGCAGACCCTCGCGGAGGGCATCAAACGCCTTCGTCGATGGCGATGCCGCCGGCGACAGGATGCCGATGCGGAATACCTTTGCCGGCTGCTGAGCGCACGCCGCTATCGGGCAAGTTGCCGCCGCGCCGGAAGCGAGGAATGCCGCTGCGCAAAACCGGAACAGATCTCTACGGTGGCGCCGCCCGCCATTGTTCCACGCCTTCATTGCGCGTCTCCGAAGCCGCGCGGGGCGCGCGCAGTTTAATCCCGATGCTCTCGCTTGAACACGTCGTTGCGCGCGGGCGATGGGAACCGGCCGCGCCTATGCGAGCGGCTGAAAGTTGCGTCGATGGGCCGGGAGCCTCATATGAGAACGTATCAGAAACACACCGCCCGATCGATGATGCCCTCTCTACCTCGCCTTTCCCTGCCATTTCCCTGCCAGGCTCGTAGCAGGGAAAAAACTTTCCCTGCCACGCACTGGAGATTCACCGCCAAGCTCTTGATTTTGCTTGGTGTAGCGCCGGAAATGAGAAAATTTTCCCGTTAACGTGCTCGCCAAATGCTATGGCGGCGACGTGACCCGTAAACGCAAGCTCCTCGAAAAGCAGAAAGGGGGCAGATGCGCCAGTTCGGCAAGGTCGAGATCCCGCAATCCGCCTTTATCGCCGCCCTCAAAATGGGCGACGGCTGACTGCGGTTGGAGCTCGCGTTCGCCTGCCGAAGAGGGCGAGGATCAGCACGCCCAACACCATCAGCACCGCAAATGCCCACCATAGGAGGACCGTGACGATGATCGGGTCCCACAGGAACGGGTGGATATAGCGCTGCACCACTGCCTGCACGAGGTTGAGGCTCGAACGGTCGAGGTCGAACCACAGCTCGCCGAGCGCGATCGGCGCCCAATGCTTGGTGTCGATCCAAACAAATACGTCGCGCGCCAGCACCGCCAATCCGGCGAGGAAAATGATCCAGCCGATCAGTCGACCGATCATCGGAAAGACCTGCGCCGCCGATCCTTCAGGATCTCGTCAGGCCGGTTCGGCGGGCGCGTTCACGGCGGGAAGGACAGAAAGCATTTGTCCGACGCCAGGATGTAGGTCTCCATGTAATCCTGGATTACCGGACGACGGTCGAGAGCCTCCATGGCGCCAATCAACGCCATCCAGTTGAGCATCTCGTGCTGGCCGGCATATTCCATCTCGGCGAGAGAGCGCTTTCGCCAGGTTCCGTAATCGGCCCGGGAGACCGCGTCGAACAGCAGCCGGTCGCCTTCGTGATCGGGCCACAGGTAACCGTTCTTCGGCGACAGGAAGGCGTGCGACCAGCTCGATGATGCGATGAGTGCAGCCCGGTACGGCGAGGCGGCGAGCACCTCCGCGACGGCGGCGCCGACCTGCATGCAGCGCCAGGGTGCGGGCGAGGGCGGATCTTCGGCTTCGTCGGCCGGCCGCGGCGGCTGAAAGAGATGCGCAAGACCACCCTTGGCGTGGAGGAGGTTTCGGCCGTAGCAATTAACCGCGAACGGGATCACCGGGAACGGGAACCCCTTCCGGTCCCAGTCGAGGTAAAGAAATGTATTCGTGAAGGCGTGCGCCATCGGATCGTGCAACGGCTTGTAGGCGTAGGCCATGTCAATGCCGCGCTCGATCAGGCCGGTAGCGAGGTACTTCGCCGCCTCGCGGTGCCCGTGCAGCGGCAAGCGCCAATCACCGGGCTCGCCCCAGCGGTTGGGTTTGCCGCCATTACCGTTTGCCCAAGGCTTGAGCTCGAAATTTGCGTCGTAGCCGAGCAGGCAAAAGGCCGGGACGATGTCCTCGCGGAAATTCTCGTATTGGTCGTCGCCCCAGACGACGACCAGATCCGGATTGAAGTCGTCGAGTATCTTGCGGACCGCGCGGAAGTCGTTGCCAAAGCGCTCGCCGCAGCGATTTGCCGCCGACAGCCCTTCGTCATTGCCGAGCTCGGCGATCAGCTCGTCCGGCCAATTGGCGGGGTCCTTGTACCGGGCCTCGACATTCGGAGCGGTCAAGGTCCGCTTGAAGACGCTGGTCAGCCCTTCGTTGGGCAGGCACAATGTCGGCCAATGGGTTACGCCCAGACCCAGTATTTCCGCCATCTCGGTGCTCCTTCCTGTCGTGGATCGAGGATGCACCCAGACCGAAACCGATACAAAGAAAAAAGATGTCAGCCGCGGGCGGATTTGTCGGCCGGCGGGCGCGGATAGACTTCCTCTATCGCGGATAGACTTCCTCTATGACGTTGTCGATCCAATAAGGCGCGAGCCCCGGAACATCGATGATGCTGGCTTCCATTGTGGTGCCGGCGAGCTCGTACAGAACGGCCCCCAGCCGCTTTTCGCCCGGCATCGGCGGCTGGATTTCGGGGCCCACCAGAAAGCTCGAAGCCGGCGCCCATACGTAACGGGTGCCGTCACGAACGGCTTGATGCGCCTTGTGCAGATGACCGCTGGCAACCAGGGTGACCGAATGCCGCCGCACCAGCTCGATCAGCCGAGCGCGCGGCTCGGGCTTCACCGACCAGTATCCGGTGTCCGGTTCGTCGGGGCTGTCGAGAAATAGCGGCCGATGCAGAAACCAGGCGATCCGCCGGCCCGCGGCCTCCTCCATTACCGCATCGAGCCAGGTTGATTGGGCCGCCTCTTCGCGGTTCCCGCTGCCGAGCAACATGGCATCGAGTCCGATGAGGCGAACACCCTCGACATCCTCGACCCACCAGTCCGGCCCGAAATACGCCCGCCAGCGCGCCAGCCGCTCGTCGGTGACCGGCTGCCGAGGGTGTCGGGCATCGCCCACATCGTGATTGCCGGGAACCGCGCGAAAGCGCACGCCGAGGGAGCGCATCAGCTCGGCTGCGTGCCGCAGGTCCTCCTCGACATCAGCGCCGTCGACCGTGACGTCGCCGGTGTGGATGACGAGATCGGGGTTCTGCGCGGCGACCCACGCCGCAAGCGGCGGCCAATTGTCGGCGAAATGCGGCTTGCCGGGGCTCAGATGCGTATCGGAGATCTGAATTATCCGCATTCCGCCCCGCACAAGAAAGCCGCCAGATCGGGCATCCCCGCGAAGGCGCGCGAACAGCCCGCCGCGATCAGGCGATCGGCATGGTCGATTGGGCAATGACCGCCGCCGCAAAATCCGACGACCGGCATGCCGGCCGCGACGGCAGCCGCCACGCCGACCGTGCTGTCTTCGATCACGATGCAGTGCTCGCGCGGCACATCGAATTGCCGGGCTGCGTAGAGGAAGAGGTCGGGAGCGGGCTTGCCCCGCGCGACTTGCGAGGCGCTGAAGACGTGCGGATCGAAGAGCGGCAGCAACCGGGTTATCGACAGCGCGTGACGGACCCGATCGAGGTGGCTGTTCGAGGCGACGCAGCGGGGCGCCGGCAGTGCCGCGAGCAGTTCCTCGATACCTGGTATCGCGGTCAACTCGCCGGCGAACGCGACATCGACATGGGCGCGGAATGTCTCGAAGAACCCGTCTGGCAGAGTGCGCCCGAACCGGGACTCGATCTCGGCGGTCAAGGTGATGCGGTTCTTGCCAAAACCGAGCACCATCGCCTCCTCCATCGCGATCGGAAAATCCGCGGCGATGAGGCATTGGCCGAGAACCCGGCCGAAGATGATCTCGCTGTCGATCAGCACCCCATCGCAATCGAAGATGACGAGAGCAGGCAAAAGCGTTCTCTGAGCGGGCCCGGTGGTTGCGGCGTATATGGCCCCGGATCGTGATCTGTCACCCTTGCACGGCACTCATGTGACGGCACTCATGTGAATGACAGCCCGGCCTTTTCGGCGGGCGGGTCGGGGGTCATAGTGGCGACCGATATCCCAGCATCGGTGGAGGAGACGATGGCCATCACTCTTTACGATCTCGCCGGCGTCGAGGCGGACCGGCGCTTCAGCCCGTTCTGCTGGCGCACGCGCATGGCGCTCGCGCACAAGGGGCTCGAGGTCGAGACCGTGCCGTGGCGCTTCACCGAAAAGGACAGGTTGCCGCGGCCGAATGGCGGCCGGGTGCCGGTCATCGTCGATGGCGGCCAGGTGGTGCACGATTCCTCGACCATCGCCGAATATCTCGAAAACCGCTACCCGGATCGTCCCTCGCTGTTCGGTGGCGAGACCGCGCGGGCGCTGACCCGGTTCGTGCAAAACTGGGTCGAAACCGTTCTTCAACCCGGCCTTATCGGTTTTGTCGTGCTCGACATCCATCGCCACATCGGGCCCGAAGACCAGGCCTATTTCCGGCAGTCGCGCGAGGAGCGGTTCAGCAGAAGTCTCGAGGACGTGGTCAAGGACCGCGATGCCCGACTGCGGGCCTTTCGCGAGAGCCTTACACCATTGCGCCGCACGGTCGAGCGCCAGGATTTTTTGGCAGGCGCGACCCCGGCCTATGCCGATTACATCGTTTTCGGCGCCTTCCAGTGGGCCCGCGCCATCAGCGACTTTGAGCTTCTCGCCGCCGATGACCCGGTCGCCGCCTGGCGCGGGCGCATGCTCGACCTGTTCGGCGGCCTGGCGCGCAAGAGTCCCGCCTACGGCAGCTGACGAATGACGGGGACGAACGCGCTTGCCACGGCTGCGCTGGTCGTGCACGCGCTTTCGGCCGTCGTTTGGGTGGGCGGCATGTTCTTCGCCCATCAGGTGCTCCGGCCGGCCGCGGCGGCGCTCGATCCGGGGCCGCGGCTTCTGTTGTGGTCGCGCGTCCTCGGCCGGTTTTTCGCTTGGGTGATTGCCGCGATCGTCCTTCTATTGGCGAGCGGCTACGCCATGGTGTTCGCGGTTTTCGGCGGCTTCGGCAAGGTCGGCCTGCACGTGGACCTGATGCAAGGGATCGGCATTCTGATGATGCTGTTGTTCTTCCACCTCTATTTCGCGCCGTGGCGCCGCTTCCGCCTGGCGGTCGGCCGGGAAGACTGGGCGGAGGGCGGCCGCCAGCTCGGCCAGATCCGCACGATCGTGACGATCAACCTCGTGCTCGGCCTGATCGTCGTCGCGATCGGCAGCAGCGGCCGCTATTGGGGCTGAGGGCTACCGCGCGTCAGCGTGGCGGGTGAAATTCTGCAAGTCGAGGCGGCGCAGACCTGCTTCCATCGAGGTTTTGCCATCGGGCGAGGTCCAGGTTGCGCTCAAACCGCCATCGGCGCGCGGCCGGAAATGCAAAGTGCTCTTGCCCGTCTCCTCGAATATGAACTCGTCATCGACGAGGCGACCCTTGCGGTGGCTCCATTCCGCCGGCTCGTTCTCGTCGATCCCGGGCCCGATGGCGTAGACGGCCGACACTTCGGGGCCATGCGTCTCCTCGATGGCGAGAAGCACCTCACGCCCGTTTGGGTAAAAGCCGTACCATGACTGCCGCCCGTTGGTCCCGCCGCCGGGTAAGGGACCTGCCGGCGCCGACCCGCCGGCGACCGCGGCGGCGGCGCGCGAAGCAGCCCGCGGATGGACGAGTTCGTCCGGCAGGCGCATCTCGGCGCTTGGCGATTCTCCCCAGGCCGGCTCGCAAACCCGCTCGCCTTCGATCTTCTCGGCGTCGAGAAAATCGCGGATGCAATTGCCGAACCGGCGCAGGAACAAGCCGGTCGACGACGCCCAGTGCCCGGCGAGGAAAGCCGGCTGGTCGATGATGCTGTAACCGATTTGCCGGCCCGCGAGGATCGCGCGCGAGTGCTCGCCGCGCCCGCCCGGGTCGAAATCGTCCCCATGGAAGTAGAACAGCATGACGCGCGTCCGTTTGACCCGCTCGAGCAGCGGATAAAGCCGGGTCGCATTGAGCCGCCACGAATTGTAAAACTCGTCGAAATTGCCGAAAGCCGCGGGTGCGGTCGCGACGACCGCGTCCACATCCTCGGAGGCGTCAGCCGCCATCAAAGCGAGGAACGCACCAAAGGACTGGCCGGCGAGCACGACGCGGCGGTAGCCCTTGTGCTTTAGCTGTCCCACCAGCTCGACCAGCCGGCGCGTGCTGGCTGTCAAGGTGTCGCCGTCGCGCGGCCGGTTGAAGCGCAGCACCTCCCACCCCGCATCGCGGAGCACTCTCAGATAAGGCGGGCTCGGCGAATCGGCATCTTCGGTGTTGATCGAACGACCGTGGTTCCAGACTACCGCGCCTATCGCGCGATCCGGACCGACCAAGACCTGGTTAAGAGCCGGATCGAGCCCAACTGCTCCTGCCGGAGCACCAGTCAGTACCACAAGACCGAGAACGAGCCCCCACGCCGCCGCGATCGAACACTGCCGCATTCCTGATGCCCCCGCCCCTTGCCTTGGCTCAGGCTTAAGGGATGGAAGCTTAACAGACTGTAATCCTTTATGTCCACTTGGTAACGGTGCCGCCGGCTCGCACCGAGGATGGCCAATACACTAGGCGATCGGAGGCATTCCGCCTGCTGCGACGAACTGGCGCATTCAGCGCGCCGGGCTTTCCCGAAGGATTATTCCTGCCGCAGGGTCATCAAAACAATGGCGGCGAGGAGCACGCCAAAGGCCTCGAAACCGGTGGTGATCTGTCCCAAGGCCATGCTGACCAAAGTGGTCGCAGCAGTAGCGGCTCCAATCAATAGCGGCATCGGCACATTCCGGCGTTTTGACTTCGGGGGCGAAGACGCCGATGTAACGATTCACAATCTGCCCCTATTCCCTTAACGATGTTACGCGGAGGGAGAAAGATGCCGATTCTTTACGTCGCCCGCAGCCCCAAGCTCGGCCGCTGGGCGTCCGATGTCGGGCTCGGCAAGAATATCTATAAGATCGGGGTAGCCGAGGCCGATCCAAAGGCGCTGGCGGCCGCGGGCTGGGCCGGCGAAACCGATTGGACGGTCGTCCGCAAAACGGCGGTCGAGGGTCTGAGCGAAACCGAGGCGCTCGATCGGCTCGGCCGCAAGGAAAAGATGATCGATCCGAACCTTTACCCAAAGCTGAAGGGAGCGGCCGGCGTCTTTCGGCTCACGCCGGCGCGGGTCGAGAACCACATGATGGTGACGCGGGCGCTGGCGGGTCAGAGCGACCGCGTCGAGATCAAGCTGAAACCGGCCGACTACGCCGATTATCTGATCCACAACACCTTGCGGTAAAGCGGGCTAGAGCTCGCAGATCGCCTGAACGACGACATTGGGGGCCTCGCGCGGCAGAAAGTGGCCGGCGCGCGGTATGATGCGGCTCTGGTAGGGGCCGGTAAAATGGCTGGCAGCGCCATCTTTCCTATCCGGTGGGGAAACGCCGTCGGCTTCACCCTGCAGAACGACTGTCGGCACCGTGATCGGGGGTTGGCGCGCCAGCTGCGCTTCGATCGTATCGAGAGCGGGGTCACCCGGCGCAACGCCGTAGCGATGACGATAGGATTGGATCACCACCTCGACGAAATCCGGGTTGTCGAAAGACGCTGCAGTTTGCTCATAAGTCGCATCGTCAAACCGGTAATTGGGCGACCACAGTTCCCAAAGCAGCCGGCACAGCGGGCCCCGGTTCGCCGCCAAACCCGCCCGGCCGCGCTCGGTGTGGAAGTACCATTGGTACCAACGGCGGTATTCGGTCGCGGGTGAAGCCGGTTTTGCGGCCTCGGCGATATTCTGGATGTTGTACCCGCCGACCGTGACCAGCCCGGTGGCGCGCTGCGGCCACAATGCCGCGACGACGCAGGCCGCGCGCCCGCCCCAATCGTATCCAGCGAGAACCGCCTGCTCCAGCCCGAGCGCGTCCATGAAATCGGCGAGATCGCGGCCGAGCGCCGCCTGTTGACCCGATCGCGGCGCCCCGGCATCGAGAAACCGGGTCGGCCCGTACCCGCGAAGGTACGGCACGAGCACGCGCCAGCCGCGCGCCACGAGGGCAGGCGCCACCCCGTCATAAGCATGCACATCGTCGGGAAAACCATGCAGCAGAATGACCGGCCGGCCTGCTGCCGGGCCGCTCTCCTCGTAAGCGATCTCGAGTGTCGCGGTGCGGATCGTCTTCATGGTGCGGCGAGCCTGACGGTCTCGACGTCGAGCGATCTGGTCATACCGTCCCCCTTTGCGCGCAAAAATCGGCGGCAGAATCGCAATCTGCCGCCAATCCCGCAAGGGGCCGGACCCGCTGGCGACTTTTGCTGGATCAATAAGCCTTCGCCATGGTTCCGGTGAGCATGTCGGCTTTGCGGTTGAGCGCGACGATCAGGCCGTCGACGCCGTCGGTTCGCAGGATCGCGGCGAATTCGGAGCGGCGGGTCGCCACCTCGCTGATCGCGCTGTCGAGGTAGATGTCGGAGATCAGCCAGCCCTCGCCGTTGCGGCGCATCAGGTAGTCGACGTTGACCGGCTCGCCATTGGCCTTGACGATCTGGCTCTTGACCATGACGCCGGCCGGATTGGGCTGCTCGCCGGTGACCTGCAATTTCTGTCCGGCATAGCTGTCGAAGCGGTCGGCGTAGATCGCCGAAATGTAGCGGCCGAAGCTGTCGGTGAGCTGCTGGCGTTGCGCTTCGTTGAGACCGGCCCAGTACGACGGACCGACCGACAGGCGGGTCATCGAGGGGATGTCGAAGGTTCGGCGGATCACCGGCTCGATCTGCGTGAACCGCCCGCTCTGCCCGAGGATGCGGCCGTTCTTCATCGTGCCGAGCAGCGCGTCATAGAGCCCCTGCACCGTGTCGCCGCCGCTCGCCGGTGCCGCATGGACGGAATAGGAAAGCATGGCGAGCCCAACCCCGGTGGCGAGTGCGACGGCTTTCCAAACCGTCATCTTCGGTGGCATCTTGACATTGCTGCGTCCCTCCTGCTTGTCGGACGCTTTGTTGCACTCGGGCGATTGACGCTCGTTTGACGACGCGTAAAGAAATCGCTAAATCGGTCGCGGCTACCGATACGTTCTCCTTACGCCGGGCCGGCGTCGCGGTGGGCAGGATGAACCGCTGGCGCGTGAATATTCTGGGCCGGTTTGAGTTGCTCGCTCCGGATGGGCAGGAGGTCGCGCTCGGCGCCCGGAAATCTATCGCCCTGCTGGCGCTCCTTGCCGCGGCGCCTGCGCAGCGGAGGTCGCGCGACCGAGTCGCTGGATTCTTGTGGGAGAACATGCCGGATGCGCAGACCCGCGGCAATCTTCGTCAGCTGCTGGCTGCCACCCGCCGTCCAGCGCCGTTTCTGGAAGCAGATGCGGGCTCGATCGGCTTCTCGGCAGGAATGGTCGAAACCGATCTTGCGGCCTTCGAGGCGGCAATCGCGGAGAACACGCCGGCGGCGTTGGAGCAGGCCGCCGGACTATACCGGGCTGACCTGCTGGACGGCTTTTCGCTGCGGGATCGCGACTTCGGCGACTGGCTGACCGGCGAACGCGAGCGGTTGCGCGAGCACGCCGTGCAGCTTTTCCTGCGCCTGATGGAGCACGCCGCAGCAATCGGGGTCGAGCCGCGATCCGCTGGGCGCTGCGCATTCTGGCGGTCGATCCGGTGCACGAGCCGGCGCATCGAGCGCTAATGGAACTCTATGCCGCTCAGGGCCGGCACGCCGCCGCTCTTCGGCAATACGAGCAGCTCCGCGAGACCCTCTCGCGCGAACTCGACACGCGGCCGGAGCCGGAGACCGATGCGCTCGTGCGCCGGATCCGCGATGATCGGCGCAGTCCTGCCCGACCCGTAGCCGAGCCCTTATCCGCCGGCATCGACGCCGGCATGCGCGGCGAGGCGCAGCCATTGCCAGATCCGCCGCTGGTTCCCGAAACGCCGGCGATTGTCGTGCTGCCGTTCCAAAATCTCAGCGCCGATCCCGAGCAGGAATATTTTTCCGACGGCATCGTCGAGGAGATCACGACGGCCCTGTCGCGTTTCCGGTCGCTGTTTGTGATCTCTCGCAATTCCGCCTTTACCTACAAGGGACGCGCCGTCGACGTCCGACAGGTCGGCCGCGAGCTCGGCGTCCGCTATCTGCTCGAAGGCAGCGTCCGCAAGGCGGCCAATCGGGTGCGCATTACCGGGCAGCTGATCGAGGCCGAGAGCGCAGCCCATCTCTGGGCGGACCGCTTCGACGGTAACCCCGAGGACATCTTCGATCTCCAGGACCGGGTGACTTCGAGTGTTGTGGGGGCGATCTCGCCGGCGTTGGAACAGGCCGAGATCGACCGCATCAAGCGAAAACCGACCGAGAGCCTGGGCGCCTACGACTACTTTCTGCGCGGGCGGGCGGCTCTCCACGAGGGAAGTGTGCGAGGTCACAAGGACGCGATGCAGCTTTTCTACCGCGCCATCGAACTCGACCCCGATTTCGCTTCCGCCTACGGGATGGCCGCCTACAGTTACTGTCATCGCAAGACAAATGGCTGGATGGCTGACCGCGAGGAGGAGATCGCAGAGACCGCGCGTTTGGCTCGGGGGGCGGTAGAGCTGGACAAGGATGACGCAGTCGCGCTGAGTTGCGGCGGGTTCGCACTCGCCTATGTCGCTGGCGAGCTCGACGCCGGCGTGGCGTTCATCGACCGGGCCCTTCTGCTCAATCCGAACCTGGCGAACGCATGGAACGTCAGCGGCTGGGTGAGGGTATGGCTCGGCGAGCCAGAGGTGGCGATCGAGCACCTGGCGAGAGCAACGCGGCTGAGCCCTCTCGATCCATTGACCAACAGGACGCGAACGACAACCGCCCATGCCCATTTCTTTGCCGGCCGGTACGACGAAGCCTCGTCCTGGGCGGCGATGGCGTTGCGCGAGTGGCCCGACTACCAGACTGCGCTGCGCATCGCCGCTGCGAGCTATGCGCTCGCCGGGCGCTCGGAAGACGCCAAGAGCGCGCGGGAGCGGCTGCAGACCCTCGATCCCCAGCTGCGCATTTCCAATCTCAAGGACGAATTGGGTCCGTACCATCGACCGCAAGACGTTGTCAGATATGTCGAGGGCTTGCGGGCGGCTGGATTGCCCGACTGAGCGGGGAGATACTTCCGCATGGGAAAGCCCGCGCGCCGAACATCTGGACTGTCCTTGCCCGCTGTGAGATGGTTGCGATCATGAACTTCGCCCGTTTTGCACCCCTTGTTGCGATCGCGTTTGCGCTGCTCTTTGCGCCAGCCGCGTTAAAAGCGCCGGCCGGGGAGATCGATCGGGTCGACGCTCGCTTCGAGATCTACGGTTTTGCGGGTTTTCATGTGTTGACCAACCGCACGACCATCCAAGAAATCGGCGATCGTTATGCGATCGCGATGGACCTCGACACTCGGGGCCTTGCGAGCGTGTTTGTCGACCTCACGAGCCATTCCGAGGTTCACGGAGAATTCGCCCGCAACACAGCTCACCCCGAGATATATCGCGCCGATGTGCGACGAAACGGCATCGAGCGGCATTATGCGCTGGATTATCGCCGCGACGGCGCCGTGACTAATGCCTCGGCCCCGACTGAAGCGGGGCGGCCTTTTCTCCTAGCCGCCGAGCAGATCCGTGGCACCGTCGACCAGTTGACGGCGTATTTCGAAGTTGAGCGCCAGATCGCTCGCGGCGGCAATTGTTCGATTGTTATTCCGGTATTCGATGGCAGCGGATTTTACAACCTTCGCTTTACCAATTTTAAAGAAGAGATACTGACGGCCGACAGTTACCAGACCTTTGCGGGTCCCTCGCAGGTGTGTCAAGTTTCGCGCGAAGATGTCGTGGTTAATCCGGACCGCAACGAAGATACCTACAAGACCGGACGGATCTGGTACTCCCAAGTCATGCCCGGCGGACGAGTGATGCCGGTGAGAATGGAGTATGATACCGCGTTCGGCGCCGTAAAGGGATATCTTGCGGAATTTCGCGGACCGGGCGCTAAACTCAACCTCGTAGCGAAATAACATCCCGATTTAGGGCGCGACTCCGAACCGGGTCTCCTCGACAAAGCGCTCGGTCGCCGCGTCGATCGCCCGGCCCTTGCGTCCTCGCGGGGCGTGGATATAGAGCGACTTGCTGCCTCGCGGAGGCTCTTCAACGGCACGAAGCGGCGAAGGAATCTCGTAAACCACGGGTGCAGCATGGTCGGCGAGCAGCAGCTCCGGCCGGTAGACGCTGTTGAGGCTGAACAGGCTCTTGACGAAGTTGGTTTGCCCTCGGAGCAACAGGCGGGCGGCCATCCCTGAGGCGTCGCACAGCTGGCGCCAGTCGAGATGCCTGCGGTAGATCGCGCGCTGCGTCGTCACCAGCTCGCGGTAAAATTCGGCGAGCGGCAGGCGGGTCGGCAATACCGCATGTTGGATATCGAAGAGCCGGTAATCGCGCGTCTCCAATCGGCGTCCGTCGGTGATCCAGCTCTCGGTTCCCGGGTACGGGGTGTTGACGCTGATATTGATCACATCGGGCATTTCCAGGCACCATTCGCGCACGATCTTGAAGCGCTCGTGGTCCCAATCGGGGTCTGCGATCAGGTTGATCGCGACATTGACGCCGAGCGACCGGGCGAATTCGACCGCCTCGAAATTGCGGCCGAGCGAGACGCGTTTGCGGTATCTCCGAAGCCCCTCTTCATCGATCGCCTCCAGGCCGAGAAACATCGTTTTGAGCCCGATCCGTTGCCAGAGCCGGAAGGCCTCTTTGTTGCGCAGCAGGACGTCGCCTCGGGTCTCGAGGTAATAACGCTTGCGGATCCCGGCACGAGCGATCGCCTCGCCAATCTCCATCCCATGCCGCTCATGGACAAAGGCGACATCGTCGACGATGAAGACACCCGGTTCGCGGATCGACTGCAAATCCTCGACAACCCGCTGCGGGCTCACCAGCCGGTAGCTGCGGCCATAAAAAGTCCAGGCGCTGCAGAACGAGCAATCCCAGGGACAGCCGCGCGAGAATTCGATCGAGGCGCAAGGATCGAGGGTGCCGAGGAAATATTTGCGGCGGTGGCGCAGCAGATCTCGTGCCGGGATCAACTCGTCGAGCGAGTGCACAAAGCTCGGCGGTGGTCCCTCTCCCGCTGCGGTTACCGCACCGGGGACGGAGGCGATGGTGGTTCCGGCTTCGATCGCGGCGATCAGGAGCGGCATGCCGGCCTCGCCCTCGCCCTTGAGCACACAATCGATGGCGCCGGCCCCGTGCTCGATGATCGCGCTCGCCGTAAAAGACGCGCTGTGGCCGCCGACGCAAATAAAGATCTCCGGGAACCGTGCCTTGGTTGCCTTGGCGAGATCGACGATCTCAGGCACGTTCGCCAGGTAATTGCACGAAAACGCGACGATTTCGGGCCGCCAGCTTCGCAGCAGGCGAAAATACGCGCGATGGTCCTCGACCTGCAGATCGATGAGCCGGACCTGGTGACCGGCCCGGCGCAACGATTGCGCGACGAGCTCGAGCCCCAGCGGCTCGAGCCGTAAAAAGACCTTTGTGTACATCAAAGGGCCCGGATGGACGCCGATGACCCGCACGACAATCCCTCGCATTTGATCCGTCTGTGCCCGAACCCGCCGAACTCAGAAGGGTTCCGCGGCTGATCGAAAATAGAGTATCGCTGGCGTGAATACGGCTCATCAGAGAGGCGCCAATGACGCAGGATTGGACAAAGCTCGCCGCCGACCTCGAGCGCCTGTTGAAGCTGCGGGCGATCCCTTTTGGCATGAAGCTCTTCGAGCACCGCCGCGAAATGGAGGCCATCCCGAGGATTCGCCGTCCGAAATCCGTGCACACGCTCGATCAGGTCGTCGCACAGGCGGCCCGCCTCGGCTGGACCGTCGGCATCACGAGCGAGGATCTCGTCGGAGCGCAATGCCGGGCGGTGGTCGGGCTCGGTCTCGCAAAAGACGAGAAATGGCGTTCCGGCGAGCACATGGTCGGGGTCTGGTACAGCGCGCCCGAAGACGCCCGCGCACATCAGGGCGCCATGGAATGCGTGCCCGACGGCCGCTACGCGGCGCTCGCGGTGGCGCCGCTGGCCAGCGGACGGCTCGACCCGCCGGACATCGCGCTATTCTACGCGACGCCAGGTGCGATGATGTACTTCATCAACGGCTTGCAGTGGTCGGGCTATCAGCGCTTCGACTGGAGTGTCGTCGGCGAGTCGGCTTGCGCCGATTCCTGGGGGCGGGCGCTCAAGACGCGTCAGCCGAGCTTGTCGATACCGTGCTTTGCCGAGCGCCGTTACGGCGGCGTGCTCGATGACGAGATGCTGATGGCATTACCGCCCGACGATATTCCCAAGGCGATCGCCGGTATGGAGGCGCTCGCCAAGAACGGCTTACGCTACCCCTTCCCGCAATACGGCATCCAGCAGGACGTGCGCGCCGGCATGGCGGTGAGCTACCCCGACCGGGGAGGCTGACGGTGGCTCAACACGGGCAGACGCCGGACCCACAAACCCGGCATCTTTTCCAACATTTCCGCGACGCTCTCGGTTTTCGAAGCAATACAGCACGTCGGAGGACATCGCCTGGCCCACGGTTGTCCGGACAGCGTCGTAGATTGACATCGGCGGGTACGCGGCTTATTTCGGCTGTCCCGAGACGCCCAGGTGGCGGAATTGGTAGACGCGCTAAATTCAGGTTCTAGTGGGCGAAAGCTCGTGGAAGTTCGAGTCTTCTCCTGGGCACCACCTCGGGGTGCGGCAGGCCGCTGCCCGGAATGACCAATCGAGTTTATTGCGGTGATCTGCCCGAAGGGCTCGATTTCGGAACGATTGTTGCGGTCGACACCGAAGCGATGGGGCTCAACCCGCATCGCGACAGGCTGTGCCTCGTCCAGCTCTCAGCTGGCGATGGGGACGCGCATCTCGTCCAGTTCGCACCCGGAGCCTACGCGGCGCCGCGGTTGAGGGAATTGCTGGCCGATCGCAGCGTAACCAAGCTGTTCCATTTCGCGCGCTTCGACCTCGCAATGATCTATCATTACCTCGGCGTCATGGCGACGCCGATCTACTGCACAAAGATCGCCTCGCGGCTGGCGCGGACATTCACCGACCGGCACGGGTTGCGCGATCTGTGCAAGGACCTCTTGAACGTCGACTTGTCAAAGCAGCAGCAGAGCTCCGACTGGGGAGCGGAGACCCTGACCGAAGAGCAGCTTCGCTATGCCGCTTCGGACGTGCTGCACCTGCACGCGCTGCGCAGCCAACTCGCTGCGATGCTGGCGCGCGAGGGACGCGAGCAGCTGGCCGGCGCCTGCTTTGATTTCCTGCCGCATCGCGTTCTGCTTGATCTCGAAGGCTGGTCGGAGCAAGACATCTTCGCGCATTAACCGTGCGTGCCGGGGAAGGGGGGTATCGATTTGCGAACCGAACGGGTCATCCGGGCGCGATGAGCGATTTTCTGGTGGCCGAGAAGCGCGCAAGGGAGGCGACGGGGAGCGGCGATCTCACCGTTGCCCGACGCGTCATCCGCGCCGAGATCTCCGGGCTCGAAAGCCTAGCCGAAACGCTCGACGGCGCGTTCGAAGCTGCGGTCGACACTTGCGCCGCCGTACGCGGGCGCATTGTCGTCACCGGGCTGGGGAAGAGCGGCCATATCGCCCGGAAGATCGCCGCGACCCTCGCATCGACCGGCACCCCGGCGCAATTCGTCCACCCCGTCGAGGCGAGCCACGGCGACCTCGGCATGATCGGCTCCGAAGACGCCGTCCTCGCCCTGTCGAATTCCGGCGAAACGACCGAATTTGCGGACATCGTCGCCTATTCACGCCGGTGCAACATTTCGCTGATCGCGATCACCGGGGGTGCCCGGTCGACCCTCGCCGCGGCGGCCGATGTCGTGTTGCTGTTGCCGGCCGCCCCCGAAGCCTGTCCGATGGGTCTGGCTCCGACGACCTCGACAACGATGATGGCGGCGCTCGGCGATGCGCTGGCGCTCGCGCTCCTTGAGCGTAAGGGCTTCTCCTCCGCCGATTTCCGTCTGTACCATCCGGGCGGCCGGCTCGGGCGGCGGCTGTTGCGGGTGCGCGACATCATGCATCAGGAAGACGAGGTGCCCTTGGTGCAGCCAGACGCACCGATGTCCGACGCCATCCTGGTCATGACGGCCAAGAGTTTTGGCTGCGTCGGGGTGTGCGGGATGGACGGCCGCCTCGTCGGCGTGATCACCGACGGTGATCTTCGCCGGCACATGGGGGATTCGCTCCTTCGCCGGACAGTGGGAGCGGTCATGCATCAGAACCCGAAAACCATCGCGGCGACGGCATTGGCGGCTGACGCGTTGGGCGTGATGAACCGGTTCGCGATCACCTCGCTGTTTGTCGTAGACGAAGGGGGGCGGCCCGCCGGCTTTCTGCACATGCACGATTGCCTGCGGGCTGGTATCGTATGACTTGGCGGCTGGCGGACCGATGCGCGCGCTGAACGGCCAGGCCGGACGCCTCCTGCCGGCTGCTGTCCCGATGCCACCCCAGCCCGCATCGGGCTGGCGCCCGCGCCATGCTGATCGCTACAGCCGTCGTGTGACACTGCTGAAGCGCCTGTTGCCCGTCATCGGTGTCGCGCTGTTGGTGGTGGTCGCGATCTGGCCCAGACTCGGTCCGTTGCTGGAGAGCGTGCGGTTCGGGTTTCCGGTTATCGACTTACGCGAAGCGCACGAACTGCGAATGCTCAATCCCCGCTATGCCGGGGTGGACCGCGAAGACCGTCCCTATGTCGTGACGTCGGCGATCGGCCGGCAAGCATCCAACCGAGACGATCTGATGTCGCTGGAACGCCCACGGGCGGAAATGACCATGCACAACGGCGCCTTGGTCGTGGTGACCGCTGCGACGGCGATGTATCAATCTCAGGCGCAACTGCTCGACCTTTTCGGTGACGTGAACCTGGTCCATGAGAACGGCACGCGCTTTGTGACAAACACCGCCCACGTCGACGTCGCCGCCGACAGCGCGGTGGGTAACGACGCGGTAACCGGGCATGGCCCCTCGGGAGACATCACAGCTCAGGGGTTTCGTGTCGTCGACAGAGGCAATACGATCGTCTTTACGGGGAAGTCGAACCTCTTGCTGAAAGGGACGAAACCGAGCGCCCGCCCGGCTGCCAGCCCACCAACCCTTCCCGCCGAGGTAGCTGAGACTGCGGTCGCGCTCGAGGCGGCTGCCATGGCGCCAGAGGCTATTGTCCCTGGGGCCACTACGCCCGAAACTCCCGTTGCCGCCAATCCGTCTGCCGGCCCGGCATTGGCGACGCCGGCGGCAAAGCCGGACCCCGCCGTCCAGCCCGCCAGCTTGGCAAAGCGCGACGCCAGGACGCCCCCGGCAAAAGCGCCTCCGGGCGTCAAGGCGAAGCGCGATGCGGGCTGACCGTTTCGTCCAAGCGATCGCTTTTACGTGCCTGGTCTGCATCGGCCGGCTGTTCGGCTCACCGTGCGCGGTCGCGCAAGGATTGAGCCTCGGAAGCGTCTCTGAGGATCGGCCGATCGAAGTCTCGGCTGATCACGGCATCGAGTGGCAGCAGGATGCGCAGGTTTACATCGCCCGCGGAAACGCGATGGCGAAACGCGGGACGACCGAGGTGCGCGCCGATACCTTGATTGCGCATTACCGCCCCAGCAAGGGGACAGGGGACAAGAGGACGGGGGACAACGGGACGACGGATAAGGGGACGGCGGATAAGGGGACGGGGGACAACGGGACGGGAGGAGAGACCGAGATCTACCGCCTCGATGCCGACGGCCACGTCACGATCAAGAGCGAACGGCAGACCGTCGTCGGCGATCAAGCCGTCTACGACGTCGACCAGCAGATCGGCATCGTCACCGGCAAGGCGCTGAAGATGACGACTGCGACCGATGTGGTTACGGCGCGCGACAGCCTCGAATGGTACGATCAGAAACAGATCGCCGTCGCGCGCGGCGACGCGGTTGCGGTGCGGGACGTAAAGGTCATCCGCGCCGATGTGCTGACCGCTCACATGACAAAGGACAAGCCGCAGCCGGGCGCCGGAAAGCTTGACAAAGCTGTGCCGGCGGCGGCGCAGGCAAAGCCGCGGACCGCGGCGATGCCGCTCGGCGACACCGATGAAAGTTCCAAGATCAGCCGCGTCGACGCCCAGGGCCACGTCCTCGTCTCGACCGAGACCGATGTCGGCCGCGGCGATTACGGCGTCTACAACGCGGACAGCGGGATCGCGACGCTCCTGGGAAACGTCACCGTGACGCGCGGCCCCAACACCATCAGAGGTGAGTACGCGGTCATGGATCTGAACAACAACATCAGCCGCATGATGGCCGCTCCCGGGGCGACGGGCGCCGCGCCGACACGGGTCGAGGGCTTGTTCGTCCGGCAGGATCAAGCGGCCCCGGCCGGAACACCCCGCAGCAACGCGCCAAAACCGTGAACCGGAGCGACGAACCGTACCGCCCGCGGGCCGAGCACGCAGCCGCCGATTTTCGAGCATCTGGGCGCCGGCCGCGGCTGGTCGCCGACAACCGCGGTCTCCTCGGAAAGGGTCTGGGCAAAAGCTTCAAGCGGCGGCCGGTCTTGCGCGATGTCAACATCTCCGTGCAGCGCGGCGAAGTCGTGGGCCTGCTCGGCCCCAACGGCGCGGGAAAGACTACCTGCTTTTACATCATCACCGGTCTTATAGCCGCCGACACCGGGGCAGTCAGCCTCGACGGCCGCGACATCACCGATCTTCCGATGTACCGGCGCGCCCGGCTCGGCATCGGTTACCTGCCGCAGGAAGCCTCGATATTTCGCGGCCTCACTGTCGAACAGAACATCCGCGCGA
Organism: uncultured Alphaproteobacteria bacterium; assembly: GCA_963812675.1. Lineage (GTDB taxonomy): Bacteria > Pseudomonadota > Alphaproteobacteria > ATCC43930 > CGMCC-115725 > AP-15. The sequence goes on along the minus strand of CAWEWR010000011.1, from coordinate 120,741 downwards.
TCCTCGAAATTGCGGAACCCGCGGCCGATTTGCGCGAGTCCATGCTCGACGGATTGCTCGCCGAGTTCTCGATCACCCACCTGCGGCGAGCGCCGGCGATGGCGCTGTCGGGCGGCGAGCGCCGGCGCTGCGAAATCGCCCGGGCGCTGGCGACCCAGCCACATTTCATCCTGCTCGACGAGCCGCTCGCCGGGATCGACCCGATCGCCGTGGCCGACATCCGCGAGCTCGTTGCCCATCTGAAGGACCGCGGAATTGGGGTTCTGATTACTGACCATAATGTGCGCGAAACCCTCGAGATCGTTGACCGTGCTTATATCCTGCACGAAGGCCGGGTGCTGATGGAGGGCGCGCCAGCTGAGATTGTTGCCGACGCGGACGTCAGACGCGTTTACCTGGGAGATAGGTTTAGCCTATAAGCCGCTCCTGAACGGAGCGGGATGTGAACAGGACGGGTTATTCGCAACGGCTCGAGCTTCGCCAGACCCAGACGCTGGTCATGACGCCCCAGCTGCAGCAGGCGATCAAGATGCTGCAGCTTTCCAACCTCGAGCTGACGCAGTACATCGATGCCGAGATCCAGCAGAACCCATTGCTCGAACGCCGCGAGCCGGGGCTCGAACAACCCGCGCCGGCTAACGGCGCCGCAAATGCAGAGGGCCCCGCGCCGTCCTTGCCGGAGGCGATGGCAGGCAATTTCACTCCCGAGGCAGCGGAAAATTGGCATGCCGCAGCGGGTGCAGAGGGGGATGGATCGGTCGATTTCGGCGGCGAGCCTTATTCGTGGCACGGCCGCAACGGGACGGGTGACGGGGCCCGGCTGGACATCGACCAGACGGCAACCCGCCCGCGCACCTTGCGGGAGCACCTGTTGGAGCAGATCGGGACCGATCTCAACGACCCTGGCGACCGGGTCATCGCTCTTCACCTTCTCGATCTTATCGACGAGGTGGGGTACCTACGCGCCGGTCTCGAGGGCGCTGCGCAACTCCTCGGATGCGAGATCGAGCGGGTCCAAGCCGTTTTTGGCCGGCTGCAGCAGTTCGACCCTCCGGGCGTTTTCGCCCGCGACCTGGCGGAATGTCTCGCGCTCCAATTGCGCGACCGAAACCGGCTGGATCCGGCGATGCGGACCCTGCTCGACAACCTCCCGCTGCTCGCCGCCCGCAACATCGCTGGGCTGGTCCGGCTGTGCGGGGTCGATGCCGCCGACGTGACGGACATGATCACCGAGATCAAATCCCTCGACCCGCGACCAGGGCTGGCTTTCGACCCTCCTCTCGCCCAGCCGGTCGTGCCCGACATCCTGATGCGAGCTCAACCCGAGGGGGGGTGGATCCTCGAGCTCAATTCCGAAACCCTGCCGCGGGTCCTGGTCAACAGCCGATATTGCGCGGAAATCCGCCGAGCAACGCGCAAAAAGGAGGAAAAGGACTACCTGACCGAGCGGCTGCATGCGGCGAATTGGCTGGTCAAGTCGCTGCACCAGCGAGCGACCACAATTCTCAAAGTCGCAGCGGAAATCGTCCGCCAACAGGACGCGTTTTTCCGGCGAGGCGTCCAGTCGCTCCGACCGCTCATTCTGCGCGACATCGCCGATGCCATCGGCATGCACGAGAGCACTGTCAGCCGGGTCACCAGCAACAAATACATGGCGACACCGCGTGGTCTCTACGAACTCAAATATTTCTTCACGTCATCGATCCCGGCTTCCAGCGGCGACGGGTCGCATTCCGCGGAAGCTGTTCGCCATCGTATCCGCAGCTTGATCGGCGCGGAGCCGCCCGATAACACGCTCTCGGATGAGCGTATCGTCGAGTTGCTGCGGGAGGACGGGGTGGATATCGCCCGCCGGACTGTTGCCAAATACCGCGAAGCGATGCGGATTCCTTCTTCTGTTCAACGGCGCCGGGAAAAACTGCTCGAAATGTGAGGACACTGGAGTCTTAGCCGTCGACCTCGACTGTGGGTCGAGGAGGATGGTGCAATGCTTGATCGGGCAGGGCCGCGTTCCCACGTCTTGCACCGGGCAGCCGAACCCGGCCCGCAAGGGGTAATTGGAGCCATGCAGCTCAGTGTAACGGGCAAGCAGACCGAAATCGGCGAGGCGCTGCGGCGCCACATCGAAGGCAGTCTGGGTTCCATTCTCGACAAATATTTCAAAACCGCGATCGAGGCCCATGTCATCGCCTCGAAGGAAGCGCATCTGACGCGAGCTGAAATTTCGATCCACATCGGCCGCGGGATTGTGGTCAACGCCCGCGCCGCCGCGTCAGAAGCCTACCTGGCCTTCGACGCGGCTGCCGAGCGTTTGGCGAAGCAGCTGCGGCGGTACAAGCGACGCCTGCGTGACCATCATGCAAAGGGGCGCGAGCCGGCCGCCGCCAGCGAGCGGGCAATGGACTATGTGCTGGCTCCGATCGGAGAGGAAGAGGCCGAGGGAAACAACGCCGAGGGGAAAGATGCCGAGACTGGCGACGTCAATGGCGCACCTGCGGTGATTGCCGAAATGAGCACCGAGTTGCCGAGCCTCACCGTCGGCGAAGCGGCCATGCGGATGGATCTCGCCGAGGCACCGGTCCTGCTGTTTCGAAACCGCTCGCACGGCGAGCTCAACCTCGTGTACCGCCGGACCGACGGCAATATCGGGTGGATCGACCCCGAACTGGACGCGGCGCGCTCGACGCGTCGAACCACCCCCTGAGCCCTACGCCGCGAATGACCACCGCTGTCGAGCGGTCTGCCAGCACGGTGAACCTCAACGTCCGGCGGGGGCGCGGTTTGGCCCATTGCGTGCTCGACCACGGAACCTGAGCAAGCGCTCGGGGGCAAGAGATGGATGTTGCCGATCTGATAACGCCGCGCAGCGTCGTCGCCCAATTGCGTGCGACAAATAAAAGGCATGCGCTGCAAGAGCTTGCCAGGCGCGCGGCGGCAACGAGCGGCATGAATGAACGTGCCATCTATGATGTGCTGATCGAACGCGAACGGCTCGGCAGCACCGGAATCGGGATGGGGGTCGGAGTTCCGCACGGCAAGTTGCCCGGACTCACCAGGCTCTATGGGATCTTCGCCCGGCTCGAGCGGCCGATCCCGTTCGAAGCAATCGACGACCAGCCGGTCGACCTGATTTTTCTGCTGCTCGCCCCGGAAGGAGCCGTCGCGGATCATCTAAAGGCGTTGGCGCTCGTATCTCGATTATTGAGAGACCGCACCGTCTGCGAAAAACTACGCGGCACCGACAACGCCGACGCGCTTTTCGCGCTGCTCACCGACGCGGCGACCCACCCCGCCTAGGTCGGCGGCCCTACTCGTTCAGTGGACGCTCAACGGCTCGAGGTCGTGCTGGCGGATTGTTGCCCGCGCGATCTCGCGATCGGGCATTACGGCGATTTGCGTGCCGTCCGCGGCGTGCAGTGCAAAGGCGGTAACGCCATCGACGAGCACCGGCTTTACATAGGCGAGGTCCTGCATCCCGAAGAGTGCGAGTTCCCGCGACGACATGTGCCGGATGCGTTCGATTTCCTTCATTTCGTAGCCCTTTCTCGGATCGCGGCAGCGCCCGCCCGCCTCACGAGCCCGAACCGACCGGCGCGCGCTTGGCCGCGGTCGAGCCCATCTTTATCTCGACGTTACGCACCCGGCTCTCGGCCTCGGGACGCATCAGATCGATGTGCAGCAGCCCATTGTCGAGCAATGCGCCACTGACTTCGATGCCTTCAGCGAGAACAAAAGACCGCTGGAACTGGCGCGCCGCGATGCCGCGGTGCAGGTAGACACGCTGCGTGTCGTCGGTTTGCCTGCCGCGCACCACGAGCTGGTTGTCCTCGACTGTGATGCTGAGGTCGCTCATCTGAAAGCCGGCGACAGCCAGGGTGATCCGTAGGGCGTTCTCGCCCAGCTGCTCGACATTGTAGGGCGGATACCCGTCCGCCGATACCTTGCTGACCCGGTCCAGCGCCCGCTCGAAATGGTCAAAACCCAAAAGCAGCGGCGAGTTGAACAGCGACAGCCGCGACATGCACCTTTCTCCTCTGCGCCGAGCGAGAGTGGTGGCTGGCCCGTTCGGCACCCGTCACTCACCATGCACCTGGCGAAATATTTGGGACCAGCAAGCGCGACAATCAAGCAAGCCGGCTGGCAAGCCGACCCCCTCACCCACGATGCCGGCGGCCGCGGGGCGCACCTTCCCCCGAAAATCGCTCCGCCGCGGCGCACGATGCTTTCGCCAATATGGGCGCGTGCCCATATCGGGCGTATCCTGGTTGTCCCGCTAGCTTTATGGACAAGCGTACCATGTCGAACCGGATGCTGAACTGGCGCATCCTGCTGGCGCTCTTTATCGCCGCGACCCTCGCGTTGGCCCCAGCGCTCGCCGAGGCGCGCGCCGGCAGCTCTGCAGGCGGCCGCTCTTCCAGCATGGGAAGCCGCGGATCGCGCACCTTCGAGAACAATGGCGCGCAGCCGTTGAGCCGCAGCGTCACCCCGCCGCCCCAGCCGCCCGGCTTTGCCCCTGGCGCACCCGCCCCTGCCTTCGGCGGCGGCAGCTTTTTTCAGCGCCATCCGTTCTTGACCGGGTTGGCCGGCGGGTTCATCGGGTCCTGGCTGTTCGGGCACAGCGGCTGGGCGGCGGGCGAGGGGGGCGGGTCTGGGGCCTCGATGCTCGGCATGCTGTTGCAGGTCTTGATCATCGGGCTGCTGATTTATTTCGTAGTCCGGCTGTTTCGCGGACGCGCTTACGCGACCGGCGGTCGCGGCGGCGGATGGCCGCCCCGCTCGGCGGGCGCGGCCGCCGCCCCGGCGGGCAGCGGGCGCGACATCAACCTTTCCGATGCCGACCTGCAGGCGTTCCAGGCAATCCACGCCGCGGTGCAGGAGGCGTGGAGCACGGGCGAGCTGGCGGGGCTGCGGCCCCTGATGACGCCCGAGATGCTGAGCTATTTCTCCGAGGAGCTGGCCCGCAATGCCAGCCAGGGGGTGCGCAACATCGTCTCCAATGTCGAGCTCCTCAAAGGCGAATTGACCGAGAGCTGGGAAGAAGGCGACCTGCAATACGCTACCGCCTATCTCAAATGGCGGGCGATCGATTACCTCGCCCGGCTCGGGCGTTCACCGGGCGACCCGGACTGGCTGGTCAGCGGCGACCCGCGCCACCCGGTCGAGGCCGAGGAGATGTGGACCTTTGTCCGCCGCCGCGGCGGCCAATGGCTGCTCTCCGCGATCCAGCAAATCTGACCCGCGGCTTTCGCGAAATCGGGGGCTCCGAGGAGATAATCGCAACCGAAGGGCGTAATTTTTATTGTTTTTTCGGTAAAAACGCCCATTCTGCAGCCCTCGCTAGTTGGGTTCGCCCGAACACCGGGTTTGGGGGTCGAGCTGCCACGCCTTGTCATCATCGCGGTTATAGCCGCCATGCCGGCGATTCTGCCGATGCAGATTGCAGGTCCGGCCGCTGCCCCGCTGGCCGAGATGCAGCCTGCGGAGCTCCTGGTCGTGCCGCCGTCTCCCCTCGGAGCGGAAACAACGACGGTGCATCCTTACTCGATCGATCCTGCTGTCGCAGCGCCTGCGATCGATGGGGCGTCGGGGGGCGACCCGACCGCCAGCTGGTTCGACAAGCGAGAGTTGAGGCTGGGCGCGGACAGCGACGGTAAAACCGACATGTTCGTCGATCCCGCCGCCTGCGTTTACCCCGATGCCTATCTGCGCAGCCTCGCCGGAGGCCGGGACGATTGCAGCCTCCTCAAGCCCGGCACCGATGAATCCGAAACTTTCACCCTGCCATTTCTGGCGCTGACGGTTTGGGCTGTACTTATCGGCTCGATCGCCGCACTGCACCATTTTTACCGCAATTGGCGTCTGTGGCGGTGGCTGCGCAGCATGCGGGCTCAAGGATTGGTGACGAACGCGACGAGTTGGCGACGCCCGCCCCACCGCCGGCACCGCCGGTCGAGCCGGCATCGCAGAACAGCTTCGCGGCGATACGCGGGCTGAGCCGATCACACGACCGACAAGTAGCGCTCGGGTGGAGTGTCGAGCAGCGCCGCGATCCGAGCTATGCCGCGCTCCACGCGCTCGGCTGTGGTCTGGGCGCCGAGACAGATGCGCACCGCGTTGGGCGGCTGACGGGTGACGGCGAACGCGGCGGCGGGGACGATCCCGACCCCACACCGCCGCGCCGCCGCGGCAAAATCGTCCGCGCGCCACGGCTCCGGGAGCGTCAGCCACAGATGCGCGGCGGCAGGATCGCTAGCGACCTCGGCGCCGGAGAGGATTTCGCGCGCTCTGCGGTTACGGGTCCGAGTCTCGCCGCGCTTCTCCGCGGCGAGCCGCTCCGCCGTGCCGTCGGCGACCCAGCGCGCGACGACGCGCGCCATCAACGGCGGCGCCGAATAAATAGTGGCGCGCACTGCGGCGGCAATCGGCTCGACCTTCGCCTGGGGTGCGTGCACGTAGCCGACGCGCAAAGCCGGGATCAGACTCTTCGAGGTCGATGTGATGTAAATGCCATGCTGCGGCGCGTATTGCGCGAGCGGCGGCAACGGCTCATCCAGCAGAAAGCCGTAAACGTCATCCTCGATCAATGTTACCTCGTGCCGTTGCGCTACTTCCGCCAAGGCTTGTCGTCGCGCCACCGGCATCGTGGCGGTGGTCGGGTTATGCAATGTCGGCATGGTATAAAGGACACGCACCGGCGCCGCGCGGCACGCCGCCTCCAGCGCATCGGGGACCAGCCCTTGCTCGTCCATGGCAATCGGGACCACCCGCAATTGCAACAGCCTTACCAGCGCACGCAGGCCAGGGTAGGTCAGCGCCTCTGCCGCCAAGGTGTCGCCGGGCTGGGTCAACGCAGCGATGACGCAAGTCATCGCGTGCTGGCCACCGGCCGTCACCACCACTTGCTCTAGCGTCGTGGCGAGCCCGCAACGCTCTAGGAGAGCGGTCCCTGCAACGCGATCCTCGCGGCGGCCGGCCGGCGCCTGATAGTCGAGGAGAGCGGCGAGGTCGGGCTCGGCCGCCAGCGCTTGCAGCGCTGCCGCGATCGCCGCTTCCTCCCCGGCGGCGCTCGGCCGATTGATCGTGAGGTCGATGAAATCGGGATCCTGCGTCTCGCCGAGAATGTCGCCAGGCATTACCGGAGCCGCACCAGCCGAATGCCGTACATAGGTCCCGCGGCCTACCTCGCCCGCGATCAAGCCGCGCCGCTCGGCTTCGGCATAGGCGCGGCTGACCGTGCCGATCGTGACGTGCAGTTTCCAGGCGAGATCGCGTTGCGTCGGCAGCTGCGTGCCGGCGGCCAGGCGGCCACCTCGCACGTCTTTCGCCAAGGCCTCGGCGATGGCGCGATAGCGCGGTCCATTGCGGCCCGATAGATCGGGTATCCAATTTGTCATGGTGACAAGTTTATGATTGACGAATCATTGCGAGTCAATTTGATTCTTGAGGCCTAAAACGACGAGCTTAGACCAATGGTACATAGAGATTGTATCGATACAAAAAGCCTCTTCCAGCTCCGCAATGTCCGCGGGCCCTCTCCGCGTCGGTTTTTGCCGACCCTTCTGAGCCGATTTCGGGGTTGGCGGGAACGGGCGCGGGGCCGACACTTGCTCCTGCAACTCGACGACCGCATGCTGCGCGATGTCGGATTGAGCCGCTCGGACGTTGATCGCGAGTGCGGCAAGTACTTCTGGCAACCCTGAGGCCCCATGCGCATCCCGCTCTACCAAGTCGATGCTTTTACCACTCGGCTGTTCGGCGGCAACCCGGCGGCCGTCTGTCCGCTTTCCGAGTGGCTTCCGGAAGCGACCATGCAGGCGATAGCGGCCGAGAACAACCTTGCCGAGACCGCGTTCTTTGTGCCGCAAGGAAGTGGCTACCTGCTGCGCTGGTTTACACCCACCGTGGAGGTCGAGCTGTGCGGTCACGCGACGCTCGCGTCGGGTTATGTGGTGACCCGTATTCTCGCGCCCGAGCGAAGCTCGGTGATTTTCGACACGCTGAAGGCCGGGCCGCTCAAGGTGAGCCGTGACGGCGATCTGCTGGCAATGGATTTCCCGGCCTGGCCGCCCGAGGAGACACCAGCCGATCCGCAGGTCCTCGTCGCGCTCGGCGCTCGGCCGGCCGAGAGCTTTGTCGCGCGCGGCCGCACTCTGGTGGTCTACGACCGCGCTGAAGACGTGGCGGCGCTGCGGCCCGACTTCGCCGCAATGCGCCGGGTCGACGGCGCCAATGCCATTGCAACGGCCCCCGGCCGCGATGGCGTCGACTTTGTTTCGCGGTATTTCGCGCCGAACCATGGGGTGGACGAGGACCCGGTCACCGGATCCGCCCATTGCGTCCTGACGCCCTATTGGGCAGCGCGGCTCGGCAAAGAGCAGCTGACGGCACGGCAGATCTCAGCCCGCGGCGGCGAGCTCACCTGCACGTTGCGCGGCGACCGCGTCACGATCGCCGGCCATGCAGTGCTCTATCTCGAAGGCGCGATCACCGTATAGCGGCGTGAAAGGGACCGGCCATGGCCGAACACTTCAATGAATTGGGGCAGCCGATCGGGTTTCCCTTACCCCATTGGACAGCGTGCCCGCGCCCGCCGCGCAGTGCAATGGGAGGCCGCTTCTGCATTGTCGAGCCGGTCGACCCGGCGCGCCACGCGGCCGACCTCCACGCCGCCAATTCGCTGGACCGCGAAGGGCGCAACTGGACCTATCTGCCCTACCGGCCCTTCGACCGGCTCGAGGATTATCGCGCCTGGCTCGACCGCGCGTCTGCCGGCGACGATCCGCTGGTTCACGCCATCATCGAGCGCCGGAACGGCCGCGCCGTCGGTGTCGCCAGCTATATGCGCATCGACCCCGCAGCGGGCGTTATCGAGGTCGGCGGAATCAATTACGCGCCGCCCTTGCAGCGCACCCCGGCGGCAACCGAAGCGATGTACCTGATGATGCGCCGCGTCTTCGACGAGCTGGGGTACCGCCGCTATGAATGGAAATGCGATGCACTCAACGCGCCCTCGCGCGCCGCGGCCCAGCGCCTGGGTTTCCAATACGAAGGCATGTTCCGCCAAGCCACCGTCTACAAGGCCCGCAACCGCGACACCTGCTGGTTCTCGATCCTCGACAGCGAATGGCCAGCGCTCAAGGCGGCCTTCGCGCGCTGGCTCGACCCCGCCAATTTCGATGCGAACGGACGGCAGCGCCAGAGGCTGGCAAGTTCCAGTTAGCCCCCGCCCCGCCAGCGGGTTGGCTTCCTTCCCCTCGACGCCGAAGACCTTGTCGTCGGCGGCGCATATTCACGCAGTTGGCAGCAAAGTCACTCCCATGTGGTTAGCTGCCCGCGCCAAATCGTTATCCTTGGTGGCAAGTGGGACGCCGCGGCGCATTGCAAGTTCGAGATAGCTGGCGTCGTAAGCGCTCAACTGTTGGCGGCAACTCAACTCAAGCACAGAGCTCAGGGCGAAGTTGGGGGTCCGCTCGTCGATCACGATTGGAAGCTCTTCGATCAGGGCGATGAATTCGCTCGCCCGCGCCGGAGTGATGCGCCTGTTGCGCTCGCCCATCGCGAGGGCATTGGCCAGTTCCAGATGCCATAGCGAGGGAACTTCGGCGCGCTCGTCCTCAAACCGGTCCAGCAGGGCGCGGGTTGCCTCCGTAGCCTCGTCGTCAAAGCACCAGGCAAGGGCGACGGAGGCGTCAATAACGAAGCCGCTCATCGGCGGCCTTCCTCGATCAAGTCCTTTACTTTCAGGCCACCCAGCGTCTGGCCTTTGCTGAATTGCTTCAGCTTGGCAATCGTTTCCCGAATCTGCCGCGAACTGGTCGGCTTCACAGGAACCAGGCGAGCGATCGGGGTGCCGTGACGGGTAATTGTGATTTGCTCGCCGGATGCCACCCGGTCGAGAAGGCGGGTCAGGTGCGTCTTGGCCTCGAACGTGCCTATTGTGTCCATTGGCTTAACTAGTTTGATACTAGTTGGAAGATGGCTTGCCTCGCCGGTCTTTTCAAGGCGTCTGCTGAGCACACATCTCGGCTCAACGGCCGATTGCCTTTCGAATCCGCGGTGGGGTGGCGGGGCCGGCGAGATCGGTTGCGCCGAAAGGAGCAAGCGCGTCTGATATCGCGTTGGCGATGGCCGGGAAGGCGGCGATGGCGCCGGCTTCGCCGCAGCCTTTGACGCCGAGCGGGTTGGTCGTGCAGCGCGTGCCGTTGAAGCCGACGTTCGAACGAGGGCAGGTCGTCGGCGCGCGGCATGGCGTAATCCATGAACGAACCGGCGAGCGGCTGACCGGAACCGGGGTCGTAGACGGCGTGCTCGAGCAGGGCTTGGCCGACGCCTTGGGCGATCGCGCCGTGCACCTGGCCGGCGGCGATCATCGGGTTGACCAGCACGCCGTAATCGTCGACGGCGGTGTAGCGGGCGAGCTTCACTTCGCCGGTGTCGCGGTCGATCTCCACCTCGACGACATGCGCGCCATTGGGGAAGGTCATCCATTCGCGCGTCCAGGCGTGATAGGTGTCGAGGGGCGTGCCCTTGTCGCGCGCGATCGCGGCGACATCGAGCAACGCCACCGAGCGGTCGGTGCCCGCCACGACAAACCGGCCGTCCTCGAAGCGAATGTCGGCTTCCGCCGCCTCCAATGCGTCGGCGGCGATGCGGGTGCCCTTGGCGATGATCTCGTCCGAGGCGCGCCAGATCGCCGTGCCGCCCATATAGGTCGCCCGCGAGCTGCCGTGCCCGCCGCCCAGCGGGATCCGGTCGGTGTCGCCCTGCACTAGCCGGATGCGCTCGTTCGGCAGACCGAGGCGGTCGGCGAGGATTTGCGGAAAGGTCGTCTCGTGGCCCTGCCCGATCGTCTGCGTGCCGGTAATCAATGACACGGTGCCGTCGGCCTCGAAGCGGATATCGACATTCTCGTGCGGCGAGCCGCCGGTCCCCTTGATGTGATACGCGAAGCCGAGACCGCGCAGAAAACCTCGTGTCTCGCTCTCCCGGCGCCGCGCCGGAAAACCCTCGACGTCGCCTGCAGCCAGCGCGCGCTCAAAGGTCTCTGCGAACGCGCCGCTGTCGACTGTATTGCCCATCGCATTGGTCACCGGCATTGCCTCAGGCCGGACCATGTTGATGCGCCGCAGCTCGGCTCGGTCGAAACCGCATTGCCGGGCCGCCTTGTAGATCAGCCGCTCGATGATGTTGACCGCCTCCGCAAACCCCGGACCGCGCGTGACGCCGACGGGCGCCGTATTGGACAGCACCGCGCTGACCTGCAGCTCTATCGCCGGAATGCGGTAGACTGTGCTCGGCAGGTGGGCGAACTGAAAGGTCTGCACGCCTCCGGCGCTCACCAGATAGGCCCCGGCATTGGCGGCGCTGTTGACGCGCAGCGCCAGAAAATATCCATCGGCGTCGAGCGCCAAGGCAGCCGTTGCATAATGATCGCGCGCCTGGTGGTCGGAGAGAAACCCCTCGCTGCGGGTGGCGATCCATTTGACCGGACGGCCGACCCGCCGCGCCGCCCACGGGATCAGCACGTGCTCGGGATAGATGAAATTCTTCGCGCCGAAGCCCCCGCCTACATCGGGCGCGACAAATCGCACTGAACTGGGCGGCCCCCCCAACGCACGCGCGGTGTTGTCGCGCGTTGCGTGAATGCTCTGGCTCGAGATGTAGGCCGTATAACGGCCGGTACCGGTGTCGTAAAGGCCAATGACGCCGCGCGGCTCCATCGGGTTGGTGACGATCCGGTGATTGTCGAGGTCGAGTTCGACGACATGTGCCGCCGCGGCGAATGCGGCCTTGACGGCAGCGCTGTCGCCGGTTCGCCAATCAAAGCAGAGATTGCCCGGCACCTCGGCGGAGATCTCGGGTGCGCCCGAGGCGCGGGCGGCACCAGCGGTCGTCACTGCCGGCAGCGGGATATAATCGATGACGATCTGCTCGGCGGCGTCGAGCGCCTGCGTGCGGGTCTCGGCGACGACCAGCGCGACCGGCTCGCCCGCATAGCGGACCTTGTGCTCGGCCAATAACGGCTGAGGGGCAAAAGCGAACCGCTCGCCAGTATGCGCGTTCGCTTCCGCCGATGGCCGCAACGGCTGCAGCCCGTCGGCCGCCGCATCCTCCGCGGTCAACACCGCGAGCACACCAGGCGCCGCCCGCGCCGCCTCGGCGTCGACAGTCCTTATGATCGCATGCGCGTGCGGTGAGCGCAGTACGACGGCATGCGCGAGACCTGTAACGGAGAGATCATCCAGATACTTGCCTCGGCCGGTGATGAAGCGCAAATCCTCCCGACGCTTAGGCGCATCGCCAATAACTGAACGGCTCGTCATCGTTGTATCCCGAGTTGGGCAGGAGGCCGTCACGAGCCGGCGGCTGATACGATCAGCCGCAACAGCTCCATAAATTCCGGAGGTCCAGCTATCCGCTCCTGCCCCTCCTCGACATCAATGAGCTGCGCGGCGACCAGATGAAGGGCCGGAACAATAGCGAGAGCCTGACCGCCGTAACCGAGCGCCACATAGGTCCCCCGCAGCGACGGTTGCCCCCACGCCCCCGGGGGCAAGACCCACCACAAGTAGCCGTAATCGAGGCCTCCGTCTCCGCGAGACCACGCTCTTGTCGATTCATCGATCCACTCGGCAGGAATAATCTGGGTGCCGGCCCAGGCGCCGCGATTGAGGTATAGCCAACCGAACCGCGCCAGATCGCGGACCGTCAGTCTAAATGTGTAAGCGGGATATTCGGAGGACTGCTCAAGAATGGGCACGCCATCGCTCACTGAGAAGTCCTCCATACCGATCGGCTGTGCAATCCGCCTCTCGAAATCCCGAAAGACACTACTTCGGACCAACTTCTCATAGATAACGCCGAGCGTATTGACGTCCCAATTGTTGTAGTACCAAAAGCTTCCAGGGGGGTGGCTCCCACGCTGGGGACGTCTTTCTGAGATACCGGGTCCCTCATACGCGGCCGGATGATAGACCCCGGAGCGCATCATCAGCAGATCACGAATTGTAGCCTGCTTTTCGCTCTCGGATAGGCTCGGAGGGCGATCGTCGATGCCCAGTTCACCGAGCGTTTCGTCGAGCCTGATGCGCCCCTCCGCGACGCCGATACCGTAGAGCGCACTCAACAGGCTCTTGCGCGCCGACCGGACATTCGCCTTGTGAGAGACGTCACCCCAGGAGGCAACGATTTTGCCGTCCTGGACAATCATTACGCCGGTCGCATTATAGGCCCGATTGTATTCCTCCGCCTTCCTGAGTTTCTCTGTCGACCAGCCTAGCGCTCCCAGATCGTCCACAGTCGTCCAATGGGCTGACGGCCAAACCGGGTCCGCTCCGTATGCCGACGTGGCGAGCCAGCCGAGGACCAAAAAGATGCCTGCGCCGCCCGTCCGTCCAGTAAATCGGAGCGTCAAGATGGCGGCTCATAGGCCTGTCCGGGCGGGTACGTGGCGTATTTCGGAATGTCCGGGTTCATGTGATCCCAGGGTTGGGCGCTGTCGACGAAAATGTCGGCCTCCGGCCGAAACCAGCTCGGGTCGTCGAGCGTGCCTACCCTGATGCCGACCAGATCCGGCCGCGCCGAAACCCGCAGAAACAGCATGCAGCCGCATTCCGGGCAAAATGCCCGGGTGACTTGATTGCCGCTGTCAGCGGTCTTGACGTAGAGCTTCGGCGCACCCTGGGTGACCCGGAAACCCGCTGCGGGGACCCGCACCGCTGCCGCATAGGCGCTGCCGCTCTGCCGCTGGCAGTCCCGGCAGTGGCACAGCAGCGCAAAGACCGGTTCTCCCGAGAACTCATAGCGGACGGCGCCGCATAGGCAGCCTCCCGCCATTGGAGCAGTCACGGCGTCCTCCGCTTTCCTCAGGCCTTGTCCAGCCAGAAAGTATCCTCGCGCACGACGTCGTATACGCCGAAATAGTCGTAGGGGTTATGCCCCTTCACATAGTTGTACCAGACGTCGTTGATCTTTTCCCACGCCACCGGCAGCACCGGCGGGTCATCTTCCATAATGGTTTCGGTCTGGCGCACCAACGCCAAGCGCTTGGCGGGATCGACCTCCCGGTCGATCTGATCGACGAGGTCGTTGAATTTCTTGTTGTCCCAGAACGAATAGTTCTGCGGACCGCCAGTGCGGTACCAGGCATTGAAATAGTCCGATGGATCGAGCAGGGTCGACACGACGGCGCCGATCGCCAAATCGTAGTGCCCGCTCGCCGTGTCGTCGAACCATACCGACTCGACGACTGTCCTCAGGTTGCACTGGACGTTGAGCCCCTCCTGCAGCATCGCTTGAATGGCCTGCGCCCAGAGCTTGAAGCTGGCAACATCGCGAACCATGAAATCCAGACCTTGGATTCCATTGGCGTGTCCCGCGGCGGCCAGCAGCGCGCGTGCTTCCTTCAAGGCGGCCCCGGTATCGGTCTGGTAGCCGACTCGTTTGCTGAGCTCGTCGGGCGGCGTCGCAAATTCGGAGAACGGATAGATAAACCCGCCGACCCGCATCGGCGTCACGTCCTTGACGACGTCGATCAGCGCCGGCCGGTCGAAAGCCAAATGCAGCGCGCGCCGCACCCGCGGATCGTCGAACGGTTTTTTCTTGCTGTTGACCCAAACGCCCTGGATCACGCTCTGATTGAAGGCTGTCGTCGACAGACCCGGCATGTCCTTGGCTTTGCGGGCCGTAACCGGATCGGTGATGCGGATGTAGTCGCACCTTCCCGATAAAATCGCCGAACCTAGCTCGGGCGAAAACGGGATGAGGTTATAAAATTCGATGCCGTCGAGATAGGGCAGCCCTTTGTTCCAGTAATTGGTGTTCTTCTCGACGACCCGGACCTCGTTCTCGACATAGCGGACGGTGCGGAAGGGGCCGGTCCCCGGATAAGTCGTCAGTTTCCGCAAATTGTAATTATTGTCCTCCAGCGTCTTCTTGCGGACGATCACATTCCAGCCACTGGCGATCGCGAGCATGATAAAGCTCTTTGGGCGCGGCTCGGCCAATTTGAATTCGACTGTATAGGGGTCCTTTGCATCGATCTCGCTGACCGCTTTGAACAGAATGCTGCGCGGAATGCTGATGCCCTGCGGCGGCCTGGCGATGCGGTCGAAGGTCGCCTTCACGTCGTCGGCAGTAAGCTCTGCACCATCGTGGAACTGCACGCCTTTGCGCAGAAAAAACGTGTAGGTCTTGCCATCCTTGGCGATTTCCCAGCTATGCGCCAAGTCGGGGATGATCGTCTTGCCGCTGTCGAGAGGATTGTGGCGAACGAGATTGTCGAACATTGGGGCCATCGCGCCGAGAGTCGCGATCGTCCCCGCCTGGTGAATGTCGAAATGGGGCGGGCGCATTAGTATGCCGTAGCGCAGCACGCCGCCGCTCTTCGGGTTGGGCTCGGGGGCCTTCAACTGAAATTTCGAGCCGTCGAACTGGTCTGGTATCTCGTCGGCATGAGCGACGCGCCAGGGAAGACCGTAGGCCCCTGCAATGACGGCGGCACCGCCTTGCAAAACACCGCGGCGGGTCCATGACTGCCACGCAGAAACCGGGTGCCTCATGACGCTTCCTTCCCCACGGGACTTTTCGGGACAGAGCATGGGATGCTCTGATATCCTCAAATATCATATCGAAATCTCGGGAGCCATTGTTTGAATCAAACCAGGCCGACAGAACCGGAGATTGTAAAAATCTCAGGGGACGCCGGGCGCACAGTCCTCGAGATGGATGATCTGCGCACGCATTTCTTCACCTCGGGAGGTGTCGTGCGGGCGGTCGACGGCGTGTCCTATGCCGTGCGAAGCCACGAGATTTTGGGGGTTGTCGGAGAGTCCGGATGCGGCAAGAGTGTGACCGCGCTATCCGTTCTGCGCCTTGTCGCCGACCCGCCGGGGCGGATCGTCGGCGGGCGCATCCGCTTTGAGGGCGTCGATCTGCTGGAGCTGACCGAGAGCGAAATGGAGGCGATCCGCGGGAACGACATCTCGATGATTTTTCAGGAGCCGATGACGTCGCTCAATCCGCTGATGACGGTGGGCCGCCAGATCGCCGAGTCCATCGCGCTGCACCAGGGGCTGTCGCGGCGCGATGCCCTCGATCGGGCGGTCGAGATGCTGCGCCGGGTCCATATCCCGGAGGCGGAGCGCCGGGCGCATGCCTATCCGCACCAGCTGTCCGGCGGCATGCGCCAACGAGTGATGATCGCGATGGCGGTCTCGTGCAATCCCAAGCTCTTGATCGCCGACGAGCCGACCACCGCCCTCGACGTGACGATCCAGGCCCAGATCCTCGATCTGATGCGCGAACTGCAGGAGACGCTCGGCACCGCGATCGTGCTGATCACCCATGACATGGGGGTTGTCGCCGAGAATGCCGACCGCGTCGTGGTGATGTATGCCGGAAGGAAGGTCGAGGAGGCGAGCGCCAAGGACCTCTTCGAGCAGCCGGGGCATCCCTACACGAAAGGGCTGCTGGGCTCGATCCCCGATGTCGAAGTCGCAGCGCATACCCGCACCCGCCGAGCGCGACTCAACGAGATCAAGGGCATGGTGCCGTCGCTCTCCGATCTGCCCAAAGGCTGTACCTTTGCGCCGCGCTGCGTACTGGCGAGCGAGGAGTGCCGCGCATCATATCCCCCACTCGTCCAATACCGGCCCGGCCACTGGGTCGCTTGCTGGCACGCCGAGCGGGTGCTGGAAGGTCGCAGGTGAATACCGTCATTCCCGCGCAAGCGGGAATTGAGGGGCCACTGGACCCCCGCTTTCGCGGGGGTGACCACAAGGCGAAGCCGCTCCTCCAGGTCGAAGGGCTGAAAAAGCACTTTCCGATCCATACCGGCGTTTTCTCCCGGGTTTCCGGTCAGGTCTACGCGGTCGACGGCATCTCCTTTCACATCAACCGCGGCGAAACTTTGGGGCTCGTCGGGGAGAGCGGCTGCGGCAAATCGACGGCCGGCCGGACCCTACTGAAATTGCTCGAGCCGACCGGCGGGAAAATCAGAGTGCGCGGTGAAGACATCACAAATCTGAACCAGGAGCGGATGCTGCCTTACCGCCGGCAGATGCAGATGATCTATCAGGACCCTTACGCCTCGCTCAATCCGCGGATGTCGGCGGGCGAGATCGTCGGGGAGCCATTGGTCATTCACGGGGTCGGCACGCCAACGGAGCGCCGCGAACGGGTCGCGCATCTCTTCGATCGGGTAGGCCTGCGGCCCGAGTTGACGAAGGCCTATCCGCATGAATTCTCCGGCGGACAGCGCCAGCGCATCGGGATTGCCCGCGCCCTCGCGTTGAGCCCGGAACTGATCGTCGGCGACGAGCCGGTTTCGGCGCTCGATGTGTCGATCCAGGCCCAGATCGTCAATCTGTTGATGGATCTGCAGGACGAGTACCGGCTATCCTATCTCTTCGTCGCTCACGACCTGGCAGTCGTCGAACATATCAGTGACCGGGTCGCGGTCATGTATCTCGGCCGCATCGTCGAGATGACGGACAAGACCACCCTCTTCGAGACACCGTTACACCCTTATACCGAGGCGCTGCTGTCGGCCGTGCCGATCCCGAAATACGGTGCGAAGAGCCGCAAACGCGTGATCCTCAAGGGCGACGTGCCGAGCCCGATCAACCCGCCGCCCGGCTGCCATTTCCACCCTCGCTGCCAGTACGCGATGGCGCGCTGCCACCACGAAGTGCCGGCTTTGCGCGAGATCCAGTCCGGCCACTGGGCCTCCTGCCACCTGCACGATTCCGGAGTGAGGTACCCGTTGGCGAAGCCCTCGGGAGAGAAATGAATGCCGCTGCCTCGTCATTGCGAGGAGCGAAGCGACGAAGCAATCTCGATCCCACGTGCGCGTAGCGGCCCGAGATTGCTTCGCTGCGCTCCCAATGACAGCTCCCCTCGTTTCATGCAGGTCGGGTCGGCCCGCCCGGCCGGTGTCCAACTCGCAATGACAAATCAGGGGTAAAGTTCTGATCTAGCCGATGCCTGCGCTGGCTGCAGCTGGCCATGACGCAATTAGACCGCGCTGCGCAGCCGCGGGTCGAGCATGTCGCGGATGCCGTCGCCCAAGAGGTTGAAGGCGAGCACCGTGATCGTAATCGCAGCACCCGGAAACAGCACCAGCCACCACGGCGGGACGAGGCCGGCATTCAGCGAATCCGCCAGCATATTGCCCCAGGTCGGGGTCGGCGGTGGGATGCCGGCGCCGAGAAAGCCGAGCGCCGCCTCGATGATGATCGCCACGCCGAGATGAGTGGTGGCGAGGATCAGGTATGGCGCGACGCATTGCGGCAGTATGTGGCGCGCCATGATGCGCAGATGCGAGGCGCCCAGCCCGCGCGCCGCCTCGACATACGACAATTCCTTCAACGACATCACAACGGCGCGGATGACCCGCCCGCCAAACGGGATGCGGGTGATCGCGATCGCGACGATGACGGTCCCAAACCCGGCGCCCAGCGCCATCGCGATCGCCATCGCCAGGATCAGATCCGGGAAGGACTGCAGAAATTCGATGACGCGCTGGCTGACGATATCGAAGCGGCCGCCAAAATAGCCGCTCGCCAACCCCCATAACGCGCCGAGGGTCGTCCCGAACAACACGGCGCCGAGCGCCACGGTCAACGACGCGCGGCTGCCGTAAATGACCCGGCTCAACACATCGCGGCCGATCTGGTCAGTGCCGAAATAATGCCGCTCGTTCGGCGGTTTGGACATCGCCCGGAAATCGGACTTCAATGGCTCGTACGGCGCCAGGACCGGCCCTGCCACGGCCATCATGACTATTGCGGCCGCGATCAACCCCCAGAACGCCGACAATGGCGAGCGTCTGATAAACCAGCGAAAGCCTCCTCCGGTTCGCCGCAACCCAGCGCGCTCGGGCGCCAGGACGATCTGCTCGACCGGGTATGCGGTCTCGGGCTCCATTGCCGTCATTGGTAGCGGATCCTCGGGTCAAGCCAGGCGATCGTGAGGTCGACCAGTATGTTCAGCAGCACAAAGACGACGGCGTAGAGAAAGACAAGGTTCTGCATCACGAACACGTCTCGTTCGCTGACCGCCGTAAACATCGCATACCCGAGGCCGGGGGTCCCAAAAGCGCGCTCGACCGGGATCGAGCCGGCCAGCACGAAGCCGAGAAGAATGCCCGACAGCGTAATCACCGGCAGCAAGGCATTGGGAAGAGCGTGAAAGGTGATCACCGGACGCCGGCTAAGCCCTTTGGCTCGAGCCGTGCGCACATAGTCTTCCCGGATGACCTCCAACAGGCTGGAACGCGCCATGCGCGCAATGTAGGCGGCCTGACCGAGCCCGAGAACGACCGCCGGCCCGATCACGACCTGGAGATTACCCCACGGATCCGTGAGCAAGGTGGGGCCGGCGAGCGGGGCCCGATAGCCAAACATGAACAATGCAGCGAGCACGATCAGCATGCCGAGCCAAAAACCGGGGACCGCCAAGAACAGAATGCTGAGAAACCGCGAGATATTGTCGCCGAGACTGTTGGGACGCAGCGCACTGACGATCGCCACCGGGATCCCGACCAGCCAAGAGAGGATCACCGACAACACCGCAATTTCGGCGGTCAGCGGTCCGCGCCGCAGGATCATCTCCCCGACGCTTTCGGCGCGGAAGAAGGATCGGCCGAAATTGCCTCGGGCTATGTCGCCGACCCACCGAAAATACTGCACGGCGAGCGGATCGCTGAGCCCGAGATCAGCCATATAGCGGGCACGCTCGGCTTCGCTGAGCTTGGTAAAGCCCTCCGGCCCGAAGATCGCGACGAGCGGGTCCCCCGGCAGGATCCGCAGAACGGCGAACACGATGATCGAGACGCCGATCACGGTCAGCGCGCCGAAGGCCAGGCGGCGGATGATATAGCTGTACATGTCCTCCCTGCGACCCGGCGGCTATTTGCGGCGAGAGTGAGGTCCGCCTAATTGGGAAGTCAAGCCGCTCCGCGTGCGCGCTTTGCGGTTCGGCCCCCCTTCGGGTTACTATCGCGGATTGGTTGCGGGCGGCTGTTCGCAGCCTCGAGAGCCACAACGGAGTTGGTCAAATGGGGTATAGCCTCGAGCAGTTTTCGACGGAATGCTACCGGATCCTCAAGCAGAATCCGGGTGTCGAGGGACGCAAGCAGGTGTGCGCCCTGGTCCAGCAAGTGCTGAGGGACGACGATTTCATCAAGACGCATCTCGGCGACGACGTCCCCGAGCGCAAAGTACTGTACGAGGACCCCGAGCTCGGCTTCTGCATCCTCGGCCACGTCTACCATGGCGCCAAGGACAGCAACCCGCACGACCACGGTCCATCCTGGGCGATCTATGGCCAGGCGCGCGGCGAGACGGTGATGACCGATTACGAGCCGGTGGCGCGCCCCGGCGAGGGCAAGCCGGGCAAGGCGCGGCGCATCAAGGACTACACGCTAAAGCCGGGCGCGGCCTATCTCTACAATGAAGGCGACCTACATTCGCCCCGGCGCGAGGGCACAACCCGCCTCATTCGCATCGAAGGCAAGAACATGGAGAAGGTTCAGCGCTTCCCCTACGAACGCGTCGGTTAATTCCCCCACCCTAACCCTCCCCCGCTTGCGTCCGCTTGCGGGCGAGGAGATGGGTGGGGGCAAAGGCTAGGCCCTCGCCACGGCGACGTTGTCGCGCCGGCGGGCGGCAGCGGCGGCTCTGTCGAAATCGGCGTCGGTGAAGCCGTAGAGGCGGGCGCCGCCGCTCAAGATCTTGCTGCCGATCTCGGGCGTGATGCTGGAGTTCGTCAGCACCCGCGTCGACACCTCGGGGAAACTCGAGTTGAAGTGCGGGAAATCGCTCGACACGCAGATGTTGTCGGCGCCGCCCAACAGCTCGACCGTAGCGCCGACCTCGCGCTCGCCGCTCTCGATCGCCGAGAAGCAGTTGCGCTGCCAGTATTCGAGTGGCGACATCTTGAGGTAGGGCGCGTCGGAATTGTGGTGCTGGCGCAGGTCCCATTCGATGCGGCCCAACAGCCCCGGCACCCACCAGCTCTGCGCCTCCAGGAAGGCGACCCTCAGGCGCGGGTAGAACTCAAAAATGCCGCCAAGCATCAAAGCGATCAGCGCCAATTGCATCTCGGTCGAGTGGCTCGCGACGTGGCGCATAAAACGGTTCTCGCCAAAGCGCGGCTCGATCGTCGAGTAATACGAGCCAGTCCCCTCATGGAAGCACAGCGGGACGTTGAGGTCCTGCAACAGGCCGTAAAGCGGGTCCCAGTAGTTCGAATGCCAGTAGCGGCCGTTTACGTAATTGGGCCGCACAAACGCGCCAACTGCACCGTATTCCTTGACGCAGCGGTAGAGCTCCTGGCACGCAAGGTTGACGTCGTGCACGGGCAGCATCGCCGCCATCTTCAACTGGTCCGGACTGTGTTGCACGAAATCATGCAGCCAGTCGTTGTAGGCCCGGCAAATCGCGGCGGAGAATTGCGGGTCCATATTGTCCCGCGCCAGGAACGACAGACCGGAGGTCGGGAACAGCACCGCGATGTCGATCCCTTCCATCTCCATACCGATGACTTGGGCTTCGGCATCGTAACCGCGCTCGACCGCGAACATCACGTTGGTGTTGGCGCGCCGCGACACGAGCGGGCCGCGGGTGCGGTTGTACTGCGATATGTTGCCGTCGTTGGTGGTCGGCGTGCCGTCGAAAAACCACAGCGGCCGGCCGCGCATCCCGGTCGGACCGCCGTCGCTGCGCCGCATCGAAGAGGTGATGCGATGCTTGAAGGCCGGATCGAGATATTTGTCGAACAGGTCCGGAGGCTCCATGATGTGCATGTCGCAATCGACAAACCGGTATCCCTGTTTCATCCGATCCTCCTCGAGCGAAATCGCGGTGGCAGCATAGGCCTCGCAACGCCGGGGCGACAAGTCTCGCTCCCGACGTTATCGTGCATTCCTGTGCTGCCACCGAACGAGGGGAAGAGCTCGTGCGAACGATCAACGTTCTCGCCATTCAGCGCCTGGGCGCCGCGGAGCGGGCTAAGATAGAGGCGCTCGATCCCTCGATCCGAGTGACCGATGCGGGCGGCTGGTTCGACGGTGAATATCGTGAGACCTGGCCTGCCTACACGGCTTCGCGCTATCTGCGGCCCGGCTCGGTCGGCGCGGGAACCCGTGAGGAGCGTGACCGCCTCCTCGCCGACGCGGAGGTTATTCTCGGCGGCTGGCCGTTTCCGCTCGACCTGCGGGCGCGGGCGCCGCGGCTCAAATGGTTTCATCAGCGTCCCGCCGGCGCCAGCAACCTGTTGCGGGGGGATTTGTGGGGCAGCGACGTCATCGTCACGACCTCGCGCGGCGTCGGCAGCACCTTGGCGATGGCGGAGTACGCGCTCGCCGGCATTCTGCATTTCGCCAAGAGCTTCGACCGCGCGGTCCTCGAGCGCGGCAGCGGCGCCTTCCAGCATCGCGCCTACCGGCCGCTTCTGATCGAAGGCAAGACCGCCTGCGTCGTCGGCGCCGGCGGTATCGGGTGCGATGTCGGCCGGCTCTGCGCGGCGATCGGCATGCGGGTCGTCGGCACCAGACGCAACCCGCGCGCAGACGAGCCTCTGCCGCCGGGGTTCAGTGAAATGGGCGGCGCGGCTGATCTAGACCGTTTTCTTCCGGAAAGCGATTTTGTCGTGATCTGCTGCCAATGGACGCCGGAGACGAACCGCCTCTTCGACAACACCCGCATCGCGCTGATGAAGCCCGGAAGCGTGCTGGTCAATGTCGCGCGCGGCGAAATCGTCGACGAGGATGCGCTCGCCGAAGCGTTGGAGCAGGACCGCTTGCGCGGCATGGTGCTCGACGTCTACGTCGGCGAATTCGAGCATCTGCCGCCAGAGCGCCTCTGGTCCAATCCCAAAGTGCTGATCACGCCGCACGTCTCCGGCGCGAGCGATGAGGACCGCCACGGCGGGATCGATCTGTTCTGCGAGAACCTGCGCGCCTATATCGACGCCCGCCCGCTGCGCAACGTCATCGACTGGCAGCGCGGCTACTAGGCTCAGTAGTAGCGGTGATGCACGTAATGATAGTGGCGGCGGGATGCCGAACGCGGGCGTGCCGGTGTGGTGGCGGCACCGGCTACGGCGCCCACTCCGCCGCCGACCGCCGCGCCGATGCCGGCGCCGCGCCCGCCGCCGGCTATTGCACCGATGACAGCCCCTGTGCCGGCGCCGAGGAGACCGCCGCTAAGCGCCCGCTCACCGGGATTGTAGGGATCCGCTACAGCCGCCGTTGCCATCAGCAATCCGGCGCCGATCGCGCTAACAAAAGTCACCGGCTTTCTCATTCTCAGCTCCGACAACATCACCCCGCCGACAAGTCCCGACCTTATCTTCTGTTCCGCCCGGCCACCAAGCGGCTCTGCGTCGCGGCTCCGCCGCCGACGGGTTCTCGGAACGATCCATACGGCCGCACAGTTACTTAAGTATGGCGTACATTCTCATTGTCGACAGCCAGCCGGAATTTGGCCAGCAGCTGGTGCTTCAGCTCGAAAAGGCCGGCCACCGGGCCACCGCCGTTGCGACCGTTTCTGCGGCCGCCAAACTCATGGGGGGCGAGGTTCCCGACCTGTTGGCGACAGACGGCGTGCTGAGCGATGGCTCGAGCACGAGCCTGGTACAGCAAGCAGAGACCGCGGGCGCGAAGGTCCTCATGATGACCGGAAATCCCGACCGAATTGTCGAGCTCGATGGAGCCGGTCAGCCTTACCTGTCAAAGCCGGTCGCACCAGAAGCGTTCGTACAACGGGTCCGGCAGGTGCTTGGCGACATTGAAGGATAAAAATCGGGGCTAGCCGTTTCCGGCTAAGCCCCTCGGTGATTGCCGCTGAGCTGATTGGTGGAGCCAACCGGGATCGAACCGGTGACCTCTACAATGCCATTGTAGCGCTCTCCCAGCTGAGCTATGGCCCCACGGGTTTGTCAGCCGAAATTAGGAACAGTGCGACAGCGCGGCAAGCGGAAAATAGTGCGTCTCAGC
Source organism: uncultured Alphaproteobacteria bacterium (assembly GCA_963812675.1). GTDB lineage: Bacteria > Pseudomonadota > Alphaproteobacteria > ATCC43930 > CGMCC-115725 > AP-15. The sequence continues at coordinate 96,740 of CAWEWR010000011.1, read as the reverse complement.
GTTCCTCCTCCTCGACGTTCTCGATGACCTCGGCCATGTCGTCCTCGTCCTCGCCGAGTTCGGAGGCGTCTTCGAGAAGCTCCTCATCCTCCTCCTCGGCTTCTTCGAGGGGCGCCGCCTCCTCTTCTTCCTCCTCCGCAGCTTCCGCCTCCTCCTCGGTTTCAACCTCGGCGTCGATTTCGTCGGCGCCGACCGGCTCCAGCTCTTTCTCGACCGGCGGAGCGGGGCGGGTGCGGCGCGACTTGAGGAACGCCTCGGCGTCGAACGGCGTCGCGCATTTCGGACAGATTACCGGCTCGCGCAGCAAGTCATAGTAGCGCGCTCCGCAACTCGGACAAATCCGCTTGAACCCCCATTCGGGTTTGGCCACCATTCGCTCCCACTGAAGTTCTGCGTCTCGGCGGCGCGGCATTGCCACAGGGTGCCTACCCTGTCAAAAGCAAAATTACGAAAGTAGATTAAAGAAACCGCGCCGTGCGGTGCCCGATATGGGCTGCGGCCGGCGCGACCGCAACCGCATTTTCTTGCATTGCGAGGCATTCGTTCCGCCATGGCTCACCCCGCCTCCCCAAACGTCGCACGGCGCTGCGGCCCGCTCGCCGGCGCGATCCGTGTCCCCGGCGACAAATCGATCTCGCATCGCGCGCTGATGCTCGGGGCGCTCGCGATCGGCAGGACCGAAATCACGGGCCTCCTCGAAGGCGAGGACGTGCTTGCGACCGCGGCAGCGTTGAATGCGCTCGGCGCGAGCGTGACCCGGGGCGGGGACGGCCGGTGGACTGTCGACGGCATCGGCGTGGGCGCGCTCGCCGAGCCCGAAAACCTGCTCGATCTTGGCAATTCCGGAACCGCGGCGCGGCTCCTCCTCGGCATGCTGGCGACGCACCCGATAACCGCTTTCGTCACCGGGGATGGGTCGCTGAGGCGCCGGCCGATGGGCCGCGTCGTCGAGCCGCTGAGCCGCTTCGGGGCGCGCTTCGTTACCCGCGAAGGCGGCCGGCTGCCCCTCGCCGTCAGCGGCGCGGTCGATCCCATCCCGATCGTCTATCGTCTGCCGGTACCCTCGGCCCAGGTCAAATCCGCGGTACTGCTCGCCGGGCTCAACACGCCGGGGGCAACCACCGTGATCGAGCGCCAGCCGACCCGCGATCACACCGAGCGAATGCTGCGCCATTTCGGGGCGGCGGTCTCGACAGAGCCCGAAGAAGGCGGCGGGCTGCGGGTTACCGTCGAGGGTTTTCCGGAAATGACGGCCGCCCCGATCATTGTCCCGGGCGACCCGTCCTCGGCCGCCTTTCCGCTGGTCGCGGCGCTGATCGTGCCTGGGTCCGAGGTGACGGTCGAAGGCGTCGGGATCAACCCGCTGCGCGCCGGTCTTCTCGAATGCCTCTCCGAGATGGGCGCCGATATCGCTCTGGTGAACCGCCGCGAGGAAGGCGGCGAGCCGGTGGCGGACATTCGTGCCCGGAGCGGCACCCTTACCGGCGCCGAAATTCCCGCCGAGCGGGCGCCGCGGATGATCGACGAATACCCGATCCTCGCGATTGCCGCGGCCTGCGCCCGCGGGCGCACGGTGATGCGCGGCCTCGCCGAACTACGCGTCAAGGAAAGCGACCGCCTCGCCGCGATCGCGGCGGGTCTTGCGGGCTGCGGCGTGCAAGTCGCGGTCGACGGCGACGATCTGATCGTCGATGGCGCCGGCGGCCCGCCCGCGGGCGGCCCGTTGATCGAGACGCGGCTAGATCATCGCATTGCCATGGCGTTTCTCGTCCTCGGGCTGGCCGCCAAAGAGCCGGTGCGGATTGACGATGCGGCGCCGATCGCGACCAGCTTCCCAGGGTTCATCACGATGATGAACCGGCTCGGCGCCGCGATCGGGGAGGAAGAGTGAGCGGCGATTTGCCCCTCACCCCAACCCTCTCCCCGCAAGCGGGGCGAGGGAGCAGACAGGGCCCCTCGCCCCGCGCCAGCGGGGAGAGGGAGGGGCCCGCGCAGCGGGAGGGTGAGGGGCGGCGGCCATTTGTCGTCGCGATCGACGGTCCCGCAGCTTCGGGCAAGGGCACGCTGGCGCGGCGGATCGCCGAGCGCTTCGGCTTGGCCCATCTCGACACCGGTGCGCTCTATCGCGCGGCGGCGCGCCTCGTGCTCGACGCGAACGGCGACCCCGCCGATGCGGTGACGGCGGAAAGGGCCGCGCGGCGCGTCGATCCGCGGCTGCTCGCCGACCCGAGGCTGCGTGCCGATGCGGTCGCGTCGGCTGCCTCGGTGGTCGCCGCGATCCCGGAAGTCCGCCGTACCTTGCTCGGCCTTCAACGGGATTTTGCTGCGCACCCCCCGGCGGCGACCCGCGGCACGGTCCTCGACGGACGCGACATCGGCACCGTCGTCTGCCCGGGGGCGGATGTTAAGCTATTCATCACCGCCAGCACCGAAACGCGCGCCGCCCGCCGGGTCAAGGAGTTGCGCGAGCAGGGCGCCCCCGCTATATACGAAAACGTCTTGCAAGATCTTAATGAACGCGACGCGCGCGACAGCGGGCGCCGGGCGGCCCCGCTGACGGCGCCCCACGACGCTCACATCATCGACACGACGACGCTCGACGCCGATGTGGTGTTCGAGCGCGCCTGCGCGCTGGTCGCGCGTGCGCTAGAGGAGAAAGAATGGCAGCAGTAGAATTGCAAACCCGGGAGGCGCCTGCAAAAGAGAGCTTTGCCGCGCTCCTCGATGATTCGCTCGGTGTCGTCGCCAGTCTCGAAGGTACCGTCGTCAAGGGCCGGGTGATCTCGGTCGAGAACGATGCCGTGCTGATCGATGTCGGCCTAAAATCGGAGGGCCGCGTTCCGCTTAAGGAGTTCGCCGCCGGAGGCGCCCAACCCGAGATCCATGTCGGCGACACCGTCGAGGTCTATCTCGAGCGGATGGAGGACAAGAACGGGGAGGCCCAACTGTCGCGCGAGAAGGCGCGGCGCGAGGAGGCCTGGACCCAGCTCGAAAAAAGCTTTCAGACGAATGACCGGGTCACCGGGACCATTTTTGGCCGCGTCAAGGGCGGGTTTACCGTCGACCTCAACGGCGCCGTAGCATTTCTGCCCGGCAGCCAGGTCGACATCCGGCCGGTGCGCGACATCACTCCGCTCTTGGGATCGCCGCAGCCCTTCCAGATCCTCAAGATGGACCGCTCGCGCGGCAATATCGTCGTGTCGCGCCGCGCCGTCCTCGAAGAGAGCCGCGCCGAGCAGCGCTCCGAACTCGTTGCCAGCCTCAAGGAGGGGCAGATCCTCAACGGCGTCGTCAAGAACATCACCGATTACGGCGCCTTTGTCGATCTCGGCGGCGTCGACGGATTGCTGCATGTCACCGACATCGCCTGGCGGCGCATCAATCACCCCTCCGAGGCTCTGAATATCGGGCAGAACGTCAAGGTTCAGGTCATTCGCTTCAACCCCGAGACGCAGCGCATCTCGCTCGGCATGAAGCAGCTCGAATCCGATCCGTGGGAGGGTGTCGAGCTCAAATACCCGGCCAGCGCCAAGTTCCGCGGCCGGGTCACCAACATCACCGATTACGGCGCCTTCGTCGAATTGGAGCCGGGTGTCGAAGGACTGGTTCACGTCTCCGAAATGAGCTGGACCAAGAAGAACGTGCACCCCGGCAAGATCGTCTCGACCAGCCAGGAGGTCGAGGTGATGGTGCTCGATGTCGATCCGCAAAAGCGGCGCATCAGCCTCGGCCTGAAGCAGACCCTCGCCAATCCGTGGGAGGCCTTTGTCGAGGAGCATCCGGTCGGCGCCGAGCTCGAAGGCGAGGTTCGCAACATCACCGAGTTCGGCCTGTTCGTTGGCCTGCCCGGCGACATCGACGGCATGGTCCACATGTCCGACATCGATTGGAACCGGCCGGGGGAAGAGGCGATCAGCGACTATCGCAAGGGCGACGCGGTGCGGGTCAAGGTGCTCGACGTTGATGTCGAAAAGGAGCGGATCAGTCTCGGCATCAAGCAGCTCGAATCCGATCCCTTCGAAGCCGGGATGGCCAAGGTCAAGAAGGGCGATGTCGTGACTGGTATGATCTCGGGCATTACCGACGGCGGCGTCGAGGTGACGATCAGCGACGGCATGCCCGGTTTCATCCGCAAATCCGAATTGTCGCGTGACCGCAGCGAGCAGCGGCCGGACCGTTTCGCGGTCGGCGAGAGGGTCGACGCCAAGGTGACGGCGATCGATCGGACGACCCGCAAGCTGTCGCTGTCGATCAAGGCCCGCGAGGTCGATGAGGAGAAGCGCGCAATGGCCGAATTCGGCTCCTCCGATTCCGGAGCCAGCCTCGGCGATATCCTCGGCGCCGCGATCAACCGCGCCCGCCGCCAAGAGGAAACCGAGGAGAAGAGCTGAGCCGTCCGGCTCCTCACCCGCCGCGGGAGCCCCCACCCATTCCCTCCCCCGCATGCGGGGGAGGGTTAGGGAGGGGGCTTTTGAGGAGCGCTTGACGCTCGTCGGTTGGTTTGGCAGGTTGATCGCCTGCAAGACACAGGGCGGGGAGCGACGATCGCGATGACGAAATCGGAGCTCGTACAGAGACTTGCCGACGCCAATCCTCACCTTTACCAGCGCGACGTTGAGGTCCTCGTCACGGCGATCTTCGACGAGATCGCGGCGGCACTGGCGCGGGGTGACCGGGTCGAACTACGCGGTTTCGGGGCGTTTTCGGTCAAGCGGCGCGATGCCCGCGTCGGCCGCAATCCGCGGACCGGCGACAGTGTCTCGGTGGCCGAGAAGCACATCCCGTTCTTCAAGACGGGCAAGCAGCTGCGCGACCGCTTGAACCAGAGCGCAGGCCAGGCCTGACGCCGCCGATCACCGAAAGGCCCAGCGAGTGAGGATCCTCTATTGGGCGGTCTTTCTCGTAATCGCGACTGTTCTGATCCTGTTCGCCGTCTCCAATCGCGAAACGGTATCGGTCGAGTTTTGGCCGCTGCCGTTCCTGGCAGATGTGCCGCTCTATCTGCTGTGTTTCCTGAGCCTGCTTGTCGGGGCTCTGATCGGCGCGGCTATCGCCTGGATTGCCGGCCACCGCAACCGGCGCAAACTCAGAAGCCGGCGCCGGCGTATCGAAGCGCTGGAGCGCGAGCTGACCGCGACCCAATCGCAGATAGGGAACCACTCGGAGCCAGCGAAGACGCAGTTGCCCGTCACCCGGCAACTGCGTCCATTCCTCAAAAGCGAAGCCGCAAGTGCCCATCAGTGAAGCATCTGGCGAAGGCGAAAGGCTGCGAACGACGGGTGCCGGGCGGCTAGCCCAAGCCCGCCGGATCCGCAAAAGAGAGACCATTGCCTAATGAGCAGCCCGGCCCCCGCGCGCCAGCGCCCCCGCAAGGTGCCCCTGACCGTCGTTGCCATAGACGGTGGCGCCGCCCACGAACTGACCCGCATGGCGGTCGAGCATACCCTCCGGGTGATCGAGCCCGAGCAGCTGCTGATCCTGACGGACGACCCGCACAAGATCGCCATCTCCGGCGACGTCAATTATCGGCAGTTCGCAGGCAAAAGCGTAATCGCCTACCAGCGAGCCCTGTGGTACGAGGTGCCGCGATGGCTCCGGACCGATCATTTCCTGTTGATCCAATGGGACGGCCACGCCGTAAATGCGGACGCTTGGACCGATGAGTTCCTCACATACGACTACATTGGCGCGCCGTGGCCGTGGTTCGGCCCAGAGACCAGGGTAGGCAACGGCGGGTTCTCGCTTCGCTCGAAGAGGCTGGCGAAATATCTTGCTGCGAACCCGGAGCTCTATCCCCAATGGTGCCCGGAGGACGACGCGATCTGCCGCCGATACCGTGTGGCGCTAATGGACAAGGGGTTCCGTTGGGCGCCGGAGGATCTGGCGTATCGGTTTTCCGTCGAGAGTCCAAGCAGGGATCTAGCAATGAAACCGTTCGGGTTTCATTCGCCGCTAAACTGGACGTGGGCGTTGTCGAGCGAGGAACGGGAACGGCGCTTCCGCGCTGCCTCGCCCTACGTTTTGGGGCTCGGCGGGTTTGAAAAGGTTCGGCAGTGGCATCACGAGGCGGGTCGGTGACTGGGGACAATCGCCGGGCCATCTATCCCATCCGTCTCCCGAGACCGAAATGAGCGAGGCGGGCAAGTTTACCTACGACCCGACGATCTTTGACGTTGGCTCGATGGAGCAAGCGCGATGGGTGGCGCTCAACCCGGATGGCGTGCACACGCCGGAGGAGCGCTGGGGAATCGAGACCGAGTACCTGATGGAGATCGTCGACGCCTACCTGCCGCCGCGCGACGCGACAGCACTGGATTTCGGCTGCGGGCCCGGCCGGCTCGCGAAGCCGTTGATCGAGCGCAAGAATTGGTCGGTGCTGGGCGTCGACATCAGCCCGAGAATGGCGGCGTTGGCGACAGAGTACGTCAAATCTGAGCGGTTCCTGGTCTGCAACCCGACAACCTTCGATCAGCTGCTGCGTTTTGGGGTGCACGCGGATTTCGCGCTGGCCATCTGGGTGCTCCAGCATTGCCAGCGCCCGGACGAGGACATCGCAAGGATAAAGGCCGCGCTGAAGCCGGGCGGCCGGCTTTTCGTGCTCAACGCTTTCCGCAGGTTGCTGCCGACGCGAGAGCAAGTGTGGGTCGACGACGGCATTGACGTTTGGAGGCTCCTGCAGGAGCATTTCCAGATGTTGCGCACCGAGCATCCAGACGCATCGGTCGTACCGCCAGGACGCGCATTGTGGGGCGTCTTTGAGCGCTGATAAACAGCCTGGCGTTCTTCGATCCGTGCCGAAGGCAGAATAGATACCTTCGCTTTCAGCTGGAATGCGCGACCGAAGCCAGTTCTGGTCTTAGGTCGGTGGCGCGTGATCGAGCGAGGCCGCTGGGGAGGTGCGCCTCGGCTGAGAGTGTCGTGCAAGTCGCGCCACCTTGCGCGCGGGAGACGATCGGCTCATTCGCCGCGGCGGCGACAGCCGCGCTCCGGCGGCTTCGGGAACATCGGTATCCGCGCGAGATCCGGGACGCGCGGTGATCCAAGCACGACCCTCTTGCGCCTGATCGGTCGCGAACACCCGGATCCTGCTGGGTATCAAAAAGCGAAGCGCCTTTACGGTCAGCCTAACCCAACCGATATCGGTCACGATCGCGACCCGCTCGCAGCGCGACGCATGCTCGAGCCCGAGATCGAGTTCGTCCCAGGCAGCGCCCGGAAACCGCGAGTTGAGTTCGTAATAAAGCCTTATCTTGTCGTGCCGTTTGAGGGATTTCTGCATCGCCGGGACCAAGACGTCCTGGCAATCCTGCATCGTCAGGCGTCCGCTTACTGCGATGCCGACAACATTGCCGGGAAGGCCTTCGATCAGTTCGAGCATCGCCTCCTCCTAGAAGGCTACGCGGAACTTGGCCGAGATACCCTGCGCATGGCCCTTGCCGTTGGCGACGACGATGCGGGTGCCGTAATTGTACTGGATGCCGGCGGTGATGAACGCGACCGGGTTCCACACCAGATTGGCAAAGGCGTTCCACTGCTCCTTGGTAAATGTGCTGGCCTGGGCCGGCCCGATCAACTGCGAGCTGAGGTCTTGCTGCGCGACGCCGGCCGCTATCGTCGAGCGCAGGTCAGGCGCCCACCAATGCTGGTAGCCGCCATTTGTGCTCCACCCAAAGTTCTGCTTGAAGAGGACGTTCGACGCCGCCAGCCCACCTGTGCAGCCCGGCACGGGCGTCGCGCACGCGGTCGCGACAGTGAAGTTGGTCGACATCGCCGCAGTGTTGGACCACCCGCCGCTCGAATAGACGCCGATACCTTCGCCAGCGATAAAACTGAACAGGAAATCATCCTTGGCCCATCCGAACCAACCAGGCTTGACGTCACCGCTGAAATGTCCGCCATAGCCCAGGTAATCCCGGGAGATGAAATGGCCGTCGTTGAACTGCATCGGAACGATCACACCGGCGAAGTCAACATGCCCCCAAGGCTGCGCCCAATAGGAGGCGAAGGTGACATTGGGAGCGATGGCCTTTGCGAGGTTGCCCTGGACCGCGGTTCCCGCGCCGGTGCAGGGGACGCCATTGCAGATTGGGCCGATCGGTGTCGGGGCGCCGGGGCCGCCCGGGAGCCCGCCGACGTTCGAATCATTAGCAAGAAGGCCGGCAGGAGTTTCGACATTGACGGTCGGCTGTTCCGCCGCTACCGACCAGGCGCTGCCGTACGGACCCGCCAGCGTATAGCGCACCTGCGGGATGCGCTGGCCGCCGGTCGAGCCCATCGCGCCGCCGAATTCCATTGATTCGGTATCGGCGTCGGCATCGGAAAAGTTCGAGATCGCCTGGCCGGCGAGGAACCCGCCCAATGTGCCGTAGGCGAACCGGAGGCGCGGGATCAGGCTGTCGCCGCCCGCTTGCTGCACGGTCTGGGCGCTGAAATTGTTGGCGCCTGCCCAGTCGAACTCGAAGAATGTCCGCGACTTGCCCCAGGCCGTCGGGGTGCGGGTCTCGACGTTGAGTCTCGATTGCTGCGGACTGAACTCGAAGAAACCGTTGCCGCGCGAATGGTTGGCCGCTTGCGCGACAGGGCCGAGGCCGGGGACGAACATTTGGCCGACCGGCACCCCGTTCAGGTTGCCGTTTTGGCCAAAATTCGACGAAGGAGTACCAGGATTCCCGGTGTTGGCGCCCTGGAAAAAGTAGTTCGCCGTGATGTCGACAAAGCCGCCGACGCGGATCGAGGTATCGGTGCCCGGGATCAGGAACGAACGCGGGAAGCTGCCGCCGCCCACCGGGACGCCCGGCGTCGCCTGGGCGCCGAGGGCCGAGCCGGGGCCACCGCCTGGTATGCCACCCGCTGCAGGCGGCTGACCTTGCGCCAGCTGGTCGATGCGGCGCTGCAGCAGCTCCTGATTGGCGCGCAGATCGGCCAGTTCGTCGGCGTTGGCGGCCGGAAGACCGGTCAGCAATGCGATTGTCGCGGTCAGGCCGCCAATCGCCGCCAAAGTGCCGATAGTACGTGTTCTCGTCATCGTTAGCCGCTCCCCCGGTGACCAACCTCTGAAATCACAGGTTGATGTTGACCGAGTGTGGGCTTCCGGCACTATCCATCTTCGGATTGAAAAGAGGTGGGCCACAAGGTCTAAATCCAGAGCTTCTCAGATTTAAACCTATGCCGCACAAAGTACGGAAGTTATTGGGAATTTCATTGATTTGACTGTCACGCTTTTGGCGATCCGTTTAGCTGAAGGAGCGCCGCGGAGACCAACGGATGCGCGCAGGTGTGTTAGATGTGCAACAGAAGAGAAGCGCGCCGAGGGGCGGGGCGACCGCGTTTCCTTTGCGATGCTTAGCTACGGCTGTGCGGCTTCCGCCCGCGAATTACCGCGTTTGCTACCGAGCTTCGCCGCCAAAAGGCCCTTGCCCGGGCTTGGCCCGGGCATCCACGTTTTGATGTAGCCGCAATTCGCAACGAAGACGTGGGTGGCCGGGACAAGCCCGGCCACGGGGATGCTCTTCAGTTGCACACGGGATTGCGGCCGTGCAACCCAGCCTCTGGCACCGATGCCGGACTAGCGCGGGCCGAGGTAGGACAAGGTGGGGAGATACGCCTGAGCCACCTGCGGCGATGCCGTCAGGACAGCAAAGGTGTTGGGTGCGAAACTGAAATCCGCCTCGGGATAACCGAATTCCCAGCTGGCTACCCACTGGACCTGAAGATAGCTCTGCGTCCCCGCCGCCAGTTGGAGGCTCGCCGCCTGAGGGGTCGGGAGGCCAATGGGCTCTACGGTAAAGCGGTAGGCCCCCGGCGGGAAATCTCGGAAGAAGTCGCTGCCTGTCGCGATTTCACCGATCGGTGCGCCATTCGCATATATTGTCGGCGCCGCCCCATAGACAAAATTTTGGCCGCTCGGCGCATCCCACCCTCGGAAAAACCAGACCCGCGCCGCTCCCGGTGCGATCGCCGGAATTTGCGCTTCCGCGGTCGTGACCTTGGCTTGCGGTGTGCAGTCGGCGAGTACGGGGAGACACGCGACGAGCAGCACCGCTAACGGGAGAGCGTATTTGTTCGTGTCTATTCTCTGAGCAGCGATGTTTAGAGGCATCGGATCGTCCAGTACGTGAAAGTGCCAGGCTCCTCGCGAGCCCGATCGGGGGTGCCTTGATGAACCGTCTTGTCCATGACGCGATAACCGCCCGGACACACCCGCTCCGCTAAGCGCCGGTTCGGGGCTTCCGACCCCCCTGGGACGCCGGGACTCTCGATCGCGAATGTACGGCTGTCGATGCGGCTGATCGAAGATTCGGTGCAGGCCGCAAGGGCGAGTGTCGCGAACAACAGAAAACGGTGCATTTCAGCTTATGCAAGGCTTATAGCGCGCCATAGGACGCTTCAGCGGGCTATTTGTGCAAGGGCGGCCGCGACCTCGCGCGCCACTTCGGGCCAATCCCCCTCCTTCCTTTGCCGGAACAGCCGCGCGGTCGGATACCAGGGGCTGTCTTCGCGCGCGAGCAGCCAACGCCATTCCGGCGGATAGCGCAACAGGAGCCACGTCGGTCGGCCGAGTGCGCCCGCCAGATGTGCGACTGAAGTGTCCACGCTGATGACCAGGTCCAGGCGACAGACCGCGGCCGCAGTTTCGGCAAAATCCGTGAGCCATGGTGAGAGGTCGGCGATCTTCACGCCGTCAAGTAATGCGATGTCGCCCGACCGCTCGCCGACCTGAAGGCTGAACCAGCTTACCCCCTCGAACTCCCACAACGGTTGGAGCAACCGCAGATCGATCGCGCCAACCGTAGTGCCGGCCCATGCGATACCTACTCTAGGGCCGGGTGTGGTGGGGATCCGCTCGGCCCAGCCGGCCGACGTCTCCGCCGAGACCCTCAGATAGGGCACCGCATTCGGAATGGTCGCCAGATTCGTCTTAAATACGCGAGGCAGGCTGAGAAGCGGACAATGGCAGTCGAAGCTCGGCAGCGGATCGCCCGCGGCAACGATCTCGGACGCGCCGGCGACCGTGCCCGCAAGGCGGACGAGCGGCTCCGGGACCTCCAGCACGACCTTGCCGCCGCGCTCGGCAACCGCAGGGACATAGCGGACGAACTGCAGCGCGTCCCCGAACCCCTGCTCGGCGTGAATCAGAATGCTCTGTCCGCCGAGAGGTACGCCGGACCATCGAGGCCGGTCGAATTTGCGGTCGTAGCGGGCGACGGCAAATCGCCACTCATATTCCTGCCATCCCTCGTCGAACTCTCCGGTCACCAGCAAAGTGAGCGAGCGGTTGAGATGCGCTTCCGAATAATCGGGTTTGAGGGCCAGCGCGCGCCCGTAGCAGTCGAGCGCCTCGGCATACAAGCCCTGGCGCTGGAGAGCGCTGCCGAGATTGTAATGCAGTTCAGCGCGGTCCGGCTGCAGAGCAAGCGCCTTTTTGTGATGAGTGATCGCCTCCTCCGGCCGCCCCTGATCGACGAGTGCGACGCCGAGATTGTTGCGCGCCTCAGGATTGTCGGGCGCCAATACCAGCGCCCGCGTGTAGCAGGCGACGGCTTCCTCCAGCCGGCCTTGGGCCCGCAACACGACGCCGAGCCCGATAAGGCTCTCGACACGATCCGGCCGAAGCGCGAGCGCGCGCTCATAGCAGGCCTGAGCTTCGTCAAACTTCCCTTGCGATTGCAGAGCACCAGCGAGATTGTCGAGGCTCTCGACAAGATCCGGCCGGAGCGCCAGCGCCTTGCGATAGCAGCCGATCGCTTCGTCGAGCCGGCCGAGATCCTGCAGGGCCGTGCCAAGGTTGTTTTGTAATTCGATCGCATCCGGCCTGAGGCGCAGCGCTCGTTCGAAATAGGCGGCGGCGCGCTCCGGCTGGCCGAGGTCCTGATGCGCATTGCCTAGATTGTAGAGGGTATCGACCGAGGCCGGCGCGAGGGCGAGAGCCTGCTCGTAGCACCTAATGGCCTCGGCGAGCCGATCGAGCGCTCTGAGGATGTTGCCGAGGTTGTGGTGAAAAGCCGGGTCCCGGCCCTCCCGCATGATCGCTAAGCGGATGTGCTGGATCGCCTCGTCCGAGCGCCCGCGTTGATGCTCGATCAGGCCGAGCAGATGAAGGCTTTGCGCATGACCGGGGTCGACGGACAGGATCTCCCGGCACACCCGCTCCGCTTCCGCCGCGCGTCCTTCGCGCTGATGCGCGAGCGCCGCCCTGAACCATCCGGCGATCGGCGCGGCTGGCCTGCCTGCCGCGCGACCCTGCTGCCCCACCCGCGCTTCGACGCGCCGCTGCTTTCGGTTCATTCGGGGCTTGATAGCGCAACCAGCCGGTACATATCCAGCGTCGCGGGAAATCGCCAAAGGGCGGTAATCCTGAGGGCGTCCACGGGCGCCGGGAAAAGGAGGGAATGCCGATGGCGCGAGGTTCCGCTCCACGCCCCCAAAGGTGGCTCCATTGGGCAGGCGTCCTGATGCTGACGGCGGCGGGCTGCGCCGAACCCCCGGCTACGGCTCAAGTTGCGTTCACGGCGCCGCCGGTTCCGGCGGGCCAGGCCCGGATCTGGTTCTACCGTAACTGGCTGCCTTCAGAGAGCCTCAATCTCGCAAATATCGACGTGAACGGCAGCTATTATGGGTCTGTCGGAAACGGCAGCGTATTTTATCGCGACGTCCCGCCCGGGCATTACCACATAGCGCCGGTGAGCTATAACCGGGATTTCAATCAAGACAAGGATGTCGACATCGCCCCCGGCCAGCAGCTCTACGTCAAGATCCTCTCTTCGCAAAGCTGGGACGGCGCGTGCAGAAACTGCGTGCGCGACACGTTCTATGCGTGGCTGATCCCGCAAGAGGTTGCACAGGCCGAAATCGCCCGCGGGCACAGCGGCATCTGACGGTCCGGCGGGCCGCACAGAACTCCCTGCGAACCGCAGCTGGGACACCACACTTACCCGCGCAAGTAATCGGCTATCTCGGTTCGGCGCCGCGCGTTCAGCTTGCCGAGCAGGTTATGGACATGCGATTTCGTCGTCGCGACGCTGATATTCAACCGGCGAGCGATCTCCTTGTCGCTGAGCCCGCTCTTGATCAGTTCCGCGGTCTGGCGCTCGCGTCTGGTTAGCGCAGGTCTGGCGACCAGCCGATTGCGGCGGGTGCTTCCATCAGCAGTATGAGCGATGCGCCGAAGCAAGCCGGCGGCGACCCGGCCCGAGCAGACCTGCTCGCCGCTATGGATTTCCATCATCAGGCGCATAAAATCGCACAGCGGTGTGGTTCTGGGAATGTAGCCGATCACCCCCGCCTCTGCCCAGGCGACGACGTCGTCTTCCGTCTCCCTGACCGAGGAGACGACAATGCGCATGCCGGGAGCCTCGTCGAGAGCTCGCCTTGCTGCGGCTGCACCCTCGGGCATTCTTCCATCCAACAACACGATGTCCGGGTGCATGGACGCGCTGAGCGCCACCGCCTCGGAGAGATCGGCGCACAGCCCGATGACCGACACTGCGGGGTCGCGTTCGAGGAGCTCGGCAAGGCATTCGCCGGTGAAACGCACGCCCCATACGAGCAGGATGCGTATACCTCGACCGGCGCGGCTAGAAACGACAGCCTGGTCCGGCGCAACGTTAGCCTCCACAACTATCCTCCCGTCCCGCAAATTCTACGCGCGGGTCCACGCCGAGTTAGGTCGGGACCAGCATTTCGATCACGCGGGTGATCGCTCCGATCCTCGTCGCCACCAACTGCCTAGCCGACATTTTTCGCCTTGATATCGGTCGTCCAAGGCCGTCGGCAGCGCCTTTAGGGAGAGAGACTATTCAACCTGGCGTAGTTTGTCCAGAAAGATATTGCGCGATTGGTTCTATCGGGGATGCTCGCACGCCGCAGAGATACGCCGCACCCGAGATGAGATCTGACTTCAACTTAGCCGAGCGAGGCGATGATCTCCCGATAGGCTGCCTCGGGGAACGCCTTCAAGGTCTTGGTCCGCACGCTGCCGAGCATTCCGAGCATCAGGCTGAACCGCGCCGCCACGGCATCGTCTGGCGCCTCGTAAACGCCAACGAGATCATATTCGCCGAGAGTCATGTAGACCGTCTTGAACTCGCCCCCCATATCGAACAGGGCCTTCTTGGCGGTTTCGAGCCGGCGCGGCGAATCTTTGACCTTTTGGGCTCCCTGGTCGGTCCAATTGGCGAGCATGATATAAGTGGGCATAGGTCTCCTCCCTTGATCCTCTGTCTTCAGGATGCGCTCCCCGCGGCGACGCGATCGAGCTTTGCCGCCATGATGAAATCGTTCTCGTGCAGTCCCTTGATCTTCTTGGTGTGCAGCGAGACCCTCGCGTAACCCCAGCCGAAACCAATATCGGGATGGTGTCCTTCGGCCTCGGCGAGGGCGGCCGCGCGCTCGACAAATCTGAACGCTTCGGCGAAGTTCTTGAACCGATAGGTTCGCTCGATCCGCTTGGTTTCATCGAGAAGCGCCCAGTCGGGTGCTTGCGCATGATAGGCCGCAGCTTCCTGTTCGGTGAGCGGCGGTATGCCGCCACGGCACGGCGTGCAACTTTTCTCCGCGAGTGCTACTGGCATCGCATGACCTCCTCGATTTTGCGGCAGGATAGCACGACACGTGCCACCGTGCCGCGGTGCTTCTGTACGAGACGCCGCCCGATGAAATTGACGATTGGTCCTTGCCTACGCCGCTCGGTGCTGCTGCTCGGAGCGCTCGGCTGGCTCGGCGCTGCTCCGGCGGGCGCCGCCGGGACATCCGGGAATTGGCAAGTCGTGCTCGCCGCAGGAGACGATGCCGAACCGGTATTCGACAATGCTACCCACGAGATGAACCGGCGGCTCGCCGCGGCCGGCATCCCGCCCCGCAACATTCATCGCCTCAGCGCCAGCGTGCCCGAGCTCGCCGCCGGCGCGGAACCGGCCACTGCCGAGCTTTTGTTGCGGCGCATCGCCGACTTGCCGGTCCGGCCAGGGGACCAATGCCTGATCTTTTTGACCTCGCACGGCGAGCGCGGCAGCGGCTTATGGCTAGCCCGTTCGAACCGGGCACTGACCCCGGATGAGCTCGCCCGCGCGTTATCGCGCGGCTGCTCCGCGGTGCCCACGGTCGTGATCGTCTCGGCCTGCTACAGCGGCAGCTTTGCCGCCGGCAAGATGGCGAGCTCCAATCGCATTGTACTGACGGCGGCCCGTGGGGACCGGCCTTCTTTCGGCTGCCAGGCGCACCGCACCTACAACTTCTTTGACGAATGCCTGCTGGGCGTCTTGCCGCAAGCGGCGACCTGGCGTTCCGTGTCCGATCGAGCCGACCGGTGCGTGCGGCGCATGGAACGCGCCCTCGGGGTGCAGCCTTCCGAGCCCCAGGCTTATTTCGGCGGAACCGTCGCGGGCCTGAAGGTCGGATTTTGAAGCGGACGCCGAACCTCAACGAACAATGACGATCGGTACCTTTCCCTGACGGCGCGTGATGTCGACCGAGACCTCGCTGCCGTAGCGGCGCAGCAGGATATCGGCGACACCATGTTTCCCATGCAGCCCGCGTAGGTGCAGATGGTCGAGAAAATCCGGCAGCACCGGCTGATCGAACCGGACCTCATCGCCAGTCTGATCGAAGCTCAGACCGAGACTCGCCTGCAACAACGCAAACACGGTAGCGCTTGCCCAAGCCTGCGGCGCGCAGGCGACCGGGTAGAGTGTTGGCGCGGTCAGCTGCCGCCAGGCAAACCCGCAGAACAACTCCGGGAGCCGCCGCAAGTCCATGTAGCTCGCGGCTTGGAATAGGCCCTTGAAGATCCGCAGGACACCGGATTTCAGGCCGTAACGGGCGAGACCCAGGGCTATCACCGCGTTGTCATGCGGCCAAACCGAGCCGTTGTGGTACGAAATCGGATTGTAGCGCGCGGCTGATCGCGCCACCGTGCGCACGCCCCATCCGGAAAAGCAGCTGGCGCCGAGCAGCGTGTCGGCCACGCGTGCGGCGCGCTCGGGGGCGGCAATCCCCGTCAGCAAGGCATGCCCGGCATTGGACGAAGTGACCCGGCATGGCTGCTTGGCGCCGTCCAGCGCGAGCGCATAGGTCGCCAAGTCGTCGCACCAGAACGTGGCCTCGAACCGCTCGCGCAGTGCGTCGGCCTGGTGCGAGAGGGTGGCGGCGGCTACCGAATGGTCCAGCGCCGCGGCCAGAGCCGCTGCGTGTCGTTTGGCGCCGTAAACGTAGGCCTGAACCTCGCACAGAGCGACCGGCCCTTCGGCCAGGCGGCCGTCCTCGTGGAAGATTGCGTCGTTTGAATCCTTCCAGCCCTGATTGATCAACCCCTCGGCGTTCTTGCGCTGATACTCTACGAACCCGTCACCGTCCAGGTCGCCATAGGTGTCGATCCAATGGAGGGCAGCTTGGATGTTCGGCCATAGCTGCCGAACCGTATCGAGATCTCCGGTGCGTTCGAAGTATTCGCCGACCAGCAACACGAATAGCGGTGTCGCATCGACGCTGCCGTAGTAACGCGCGAACGGCACCTCGCGCAGACGCGCCATCTCGCCGTCTCGCATTTCGTGCACAATTTTGCCCGGTTCGGCATCCCGCTCGGGGTCGAAATCGGTGGATTGCGTCGCCGCGAGAACGCGCAATACGCCTTTCGCGATCGAGGGATCGATCCATAACGCGAAGAGGGCGGTCAGGATACCGTCGCGCCCAAACGGCGTGCTGAACCACGGGATGCCAGCGAACGGATAGGGGCCGAATTCGGTCTCGGTCAGCAGCATGTAAAGGTCGGCGACCGAGCGGCGCGCAAACTCGTTGAACAGCGAATTGGAGCTGTCGACGCTGGCGGCCCGCCCGCTGGACGATCTGAGCGCCCGCCGCGCCGTGCGAAGTGAGCTGTAGAATTGCCGGCTAACTCCAATCTTCTGGTCGCCACTGGCCCTGCATGCAACCCGAAGCACGCATCGCATCCCCTCGCCGGGCCCGAGCGAAAACTCATAGAGTGCAGTTGCGGCATCGAGCCGGGTCGGGGCCGGCTCGAACTCGATGCTCGTGAATCTCTCTACTAGATCGAGGCCGAGGTAGCGCAAGACGACGGACGATCCAGACCTGCGTTCGACGGAGACCTGGCCTCGCCGAGCGCGCTTCTGCCCCCTCACCTCAAATAGATCGGCAAAATCAGCGGCGAATCTGAACCCGAGCCTCACATCATGAGCCCGGGTATCGAAGTTGTGAACGAGGAGCCGCTCGTAGCACGCGTTCTGCCAGATGTATTTGAGCCGGTTCACATGAAGCAATTCGCCGCGGAAGGCGATCCCATCGCGAGAGATCAGTTCCGGGTTCGCCAAATCCACGGTGAGGACCGCGTTGTCTTCCTGCACGTTCGAGCTGAGCAGGAGCAGCGGGGCACCATTCAGCCGCAACTCGAGTTGCGACAAGAAACGCGTGTCATGGAGATAGATGCCGTCGGAATTGCCTTCACCCGGGACGATATCGCCCCGGTGATCAAACAGAGCAAAGGTATAACCGGATTTGAGTGTGCGCGGCCGGCGCTCCTGAAAGGAGACGTTCGACTCGATGTAAAACGGCGACGCTTCCTCATCGCCGGCCCACTCAGCAGCCGGCGCAGTCTCGTCGGTATTGCTTTCTGAGATCAGGCCGCTTCCCGTTGAACGGTTGCCCCGGAGCTCAAGACGACCGCGTCGATCGAGCTGCGACGCCGCACCTCGTCGTAAAGCTCGACGTAGTCGCGGGCCATGCGCTCGACTGAGAACCGCTCTTCGAAGCACCGTCGAATCCCGCTCCGATCCAGGGCTGCGGCCCGCGGAACTGCGGCCGCCGCCCTATCGACGGGGGCGCCATTGGCCATCGCCTCGATCATGGCCAACCCAAAGGGTTCCGGCCAGTCAATCGGGAACAGCAACGCGATCGCCCGACCGAGAAATTCTGCTTTTATCGCGGTCGCCGATCTCACCGATGAACTCCACCCTCGGGCCCTTGAGCAGTCTCTTGATTTTCTCATTGTAGTAATCGAGATCGGCTTTGTCGACCTTGGCCGCGATTTTCAGCGGTATTCCCATCAGGCGGGCAATTTTGATCGCCTTTTCCACCCCTTTCTCCGGGCTGAAGTGGCCGATAAAAGCGATAGCGACCGCAAGATCAAGACTGATTTGGATTCGAGGTCGAATGAAGATTGGTAGAGCGCCGCGCAGATCCCAAGTTGTGCTGCTTTCCTCTGCTCAAGGCTAACCCAGAGCTGTTGTGGCCACGGGCGGCGCCGACCAACCTGAGCTCGATCGATGTAGGCGCTCCAGAACACCATTCAAGACCTGTCGGGCCCGCCTAGAAGGCTGTTTTTGCTGAACGATTTTGTGCGCAGCGAGGAGCTTGAACATCGCCGCGGCATCACTAGATCGAGAGCGTGCCGGATGCCGGCTAACGGGTCTCGGCAGGGAATGACGGCCGGATCAGAGATGGTCGGCCGCGGTCATGCCGCTTCGCCGTGAGGATGTGATCCGAGTTGTTATCCCACCTCCTCCCGCGCGGGTCGCCAGGTTCGCGGCAGTACCGATCGATGCGGTCAGCCCCTGAAGATTTTTTCCCTGTGTGCCGCGCTAGTCGCCATCCGCATGCGTTACCAGGGTGAACATGCGCAGAGAGGTGAACCATGGCGCTATCGGAATTTCCGAGATTGGGTTTCGACCCGTTTGCCGAGCTGCGGCGAATGCAGAGCGAAATGAACCGGGTCTTTTCCGGGTTCAACGCGACGGCCTCACGCGATTTTCCGCCGATCAACATCTGGCTCGGCGAAAACAGCGTCGTTCTAACAGCCGAATTGCCGGGTATTACCCACGGTGACGTGGATCTCAGCCTCCAAGAGGATGTCCTCACGCTCGCGGGCAAGCGTGAACCGAAGCCGCAAGAGCAAAACGTTAATTGGCAGCGCCGCGAGCGTGCGTACGGCACTTTCTCGCGTGCGGTCCAGCTTCCGTTCCGTGTCGATCCCGACAAGGTCCAGGCCCGTTTCAACAACGGCATACTGGAAATCGAGTTGCAACGACTGGAAGCGGATCGGCCGAAGAAGATCGAAATCCGTGCTGCTTGACCCGAGCGGAAGGAGTGCAATCATGGCCCAGGAAGTCAGAACCGTCGAGCAACAGACGCCGGCCACCAGGGAAGCCGGCCAGCGCACACCGCCGCGGCCAGTATTTCTGCCGCCGGCCGATATTTATGAAACCAAAGACAGCATCGTCGTGCTGGCGGAGATGCCCGGAGTTTCCCCGGACGGGGTCGATATAAGCCTCGAACGGCGCGTGTTGACGATCCGCGGACGCAGCGCTGCCAATGAGCATGGCGGGTACCAGAGGGTTTACCACGAGTATGCCGACGGGGATTACGAGCGTGTTTTCACTCTGTCGGAAAATATCGACCGAGACCGCATCGAGGCCACCCTCAAGGAGGGTGTGTTGCAGCTCGTCCTGCCGAAAGCAGAAGCCGCAAAGGCAAGAAAGATCGAACTCAAAGCTTCTTGAGCGGGGTGCCAACGCATTGGCTCGAGCTAAAGGGTGGAAACCGGCGGCAGCGCGTCTCCACCCTATCTTGTTGCTCGTCTTCCTGCTCGCCGCTCGAGGGTCTGCGGCGTCGGCGGCGGATGCCATTCCAGAGTTACTGAGGCAGATTCACTGGGGCGAGACCTCGGAAAGCCTGTTGAAGCAATTCGACGGCGCCGCAACGCAGCTCCCCAGAAGTCTCGATTTCGGCGACAGCTATGTCGATGTCGTGCTGGACGGGGAAACCATAGGCGGCGTCCCCGTCATCACCTTCTTTCAGATGGACAAAAAAACGCGGGGCCTCAAGCGCATCCAGTTGGAGCGGCCGCGCCACGGCGTTAACCCGCCGGCGTTGCGTACGATCTCGGCGGCGCTAAACGCCGATTACGGCCGGCCTGACAACATCTGCTTCACGCCGGTAACTCCGATCGGCGGCTACCAGGCGGCAGTGGAGGAAATATGGGTTCGCGGCGCGGATGTGATCAGTGCGATCTACCGCGACACCACCCTGCAAGCCTTCGAGGGCTGCCTCTTTGGGGTTGCGTCAGGATACTGCGGACTGACCGGACAGCTTTTGGTGCGAATCAGTCCCGCGGACGGCATCGCCGAGCCGGACCCTTGTTCTCTGACAAACCGTCCCGGCTCAACCGTCGACTAAGACCCCCGGACGAGCTGGCCGCGGATTTCCCCGGGCTTATTGGCCTCGGTGTGGATGTTGACATACCACTTGCCGGCCTCCAGCTGCGCGATCTGGGCATCGGTCAACGTCGCCGAACCCTTGATCGGGCTGGCGAGATTCCCGGTGAAAGGCACAACTATCCCGGCATTCGCCCCGGGATCGGCCGGACCGTGAATGTGCGCCGCGGTCGCGGGCCCGCTGAGACCCGAATAGTCGACGGTCCAAGTCAATGTCTTGGTCGTGGTGTCGAGCGATGCCGTCGCCATGCCTTTGCCCGAGCTGGCGATCCCCGGGCCGGGCGCGAGATCCGCCTTGAACGTGATCTGTTCGGCATGTGCGGTGCCCCACACAACAAATACCGCGATTAAACTAAGACTTATCCATCCCGCTCGGCGCATTTTCATCCCTCCCAATAAATCATCGCCTTTGCAGCCTAAGACAGCCCCCTCCAGACCGGAAGTCGAAATCGCTTGCAACGGCAGCGGTCTACCACAACGGGTAGATGTTCTGGGCTGGCGCCCGCGCTCGACTGCGCCTCGATCGACGTATGCGGGTCAGAGCACCGATCGCGAATGCCACGACCGCAAGACTTGACAAGATCCACCATTCCATCGGCTATTTTCCGTCGGCAGCAGCAGAGGTGCTATGCCGCGACGTGCTCGCGGCTTGGGCGACTGCCGGGAGCATCGCTTCGGCGACCGCCGCATTGCCCGCCTCCGACAAGTGATACAGATCGATATAAACGGGGGTCGTCCAATCGTCAAAAAGCTTGGACAGATCGATGAAGTCCGGGGTCTCGACCACTTCGGGGCGACGCCGAAACTCGTCTATAATCGCTTGATAAAGAAGGCGTCGGCGCTCGGGATCGCTCGTATAGTCGTATATCCAGCGCCGCTCGTCCGGTGTTTTAAATTTCTTTGTCGTGATCACCGGCTGCCAGAAGAAAATTGGCTGGAACTGGTATTCGCGCGCCAGCAGGCGTACCAGACGCATATTGGCCAGATAGACTGCAATGACCTCTTGGGCGAGTTCGGCGAGATCGACCCGTGACAGGTCCGTCTGTTCCAATGGCAACGGCCCGCGCAAGGCAAGGCCGGTCAGTCGGCGCAGCCGCCGCAGAGTGCGCGGCGCCGCACCGATCAAGGCCGCGGCAATCAGATCGCGCCGTCGATCCGGATGAAGCAGGTTGAACTCGGCTC
The DNA here is from genome assembly GCA_963812675.1 of uncultured Alphaproteobacteria bacterium. GTDB lineage: Bacteria > Pseudomonadota > Alphaproteobacteria > ATCC43930 > CGMCC-115725 > AP-15. The sequence continues at coordinate 75,339 of CAWEWR010000011.1, read as the reverse complement.
GCCGGCGCGCCTCGTTGAACAGCCCGTCGGCACGGCCGGTCTGCTCGGCGCACGCCATCTCGTTGATGCCATCGTAGAACAAGGCGATATCGAGCCGTTCTCCCGCCTTCAGCAGCTGCTGCAAGGTGATGACCTCCTGCGTGCTGTTGTGCCCCAGCTGGCCATAATTCGTTACTGAAACGCGGTATCCCCACTCGGTGAGCCGGCGGGCCAGTACCGCTGGAATGGTTTGGTCGTCGCGCGCCCCCATTCCCATCATCGTCGAGCCGCCAAAGCACAGGATGCGAATCGCCTCGCCGTTTGCCCTCTCCTCGCCCGGCGTAGGCCGCAGCCCGCGTTTGTCGAGCGTCACATGAGCACCGCGGAACGGGCGCTGCCACCATTCGACATAGGGCTTCCAGTCGACGCGGACGGGGCGGCGGAACTCGTCGAAATACCGTGCTGACCAATCGGCGCCGCCGTAGGCGTCGGCGGTCGCGGCACGGTCCGGGCGGGTCGAGCGGCGATAGCGCAACAAGCGGCTCAGGCGTCGCCACCCCTCGACGCCGAACTCGGTGACGATCACTGCCAGCAACAGCAGCCCGACCACATGCCACAGGGCGACGACAAACCGGCCGAGCTCGCCCACCATCCCCCGATACCCTAACCGGAAGCGCCGCCGAGAGAGCGGCCGCACAGCAACCGGCTCTCGCTGTACCGCAGCGAGGTTTCGACGGTGCCACCATCCAGGCGGTCGAGCCGGAAGAGGTGGGTCTTCTGCTCGCGGCCGGCGAGATGCATGATGCCGATCACCTCATGGGGCGCATAGGGCTCGACAAAAAGGCCGCGGGCAGCGTCGAAAGCCGGCGGGGCATCGCCCGGCATCCAGTTGCAATAGGCCGGGAGAAAGTTGACCGGTAGATGCTCGGCAAAGATCACATAATTGAGCGCCGTCTGCTCGACAAAAAAGAATTGCGTCCGCTGCAGCACTTGCGACAGGACGCGCGCCCAAGCGTCCCAATGCGGCGCGTCGCGATGCAATGCGAACACCCCGCAGTTGACCATCGGATTGCGCCCCAGACGATCGGCGGCGCGCCAGCCGAACCCTTGCCGGTAATTCTTCCACGCCAATGTCCAGCCGAACGGTTTCGGCCGCTTATAATGGCGCTTGTAGGCGCGGTCGATCTCCGGCGTGATCGCCAGCTTGTCGCGGCCCGCCGCGTTCACATAAAGATCGATCACCCGCTCGTCTTGGAGCCAAGCATCGGCATCGATCCAAAGATAGACCTCATAGCCCGGAAAGTGCCGCCGCAGAAACGGGCGCGCCACCTGCGCCTTGAACCTATCCGGCGCGTGCGCGCGGCCGGGAAAATCGAGATCCCAAGCCGGCCGCACGAGATGCTCGACCTGCGAGGACAGCCACTCACGCTGTTCCCCGTCGAGCCCGAGATCGAGGATCCCGAGCGTAATGTCTCGACGCTGCGCCCGGATCGACAGCACCGTATCCCGCAACAGCGGAAAGTATTCGCGATCGGCGCCGCTGGCGATCAGCAGCCGCATGCCGCCCACCGCCACCGCTTACGAATGCTCACGGTACGAGGCGGTAGCCCCCCGGCTCCGTCACCAGGATTTCGGCGCGCGCCGGATCACGCTCGATCTTTTGGCGAAGGCGGTAAACATGGGTCTCCAGCGTGTGCGTCGTCACTCCGGCATTGTAGCCCCATACTTCGCCGAGGAAAGTCTCGCGCCCGATCGCATGATCGCCGGCGCGGTAGAGAAATTTGAGGATCGCCGTCTCTTTCTCGGTCAACCTGACCTTCTTGCGGCCGGTCGCATCGAGGAGGAGCTTGGCGCTCGGACGGAAGGTGTAGGGGCCGATCGTGAACACTGCGTCGTCGCTATGCTCGCTCTGCCGCAAATGGGCGCGTAGCCGGGCCAGCAACACGCTCAGGCGAAACGGCTTTGTCACATAGTCGTCCGCGCCCGAATCGAGGCCGAGCACGGTGTCGGCATCACTGTCCGCCCCGGTCAGCATGATGATCGGTACCAAAACCCCGGCACGGCGCAACAGCCGGCACAAATCCCGCCCATCCATATCCGGGAGCCCAACATCGAGCAGAATGGCGTCGAACCGCTCGTTGCTCGCCAGTTGCAATGCCGGAGCCGCTCTGTCGCACTGAACGCTCGCGAATTCTTCATGCAGCTCAAGCTGCTCTGCGAGCGATTGACGTAACGCGCCGTCATCGTCCACGATCAATATTTTACGACCAACCCTCATCATTTTCCCGCTCGACGGGGGTGTAGCGCGATCATTATGCGTCCAAATTGCGTCACTCGTCCCCGTTTTCAAAGGGTGGGTTTTACAGTGCCCAAATCCAGAGCCTCCTCCCACCGTTCCGCCGCTCGCCGCCAATCGGGCAGACGCCCGCCCGCGTCGCGCGAGCCTGCCGCAAGACCCGCGGCAAGCGCGGGCTCTGCGATCACCCGCCGCAGCACACGCGCCAGCGCCGCCGCATTGTCGGGCCGAACCAGCAATCCGGCCTCATGGGGCACGGTCTCCGGAATTGCCCCGGCGGCGGTAGCGACGATCGGGAGGCCGTGCGCCATCGCTTCCGCGAAGGCCATCCCGTAACCTTCGTGAAGCGATGGCAGCACGAAGGCGTCCGCCGCCCGATAGGCGCGCATCACCATTCGCGGCGGCTGCTCGCCGGCGAGAGTAATGCGCCGACCGAGGCGGGCAGCGGATATCATCTGCCGTACCAATCGCGCGGTGCGCGGGTCTCGGTCGAGGGAGCCGATACACAGCATCTGCCAATCGAGGTCCCGCACGCGCGCCAAAGCCGCGACGAGGACTTGATGGCCTTTACGCGGGATCAAGCTTGCGACGCAGAGCAACGACCGAACCGGGCTGCGCCGCGACCGTAAAGGCCAGTTCGGCTTTGCCGTACCCGGCGGGATTACGAAGATGCGGTCGGGCGGGATGCCATATGCCTCGACCTCGGCAGCCGTCCGTGCGCTGGGACAAACGATGCCACGAAAACGTTGCAACGCCGCGGCCTCGAGCCGAGCGAGGCGCTGCGCCGCCGCGCGGGAAAGCCCGGTTTCCTCGGCGAGCGGATGGTGAACGAGCGCGACGAGGCGCAAGCGGCGCCAGTGGGCCATGACCGCCTGTTCGAGATCGGGAAGGGCGAGGCCGTCGACTACCGTCGTGGTGCCGTCGGCAAGTTCTGCCAACGCCGTTTCACGATTATTGGGGGCGAGCTCGATGACCCTTACCGCGCGCCCGCGGGACCGCAAGCCGTCGATGATGTGCCGGTCGTAAAGATAGCCGCCGGTTAGTTGATCGAGCCTGCCCGGAACGACGAAGACGAGCTCGGTCATTCGAGCGCGGCATCGTAGCTGGCCCAGGCTACCGGGCTTTCGCGCAGCACCACCTTCAGGCTGGCGATGCGCTCGGAGCCGAGTGCTCCCTCCTTGATCCGCCGCGCCAACCGTCGATGGATTTCGCCGGCGAGAAACTCGGTCGTCGTGTTCCGGCCGCGGAACTCCTCCAATTCGTCGAGGTTGCGGTACTCGAATTCGCCAAGAACGGCCTTCAGCAGATCGAGAGCACGGCCGATGTCGCAGACGATCCCGTCAGCATCTAGCGCATCACGACGCAGCTCGGCCTCGACCACATAGGTCGCACCGTGCAGCCTCTGCGCCGGACCAAACACCTCGCCGGCCAGGCTGTGTGCGATCATGAAATGATGACTGACCGTAATGCTGTACATGGCTGGGCTCCTCGGGCCACAAGCGGGGTTAGTCGTACCGTATGGTATGGCAGAGGATTCCTGCCGATGATGTCGCGACCCGCGGCATCAATGCGGGCAACGCGGTGAACTCGGTTTCTCCCGAGAGCAGGATATCGAATACCGGGTCGCGCAGCAGCGAAAGCGCGAAAGCGAGGCGGCGCCGGAGCGGCCAGCGCTGCCGGCGAGCCGCCGGAACGGCGCCAACCTGGGACGAACGCAAGGTCAGGCGGCGCGAATGGAAGGCACCGCCGAGTTCGAGCGGCACAATCCGGGTGCCATACCAGCTCATTTCGAGCACCGTCGCCTCGAAGCCGGCGATTGTCATTGCCGTGGCGAGCCCGGCGGGTGATCCGCTCGCGTGGACGACCAGATCGGCCTCGGGGGAAGCCTCCTCGGGTGTCGCAAAATGGCAGCCCAAGGCCGCGGCTATCCCTTCGCGGGTCGGATCAATGTCGATCAACTCGACCTCCGCGCCCGGCAACCGCGCCGCGAGTGCGGCGACGAGGCAGCCGACAACGCCGGCACCGATCACCGCAATGCGGTCTCCCGGACCCGGCACCGCATCCCACATTCCGTTGATCGCCGTTTCCATATTGGCGGCAAGCGTCGCGCGCCGGTCTGGAACCGTATCGGGAACATCGGTGACGGCATCGCTCGGCACGATGAACCGGTCCTGATGGGGATGCAGACAGAACACCCGGCGTCCGACCGCCTCGGCCGGGCCGTCCTCGACCATTCCGACAGCCGAATAACCGTATTTGACCGGTGCCGGGAACTCGCCTTGCTGGAACGGACAGCGCATCCCCTGCCATTCGCTCTCAGGTACCTCGCCGCGGAAAACGAGGCTTTCGGTGCCCCTGCTGATCGCGCTCCGGCGGGTCCGGATCAACAGCTCGCCGTGTCCCGGCGATCGCAAGCGCTGCGTCCTGATTTCGCCATGGCCCGGCGCCGTCACCCAAAAAGCCCGCGCCTCAACCATCGGAATAAATCCGGTCCCGGAAGGGTCTCACAACGACGACTTGTTCATCGAGTCCCGGCAGGGCACGATCGCCAGATACACCGAACCCACTGATATGTCGACCGCGATCACCTCGCCTTCACCCTCAGCGCCCGCGCTCCTTCGCGAAGCGCGCTGCGTCTTCACTCGCTCGCTCGCTCTTGCGGCGAGCTCGGTGCCGCTGCTTGCGGTTGCGATTGGCACCGTTCCTGCGCTGACCGGCCTCGCATTGTTTGCCGGTCTGCTCTTCGCCTTGCGGCGCGGGCTCGCGGCGCACCATCCTCATCCTCGGCTCGGCACGGCGAACCGGATCACGCTCGTCAGGGCGGCAATCGCCTGCCTGATCGCCGCACGGGCGATCGAGCCGGCGCCGCTTGGCGCGCCGGAAAGGTGGCTCCTTGCCGCTATCGCCGCGGCGGCGCTGATGCTCGACGGCGCCGACGGATGGGCGGCCCGGCGCCAGGGACTGGCTTCCGCCTTCGGCGCGCGTTTCGACCTGGAGGTCGATGCGTTTGCCATCCTCGTGCTCGCGGTAACGGTCGTAAAGGCGCAGGCCGTTCCCTGTTGGGTGCTCGCGATCGGCGGCATGCGATATCTCTATCTCGCCGCGACATTGGCCTTTCCGCTGTTGCGCCGACCGTTGCCGCCGCGGCGGATCGCCGATCGGCGCCGCAAGACGATTGCCGTCGTCCAGAGCGTCGGCCTAACGATCGCGCTGGTGCCCGCGACTTTGGCCGGCTGGGCGGCAGTCACTTGCGCTGCGGCACTCGGACTGCTCGTCTATTCATTTGCCGCCGACATTGTCATTCTGCTGTCCACTCGACCGCATAGGTGAGGTCGAATAAGGTTGCTGGCGCGAGCGGCGGCACGCGATATGATGCAGGGCGGCAAGGAGAAGAGAGTGCTCGAGTCCAGGACGCCTGCACAACCATCCCTCGGCGAGGCCATCACTGCGCTGCGGCGCGGAGAGCCGGTGCTGATCCGCGACGACGAGATCAATGTTCTTGCGGTCGCCGCCGAGCTGGCCACCGAGGAAAACCTGCAGCGGCTGCGCGAAATCTCGCAGGCGCCGGCCCGGGTGGTTCTGACCCGCCGGCGCGCCGTGGCCCTCGGTCTTGCTGCGCGCGACGAATTGTCCGGCGCCCTGACGATTTCCGTCTCCGACGAATTGCCCGCGGCAGTGATCCGCAACCTCGCCGACCCTGGAGCATCTCTCGGCGCGGAACCGCCCGGCTTCGGCCCCGAGCCGGTCCCCGCCAAAGGCGGCGCCCTCGCCGCGGTTGCCTTGGCAAAGCTCGCGTCGCTGCTGCCCGCAGCGCTTGTCTTGCGCGCCGGCAAGAGCGAAGCGGCGTTTTTCGCACGCCGCGGGGATCTCGCGGTCATCGAGGCCGCGGCCGTATTCAAGCGTGACGCAGCAACTGCCGGGCTCGAACGCGTCGCCGAGGCGCGCGTTCCGCTCGCCGATGCCGAAAATGCCCGTCTTATCGCCTTTCGCCCGCGGGATGGGGGCCTCGAACATCTCGCGATCCTGATCGGGTCGCCCGACCCGTCAGCGCCGGTCTTGGCGCGGCTGCATTCGGAGTGCTTTACCGGCGACCTGCTCGCCAGCCTGCGCTGCGACTGCGGCGACCAGCTGCGCGGCGGGATCGCCGCGATCGCAGAGGCCGGCGGCGGCGTGCTGCTTTATCTGGCTCAGGAAGGTCGCGGCATCGGTCTCGTCAACAAACTGCGCGCCTATCGGCTGCAGGATGCCGGTTTCGACACGCTCGACGCCAACGAGCAACTGGGTTTCGACGCCGACGAACGGGTTTATCTGCCGGCGGCGGAAATGTTGCGGCAGCTCGGTTTCGGAACCGTTCGGCTGTTGACCAACAACCCGGACAAAGTGATTGCCCTCGAACGCTACGGCGTCCGTGTCGCCGAGCGCGTGCCGCACGTCTTCCCGTCAAACGGCCACAACGAGCGGTATCTCCGCACCAAAGCAACCCGCAGCGGCCATTTCCTTTAGCGTTGCCGTCATTCCGGGACGGCCTGCAAGGCCGGGCCCGGAAGCCATGAACACGAGCCTGCGCCCAAAGATCATCCGCCGGTGTTCACAGGTTCCGGGCTCGCGGGCTTCGCCCCGCGCCCCGGAATGACCGTGGAGAAGCGGTGCAGGTCAATGTCCCGTGCCGCGGGCGCCGAAGATGGCGGTGCCGACACGGACATGAGTGGCGCCGAAGCGGATCGCCTTCTCAAAATCGGCGCTCATGCCCATGCTGAGGATTTCGAGCCCGTTGCGCCGGGCGATCTCGCGCAATAGCGCGAAATGCGGGGCCGGTTCCTCATCCAGCGGCGGCACGCACATCAGGCCGATGATCGGAAGGTCGAGCCGCTCCCGGCACTCGAAGATGAACCCGTCCGCATCGGCCGGCATGATGCCGGCCTTTTGCGGCTCCTCCCCGGTGTTCACCTCGATAAGGCAGGGTGGCCGGCGGCCGCTGCGCTCCATTTCCCCGGCTAGCGCCTGCGCGAGCCGCAGTCGGTCGACGCTTTCGATCACATCGAAGCCCGCGACCGCGTCGCGCACCTTGTTGGTCTGAAGAGGGCCGATCAGGTGCAGGGCAAGTTCCGGAAACTCCTCGCGCAGCTCCGGATATTTCGCCTGCGCCTCCTGGACCCGGTTCTCGCCGAACACGCGATGCCCTGCCTGCAGCGCCTGCCGCACGTTCGTCGCAGGATGGGTCTTGCTGACGGCGACCAATGTTACGCTCTCCGGCGGCCGGTCCGCTGCCCGAGCCGCCGCCGCGATCCGCTCCCGGACGGCGGCGAGATTGACCGCGATAACCCCTTCCATAACAGCTCCATTCCTGGCAAAGATCGCGCGATGTCGCTTGCTCATTACCGCGCCTTGGCCGCGCTTGCCGCAAGTCTTTCCTTGGCCCTCTCCGCCTGCGTGGGGAGCCCCCCGGCTGAACAGGGGGGGCAGCCCGCGGGTGGGCAGCCCGGCGCGGCTGAGACCCAGAAGGCGGCGTCGAGCGAACTCGAGGAGATCGACACCGAAGCGACGATCTGGACGGTGCTCGGTCTCGCCAAGAAGGAATCCGTCAAGGATCCGGGACCGCAAACCGGCCGAACGGTAAGCCCGATCCTGTGGCAGGCGGCGCACGACACGCTCGATTTCGTCAAATACGCCTCGGAAGATCCGCTGACCGGCTCGATCGTTACCGACTGGTACTCGCCGCCGGGCAACCCGAATCTCCGCTACCGGGTCAATGTCTTCATCCTGTCCCGGGCGTTGCATTCCGATTCGCTGACCGTGACGGTCGATCGCCAACAGCGTTCGCCGGACGGACAATGGGCCGAGACCACGATCGCGAGACAGGTCGAGACCGACCTCGAAAACGCGATCCTCAGCCGGGCGCGGCAATTGAAGCGGGCGTGGGCGGCGCCGCCGAGTTGAAAACACCGGCGGCGCAGGCAAGTGTGACCGGCTTGCAGGCGGGTCCAAGCGTGGCCAGATCCCTAACCATGTCGCGATACAATTTCCGCGAAAGCGAAGCAAAATGGCAGCGCATTTGGCGCGAGCGCCGGCTGTTCGAGGTCGCGGCAGCGCCGGGGCGCCCGAAATACTACGTCCTCGAGATGTTCCCGTATCCGTCCGGCAAGCTGCATGTCGGCCATGTGCGGAACTACACCATGGGCGATCTGGTCGCACGGTATCGCCGCGCCCAGGGCTTCAATGTTCTGCACCCGATGGGATGGGATGCTTTCGGCCTTCCCGCCGAAAATGCGGCGATCGCCGAGAAGATCCACCCGGCGGTCTGGACTCGCGAGAACATCGCGACCATGCGGGTGCAGCTGCAGCGCATGGGTTTCGCCTATGACTGGTCGCGCGAGGTCGCGACCTGCGACCCGGAGTATTACCGGCACGAGCAGAAGATGTTCCTTGACTTCCTCGACGCCGGTCTCGCCTACCGCAAGGAATCGTGGGTCAATTGGGACCCAGTCGAGAATACCGTTCTGGCCAATGAGCAGGTAGAGGACGGCCGCGGCTGGCGATCGGGTGCGGTCGTCGAAAAGCGGCTCTTGTCCCAGTGGTTTCTCCGGATTACTGCCTATATCGAAGAGCTGCTCGACGCGCTGCGTGATCTCGAGCGATGGCCGGAGCGCGTTCGGTTGATGCAGGAAAACTGGATTGGCCGGTCGGAAGGGGCCCGCGTTTTCTTCGATATCGCCGGTCAGGACGAACGCATCGAGGTCTTCACGACCCGACAAGACACGCTGTTCGGCGCCTCGTTCGTCGCGCTGTCGCCAAACCATCAGCTGGCGCTGCGTCTCGCCGAAAAAGACCCCGATCTCGCTGCCTTCATCGCCGAATGCAACCGCTTTGGCACCAGCGAAGCGGTGATCGAAGCCGCCGAGAAGCGGGGGCATCCTACCGGCCTCGAAGCGGTGCACCCGTTCGACGAGAACCGGCGGGTCCCGATCTATGTCGCCAATTTCGTGCTGATGGAATACGGCACCGGGGCGATCTTCGGCTGCCCGGCCCATGATCAGCGCGACCTCGAATTCGCCCGCAAATACGGGCTGCCGGTGATCCCGGTGGTGCTCCCGCCGGGCGGAGATCCTGCAGCCTTCACGATCGGCGACACCGCCTATGTCGATGACGGGGTGTTGATCAATTCCGCCTTCCTCGACGGCCTCCCCGTCGCTGAGGCAAAGCGGGCGGTCGGCGAGCGGCTTGAGAAGCTCGGGCGCGGCGAGCGGACGACGGTCTACCGGCTGCGCGACTGGGGCGTCTCGCGCCAGCGCTACTGGGGCTGTCCGATCCCGGTCATCCATTGCCGCGATTGCGGCATCGTGCCGGTACCGGAGAGCGACCTGCCGGTCGAATTGCCGGAGGACGTCACGTTTGATGTCCCCGGCAATCCGCTCGATCAGCATCCGACCTGGAAGTTCGTCGATTGTCCAAAGTGCGGTGAGCCGGCCCAGCGCGAAACCGATACCTTCGACGTGTTTTTCGAATTGTCGTGGTATTTCTTGCGTTTCTGTTCGGCGCGCGCCCCGGTCGCGTTCGAGCGCGCAGCGGTTGATTATTGGATGCCGGTCGATCAATACATCGGCGGCGTCGAGCACGCGGTTCTCCATCTCCTTTACTCGCGATTCTTTACCCGCGCCTTGAAGCAGTGCGGCTATCTCGATCTCGACGAGCCGTTTGCTGGGCTGTTCACGCAAGGAATGGTCTGCCACGAGACCTATCGCAGCGAGAGCGGAGACTGGTTATTTCCCGAACAGGTTGAAAATGATGACGAGGCTCGCCTCGTCGATGCGGCGGGCCGGCCGGTTACCGCGGGCCGGCACGAAAAGATGAGCAAGTCCAAGAAGAACGTCGTTGGTCTCGACGCGATCGTCGATACTTACGGGGCCGACACCGCGCGGCTCTATTTGTTGTCCGACAGCCCTCCGGAACGCGATCTCGAATGGACCGAGACCGGGATCGAAGGGATCTGGCGCTATGTCAATCGGCTCTGGCGGATGGTCAGCGAACCTCCGGTTCCGTTGGCATCGCCCGGGTCCCCGAAACCCGCCACATTGCCGCCGGCTCTCGACGCGGCCCGCCGGTCAACGCACAAGACGATCGCTGCGGTTACCGACGATCTCGACAAGTTCCGCTTTAATCGCGCTGTCGCGCGGATCCGCGAATTGACCAACACACTCGAAGAGCTCCCGTCATCCGAGGCGGGTGCGCCGGAGGTGCTTCGCGAGGGTCTGGAAACCCTGGCCCGGCTGCTCGGACCGATGATGCCGCATCTCGCCGAGGAGATGTGGCAGACGCTCGGCGGCGAAGGCCTGCTTGCGGATCAGCCCTGGCCCGTCGCCGATCCTCAGCTGACGTGGGACGAGCAGGTGACGATCGCCATCCAGGTCAACGGGAAGCTACGTGGCACCCTTGAGGTTCCGCGCGATTTGGACAAGGGCGCCGTAGAGAACGCCGCCCTGGAGTTGCCGCAGGTGGTGCGCTGGCTCGAAGGCCGACCCCCGCGCAAGGTCATCGTCGTCCCGAACCGCATCGTCAATATCGTCGCGTGAGATTGCCCCTCGCCCCGACCCTCTCGCCGCAAGCGCGGCCATGTAGAAGCTCTCGAATCCCCTCGCGCTGCGTGAGCGGGGAGAGGGTCAGGGTGAGGGGCATTCCGAGGCGCAGCGTATTGCTGACGCTCGTTCTCGGCCCGCCGCTGGCGCTGTCGGGATGCGGCTGGGCGCCGCTCTACGGAGAGGCCACGAGCGGCCCGGCGAGTGAGGAGTTACGCGCGATCCATGTCGACCCGATTCCCGAACGCATTGGCCAGCGGCTGGAGATCGCCCTGCGCAACTCGCTCAATCCTACCGGCGAGCCAACCCCGGAACGCTATCGCCTGCAGACGACGTTATCTACGTCTCTGTCCAATCTCGGCATTGAATTGCAAGGTCTGGCATCGCTCGGCCAGCTCAACGTCTACGTGACTTACACGCTGATTGACAGCAAGAGCCACCAAAACCTGCTGGTCAATACTGTGCACGTCGCAAATTCCTTCGACCTCAATCCGAACCAATATTCAACGGTGGTCGGCTCAGATGATGCCGCAGTTCGCAGCGCCGCCGAACTCAACCAGGAGATCGTGACCCGTCTTGCACTGTTCATGGAGCGCCGGCTCGCCGAGCAGCCGCCGGCGCCGAGCTGACAGGCCGTGAGGCTCGCTCCGGCGCGGATTCCGGCGTTCCTGCAGCGGCCCGATCCTGAAATTCGCGCCGTGCTGCTCTACGGTCCGGATGAGGGCTTGGTGCGCGAGCGCGCCGAAGCCGTGGCGCGCTCGATCTGTCCCGACCTCAAAGATCCGTTCCGTGTCGCCGATCTGATGGCGCCTGTGATCACCGCCGATCCCGCGCGGCTCGCCGACGAAGCCGCCCAGCTGAGCCTTACAGGGGGCCGGCGTGTCGTGCGCGTGCGCGGCGCCGGCGATGCGCTCGCCAAGCTCTTTGCGGGACTTCTGGATAGCACACCCGGCGAGACCCTGGTCGTCGTCGAGGCGGGCGAGCTGCCGTCCCGGTCGGCGCTCCGCCGAGCCTTCGAAGCGGCCCGGTCCGCCGTCGCGATCGGCTGCTACCCCGATACGCCGCGCGAGCTGGCAGCGGTAATCCGCGAGACCCTGGCGGCGCATCGGGTGACCGCGAGCCGCGATGCCGGCCAGTTCCTGGTCGAGCATCTCGGGGGCGATCGTCTGCTGACACGCTCGGAACTCGAAAAGCTCGCGCTCTACGCCGGCGAGGGAGGCAGGGTCGAGATCGAGGATGCCCGGCTCTCGGTCGGCGACACTGCCGCGCTCGAGCTCGACGATGCGGTCATGGCAGCGGCCGAGGGCGATGCGGCGCGGGTCGAACGCGTGCTCGGCCGGGTCTTCCAGCAGGGGGAATCACCGGTTTCGATAATTCGCGCATTGCTGCGCCACCTGCACCGGCTCCATGTGCTGACCGCCCGTCTCGCGGGCGGCGCAAGCGTCGACGAGGTGTTGCACACGGCGCGCCCGCCAATCTTCTTCAAGCAAGAAGACAGCTTTCGACGTCAGCTCGGCCTGTGGACCGAGGCACGGTTGCGCCCGCTGCTCGACCGTGCCGCCAATGCCGAACTCAACATCAAGACCACCGGTCTTCCCGCCGAGACGATCTGCCGCGAAGCGATGCTGGCGGTGGCTCAAGCGGTGCGGCGCCATTGAGCAGAAACCCTTCCCGAGCTTCCGGCAGCCTTTCGAAAGAACCTGCCAAGGGTTAACATCTACCCGCTTGGCAGCCGTTTATTCTCCGGCTGGCCAATTTTCAGGGAGGAAACAATGGCAGTAGCGAGCGTCACGAAGATCACTGCCGCGTCATCCGAGGGCTTTGATGCCGCCGTGCGCGAGGGGTTGGCGCGGGCCAACCGGACCCTGCGCGGCATTACCGGCCTTCACGTCGTCGAACACAAGGCGAGCGTCGAGAACGGCAAGATCGAGGAGTATCGCGTCACCATGGAGGTGACCTTCATACTCGAAAACTGATACCCGCTCGGTTCAGCCGGCGCGCAGGAGGCTCAGTACGCGATCCAGCTGATCCAGCGTCGCATAGTGAAGGGTCAGCGCGCCACCGCGCTTTTTAGGTTCGAGCGTGACGCGCAGCCCCAGACGGGCGCCGAGCTCGCGCTCGAGCGCCACTGTGTCGGCGTCCCGCAGGCGCGGCTTCGGGAAGGGCATTACGGAGCGGCGCTGGACGAGATGCTCGGTGGCGCGGACGTTGAGCCCGCGGCGCACGACTTCCGCGGCGAGCGCGGCCGGGTCCGGCGAGGCGAGCAGCGCGCGGGCATGCCCGGCCGATAATTCGCCGTCATCGAGACTGCGGCGGACCGACGCCGGCAGGGACAGGAGCCGCAAGGTATTTGCGACGTGGCTGCGGCTTTTGCCGACGGCTTCGGCGAGACTTGCTTGGGTGCGGCCAAACTCCTCCATCAGCCGGCGGTAGGCGTCGGCCTCCTCGAGCGCGGACAAATCCTCGCGCTGCAGGTTCTCGACCAGCGCGATCTCCAGCGCGTCCGAATCCGTGAGCGGCCGGATGATGACCGGGACCTCGTGCATGCCGACGCGCTGCGCAGCCCGCCACCGCCGCTCGCCGGCAATCAGCTCGAAGGCGGCTTCCTCACCGGCGAGTGGGCGGACCAGCAAGGGCTGGATGATGCCCTTTTCGCGGATCGACTGCGCAAGCGCGTCGAGCTCGGCCTCGCCGAAACGCCGCCGCGGCTGGAATGCGCCGGGGCGGATCAGCTCGATCGGCACGCGGCGCTGCGGCGCCGGATCCGCGGACGAGCCGCCATCGGTCTCGCCGAACAGGGTTGCGAGGCCACGGCCGAGCTGACGCCGTCTCGCCCGCCCGCTCATTGCAGTGCCGCTCCGCTGCGGCGCAATACCTCGGTCGCCAGTCGGATATACGCCTGCGCGCCGGCGCAGCCGTGATCGTAGATCAATACCGGTTTCCCGTGCGACGGGGCCTCGGCAATGCGCACATTGCGTGGGATCACCGTATCGAAGACTCTGGGTCCGAAATGACCGCGCACATCCGTCGCAACCTGGTCGCAGAGGTTATTGCGTTGGTCATACATCGTAAGCAGCACGCCTTGCAGATCGAGCCGCGGATTGAGCGCGCGCTGCACCCGCTCGATCGTCCGCATCAACTGGGTGAGGCCTTCCAATGCATAAAATTCGCACTGCAATGGCACCAGTACCGAATCGGCAGCGACCAGAGCATTGATCGTCAGCAGGTTCAATGATGGCGGACAGTCCACCAGCACCTCGTCATAATCGCGCACCCGGCTGCGGATGGCCCGGCTCAGCAGAAATTCCCGCCGCTCGCGAGACGCCAGCTCCAACTCGGCGCCGGCCAGATCTTGCGAGGCGGGAATCATCGCCAGGCGGGGGATGTCGGTCGAGACAACTGCCTGATCGAGCTCGGCCTCGCCAAGGATCAGCTCGTAGCTGGTCACGGCACGCGCCGGCCGCTCGACGCCGAGTCCGGTGCTGGCATTGCCTTGCGGATCGAGATCGATCAGCAGCACGCGATGGCCGACAGCCGCCAGTGCGGTCGCGAGATTTATTGCGGTCGTCGTCTTGCCGACGCCGCCCTTCTGATTGGCGAGCGCGATGATGCGGGCGCGGCGCGCGGCTGGCACGGCGCGCGGCTCGGCCTCAAGCCTGGCGAGGCTCACGGGCAACCTGTTGCAAGCGAAGAACGACCCCCCGCCGGTCGGACAGGCTCTGTTCGACCAACACGTTGATTGTCCAAGCTTTGCGGGCCAGGGTCAATTCCTCGTTGAACCGCTCGCCTTTGAGAAACAGGCAAAGGGTATCTGGCGCGAGAAATGGCGCGGCCAAATCGAGCAATCGGCCGAGCGGGGCGCAGGCGCGCGCGGTGATGACATCGACGGGATGCGGCGGCACCGCCTGAATGCGGCAGGGCCGAATCGTGACCTCGGCCCCGGTGATGCGCGCCGCTTCGCGCAGAAACGCGGCTTTTCGCGAATCCGCCTCGATCAGCTCGACACCGGGGACGCCGAGGATCGCCAGCACGAGCCCCGGCAATCCGGCGCCGCTGCCGAGGTCGATCAGGCTTCCCGCCGAGCTCGGGATGAAACGATGCAGCTGCGCCGAATTGAGGATATGCCGCCGCCACAGATCGGCGAGGGTGTCGCGGCCAACGAGATTAATCCGCGCCGACCACTGGGTCAGCAGGTCGGCATAGGCCTCCAACCGCGCGAGTGTTTCACGTGAAACAGGGACGAGTTCGGCAAACCCTACCGGCCCGAGCGGCAAGAACCCTCACCCGCCTCTCCCCGGACTGAGATCCGGGGGTCGGCACCCTCTCCCGCAGTGCGGGAGAGGGGCTAGAGGGCGCACTGTCTCAAAGCCCCTCTCCCGCAGTGCGGGAGAGGGGGGACCCAGCCCGCAGGGCTGGGTGGGTGAGGGCATCCTGGCCGCGGCGTTTCACATGCTTCAGCAGCGCCACGAGCGCCGCCGGCGTGACGCCGGAGATCCGTGCGGCGGCGCCCAGGGTGGCGGGGCGCGCCGCGGCGAGCTTGCCGCTGATCTCGCGCGACAGGCTGCCTACCGTTGAATAGTCGAGGTCGGCGGGAAGCAGCAGCGCTTCGTCGCGCCGGAACGCGGCAATGTCCCGTTCCTGGCGTTCGAGATAACCCGCGTAGCGGGCGTCGATCTCCAGCTGCTCGGCGACGTCAGGTGACAGCGAGCCGAGCTCGGGCCAGACCCCGCCGAGACGCGCCAGGTCGATGCCGGGATAGGCCAGCAGCTCCGCGGCGTTGCGGGTGACGCCGTCCTCGTTGACCGTGATCCCGTGGCGCTTTAGGGCCGGCGGCGTCATGCGCAGCTCGGCGAGCCGGCGGCGGGCCTCGTCGAGCGCCGCCATTTTCCCAGCAAAACGCCGCTCGCGCTCTCGGCCGACAGTACCCAGACGGATGCCGATTGGGGTCAGCCGCTGATCGGCATTGTCCGCCCGCAGAGTGAGTTGATATTCGGCGCGCGAGGTGAACATCCGGTAGGGTTCGGTGGTGCCGCGGGTGACGAGGTCGTCGATCAGCACGCCGATGTAGGCGTCGGCGCGGTCGAGCACGAGCGGCTCCGTTCCGCCCGCCGCGAGCGCCGCGTTGAGACCGGCGACGAGGCCCTGCGCCGCCGCTTCCTCATAGCCGGTCGTACCGTTGATCTGGCCCGCGAAATAGAGCCCGGGAACCCGCCGCGTCTCGAGGCTCGGGTAAAGCTCGCGCGGATCGACGAAATCGTACTCGATCGCGTAGCCCGGGCGCCGCATCGCCGCCCGTTCGAGCCCCGGGATCGTCCGCAGCATCGCCTCCTGCGCCTCGCGCGGCAATGAGGTCGAGATGCCGTTCGGGTAGATCGTGTCGTCGTCGAGCCCCTCCGGCTCGAGAAAGATCTGGTGCCGCTCGCGTTCGGCAAAGCGCACGACCTTGTCCTCGATCGACGGGCAATAGCGCGGGCCGATGCTGGTGATCTGCCCCGAATACATCGGCGAGCGATCGAGATTGGCGCGGATGACGGCATGCGTCGCCGGGGTCGTCGCGGTGATGTGGCAGACCACCTGCGGCGTCGCGATACTTTCGGTCATGAATGAGAACGGCGGAGGCGGGTCGTCGCCGGGCTGCACATCGAGCCCGGCCCAGTCGATCGTGCCACCGTCGAGCCGCGGCGGCGTGCCGGTCTTCAGCCGCCCGAGCGCAAAGCCGCGACGGGCGAGAGTTTGCGACAGCCCGAGCGACGGCTTTTCGCCGACGCGGCCCGCCGAGATTTTTTCGTCGCCGATATGGATCAGGCCGTTGAGAAAGGTGCCGGTCGTCAACACGACCCGCCCGGCCGCAATGCGCCTGCCATCGCCCAGCACGAGCCCGCAAACATGCCCGCCGGCATCGAGCAACAGATCCTCGGCCGCGCCCTCGACGATATCGAGATCAGGCGTTTCGGCCAGCAGTTCGGCGACGGCGCGGCGATAGAGCTTGCGGTCGGCCTGGGCGCGGGGCCCGCGCACCGCCGCACCCTTGCTGCGGTTCAGGATGCGGAACTGGATCCCGGCGCGATCGATCGCCCGGCCCATGATGCCGTCGAGCGCATCGATCTCGCGCACCAGATGCCCCTTGCCGAGCCCGCCGATCGCCGGATTGCACGACATCTCGCCAATCGTCGCCCGCTTGTGCGTCAGCAGCAACGCGCGCGCCCCAACCCGAGCCGCAGCCGCAGCCGCTTCACACCCGGCATGCCCGCCGCCGACCACGACGACGTTGTAAGACGCGAAAGCTTGGTTCATGGCCGGGGAATGTATGGACTGGTGCATGACGTGTCGAGGTTTCACGTGAAACTCTGATTACTATCCAAAGCGTTCAGCGGTCCGGGCGGTGGTCGCTGAACCCCTTGCGCGGCGCCTCGGGCCCAAGATAGGGCCGAAGACCTTGACCGCTGAACGGCTGCTCGTAACCGATCCGGGCCGTTGCGGGAGCGCTGGCAAATGATCAGAATGGTGGCGAGGCGACGATCCGCTACTGCGTGTCGATGACACCTTTGCGCCGACCCCGGCCGTTCGCTCAATCCGGCTCGAACTGACCAGGGAGTGTCGTCAGTTGAACCAAACAGTAGCGGCTGTGGTTTGGAGCCGTTCCGGCTGTTGTCTAGCCCGAGCTTGGATGCCGCAATGCTTCTACTGGTGTCCCAGGCGATGGCGGCGAGCAATCAACCGGCGCATGCGGCAGTCATCGTTCCGAGCCGGTTGAAGAGGTGGCGGCGAGGGCTTCGAGGGGTTCGAGCGCTTCGAACGAGGTGGTTTCCTTTGACCCGCACATCGCAGGCGAGACCGCGCCCTTCTGGTCCAGCCGGCCGCCGCCGACCACCACCATGTGCTGCGCTAAGGCGGCTTGCCACACAGCGCCGTTTACTTTGGAGCCGGCTTCGCCGGGCGCCAGACGCCGCGAGAAGGGCGAGGCTATGCGGCCCCACCGCCGCCTTGTCCCCAGGGTTATTTGCCGGTCTCGACTTCAGCCTTCTCCATCGTCGGGTGTTCACTACACGCCCCGCATTCGGGAGCGCTGAGCCAGATCGTCCCCAAGTCCTGGTTCGAGTAGTGGCTCGGGCCGACCTTCCAGCCGTGGACGTAGGAGCGCAGCGGCACGAGCCGATTCCACCAAAACGAGTGGATATAGTGCGCCTCCTCGTCCAGCACGCGTTCGTTGTACTGGAGCATTAGAGCGCGCTGCTTCGCAAGATCAGTCTCGTGGAGCATCTTCTGGTAGATATCGAGTTCTTTTGGATCTTCGTAGTAGCCGTAATTTGACTCGCTGACGGAGCGCGGCAGCCAGGGTTGGACATCCATCACCGGGTTGACGATGCCGTGGCAACTGCCACCAGTCGAGACGCTAAAATCGCCGCCGCGCAACGCCGCAAACCAGGGACCGGTCGGCACCACATTCTGAGTGACGTGCAAGCCGATCTTGCTCCATTGGTCGATCAGCCAAATCCCGAGATATTTGTAGGGCTGATCGACGTCGCGGTTCACCAGCTCGAAGCTCAGGCCTTCGGCGCCTGCCTCTTTCAGCAGCCGGCGCGCCTCGGCTCGTGACTTCTCGATGTCGGGCCAGAAGCCGGCGATTCTGCTGAGCTGGTCTTTGTCGGGTGCCAACGGCGAACCCGGAAAGACGAGGCTGCCGACGGTGTGCATGAGGCTTATCCGAGAGAGGGCCGGCGCGCTGCCCCAGTGGTCGAGTGCCAGAACCAAGGCGCGACGCACCCGCACGTCGTCGAACGGCTTTTTCTGGTGGTTGATCCAGGCCCCCAGGGTGCAATTCCAGTCGCTCTGCTGCACGACGATCTTGTCGCCAAGTTCTTCCTTCAGCTGGTCTATCGCCGACGGCGGGTAGCCGCGAAACTCGGTCGCGGCGCGGTCGGCGCGGATCGCATCGAGCTGCACCGCCTGCTTCGCCGCATAGATCCCGACAAAGCCGTCAAGGTAGGGCAGCCCCTGACGGTAGTAATGAGGGTTGCGCTTTCCTTTGATTAACTGACCCGTTTGGAATTCCTCGAAGACGAACGGGCCAGAGCCCATGATGTTGTGCTCGTACCAGTGGGGGTCCTTGTCGAGCATTTTTTTCTGATAGATCCAATTGTAGGGGTCGGCCAGCGCCGGTAGGAACGCGCTGGTGGCGAACTTCAGATGAATGACGACGGTGTGCGGGTCGGTCGCCGCGATCTTGTCGACCATCATGAAAGTGGCGGAGCGCGGGCTTACCACCCCGTCCGGCGGAAAGGCGATCTTGTTCAGGCTTGCCGCGACGTCCTCAGTGGTCAGCTTGTCGCCGTTATGGAACTCGACGTTGTCGCGGATCTTGAAGGTGTAGGTCTTGCCGGCATCAGTCGGCTGCGGCATCTCGGTGCACAGGTCGCAGACGATGTCGGTAGTCGATTCCGGATTGTAAGGGTTGATCCGTATCAACACACTGTAGAACGGCGCCGCCGAGTGGATCGTCGCGTAGGTTTCCTCGCGTTGCGCGTCGAAACTCGGCGGCGAGTCCGCCGGGATCATGTAGGTCAGTATGCCGCCGTATTTCGGCGCCTCGTCGGCCATCGCCGGCGCTGCCGCCGCGAGGACGACGGCCAAGCCGGTCGCCCAGAACCCTGGTGCCATCGCGTTCCTCCTGTTCGGTTAGGCCGTGTTGCCCGGCCTATTGCTTCATCGTATAGCCGAAATACAAAGATGCCTATTGTGTTTGCGCCGAAATTATCTTCGGAGCGTCGCCGGGCGCTACTGACCCATCCCTTAACCCGATCCAGACCCAATGGCGGGATTTTTGTTGCTGGACTTCAGAATATCCGTTCTCCACCCATCCGGGCCGGTTCGCGATCCTGGCAGCGCGGCTCGTCCGGCGACGCGGTCATGAAGGTCTCTTGAGGGTTGGTTTGAGCCGTTGGCTCGGGGTCGAGAGCGGTCGATGAGGAGACCGTCGGGAACCGGCGATGCGATTTTCGAGCCAGGCCGCAGATGAACGGAAACACCTCACAGCTCGGGCGAGCGGAGTCGCCCGCGCTGCGGCCGCAGCTCATAGATGATACCGAGGCAGCTCTAGCTGGTCGCGGATGTCGCGACCGATGGCGATCCTCGCGATGGCGGGGACCCGAAACGTCTTGATCACCTGGTTGCGGAAGAAAACCCCGGGCCGTGTCCGCGGGACGAAGGCCGCGGCAAAGCGCTCGGCCGCTCGCTGCTTGGCATGGATGAAGGGTCGCAACCGATCCTCGTACCGGCGGAATGCCGCCTGCGGCCGGCCTGGTGATGTCGCCAGCTCGCCGGCCAGAACGTAGGCCGCCGTCATCGCCAGCGCCGAGCCCTGGCCGGCGAGAAGAGACACGCAAAAGCCAGCGTCGCCGACCAGCGCTACGCACCCGTGCGACCAAGCATCCATGCGGATTTGACTGACGCGATCGAAGTAGAGGTCGTTGCAGGTATCGAGGGCAGCGAGGATCCGGGGTAGCTCCCAGCCGTCGCCCTCGAATGCCTTGCGCAGGATCGCCTTTTGCGCCGCAACCCCATGCGCCTCCGGCTCGCCTCCGCCGTCGAATATGAACAGGAACAGCGTTCGATCGTTGTGAAGGGCGAAACGGCCCACCTGCCGGCCGGGAGCGCAGTGGATAGTGTAGACGAGCTCGTTGCGCGGCCTGTACCCGCCGGTTTCGAAGGCAGCGACCCGATAGCCGAGGTCCTTCTCGTAGCAGTCCTGCGGTCCAAAGACGAGTTTGCGCACGCGGGAATGAAGTCCGTCGGCGCCGATGACCAGATCGAAGCGCCGTTCACCGCCATGCTCGAATTCCACATGCACCTCGCCGTGCGCCTGGCGCAGACTGGTGATGCTGTCCCCGAAGATGATCTCGCACCTCCGGCTGATCCGGTCGTAGATGAGCTTCGAGAGGTCGCTGCGCCCGAGCGTGATGTATCGCCCGCCGGTGAGCTGGCGGAACACCTGCACACCAAATCCTGATAGCCGCCGGCCGCAGTCATCGACGATCCTCAGCTCCTGCATGTGATAGCCGATGCTGGCGATGTCGGGCAGCAGCCCCATTTTCTCGGCGATATCGTAGCCGAGTCCCCAGAAATCGATCACATAGCCGCTAGTCCGCAAAGCAGGCGCGCTCTCGACCAGCGTCGGCGCAAATCCGTATTTCCCGAGCCAGAAGGCCAGGGTCGGTCCGGCGATGCCCGCCCCGCTGATCAGCACGTTCATGGCCTCGTCCTTACGTAGGCGAGTAACCTGCGTAAATAATTTGGTTCCTCTCAAACGATGCGATCCGATTAGGCTGGCGAGGGTCCCTCTGGGGCATTAAGAGCGGTTCCCGCGGCAAAGGTTGAGCGGCCGTTGCGGGTTTCGAAAGCAGTCAGTGGCTGTCGATGACCAGGCGACGTAGGCTTTTGGGTCAGGCTCTAAATATTGCAGATGGCGAGCCAGGCGATGCCGGCGCGGTCTCGTCGCGGGGTTGTGCCTATCCTCGTCACTGCGTCATCCGATATCCCCGGATGCCCCAGGCTGTTGAGCACGATCTTCCTTCTGACCGAGGCGCGTCGCAACGAAAATTCGATCGCGGCCGACCCGCCGCACGCTTGAGCAGGTGGCCGATCTTGTCCTGCAGCACTCGGTTGGCTGGCAACCGGCGACGCAACGCGGATAGCGGCGGTCAACTCTCGACCCTCACGCCCTGCCCATATAGCATCCGAGGAGGTCACTCTGGTTAGGCCGAACCCCTGGGCGGCCTCGTTGTACATCTATCGAAACTGGCTTATTCCACCGAACGCAAATTAAGGTCTCGGACAAGGAGAGTTTCGATGCAGCGCAGGGAATTTGCGAAATCCACCATCCTCGGCGTGGTCGCGGCGGCAGCGATGCCGGTTGCTAGCAGGGCGGAAAGTGCCGAGCGGTATAAGAATGTGGTGTTTACGGAAGGCGACCCGGGACATTGGGAGTAAGGTAGAAAAGTTGCATATCCCGGAGACGACGGTGGCTGCTGGCAAGCTGACGGTCAAGACGCCACATCCGATGAGCGAGGAGCACTACATCGTCAGCCACACCGTGGTGCTGGCAGACGGGACGTTTCTCAGCCGCAAAACCTTCACTTATAAGGACCAGCCGGTTTCGGAGCACACGCTGCCGCCCGGGTATACCGGGAAGTTGACCGTGACCAGCACCTGCAACCAACACGATTGGTGGGCGAAGAACATCTCGGTGTAGACGAGCCGCATTTCCCCGACGCCGCTGCCCGGAGGGAGGCACACGCGGCTCGATGACGGCTCCGGGGCAGATGCAGCCGTTCGATCGCGAGTGCGACGATGGCCTTGTGGGTCGACTGCGGCGGTTTGAGGAGGCCCGACGAGGCGTCGGCTGGCACTAAGCGGACCCACAGTTGAGTATCGAGGGTGTCGACGCAGTTGGCTTGTCCACTCGGGTCCCACGGCGTGAGGCTCGCTTAGAGTTAGGAGCGGGCATCCTCGGCCATGCTGATGCCAAGATCGAAGCGTAGCCTACGCCGTCATGAAACCCTCCGCGATCGCATCCCATTCGGATTTCCCTGCCGTTTCCCTGCAAAGGTGCTTGGCAGGGAAATGCAATTCCCTGCTGCGCGCGTCGGGGATTTTCCACAAGCCATTGAACTAAAACAATATATCGACGGTTAAACTGATGATTTCGGATTTTTCCCTGACTTTTCCGGCGCGGGGCCGACCTTTGGAGACCTACAGGAACACCTCGGGCGGGTTGCCGAGGAGGACTTGGCCGACGGTTTCGTAATGGGCGTCGCGCGACTGGATCTGCTGGGAGAGGGTGTGGATGTCGCGGAAGCGGCGCTCGAAGGGCAGCGCCGGCGCAGATCGCCAACCGGACATACAAGGCCGCCTGACGTCCGGTCGCGATCTTCGCCGGCGCCGGTGATGGCGTTGGAGCCGGCGAGGCGGGCTCGGGCGCGGTCTGGGATGTCGATCGGGCATGACGGGCCGGCGCGGCGGTAGATCTCGGTCACCGTGTCGATCAGGTAGCAGCGGGCGGCGCCGAGGCGGGCTTCAGCGCGCGCCAGTTCGGCCTGGATCACCGCGTTATCGGCGAGCCGGCCGGTGCCGCGCGGGGTCTTGCGCAAGGCCAGTTCAATGAAGGCGTCGAGCATGCCGCGGGCGATGCCGAGCGCGACCGAGGCGATGCCGACCGAATAGAGGGTCTGCTGCGGGAAGGCGTAGAGGGGGCCGGGCTCGCGGCGCAGGGTCGGGTCCTCGCGCGTGCCGGTGAATTCCTCGGGGACGAACAAATCCTCGACCGTGTAGGATTCCGACGCCGTGCCGCGCAGGCCGATCGGGTTCCAATTGTCGAGCAAATTCGCTTGTTCCACCGGGAACAGCCAGGTGCGCAGGGTCGGCCGGCCGAAATTGTTGAGGCGCAACGAGCCGTCCGGCTCGACGACCGTGCCGTGCGCGCCCATCCAGCTCGCGTGCCGGCAGCCGCTGGCGAAATCCCAGCGGCCGGTGACGCGGTACCCGCCGGGCACCGCGATCCCGCGGCAATCGTTGGGCGGTCCCCAGGCGCAGGTCGCGCGCGGCGGCTCAAACACGGTGCGCGCCGCCTCCGGCTCGAGATAGGGCGCGAAGAGACCGGTGCTGTTGGCGATCGAGGCGCACCAGCCGACCGAGCCGTCGGCCCGCGCCAATTCGCCGACCGCGTCGATGTAGACCGCCGGCTCGACCTCGTCGCCGCCGACCGAGCGCGGGTAGAGCATGCGGAAGAGCCGCGCCGCGTGCAATTCCTCGACCACCGGCTCGGTCAATCGCCGCCCGCGCTCGATCGCGTCCGCCTCCGCGGCGATCAATCGGGCGAGATCGCGGGCGCGGGCGACGGGGCTCGGCAGGCTCAGATCGTTCATCGGGCGTCCTGATCGGATTAGGACGCCATTAAAGCCTCAGGCGAGCAGCCCCTGCAACGGCTTCGCCGCGGCGCTGTCGGGGAACACAGTGGCCTCCAGCCTTTGCTCGTCGGCGCGGAGGTGGTCACGGAGCAACCCCTTGAGGACGGCGCGCAGATCGGCCGTCGGCTTCAGATCGCGCTTTTCGTAGAGATCGGCTTCTTTGAGGCCCGGCCAATCGGCGATGACGCGGCCGCCCTTCAATGCGCCGCCGGCGAGCAATGCCACGGTCGCGGTGCCATGGTCGGTGCCATCATTGCCGTTGATACGCGCGGTGCGGCCGAATTCGGTGATCAGCACGACAACGGTTTCACGCCAGGCCTCGCCCATATTCGTTTCGATCGCGGCGATCGCGCCGTCGAGCGCGCCGAGCAGGTTGGCGAGCCGGCCCTTGTCGATGCCTTCGTTGACATGTGTGTCCCAGCCGTCGAAGGCGAGCGCGCCGACCCGCGGGCCGTCCGGTCCAGCGAGGAATCTTGCCGCGGCGCCGGCCGAGTCGGCGAAATAGCTGCGCAACTGCGCGATGCCGCCGGCCTGGATTGCCGGGCGCTCCTCGCCCGGCTCGCTGTTCATTGCGTTGGCGCGGGCAATCGCCGCCAGCCCGATCCGCTCATCGAGCACCCGCGCAAAGGTCGGGTCGGTATGGCTGTAAAGATCCAAGAGGCGCATCGTCGTATCGTCGCCGACCGGCGGCAGCTTCGGCGGGACCCACGACAAGACCGGCGCCGGGCCCCGCACGACGAGCGGCGTTATCGGCCCAACCGCAAAGGCCTGCCGCGGGTGCGGATCGGCCCGTCCGCCGGCCTCGAGCGTCGCGAGTGTGCGATTGAGCCAGCCGGTATCGGCTGCGCCCGGCTTGGGGACCCCGCTCTCGAGCACGTCCTGCCCGTCGAAATGCGAGCGCTCGCGATAGGGGGTCGCGACCGCATGCACGATCGTTGCCTGCCCCGCTTGGTAGAGGCGATGCAGGTTCGGCATCGCCGGGTTCAGCGCGAAGAAGGCGTCGAGCGGCAGCGCCGGAGTCGAGCCGGTCAACAACAGTGCCTTGTCCCCGCGCAGCTTTTCCCAATCGGGGTCGCCGACAGGCGCGACGACGGCAAGCCCATCGAGCGCGCCGCGGAGAACGATCGTCAGAAACCGCGGGTCGCGGCCGTCGGCGCGAGCGAGGCGCGGCACCGCAGCCCAAGCGAACAGCACTCCGGAACCGAGCAATAGCTCGCGTCTGGTCGGAGCGTGAAATACGGCTGGCATCGTCACCTCCGCTGGAATTCCGGCGTCATCAACAACAAAGTCAGCGCCTGCGGCCTGCTCTCGGCGCGGGCAATCGTTCGGCGAGTCTCCACCGAGGCAAGCGGCCCCAGCGCCGTCTCCATGATTGCCTTTGGTTCGAGGGCCAAACCTTCGCGGTGCGCAAAAGCATTGGCCATATCGAGCCGTTGCGCCAGGCCATCGAGCCAAGCCGCATTTTCATCGGAGAAACCCTTGGGCGCCGGCGGCCGCCAGAGCGGCTCTCCGAGCAAAGCCTGCGCCTGCAGAAAGCGGACGATATCGCCGCGTTCCCCGGTCGCGCGCAATGCCGCGACGATCCATTCGCCCGGGCGTTTCATCTTGGCCTGCTCCGGCGCCCAGGCTTCGGGTGCCGCGATCAGCGCCATCGTGACGTCCTTGAGGTCACCGTCGGTGTCGAGAAAGCGCTGCGTCAGCCGCTCGATGAGCGCCGGCGGCGGGTCGTCGGCGATGAAATGGCGCGCCAGCTTGGTTGCGACGTGCTTCGCGGTTGCCGGATGGCGGGCAAGGTCGGCGAGCACCGCCCGGCCCTGCTCTATCCCGGCCTCGTCGTACTCCTTGCCGATAATGGTTTCCGAGCCGGGCTCGTGCATACGCTTGATGAAGACGAACTCGCCGCCGTGGTCCGGGTTGGTGACAGTCGGGATGATCGTCCAGCCGGTCAGCACCTTGGCGAAATTGGTGACGTCGTCCTGCGTGTAGACGGTACGCACGCCGAGGGTGTGCAATTCGAGGACCTCGCGCGCCAAATTCTCGTTGAGGCCCTTGTCGCGATTGACGCCGGCGACCGAGTCGGCCCCCATCGACTGCGCGTTGTCGAGATAGAGCAGCATCGCCGGATGGCCTTCGGCGGCGAGCAGCATGTCGGCGAACCGGCCCAAGACGTGCGGGCGGATCGCCTCGCGCTCATAGCCGCCGGCCATGACCGTCTTTTCCTGATTGACGCAGAAATGGTTCGACCAGAACCACACCAGCCGCTCCACAAAGCCGATCTCGGCGTCGAGGGCCGCATCGATGCGCGCCCTGGCTTCTTTGCGAAAGAGCTGCCGCGGCAACGGCACCGCCTCGGGCTGGGCAGGCGCAGCCTCCATCGCGGCCTGCGCGGAATCCGGGCGCGGGCGCTTTTTCTCGGCGTTGCGCTCGGCATTGTATTCAAAGACGGCGCGATTGGCCGCGCCGCTAGTCAGCAGATCGGGGTTCGTGATCTGCGCCGCACCCGGCCTATCCAGCTCGGCGATCAGCGCGCCGCGCGGATCGTCGGCGATCGCCTCGATCGATCTGGCGCGCGGCCCAAACCCGAACCGGTGCAGAGCGAGCGCCGCCTCTTGTGGATTGCGAGCCATTTCCCACACCTCGCAACAGCCGTTTTCGGCATTATACGCGGCAACTCGCGGTTACATCACCATCCTTGTGGCGCGGGGCGGCACGATAACATCGAGCCAGCCGAGCGGAGTAACCGTGGCGACCTCGCCCTCGCGCAGCAGGACCGTTGTCATCGGCGATTCGATGATCGCCGGCCCTGCTATGGTTTGTTTGGGGGCCAGCGCGTCGAAATCGTAAAGCGGGGAAGTGACCCAGTCGTCGAGATAGGTCCGCCTCTCGCCGCGTGGGGCGGCCGGCGAGACCTCGGGCAGATCGGGCTCCTGGGGCAGCGCCGACAAAAGGCCGACGACCGCGACCCTGGCATTGACGAGCACCGTCTCCTGGTCGGGAAGGCAATAGGTGTAGAACTCCTCATGGCGGCGATGAAACCGCTCGACGATCTGCGGCAGCGGATCGGCGGCTTCCCAATCGACCCCGTCGAGTGGGACGGCGATCTCGAAGACCTGCTCGCCATAACGCATATCAACCGACCGCGCCGTGCGCACCGGCCCGTCGAACCCTGCCCCAGGCCCCGATCCGGGGGAGGCGCGCAGCCGTTCGAGCCCCTCGGCTTCCATTTCGGCGAACAGACGCTTCACCGCTCCGCCATCGAGCGCCCGCATGTCGCCGATATGCGTGCGCGCGACCTCGAAGCGCAGATCGGTCGTCAGCATCCCCCAGGCCGACAGCACCGCGGCGACACGCGGCACGATGACCCGTGACAGATCGAGCTGCCGCGCGATTTCGGTCGCGTGCAGCCCCGAAGCGCCGCCAAAGGCGAGCAGCGCGGAGTGCCGGGGATCGACGCCACGGCGCACCGAGACGAGCCGTACTCCCTCGGCCATCGTGGTGTTGACGACCCGGTGGATACCGCCTGCCGCGGCGACCCGGTCGATTCCGAGCTTGGCGGCGATACTGTCGACTGCGGTCTCGGCGGCCGACCGGTCGAGACGGCGCCTCCCGCCGAGAAAGCTCGCCGGATCGAGATAGCCGAGCACCAGATTGGCGTCGGTGACCGTCGCGGCTGTGCCGCCGGTCCCATAACAGGCAGGCCCGGGGAGAGCGCCGGCGCTCTGCGGGCCGACATGCAGGATGCCGCCCGCGTCGACCCGGGCGATCGAGCCGCCGCCGGCACCGATGCTGGCGATGTCGAGGCTGTTCAGCGCGATCGCGTGCCCGGCGACCCGGCGGCCTGTGTCCAGAGTCGGTTGGCCGCCGACGATCAGCGAGATGTCGGTGCTGGTCCCGCCCATATCGAACGGGATCAGATTGTGTTCTCCGAGCAACCGCGCGGCGTGGACACTGCCGGCTATGCCGCCGGCGGGGCCGGACAGCACGGCACCGGCCGCCAGCCGCCCGGATTCGGCGATCGGCGCGACACCGCCATGCGACTGGATGATCAGGGTCGGCCCGCCGTAGCCGGCTTGCGCGAGCCGGTCTTCGAGCCGCGCCAGATAGCGCGACAAGACCGGCCCGACATAGGCGTTGACGACGGTCGTCGAGACCCTCTCGTATTCCTTGATCTGCGGGAACACCTCCGAGGACAACGAGACGTATATTCCCGGCAGTGCTCTTTCGATCGCCGCTTTGGTCGCCAGCTCGTGCCGCGGGTCGCGGTAGGCGTGGAGGTAGCAGACCGCGACAGCTTCGACCCGTTCCCGTTTCAGCGCATGGACGGCGCGATCGAGCGACACGGGGTCGAGCGGTGTCTCGACCTTGCCGTCGGCGCGCAGCCGCTCGCGCACGCCGAAGCGCAATTTGCGCGGAACCAGCTGTTCGGGCGGTGGCAGACGCAGATTGTAGCGGTCGTCCTTCAGCCCTTCGCGCATCTCGATCACGTCGCGATGGCCTTCGGTCGTCAAGAGACCGACTCGGGCCCCCTTGTGTTCGAGCAGCGCATTGGTCGCGACCGTCGTCCCGTGCACGACCCGCTCCGTCTCGGCCAGTAGCGCCGCGAGCGCGGTCCCGAGCGTTTCCGCCAGCAGCCCGAGCCCATCGATGACGCCGATCGACGGATCTTCGGGAGTAGAGGTGACCTTGGCCAGAGTCGCGTTACCGAAATCGTCGACCGCAACGAGATCGGTAAAGGTCCCACCGACGTCGATGCCGATCCGGTACACGAGGGCGCCCCCTCACCCTAACCCTCTCCCCGCAAGCGGGGCGAGGGAATCTTTCCCCCTCGCCCCGCTTGCGGGGAGAGGGTCGGGGTGAGGGGCGACTGCACTCTCCGTCACGAAGCCATTCTCGATGTCGCTCGCGATCGCTGCGGGATCGCGCTGGGCGGCATCGCCCCAACCGCCGCCGCCTCCGGATTTCAGGATCAGCACATCGTTGGGGCGGATCACCAGGCCGGTTTCCTTGGTTCGGATCGCGCGCGGCGGCCGACTATCGGAATAGAGCATATAGCGCTGCGGCAGGCCATCCGCGCCGCCGAGGATGCCGCAGGCGCCGTGGCGCACGCCGTCACCGGCGGTGTTGCCGACCGCCGGCTCGGCGGTTTCGATGACCATCTCGACAACCCCGCCGGGGCCGCCGCGGAATTTGCCTTCACCGCCGGAATCGGGGCGGAATTCGTGACGGCGGAAGAACAGCGGGAAGCGCACTTCGGTCACTTCGAGGCTGCCGAATTTGATTCCACCGGCGGCCTGCCATTCGCCGGCCCCGGGCCACCCGTCGCCCGCCGGCGACGCCCCGCCGCCGGGCCGGGCCTGAAAGAAATGCCAGATGAACGGCTTATCGGATCGCGGATCCTTCCCCTGGATGGCGATGCGGAAGCGGCGTCCCCAGCCGGCCATGGCGCGATCGGGGCAGGCCGGCGCCAATGCCTTGATGATCGCCTCGATGATCTCCTGCCCGCAGTGGTTGGTTGCGAGGGTGACCGGTGCTCCGGGGTTGGCCCACACCACCGTGCCCGGTTTTGCAATGACCGTCAGCGGGCGGAAGGTGCCGTCGTTTTTGGGTGTGTCGGGGTCGATCAGGTAGGACAGCGCGACGACGACCGACGAATACATGTTCGGGTAGGATGAGTTGACGAAGCTCGTCACCTGCTCATGCGAGTTGGAGAGGTCGATCGTCAGATCGCTGCCGCACTTCGTTACCGTCGCGCGGATGTGAATGTCATTGTTGCCGCGGCCGTCATCGTCGAGCAATGCCTCACCTTGGTAGACGCCGTCCCGCCATTGGGCGATGACCGCGCGGGTTTGGCGTTCGGCGCCGTCGAGCACCGCCTCGATTGCAGCATTGGCGAGCGGCCAGCCGAATTCGGCCGCCAGCGCGAGCACCCGCCGCTCGCCGACATGCGCCGAGCCGATCATCGCCGCGAGATCGCCGCGGAAATCGCGCGGGTGCCTGACATTGGTCGCGATCATCTCCAGGAGATCGCGGCGCACTTCGCCGCGATCGTAAAGCCGTAACGGCGTGATGCGAATGCCTTCCTGCCAAATGTCGGTCGCGGCGGCGTTGTAGGCGCCGTGCGTCGCGCCGCCGATGTCGCTCTGATGCGCCCGGTTGATCGACCATAAGCGCGGCAGGTCGCCTTCGAATACGGGCACAAAGGCGGTCAAATCGGGCAGATGGTTGCCGCCGTGGTACGGGTCGTTGAGCAGGAAAACATCACCCTGGTGGATGTCGTCACCAAAAAACTCAGTCATCGCCTTCGCCGCAAAAGGCAGGGCGCCGACATGGATCGGCACGTGCTCGGCCTGCGCGATCAGCCGGCCGTCGAGATCGCAGATAGCCGTCGAGAAATCACGGCTCGAATTGAGGATTTGCGAATAGGAGGTGCGAAGCATCGCCTCCCCCATCTCCTCGACGATCGCCAACAGGCGATGCTGGATCACCGAGGTGACGATCGGATCGGCCGGAATGGTCACGACATTTACTCCCGGAGAGCCTCGGGGAACGGGAAGCCGAATTCGAAGGGCATCGCGAGGCCCTGGAACCACTGGGGCAGGGGCGGGAAATGGCCGACGGCGGCGACCATTTCCGCGACGCGGTTGTCAATGTCGGAATAGCCGGAGCTGCGCCTGATCTTGAGGAGTGCGATCTTGCCGTCGTCGAGGACGACGAACTCGATGACCGTCATGCCGCGACGGTCACCCAGCATGGCCTGCGACAGCATACTGTAGTGCTGCCGGATCAGCGAATGCATATAGGCGAGGTACTCGTCGCGGGTAGCCGCGGGGCCGGGGAACCTCCCCCGGCGGGGCGCCATATTCGCCGGGTCTTCGACCCGCCGCGGCACCTGATGCGCCGCCGGGTTCGGCTTTGGCGCGGGCTTGGGGACAGGGTCGGGCTTTGGCGCATCCGGTTTCGCCGGCGGGAGCGGCGGCGCCGCCAACGCTGCGGTCTGCTGCGGCTTTTCGGGCGGTTTCGTCTCGGCAGGTGGAGTTTCGGTCTTGGCCGGTTTTTCGGCCGCCGGCGGGTCGCCCTTCGGCTTGTCGACCTGTTTGGCTTCGGGTTCGCCGAGATCCTCCGATGCGATGCGACCCCGTGGTGGCGGCGGAGTGGGTTTGGGCTGCCGTACCGGAGCCGGTGGCGTAGCCTTTGGAGGCGGCTCGAATACCAGCTGGACGGGTATCGGCTCGGTCTCGGCGGGCGGCGAAATCGGCCAGTCGATCAGCAGCAACAACGGCAGCAGGTGTAATAGCAGCGAGCCGACCGGCCCGCGCAGCCGCACCCACCAGCGAGACCGCTCGACTTGTTGTTCTCTTTCAGATGGGTCCGGTCGTCGCAGCACGTCGTTCTCGTCTTCCCGGCCCACGGGTCCGCCCTCCGGGCGGCCCGAGGACAGGCTCCGGCCGGGACCCATCGATCCATGGGCACCGGCCTCCGCCGGTGAAGCGAAAAAGAGCGCCGGCTCTCGCTGGGCCTCGGCAGTCCGTTCGACTGTTATCCCGAGCACCGGTTCCAGACGTTCGTCGTCAATATCGCGGAACACCTGCCGCCGTCATCCCGCGGTTTCGCTGGCGAGGGCGAGCCAGGCGGTCTCGTCGAGCAAGGTGACGCCGAGCGCGGCCGCCTTTGTCGCCTTTGAGCCGGGATCGGCGCCGGCGACGACGTAATCGGTCTTGGCCGAGACGGACCCCGTGACATTGGCGCCGAGCGCCTCGGCACGGGCCTTTGCCTCGGAGCGGCTCATCGCTTCCATTGTTCCGGTGAAGACGATCGTCTTGCCGGCGAGCGGCGAAGCGGTGCGCTGCGCCGGCGCCTCGTAATCGAGGACCGTCACCTCGCGCGCGAGGTCGTCGAGCACGGCGCGGTTATGCGGCTCGGCAAAGAAGCCGAGGATGTCGGCGGCCATGTCCTCGCCGATGCCGTGTATGTCGAGGAGCCCCGCCCGCGCCTCGCCGTCCGGGTCTTGCGCAGCCTCCATCTCGCGCCGCCACGCGGCGAGCGACCGGTAGTGGCGGGCGAGGAGCCGTGCCGTCGCCTCGCCGACCTGCGGAATGCCGAGAGCATTGATAAAGCGTTCGAGCGAAATTCGCCGGCGCTCGTCGATCGCCGCCATCAGATTGCGAGCGCTGAGCTCGCCCCATCCTTCGCGCTTGGCGATCACCTCGGGGTCGAGCCGAAAGATGTCCCCCGGCTGACGGATCAGCCCATCTTGCCAAAAAGCGCTGATGTGTTTCTCGCCGAGCCCCTCGACATCGAAGCAATGGCGCGACACGAAATGCCGCAACCGCTCGACCGCCTGCGCGGCGCATATCAACCCGCCGGTGCAGCGCCGCGCCACCTGGCCCGGCTCGCGCACCGCGAGGCTGCCGCAGATCGGGCAGTGATCCGGAAATTGATACGGCACCGCGTCCTTCGGGCGGCGATCGAGGACGACGGAGACGATCTGCGGGATCACATCGCCGGCCCGCTGCACGACAACGGTGTCGCCGATACGGACATCCTTGCGCTCGATCTCGTCCTCGTTGTGCAACGTGGCGCGCTGCACGACGACGCCGCCAACCGTGATCGGCTCGAGCATCGCCACAGGCGTCAATGAGCCCTGGCGGCCCACCTGGATCGAGATGTCACGCAACACCGTCTGCGCCTGCTGCGCCGGGAATTTCTGCGCAACCGCCCAGCGCGGCGCACGGCTGACCATGCCGAGGCGTTCCTGCAGCGCCAGGTCGTTGACCTTGTAGACGACGCCGTCGATGTCGTAGGGCAGTTCTGCGCGCTCGGCGGCAATCTCGCGGCAATAGGCGAGCGCCTCTTCGACGCCATGGCACAGGCGCGAGCGGGGATTAACCGAAAACCCCCAGCTCCGGAACTGCGCCAGCGCTTCGTCATGCGTCCGGGCGAACGGCGCGCTCGCCTCGCCCCAGGCATAAGCGAAGAATTTGAGCGGCCGGCGCGCGGTGATTGCCGAATCGAGCTGCCGCAGCGAGCCGGCCGCGGCGTTGCGCGGATTGGCAAAGACCGATTCTCCGGCAGCCGCCCGCTCCTCGTTCAACGCGAAGAAGCCGGCCCGCTCGAGATAGACCTCGCCGCGGATTTCAACCGCCTCGGGCCAGCTCTTGCCCCGGAGGATTTTCGGCACCGTGTCGAGCGTCCGGAGGTTCGTCGTGACGTTTTCGCCCGTGGTGCCGTCGCCGCGCGTCGCCCCCAACACGAGGCGGCCGTCCCGGTAGGTGAGCGCGATCGAGAGCCCGTCGATCTTGGGCTCGGCCATGATCTCGATCCTGTCCTCGGCGACGAGCGCTTCGGTCGCCGTGCGCCGGAAGAAATTGCGGACACCGGCGAAGAAGTCGCGCACATCCTGTTCTTCGAACGCGTTCTCCAAGGACAGCATCGGCCGGGAATGGGTGACCTTGGCGAAGCCGGCGGCGGGGGCGGCGCCGACCCGGCGCGTCGGGCTGTCGCTGCGGATCAGCTCCGGGAAGCGAGCTTCGATCTCGGTGTTGCGGCGGCGCAGCGCGTCGTAATCGGCATCGGAAATCTCGGGCGCCGCGTCAGTGTAATAAAGTCGGTCGTGGCGCTTGATCTCCTCCGCCAGCGCGGCGAGCTCGGTCCGGGCCTCCTCCTCGGTGAGCGCATCGATGGGCCGCAGCTCCGGCTCCTCACGACGCCGCGAGGCGGTCGAAGCGCTCATGCGCGGCCTCCGGCGATCAGGCTCGCCGCAGCGGCGCGCGCCTCGGCGGTGACGTTGCGGCCGGACAGCATGCGGGCGATCTCCTCCTGTCTCGTATCCTCGTCGAGCTCCTCGACGCGGGTCACCGTCTCGCGCGCGGCGAGCCGCTTCGCGACGCGCCAGTGATAGGCGCCCCGCGCCGCGACCTGCGGCGAATGTGTTACGACGAGGACCTGCAGATTTGTGCCCAGCCGCTGCAGGCGCTCGCCGACCGCGGCCGCGACCGCGCCGCCGATGCCGCTGTCCACCTCATCGAAGATCAAGGTCGGCACCGTGGAGGTACCGGTCAGTACGAGCTTCAATGCCAGCATGAAGCGCGACAGCTCGCCGCCCGAGGCGATGCGCGCCAGCGGCCCGAACCCCGCGCCGGAGTTGGTCGCGACCTCGAAATGCACGCGCTCGCAGCCGTATTCGCCCCAATCGTCCTCGGCGAGCGGCGTCAGCACGGTGCGAAACCGCGCCTTGTCGAGGCGCAGCGGCTTCAGTTCGGCCGCGACACCGGCATCGAGCCGTGCGGCGGCGGCGGCACGCCCGCGGGACACCGCCTCAGCGGCTGCGATGAAACGGGCACGGGCCTCGGCGGTGGCCCCGGCCAGATGCTCGACGCTATCGGCGCCGACTTCAATCTCGGCGAGCCTGTCACTCAGCTGCTCACGCAACGCCGGCAAATTGGCGACCGTCACCTGGTGCTTGCGAGCCGCCGCGCGCAGCGCAAAGAGCCGCTCCTCGACCTTCTCGAGCTCACGCGGATCGGCCTTGAGATCGCGCGCCGTCGCCTCCAGCAGGGAAAGCGCCTCGGCGGTTTCCGCGGCGGCGCGCTCGGTGGCGGCAAGGGCCGAATTGAGCAGACCCTGCGCGCGCTCGCGGGCCCGTTCCAGCCGGCGCGCCGCGCGCGCCAACGCGGCTTGCGCGCCGGCGTTGCCGTCGAGCTCACCGATCGTCTCGGTCAAAGTCTCGGCCAGCCGCTCGGCATCCTGCAACAAGGTGCGCCGGGCGGCGAGGCGATCCTCTTCGTCTTCTTCCGGTGCCAGCGAATTGAGCTCGGCCAAATGGTGGCGCAGCAAGTCCTCTTCGTCACGGCTCGCCGCGAGCTGGCGCGCCGCGTCGGCCTCGCGCTGCCGCGCTTCGCGCCAATCGTCCCAGGCCTTTGCGAGCGCTTTCGGGGTCACGCGGTGCTCGGCGAAGGCGTCGAGGATCATGCGGTGGTTGGTGGGGTCGAGCAGCCCGCGCTGCTCGAACTGGCCTTGAATCTCGACGAGGCTCTCGCCGAGCTGGCGCAGCAACCCGACGCCTGCCGGCTCGTCGTTGACAAAGGCGCGGCTGCGCCCATCGGCCCCGACGAGGCGGCGCAAGACAATCGCCTCGCCCTCGCCGTCGAGCCCGGCCTCGCGCAGGATCGCGTGCGCCGGGTGGTTGCGGTCGACCGCGAATTCCGCCGATACGACGGCCTGCTGAGCGCCCGGACGGACCAGCCCGCTCTCCGCCCGCTTCCCGAGCGCCAGACCCAGCGCATCGAGTAGGATAGACTTGCCGGCGCCGGTCTCGCCGGTCAAGACGCAGAGGCCGGGACGGAGCGCGAGATCGAGGCGATCGATCAATACAATGTCGCGAATGTTGAGGCCGAGCAGCATTGTAAGCCGCAGTTAGGAGCGCTTAATCATATAGGCGCCTCGGCCGCCAAGCCAGCATCGGCGCGGGTAGTGGGTCAGTTTGAATTGTAACAATCGCCACGCCACCTTGACGCCGGGTTTCGGATCGGCGCGCACCATGCCATATTATCCGACATGGCAACCCGTCGTCTCAAGCGTCCGCGCGACCCGATCCAGCTCGGGAAGTTGATCGTCGATATCGCCACCGGGCAGGTCGAGGACCACGTCGAGGACGGAAAACATCCGGCCGCCGTCGAGCTGGGACGCCTCGGGGGCAAGAAGGGCGGAGCGGCTAGAGCGAAAGCCCTTACCTCTGAACAAAAAAAGATATCCGCGCGCCACGCGGCCCTCGCGCGTTGGTCGAAAACGAAGCCACGCACTTAAATCAACATTCCCTGTTGACAGTTTGCAGCGCCTATCGATATGATAGGTGGATGTCACGAGATAAGCGCCGCCTAGCGGCCGTCGTGGCGCTTCGCCTCACGGCGCGCGTCGCAGAACAGAGAATCCGCAACGCGGCCATCGAGTTCGAAAAATGTGAAATGGAGTCGTCATGCGCTCGAACGAATGGTTGAACGTGACCTCGTTGATGCTGACGTGCTTCGCACCCTGCGATCGGGAACGATAGCTGGAGACCCAGAGAAAGGTAAAGGTGACAGTGAGTGGAAATGCAAGATGATCAATTCTATCAGAGGAGGGCGGGAAGCAGGAGTTGTTGTAGTCATTCTTCGCGACGGGAAACTGTTCGTGAAGACCGTAGAGTGGGAGGATCTATCATGAGGCACTTCAGCCCCTGGCGATATGGGGATGAACCCGAAAAGGAGCCGTTCCACTATACTGGATGCGGATTGGACTATATTTATCTTCTTAGTGGATATGAGGTAGAGGATACGCCGTATGGCGAAAGCGTTACGATCCAAGATTTGGACGGGTTGCGTGAAGCTATAGGAATATACTTAGTAAAACAAAAGAAGCTGTTGGACGGAAAGGAACTCAGATTTCTTAGGGTCGAGATGGACCTGACCCAATCTGAATTGGCGCGTCTCTTTGGGTATGACGCGCAACAGGTGGCGCGATGGGAGAAAGGGACAAGCAAAATTTCCGGTCCAGCCGACAGATTGATCAGGGTCTTATATGGGGAACAGGTTGGCGGAAAGGTTAATGTCCGGGAACTCCTGGAATTGCTGGATCGGATGGACAGCAAGGCTCATGAAATGGCCGTGTTCACGGAAACTGAAGGATGCTGGCGCCGCGCAGCTTAACGCTCTTGGCACGCAAATCTAGGAAACGGGCGGGGATATTCTCCGCCCGCTTTCTTTCGAGCATTGACAATGCGAATACGCTCTCGTATAAAGGTCAGTATGAACAGACTGACCACCGAACGCCGCGCTCAGATCCTCGGCATGATGGTCGAGGGCAACAGCATCCGAGCCATTGTGCGAATGACGGGCGCCAGCAAGAACACAATCGTCAAGCTGCTGGAGGACGCTGGCGAGGCGTTCTCTGCTTATCAGGATCAAGCGTTCCGCGATTTGACCTGCAAGCGGTTCCAGCTCGACGAGATTTGGGCATTTTGCTACGCGAAACAGCGCAACGTGCCGTTTGCGAAGAAGCCGCCCGAAGAAGCCGGAGATATTTGGACGTGGGTTGCGATCGATGCAGAAACCAAGCTGATCCCGTCATGGCGCATCGGCGACCGCAGCGGCGCGACGGCGATCGAGTTTGTCTGTGATCTATCGCGGCGTCTCGCCAATCGCGTGCAGGTGACGAGCGACGGGCACCGCGCCTACCTTGAGGCGGTTGAGGCCGGCTTTGGGGCCGATGTCGATTACGCCCAACTCATCAAGCTCTATGGCGAGGTTCCTCACCCGGCCGGTCGGTACAGTCCGGCGCAGATCCAGGGGACGAAAACGTTCTGTTGCACCGGAGATCCGGACCCGAAGCACATCTCAACCAGCTATGTTGAGCGGCAGAATTTGACGATGCGTATGTCAATGCGCAGGTTTACTCGGCTGAGCAACGGCTTCAGCAAAAAGGCAGAGAACCACGCCCATTCGGTCGCGATCCACTTCATGCACTACAATTTCGTTCGCATTCATCAAACCTTGCGGATAACTCCGGCGATGGCGGCGCGCGTGACTGCCAAGTTGTGGTCGCTGATCGACATGGTTCGGGTGATCGAAGAATGGGAAGAACGGAACGCAACCAAACTTGCCGATCGGTTGGTCGGATAAGACCATTGGGAGACCAAAAATGTCCGGGATTCCTCCGCAGCCGCAGTTAAGACACTATTTCATAGGATTCAACTTCTTTATTGATAGGATCGCGATCATGAAATTGATCGCAGCAGTCAATACATTTCGGCCAAATGCGCATAGCATAACCTTGTGTTTAAGCTCTAATGGCGGCTCTACGGAACAGGCATTTTATGCATATGAGGTATTACGAGCGTTGCCCGTACGAATTCACACCATAAACTTAGGCATTGTTCATTCGGCCGCAAATATAATTTTTATGGCTGGCGAGAACAGAATAGCTACACCGGAAGCATATTTTTTATTCCATCAGACCAAATTTAGCCCAGCCGCGGGCGGCAATTATGCGCCAGCAGATCTTGCTTTTACGTCTGCGTCAGTACGATTGGATGACGCCAGAACCGCTCAAATAATAGCCGAGCGGACCGGAAAGCCCTTGGCCGAGGTAAGGCGATGGTTCGTCGGCCAGAAGTTGCGGACTACGGAATTCGCCATACAGAACGGCATTATCCACGACGTTTCCCATTTCCAAATGCCGATGGGCGCGGAGTTTTTCCAGGTGACGCTCTAGCCGATATTCCGCGATCGCCGTATCCGTGCCGCTCAAGAACGGTGACTCGCTGATGTCTTGCATATGCGGAACCCTCCGGGCGAGACGTTCCCACACCTTGGCTTGGGCCGCAACCCCTACATGGTTGGTCTCCGATATGGAGCGCGTGTTCGAGAAACGCGAAGATCGGCGCTCCGGTGGTGGGCCTTGTTGGTCGGATAAAAGAATTCGCTTGTCACTCAACTCTCATAGGATAGAAGCCTAGCGTGAGTTCTCAACCAATTCGGGAGAGACGAACATGCGCGCGATTTTGTTGGCAATGGCTCTTATGGCGATTGGCCACGTAGGTGCGGAAGCGCAATATCTGGGAAATAACTCGATTAATCCGTATGTCGGGCCACCGGCCATGCCGCAACCTCCTGGCACGTTTAGTAACCCATATGGCAACAGTTTCAATAGCCCCAGGATGTACGACAGCCAAGGCGGATATCATGGCAATCTGAACGCGAACCAGTACGACCCGAACAGCGTTGCCAACCCTTATGGCCGATATGGCAGTCCGTATTCGCCGGACAGCATCAACAATCCGTATGGTGCCGGCAGTCCGTACCGGCAAGATAGCCCGACCAATCCCTATGGCCAGGGCATGCGTGTCTATCGCTAAAACGCCCGTTACAATTCAAACTGACCCACTACCTCGGCGCGGCACCGGTTGGCGAGGGCCGAAAATGACCGCCTCAGAGAAGCCGGAGCTTTATCGCGATCTCGCACAGCAGCTCGCGGCGCTGATCGCCGGGGAACCGGACTTCGTCGCGAACGCCGCCAATACGGCCGCGCTGATCTATCACGGATTGCCGAACCTCAACTGGGCCGGGTTTTACTTCCGCAACCGCGAGGAGCTGGTCCTCGGCCCGTTCCAGGGTAAGCCCGCCTGCGTGCGGATCCCTGTCGGCAGGGGGGTGTGCGGCACCGCCGCCGCCCGAGGCACGACTGTGCTGGTCCCGGATGTGCACGATTTCCCGGGTCACATCGCCTGCGACCCGGATTCGCGCTCCGAACTCGTCGTGCCGCTGATCGAAGAGGGCATCGTCTTGGGCGTCCTCGACCTCGACAGCCCGCTGCCCGCGCGTTTCGACGAAATAGATCGCTACGGCTGCGAGCAACTTGTCGTGCTTTTGCTCGTTCACTACCGGAAATATCCCCGCGGCAAAATGTCGTCTAATTTTGATGACCGCGCATGGGATCGGCGATAGGCTTCGACCGGTGGCGGAGGTTGTAAAATGAAAACTCTGCTCGATGACGCAGAACACTGGTGGAGCCGCGCCGAAGAAACTCGGACCATCGCCGAAATCATGACCGACCCCGAGGCGAAGCGGATCATGTTCGATATCGCGGAAGGGTACGACCGCCTGGCAGAGCGCGCCGTCGAGCGCACCGGCAGGCGCGAGACCGATACACTGCAGTAAGCTGGCGGAAGCACGCCAACCGGGGGGGAGCCAATGCCATCCGCGACCGCGGGAGGAGCGATCAGCTCGCATCTGCCGGTACGGCAGGAATGGCTCGACCGACGTCGCGAAGAAATCGTCGAGCCCGGGCTGCCGATCGTCGACCCACACCATCATTTGGTTGATCGGCCCGAGACCGGCCGGTATTTGCTGCCCGAACTGCTCGCCGATCTCGGCACCGGGCACAACATCACCGCGACCGTGTACCTCGAATGGCTGTCGATGTACCGCGCAACCGGACCCGCCGAGCTGCGTCCCGTCGGCGAAATCGAATTTGCCAACGGCGTCGCCGCGATGAGCGCTAGCGGCACATACGGCAAGACGCAGGTCTGCGCCGGCATCGTCGGTTATGCGGACCTGACGCTCGGCACGGCGGTCGAGAAGCTGCTGGAGGAGATGATTGCGGCTGGCGGCGGCCGGTTTCGCGGCATCCGATTTATCACCGCCTCGCATCCCGACCAGGCGGCATGGGGGTCGATGGTCACCCGACCGGAAGGGCTGCTGACGGATAAGCGGGTGCGGGAAGGTTTCGCCCGCCTCGCGCCGCTAGGTCTCAGCTTTGATGCGTGGATGTACCACACGCAACTCGGCGAGCTGGTCGATCTGGCGCGCTCCTTTCCCGAGACACAGATCGTGCTCGACCATGTCGGCGGCCCGATCGGCCTCGGTCGCTACGCCGGCCAGCGCGACGAGGTGTTCGCCGAATGGAGCGGGCGGATCCACGAGCTGGCGGCCTGCCCCAATGTGCATGTCAAGCTCGGCGGGCTCGGCATGCGGATGTTCGGGTTCACATTCCACAGCGGCGGACTGCCGCCGAGATCGGAAGACCTCGCCGCCGCCTGGCGGCCCTATATCGAGACCTGCATCGCCGCCTTCGGCCCCGAGCGCGCGATGTTCGAGAGCAACTTCCCGGTCGACAAGGGCAGCTGCAGCTACGCCGCCCTCTGGAACGCCTTCAAGCACATCGCCGCCGGCTGCTCCGTCGCCGAGAAAGCCGCGCTCTTCGCCGGCACCGCGACGAAATTCTACCGGCTGGGTTAGCCGCGCTGCTCCCCGCGCAGAATTTGCCGCCAGTGTGAGGCGCATCACACGTCTTTTGTGCTCAGTGCGCTATTTGGGAGCCGGGTAGCCCCGAGAAAGAGGATGCCGGAAACATCCGTTCCGGGGCTGGTGCAAACCCGCGACAACGGAGACATCAATGCCGCAAATCGCCGTAATGAACGAATTGACCGTCATGTCCGACGCCGACGTTCAGAAGATGATCCCTGCCTTCGACCAGCAGTGGAACAAGGATTTGAGACCGGTCTGGGGCGTCGACGCCGCCACCTTCACTTTCGTCCCCAAGCACCAGATGCCCGCCGCCGGCAGCTGGTGGCTCGTCTTCCTGGATAATAGCGACCAAGCCGGAGCGCTCGCCTACCATGATCTGACAAATGAGGGGTTGCCGATATCCAAGGTGTTCGTGAAGACGCTCAACGCCGACAACGCGAGCCTCAGCGTCGGCGCGACTTACGAGCTCTGCGAGATGGCGGTGGATCCTTGGCTGAATAGCGCCTATCAGGATCCCAAAGGCGTCTTTTGGGCGGGAGAGGTCTGCGACCCGGTCGAAAGCGACCAGTACGGCTACAAGATCGGTGACGTGCTCGTAACCGATTTCATCACGCCCAACTGGTTCGCGCATCAGCATGCCAATGGGGGCATCGACCTGAAGGGCCACGCGCATAAGGCGTTCGACGTATTGGCTGGGGGATATGCACAGAAGTTCGACCCCGGCCATGGATGGGTCCAGGTCAACGGTTCGGCGGCAAAGTTGGGGCACCAGGCCCATGCGGCGCGTGGTTCGCGCAGAGAAACCCGTACTCGACTGAGCGAGGGCTTGCGGCCCAGCGCCGTCCACCGGGGCTGACGCAATCTGGTCGCGAATGCCCGGGTGCGCTACGCCCGGGCATCTCTCTTTGGTCTATCGGACCTCGACCAATTCCAACGCTTCGCGGCTCGGGCCTTCGATCATCACCGCGCGGGTATCGCCAAGCGGATAGGGTTCTTCGAGGAAGGCGACGCCTTCGCGGCGCAATTTGGCGATCCACGCGTCGAGATCGGCGACGCTCAACCCGATATGATCCTGCAGTTGCCCGCGTGAGCCGGCGAGCGGCCGGTCACCCTGGTTGGCGTACCAGATCAGCGCCACATCGCCGAATTCGACGCCGGCCCGAGGCGAGCGGAACATCCCTTCGCGATTGAGCGCCGGCCAAGTGCGGTCGGCACCACGCGGCACCTTGCAGTCGGCCTCGGTCACCGGCGCGCCGCCCCAGCCGGCACGCGGCGGCGCGTTCAGATGCTTCTGGTACCAGAGCTGCGCGCAGAGCGGATCCTCCTGGTAGAGGTGCACGTGGTTGAAGCGCTCGGCCGGGTGGTCGCCGGCATACTCGACGAGCGCGTCATCCGGGCCCTTCATGTAGGCAAACCCGCCGCCGCCGGCCGGCCTCGTATCCTTGGTCCGGGCCTCGGCAATCTGCGCCTTGGTCAGGCCGAGCACCCCGCCCTGGCCCGGCCAGGTGTTGCTGCTGATCAGCACGGACTCGCCTTCCTCGCTCGTGTAGAGCGGCAGCAGCTCGACCTCCTTGCGCGTCTTGTAGGTATCGAGACTGCGGCGCGAGTTGGTGACGTGCCAGCCGAAATGCCAGATCGCGCTCTGCGGCTCGGCGATCGGCGGCGCGTCGATTTTGGTGAACAGCACCATGACGTCGTTCGGCGATTTGAGCGCCGGAAAGCCGCCCCAACTCCCCTTCGAGGTGCTCGGAAACTGCCGTGTGTAGAAATCGATCGCGGCATTCGGATCGGTCGAGTTCAGATGCATGTGGTGAAATTTCGGGGTCGGCAGCATGTCGGTGCATCCTTGCAACGGATTTGAGCTACTATGCCCCGAATACCTGTGAAATCAATGAGGGCTTGGGGAGACATCATGAGCGCCGGCAAAGCCGTTTTCGCAGCAGTATTGGCCTTGGCGATGTTTGCGGCGGGGGCACGCGCTCAGCAGAACCCCACCCCGGCGGTTGCCATCGACGATGACGATATCGGCGGCGTGGTGACAAGCCGGTTCGGGCCGGAAGCCGGCGTGTGGGTCATCGCGCAGACCACCGAGCTCGGCACGCGGTTCGCCAAGATCGCGGTTACCGACGAACGCGGGCGCTACGTCGTCCCGGATCTGCCGAAGGCACATTACCAGGTTTGGGTGCGCGGCTACGGTCTCGTCGACTCGCCAAAAGTCGCGGCGGAGCCGGGCAAGATCCTGAACCTGATCGCCGAAACCGCGCCGAACCTCGCTGCCGCGGCGCAGTATTACCCGGCGATCTACTGGGCCTCGATGATCAAGATCCCGGAGCTGAGCCGCTTCCCCGGCACCGGCGATAAAGGCAACGGGATACCCGAAAATTTCAAGACCCAGGACCAGTGGCTGAATTTCATCAAGACCAATGGCTGCGGCAATTGCCATCAGATCGGCAACTATGCGACGCGGTACCTGTCGCCAAAACTCGGCCAGTTCGAGTTGTCCCAGGATGCGTGGTCGTATCGGCTGTCGGTCGGACCGGCCGGGCACGACATGGTGAACTTCATCACCCAGCTGATGACGCCGGATGGCGGCCATCTGAAGGCGCTCGCCGATTGGACCGACCGCATTCAGGCGGGCGAACTGCCGAGCCGCAGCCCGCCGCGGCCGGTCGGCGTCGAGCGCAACATTGTCGTGACGGTGCGCGACTGGCTCGACCCCAAGCATTATCTGCACGACCTGACGACGACCGACCGGCGCAATCCGACGGTCAACGCCTACGGACCGATCTATGGCGACACCGAGCTCAGCAGCAATGCGCAGCCGGTGCTCGACCCGGTGCACAACACAAAGACGACGATCCAGCCGCCGTTCCGCCCCGATACGCCCAGTTCGGCGCTCGCCAATCAGGTCGTCAATCCGTCGCCCTATTGGGGCATGGAGCAGACCTGGGACAGCAAGGTCAATGCGCACACCTCGGTGATGGACCAGGACGGGCGCGTCTATTGGGCCGCGCAGAACCGCGCGCCCAACGATATCCCGGCCTATTGCAAGAAGGGATCGCCGCTGCGCTCGGCCCAGCTTTATCCGCTCGACGTGCCGCATGAGGGCTTTTTCCAGAATTCGCGGCAGGTCACGGTCTACGATCCGAAGACGCAGAAATTTACGATGATCGACACCTGTTTCGGCACGCATCATCTGAACTTCGCCGAGGACGCCGACAACACGCTGTGGCTCAGCAACAATACCGGCCTCGGCGGAGCCCCCGGGACCGAGCTGGCGGTCGCCGGCTGGATCAACACGAAGAAGTTCTGGGAGACCGGCGATGCGGCGCAATCGCAGGGCTGGACGCCGCTGATTGTCGATACCAACGGCAACGGCAAGCGCGACGAAGGCTACAACGAGCCCGGCCAGCCGCCCGATTACAGCAAGGACACGCGGATCCC
The DNA here is from genome assembly GCA_963812675.1 of uncultured Alphaproteobacteria bacterium. Classification (GTDB taxonomy): domain Bacteria; phylum Pseudomonadota; class Alphaproteobacteria; order ATCC43930; family CGMCC-115725; genus AP-15. The sequence continues at coordinate 31,310 of CAWEWR010000011.1, read as the reverse complement.
TTACGGCATGTACGCGATCGCCTATTCGCCGGCCGACAAGACCATCTGGGGCTCGAGCCTGGCCCATCCCGGCTACATCATCCGCCTCGATCCGGGCGCCAACCCGCCCGACACGGCACTCGCCGAGATCTACAAAGTACCACTGCCGGGCTTTGGCATCCGCGGCATGGATGTCGACAGGAACGGCGTCGCGTGGCTGCCGCTCGACAGCGGCCACCTTGCCAGCTTCGACCGCCGCAAATGCAAGGGGCCACTCAACGGACCGGGCGCCGAGAAGGGCGAGAAATGCCCCGAGGGCTTTTCGTTCTATGCATTACCGGGACCGGGCTTTCAGGGTGATCCCGGAGCCGAGGAGAACCCGTACTACATGTGGGTCGACCAGCACAACATCCTGGGGCTCGGCGCCAATGTGCCGTTCGAAACCGGCAACCAGTCGGATTCATTGCACGCGCTGGTCGGCGGGCAGATCATCGAACTGCGCGTGCCCTATCCGATGGGGTTCTTCGCCAAGGGTCTGGAAGGCCGCATCGACGACCCGAACGCCGGCTGGAAAGGCCGCGGCCTCTGGGTGACCTCGGGCAACCGCACGCCCTTCCACATCGAAGGTATCGACGCCCCCGCCCCCGGCGCCCCCGGCCAGACGCCAAGCGACGTTGTCGAGCCCGCTGGTCGTCAATTTCCAGCTCCGCCCCGACCCGCTCGCGCATTAGACCGGGACGCGAGTCCTTTGTAGGATGGGTTGAGCATCAGCGAAACCCATCGTCCGGGACCGGGGCTCGCTATTGTTGATGGGTATCGCTTTCGCTCCACCCATCCTACGGTGTGGTCGCTAGAGAGGGAGATCGATGAGGTGCTCAGAGCTGTGTTCCTGCTGTTCGCGGGGCTTGTCATGACTGCCACGGCGAGTGCGCAGACGCTGCCAGCCGACTCCGCATTGATCGACGATCTCGTCGCCGCCAATCGCATCCTCTACGACCAGGGTGTGGTCGACGGCTTCGGCCATGTCAGTGCACGCCATGACAAGAATCCCGAGCATTTCCTGCTGGCTCGGAGCATGGCGCCGGGCCTGGTGAGCGCGGCCGACATCATGGAATTCGACCGCGACGGCAATGCGATCGACCCCCTGGGTCGCGCCCTCTATCTCGAACGCTTCATCCACAGCGAGATCTATAAGGCCCGTCCCGAGGTCAAGGCGGTGGTGCACAGCCATTCGCCCGCGGTCATCCCGTTCGGCGTGACCAATGTGAAGCTCCGGCCGATCTTCCATCTGAGCTCGTTTCTTGCGGCCGGCGCGCCGATATTCGAGATCCGGGAGGCGGGCGGGCCTGCCACCGACATGCTGATCCGCACACCCGAACTCGGCGCGGCATTGGCGCGCTCGATTGGCGCGGCTCCGGTCGCGCTGATGCGGGGTCATGGCGATGTCGTCGTCGCGCCCTCGCTCAAGGAGGCCGTCTTTCGCGCGATTTATACCGAGGTCAATGCCCGGCTCGAAGCCGAGGCGCTGAGGCTCGGGCAAGGGCAAGTGGTCTTTCTGAACGAGGAGGAGGCCGCGAAGGCAACCGCCACCAATGCCGGCGTTCTCACTCGCGCCTGGGATTTGTGGAAGGCGAAAGCGCTGCCGGCGGCGAAATAGCAGGTCGTCCGGCCGATAGACCTTATCGGCCCAACGGCGCGTGCCCTCTGCAGGCGTCTTAGGCCAACTTATATGCCTGCCGCGCCAGGAGCTTCCAGTTCCCGCCCTGCTTTTGCCAGACCTCGAGAGTGCCGATCTTGATATTGTTGGTTTTGCCGTCCAATTCGGATTCGAACTCATAAAGGTGCCGGGCGATCGCTGCGTCGCCGGCCACCTCGATCTTTAGGTCGGGGAAGGTCAGCGACTTGACTGTCGCCTTCCGGGTCATCACGCCGTTGATGAACTCGGGCTTGTTCTGGACCCTGCCGTCGGAGTGCCCGTAGCTCAGCTGATCGGCGGTCAGCCGCTCCAATTGGGCTTTGTCCGCCTTCAGCAGCGCCCCACGCAGCGCCTGACTGCCGCTTCGTCGTCGGTTTCGGCGAGCGCTGGAGAGCCGAAAAAGAGGCTCGGCACGCTGAACGCGAGCGCGCCGACGACGGCCAAGTGGCGACGGGTTACATCCATAATTTCCTCCCACAGGTCTGCATTAACTTTCCGTTTCGCACGAACCTAACCTTGTCCGGCTATGCTGCGGAAGGAGAATTTTCGCCGCCGGCGTCCCCAAAATTGCCGGAATCGTATGGTATTGGTCAGTCCGACAAGGGTAAACGAGGGCGAGGAATCCATGCCTAAAAATGAGTCGGTCTCCACAGCGGGTTTATCGTCGCCCCGCGAAGGAGCCTGTGATCAAATTAATGCTGGCGCGCCAAGCCGATCCGTTCGTCGTTCCCACGCAAGCGGGAACCTAGGGATTTCAGTCGCTTGCCCCTGGGCCCCCGCTTTCGCGGGGGCGACGAATTGTCCGTCCGCAGGATTTCCTGACAGCCTCATGCGCGGGAACGACGACTAGCAGCGGCATTCTCGGTTCCATTTTTGGGCAGCCTCTAACTGTGTTTGACAGACAAGAGAGCGCGAATAACAGCAAAAATTCGCCGTTATTGCTGGCTGTTTTTCGCTGTTACTCCGCCGCGCAGTTGCCAAAGGCCCAGTGTTTCCGCGGCTCAGGGCGATCCGCTGGCAGTTGTTTTAGGGATTAACAGCAATATCAGCGGCCCTCCCTCCTCCAATCTGAAGGTGCAGCGGTGCTATGTCGCCGCGATCCTCTCCGGCGCAACCCGAGGGGCGGGTCCCCTGGCGTCGAGAGTGCTGCTGATCTCCTCGATCGAGCGGCCCTTTGTCTCGATGCCGAGAAACGCGAAGACGAGGCCCGCTTGGCCGTACCAGAAGGCGAGGAACAGCAGCGCCGGGAAGATCGCGTCGAGCGTCACCTTGGGGCTGACGTAGTTGGACGAGCCGACGATCAGCGCGAGGCCGAGCGGGCCGATGATCTTGCCGAGATTGCCGATGCCATAGCTGAACCCCATGCCGCTGGCGCGCAGCCGGTTCGGCCACACCTCCGCGAGGTAAGGCCCGATGACCGCATAGCTGGCGTCACCAAAGAAGCGTTGGACCATGATCAGCACGAAGAACACCGACACGGTTCCGAGGTAGGCGTCATGCCAATACCCGGCGGCGGCCATCGCGAGCGCGCCGCCCATGCCGATCAGGAACCCCGATGCGCGGCGGCCCAGCGCGTCCGACATCCAGGAGGCGACGAGGCGCCCGATAATGCCGAGGATGCCGACATAGATCATCAGATAGGAAGCTTCGGCCGGCGTGATCTTCAGCACCATCACGAAGAGGGTCGTGATCCACATCAAGATGCCGACCCCGCCCGTCTGGCTCAGCGCCACCAGGCAGGCCGAAATCATGCTGCGCGGATATTTGAACAATTCGCGCCACGAGGTCTTTTCCACCTCGGGCATCGCGGCTGGCAGCTCGATTTCTCGGGGGTCGCATTGCAGGGCCCAGGCAAGTGACTTGCGCGCCTCCTCGTGCCGCCCCATGCGCATCAGGAAGCGCGGCGACTCGGGCACCCAATAGCGGATCATCAATACCAAGAGCGCCGGGACGAGGCCGACCAGGAACAGGCCGCGCCAGCCGATGACCGGCGCGAGAAACGCCCCCGAGACCGCGCCCAGGATGTTGCCCGCCGGGAGCAACGTAGTGGTCAGCCCGCTCACCCAGCCGCGCTTGTAGGCGGGCACGAATTCCTGAACGAGCGGGATGTCGACCGCGATCAGGCCGGCGTTGCCGAAGCCGACAAAGAAACGGAAGAACGACAGGAAGATCCAGCCGGCGATCCAACCGCCCTGACCGGGTGTGAAGTACATGATGCCGGTGGCCAGAGCGACATTGAGCGCGGTCAGGATGAACACCTTGCGCCGGCCGATCCGGTCGCCCATCCAGCCCCAGAAAAAGGCGCCCGGGACGGCGCCGAGACCGGCGGAGACCAGGATGACGGCCGACTGACCATAGGTCAGTTGCCACTCCTTCAAGATGAAGGCCAGCACATAGCCGATGAGAAAGAAATCGAAGAAATCGAGCATATCGCCGACATTGGCTGTGGCGATAATCTTCCACTGATTGGCCGTCAGTTTTTTCTGTTTCTCCAGGCGCTCCAACATGACGTGCTCTCCGCTCGCCGGCCGAGCGGGCGCTTATGAGAGCAGACACGGGCGAGGAGGAGACCTCGGGTGACGCCTCGCACTGTGCCGGCGGCTCATTTGCCGCGCGACATGGCTCTTCTGTTCCTTTCGGGGAGGCAGTTTTCTGCCTTCCGGTTCGCATGCTTTGTAATCCCAACGGGCGAAGCTGTCAAAGCCGGATCGCGGGAAGGTAGTGTCTCCAATCCGCCGGCTGTATCAGCTGACCATGGATCGTTCTTTGGCTTATAAGTCCGGGATGCTGAGCACTGGAGTGGTCGGATGCGCGAAACGGTGAAGAAGGTGGTGCTGGCCTTTTCGGGAGGGCTCGATACTTCGGTGATCCTGCGCTGGCTGCAGGAAAATTACCGTTGTGAAGTCGTCACCTTCACCGCCGATCTGGGCCAGGGGGAGGAGCTGGAGCCGGCGCGCCGGAAGGCCGAGATGCTCGGCGCCCGCGAGATCTTCGTCGACGATCTGCGACAGGAGTTCGTCCGCGACTTTGTGTTCCCGATGTTTCGCGCCAACGCGCTTTACGAAGGCGCCTATCTGCTCGGCACCTCGATTGCGCGGCCGCTGATCGCCAAAAGACAGATCGAGATTGCCCGTGAGGTTGGCGCCGATGCCGTCGCTCACGGCGCGACCGGCAAGGGCAACGACCAGGTGCGCTTCGAGCTCAGCTATTATGCGCTCGCTCCCGGCATCAAAGTCATTGCACCATGGCGCGAATGGGAGCTGACCTCGCGCACCCGGCTCCTCGAATACGCCGAACAGCACCAGATCCCGATCGCCCGGGATAAGCGCGGCGAGGCTCCGTTTTCAGTAGACGCCAATCTCTTGCACGTCTCCGCCGAGGGGAAGGTGCTCGAAGATCCGTGGGTCGAGCCGGAAGAGTTCGTGTTCAGCCGCACCGTTGCCCCCGAGGTCGCGCCCGATGCGCCCGAATATGTCGAGATCGGATTCGAGCGCGGCGACCCGGTCGCGGTGGATGGCCGAAATCTCCCTCCCGCTGCGCTGCTCCAGCGCTTGAACGAAATCGGCGGAAGGCACGGCGTCGGCCGGCTCGATCTCGTCGAGAACCGTTTTGTCGGCATGAAATCGAGGGGCGTCTACGAGACGCCGGGCGGGACGATCCTGCAGGCCGCCCATCGCGGGATCGAGAGCCTGACCCTCGACCGTGGCGCGGCGCATCAGAAAGACGAGCTGATGCCGCGCTACGCCGAGCTGATCTACAACGGCTTCTGGTTCTCCCCGGAACGCGAGATGCTGCAGGCGCTGATCGACAAGAGCCAGGAGAATGTCGAGGGCGTCGTGCGATTAAAGCTCTACAAGGGCTCGGCGCGCGTTGTCGGCAGAAAATCGCCGAGAAGCCTCTATAGCCTCGCCCACGTCACCTTCGAGGAAGACGCCGTCTACGAGCAGCGCGACGCCGAAGGCTTCATCAAACTCAACGCCCTCCGTCTACGCCTCGCCGCCCGGCGCAATGGGATTTCAGCTAAATGATTGGCCCCTTGCGTTCTCCACAGCAGAAACAAGCTGGGCTGCTAGTAGGTTGCTAAGTAAATCTTCCAATTTACTTAGATCTACTATGCGATCTGATTCCCATCGCTTGTCAGCAGCTTCTAGCGCCCTGTAATAAGGTGTTTTATTTTCAGAGAGAAGGTCTGGGATAGTCCGAGCACCCGGGATTCTGCTTTCCATTTTCATGCATAGAATGAGGTATGATACCGCTCGGGCGGTTCGGCCGTTGCCATCTGCGAAAGGGTGAACCCAGTTAAGTCTCCACATCGCGTACGCGCATAAGTGGAGCGCTGTAGCCTTCTCCCAATAATCGTTGATGTAATCGCACAACTCCTCGACGAGGATCGGCACCTGCCAAGCATCCGGGGGAACGTGGTTGCTTCCACGAATTTCGACCGTCGATGGTCGAAAATTCCCAGCTAATGCATGGATGCCGAGTAGCGCGTCCCGGTGCAAACCGAGAATGGTTGATACGCGGAGCTTGAACTTCCATCTTTCGGCTAGGTAGCGCTCTACCAGCCGAACCACCGAATCGAACTGCTTGAGACCATTCTCGGCCTCAAGTCGGGCGCGTTCCTCTTCATCCGTTACAAGAAAGGCGGAGGCCGCCTCGCTGCTGCGATCTCCGCCTCCTGGCTCACTCACCAGTCTTCTTTAGGGCCTCAGCACGCTCTGCAACCATTTCCCGAGTGATCCGGTCGTTCTCAATCTTCGTGTTGCCATATGCAAAGCTGCGCCGTTGCTCTTCCGCGTCGGTTTGCGACATGCGTACTGAGCGAGCCATTTTTATCAGCGTAGCAAGCTTATCAGTCATAACGTCTACCCTCCTGACCGCTCGCGAGAATTACCTTTTGTTGAAAATCTTGCAACTCGTTTCACGCTCATTATCGGGGTCATATATAGAAAATCGACGTGTCGCCAAAATATCCCAGCATCGAGTACCTCCTCCGATCAAATCGGGCTAGCGCGCGCTGCGCTGCTGTTCGAGCCAGCCGAGCATGATCCGGTTGAACGCGTCGGGCGCTTCGACGTTCGGGAAATGGCGCATGCCAGGGATTTCCTCGTAGCGGCCGCTCGGCAGGAGGCCGGCGAGCCGGCGGTTTTCGCTGGCCGGGGTACCGGGATCGTCGGCGCCGCATACGACCAAAACCGGGATGCGCAACGACGGCAACTTCCCGGTAAAATCGAAATTCATGATCGCCGCGGAGCACCCCAAATAGCCCGCCGGCGTTGTTGCTGCGACGGTGTCGCGGATCTGCTTCCAGCGTCCCGGGTTTCTCCGCTTGAAGGCATCGGTGAACCAGCGCTCGACCGTGCCGTCGGCGAGCGGTTCGAGCGAGTTGGCTCGGCGCACGGTGCTCATGCGCTCCTCCCACATCGCCGCCGCGCCGGAGGGGCTCGCCGGCAGCGTATCGCACCACATCGCCGAAATCAGCTTGGCGCCGTGCTCGATCGCGAATGCCTGGCCGATCATGCCGCCGATCGACAGGCCGATGTAGTGCACCCGCGGGATCGCCAGCGCGTCGAGCACGGTCGCGACATCGCCGGCGAGCGCCTGTATCGTATAATCGCCGGCGACGGGGTCGCTGCCGCCGTGGCCGCGCATGTCGAGGCGCAGCACGCGAAACCCGGCCTGCAGCAGCGCCGGCACCTGCTCGGCCCAGCTGCCGCCGTCAGAGGCCAGCGAGTGAGTGATGCAGACGACCGGCCCAGCCTCCGGCCCGGCGAGGTCGTAGTAAAGGCGGCGTCCTGGCAGCGGCAACAACATTACGTTTCCTCCTCGTCAGAAGATGTTTCGGGCCAGCCTAAGCTTAGCGTGGCCGCGGGTTCGAAGGCGAGGGCTCCGAAGCGCCCTCAAGGGATCACGACCGGCACGCCGGCGATGATGGCGTGACCGTTGTAAAGGACGGCGTAGAGCAGCAGGCCGGCGATGACCCGCAACAAGCTGATGTCGCGCCAGCGCAACCGGGTGCGGCCGGCGACAAGCGCGGCAAAGGGCACATTCGAGGTGACTTCGGCGAGCCGCGCCCAGTTGCTGCCGAGAGCGAGTTGCTTCTTTCGGTCGATCAGCAGGGTGCCACCGAGCGACAGGGCGGCGAACGCACCAAAGAACAACAGCGAGCGCAGGTCGCCATTGGCGATGACGTGGCTGACCGCCCACAGCCCGATCGCCCACATGACCGGGTGGCGCGTAACGTGCAGCACGCCGGGGGCCGGATCGTCCGCCCTGGCAAATCGCTCCATCCCGACAGTGGTCGGATTGGGTGTCGTGTAGCCGGCGATCAGCAGGACCGTCGCCAATGGCATGACGGCGACCGGAATAAGAGCCATCCACCTTTCCCGAGGCCACAAAGGAATGGTGGGCGCGTGCAAATAGGCCACTATAAGCCAAGCGAGGGTCACCAAAGCGACCAGCGAGTAGACGGCGAGAAAGCCCCGTTCGCCCAGCTGATCGCGCAAGGCTCCGCGCAGCCAGGTGCTCGACAGCACCACGTGGCTGCCGCAGAACGCGATTGCCGCGATGGCCAGCGAGAGCAGACCATGGCTCATCGGGCCGCCTTACCCGCCGGGCAGACGGGCGATCTCGAGAGCGACCTGCTCGACCAAGCGCTGCGGGTCGCCGGCGATGTGCACGATTTTGTTGCGGCTGGCCGAGCCGGCAATGATCGAGAGATCGCGGCGGGAAACGTGCCAGGCACGGGCGAGCAATTGCAACAGCGCCTCATTAGCGCGCCCGGCTTCCGCCGGTGCGGTAACGGCCGCTTTGAGCACATGACCGCCCTCGCCCGACGCGACGACCGACACCAGACGATCGCTGCGGGCCCGAGGCGACAGCCGAATCGCCACCCGCAGCCCGTCACCAGCCACGTTTAGGAGGCCGTCAGACAAGGTACTCGAACATCAAGTTGCGCAGGAACCAAAGCAGCAAAATGAGGATCACCGGCGAAATGTCGATCCCGCCGAGATCGGGAAGCACACGCCGGATCGGCCGCAGCAGCGGCTCGGTTACGCGCCAAAGGAAGTCCCCGATCGTCGCAACGACGCGGTTGTATCGGTTGACGATACCGAAAGCGACGAGCCAGCTCAGCACCGCCTGGGCGATCAGCAGCCAAACGTAGATCGAGATCACCGTGCTGACGAGGGTCAGGAAGGCATACATCTGGCGGGAACCTCGACGGCGAGTGGCAGGCAGACCGTACCGTCAGCCGCGGGGGTCCGCAAGGTGCGGACAGCGCTTGGTCCGGGGCCTGGCTTGACACACTGCAGCACGATCACCATAGTCCGCCGCGCCCCCAAAAGGGGCGACGGACGCCATGGGGCCGTAGCTCAGCTGGGAGAGCGTCGCGTTCGCAATGCGAAGGTCAGGGGTTCGATCCCCCTCGGCTCCACCAACGATTCCCTCAGCTCAGGGCGACCTCGAAACCGCGCTGTACTCCCGGCCGGGCCATCATCGTCTCATACCAGCGCTTGACGTTTGAGAAGTCGGCCAGATCGACCTGATGGCGTTCGTGCCGCCAGGCCCAGCCGAGAATGGCAAAATCGGCGATCGAGATATCGCCGCCGGCGAACTCGACATCGCCGAGGCGCTTATCGAGCACGCCATAGAGGCGGCGGGTCTCTTTTGAGTAGCGCTCGAGGCCGTAGCGCCTGTCCTGCTCATTGGCGACTTGCAGGAAATGGTGCACTTGACCAGGCATCGGGCCAAAGCCACCCATCTGCCACATCAGCCATTCGAGGACCGGCACTTGACGGCGCAAATCTGCCGGCCAGAACTTGCCGGTCTTCTCGCCGAGGTAGATCAGGATGGCGCCCGATTCAAAGATGCTGATCGCCTGCCCGCCCGGCCCCTCGGGGTCGACGATCGCCGGGATCTTGCTGTTAGGGCTGATCTTGACGAAAGCCGGGGCGAATTGCTCGCCTTTGGAGATGTTGATCGTCTTGACCGTGTAGGGCAGGCCCATCTCTTCGAGCGCCACACTGATCTTGCGGCCGTTCGGGGTATTCCAGGTGTGGAGTTCGATGCTCATCGGTCGGCCTTTCCTACGGGTAGCGACGCCTCGCCCAGAATTACCGTGATGGCGCCGGGTATCAAGCGCCGATCATCTGCGTCACGGCCGAACGCAGTCGAAGAATGCGACGTTCTCCTGCGCCTCGAGGAAGCGCGGCAACCGCTCGTATTGTGCGCAATGCTGCCTGGCAACGAGCGTCGCGCCCTCGATGTCGCCCGAATAACCGACTTGGGCAGAACTCGCATCGCCCTGGAGCAGGAAAGGCTTCGGCCCGCTGCAGGCGGAGCACACCGCCGCGACGAGAAGCGAAACGACGAGTAGCCGAGCGGCGGCACGATTATAGCTGCTCAGTCCTCGGCAGCGTCCATCAACGACTGAATCAGTTGAACCGGGTGGAGCAGCGAGGGCGCGGTTTGCTCCTCGGCATTTGGCCCGAGACTGAGCGTCTGGTCGACAGCAAAACTGACCATCGCCACGGTGGCAAAAACAATTGCCATCGTCCATGCGGAAAATGTTCCGCGCTGATTCCTGCCGTAGGCGAACGGGTTGCGAAGCTGCGATCTCGGGCTCATGGCGGTCCCTTTGTGCCAACCGTCGCACTCTCTCTCCTTTTACGATAGGTGAGTCACCTCCCGGGCGTCCCCGCCCGCTACCGATAACTGCTATTCGGCAGGCGAATAGCTGTTGGATTTCTCCGCCGCGGACAGCCCCGCTTTGGCCGCAAAATCGCGTCCGCGCTCGATGTAATCGCGATACTGACCATAACTCGGCGCGGCCGGTGACAACAGGACAACGCCGCCCGACGGCGTCACTCGCCGCGCATACGCAACGGCGTCCTCCATCGACCGAGCACGGTGGATCTGGCAGATAACGTCTCCCCGCCGGGTCGCGGCCGCCCGTGCCAGCGAATAAATCCGCTCCCCGCTGTCGCCGAGGCAGATGACGGCCTTGGCGGCGCCCGTCACTACCTTTTCGACGAGCTTGCCGTAGTCGATACCGCGATCATGTCCGCCGAGGACGACCGTTATGTCGCGCCCCGCGTAGACCCTGAGGGCTGCGAGGGTCGATTCCGGTATCGTGGAGATGCTGTCGTCGACGAACAGCACCCCTCCGACCTCACCCAGCTCCTGCTGGCGGTGCGGCAACCCGCGGAACCCGCTGGCCGCCTCCAGAGCCGCCGCCGGATCGAGATCGAGCGACTTCGCCACGGCCATCGCCGCACAAAGATTGGACCGGTTATGGGGTCGCGCGAGATAGGGGTTGCGCACATGCCCGATTGCCGTTGCGCCAGTCAGTATCTCGGTGCCGCAGCAATGAATCCCTCGTTCGTCTTCGAAAAATTCGCGTCGAGTCGGCGCACGGTCGGCAAACCGCTCCACAGATTCGGCCGCAGCACGGTGAATGATACCGCGGCGGCTGTGGTTCAGCAGGTTGATCTTGTCACGAAAATAATTCTCGACCGAGAGATGCCAATCGATGTGCTCGGGATAGAGCGAGGTGAGCACTCCGATATCGCATCGCCCGTCAAAATCGGCAGCTTGATAGCTGGAGACCTCGATCACCGCGATATCGGCGCTCGCGCCGTCGATCCCGGTGATCGGGATGCCGATATTTCCGACCAGCGCCACCTTCCGGCCGCGCTGCGCCAAGATGTACGCGATCAACGAGGCCGTCGTGCTCTTCCCCTTTGTTCCGGTCACACAGACTGTCGTCAGGTCAAACCGCTCGGCAAACCACAAATTCAACAGCGATGTAACCTGTGCACCCGCCGCTCGGGCGGCTTGGATTTCGCGGCGGTAGAGACTCACCCCGGGCGATTTGACGATAACATCAACATCGGCGAGAGCGCTCGCGATCCGGCCCGCCCCAAAGGCATATTCGATGCCGTCGCCGAGCCTCTCAGTCGCTCGCCCGTCGTCGGCATCGTCCAACACCAGCAGCGGCAGGCCCGGATGACGTTGTCTCAGGAACGCGATCGTCGCCCGGCCCTCGCGGCCGAGCCCCCAGACCGCAACGCGCCTCGTCCCGATGTCAGCCGCACGCATCGAGCATGGCCAAATACCGCGCCGGCACCCGGTGCGGGTGCCTGACCTCGAGTAGCGCCCGAAGTGGCGCCGGGCCGTTTTCTTCGACGGAAGGAAATTCCTCGTTCAGCCGGCTCACCACCTTGTCGTCGCGCCAATCGGGCTGATCTGCGAGATAAGACATCACTCCGGCGCTTTCGAAAGTCTCTCCGACGCACTCAAAGGGCTTGTTTGCGCGCAAGCCGCACAATTCGGCAAAGCCGTCGCGCTGGGTCTCGTCGTCCAGCAGGTTACAGCCGAAGATTCCGATCAGATCCGGCTTTGCGACAAACGCCGACAGCGCCAGAAAGACGAAACGGCATTTCGGACAGTTGCAGCACCAGTGACGCCCACGCGCCTCGCGCGCTTGCCGGAAGGCCGTATTGCAGCTTCGGAAGACGCCAAAATACGCCGGGCATTTCGAGAACCTTCGGGCAATCTCGATTTCGGACAATGGCCGCAACAGGGAGAAATAGCTGATGCTCGGTGAAATAAAACGTTCGACATATCGAGCAAAATCTCGCTCAAACTCTAGCGACTTGCTGTATTGGTGATTTATCTCGACGCCATCGAGGCTGAGGTTTGGAGCGCTGGCGGAGTGCTCGTTCGACATTGCGACCGAATTGCAGCCGGACATCACGGCAGAGGCCAGAGCGATGGCGCTCAGAATACCGGTTATCGGAACGTGGCCATTCAGCGCGCCGGCCTCGTTGAGCTTCGACAGTCCGCCGTCCAACCTGCGATGGACCCTGATGAAGGGCAGTTTTGCGGCTGCGATGCAGGCAGCGATCGGTTCGGCGTCACCCAGCGAGAACAGCACTAGCGGTTCGCCGCCTTGCCTCAAGCATTCGATCGTGACGATCGAATCCTTGCCGCCGCCGACCGGCACACATGTCCTTCTCGGGAGTTCGAGATCTATCGCTGAGGTTGCCGGCACCGAACTCGTTTGAAAGCGGAGATGACCGTGCAACGAGACGCCATTGCGGAACGCAAATTCGGCCAACCCCTTCTCGTAGAATTTCTGAAGAAACTCTACCGTCGTTTCGTCTAGTTCGAAAGCGGCGCACGTCAGTACCTTTGGTACGAACGCCTTGTAATAGCTGACTCCCGAAAGCAACAGGATCAGGCGGAAGATCCGGTCGAGCACTTCTGCGGCCGCCGGTGACAGCTGCTGCGGAACAAAATCAAAAATCAGCTGCTCCTCAAACCTTGGGCCGCCGGGATAGCTGTAACAGAGCGACAGGGTCGATCGCGCCGGGTCGTACCAGTAGTCTTCAAAAACAAACTCGTTATACATGTCCCGCCTGGACCAGCGCGCGGATCCCCCGCAACTTGCGGTGGTGTACGTTCATGTCGAGATTGTCGACGGTCATGCTGCGTAAACGCGAGACGCCGTCGACCGCGGGCCCGTTATTGACCGTCGCTTCGAGAACCGCCTGGTCGAGCTTCTCGTCTAGACAGACGAGCAGCCGCTCACGCCAATCCGAACGCAACGCGGCGAGCGCACCGAGAAGCCCATAGGCGCCCCAGTTTGATACCCCGGCCACGATCAGATGCCGCGCCGGGGTAACGCACGCGATCGTCTCCCCATGGTCGACATGTTGCGCGATCAGTTCACGGGGGAGCGCGCCCATGCCGATTTCGTTGCCGCCATCCCCGATCGCGATGGTCTCCCACGGCCCGGCGGTGAACAGCTCATCGAGCGGTGCCGTATATGAGCTGATATCGAGACCTCGCATATTGCGTGGCGTGCCGTCGGCGCTGCGCCCGCAACGCTCGATGGAGATCGCGTGAGTAATCCCGGTGCGGCGCCACGCCGCGATCGTCGCGGCGATATCGGTGGCATCGACCGGCACGCCGGCGGCTCCCGCGCCCGCCAATGCGGCGGCGCAGGCGCTGCGGCACGGCTCATCGGTGGCGAGCCGGCAGGGAATGGCGACTTCGGAAAATCCTTTGGCGAGCAACGCCGCGCCCACCGGCCCGTCGGTCTCGGCCGCAGGCGGCGAGCCCAGCGGAACATAAAAGCCGGTGATCAACCCGACCCCGGCTGCAGGCGCCGCCGCCAGGGCCGAGGTGGCGCTCCACAAGCCGCCTCTCGCGGCTTCGAACAGAGCGGAGACATGGCGCCCCACATCGACCTGGATCAGTCGCTCGATCTCATCGACCAGCGAATGTGCAAGCGGCTGGCCCGCCATCGCTATTGCAACATCTGTCAGCCGGCGTCTCCCCTCTCCGCCGCGTTGCGGGGGAGAGGGAGGGGCCCGCGCCGAAGGCGGGGGAGGGTGAGGTGGCTTCCCGGCGCCTCTCGCGCAGTGGCGCGGCCCACCTCACCCCGACCCTCTCCCCCCGCGAGCGGGCGGAGAGGGAGAGGATGGCGGTGGATACCTGCATCCGAGGCCGACACCAGGGCCTCTACAGGCTCGCCAGTTTCGAGTTGATCAGATCGGTGATTAGCATCGAGCCCGGCGCGTGAGTGATGCAGAACTCCGGCCTGACCTGGGCGATGACCGCTTGCGGGGTGACGCCACAAGCCCAAAATACCGGCAACTCGTCGCTTTTGACCGGCACGGCATCGCCGTAATCGGGTTTCGCCAGATCGAGGATGCCGATCGCTGCCGGCAGGCCGAGATGCACCGGTGCGCCGTGCACCGAAGGAAAACGTGACGTAATCTGAACTGCGCGAATTGCGTCGCTCGGCTTCAAAGGGCGCATCGAGACGACGAGCGGGCCTGCAAACGGCCCTGCCGGCTGGCATTGGATATTGGTCCGGTACATCGGCACATTCGTGCCGCAGGTCATGTGGCGCAACTCGATCCCGTCCTCGACGAGCGCATGCTCGAATGAAAACGAGCAACCGAGTGCAAAGCTGACGAGATCGTCGCGCCATAGATGCGAGACCTCCGGCGGCTCTTCGACCAGTTCGCCGCGGCGCCAGACGCGATAGCGCGGCAGATCGGTGCGTATGTCGAGATCCTTGCCCAAGCTCGGCAGGCGTGGGTCGCCCGGCTCGGAGACTGCGAGCACCGGACAGGGTTTCGGGTTTGCCTGAGCGAACCGCAGAAAGTCGTGGGCCAGCGCTTGCGGCAGAATGACGAGATTCGCCTGGACGTTGCCCGGCGCAAGTCCCGCCGTCGGCCCGCAGAGGTCCCGCGATCGGATCCGCGCTCGCTCGCGCCTACCGGCTTCGACAGCCCGAGAAGACCCTAAATCCATCGAATTGTCCCCATCCTGGGTGCCGGCAATTCTAAGGCCGATCGGGCGCCCGCGCCAAGCTATGCCGGACCCCACTGCGCACCGGCGGGTCCCGCACGGGCGGCGGTGGGGGTTCAACGGGCGGCACCGGGACCGGATCGGGCGGCTCGATGATCGGCGGCGGCTGGTCAGGGTCGGGCGGCGGCTCGGGCGGTGTACCCGGCGGCGGATGCGGCGTCGGGCCCTGGGCCGAGTGCGGAGAGCGAATCAGCGTCTCAGAAATCGGTGCACCGCCCGTTGTATTCCCAATCGCCATAGCGGGTCGGCTCGGGTCCCTTCGGGCCGCCAATCTCGCGCGGCTGCTGCGGTTGAGCCGCTTCGGGCGGAGTGGCAGGACGAGGCTCGGTAGTATCGCGAGGTTTTTCCTTCATGCAGCGAATATGGGAGGAAATGTCGTAGCCTCAACCGGCGCTTCGTGCATGCGATTTGGAGGATAAAATGGGTCGACCGCTCGAAGAAATGCTGGTGGTGTCGGTTGAGCAGGCGGTCGCCGCGCCGCTGTGCACCTGCCGGCTTGCCGATGCCGGCGCCCGGGTCATCAAGGTCGAGCGGACGGAAGGAGATTTTGCGCGCGGCTATGACCGCGCCGCGCACGGCCAGAGCAGCTATTTCGTCTGGCTCAACCGCGGCAAGGAATCGGTCGTTCTCGACATCAAAAACCTGCACGACCGCGATCTCCTGACGCGGTTGATATCTCGCGCCGATGTGCTCGTACAGAACCTCATGCCTGGAGCCATGGCGCGCGCCGGCTTCGACCTCGACGAGCTGCGGCGGGATCATCCGCGGCTCGTCATCTGCTCGATCTCCGGCTACGGCGAGCGCGGCCCCTACCGCGAGATGAAGTCGTACGACATGCTGATCCAGGCGGAAACCGGGCTCGCCTCGCTGACCGGACCGGCGCAGGCGCCGGGCCGGGTCGGCGCTTCGGTCACTGATATCGCGGCCGGGCTCAACGCCTACGCCGCAATCCTCGAAGCGCTGCTCGCGCGGCAGCGAACCGGGGACGGGGCGTTGATTCGCGTATCGTTGTTCGACGCGACGGCGGAATGGATGGCGGTGCCGCTGATCCATTTCGATTATAGCGGTCGCGCGCCGGAGCGGATGGGTCTCGCCCACCCCTCGGTCGCGCCGTACGGCCTGTTTGCGAGCGGCGACGGCAAGGAGATCCTGATCGCCATCCAGAACGAGCGGGAGTGGCGGCGTTTCTGCGCCGAAATTCTCGGCAATCCCGCCCTGGCCGATGACCCACGCTTCAGCGACAACAACCGCCGCGTCAAGCACCGCGCCGAGGTCGACGCGAAGGTTGTCGTAGAGTTCGCCCGCCATTCGCGCAGCGTGCTCGCGGAGCGACTGAAATCCGCCGAGATTGCTTTTGGCAATTTCAAGACGGTCGAGGATTTTTCCCATCATCCGCATCTCCGGCGGATCGCGGTCGAGACCCCGCAGGGCTCGGTTCGGCTGCCACCTGCCCCAGCGATATTCGACGACGAGCGGCAACCCGGTCGGGTTCCTTCTCTCGGCGAGCACACCGCAGCGGTGCGCGCCGAGTTTGTACAATGAGTGGCGTCTATCTCGCCGCGGCGATCGTGTTGGAGATCTGCGGGACGACCTCACTGAAGCTTTCGAACGGGTTCAGCCGTATCGGCCCGTCAGGCGCAGTCGTGCTTTGCTACGTGGCTAGCTTTGCGCTGCTGGGGGTGGCGCTTCGCGGGATAGAGCTGTCGATCGCCTATGCCGTGTGGTCGGGGGTCGGCACGGCGGTCGTGGCGGCGATCGGCATCGTCTGGTTCGGCGAGGCCGCCGGGGGCTGGAAGCTGCTGTGTTTGGGTCTGATCGTCCTCGGGGTCGCGGGGCTCCACCTCTCCGAGTACGCTTCGTGACCGGTTATCCAGCGAGCAAGGCAGCGCAACCAAGAAATGCCGGCAGCGGATGGGTAACCACAAAAGTCGGGATCTGCTCGAGGTAACTATGGAGGCGGCCCTTAGCCTCAAAACGCTCGCGAAAGGGCGAATCGAGAAACATCTGGCCGAGCTTGGGGACGATCCCGCCGCCGATATAGACGCCGCCGCGCGCCCCGAGCGTCAGCGCCAGGTTGCCCGCCATCGTCCCGAGCATCGCGCAGAACATTGTCGTCGTCTCGACGCACAGCGGATCCTCGGCACGAATTGCAAAATCGGTGATCTGGGCCGCCGTGTAACCTTTTGCCGGCACGCCGTCGATAACGGCGAGAGTGTTGTAGAGGTTGACCAGCCCGGGGCCGGACAAGGCTCGTTCAGCCGAGACGTGATCGAAATGCCGGCGCATCCGATCGAGGACGGCACCCTCGCGATCGGTCGCCGCCGCCATCGTCGCATGCCCGCCTTCGCCGGTCAGCGCGATCCAGCCTTTGCCGGACGGCACCAGTCCGGAGACGCCGAGCCCCGATCCCGGACCGAGCACGCCAAGCGGCGCGCCGGCGACCGCCGAACCGCCGCCAACCGTCTGCCGCTCCTCCGGGGCGAGACGCGGCAGGGCCAGCGCTAGCGCGGTGAAATCGTTGATGACCTCGAGCCGCTCGAAGGCGAACCGGGCCTTCAATTCCCGGACCGAGAAACTCCAGGGGTGGTTCGTCATCGCAACCCGGTCGCCGGTGATCGCCGAGGCGATCGCGATTGCCCCCTGCCGCGGCACCGGCAACGGCCCGCGTTCCGCGAGAAAGGCGGCGAGCGCATCATCTATGGTCGGATAGTCTTCGTCGGAGAGCGTGCGCGAGTGCAGCAGCTTTGCATCGGATGAGACCAGGCCGAAGCGCGCGTGGGTCGCGCCGATGTCGCCAACCAGCCAGCTCTCGGGCGCGCTCGGCGCGGAGGTCACCATCCTCCCCCGGACCATCCCCCGTCGGTCGCCGTCAGGGCGCGCACAAAGCTTTCCCGCCATGCAGTTATGTCGTTGCGTTCGAGGATTTGCATCATCGCGGTCCAGCGTTCCTTGCGCTCGCCGAGGGGCATCTCGAGCCCCTGCAGGATGGCCTCGGCCATTCCTTCGACATCGAACGGATTGATGATCACCGCCTCCCCCAGTTCACGTGCCGCACCGGCAAAGCACGACAATATCAGAACTCCGGGATCGTCGGCAGATTGCGAGGCGACATATTCCTTGGCCACCAGGTTCATGCCGTCGCGCAGCGGCGTGACCAGGCCAATCCGGCTGGCGCGGAAGAACCCGGTCAAAATCGGGTGGCTGAAGCTTTTGTTGATGTAGCGCAGCGGTGTCCAGTCGAATTCACCGTAGCGGCTGTTGATTTGGCCGGCCGCCGCGGCGAGGTTCCTGCGTATCTCTCGATATTCCGGGACCTCGGAGCGTGACGGCGGCGCGATTTGTATGAGCACAGTTCGGCCGCGCGTCTCGCGATAGGCATCGAGCAGGTGCGAGTAAGCCTGAAGGCGGGCTTCGAGGCCCTTCGAATAGTCGAGCCGGTCGACGCCGATCATCAAGGCCCGGTCCCCCACGCTTTGGCGCAGGCGCCGCATGTGCCGGCTGCCGTCGGCAGCCTCGGCCTGTGCCGAAACCGTCGCGACGTCAATGCCGATCGGGAAGACCTGCGCGCGCACCACGCGCCCGAAAGCGCGCACGACGCCATGCGCCAGCTCCTCTCCACCGGCCCAGCGCAGCAGATAATCTCTGAAACCATCCAAATCCGATTGGGTTTGAAAGCCGACCAGATCGTAAGCGCATAGTGATCGCATCAGCGACTGATGGTTCGGCAACACACGCAGCAATTCGGCGGCAGGAAAGGGTGTATGCAGGAAGAAGCCGATCGGCTCGGTCCGGTCCAGCTTACGCAACTCTTCGGCAAGCGGGATTAGGTGATAGTCGTGAACCCAGACGAGATCCTGCGGCAACAGCATCGGCGCTAGGGTGCGCGCAAACATCCGGTTGACGCGCAAATAACCGGAGAGATTACGCCGCGAGAACTGGACGAGCGAGCTGCGAAAATGGAATAAAGGCCAGAGCACGCGATTGGCGTAGCCGATATAGTATTCGTCAAAATCATTTCGCGAAAGATCGACGGTCGCCAAGGTTATTTGCCCATCGGCGACGGTACCGGGCTCGGTGCGCACCGTGTCCCGAACCTCGCCGCTCCAGCCGAACCAGATACCGCCGCTCTCCTGCAGAGCACCCCGTATCGCGACTGCCAGTCCTCCCGAGTCGGGCTTTGCGTCCGCGGTCGGCGTTACGCGATTGGAAACCACCACCAATCGCCGGTTCGCCGCGTTTGCTCGGGAGAATACCGAGTTTGCCAATCGCGGTTTTCCGGCTGCGTCGGCACGACCGATGAAGGCAAAATCACTTTCGATCATTTCCGCCTCGCCGCAACCTGCGTCAGTTAACGCCGGAGGTTCAATTATGTTCCGGTCGCGATCATTTGGCTAGGTCAATTTTAACCTTGACGATGCTTAACCCAAACCGCCGCTCGCGAGCCAAGCGAGAACCGCTTCGACTGAAGGCAGGCGGTGATTTGCGATTGTCGCGGCACCGAAAGGACCGACCCGGACCGCGATGCCGCCGCGGCGGCGGATTTCGGCGAAGCCGTCCTCGTCAGTCGTGTCGTCTCCGACAAATACCGGTCGCCGTCCGAGGAACGGCGGTTCGGCCAAAAAGGCCGCGATGGCTCGCCCCTTGTCGGCGCTGCGGGGCTGGAATTCGACGACCATCTTGCCCATGATCAGGCGCAACACCGAAGCCATCTCGCGGTGGAGCGCCTCGACAGCGGCGCGGATTTCCGGCTCTCGTTGCGGCGCGGCGCGGTAATGAAGCGCAAGCGTCCCGCCTTTATCCTCGAGCGTGAGGCCGGTTCCATCCGCCGCGAGCGCCGCGAGCTTTTGCCGCAAGCGATCGAGTGCCGGCGAACTGTTGCCGTCTACCCCGCAATCGAGAATTCCGTCGGCGCGGCGTCGTTCCAGCCCGTGCAAACCCGCCGCGGCACCTTGCCACGGCTGGAACAGGTGGTCGAGTTGGGCCAGCGGGCGGCCGCTGATCAGGGCGAGCGCTCCCTCGCGCGCGGCCGAAAGCCGAATGAGTAGCGACGGCAAGCCGTCCGGTACTCGAACCAGTTCCGGACGGGGAGCGATCTCGAGCAGCGTCCCGTCGACATCGAGGAACAGAGCCGCTAGCGGATCGACCGGCGGCGGGGCCGGCGATTCGGCAATCGTCAGAGAGGCGTCTTTGTGCGTTGCACATTGATCCGTCGCAGGAGCTACGCTAAATGCCTGATCTGACCGCGATTCCTCAACCATGCCAAGGCGTTCGAAAAAGAGGCTTGACTTCACGGTTCGACGCCCTAGATTGTGCACTGCGGTAACGATCATTGGTTGTGATTTTACCGTACGTCTTCTAGGCGTTTCCTCCCTAAACTTGGGCCGCACTCAATTTGCGGCCCATTTTTTTGCCTACGTTCAGCCGACCCCAAGGAGCCCGATCGAATTTGCGATCGGAGCCGATCAGTGCATCGGGCTCGATGTCCGGCTGTGCCGCAATCTCACGGTAGATTGGCGCGAAATCGGGCCGGGTCGCATCGAACAGCTGCTGGAAATCGTCGATCACGAAATAGGTCTGCTGGAAATCGTCGATGCGATAGCGGGTCCGCATCACCCGCCGCAAGTCGAAACGGATCCGGTTTGGCCGGGGGTCCTCGAGACAATAGACCGACTCCCCGGCGGAAGAGAGGATGCCCGAGCCATAGATGCGCAGGCCTTCCGGGGTTGCGATCAATCCGAACTCGACGGTGTACCAGTACAGCCGGGCCAAACGCTGCAGGTGCCCGAGGCCTAGTGCCTTCAGCCCGCCTTCCCCGTAGGCCTGCATGTAGTCGGCAAAAACCGGGTTCATCAGCAACGGTACATGGCCGCAGATATCGTGGAAGACGTCAGGCTCCTGGAGGTAATCGAGCTGGTCGCGCCGCCGGATGAAGCAGGTCGACGGAAAGAGGCGGCGGGCGAGATAAGCAAAGAAAACATCGTCGGGAACCAGGCCGGGCACGGCCACGATGCGCCAGCCGGTCGCGGCGTCGAGCGCCTCGCTCAATCGGCGGAAGTCCGGAATACCGTCCGCGGCGACCCCAAGTCCGCCGAGCCCGTCGAGAAACTCATGGCAGGCGCGGCCGACCAGCAATCGCTGCTGGCGTTCGAACAGCAGCCGCCAGGTCGCGTGCTCTTCCTGGCGGTAATCCTGCCAATTCTGCTCGATCGTAAAATCCGAATGAAAATCCTGCCCGATCTTGGCCATCGACCTGCCCCGAACTTCGCGCCCTCCCACGCGTGGTTGCGCCACCTCCCAAATGTGACTGCCGGAGTGGCGCATCAAATGAAATATCGAGCTCAGAGCCCGCTCAAAATGAAATGTGGTCTTTACGATGGGTGTGGCGCTGCAGCCCTGGATTCCCGCTTTCGCGGGAACGACGAGAAGGATCGCTCACGTTGAGAATTCTAGAACCAATCTCGGTCGGCCTGTCAGGCGGCCTTTGGCAGGCAGTCCTGCGTGGCTTGGCCAAGCCGCTCGATCAAATCGGCAAGGTCTTTGACCAGCCGTGCAAAATTCGGCTTTCTGCCATAGCTGCGCTCGTCCATGTAGAGCGCCCGGTTAATTTCGATCTGCAGGGCGTGGCGATGCGCGTTCGGCCGTCCGTAAAAGCCCGTCGTGAAGCCCCCGGCATAAGGCGCGTTGATCGCCACCCTGAAACCACGGTCGGCGAGAAACCAACGGGCCGCCTCGAGGATGCGAGGGGCGCACGCCGCGCCGTAGCAATCGCCGAGGACGATATCGGCGCCCTCTTGGCCGCAGCCGGAGTCCGACGGCATCGAATGGCAATCGACGAGGAGATAACCGCCGAACATTCCCGCCGTCTCTTGGGCCAGCCGGCGCAGCATTTGGTGGTAAGGGTGGTAGAGGCGCTCGATGCGCCGCTCGGCATCGGCGAAGCGCAATTTTTCGGCGTAGATATTCTCGCCGCTGGCGACGATGCGGGCAATCGTGCCGAGCCCGATGCGAACCCGCGGCGAGCCGGCATTGACGTAGCCCGGCAAGGCGTCGGAGAACATCGCCGGGTCGAGCTCGTAAGCCTCTCGGTTGACGTCGAGATAAGCCCGCGGAAAGCGGGCCGACAGCAACGGGGCGCCGAGCTGCGGGGCAGCGGCGAACAGCTCGTCGACAAAACTGTCCTCGGATTGTCGCAGGGCAAGCGGATCGAGCCGCGACGCCGCCACGAAATCCGCCGGATATTCGGACCCGCTATGCGGCGAGGCGAGGACGAGCGGCAGCCGGCGCGCCACCGGTTCGCGGAGCTCGAGAACCGCGACCGCGGCCGGCCGGGACAGAAATTCACCATCCATTTCACGAACTTAAAGCGCGATGGCAAGGTTGTCATCACCCCGCGTAATGCCTTTGCGCGCCAATGTCGATAGATGGAGACTCTACATAAAGCTCGGGGCACGAGGCTGCGCCAGGGATCAAGTCGATGAGCTGCGGATCGCCCAACTCATCATCGACGACCTACAAATTGAGCGTATTCAAGATCGTCAAAAGTCTTGAATTCTGCGGCCAGCGGAGGCGTGTATTTCGCGAAAGACCCTTTGTGAGACGCGGCCCTAGCGTCCCATCTTTATCGAGGGATTGCTTGCCGCTTGCCTGCATAGAAACACTCGCCGCAAGATCGGCTGGCGTTTGACTGAGGGGGAGGGGACATGAGGGGCATCGATCGGCGGGTAGCGGCGATCGTGGCTGGGGCGATTTCGTTGTCGGCGTGCGTCGCGCCGCCATCGGGGCCGACGATCCCCGCTTCGCCGGGGGCGAACAAGAGTTTCGACGCCTTCGCGGCCGATCAGGCGGCCTGCCAGCAATATGCTGCGTCACAGACCGCGCCGGCGGCATACGCGGCCAACAACCAAGCGGTGGGAGGAGCTATCCTGACCACGGCGCTCGGAGCGGCGCTCGGCGGTGCCATCGGCGGCGGGCGCGGCGCTGGGATCGGCGCTGCTTCGGGTGCCGCCCTCGGCACGGTGGCCGGCGCCAGCGGTTCGGGCTTTGCGCAAATGTCGCTGCAGCAGCAATACGACGTCATGTATGCCCAGTGCATGAGCGCGCACGGCAATACCGTGCCCGGTTTCTCGCCGCCGCCCGGCGCTCCGCCTTATGGGGCGCCCGGCCGGCAGCCTTATGCGGGTCCACCGGGTCCCCCGCCTTACGCTCCGGGGGGCTATTCGGGGGCGTACCCCGGAGCGCAGGTTCCGCCGCCGCCCGGCTATTGATGCGTCATGCCGGGATCATCCGCGGGCGGCTTTTTTCTGTTGTCGGTCAGGAACAGTTGCTTCAGCCCGCGGCGATGAGCCAGCAAGCGCCCCCAGGCGAGCGCTTGCTCCTCCGAGTTCGAACTGCCGAACCCGCGGCTCCATCTTGGCGTTGCGGGCGACTTCGTCCCATTCTTCTACCAAGCTGGCGCGTACGCCAGTCGGCGCCGGGTCGAGGATCAGGGTCAGTTTCATCACTCTCTTACTATAACATTATGCCGAGTTCACAGCGGAGGATGCCATGTTGGATCTGAGAATTCGCGGCCGGAAGGCTCTGGTCTGCGCGGCGAGCAAGGGGTTGGGCCGGGCTTGTGCGATGTCGCTGGGGCGAGCCGGCGTCGAGTTGACGATTACTGCGCGCACCGCCGAGACCCTCGAACAGACCGCCGAGGAAATCCGCAAGGAAACCGGCGCCAAGGTGACGGCGGTTCCCGGCGACATCTCGACCGAAGCCGGCCGCGCCGCAGCGCTCGCCGCTTGCCCCAACCCCGACATCCTCATCAATAATTGCGGCGGCCCGCCGCATGGCGATTTCCGCGAATGGTCGGTCGAGGACTGGCAAAAGGCGGTCAACGCCAACATGCTGACGCCGATCATGCTGATCAAGGCGACCGTGGACGGCATGTGCGAGCGCAAATTCGGCCGCATCGTCAACATCACCTCGGGTTCGGTGAAGTCGCCGATCGCCAATCTCGGCATGAGCAACGGCGCGCGTGCCGGTCTTACCGCGTTCTGTGCCGGCATCGCGCGGCAGGTGGCTAAGTACAATGTGACGATCAATGGTCTGTTGCCCGGCCCGTTTCTGACCGACCGGCTGCGCTCGGGGATCGAATACGACGCGCGGCGGCAGAACGTCTCGTTCGAGGAGATACTCGCCAAACGGGGCCAGTCGAACCCGACCGGCCGGGTCGGCGACCCCACCGAATTCGGCGATGCCTGTGCCTTTCTGTGCAGCGCCTCCGCCGGTTTCATCGTCGGCCAGAACCTTCTGCTCGACGGCGGCGCCTTCAATTCGACGATGGGCTGAGCCGGGGAGGAGAAGGCGGGCGAGGGGCTCTCACACCGTCGCGACGGCATTCGCCGGCGAGCCCACGGCGCCGGGGAGACGCAGGGGCGGGGCGGTCAGCAGGAAGCGTGATCGGTCGTGGGTGCGCAGCCAGTCGGCAAGCTCGGACAGGTGCCAGATTTCGCCGAGATAGACGCGGAGCTTGAAGAGGCAGTGGGCGTGCAACGGCAATGAGACGCAGTGATCCTCACCCTCGCAGGGGCGTGACGGCATCTGTTCCACTGCCCGGTTGTCGGAAATGAGCGCGACGACGCCCGATCTGGTGATCCAATTGAGGAGCCGCTCGTCGCGCCCGTCGAGGCCGGCGCCGGGATTGGCGGCGAGCGCCGCTGCGTCGGGGCTCTTGTTCATGCCGAGGATGACCCGGTCGTAGCCGGTGCGGAAGCAGACCAGGTCGCCCTCCTCGACCTCGATGTTGTCCGCCTCCATGATCCGCATCAGCTGGTCGTAGCCGACAAAACTCTCGCCGCGGCCGCAATGATGCTCGAGGTCGATCATTACGCCTCTGCCTTGCATCCCGTGCGCCGCCATGTGGTCGATCGACAACTTGAGCGCCCCGATATGCTCGCCGCGCTCGACGGCGCCGCCGTCGCGATAGTCCATGGGCCCGATGATGTGCTCGCCGGCGCGGTAGCCGTTATAGAAGACGATCTCGGGGGTGCCGTCGCCGTCGGCATCGAACAATTGCCCGACATGGGCGAGGCTGTCCCATTGCGTCGAATACTGCAATGTCATCTCGACGATGTCGTCGCAGACCACGTCGATCAATTTCGGGTCCTCGCGGGCGAGCGGGTAGGCGATGTAGGGCATGCCGTTGCGCTTGTTGGCAATCAGGCGCGGCGGATGGCGGCGCGGGTTGACGACCGTGCCGCCCGGATAATCGAGCGGCAGGCTGAGGCAGAAAACCCTGCCTTCCTTCACCTCGGCAACGCCTTTTAGCACCTTTTCCGAGGTCAACAGATTGAGCCGGCCGAGCTGATCGTCGGGACCCCAATCGCCCCAAGTCGAGCCCGGCGGGCGACGCTTCCAGCGCGGGTTCTCAGGCATCGCGTCTTCCTCTCAGTTATTCCCGATCTTTGTCATCCTGAGGAGCGGCCCTTGGGCCGCGTCTCGAAGGACGCACTCCCGTTCCGACACGGCGAGCCAAGGATGGCAGAGCAGTGAAGTCGCCTCGGATCAGCGCTTCCTTCTTTTCCCGGCGCCAGCCTTTGGCCTGGCGTTCGGCAGCGGCGGCATCATCCCACCGGTCAAACTGCTGATGAAATACCAGTTCCACGGGTCGTCGGAGCGCGGTGTAGCCATCGTTAGCGCAGGCTTGATGCTCCGCCACGCGCCGCTCCAGGCTACCGACCGTCGTGCCGACATAGTACGAAGCGTCGGCACAACGCAGAATGTACAGATGGGCGCTCATGGTTCGCCGATACTGAAGCCGGTGCGTCCTTCAAGACGCTCGCTTCGCGAGCTCCTCAGGATGACGGACGCTTGGTGATAGGGCTGCTTAATCCACCTTGACCAGTTTCTGCAAACTGCGCAGCCCGGGCGGCAATTGCTCGCCCTTGGCGCGGACGCGGCGGCCCCAATTGGTGAACGACACCTCGCCGACATAGATGTCGCCGCGCGAGTCGACGGCGAGCCCGTGGGGCGAAATGAACTGGCCAGAGTTGAGCCCGGCATGGGCGTGACCGAGCCGCGCCAAGAGTTCGCCGTTGCTGGTATAAATGCTGACCCGCGGCCCGCAATTCGGCAGGTCGATATTGACCGCCATGTCGGGCCCGATCTCGCCGATAAAGAAGCGCGGCGTCTTGGTGCCGCTCTCCATGTAGAGGCCGGAGGGGCGGTGCATGTTGTTCCACTGCGCCTCGTACTTGCGTCGCCGTCGAAGACTTGGACGCGGTGGTTCTCGCGGTCGGCGACATAGACCCAGCCGTCGGGGTCGCAGCAGATATTGTGGGCAATGTTGAACTGGCCGGGGTCGGTGCCGGGCTCGCCCCACGAGGTCACCCGCGTGCCGTCCGGCGTGTATTTATGGACGCGGGAATTGCCGTAGCCGTCGGAGATGTAGAGGTAGTCGCCTTGCGGCGACAGCGCGGTGTGCGTGCAGCGGCGGAACGGCTCGCCGCTCATATAAGGCGCGGGTTTGCCGGGGATGCCGATGGTCAGCAGCACCTTGCCGTCGAGGGTGCAGTGGCGCACCGTATGGTCGCCGTCATCGGTCAGCCAGATCGTGTCGTCAGGCGCCATGTGGAGCCCGTGCGGACGCATGAACATGCCCTCGCCCCACGAGCGCAGGAAGTTGCCGCGGCGGTCGAACACGCACATCGGGTGCTTGCCGCGGTTGAAGGCATAGACGTTGTCGTTCTTGTCGACGCCGACCGCAGCGACGTTGGCATTGAATTCCATGCCCGGCGGCAGCTTAGCCCAGTTGTCGCTGACCTCGTAACGATAGCGGTCCGTTCCAAGTACCACCGACATGGCGTTCCCTCTTCTCTACCTTCCCGGGACAGTTTGCGGCGATTATAGAAGCGCGCCCTCGCGGCACAATGCCCGTCCGTGCTTACGCAGCTGAGGTGGTACAACCCATAAAATCCCATGCGGCCGTTTGTGTGTGGTCTCCTTCCGGCTTTGACAGGCGCGTCGCGAACTCCCAAATTTGTAGCGCCAGACGGCCGGATGGCCGCTCTCTGCCTTTGGGTGGAGGGAGGAAAGTCCGGGCTCCACGGAGGTACGGTGCCGGGTAACGCCCGGCGGGGGCGACCCCAGGGAAAGTGCCACAGAAAGTACACCGCCGGTCCGCCTCGGAACACCGGGCGGCCGGCAAGGGTGAAACGGTGCGGTAAGAGCGCACCGCGCCGCCGGCAACGGCGGCGGCAGGGAAAACCCCACCGGGAGCAAGACCAAGTAGGAGCGGCAGGCATTCCTTCGCGGGAATGCCGGGCGGACCTTCGCGCCGCCGCTCGGGTCGGTCGCACGAGGCGCTCGGCAACGGGCGTCCCAGAGGAATGGCCATCCCCGCCCCAGGACCAGCTCCAAGAGAGCTCCAACGGGGGCGGGACAGAACCCGGCTTACACGCCGTCTGGCACTCTTTCCTTTGGAACATTTCAAGAACTCATGCCACAGCAAAAAGAAATTCATGGTTTTATTTATAATACCCATTGACACCCATATGGTACCATGATAACCCATCTTCACCCATGGACGGGCATTGCCGACGGGGGGAAACTCGGCAGTGCCTATCGGGCGCCCCTTGCCGAGCGTCCACGGGCGAGCGTTGGGGGAAGAAGTGGACCTGTTTTTCTCCACTTTCGTGAACAAGGTCGACCGCAAGGGGCGAGTTTCAGTGCCGGCGACCTTTCGCGCTGCTGTCGCAGACCAAAGCTTCCCGGGCATCATCGTCTTCCCCTCGTTCAAGTATACCGCGCTAGACGCCAGTGGTATCAGACGGATGGAGGAGATGAGCGAGCGGCTGAATATTCTCGACGAATTCTCTGACGAGCACGAGAATTTGGCGATGCTTTTTGCCGCTGCGCAGCCGCTGCCGTTCGATACGGAAGGGCGAATCGTCCTGCCGGAAAGCCTCGTCGAATATGCGCATATCACCGAGAGTGCAGCATTTGTCGGGTTGGGGAAGAGCTTTCAGATTTGGGAGCCCAACCGTTTTGCCGACCACCAGGCAACCCTTCGCGAGCGCGCCCGCCAGCAGGGAACCAGATTGCCGCCGCTCGGCGGCCTTATCGAACGTCGTCGGGAATGACCGGACCGTGCTTACACCCACCGGAACCAGCCGCACAGGGGATAGAGCCCGAGCCGGTCCGATCTGCCGGGCACATTCCGGTTCTTCTTGATGCTGTCCTCGCGGCGCTCGCCCCGCGCGACGATGCCGTCTATGTCGACGGAACCTTTGGCGGCGGCGGCTACAGCGAGGCGTTGCTCAAAGCAGCGCATTGCCGCGTCTTTGGCATCGACCGCGATCCCGACGCGGTGCGGCGGGCCCACGACTTGGCCGAGCGGTACGGGGAACGCCTTCGTATCCTTGAAGGGCGGTTCGGCGACATGGCGCAGCTCCTGGCGCCGGTGAACGCCGACCCAGTCGCCGGAATTGCCCTCGATCTCGGCGTCTCCTCGACCCAGCTCGACGCGCCGGAGCGCGGCTTCTCGTTCCGCTTCGACGGCCCGCTCGACATGCGGATGAGCGGCGCCGGACAGAGTGCCGCGGACCTTCTTGCGGACCTGTCGGAGCCCGAACTTTCCGAGCTTATCCGTGCGTTTGGCGAGGAGCGGTTTGCCCGCCGGATCGCCCGCGCGATCACCGCGGCACAACAGCGGCGGCCCATCCAGCGCACCACCGAGCTCGCGGATATCGTTCGCGCGGCGATCCCGCAATCCGAGCCCGGGAAGGACCCGGCGACTCGGACATTCCAGGCCTTGCGGATCGCCGTGAACGACGAATTGGGCGAACTCGATCGCGGTCTCGCCGCGGCCGAGCAGCTGCTGGAACCTGGCGGAAGGCTCGCCGTGGTGTCGTTCCACTCGCTCGAGGATCGCCGGGTCAAAGAATTCCTGCGCCGGCGCAGCGACATGGCGCCGCGAGGCTCGCGACACCGGCCGATCGGGGGAGAATCGGCGCCGAGCTTTACCTTGCTGACCCGCCGGGCGGTAAAGCCCAGTGCGGCGGAAATCGCCCACAATCCGCGCGCCCGCACGGCACGGTTGCGAGCCGCGGCACGGACTGCGGCGCCGCCATGGCCGCGGAACGGCGAGCGCCTCCTCGGCGGCCGGCACAGGGGACGGGGCGCATGATCAGGCTCGGCACGCTGTTCTGGCTCGTCCTCGTTTCGGCGACCGGCTTCGCCATGTTCGGGGTCAAGTACCAGGTTCAGGCACTCGAGGACGAGCTGGCGCGAACCAATCGGGCAACCGCGGCGGAAGAGCACGAATTGCGGGTCCTCGATGCCGAATGGGCTTACCTGACGCGGCCCGCAACCCTCGAAGCCATGAACCGGCAATTCCTGTCACTCGGCCCGATCGCGACAAAGCAGCTTCACACGACGGCCGCCGACATCCCGCTACGGCCGCCGCCTCCAGCCGAACCGCCCCCGGTCGAACCGCCTGCCGTTGTCGCGGCTGCCGAGTCTGCTCCGGCGGCAAGCACGCCGCCAAGTGCGCCGGAAGGAGTCCCGGTGCGCGCTCCGGAACCGGCGACTCCGCAAACCGCGGCAGCAGAGCCGCCCGTGACGCAAAGCGCGCTGCGCGTCATGCCCGCCCTGTTGGAGAAGCCGGCGGCGCCGCCGCAATTGGCCAAGGCCGTACCGGTCAAGGCGGCCGCGAAGCCCAGCCCACCAGCCACTCCGTCTCGGCGCGCGAAATCGCTAGACGACTTGATTGCCCAGATCATGACGAGCCGGTGATGATCGCAGCCCAACCCTTTCAAGGTTATGACGACAACCCGTGCCGGCCGCGGCATTTCAAGCCGCCGCCCTGCGCCCCCGTAGTCCCCGACGGGCCGGCGAGGAAGGCGCTGGAGGCTTGCCGCGCCCGGCTGTTTTTCACCGGCGTTTTGTTTGCCTGCGTCTTTGGTGTTGTCGCCTTGCGGGTCGTCGAAGTCGTGTTGCTCGAAGGCGGCACGGCACAATCGCATATGCCCCGGTTCCGGATTCCGGCGCCGCCGGCGCCCGCCCGCGCCGACATTGTCGACCGCAACGGCAGGCTGCTCGCCACGACGCTCGACAGCCCCTCGGTCTATGCCAATCCGAAACAGATCCTCGACCCGGCGGACGCGACCCGCAAATTGGTAAAGGCCTTCCCGAATCTGAAGAGCCTTGAGGTGTACGCCAAACTCACCTCGGGCAAGAGTTTTGTGTACCTGAAACGCCATCTGACGCCTCATGAACAGTACGAGGTCAATCAGCTCGGTATTCCGGGGGTCCAGTTTCAACACGAAGAGCGCCGCATCTATCCCGATGGGACATTGACGGCGCATGTCGTCGGATACACCGGCATCGATAATGCCGGCTTCGCGGGGATCGAGCGTGGCCTCGATGACACGCTGAAGGACCGGCGAGAGCCGTTGCAGCTGTCGCTCGACCTGCGCCTCCAATACATCCTCCGCGAGGAGTTGCAGCGGGTGATCGACGACTTCACCGCAAAAGGCGCCGCCGGGTTGATCATGGACGTCAACACCGGCGAAGTGCTTTCGATGGTGTCGCTGCCCGATTTCGACCCGAACCACCCGGGCGCCGCGGACCCGGACCATCCCGACCTGTCCATCGCGGACCGGATGTTCAACCGCAACACGCTTGGCGTTTACGAGCTCGGTTCGATCTTCAAGATCTTTACCGTAGCAATGGCGCTCGATGCCGGCACCTCCGCGCTCGCCAGCACCTATGACGCGAGCCACGACATCCATATCGGGCGTTTCACGATCGGCGATTATCATGGCAAGCATCGAGTCCTGAACGTCCCCGAAATTCTCATGTATTCGTCGAATATCGGCGCAGCCAAGATGGCAATGGCCGCCGGAGGCCAAAGACAGCGGGAATTTCTTTCCCGTATCGGCCTGTTGCGGACGCCGAAGATCGAGGTGTCGGAGGTAGCGGCGCCGCATTTCCCGGCCAAATGGCGTGAAGTCAACGTGATGACGATCGCCTTCGGCCATGGGATTTCGGTCACGCCGCTGAGCTTTGCCAGCGCGGCCGCGGCGCTCGTCAATGGAGGGGTTCTGCGCCAAGCCACCCTCGTCAAGCAATCGCCCGACGATGTGCCGCAAGGTCAGCAGGTGATTTCGCCGAAAACTTCGGAACAAATGCGCAAGCTTATGCGATTAGTGGTTGAGCACGGGACCGGCACGCAGGCCGCGGCTCCCGGCTATGTGGTGGGCGG
>CAWEWR010000010.1:0-49775 GCA_963812675.1 uncultured Alphaproteobacteria bacterium | reverse complement strand
CGAGTTGGGATTGACCCCGATCAGGACGGCGCTGTGCTGCTGCATGTCTTGGGCATCAAAGACATCCCTACTGTGCCGGCCTTTGCCAATCCTGAAGCCGTCAAGGCGAAGACCTTCGAAATCTTCCGCCAAGTCAGCATCAAATTGAGTGTGGAACGACCCCTCGTCCTCGTGCTCGAAGACCTGCATTGGGTCGACAAGATATCGGAAGAATTCCTCGCGTTCCTTGCAGAAAATATCGGCGAGGCACGCGTTTTG
Source organism: uncultured Alphaproteobacteria bacterium (assembly GCA_963812675.1). Taxonomy (GTDB): domain Bacteria; phylum Pseudomonadota; class Alphaproteobacteria; order ATCC43930; family CGMCC-115725; genus AP-15. The sequence continues at coordinate 49,517 of CAWEWR010000010.1, read as the reverse complement.
ATGCTGGCGACCTATCGGCGGGGGTACTGTCCGCCATGGATCGACAAATCTTACGCTGTACAGCTGCCGGTGCAGCCGCTGTCGCGCGACGACAGTTTCAACATCGTCCGCTCGGTGCTGAATGTCGAGCGGATGATCGAGCTCGCGACCGAGGAGATCGTCGCCAAGGCGGACGGCAATCCCCTCTTCCTCGAGCAGTTGACCCTGCACGCCGGCGAGGCGAGGGACCTTCGATCGGTCTTGATGGTACCGGACACGATCCATGATGTCGTGATGGCGCGCATCGATCGGCTTCCGGAGCAGCTGAAACAACTTCTGCAGATCGCCGCGGTCATCGGCCGGGAGTTTTCGTTGCGCCTGCTGAGCGCCGTGTGGCGGGGTGCGGAGCGGATCGAAGATCTGTTAAGGGAACTCACCCGCCTCGAATTCCTCTATGAACGGGTCGTCGGCGACGGGACTGTTTATGTCTTTCGCCACGCGCTGACGCAGGAAACGGCGTATGGGAGCCTCCTCGAGCGCCATCGTAGCGCACATCACGGCAGTGTCGGAAACGCCCTCGAAGAGCTCTACCGCGACCGCCGCGACGAGGTGGCCGAACTGCTCGCCCTTCATTTCGGGCGCAGCAAGGAGGCCGAAAAGGCGGTAGATTACGCAATACTCGCCGCACAGAAATCGCAGCGCCGTTGGGCCAACGCCGAGGCACTGGCCTATTTCAGCGACGCTCTGCGCCTCCTCGATGCTATGCCCGATATGCCGCCGAACCGGCTGCGCCGCGTCGACGCCGTACTCAATCAGGCCGAGGTGAAGTACGCACTGGGCCGTTACAACGAGCACATCCGTGCGCTCGAAGAAATTCGTGGCGTCGTGGACGAGACTGCCGACCCGCCGCGCCGGGCCGCTTGGCATTATTGGTCCGGGTTCCTGCACGCGACCTCGGGAGGCCGGCCCGATGTCGCGATCGAACATTGTCGAGAGGCGGCGAAGATCGCGTCGGCTTTTGGCTTGGACGAGATCAATGCAATTTCCGAATCCTGCTTGGCCCAGGTTTACATGATTGCCGGTAAATTGCACGAGGGTCTGGAGGCGGGAGAGCGCGCCCTCGCCATCTTCGAAGCGCGCGGCAACCGTTGGTGGGCAGGCCGGACGCTTTGGCATCTGACCGCCATCGCGAACTACCTCGGCGATTGGGCAGCGAGCCTCGACTATTGTCGGCGCGGGCTTGAGCACGAAGTCGCGCTCCAGGATCTGCGGCTAAAGGTGGTTGGCTGGACCCGAATGGGATTGGCCCATATTCAGCAAGGCGACATCAACCGCGGCCTGGAATGCTGCAATGAAGCGCTGGCGCTCGCGCCGCTGCCGCGCGACGGCGCGTTCGCCCGGGTGATCCTTGGTTACGGGCAAATCAAAGCCGGCCGGCTCGATGAAGGTATCGCGGAGCTGAGTGAAGGTCTCGCCTGGTTCGAGAGTTCTCACATGCGCTGGAGCCATACGATCGGTGCGGTCTGGCTTGCCGAAGGCTATCTTCGCCGCGGCGACCGCACGAGTGCCCGGCCCTTGATCGAGCGCGTGCTCGCAACCAGTCGGGCGACCGGCTACCTCCATTATGAGGGACGGGCATGTTGGTTAATGGGAGAATATCTCGCCGCCGACGCGCCCGCCGCTGCCGAGGACCATGTCGAGACCGCAATGCGGATTTTCGACAGCGTCGGTGCGCGCAACGATCTAGCCAAGGCGATGGTCGCGCGGGCGGCATTGCGCCAGCGCGCCGGCAACGTCGCGACAGCACGGCAGCTGCTCGAAGCGGCCAACGCGATCTTCCGCACCCTCGGGACCCATGGCGAATTCGCCCGGGTCGACGCGGCTCTTGCCGGACTTGGTGGCGCGTGAGACCACCCGACTAATGCCCGGACGACGCGAAAGATTTGCAGCTCTGTGAACCCGCTCACACTTGTGGGCACGCGCGTCGAATTATGCGTATTTTCCGGACCGCCTGAAGCGAGATTTTCTTGTAAATATCGTCCCAATTAGAAGGAGCCCACGGATGTCAGTAGCAGAAGATCTCGGCGCGCTGATAATCAAGATGAACCCATACGCGGGCGGTTCGATGGAGCCTCATACGTTCCTTCCGGCACCACCGCCTCCTCCGCCGCCGCCCACCACTCCGGGCGCTACCCCAAATCCGCCGACCGCCGCTCCAGGCGCTACCCCAAGTCCGCCGCCCACCACTCCGGGCGCTACCCCAAATCCGCCCATTCCGACCCCCGCAGCTCAGCCAGCGGATGCGACGTGTATTTGGGTGGAAATGGACAGATACCGGACCGGAGATTGGGCATTCAAAGGCCAGCCGCGCCGCATCGATATGGCTCTGCGGATCGCCTACCGCTGGGCCATGAATGACGAGCAGGGCAATTTTATCTGCTGGATCACCGACTACCTGCTGATTGGTTACGAGGGCTCCAACGGCGGCGGCTGACCTTGCGGTTTGCGGGCCGTTGCTGAAGCCTCGGCCCGCAAACCTGCTGCGCTAAGTAGTTGTCGCGGGGAGGGGCGTGTGGAGCTTGCGTCGCTGGAACTTGGCGACATCCAAGGCGATGTTCTGATCGGCCTGCAAAAAAATGCCGAGTGTTTTGTCTTCTTCAAGATCGTAAATCCCGGCTCGTTCAAAAGCCTGGTGAAGCAGCACGTGACGTGGCGGATCACCAGCGCCTGGCAGGCCGATCAGCAAGAACAACGGATCTCGCAGAGCGGCAATTACAAGAAGTCACCCGCGATCGTTATTGGCCTCAATCTGGGGTTTACCAGCGATGGCTTGACGCAGCTCCTGGGCGCCGGCCGGCTCCACCTCGACCCACCGTTTGAACGGGGTGCGGAAGCCCGGGAGACGATCGAGCGGCTGCACGATCCTCCCCCCTCGGCCTGGCTGAGGGAGTTCCGCTCGGATCGTATCGACGGGATTTTCCTCGTCACCGGTCCTCGGGAGGGTCTGGTGAACTACCACCGCGCCGAGTTGCTTCGACTGCTCGGCGGTTCGATCAAGGTCGTGTATTCCGAAATGGGAACTACCCGGCCCGGGGTATTCCGCGGGTTCGAGCATTTCGGTTATCGAGACGGCATTTCCCAGCCGGGGATCCGCGGTCTGACCCGGAGATCGACGAGCAATCCGGACCAGGGGCTGCCCGGGCAGGATCTGATCTGGCCGGGGGAGTTCGTGTTCGGCTATCCCGGCCAGGATCCGAGCGATCCCGTCAGACAAGGACCGCCGCCGCACATGGCATCGCCGTGGCTGCGCAACGGTTCCTACATGGTATTCCGCCGGTTCGAGCAAAAAGTGCCCGAGTTCCGCAGGTTCGTCGCGGACCATGCGGCAGCGCTCGGAATGGAGCCGGATCTGTTGGGAGCCCGCATGTTCGGCCGCTGGAAGAGCGGCGCTCCGCTGGAGCTCGCGCCCGTGTACGACAATGCGGCGCTCGGGAGCGACGCCATGCGCAACAACGACTTCGACTATGGCGACGACCCCTTCCAGCGCAGATGTCCGTATGCGGCGCATATTCGCAAGGCCTATCCGCGCGACGACGCTCCGGGTGGCGAAGCAGAAGCGCAAAGACACCGCATTCTGCGCGCCGGCATCACGTTCGGGCCTGAGGTGGCATCCGGTGAGACGACGACATCGCACAGCCGAGGATTGATGTTCGTCTGTTATCAGACCTCGATCGAGCGGCAGTTCGAGTACATCCAGCGCAGCCATGCAAACGACCCCGGCTTCGTCTCGGGCAAGGTGCGGCCGGGCAGCGGTGCCCCCGTGAAACCAGGGTTCGACCCGATCATCGGCCAGACTGCCGATGAGGGCGCGCGCGAAATGGACGAGCCCTATCCGAACTATCCGGCGGGGAACCGGCGGACGACGCTTGAAATGCCGCAACAGTTCGTCGTGTTGACGGCCGCGGGCTATTTCTTCATGCCGTCGATTTCGGCGCTGCGCACGGTGCTGACCTGATCAGGCTTTCGCGCTACGCTGTCGAGCGAGACGGGAGAGGCGCCATGAAACGAAGCACGCATCGAATACTCACCACCCATGTCGGAAGCCTGCCGCGGTCGCCCGATCTGTTGCAAATGATCCAGGCCAAGGAGCGAGGCGAGCCGCTCGACGCCGAGGCCTTTGTACGCCGCGTCAAGAGCGCGGTTGCCGAAGTAGTTCACAAGCAAGCCGAAAGCGGCATCGATATCGTCGCCGACGGCGAGATGGGGCGTTTCGGCTTCATCCCCTACGTCAACGAACGTCTTGCCGGCATCGAGCCGCGCAAAGGCGCCGGCCGCGGCAGCAGCTGGGCCCAATCGCGGGAATATCTGGCGTTTCCGGAATATTACCAATGGGCCTCGCAAATGCCGGGAGCGGCCGGAAGGATCCCGCCGACGCAATGGGTCTGCACCGGACCGATCGCCTACCAGGGGTGGGATGCAGTGCGGCGCGACATCGGCAATCTGAAGGCCGCGCTCGCCGAAGTGACCTGCGAGGAAGCGTTCATGCCGGCGGTGTCTCCGACCAATCTGGCCAACTGGAACACCAACGAGTATTACAAAACCGACGAAGAGTTCCGCATTGCCATTGCCGACGCGCTGCACGAGGAATACCAGGCGATTGTCGATGCCGGCCTCGTCCTGCAGATTGACGATCCGCAGCTGGCGAGCCACTGGGCGATGCACCCGCATATCGACCTAGCCGAGTGCCGCAGGTGGGCTAGCGCCAGTGTCGAGCTGCTGAACCACGCGCTGCGCGGCATCCCGGCGGAGCGAGTCCGTTATCACACCTGCTACAGCATCAATATGGGCCCGCGAGTGCACGATATGGAGTTGAAGCACATTGTCGACATCATGCTGCAGGTGCGGGCCGGCGCCTATTCCTTCGAAGCGGCCAACCCGCGGCACGAGCACGAGTGGCGGGTGTGGGAAGCTGTGAAGCTGCCGGAAGGCAAGGCGCTGATCCCCGGCATCGTCACCCATGCCTCCAACCTGGTCGAGCATCCTGAAACAGTTGCCCAGCGCATTGCGCGCTTTGCCGGCGCAGTCGGGCGCAAAAGCGTTATCGCCGGCGCCGATTGCGGCTTCGCCAGCTTCTCGACCTCCTGCGAGGTTCATCCGACTGTCGTCTGGGCCAAATTGGCGGCATTGGCGGAAGGCGCACGCCTCGCCACCGGAGAATTGTGGGGCAGAGCATAAGAGGGCGCCGAAAGATCACCAGTGCGCGAGAGGCCAAGTACCTTACGCCTTGCCTACACGCGGGATCAGCCCAGCAGGAGCTTCCTTCGGTGCAGCGCGAAACCGGAGCGCCCGTGACAGAAAATAGCGCGATGGTCCGTCATGGGGGTAGGAACGCAGGAGCGTTTCCAACACCATGACGGACTCATCCCAGGCATGAGATTGAAATGCCTCGAACGCCTCGGCAAAGGCACTGGCCAGCGCAGCTGTGCGCGGATCTCCGATCTTGCCGAGCACCTCGGACACCCGGATTGGCTCGGACTTGCCGGCGAGCAGGAATTCCCCAAGCGGGCGCAGGATGAAACCCGTCACTTGATCCAGCGCCTCCTCCGAGGCCAACAGCCGGGTGCCCAACTGCTTGTTGAGCCCCTCGATGCGCGATGCCGTATTTGCAACGTCTCCCACTACCGTGGAGGCATAGCGACCGGCCCCACCGACGATACCCAGAAGCGCCGAGCCTGCATGGATGCCAATCCTGGTTGGCAGCATATCCTCGGGGTGGACAAGATTGAATTGCTCGACCACGTCCAGGAGGTCGACTGCCGCGTTGACCGCACCGGCGCGGGCCGATCCGGCAAAAGCGGGGGCGGTCCAGATGCACATCACCCCGTCACCAACGATGTCGGAGATGGCACCGCCGTGCCGCTGCATAACCTCGAACATGCCGTCAAAATATTGGTTCAGCAGATTCTGGACGGCCTCGGGCGGCAATCGTTCCGAAAGCGTCGTAAACCCTTCGATGTCGGAAGCCAGGCACACCGAGTAACGGACTTCGCCGGCCAAATTAGACGATCCGCGCAGCGGCCCCGACGCCAGGCTTCGGACGACGTTCTCCGGCAAATATTGTCGGGCAGCGCCGGCCATAAGTTGCCGCCGACGCCGCTCCTCGGCGCGCAGACACCACGTCGCCGTCAATACCCCGACAGGAATCTGGAAAAGGATAGGACTGGCGACGGGCAGTAGCCAGCACTGTGTCAGAAAGGCGTACCATCCGACGACAAGGACCGCCGCGGCCAGCAATCCGGCGGCCGAGAGGAGCACGAGCATGCCGCCAAAGTTGGCTGCAGCGGCGAGCGCTAACGCCACCAACAAAATCTCGACCACTGTGGCTTCGACTGGACGTCGTGGTGACAAACCTTCGGCCAGGTCGGAAAACGCTGTCGCACCGATCTCGGCACCGGTGACATTGATCCCATTCAGACCGGAATAGACGGTGTCGTAAAAGTCCGTTTGGGTAGCGCTGTGAAGCTCCGAAACTCCGACGAAGACGACCTTGCCGGAGAGGTCTCCAATCGCAGTCTCGGCGGTCTCGGAACCATCGGAGAGCAGCGCCGCGTAGCTGATAGTCCGGATCCTCCCAGCCGGACCGCGAAGGTTCAGATAACGGGTGTCCTCCCCGGCATAGAGGTCGATGAGCGCCAAAAGCCGGCGCTTTTCCGCGTCATTCCAGTCCGCTGATTGCAGCCTGACACGCAACAGCGCCGCTGCGTCCGGCCTGGCCCGCAGCGCCGCATGCAGCTTTTGCATCGCGGCGGTCACGGTTTTACCCGTCCAGTCTTCCTTATCGAAGCGTGGCAGCTCGGGGTCGGCGGCCAAAAGCGCGACCCAGTGGGATGCGATGTCGCGCGCCGCGATCTGCAACACGACACTCGGAACGGTCGGCGCTCCCACTATGCCATGAAAGGTCCAGAAGCGATCGACCCGGGCTGGAACCTTGGGAAGCGGAAAGGGCGCGATCGCGGCGGCGGCCTCGGCCAGCTTCGAGATCGGAAAACTCGGCTCATCGATCTCGATCGACGAGCCGGCTCCGACGATCCGGCGCTCCAGCCCTTGCAACAGCACGACGCACCCGCTTTGGCCCAGAGCGGCGGCGAGACCATCGTCGGTCTCCGGATCCGACGTGCTGAACATGAAATCGAAGGCGATCACCGCAGCGCCATGCGCCGTAAGCGTTTCGATCACCCGCGCATGCAGAGCGCGCGGCCATGGCCGGCTTCCGGACGGCAGGCCCAGCGCTTGCGCAGAGGCACGGTCCTGGGCGATGACGACGACCTCGGGCGGCGACGGCAACGCGCCCCGCAGACGGAACAGCACGAACTCTCCCAGCCGATCCTCAATGCCGACGCCGAGCATATCGGCGCTCAGCAATAGCCCAGCGAGCCCGGCGGCGAGCGCGACCAACCCGGCGATACGGATCCGGCCTAGTGCCGTCGCTGATCTGACCTCAAGGGGCCGCTGGCTGATGTTGGCACGCGTCGATGCTGTCCTTCAGCTCATTTTGATGCTCTTAGCTACACGTGAGGCCACCAAACTCAACGCGGCACATGAATACTTTCTTAACCTTATGGTGTTTGCTTGGGGGGTGTGCCGCTAGGTTCGCCTTATCAGTCTCCGATAGAGAATAAACGTACGAAGTTCCATCAATTCTTAGCCGGATCAACTCAGGGATCTGCGGAGTTGGCGATGGCGCACCCTTCTCGGCTGGAGATGGCCCACCCATTTGTGCAGCGGATGTCGTAGACAGGGCAGCAAGGAAGGCCAGCGCTAGAACTGTCGTTTTCGTGACTGGCGCGTGCGTAAGCCTGGTGCCTTTCAGGTAATTTTCCATTTTCCAGATCTCCTCGGATTTTGTAAGCCGCCGATGATTGACCATTGTTCCTAGACCTGCTGCGATTGTTCCGGCACGATGCCAGGATCTGATTGAACGTGCTTCAAAGCCTAAATGTAATTCGAGCGAGAAACGTGCGGCGTGGGAAGATTCGAGGGTTGAGGGGGTCGGTGTCCTGATAATGGAAATGCGAGTCCAACACGTTCTGCGCCTCAAGAGTAGCGATGAGGGGCCGGCCGGGGTCACGCCAGCCGATGCCCATATCCAAAGTTGCAAAGGTGCCTTTACCCGGGCCCACCTCGCCGCTGGTTACGTCGAAAAATTGGCCTTGCTCCCGCACGAGGGTCGTCCTCACCAAGCTTAATAGGCCATTCGGGTCGTAATACCGCAGTTCAATTGGCGCTGTTAGGAGCTGGATTTTTACGAAGCCATCAACGTCTGCCGCGAGTTCCGTCCGATGCAGTGCCTCGTAATTGATCCCGACATTGAACGCGAGCCGCTCGCTCAGCAACCAGTTCAGATATCCGCGTCCATAGCGCTCCTTCCAGCCCGGTTCGACGAGAGTCGGAACTCCGCCTGATAGAAGGGTGATCGGGACCGCAAGCTGGCGCTGGGACCACTCTGCGCCGAGCAAGAGCGTGTCAGATTTAAAGAACGGGTTCGGAAAACGCTGATCGATCCCAATTCCCCAGCGTCGGGCCCGTGTGCCGGTAAAGTCATCAAACAGCTGGTTGAAGCCCGCAACCTGAGTGGGCTCTATTGTTTGGCCGCTCCGCAGCGCTACATCACCGATGAGCGGTCGCTTCAAAGTGGTGAACCAGGCCGCTCGGACGGTGGTGTTAGGTAGAACATCCCAACTGACGCCCAGCTTTGGATCGAATTCAGCTCGATTGAGTACATCAGTGTGATTGAAGACCCTGCGCAGTCCCACGTAATCCACGCCTAATGTGAACTGCAGCGTTGGGGTAACAGACAAATTACTGTAAAGCCAGGTAATATAGTCGTCTACCTGATCAGGCGTAATCGTGGAGGGGCTGCTGGATAGGGGCTCGCGAAACTGATCGAGCCCGTAAAGTACACCGCCGCCGCCGATGATCTTAATTCCATTGCCCGTCAGGTATACCGCGCCCTCTCCGGTGTCTGCATTAAGGTGATCCTGCTGCACGTCGGGAGGCCCGAAACTCGACAATGCGTCCGCGTTGCCCCGAGTCCAGACACCGACGAAGGTTACCCCGGGCATCGCATCGAATCGCCCGCCGAGGCGATATTGTCGGGTATTTTCCGTTTGGCGTTCGATCGGATCGAAATTGGCTAGATTGAAGCGGTTCTGAAAATCACCCGCGTTGAAATCGGAATAGCGGTATTCGGCGAGCAGGCTCGCCTGGTCGGAGAGAGCGGGTTGAAATATAAAGTCGGACACCCGCCGGCGCAGATCGTCATTCGCGTGAATACCGTCCGTGCGCGAATAAAATTGGCCGAGGCTCATCGAGAGATTATGGTAGAGCCCATTGGCCAAAAGGGTTCCGCCTGCCGCGCCAAAGTTCCCGGCGAAGCCATCGGCCAATAGCCCTAGCCCGTCACTGGCAAAGAGCGGCGAAAACTCGTTGTAGCCAACCCGGTTGGGCTCGAACAGCGGGGTGATCCCGAGCCCTTCGCGCGAGAGGCGTGGACGCGGCGGATTGATGTCGAGCGGCTGCAGCAGCAGCGATTGCAGCAGTTCGCTGTCGCTGGCCGTCTCGTGACGCGGCAGCCCGAGAAAGGTTTCCGAGAGAAACCGATGCGCCGAAGGATCGGAAGGGTCGGTGTTGACCGACTTGTACCCTTGGTCCACAGCGGCTTGATCAAAGCCCAGATCGCGATAGATGCCGGCGAGATCGGCGCTTCGAGTCGCCAAATCCTGATCGAGCAGAAGACGCGAGCGGTAGACGGCGCGGTTGTCATTCAATTCGATCGACCGCTGCAGATCGGCTAGAGCCTCGCCTGGCCGATTGAGCGAGCGCTCGGCGAGCGCCTGGTACAGCCAAGGCGTGGGGTCGTTCGCGTCGCTCTGCTCGGCAAGCCGCCATTGACGCAGGGCGGCGTCGTAGTCCCATCCGGCGGCATAGGCTTTGCCCAGGTAACTGCGCAACACCGAGCTCGCAGGATCGAGGGCCACCGCAATCTCGATGTCCCTCGTTCCGGCAGCCAGCTCACCAAGCCGTATGGCGGTGAGGCCGAGCCCGATGCGCGGGAGCGGATCCCCCTGGTCGAGCGCCGCGGCGCCGCGAAATGCCTGTTCGGCCGCTGCAAAGAAATATTGCGCGAGATCGGCGAAGCCGAGGATCGAGCGTGGCCGGCTCAGTGACGGCGCTGCTGCAATCGCCCGCTCGGCCGCAGCGCGCGCCGCCGCGATGTTTCCGAGATAGAATTCGACCTCGGCGAGCCTCGCCAACACCAACGGGTCGTCCGGGGGCGCAGCAGCGAGCAGCGCGGCCCGCGCCTCCTCGAGCCGCAATCCCGCCTGCAGCGCGTAGGACTGGGCGATACGCGCCGCTGGGTTCGTGGGAGCCAGCGCGACCGCAGCCTCGGCCGCCTGCGCCGCCTGTTGCGCCTGGTTTCTCGCGACGTTGATTATGGCTCGCAGGGCCGGGGCGCGGGCCGATGCCGGATCAAGCCGCACGCTGCGATCGAGCAACGCGCTCGCCTCCTCGACCCGGCCCAAGGAGATCAAGATGGCGGCGAGATAATCGAGAGAGACCGCGTTGAAGCCCTCGGTCGACGAAATGGCGTTTACTTGCCGAACCGCCGCAGGAATATCGCTCGCGCGCCAAGCCTGCCACGCCGCGTAGACGCGGGGGTCGATCGGGGCGCCGCCCGCCGGAAGCTCCCACATTGCCGGCGGATAATAGATCGCCCAGCGGACCTGGTCGCGCGGGCGTATCTCGATGCGGCGCGGCGGTTGGCCGGGCCGGGCGATTGCCGTTTCACCAGCCGAGAGCGAGAGGCGTCCCTGGGCATTCTCGACCCTCACTCGGCCGTCGATGACGCCGACTTCGGCGAGCCTGCGCGCGGGATCGACGAGGACAAAAAACTCGGTCCCATAGACGCCGGCGGTTACGTAGGGCGTCTCGATATCGAGGGGCCGGTTGCCCGGGCTGAACAGCTCGATAATCCCGCGGGTCAGGTCGAGCAGGGGCCGGCCCGGCTGCCGCGGCTGCAGAACCCGCAATGTCGTGCCCTGATCGAGGCGGATCACCTGACCGGTGTCTTCGAGGCGGAGGGCAGCTCTGCTCCGCGGACCGACGAGAACAGTCTCCCCCGGGCAAAGGCGCGTATCTGCCCCGGCCGCCACCAACTGGATCGATCCCGCCGCCCCGAGGAGCGAGATCTCGCCTTCTGCGGAGACGATGCTGCCGGCCGCGACCTCACATCGGATCTGCGCCGCCGCATCAGGCGGCTCAATGCAAAGCCCCAGCAGCAGCCCAAATGCTGCCGTCTGCATGGAGCGCGCCTGCGTGCGGCGCTGTGCCGGCCACCAACGAACCAATCTGCGCACCCCGCGTTCCGCGGGACGGGGCCGCCCGGGGCGGCCGCCTCCCTGTGCAGCGACCTTGGCCAAGTTTGTCTCGCAACCTTAGGTCGGATCTTAATCATTAACAAGCGCCCGAAACTTTCCGACCCGCGATGCTTCGTCTTCTATCACCGGCTAGGCCACGGCAATGTGAGATGGCTCACACACCGTGAAACAGTTTGGCCGCTCCCTCAACCTCCCGGTGACGGCTGCGCTGCCTCTGGTTCGGTGCCTAGCAGGGAGCTACTCTGCTGTGCGCGCCTCCCGGACGGGTAAATCGAAAGCGAGACGCGTATAGGGATCGATCGGGGAGGAGCAGATGGAATTCGGCTATTTCACGCTGAGCGACAACCACTACGATGAGAACCGGCGCGAGGCCAACCAGTTCGTCGCGGACATCCTCGACGAAGCGGTCTACGCCGAGGAGGTCGGCCTTCACTCCGCGTGGATTGGCGAGCATCACTTCAGCACGCTAGGCGTGCTCTCCTGCCCCGATTTGGTGCTGGCCAATGTCGCGGCGCGCACGAAACGCATCCGCCTCGCCCCCGCCGTCACCGTATTGCCGCTGCATCACCCGATCCGGGTCGCTGAGCAATGGGCGACATTAGACCTGCTCTCGGGCGGCCGAGTCGATTTCGCTGCCGGGCGCGGCTATGACCGGCGCGAGTATCTGCCGCTGAACGTCTCGTTCGAGCACAATCAGGAGATCTTCGAAGAAGGGATGGAGGTCGTCCGCCGTCTATGGTCGGCCGACCGGCCGATCTCGCATCACGGCAGGCATTACCGGTTCGAGGATGTCGCGATCACCCCCAAACCGGTGCAGCGCCCGCTGCCGGCCTATGTCGCCTCCTTCTCGCAGCCTTCGATCGAACTTGCCGGCAGGCTCGGCTGCGGCCTGATCGTCGCGCCTTTCGCGGCGGCGATGACCTATGGCGGGCTGCGGCAAGTGGCCGAGCTCTATCACCAGACCTGCGCTCGGCACGAACGGGCGCCGGGCCGGCTGATGTGCAGCTATTTCATTCATTTTGCCGACACGAAGGGCGAGGAAGAGGCGGCGCGGGCGCGGCAGATCCGCTACTACAAGGAATGCGTGATCGCCGCCTTTCCCGGCGACCCGAGTACCGCGCCGCCGAGCTACCGCTATTTCATCGCAATGGTCGAGCGGCTGCGTAATGTGCGCCCGGAAGATCTGACCGAGAATTCGGTGTTGCTCGGCGCGCCGGCGCAGATCACCGACACGTTGAAAAAAGTCGAGGCGGCCGGTTTCGACGAGGTCATCCTCTATTTCAATGTCGGGCTGAAGCCGCACACACAAGTCAAGGACGAGATGGCCCGTTTCATGGCCGAAGTGGCGCCGGCCTTCACCTGAGAGGCTAGACGGTCTCGGTGCCGGCAAAGATCGCCTTCTTTAGAATGGCGTGCACTCCCCAATTGCCATCCACGACCTGGGTCACCCCGAAATCGACTGCCACCGACATCAGTGAGATCGCCTCGTCCTCGGACAGGCCTTTTGTTGTCATCAGGAAGTGACGCATCTTGCGGAATGCGTCGCGCATGGCGAGGTCGATCGACGATTTCGAATATATTTCGCTCTGCGCCTTGTCGCCGAGCTGTGCCAGATAGTTCGGGAAGCTGAAGCCGTGCACGACCCACTCCTCTTGGGTTTCGAGCAGCGGGTATTGCAGATCGGCCAAGGCCGTTCCCGCGAGCGTTTGTGGCTTGTGCAGGACGAGCTGGAACGTGCCGGTCAGCGAGCATTCGATCGCCGTGCCGCACAGCTCCGAATCCCCTTGCGAAGCGTGCGAATCGCCGATCGAGAACAACCCGCCCGGCACCGCGACCGGGTAATAGACGGTGGCGCCTTTACCGAGGCGCCAGTTATCCATATTGCCGCCGAAATAGCCCGGCGGGATCGAGTTGACGATCTCCGCCTCTTTTGGCGCCAATGCGATGACACCGAAATGCGGGCGGATCGGGACCCGCACATTCTTTAGAATCCCGTGGTTTTCCTTGACCAGGCTGTGGTCCACCGGCACGCCGGGATAATCGATGATCTTGTGGGCGACGCCGAACGGATCTGTCTGCGTGACCCAGCGGAAATTGTAGACGGCCTGCGCCCAATTCTTTTCGCCGCTCGCATCGAGCTCGTAGATTGTGATCACCTCGCGCGGCTTCGGATCGGTCAGCAGATCGTGGTATTGGAAGCCCCACCAGGCTGCTGCGTTGCTGCCAAAGGCTTTGCCCTTGTAGTCCGGGTTGAAGCAGCCCCGCGGTTTCACATCGATGATTCGGACTTCTAGAATATCGCCAGGCTCGGCGCCGCGCACTGCGACGGGGCCGGTGCAAATATGGACGCCGAACCCCTCTCCGGCACCGCGTCCGTGGATCGAGGCATCCATCGGACCGGCGCCGCGGCGGTCGACGTTCTTTTTGTCCTTGGTCCACAGAAATACGCTCTCGGCGCCCGGGTCCCCTTTGATCATGCGCTCGTTGTCGTCATACGGGTGGTGGGTCAGCGCTTCGATCGTGACGTAATCGCCGGAATCGAGCTCCACCAGCGGCTTCAGGGATCTGCTGAAATAGCCCCAATGGACGGTCTTGTCTGTTGCCGGGATGAAGTAATGGCTCTTACGCTCCTGCGCTCCGGGCTGGCCTTGTGCCCGGGCGGCGCCGATCAGGTGCGGACCCGCGACCGCGGTGCCGCTGGCCAACAATGCCCCTTGAAGAAATCGGCGTCTCCCATTGCTCTCCATCGACGCCGACCCATCGGACGCAATTGTCGGCGGCTCCCGTTTGCTGGCCATGCTCTCTCCCGCTCGCTTGTTCGGCATGCATTCCACAGTGGTGCGGCAAGTACCGTGCCAATCCCGACCTCCTAGTCGCCGACCGCCGAGAGCGGCCGGGCGACGCTCTCCAGAGGCTGCCGTTCGGCTTTGACGCCGATCGCGATTTCGGTGAGCGCCGCCACGATCATCAACCCGGCGCCGAAGAGATAGCCGTCGAAGACGGCGCTGCGCTCGCCCGATCCGACCAGAGTTCCGAACAGCCATGGCGAAACGACGCCGCCGAAGGTCGTGCCGACCGCATAGAAAAACGCGATGGCGAGCGCCCGCGCCTCGATCGGAAAGCTTTCGCTGACGGTCAGATAGGCGGCGCTCGCCGCGGCCGACGCAAAGAAAAAGATGCCGGTCCAGCACAAGGTGAGCTGTTCGGCGTTGAGTACGTCTTCGCGGAAGAGGTAGCCGACGATCGCCAGCAATATGCCGGAAACGGCATAGGTCGAGGCGATCATCGGCTTGCGCCCGATATGGTCGAAGAGCGGACCGAGCAGCAGCGGGCCGCAGAAATTGCCGAGCGCAAACGGCAGGATGTACCAGCCGATCGAGGCCGACGGCACGGAATAGAATTTCGTCAATACCAGCGCATAGGAGAAGAAGATCGCATTGTAAAAGAACGCCTGCGAACCCATCAGCACGAGGCCGAGAACGGCGCGCAGCGGATAGTCGCGGACAATCGCCAGCACCATGCGCATCATCGGGGTGCGCGAGCTCGCGGCAAACCGCATGCGCCCGGCCCGCGGTCGCGGCAAACCCCCGTGGACGGCGTGCGCGACCCGCCGCTCGATATTCCTGGCCACCTTTTCGGCTTCTATGCCGCGCGCGTGCAGGATCAGCCAGCGCGGGCTTTCCGGAATAAAGCGGCGCAGGCCGACGATCCCCAGGCCGAGCACCGCGCCGATGCCGAAGGCGGCGCGCCAGCCCCAATCCTCCGGCAAAACTCCGGGCCGTAGAAAGACTATCGCGCCGCCCGCCCCGAGCGCCGCGCCGAGCCAGAAGCTGCCATTGATCGCCAGATCGGTGCGGCCGCGAAAGCGCGCCGGTATCAATTCCTGGATCGCCGAGTTGATCGCGGTGTACTCGCCGCCAATGCCCGCGCCGGTTAGAAATCGAAACGCGGCAAAGCTCCAGAAATCCCACGACAACGCTGTCGCCGCCGTCGCGGTCAGATAAAGGCCCAACGTCACCATAAACAGCCGCTTGCGGCCGAAGCGGTCGGTCAAATAGCCGAACAGCACGGCGCCGATGATCGCGCCGGCCAGATAGGCGCTGCCGACGAGCCCGACCTCCGCCGCTGTGAAATGCAGCACCGGGCTCTCCATCAAGGCGCCGGCAATCGATCCCGCGACGGTCACCTCGAGCCCGTCGAGAACCCAGGTGATGCCGAGCGCCACGACGACCAGAGTGTGAAACCTGGTCCACGGCAAGCGGTCGAGCCGGGCGGGGATGTCGGTCTCGATGACAGTTGTCGAGGGTTCGGGCATGATTTCTTCTTCCTATAGTCCGCAGTCGACCCGCCTCAAATCGACGGATCGGCGCTGCCGGACCGCCCCGCATCCTGTTCCGCCTGTTTTATCAGGTCGAGATCAGGCACCAACCTAACTCATCGAAAACCCAATGACCCGCTCGCAGCTGCCGACGCCCGCGATGCTACGATGAGACTATGGCAATTGTGAGATTGTTACGTATAGATTGCGGAATTGCCGGCAGCGATCGGGCGGGCCGACGAGCCGATGTTCGATGGGGCGGGTGAGCATGTACTCTGCTCGGGTAAGACAGGGAACCAGACGGATGGCTCGCGGGTCCCTCTCTCGTCGCTCCCCATGAAGGCGGGGGTCCACAGATGCAGCCGCCCGATCCGCCGCCCCGGACGCCCGCTTGCGCGCGCATACCGGTTAGAGGCGCAGGTGCAAAACGTTAGAAAACCTGCGCACAAGCGAATATCAAAATACTTCCAGAGCATGTCGGCCGCTCTCGACCACATCAGCCGCTGGCTTCGATCGCCCGCAACGGCGGATAATGCCCCCGGAACGAACCCGCTCTCGCGGGAAGGAGAGCGTGTCAGGGTCGGCGCGTTTTCGACGGAGTAATGCGCGTTAGCGCGTGACGATCGGGGCATCCGATCGCGAGCATCGAGGGTCCAGCAACCTTCGGCTTGAGAGAGGAACCCCCGATGACCTCCCAACCTTCCCAACGGCCCGTCGGCGCACTGCGGGCGCGCATGATCGAGGACATGAGGGTGCGCGGCTTCACCGAGAAGACGCGTAACGACTACATTCGCAACGTGCGGTCGTTCGCGGCCTTCATTGGCCGGTCGCCCGACACGGCGACGGCGGAGGATCTGCGCCGTTTCCAGCTGCACCAGACGCAGACCGGCATGCAGCCGCCGAGCGTCAACAGTGCAGTGGCGGCGCTGCGCTTCTTCTTCACCGTGACGCTCGACCGGTCGGACCTTGCCCGGCGGCTCACGATTGTGCGCGAACCGCGCCGGCTGCCGGCGGTGCTGAGCGTCGCGGAGGTCACGCTGCTGCTGCAGGCGGCGCCGGGGCCGAAGTACAAGGCGGCGCTCGCCACCGCATACGGCGCCGGACTGCGCGTCTCCGAGGTCGTCGCGCTCAAGGTCGGCGATATCGATTCCGAGCGCATGCTGCTGCGGGTCGAGCAGGGCAAGGGCCGCAAGGACCGCAACGCCATGCTGTCGCCGCAGCTGCTCCAGCTGCTGCGCGACTGGTGGCGGGACGGCCGGCGCCTGGGCGTTCTGCTGCCGCGGGGCTGGCTGTTTCCGGGCCGCAATCCGGTCGAGCCACTCTCGACCCGCCAGCTCAACCGCGCCGTCCATGCCGCCGCCGAGACCGCCGGCATCAAGAAGCGCGTGTCGCCGCACACGCTGCGGCACAGCTTCGCCACGCATCTGCTGGAACAGGACACCGACATCCGCGTCATCCAGGTGCTGCTCGGTCATGCCAAGCTCGACACCACGGCCCTTTACACGCGCGTCGCCAACACCACGATCCGCAATGTGACCAGCCCGCTCGACCGGCTCGCACCGCTGCCTGTGGGGAGGCCGAGACCCGGAGTTTAGCCCGGCGGCGGTGCGCCGCCCGAGGCTGGAGGTCGCAGACGTCTTTCACCGCCATGGGGCCGCCTGGCGCAAGGCCAATGCCGGGCATCTGAGCCTCGGCCAGCTCAAGGTGATGTCGGCCATCGAGAGCTGCCGCTCGGCCGCGCTCGGCGGCCACGTCGAGCGCTGCGAGGATTGCGGCCACAGCCGGATCGCCTACAACTCCTGTCGCAATCGCCATTGTCCCAAGTGCCAGGGCGCGGCGGCGAAGGACTGGCTCGCCGCCCGCGAGGCCGACCTGCTGCCCGTCGGCTATTTTCATCTGGTCTTCACCCTGCCGGCGGAGATCGCCCCAATCGCCTACCAGAACAAAGCGGTGGTCTACGACGTGCTATTCCGCACGGCGGCCGAGACATTGCTCACCATCGCCGCCGATCCTCGGCACCTGGGCGCCCGTATCGGCGCCACCGCCGTGCTCCACAGCTGGGGCTCGGCGATGACCCACCATCCGCATGTCCACATGATCGTGCCGGGCGGCGGGATATCGCTCGATGGTACGCGCTGGGTGCGCTGCAGACCCGGCTTCCTGTTGCCGGTGCGCGTGTTGTCCCGCCTGTTCCGGCGGCTCTTCCTGACGCGGCTCGCCGACGCGCACGCGGCGGGTCGGCTGGTGTTTTTCGGCGAGCTCGACGGCCTGCGCAACCGAACGGCCTTTGCCGCCTATCTCGCGCCGCTGAGAAAGAAGAAGTGGTTCGTCTACGCCAAGCCCCCCTTCGCGGGGCCCGAGGCGGTGCTCGCCTATCTCGCTCGCTACACCCACCGCGTCGCCATCTCGAACAGCCGACTGAGTGGCCTCGATGACCGTGGCGTCACCTTCCGCTTCAAGGACTACCGCCGCAACGGACAGGCGCGGTACCGCACGATGACGCTCGCGCCCGACGAGTTCATCAGGCGCTTCCTCCTCCACGTCCTGCCCAAGGGATTCCATCGCATCCGTCACTACGGATTGCTCGCCAGTGCCACCTGCAAAGCCAATATCGCTCGCGCCAAAGAGCTGATCGCTGCGCCCCTGCCGTCGATCGATCCGTCAACCGAGCATGACGACGCCGACATGGCCGCCGCCGCCATGGACCATCGCCCGCCTTGCCCCTGTTGCGGCGGTCGCATGATCATTGTCGAGCGCTTCGGGCGCGGCGGCGAACCTCGCGCTCCGCCGTCGCCCCAGGACACAGTCAAGACCGCAATGCCATGACCCCCGTCACCGCCTCACTGCACCTCCCGCCTATTGCGCCGCCTCGCTTCTGGCGTTGCCTCGCTGCCGCCCCGGTCTCTCCAAAGCCACGTGCTACATCGTCGGTCACGCCAAAATCGCGCAGCCGACCGCAGCCGCGGCGACAAACTCGCCACCGCGATCGTCGGTCCGCCGTCGACTCCCCCAGCCAACGCACCTCCGACCCTAGCCGCCGCCCTCTCAAATCCCCATAGACGGCAGACGCCCACCCCAGCGGCCCGCGGGTTCCTTCCTGGGAGGCTTTCGGACGCCGGCCCTCATACGGGCGGATAGGTCTGAACGGGCCGGCATCCGAAACCCTTCACCAAAGCAGCCCTTGCCGCCGGGACCAAGCAACGGCGAGGTCGGGTGCAGGGTTTCGGATGCCGGGCGGTCGAGACGTATCCAGCGGTACTGATGGCCGGCGTCCAAGAACGCTTAACGGGAGCGAATCGCGCCCGTTATTGTGAATTTATTCCGATCCTGATCCGGCGGGGCTGGACGCCGCAGCCGGCATGCTCATTCCGGTGTTTGCGCCGTTAGACTAGGCACGCGTCCGAGCGCGGCGGGCAGCCTGTCGTCAGCCGCCCGAGCAGTATGTGCACCCGCCTTCCTGCGCGCGGTTCAAACCCCATACCCCCGACGGAATAAGGGTAATGCCAGGAATCAGGTTCGCAGCCCATTCCTTCGCCGCTTCATCCGCCGTCACGCCGGCGTTGCCGGCGTACCTTTTGCTCAGCACCATCAGCGCGACGTTGCATGCCCCGAACACCGTGCCGCTCGCGAGCAGCCGATCAACTGCCATACCGTCCACCGGCAAAACGCCGGGTTTCGGGTTCAGGAACGGATTTTTCACCGCCGGCGCCTTGGTCTCCGGATCGTCGATCTTCATTGACTCGCCGAGCTTGTATTTTGCCCACATCGCGCTGTTCAGCGCGATCGGGAAGGCACCGTGGCGCAGAACGACGACCGCCGTCCCGGCGCCTGGCGCTTTATAGGGGAGCAGGAAGTTGTAGGCGAACGCGAGCGGGAACCCGGAATTCGAATCATAGGCGTCGACCACCTGGCGATGCCGTCCCTTGAGCTTTCCCGGCCAGTTCGGGCCGTCATCCGCCACCGGTGGTGCCGCCTGTGCACGCGACGCCGCGGACGCAAGCCCCGCGAGCCCAAGCACCGTTGCACCGGCGACGCGAACCAAGAAATTCCGGCGCGGCGCGCCCTTGGTGATTGCATTGTGAGTGTTCATGTACTCCTCCATTCCGCATGTGTTTTCATGTAGTTGGCCGGCATCTTGCTTGCCGATGGAACGGCCGGCGCGTCCTGTCGGCTTTCCTGAATATGCTGAATTAACCCCGGAGTCTCTAGGCACCGTCAGCGCAGTCACGTCAGGCTCCGATACAGCATGTAGCCCGCCACCACGACCAGCATGCACCCCAGCAGCCGCGTCAGTGTCTGGCGTTGTGCCGAGAGCCGTTTCGCCAGATGCGCGCCGATCCATCCGCCGCCGATCCCGCCCGCGATGAACAGCAGCGCGACCGGCCATTGAACGAGCCCGGAGACGGCATAATTCACCGCCGTCGTCATGCCGAAAACCCCTACCGCGACTAGCGAGGACCCAATCGCCGCGATTGTCGGCATGCCGGTCGCAAGGATCAGTCCGGGCACCACGAGGAACCCGCCGCCGATCCCGTAGAACCCGGACAGTGCGCCGGTCCCGAGTCCGATCGCACCGAGCCGCCCCAGATTAACCGGCCGCTGCGCGCCGGCCGCGCCAGAAGCGGCCGTGCGCCCGCGCAGCATCATCGCCGCGACGAACAGCATCAGCAGCGCGAACAGGATCAGCAGCCGGTGCCCGTCCACCGCCTTGCCGATCGACGAGCCGGCGAAGGCGCCGGCCAATCCGGCGGCCGCGAAGATCAGCGCGGGATGCCAGCGGACATGCCGCTCGCGCGCGTGTGGCACGAGATTGGCGAACGCATTGAACGCGACCGCGAGCGCGCTGGTGCCGATCGCCAGATGCGGGTCTGGCATCCCGACGACATACAGCAGCAACGGCACCGCGAGAATCGAGCCGCCGCCGCCAACCAGGCCGAGCGTGAACCCGACGATCACCCCGCTGCAGACAGCCGCCGCTATCTGGAATGGATCCACCCGCGCCGCTCAGCCTCCCGATGCCGGAGAGTTGCTTCGGAGGGTGTGTGCGTTGTCCTTCTGCCACTGCTGGATCGGCTGCCACGGTCCGGTTAGATGCTGCGATGGCGGAAACGGGCCGAGAAATGGCGGATAGGTCGCGTCGGCGGGCTTGAGCGCGCGGTCCGGAAAATCTCGCTCATTGCCGAGCCGGTGCGGCCGAGGTTGACTATCGACGAAAACGGCAACGTCGAACGCATCCTGCGCGCTGAGTAGAGGGTGTTCGTAATCGGTGCCGAACGGCATGTTGGCGCGAATGAAGTTAGCCGCCGTGATCGGCCGCGCCATGCCGGCACCGTCGTTATAGCTGTCCGGTCCCCACAATGGCGGGAATTGATAGCGATGTCGTTGCGCCGCATCTTCCGGCCCCCAGCGCTTCCCCTGTCCATCCGCCTGATGGCACACCGCGCAGGTTTCCGCGAACACCGCCTCGCCGTGTTTCGGATCGCTCGCCGCGGTCGGCAGCGGGATCGGCGGCGCCCCCCGTCCCTCGGCGCCGCGCCCGGTCGGGAAGCCGGCACTGATAAACCGGATAAACGTCAGCATCGCCTTCATTTCCGGACCGTCCGGCGGCAGCACGCGGCCGTTCATGCTGCGCTCCATACAACCGTTGATCCGGTCCTCCAGCGTGCGCACCTCGTTCTCACGGCCGATGAACTGCGGAAAGACGCCCCAGGTGCCTGCGAGCGGCAACCCGAACTTTTTCGTGGCCGCGTCGAGATGGCAACTCTGACATTCGAGCCCATTGCCGGAGAACCGTTTCGCGGGATCGCTGGCGTCCGGTCCGATCGTCGCCGCGGTGTTAACGATCACCCCGCGGCCGAGGCGCACCGTCCGGCCGAACGCGTCCATCGGTAGCGCGTCAACATCCGGAACGGACCACTCCTGCGCTGAGGCGCTCGTCAGGGTGGCACAGCAGATCAGCGCGGTGGCCAGCCGGTGTTTTGGTATGACGCACGACCTCCCGAAGCTCCCCGGCTCCTCCCAAAGAGGCTCGCATAACACGATTGCGGTGTCAACGGAATGGCCTGATCTACCTTTGATCTACCCCTCTGTCGTCATGGGTGTCTTAACCCCCTCGCCATCGCCCATGATCATCGCGCCGTGCCCCGACATTGCTCATTGGTGCACCTTCCGGCGGAAGGGTGCGGAGCCGCGTAGCGCGTAGCATTCTCCCGCCCGATCGGACGCCGCAGCCGGCATGTCGCCACCCGCAACGAACGGCGGGCTAGGTCGAACCTCGTGGTTGCATCGCGGTCTCGCGAACGGCCGGAATCGGCGCGAAGGCGTCAGCCGACCCGTGACAGGTCAGCTGCCGCCCACCTCGCTCGGCGCAAATGTCTGAGCCGCGGCGGGGATTGGTTCAATCGGCTCTCGGTGTGCAAACGGTGCTCCGAGCATCGCGGATCGGAGGACGCTGACTCGAAGGAGCGCGAATACCGCGACGAGCAGCGCAACGTCCAACACCACACCCGGACCTACATGGAGCAGCATAAGGATGAAAGGGAACGGCGTTAGTCGCCCCTCATTCATCAGGAAGCTGAAAAACGCCTGACGACCCTCGAAATGCGTCATCCCGACCGTGGCGAAGCGGAGAGCCAAAATCCATAGCCCTCTGATGTATAGGCATTCTGGGTTTCGAGGCTGTAACGAAATTGAAAATCGAGCTGGGTCACCTTCGTGCGTCCTTCGAGATGGCCGCGGAGCCTGTCCTCGGGCCGCGCAGCGCGCGTACCCGGGGGCGGCCTCCTCAGGATGAGGATTTACATTTGTTGGCAGAGGCTTACCTCATGCTGAGGAGCGCCCCCTTCGAGACGCCGCCTGCGGCGGCTCCTCAGGACAGGAGGGCGCGTCTCGAAGCACGCACGACCGCGGTGCAGCCAGCTTCTCACAGTCTTCCTTCGCGGGAACGGCGGTGAACTCGTTTATCGGCCTGCCGCCGAAAGGCATGGCCGCGGAGCGATTGGGGACCTATCCTTTGGCGGCACGCGCTCGGAGGTCATGTCCAATGAAGCAGTTCGGCGTCGGTCAGCCGGTCCGCCGGGTGGAGGATAGGCGCTTCATCACCGGTCACGGCGCTTATGTCGACGACATCAGCCGTCCCCGCGAGGCGCACGCTTTCATGCTGCGCTCGCCGCACGCCCATGCGCGCGTCACCGGGATCGATGCTGCCTCGGCGCTTGCCGCGCCCGGCGTGCTCGCCGTCTTTACCGGAGAAGACCTGGCGCGGGACGGGATCGGTGATGTCCCTTGCGTCAGTGCGGTCAGCAATCGCGACGGCTCGCAATCGGTACTGCCGCCGCATCCGGCGATCACGCGCGAGAGGGTGCGGCATGTCGGCGACACCGTCGCGATGGTCGTCGCGGAAACCGCCGCGGCGGCGCGCGACGCGGCCGAGCTGACCGCCGTCGATTACGAACCGCTGCCCGCCGTCGTCGACACCGCGCACGCGCTCGATCCCGGCCAGCCGCAGGTGTGGGACGAGGCGCCGGGTAATCTATGCTTCGACTGGGAGACCGGCGACGCGGCCGCGGTCGAACGTGCAACCGCGGCGGCGCGACATCGCGTCAGCCTCGATCTCGTCAACAACCGGGTCGTGGTCAATTCGATGGAGCCGCGCGGCGCCGTCGGCGAATACGACCCGGGCGACGAAACCTACACCTTGTGGAGCTCGACGCAGGGCTCGCATTTCCTGCGCACTCTGCTCGCCGGTACTGTGTTCAAGGTTCCCGAGAACCGCATCCGTGTCGTGACGCGCGACGTCGGCGGCGGCTTCGGCATGAAATTGTTTCTTTATCCCGAGCATGTACTCGTGCTGTGGGCCGCCAAGAAAGTCGGCCGCCCCGTGAAATGGATCCCGGACCGCTCCGACGCCTTCATGACCGACACCCAGGGCCGCGACAACGTCACCCGGCTCGAGCTGGCCCTGGACGAGGAGCTCCGGTTCCTGGGGCTGGAGGTGATGCTGATCGCCAATATGGGCGCTTACCTGTCGAACTTCGCGCCGGAGATCCCGACCGCTTCCGGCGCGGTGATGCACAGCGGCGTTTATGCGATCCCGGCGATCCATGTCGGCGTCAAGGGCGTCTTCACAAACACCGTGCCGGTCGATGCCTATCGTGGTGCCGGCCGGCCCGAGGCCGCCTACGCGATCGAGCGGCTGATCGATTATACGGCGCGGCGGCTCGGTGTGCCGCCGCAGGAATTGCGCCGGCGCAATTTCATCAAGCCCGAGGCGATGCCGTACCGGACCGCGCTCGGTCTCACCTACGACAGCGGCGAATTCGCGCGCAACATGGACCAGGCGCTCGCTGCCGCCGACCTCGCCGGGTTTCCCGGGCGGCGCGCCGAGTTGCGGGCGCGGGGCCGTTACCGCGGGCTCGGCCACGCCGTTTACATCGAGCAGTCCGGCTTCCCGCCCGACGAATTCGCCGAGTTGCGCTTCGACCCGAGCGGCACCCTGACGGTCCTGATGGGAACGCAATCCTCCGGCCAGGGTCATCAGACTGCCTACACCCAGCTCGCCGCCGAACGGCTCGGCGTCGCGCCCGAGAAGATCCGGGTCCTGCAAGGCGATACCGCAGCGATTTCGTTCGGCCGCGGCACCGGCGGGTCGCGGTCGATACCGGTCGGCGGCGCCGCATTGGCTGAGGCCGCCGACAAGCTGATCGCCAAGGGCCGGCGGATCGCCGCGCATCTGTTTGAGGCGGCGGAGGCGGATGTCGAATTCGCCGATGGGGAATTCGCGGTCGCCGGGACCGACCGCCGGATCGGTATAGACGAAGTGGCGCGCGCCGCCTTCGATCCGGCGCGCCAGGCGCCCGGTGTCGAGCCCGGCTTCGACGAGAGCGGCCATTTCACGCCGCCGCAGCCGACCTTCCCCAATGGCTGTCACGTTTGCGAGGTCGAAATCGAGCCCGACAGCGGACATATCGACATCCTGCGCTATCTAGTCGTCGACGATTTCGGCACGGTCATCAATCCGTTGCTTCTCGCGGGCCAAGTGCAGGGCGGCGTCGCGCAGGGGGTCGGCCAGGCAATGCTGGAACGCACCATCTTCGACCCGGAAACCGGCCAACTGCTGACCGGATCGCTGATCGACTATTCGATAGCGCGGGCGGAAGACCTGCCGGCGATCGAGTTCGCCTACAATGTCGTGCCGTGCCGCACAAACCCGCTCGGCGTCAAAGGCGCCGGCGAAGCCGGGGCGATCGGCGCGCCGCCGGCGCTCGTCAACGCGGTCGTCGATGCGCTGGCCGAGCTCGGGATCGAGCATCTCGACATGCCGTTGACCCCGGAGCGCGTATGGCGCGCGATCCGCGCCGCCGAGCAGCGGAAAGCGGCATGACCGCCGATCGTCAAGAAATGCTCGACATCGTATGCCGCACGGCATTCGCCGCCGGCGAGGCCGTTCTCAAAGTCTATGCGGACGAATTCGACATCCGCCACAAGACCGACAAGACCCCGGTCACCGAGGCCGACCTCGCCGCCGAACGGATCATTGTCGACCGGCTGATCTCGGCCTTTCCCGATATCCCTTGCGTCGCCGAGGAATTGTGCGAGTCCGAGGGAATGCCGCCTTGCTGCGATCGCTTCTGGGCGATCGATCCGCTCGACGGCACTCGGGAGTTCATCGCTCGCAACGGCGAGTTTGCGGTGTTGATCGCGCTTGTCGAGGAAGGCCGGCCGGTGCTCGGCGTCGTGCACGGGCCGGCGGTCGGCCTGACTTACGCCGCGTGCGGTCCGGGCACCGCGACCCGCCGCCGCGGTAATGGCGCGGTAGAACTGATCCATGCACGCACCCTGGAGGACGGGCTCGTCGTCATTCACAGCCGGTCGCACGAGAATAGCCGGCGCCTCGCCGAGTTCCTGCAGGATTATCCCGTGCGGGGGCGCAAGAGCTGTGGCAGTGCCCTGAAATTCGGCGTCATCGCAGCCGGTGAGGCCGACCTCTACCCGCGTTTTGGGACGACGATGGAGTGGGACACCGCTGCCGGGCAAGCTATTCTCGAAGCTGCCGGCGGCCGTGTCGAGACGCTGGCAGGCACCCCTCTCACCTACGGCAAACCCGGCTTCAAAAACGACGGCTTTCTCGCCTGGGGCCGCCGGACCTGATTTCCGGCGCCATTGATCGAGTGCCATGGGATCGGTACCGTGGCGGCTTTCGCAAAGCGCCACGGGAGGTCCGACCATGCCAGACAACGTCCGCAAGCCTGCGATTGACAAGTCGCGCCTGCCGAGCCGGCATGTCACGATCGGACCCGAGCGGGCGCCACATCGCGCGTTCCTCTATTCGATGGGCCTGACCGCCGAGCAAATCGCCCAGCCCCTGGTCGGCGTCGCGACCACTTGGAACGAGGCGGCGCCCTGCAACATCGCGCTGTCGCGCCAGGCGCAAGTAGCCAAGAAGGGCGTCGCGGCGAATGGCGGCACACCGCGCGAGTTCACGACGATCACCGTGACCGACGGGATCGCGATGGGGCATGACGGCATGAAGTCGTCACTGGTCAGCCGCGAAGTCATTGCCAACTCGGTCGAATTGGCGATGCGCGGCCATTGCTATGACGGGCTCGTCGGGCTCGCCGGCTGCGACAAGTCGTTGCCCGGGCTGATGATGGCGATGCTGCGGCTCAACGTGCCGTCGGTCTTCATGTATGGCGGCTCGATCCTGCCCGGCCGGTTCCAGGGCAAGGACGTGACGATCGGCGACGTTTTCGAGGCGGTCGGCTCGCACGGCGTCGGCCGGCTCTCCGACGAGGAACTACACGAGTTGGAATGCGTCGCCTGCCCTTCGGCCGGGTCGTGCGGCGGCCAGTTCACCGCCAATACGATGGCCTGCGTCTCGGAGGCGATCGGACTGGCATTGCCGGGCTCCGCCGGGGCGCCGGCGCCTTACGACTCGCGCGACGCGTTTGCCGAGGCCTCGGGCCGCGCTGTGATGGACCTGTTGCGCCGCAATCTCCGCCCGCGCGACATTGTCACCCGGAAGGCGATCGAGAACGCCGCGACCGTCGTCGCCGCCTCGGGCGGCTCGACCAATGGCGGGCTGCATCTGCCGGCAATCGCCAACGAGGCCGGTATCGATTTCGACCTCCACGCCTTTGGCGAGATCTGCAAGCGCACCCCGTACATCGCCGACCTGAAGCCGGGCGGGCGCTATGTGATGAAGGACCTATACGACGCCGGCGGTGTGCCGGTGCTGATGAAGGCATTGCTCGACGGCGGTTACCTGCACGGCGATTGCATGACCGTCACCGGCAAGACTGTGGCCGAGAATCTGCGGGACGTGGTGTTCCCGAAGGGACAGGACGTCGTGCGGCCGACCTCGGCGCCATTGTCGCCGACCGGCGGCCTCACCGTGCTCAAGGGCAACCTCGCCCCGCAGGGCGCCATCGTCAAGGTCGCCGGCATGAAGACCTTGCGCTTCACCGGGCCGGCGCTGTGCTTCGACCGCGAGGAGGACGCCTTCCAAGCGGTCGACAAGCGGCGCTACAAGGAGGGCGATGTCATCGTGATCCGCTACGAGGGGCCGCGCGGCGGGCCGGGCATGCGCGAGATGCTGTCGACGACGGCGGCGCTCTATGGCCAAGGCGTCGGCGAGAGGGTTGCGCTGTTGACCGACGGCCGGTTCTCGGGCGCGACGCACGGCTTCTGCATTGGCCATGTCGGGCCGGAAGCCGCGGCCGGCGGGCCGATCGGCCTGCTGCGCGACGGCGACATCATCACGATCGACGCCGTCGCCGGCACGCTCGATGTGGCGCTGGGCGAAACCGAGCTTGCCGAACGGCGCCGCGCCTGGAACCCGCGCCGCAACGATCACCAGTCGGGCTGCCTGTGGCGCTATTCGCAGACCGTCGGCGACGCCGAGAACGGCGCCGTCACCCATCCCGGCGCTCGCGCCGAAACCCGCGCCTACGCCGATATCTAGCGGAACCCCGCGCCGGGGAGAGGGAAAGGTCCCGGCCCGCAGGGTTGGAGCTAAAGGGGCGCGGCCTCGCAGCATCACGGTTACCCGCCTCGCTCTGCTAGGCGGAGAGGTCGCCCCAGCTCGTGACGCGCTCGATGCGGATCGCGATGACCGGGAGCCCGGCGAGCTCCATCCCGCGATACTGCGAGTAGCGCGACCGCAGCAGCGCCTGCGCCCGGTCGTGTTCGGCGCCGTCGGCGAGGATCTCGGCCGGGCCGCGCAGCATGACCCAGCCGAGCCGGCTCCAGTCCTCGTCCCAGCGGTCGGCGACAAAAGCGGCGACCGGGTTTTCGGTGATATTCCGCAGCCGCTTCAATGCCCTGACATCGCCCTTCGGCTTCTGATCGATCGTGATGTAGAGCGCGCCCTCACTGACAACAAAACAAACCGGCACGAGGTGCGGCATCGCCCGCCCATCGGCAGTCGCCAGATGACCGACCCTGCGGCTGGCCAGAAAGCAGGCTTGGCGCTTGGACAGCATCCGGGAATCTTGCACGACTTCGCCCCCGCTGGCCACAAGCCTGCGTTCCGTGTCAAGCTCGGGACCTTCTCAAACCGACGAGGCCGGCCATGAAGATCGAACGCATCGACCACCTCAATCTCACCGTCGCCGATATCGACCGCAGCGTGGAGTTTTATAAGCGCGTGCTCGGGATGAAGGCCGAGAGCATGGGCGCAGGCCGCGCCGCGCTCTATTTCGGCCAGCAGAAGATCCATCTCGACGCCGGGGGCGGGGCGATGGCGATGAGTGGCGAAAAACGTCTGCCGGCGCATATCTGCTTCATCACCGAGGCGCCGATGGGCGAAGTCGCGGCCCATCTCGAAACCTGCGGCGTGCCCGTCCGGATGCAGGGGCCGCGCGCCGGGGCGATCGGCACTATCCAATCGGTCTATATCGAGGACCCGGACCAAAACTCGATCGAGATTTCGAGCTACTGAACCGCATCCTCAAAGGGACTGGCGCTCAGAGTCATTCTCACGAGTCATCAGCCATTGACGCATCATCGCACATGCCAAATCCCGCTACACCGGCGAAAGCCGGTGCCTACGGCAAAAGTGGATCCCGGCCTTCGCCGGGAAAGCAGGAGCCTCGCGCCGAATCAACTGGATGGTTCTGTGCAATAGCAAGGCCTTTCTGGTCACCGCCGGCGGTCTCGCACTGTCGACCTATTTTCCGGACCCGGTGAAGAAGATGGCCGTGCTGTCGATCTGCGCCATCGGTCTCTTCGCAATCGCGCCGTTGTTCTGGACACTGCCGACAGCATTCCTCAGCGGCGGCAATTCTCGGACCCCGAACCAACGCGCTTTCAGACTATAGTACCGATGCGACAGACGCGGGTAGCTGTCGCGCACCGCCGCAATCAGCGCGTCGACGACCTCGTCTTCGACAAAATTGGCCAGATTGCGCGAGGAGATCGGACGCGCAAAGCGGCGCCAGCGGTCCTCGATCTCCTTGTCCTTGGCGAGCGTGTTGGTAATCAGCGCGAAGACGCGCGCGTTCTTCCCCAACACCTCGCCGATCGGATCCTTGTCGGACAACAGGTCGAGCGCTTCCGGCTCGGTCAATTCCTTGCCGCGAAACGGGAATTTGAGATCGGCGATCGTCTCGTCGAAAAGCCGCGTCCAGGCGGCTCGGCCGGCGATATGTTTCTCATGCAATACCTTCTCGAGGTCGTCGCTGAGCTGGTGCGGGCGGAACGCGCGGGTGTCGCGCAGCCACGGCCGATACCGGGCGGGCATATGGGACCCCTCGCCGAAACCCCCAACCGAGCGCGGTCCGCGCTCGTTCCTGGGGAACAAGCGCACGCGGGTGCCTTCGCACAATAGGGCGGATATTATCGGAATTCCGGATATTATGGAACCCTGGCTGTTTTTGCTGTTTTGGCAGCGAATTAACAGCCAGCGACGCTCGTGTTCCGCGGGAATTCTGGCTCGCTGGTGGTGCCTGCGCCCGACAGAACTGCTAGCTGCTGGCTGTTCTGTCGCTGTTCTTTGCTGTTCCCTACCGACTTACTGGATTTGACAATGATATCACAGATTACTATCATTGTCAATTTAGCACTAACTGACGTTGCGCCTTAGCCCAATCGGGCGCGCCGTCGTCGCGCGGGTCACATCACCCAGATGGGCCGCACCTCGACGGTGCCGTAGCGCGCGGCGGGGCAGCGCACCGCCCAAGACAGCGCGGCGTCGAGATCGGGCACGTCGATCAGGTAGTAGCCGCCGAGCTGCTCCTTGGTCTCGGCAAACGGCCCGTCGAGCAGTTGAGTTTTGCCATCGGTAACACGCACCGAGGTCGCCGCCGAAGTCGGGCGCAGCCGGTTGGACGCGACCCACACGTTGGCGTCGCGCAACGCCTGTGTAAAGGCCATATAGGCATTAATTATCGCAGTCATTTCTTCGCGCGGCATGATCTCGGCCGCCCGCTCGTCACCATAGATCGCCAGCATGTACTGCATCGCTTCCACTCCTCCGTCATCGAGCGCCGCTATCGACGCCCATCGAGATGACGTTCGAAGCAAGCCGATTTCGACAGTCCGTCGATGCGGCACCGCAACAGGTCGAGAGGCTCGGTCTCCGGTATCAACCAAATTCGTACGTCGTCATTGCGAGGCGCGCCGCGCGCGACAAAGCAATCTCGATCCAGCGAGCGTAGCGGCCCAGATTGCTTCGCTCTGCTCGCAATGACAATCGCGTCTGTTGATTTATCCCCATAGAAGTTGCGCAACAGGCGGAAATACCGTCCTGCTATTTCGCCGGCTGTGCGAAACCCGTAGAAAGGCACGGGAGGACAGGGGAAAGCATGGATTACGACAGCTGCCGCAGCCTGCCGGCGATGTTCTTTGGTCAGGCGGCTCGGCTTGGCGACAAGCCGTTTCTGTGGGCTAAGCGCGACGGCCGCTATCGGTCGGTCAGCTGGGCCGAGGCGGCGCGCGACGTGCGTCAGCTTGCCCTCGGCCTCAACTCGCTCGGGATCACCCGCGGGGACCGCGTCGGCTTGGTGTCGGAAAACCGGCCGGAATGGATCCTCGCCGATCTCGCGATCATGACCGCCGGGGGGATCACTGTCCCGGCTTATGTGACCCACACCGTCGATGACCACCGGCATGTGCTCGCCAACAGCGGCGCCCGGGCGGTGTTCGTCTCGAGGCCGGCCCTCTCGGCCCGCGTTCTTGCGGCGGCCAATCAGGTCGATTCGGTGCACACCGTGATCGCGATCGAACCGACTGCCGGGCAGGCCAGTGCGGTCGACCTGTTGTCCTGGAAGGAAATGCTGGCCCGTGGCTCCGAGCGGCCCGATGCTACCGGCGAGATCGTGGCTGCGATCGAGCCCGACGATACCGCTTGCCTGATCTACACCTCGGGCACCGGCGGCATCCCCAAGGGCGTCATGACGAGCCACCGGAATATCATTGCAAACTGCCGCGGTGCTAATCGCGTGCTCGAGCAGCTTGGGCTCGGCGACGAGGTGTTCCTTAGCTTTCTGCCGCTGTCGCACTCCTACGAGCACACGGCCGGCGAAATGTTCCCGATCTCGATCGGCGCGCAGATCTATTTCGCCGAAGGCGCCGAAACGCTCGCGGCCAACATGATCGAGGCGCGGCCGACGATCATGACCGCGGTGCCGCGGCTCTACGAGACATTGCACCAGCGCATCCGCCTCGGGGTCGAGCGCAAAGGCGGTCTCTCGCAAAAGATGTTCGAGCAGGCGGTGGCGATCGGGCGCAAGCGGCTCGGCTCCGAGCGCACGAGCCTTGGCGAGCGGCTGATAGATCCGCTCCTCGACCGCGTCGTTCGTTCGAAGGTTCGCGAGCGCTTCGGCGGGCGGCTCAAGGCGATGGTTTCGGGCGGTGCGCCGCTCAACCCGGAGATCGGCCGGTTTTTTCTGGCGCTTGGGGTCACTCTCTTGCAAGGCTACGGTCAGACCGAGGCCGGGCCCGTCATCAACTGCAATTTGCCGACGCGGATCAAAATCGACACCGTCGGCCCGCCGCTCGACGGGGTCCGGTTGCGCATCGCCCAGGACGGCGAAATCCTGGTCGCCGGCGACAACGTCATGAAGGGCTACTGGAACGACCCCCAGGGGACGGCGCAGGCTCTCGAAGACGGCTGGCTGCACACCGGAGATGTCGGGACGATCGACGAAGACGGCTATCTGCGCATCACCGACCGCAAGCGCGATTTCATCAAGAATTCCGGCGGCGAGATGATCTCGCCGGCGCGCATCGAGGGCTACCTGACCCTCGAGCCCGAGATATCGCAGGTCATGGTGTTCGGCGACCGCCGTCCCTACCTGGTCGCCGTCGTGGTTCCCGATCCCGAATTCGCTGCCGCATATGCGGATGGGGACACGCCCCCCGATCTAGAGG
The DNA here is from genome assembly GCA_963812675.1 of uncultured Alphaproteobacteria bacterium. Taxonomy (GTDB): domain Bacteria; phylum Pseudomonadota; class Alphaproteobacteria; order ATCC43930; family CGMCC-115725; genus AP-15. The sequence continues at coordinate 17,411 of CAWEWR010000010.1, read as the reverse complement.
CGCTCGCCGCGGACCCCGCCTTTACGAAGGCGATCGGCGCGGCGGTCAATCGAGTAAATCTGACGTTATCGCCGGGTGAGCGCGTGCGCCGTTTCATTGTCGCCCGGGAAGCCTTCACGATCGCCAACGGCCAGATGACGCCGACCCTGAAGATCAAGCGCCATGTGATCCGCGAGACTTACGGCGCGGCGCTCGACGCGCTCTACCACAGCAAAGAGATCGCCGCCTAAGCGCGGGCGCGATACTCCATCGCCCCGCGTGCGACCGGGAGAAAGGAGAGGGCGCCGAGCGCACCGAGTTGGGTGAGCGGTTGATCCGCAAAAGTTCACCTGGGGAGCGCCGCGAGGTACTCGATCAAGGGCTGGCTTGCCGTCAAGAAGCGATTGAGCTGGTGTTCGGCCGAATCCTTTGGGTCGTCCATGCTCGCGGAGATCGCGACAAACGCACCCACGGGCTCGCGATCGAAGAGGACGGCACGCGCCCGCAACAGCTTTGTCTCGAGGAGCCCGGTGGCAATTCTGCCGTCTACGACATAGAAGGACCACACCAGACGGTGACGCTGTCCGCTGACGATCTCCGTGCTCGCCACCGTGGTCGGCTTGCCATCCAAGGTGGTTTCGGCGTGGCCGTACTCCGTGATGTGCCATCGCTTGTCGTCGACCAGACGATTTCCGGTCTTGGTCAGCGCATCGCCGGTGGCTCGTAGCCGATAGAGCGCGACATAGCGGATGACGACTCCGAAACCTGGCTGCTCGAACCCGTCGAGAAACTCGCGATCGGCACCGTAAACCGAGGGATGCCAGTCCGCCGCGGGGCCAGACAGGCTTTGCCAGGGCACCGCAATTAGAGGTGGTTGCGCAACCGCAAGCGGAGCGGGCGGATATAGAGCATTCAACCGGGCCGCATAGGCTGGACCGCCCAACGCGAGCAGGAGGGCTGCCGGGATTGCTATCGCAAATCGCCAAACCGAAGGCTTCGACCAGCCGCCCGAACGCATCGGGATGCGCCGGTCGATTTTCTGTGCAAACGTCATCCCGATCGCAATCAGGAGGATGATGACCAACGTGAAGAAAAACCAGCCATAGAGGACGTGGTCGGCTTCGACGGCCGCCGCGCTGCCCTCGAGATGCGCGAGCACGATGATCCCAAGCGCCCGCATCCCATTGCCGGCAATAGGCACGACAAGGGACAAGGTGATGAACAGGGCTCTTCTGATGACGCTCTGGTACATGACCACAGCGAAGAAGCATCCGAAAACAATCGAGGCGATCAGAAAGCGCAACCCGGCGCAGGCTTCTGCGACCTCGAAGGTGCCCTCGGGTATCTCGATCATAAATCCGTCGGAGAAGACTGGAATGTGAAGCCATTCCAGTCCAGCGACACTGATCTGGGCAGTGATCTTCTGCAGTGTAGGAACGAGAAAAGCCCCGCTCGGCGCGAGGAAAAACAAAAACAGCAGCGGTGCCAGCAATAGCCAGAAGACCCGCGGGCCGAGCGCCACCAGCACTACGACCTCGAACATGGCGACCAGCAGGATTTGGCGGGCTTCCTGGATATCGAGAATGGTGGCGATCAGCCACAGCCCGGAGAGGAAGGGCATCGCGACCAACGGCCACAGGGTCGGGCTCGGCGACACCGACGCGATGACCGCGCGCCGCTCCCACAAGAGAAAGCCGACGAGCGGGATAATCAAAAAGCAGTGATTGTAAGCGGTCGACTCGATCCAGACGTGGACGGCCCCGGCAAGCTCGCGCTGGAACACAACGCCGAAGACCAGGGCGGCAATGCCGATAAAGATCAGCGCCGGCCGGCAACCGGGCGCGACCACCGAGCCGGCGATTGTCCGCCTATCCAGAGCCGAATGAAACCCCGTCGCGCTGCGCTCCGGTCTCGCCGGCTTGCTTCCCACGGGGGAGCGCCTCAGCAACAAGACAAATCCTGCATATCAGCCGATTCCCCTGACGATCAGCGGGCCGAGCCGGGTCGCTACCATCAATGGCAAACGTTTCCAAGCCGCGATAAAAAGGGCCAGTTTCGGGTTCAGCGGGTTCAAATCCGGCACCGAACGCCCGGCCGCCAAGCGGAATTGATAAACGAGCGGGCTCGACTTAAATCCCCAGTTGCATTTGAACGCGTAAGATCCTGTGCCGATCTTGCTGCGCCCGAAATCAAAGATGCGATAACCCCGGTCACACGCTCTGCGCATCACTTCCCAATACATGAAATCATTGGCGGCGAGCTGCCGCGCCGCGGCTATGCCGCCTCCGTAAAACGGCAAAACCTCTTCTCGAAAATAGAAATTCAGCACCGATGCAACTGCTTTGCCCCCGTATGATATCGTAACGATGTCGGATGAGGTCGAAAATTCATCCTTAAGAATGTGAAAATAAGATTTGGCGAAGACGGGCGTGCCGAGATTGCGGACGCTTTCGGCGTAAATGCGATACAGCCGGTCGACGCCGCTGTCGATTTCCGAGCGCAACTCATGGCGCATGCCTTTGCGCACCATCGCCCGCTGCTTGCGCGGTATTGCTGTCAAATTTCGCTCGACCGTCGGATCGATTTCCTTTCGAAATGTGGCGTAGAGCCCCGGTTTGCTCGGCCAATCGCTCCTGCTCGCCGAGAAATCGCGCAATTCGAGCACCGGCACGCCGAGGACCTCCATGAGCCGGACGGCCTCGCATTCGAGCGCGTGTAGGCTCTCGTCATCGGCGGCGATCGGACCGCCGCGCACCGCGAAAGCATTCGATATCAGAGACGAACCGAACAGCAGAGACTTTACATGAGTAAGCGGCAAGACACCGGTAATCATCCCGCCACGCTCGGCGATCAGGTAATATGTCGGGTGGCGGAAGGCCTGCTGGAGAACCCGCCTCCAGCCGGCAAGATGGAAGAAAGTTCCGCTCGGATGCGCGAGCACGAACTCATCCCAGCGTTGCTCGTCGCCGGGTCTGAACGATCTTACGGCGAGACCTGCTTGCGATCCGTCCAAGACGCGATGACCGGGAACGGCCCTCTCTCGTTGCCCAGAAAAAGCCGATCCATGCGCGTCCAAGTGAAATTGCGAAGCAGACGCCGCAGCCGTGGTTCGGTGCGATCCAGGTTCAAGTAATGACGAAACCGCGATTTCCACGGCGCCGATTGCTGGCGGGGCTGCTCAGGATCGATCTCCCAAGGGTGCAAATAAAAAACAACTGGCGAGCGATGCATTCGCCTCGCATAGTTTAACAGCCCTCTGGTCACCGGATAGGGCAGTAGGCGGAAATAGCCGCCGCCCGAGGCCGGCATGTCAACTCCCAGGATCCTGACCGAGGTCAGCGGGATTTCCAGCATGCCCGGCACCGGTGAAAAAGGCGTTCGCGGCGCCTCGGGCGTCCCGTAGAGATCATGTTTCACTGGGTACACGCTGGAGCTGTAGGAGTAGCCCTCTTCCGCGAGGATTGTGTGCGCCCATTTGCTGCCGCCGCCGATCGAGAAGGTCGGGGCGCGATAACCGCGAACCGGTACCCCGCCGAGTTCCTCGAGTACGCGCTTGGAGCGGCGCACGTCGGCGCGAAATTCTTCCGGCGATTGGCGATCTACCCGCAGATGGCCAGAGCCGTGGCTCGCCAGCTCGTGGCCTTGCGCCACTATGCGTCGCACCAGTTGCGGATGCCGCTCCGCCACCCATCCCAGTATGAAGAAGGTCGCCTCGACCCCGTTCTCGGCCAGGATCTGCAGCAGGCGCTCGGTGTTGGCTTCCACCCGGCGCGGCAGGCTTTCCCAATCGCTCCGGTCAATCGTCGAAGCAAAGGCTTCGACCTGAAAATAATCCTCGACGTCGATCGTCATCGCGTTGGCGAAACCGCAGCGCATCGGCGCGCGGGAAGATTTTTCGTCCGGCCGAGCGACCGCAGCCGGTTCCAGCCACTCGCCGGTCAATTGCCGAAGCGCGCCGGCCGGCTCACTCACGGCCGGTCGCTCTGGAAATAGCTGGCCGCGATTTCAATCGCGCGCTTGATGACGCGCCCATGACGATCGACATGTTGTTCGAGCACGCTGACGCGCTCGGCTATTTGCGAGACCGCCTCCGATTTACCGTTGGGCTGGTCGGCGGTCAAACCTTCGACCGGATCGGTCGTGACGACGGCGATTTCCTCACGCAGGTCTTTGGCCACTTTGTCGACCGCATTGGCCTGAATCGTATGGAGCTGCTCCAGGAAGCCGAAGAGCAGCAATCTCGAACACAAGGTATTGATTTGCCGAGGCACCCCTCCGGTGTGCCGGTAAATCAGCGGAAAGCAGTCTTCGGTGAGTTCCGGATCTCCTTTCCAATCGGCTCGGCGCAGCCGGTGCTCGATGTACGCTCTAGTCTCGGCCTCGCTCAACGGCCCCAAATGGTAGGCCGCGGTTACCCGCTGCCGCAATTGTTCGAGCCGCGGGCTTCCGAGGATTGCGCGGAACTGCGGCTGCCCGAGCAAAAAACTCTGCAACGCCATCGTATTGTTGACTACGATGTTGGACAACATGCGCAGCTCTTCGAGCGCCTCGAAGGAAAGGTTCTGCGCCTCGTCGACGATCAGCAATACGCGTCGGCCGTTGCGCTGCTGCGCCAAGACGAAGTCGTTGATGCGCTGCAGCAGCGACCCCTTCGCTAGTCCTTCCTTGGCGATGCCAAAGCCCCCCGCAACCAGATGCAGCAGATCGTCGCCAGCCAGCTGAGTCGTGACGATCTTGGCGACGATGAAATTGCTTTGGTCGATTGTCGACAGCAGATTTTCCACCAGGATCGTCTTTCCAGCCCCGACTTCTCCGGTGATGATGATGAAGCCTTCGGCGTGGTGCAGACCATAGACCAGATAGGCCATTGCCTGCCGGTGCACTGTGCTTTCGAAAAAGAAGCGCGCATCGGGAGTGAGCTGAAACGGCGGTATCGCAAGCCGGTAAAAAGTGGCGTACATCGTCAGAACGTCTTGCTCAGCAAAAACTGCAATTGATTGGCGAATACGTCGCCGTTGCGGCCGCCGGAGAGAACGGTCCCGTTGGTGTTATACGAAAAACTGTAAACGATCGAAAGTGTCAGGGTTTGCGCCAGAACATAGTTGAGCGCGAGATTGGCGTTAACGCTATCGAAATTTGTCGTTTGGCTAAAATTAACGTTGTTTGTGCCGGGCACTACGGTCGGAGAATTGACCGAGTTGACAAAGCCGACGGAAGCAGAACCGCTGACATCGGGCCTAATGTCGCGCGTATAGATGAAATTCACACCGAGGCTCTTGGTAGGAGCAGCGACACTCGTAGAAAGCTGCTGCTGTTCGACGTAAAACGCAAAAAGCGAATAGTAGTTCGGCGGCAGTACATCGCTGAGGCCGGCGTTAAACAGGTGCTGGCGGTACACGCTGCTCGACAGCCCCAAACCCGGGCTGGAAAAAGTGGTTGGCAGACCGGTCGATTGATTGACGATGGACCCCGATGGGGTGAGCGTCGAATTCGCGAGGTTGGATGCGAACAGCTGCCCTTGCGAGGACACTCCCTGGACCAGGCTCGCACTAAAGAGCATGCTGGGGGTGATGTTGACCTGGGACGATCCGGTAAACCCAAACGACCCTTGCTGCCTGCCGTATTGCAGGGCGACATAGGCCGGCTGATCCGGCCCCACGGTTCCGATGCGTCCGCCGGCGAGCCAGGTAGCCCCGGCGAACGTCGCCGCCGGCGAACCAGGATAGCGGAGGTTCTGATAGCCGGCCCGTCCGAGCGCGGCGATCGTCGGGGTAAAACTGTATTGGAAATCGTTATAGGTACTGACCTGGGTGCTCTGGTTCAAAGTTGACCCGTTGAGCTCCGAGGCGTCCGCCGTAAACCGCGCGAGCACCTTTTGAAAATCCTCGCCCGTGGCGGCGATGAAGGTTCCCTCGTTCAAAGTCGTCGAAGCAAGGTTGCTCAAGCCGGGCACCAGCGGTGCCGTGGTGACGGCAGTGTTTCCGCCGTAGTTGGACGAGCTGAAAGTGTAACGCAGCTCAGTATCGGCCACAGCGCCGAACGATTTTATCAGGTAGGGCGAGACAACGTTGATGAATTGCTGAGTTTGTTGGTTGCGCGGCAATGTCGACAAATTCTGAAGCCCAAAGCCGGGCAAAGTGCTTCCCTGGGTTATCAAGCTCTGAGCATCGAGATACAGCAGGTCGGGATAAACCGTGCCGTGGCCGTTTGCATAGAGGCTGCCAAAAATTTGATTCAAACTGGAGTTCGAGCCCGGCAGGTAGATGTTTCCGTTCGCCTGCCCACTCGCGACGGCTTGCATCCGCGGGGTGTCGACAGAGGCTGACAGTCCCCCTCCGAGCTGTGTGAGAGCCGCGAATGTCCTGGGGGAATGGACATAATTTACGTTGTCGTAGAAAGTCTCGCCGAGAAACGCTTTTGGCTGGATCAGGACAGCCGGTGCGGTCGGATCATAGGCCTGGAGCGGCACAACCCCAGCGTTGGGCTGCAGCCGGAGAGTTGGAGGAGAGATCAGGGTCGGAAGTTGGTTGTTCACCGAATAGGGCGGCGCGGTCGGGCTCGGAAGGCCAAACCCACCGATCGAGGGAGGCGGCAAGGTATCGGGGACCGTGCCGGGCAGCGCCGGGGTAGTGACGGCTCCGCCACCGGCACCGGCCGGGCCAGCCTCGGGACCCGCGCCCGAGGAACTCGGTGCTCCGGAACTCGGTGCTCCGGAACTCGGTGCTCCGCCCTCGCTCGTCTGCGCTGCCGCGGGGATCGCCGCTGTGGCGCAGGGGAACAGCAAGAGCCACAGTGCAAAGTGCCACTGCCAAACTGCGCTCGCCGCAAGGCGCCTATGCGATTTCGGCCGAGCGCCGCTCATCGCTCCCGCTATCGGCGGAGTGATAATTGTATCCGTAAGAGCCAAAATGCTCAGTGGCCAAGCTATCGCTCTTGTTCAGCAAAAGGCTGATCCGGGGACAGGTGCTGAGCGTGCTGAGTGCAGCTTCGATCTCTCCCTGCTGAGTGTTGTTCGCTTCGACGACGAACACGATTTGTCCGACCAAGGGCGCCAACGCCGCGGCGTCGCTGCTCGCCATGCAGGGCGGCGTGTCGATGATGAGGTAGTGATCGGGGAGCCGCTGGGTCATCTCGTCTAACAGGGCGCCCATTTCCGGGCTCGACAGCAGTTCGGGTACGTGCGGTCCGCCCCGCCCCGCCGGCAGGATCATCAGATTGGGAATGTTAGTCTGGATCAGCACTTCCGGTAATTCGAGGTTTCCTGCGAGCACGTCGACGATGCCTTTATCTGCCCCGATCCCGAGGATTTCCGGCACGGTGGAATGCTGCGTATCGACATCGACGAGCACTGCCTTGACGCTGCGTTCGGATGCGAATGCCAACGCCAGATTGAGCGCAGTGAAGGTCTTGCCCTCGCCAGGCCGTGCGCTCGTTACCATGATTAGCCGGCTTGCGCGACGGTCGGCCATCAAATCGTTCTGCGACCACGCGCCAACCAGGTTCCGTTTGACAAGGCGGAATTCCTCTACTGTTCGCGAGCGCGCAGCTGACGGAATGGCAATCCCGAACTCGGCAAGCCTGCCGCGATCGAGCGCCAGCTCCGGACCGGTGGGCGTTAAAGCTAGTGCGCCACTGGTCGCCTTGCGAGGCGTGATGGGTGCGGCAGGCTCGGCAGCTTCCTGCTGACGCAGCAGCGCCGCCGCCCTTTCGATCAATCCAACCGTTTCCGCCATTTAAGAGATGCCCATCGTACGGAGGCCCATGCTCAAAGCGATCAAGGTTCCATATACCGCGATCAGGAGGAAGGCGCTCGCGCATACGCCCGCCAGTTGGATCATACCGCGTCGCCGCGCCGCCCCGAGTGACAGCCGAGATACGCTCCCGAGTATCGGGAGCCCCAAGTTGCGCAACTGGCCGATGGTAGCGAACGAGCGGTCGATCTGCGTCAACGCCAAAGGTACGGCCAGGCCGCCACCGAGGCCGAAGAGCAGGACCGTCGACACCAGCATGGGCCGGTTGGGGGCGGCCGGGAGTATCGGCACCTGCGGCGGATCGACGATGCGGAACTGGATCTTCTCGGTCTTGATGTCGGCGGCGTTCGCGATCTGAGTGGCCTCGCGCCGCGCCACCAGTTCCTGGTAGTTCCGCTTCAGGACCGAGTAGTCGCGGTCGAGGTCCTGTGCCTGCACCAGCACTCCTGGCGCCGACGCTGCGACTTTTTCGATCCGTTCTTGATCGGAACGCGCCTCGTCGAGCCGCCGCTGTACGGCAGCCACCGCCGCCTCGGCGTCGACCAATCTGACTTTGATCTGCTCATAGACCGAGTTGACGACCTCGCCCTTTGTCGCGCCGCCGGATTTCCCGGCGCCGCCCGCCGCTTTCGCCGCCTCGGCCTCGATCTGCGCGATCTGCTTCCTTGCAGCCTTCACATCCGGATGGTCCTCGGTGTACTTCAGCAGCATACTGTCGAGGTTACGGCGGACTTCCTGCAGTCGCTCGTCAATTGGGGAAAGTCGGCCGCCGGTGACGATTACCTGCGGTGCTCTTTCGACGCTCAGCATCGCCGGCACCGCAGCCAGCTCCTTCTGCATCGCGTCCCGCTTCGTCACCGCATCCGCGAGATCGAGCTTTAGATGTGCAACGGCCGCGCGTGTCTGGTCGAGCCGGCTGAGGCTCTCATCCCCTCCGGTTCCAGCATCCGGCGGCCGGTTCGAGACGATATCCGGGTATTGTTGCGCCAATTCGGCTCGCCGTTTTTCGGCCGCCCGCAACTGGTCTCGATACGAGTTGATCTCGCTGTCCAGGAAACGTTGTGCGCTGTCCATATCGGCTCGGCTGCTTCCTGCGGTCTTCTCGGCGAAGATCGTCAGCAGCGCCTGAACGACGTTCTTTGCCATGTTGGGATCCTGGTCGCGATAGGACAGGGTCAGCAAATTCAGCGTTACCGGCGCGACCGAGACATCGCTCGCTAGGCGCTTGTACAGCGCCTCCTTTTGCTCGGCGGTTGTAACTCCGATGTCCAGATCGGTCAGGCGGACGAGCTGCTCCAGGTTGGGCCGGCTCAACAGCGTCCGCTGCATAAAATCGAGCTGACGGGTCGGATCGGTATCCGCAGCCAAGCCCTTCAGCAACGGTGTCAAAAGTGGATCGGCGTTGAGATAGACCCGCGCCGACAATTCGTATTTTGTCGGCACGAACGCTACACCGATCCATCCCGCGGTGCAGACGAGCCAAGCTGTCGCGACGCCGAGCCATTTGTGGCGCCACACTGCATGCAGGAGCGGTACGGCCTGTGGCGGTAGAAACCTCATGAACGGCTCCAACCCTGTGGAAAGCGGTCAATCATCCGTTCCGGATGATCATGCTGCAGTCCCCCGCGGACGAGTGGCCGCTCCGGCCAAAAACGGCATAGGTTAAAACAAGCGTTGCGGAATAATCAGAATGTCGCCCGGCTGAAGCGCGACATTACTACTTATGTCTCCATCCCTGACCAAGTCTCTGAGGTGCACCGCGTAAGTCGTCTGCACGCCATTGGCGGTCCGAATGATGACGCTGTCGTTCCCCGCGGCATATCTGGTTAGCCCGCCGACCGCGATCACCGCGTCGAGCACCGTCATATCGGCGCGATAGGGAAGCGAGCGGGGTTGCGCCGCTTCGCCGATGATGCGGACTTGGTCGGGGATCGGACCGACGAAGCCCGATACGATGACGGTGACGAGCGGCTCGCGGATGTATTTGCCGAGCCGCTGCTCGTATTCGCGGGCGAGGGAAGTCGGAGTTTTGCCGATCGCGACGACATCCTCGACGAGCGGTATCGACACGCGCCCGTCCGGCCGCACCGGCACCGTGACCGTCAGCTCGGGATTGCGCCACACGAAGATATTCAAGCTGTCGCCGGGGCCGATCCGGTACTCGGCCGACGGCAACGAGGAAGCAGGCGGCGCCGGCGGCAGCTCGGGTGCGCCACCGCACCCTGCCGTCGAGAGCACGGCGGCGGCCAACAAAGCGCCGAAAAAAAAGCGATGCACTTCTTGCCCCCGCCCCGCGTTCCCAACCCGGATTAATACTTTGCGAGGCAAATGCTTACCGCCAAGACTATGATCGTCGATCATTCATTGCAGCCGGCTATCGCTCTCGGGGAATCCTATAACACCGAGGCATCAGATTGGCAATGTAGATGTCGCTTGACGGCCTGGTAATTAACTATAAGTTTCGTGAAGCCGACGCCCATCGAATTTTCTCGCATCTCGTGTCCAAGGCGGAGCCATTCGCCTCCCCTAGCCGGGCACACGTCATAAGAGAACAGAAAACCAAAGTCATGGAGGGCGTGGCGCACTCCGCGCTCAGGATACAGCGTCGACATCCCCATTGCGCGAGCCCGAGGAAGGATTAGCTTCCCGCGCGGCACGCCGCGCAACGTTGTCCGATCGGCCTGAGGCGGCAATTGCTTCCTGCTCTCCACTTACTCCATCGCTGCAACCCGAAACATTCTGGGAATTTCTGATCTTGACGACCCTACATTGCAAAAGGATGAACGAGCCGGCGGAGTTGCCGAGCCGTTTGTCGATCGGAGCGGCTTTGGTGAAGCTGCGAGTGAAAGCGGAGGAGGAGTCTGATGAAGCAAGTCCTGATTACCGGGGCAGAGGGCGGCATCGGCCGCTCATTGCGGGAGACTTTGCGCGGCGTCTATCCGATCTTGCGGCTTTCCGATCGGATCGCATTGGCGCCGGCCCGCGAAGGGGAGGAAGTCGATCGCACCGAACTCTCCGACATGGCGGCCGTCGAGCGAATGGTCGATGGTGTCGACGGCATCCTCCACCTCGGCGGCATCTCGGGCGAGAACGACTGGCGGGTGATCCTCGAAGGAAACATCATTGGCCTCTTTAATGTCTTCGAGGCTGCACGCCGCGCCGGCGTCCAACGCATCGTCTTCGCCACCAGCAACCACGCGGTCGGCTTCTACCCGCGCGCGCAGCGGATCGACCACCGCGTCGTGCCGCGGCCCGACAGCCGCTATGGCGTCAGCAAGGCCTTCGGCGAGGCGCTCGCCAGCCTCTACTCCGACAAGCACGGAATTGGCGTGCTGTGCACGCGGATCGGGAATTTCGGAGAGAAGCCGATCGACAAGCGCCGGCTGTCGATCTGGATCAGCCCGCGCGACTATACCCAACTCGTGCGCATCGGGCTCGAGCATCCCGATATCCGCTACGAGATCGTCTATGGCGTCTCGAACAACCGGCGTTCCTGGTACGACAATTCGAACGCCGCGCGGCTCGGCTACCGGCCGCAGGACAATTCCGAGCCCTATGCCGAGGCGGTGCTCGCCGCCGAAGCGGGCCAGCCGGCCGACCCGATCGCCGAGCATTACCAGGGCGGCACATTCTGCGCCGCCGAATACGCGGCGAAAACGCCACGCCGGTGAGGCGGGGCTGAGCACCCTAAGCACGGCCTCCGGCGGCCGCCCCAGTGCAGCCTTGCCGCCGGAGACGACGATCGGCCGCTCGACGAGAATCGGGTTCTCGACCATCGCCGTTATCAGCTCCTCTTCCGGCAAGCTCTGCGGATCGATGCCCGCGGCCGCAGCCTCCTTTTTCCGGACAAGCGCACTCGCCGGCATTTTCAGCTGACTGAGAAGGCGCTTCAGCTGGGCCACCGTATAGGGCGTCTTCAGATATTCGACGATCTCGGGCTCGACGCCTTTGTCGCGAAGCAACGCCAAGGTCTTGCGCGAAGTATTGCAACGTGGGTTGTGGTAGATCGTGACGGACATGGCCTTTTTCCCTTGCCGGAGGGGAGTGTAGAACTGTGGAGCTAGCCCGCGAAGGCGGCAATGCCGGTCTGTGCGCGCCCCAATATCAGGGCATGGATGTCGTGGGTGCCTTCATAGGTGTTGACCGCTTCCAGGTTCATCACGTGGCGTATCACGTGGTACTCGTCCGCAATGCCGTTGCCGCCGTGCATGTCGCGGGCGGTGCGGGCGATGTCGAGCGCTTTGCCGCAATTGTTGCGCTTCAGGATCGAGACCATCTCGGGGGTGTCGCGCCCGTCGTCTTTGAGCCGCCCGAGGCGCAAGCAGGCATGCAGACCGAGAGCGATTTCGGTCTGCATGTCGACGAGCTTTTTCTGGATCAGCTGGTTGGCGGCGAGCGGCCGGCCGAACTGCCGGCGGTCGAGCGTATAGCTTCGCGCGGCATGCCAGCAGAACTCCGCGGCGCCGAGCGAGCCCCACGCGATCCCGTAGCGCGCGCTGTTGAGGCAGGAGAATGGGCTGCGCAATCCTCTGACCCCTGGCAGCAGATTGTCTGCCGGCACGAACACGTCGTCCATTACAATCTCGCCGGTGACCGAGGGGCGCAGGCTGAACTTGCCCTCGATCTTGGGAGCGGTGAGGCCCTTCATGCCCTTTTCGAGGATGAAGCCGCGGATCACGTGATCCTCGGTCTTGGCCCAGACCACGAAGACATCGGCGATCGGCGAGTTGGTGATCCACATCTTGGCGCCGCGCAGCCGGTAGCCGCCTTGTGCTCCAGTCGCGCGCGTGGTCATGCCGGCGGGGTCGGAGCCGTGATCGGGCTCGGTCAGACCAAAGCAGCCGACCCACTCGCCCGAGGCGAGCTTGGGTAGATATTTCTGTCGCTGCGCCTCGGTGCCGAACTCGTGGATCGGGTGCATGACGAGGCTCGACTGCACGCTCATCGCCGAGCGATAGCCGCTGTCGACCCGCTCGACCTCACGGGCGATCAGCCCGTAAGAGACGTAATTCACCCCGGCGCAGCCATAACCCTCGATTGTCGAACCGAGGAAGCCGAGCGCCCCCATCTCGTTCATGATCTCGCGGTCGAAGCGCTCGTGCCGGTTGGCTTCGAGGACCCGGGGAAACAGCTTCTCCTGGCAATAGGCGCGGGCGCTATCGCGCACCATCCGCTCCTCCTCGCTCAACAACTCCTCGAGCAGCAGCGGGTCGGCCCAGTCGAAACAGTTCTCGACCGAGGCGGGCGCGGGACGTGCGGAAACAGTGTCGTCTGGCATAGCGGACCTCCGCGGCGTGAGCGGCTCAATCTGTCTTAACATATGATGCTCGCTGGCGACTTGCGGCAGACAAAGCGTTGCGCATAACGTTCGGCAGAACCTGGCCGCGAATCCGCAGGCGGATGGCATATTTTCTGCAGCAGCTGATCAATGGCCTGACCCTAGGATCGATCTATGGGTTGATCGCGATCGGCTACACGATGGTTTACGGCATCATCGGCATGATCAATTTCGCGCATGGCGAGATCTACATGATCGGCGCCTTTATCTCGATCATTGCTTTTCTGGTGCTCGGCTTGGGCGGGGTCACCTATGTTCCGCTCGCGTTGGCGATAGTCCTGATGACGACGATGTTCTTGACCTCGATCTACGGCTGGGCTGTCGAGCGGATCGCCTACCGGCCGCTGCGCGGCTCGTTTCGCCTGGCGCCGCTGATCTCGGCGATCGGCATGTCGATCTTCCTGCAGAATTACGTGCAGATCTTCCAAGGCGCGCGCGTCAAACCGATGCCGCCCGTCGTCCAGGGCGGGTTTACGGTTTTCGAGAGCGGCGGCTTTGCGGTCCGGCTCAGCTATTTGCAGCTCTTCATCATGCTGCTGACCCTGGTGCTGATGATCGGCTTTACGACGTTGATCGCCGCGACACGGCTCGGCCGCGCGCAGCGGGCCTGCGAGCAGGATATGAGGATGGCGGCGTTGCTCGGCGTCGATGTCGACCGGGTAATCTCGCTGACCTTTGTGATGGGGGCGGCGCTCGCCGCGGTCGCCGGGCTGATGGTCACCCTCTATTACGGCGTCGTCGATTTCTTCATCGGGTTTCTCGCCGGCGTGAAGGCGTTCACCGCCGCCGTCCTCGGCGGCATCGGATCACTGCCGGGAGCGATGCTCGGCGGCCTTCTGATCGGACTGATCGAGGCCTTCTGGTCCGGCTATTTCTCGGTCGAATACAAGGATGTCTCGGTTTTCGTCGTGCTCATCCTGGTCCTGGTCTTTTGTCCCACCGGCCTGCTTGGCCGGCCCGAGGTGGAGAAGGTTTGATGACGGCCGCCTCCGGGCTCGCCGTCGACAACGCAGCCAAGCCGCCGGTTTTCTGGCTCCCGCTCCTCAAGGACGCCGTCCTCGCAGTATTGGTCGCCGTCCTTCTCGCCCTGCCGTTGGTAGGCCTGCAAACCTATGACATCGGCGGCGGCGCTCTCGGCATTCGCACCCATTTCGATTGGGTCGCAATTGCCGGTGCGGCGGTATTTGCCGGACAACTCGCGTTGCGCGCGCTTCAGCAGCTCTACCGCACCCGGCCAACCGGCAGGGCAAAGGTGCTCACGTCCCTCGCCGCCTGGGGGAATCGCCAGGTGCTGCCGATCACCCTCGTCGGGATCGGGTTTGCTGTCGCCCTGCCTTTCCTGCCGTTCTCGTCGCGCTATCTGGTCGACCTCGGCACGACCGTGCTGATCTATGTGATGCTCGGCTGGGGTCTCAACGTCGTCGTTGGGCTCGCGGGATTGCTCGATCTCGGCTACGTGGCGTTTTACGCTGTCGGCGCCTATACGTTTGGTCTACTGGCGCGCGATCTCAATTTTACTTTCTGGGGAGCGCTGCCGTTTTCGGGTCTCGTGGCGGCGAGCTTCGGGGTCATGCTCGGCTTTCCGGTACTGCGCCTGCGCGGCGACTATCTCGCGATCGTCACGCTCGGCTTTGGCGAGATCATCCGCATCGTGCTGCTGAACTGGGCGCCCGTAACCGGCGGACCCAACGGTATCGGGGGGATCCCACGGCCATCTTTCTTCGGCTTGCCGTTCGCCCGCTCGGCGCCGGAGGACACCACCACCTTTCATCAATTCTTCGGGCTCGAATTCTCGCCCGACCACCGCGTCATCTTTCTCTATTTCGTGATCCTGGCGATGGCGCTGCTGACCAACGCCTTCACCTTGCGTATCCGCCGATTGCCGATCGGGCGGGCGTGGGAGGCCTTGCGCGAGGACGAGGTCGCCAGCCGCGCGCTCGGCATCAACCCGACCACGGTCAAGCTCTCCGCCTTTGCGATCGGCGCAATGTTCGGGGGCTTTGCCGGCTGCTTTTTCGCGACCCGGCAGGGCTTCATCAGCCCAGAGAGTTTCACGTTCATCGAATCGGCGACGATCCTCGCGATTGTTGTGCTCGGCGGGATGGGGAGCCAGATGGGGGTCGTGCTGGCCGCGATCCTGCTCGTCAGCCTCCCCGAATTCGGCCGCGCCTTTGCCGAGTTCCGCATGTTGATCTTTGGCTCAGCGATGGTCGGCGTCATGGTGTGGCGGCCGCGCGGGCTGATCGCGCATCGTGAGCCGACCTTGCGCCTCGGCGCCAGCCGATGACCGGCGCCCGGAGCGCTGTCCCGCTGCTTGCGGTCGAAAATCTGACGATGCGCTTCGGCGGGCTGGTTGCGGTCGACGATGTTTCTTTTACCGCCTACCGCGGCGAGATCACGGCGATCATTGGGCCGAACGGTGCAGGCAAGACCACCGTCTTCAACTGCCTGACCGGCTTCTACCGGCCGAGCGCCGGACGGCTCGCCATGCACAGGGACGCTGAAATTCTTCAGCTCGATCGCATCGAGGGGTTCCGCATTGTGCGCCGCGCCGGGATTGCGCGCACCTTTCAGAACATCCGGCTGTTCGCCGGGATGACGGTTCTGGAAAACCTGATCGTCGCACAGCACAACCCGCTGATGAAAGCGAGCGTCTTTTCGCTCGCCGGGCTCCTCGGCCTGCCGCGCTACCGCGCCGCGTCGCGGGCCGCCATCGAGCGCGCGGCGCATTGGCTCGACCGGATCGGTTTGACCGACCGCGCCGACTGGTTGGCAGCGGCCCTACCATACGGTGCGCAACGCCGGTTGGAGATCGCCCGCGCGTTGTGCACCGGTCCCGCGCTGCTTTGCCTCGACGAGCCCGCCGCCGGTCTCAATCCGCGTAAATCCGCCGAGCTCAACCATCTGCTGCTCAGGGTTCGCGAGGAGGAGCAGATCGGGATCCTGCTCATCGAGCACGACATGAGCGTCGTCATGGGCATTTCGGATCACGTGATCGTGCTCGATTACGGCCGCAAGATCGCCGACGGGACCCCGGCCGAAGTGCGCGCCGACCCCGAGGTAATCAGGGCCTATCTCGGTGAGGACGAAATCGAAGTCGCGAGGGATGAACGACCATTCATCGTCGCCCCCGCGAAAGCGGGGGTCCGGGACCCAGGCACCCCGCGGGGCCACCCTGATTCCCGCTTTCGCGGGAATGACGAGATCACGCCTAATGCTGGCGATCTCCGGGGTTCACGCCTTTTACGGCAATATCGAGGCGCTGCGGGGAGTCGATCTCGAGGTCGGCGCCGGCGAGATCGTGGCTTTGATCGGCGCCAACGGCGCCGGCAAATCGACCTTGCTGATGACGGTTTGCGGCCGGCCGCGGGCGGCGCGCGGCCGGGTTCTGTTCGACGGGCATGACATCACCCGCCTCGAGACGTTCGAGATCGTCCGGCGCGGGATCGCCCAGGTACCGGAAGGGCGGCAAATCTTCCCGCGAATGACCGTGCTCGAAAACCTGCAGATGGGCGCGACTTCCGCCGACCCCGCCTGCTTCGACGAGGATCTCGCCCGCGTCTTCGGGTTGTTCCCGATCCTGCAGCAGCGACACGGACAACGCGGCGGTACATTGTCGGGCGGCGAGCAGCAAATGCTGGCGATTGCGCGGGCCTTGATCAGCCGGCCCCGGCTCCTGCTGCTCGACGAGCCTTCGCTCGGCTTGGCGCCGCTGATCGTCAAGCAGATCTTCGGCGTCATCCGCGAGATCAACGAGCGGCAGAGCATAACGGTGCTCCTCGTCAAGCAGAACGCTCACCACGCGCTAAGGCTCGCCCATCGCGGCTATGTGATGCAGACCGGGCGGATCACGCTGAGCGGTACCAGGGGCTCGCCGAAGTACCAAGGTCCGCGCCCGCCTCGCTTGAAGGAGGTCGGCCTTGAGGCTGGACTTCCTGGTCCTCGAAATTCGCCGATCGCCTTTGCTATTGGGAAGTATCTGGTGTGATCCTTGGTCCATTCGGTCATCTTGGCGGCGGCGCTTGCATTGACGGCCGGTGTAGCCAACGCGGAGAACATCCCGATCGCGGTAGTCGGGCCGATCACCGGGTCGAATGCCGCGCTCGGCGAGCAGATGAAGCGGGGCGCCGAGATGGCGGTCGCCGATATCAATGCCAAGGGCGGGGTGCTCGGCAAGAAACTCGACCTGATCGTTGCCGATGACGCTTGCGATCCGAAGCAGGCGGTGGCGGCGGCCAATGACGTGGTCGGGAAGAAGGTGGTCTTTGTCGCCGGGCATTACTGCTCTTCGGCGTCGATCCCGGCTTCGGCGGTCTACAATGAGGGGGGTGTGCTGCAGATGA
>CAWEWR010000009.1:0-71115 GCA_963812675.1 uncultured Alphaproteobacteria bacterium | reverse complement strand
ACAACGAGGATCAGGGGATCGCCCGGTTCGAGTTCCCGGTGCTCGTGCTGCTGGCGACGACCGGGATGATGGTCATGATCTCGGCGAATGACCTGATTACCCTTTATGTCGGCCTAGAGTTGCAGAATTTGGCGCTTTATGTCGTCGCCGCTTTCAATCGGGATTCGACCCGATCGAGCGAAGCCGGGCTCAAATATTTCGTCCTCGGCGCGCTGTCGTCGGGAATGCTGCTGTACGGCGCTTCGCTGATCTACGGGTTTACCGGTACCACCGCATTTAGCGAGATCGCCGCGCTGGTGGCCGGCGGGGCGGCGCCTTCACCCGGTGTCCTGATCGGCCTCGTCTTCGTCGTCGTCGGCCTAGCCTTCAAAGTCTCGGCGGTGCCCTTCCATATGTGGACGCCCGATGTCTACGAGGGCGCACCGACCCCGGTGACGGCTTTTTTCGCGGTAGCGCCGAAGATCGCCGCACTCGCCCTCTTTATTCGCTTTATGATCGAGCCGTTCGGTCCGCTGCTCGGCGAATGGCGTCAGGTCATCGTCTTTCTGTCGATCGCCTCGATGGTGCTGGGCGCGGTCGCCGCCATCGCCCAAGAAAGCATCAAGCGCCTGATGGCCTACAGCTCGATCGGCCATGTCGGCTATGCGCTGATCGGACTCGCGACCGGCACGGCGGCCGGCATACGCGGTGTGCTGGTCTATATGGCGATCTATCTCTTTATGACGGTCGGCACTTGGGCTGTGATCCTGTGCATGCGCCGGGGCGGTCGCATGCTCGAGGGGATTTCGGATCTCGCCGGGTTGTCGCGATCCCAGCCCGGGCTCGCACTGGCCTTGGCGATCTTCATGTTCGCCTTGAGCGGGATACCGCCGACGGCAGGCTTCTTCGCCAAGCTCTATGTTTTTCTCGCCGCCATCGATGCCAAGCTCGCCGGGCTGGCCGTCATCGGGGTCGTGACCAGCGTCGTCTCCGCGTTTTACTATCTCCGGGTCGTCAAGGTCATGTATTTCGATGAGCCGGTCGGCGCTTTCGACCGGCCATTGACCGCCGAGCTCAAAGCTGTGCTGTTCGTCACCGCCGTGGTCACGTTGTTCTTCTTCATCCTTCCCGGTCCGATCGTCGGCGGTGCCGAAGCCGCCGCTGCGGCGCTCTTTGCCCGATGACCGAAAGGCAGCCGAAGCTGCCGCCAGGCTATCGGCTACGTTGTTACGACTCGATCGGGAGTACAAACGACGAGGCAAAGCATCTGGCTCGTGATGGCGCGGAAGAAGGTACCCTCGTATGGGCGCTAGAGCAGAGCGCCGGTCACGGGCGTCGCGGGCGCGCGTGGAGCTCGCCGCGAGGCAATCTCTATCTTTCGCTGATTTTGCGGCCCGACTGCCCAATAGGCAGGGCGGCACAGCTTGGCTTTGTTGCGGCCTTGGCGGTGGGAGGCGCGCTTCGTGCAATACTGCCGCGAATTGAGCGACTAGCGTATAAATGGCCGAACGATGTGCTGTTGAACGGCCGTAAAATTGCCGGTGTTCTTTTGGAATGCGAGACGGTCGGGTCCGAGAAGCTCAGCTTTGTCGTGGTCGGCGTCGGGGTCAACCTGATAGCTTCGCCTCCGGGAACGGAATTCCCCGCGAGCTCCGTTATGGAAGAAGGCTTGGGCGAGGTTATGCCAGAGGTGATGCTCGAGGAGTTCGCGGAGCATTTCGGATCGTGGAATACGCGCTGGCGCGCAGAGGGCTTTGCGCCGGTTCGCGCATCCTGGTTGGCGGCCGCGGCGATCGCTCGCGGCGAGCCGATCCGGGCCCGCCTCGATGCCCTCGCTTTGTGCGGCCGCTTTCTCGATATCGATCACGAAGGAAACCTATTGCTCGACTGCGCGGGGGAATGCCGGCGCATCGCCGTCGGCGAGGTTTTCCCGGCCGGGTAAAGGGAGCGACATGCTTCTCGCGATCAATGCCAACAACACCAACACCGTATTTGCGATCTGGGATGGCGCCGATTTCAAGGGCAGCTGGCGCACGGCGACCGAGGGCAAGCGTACAGCCGACGAATATGTCGTCTGGCTCGATCATCTATTGTCACTGGAAGGCCTGGCACGGGGCAATGTCGATGGCGCGGTGATCGCCAGCGTCGTGCCCGATGTCAATTTCAATCTCGTTACCCTGTGCCGCAGATACTGCCATACAGATCCGCTCATCGTCGGCGAGAAGGGCGTGGCGCTCGGCACCAATGCACTGGTGGACCGGCCGGAGGAAGTCGGCGCCGACCGCCTGGTCAATACCATCGCGGCGCACGACCGGTACCAGGGTCCGCTCATCATTGTCGATTTCGGCACCGCCACGACCTTCGATGTGGTCGACCGGGACGGCAATTATTGCGGCGGCGTGATCGCGCCTGGGATCAACCTGTCATTGCACGCGTTGGAAATGGCGGCGGCGAAACTCCCCAGCGTTCGCATCCGTCGCACCGAGCGCGTTATCGGCAAGGACACGGTGAGCTGCATGCAGTCCGGCATATATTGGGGTTATATCGGACTGGTCGAGGGGCTGGTGCAGCGCATCCGGGCCGAGCGTGGCGAGCGCATGGACGTCATCGCCACCGGCGGGCTCGCCCCGCTGTTCGCCGGGGCTAGCATCATCGACCATGTCGATCCCGATCTGACCTTATGGGGGCTCCGCCTGATCTACCACCGAAACCGCGACAAATGAATCATCCGCCTTTGCAGCCGGGGGCCTTGCCGGATTATCGAGACCCCAACGCGCTCTTCTTTGTCCCGCTGGGCGGTGCGGGCGAAATCGGGATGAACCTGAACGTTTACGGGTATCGGGACGACTGGCTGATCGTCGATTGCGGCGTCACCTTCGGAGACGATTCGCAGCCGGGGCTCGAAGTCGTTATGCCCGATCCCGGCTTTATCGTCGAACGCCGCGATCGCCTGCTCGGGATCGTGGCGACGCATGCGCACGAGGATCATATCGGGGCCATTCCCTATCTCTGGAGGCAGCTGCGCTGCCCGATCTGGGCGACCCCGTTCACCGCCTCGTTCTTGCGCGCCAAGCTGGCCGAGACCGGGTTTGCCGATCAGGTCAAGATCAATGTTGTGCCGTTGTCGGGCAGGTTCACGATTGGCCCGTTCGATCTCGAACTGATCACGCTCACGCATTCGATCCCGGAACCGAATGCGGTCGCGCTGCGCACGCCGGTCGGAACGGTATTGCATACCGGCGACTGGAAGTTCGATCCGGACCCGCTGATCGGTCCGACCGCGGACGAGGCGGCCTTGAAAAGGCTGGGCGCCGGAGGTGTCCTGGCATTGATCGGCGATTCGACAAACGCGCTGCGGCCCGGCACTTCGGGCTCCGAGGCGGAGCTGCGCCGGTCCCTGATCGACCTGATCGGGCGCTACGATGCGCGGGTCGCAGTCGCCTGCTTCGCCTCCAATGTTGCACGGCTCGAGACGATTGCGCGGGCGGCGGCGGCCCATGGCCGGGAAATCGCACTGGTCGGGCGGTCGTTGTGGCGCATCGACAAGGCCGCCCGCGAGAACGGTTACTTGACGGATCTGCCGCGCTTTCTGACCGAGGACGAGGCAGGCTACATCCCGCGCGACCGGATCGTGATGATCTGCACCGGCAGTCAAGGCGAGCCGCGCGCGGCCTTGTCGCGGATCGCCCGCGACGATCACCCGCATGTCGTGCTCGAAACCGGGGATGTCGTGATTTTCTCGTCGCGGATCATTCCGGGGAACGAGAAGTCGATCAACCGGCTGCAGAACGCGCTGGTTCGGCTCGGTGTCGAGATCGTCACCGAGGAGGACCATTTCGTCCATGTCTCGGGGCATCCGGCCCGCGACGAGCTGGTGCGCATGTACCAGATGGTGCGCCCGCAAATTGCCGTCCCGGTGCATGGCGAAGCCCGCCACCTGATTGCGCATGCCGAACTCGCGGGCGAGTGCCAGGTCCAGCAGCCGATCGTCATTCAGAACGGCGACATGGTCCGGCTCGCGGCGAGCGGCGCCAGCATCGTCGACGAGGTGCCGGTCGGCAGGCTCGCCAGCGACGGAAAGGGTCTGCTGCCGGTCGACGGCACGGCGCTGAAGGACCGTCGCCGGGTCACTTTCAATGGCAGCGCGGTCGCCACCTTGGTCCTGGATCGTCGCGGCGAACCCCTGGCACCACCGACGATCAGCACGATCGGCCTAGTCGAGCCGGCAGCCGCCGAAGCGGCGGCTCCCGCCTTGCGCAGCGCCGTCGAGCGCGCGCTCGACGAACTGCCGGCGAGCCTGCGCCGCGACGACGAGGCGGTGCGCGACGCGGCGCGCCGAGCTCTGCGCCGCATCCTCAACGAACGCTTCGGCAAGCGCCCGCTGGTCGAAATTCATCTGGTCAGGATTTGAGCTGAAATGGTCGCCCGACGACCCATGATCGGCAGACTCAATCATGTCGCGATCGTCGTGCCCGATCTCCCCGCGGCGAGCGCGACCTATCGCCAGATTCTCGGCGCCCGTGTCTCGGAGCCATGCGCGCTCCCGGCGCATGGCGTCACCGTCGTCTTTGTCGAATTGCCGAATACCAAGATCGAGCTGCTCGAACCGCTCGGCCTGAACTCGCCGGTAAAGGCTTTTCTCGAGCGCAATCCGGCGGGGGGGATGCATCACATCTGCTACGAGGTCGACGATATCATCAAAGCGCGGGATCGGCTGCGGGCGGAAGGTGCGAGAGTGCTCGGCGATGGCGAGCCGCGGCTGGGGGCCCACGACAAGCCGGTGCTCTTTCTGCACCCGAAGGATTTTTGTGGAACCCTCATCGAGCTCGAGCAGGCGTGAGCTGGGCCTGGCGCGACGCGGCAACTGATGGCATGGGTCACCGGAATCATCGTCTATGTGCTGGTTTGGTGGATTACTCTTTTTGCCGTGTTGCCACTATGGGTGACGCCCGCCGAACCGGACGACCCGGGTCACGCCGCAGGGGCGCCGCAGCAGCCGCGATTGTTGCTGAAGATGGCGATTACGACGGTGGTTTCGGCACTCATCTGGCTGGCAATATACCTATTGGTGAGATCTCCCTGGCTCAGTTTCCGCGAGCCGTGAGTTGAGCGCTGCCTATTGCCGAATTGCGCCCGGCCATCCGGTGCACGGCCTCTATCATGACGGCGAGTACGGCTTCCCGACCAGCGAGGAGAGCGTGCTGTTCGAGCGGCTCGTGCTCGAGATCAACCAGGCGGGATTGTCCTGGCTGACGATCCTCAAGAAACGCGCGGCGTTTCGCGCGGCCTTTGCGAATTTCGCCGTCGACCGTGTCGCCGGCTTTGGACCGGCCGACATCGACCGCCTGCTCGCCGATTTGGGGATCATCCGCAACCGGCTCAAGATCGAAGCGGCAGCCGAGAATGCGCGGCGCATCCAGGCGCTGCGAAAGTCGCACGGATCATTTGCCGGCTGGCTCGAAGCCCATCACCCGCGACCGTTGCTGGAATGGACGCGGCTCTTTCGGCAAACCTTTCGCTTCACCGGCGGGCAGATCGTCAACGAGTTTCTGATGAGCGTCGGTTATCTGCCCGGGGCGCATGAACGGGATTGCCCGGTCTATGCCCGAATCCTCGATCTGTCGCCGCCATGGGCGCGGCCGAGCGAGGTGACACCGACGCCTGCCCGGGTTTGACGACGGTGACGATTTTATCAGAAACTTCGCGGAATGATGTCGCATTGGAGGTGGCTTGGATGTCGTTGCGGCAGAAATACCTCAGGGTTCTTTCGCAGATCATGCCGGCCGGCGCAGTCGGCGTGTCCCTGCTGCTCGGCTCTGCCGCGCCGGGCGATGCCGCTCAACACCCGGCGGCTTCGCAACCGAAAGCTGCGGACCCCGCTCCTGTTGCCGAACGGCTGGCCGCCATTCGCCAGGCGGTTTCCGATGTTCCCGCAGACGCCGTCAATTTGCGGCCCGGCGAGCAGCAGCTCGCCTGGGGTAATTGGTGGCGCAACGGCGGATGGCGAAACGGCGGCTGGGGTAATTGGCGCAATGGCTGGCACAATGGCGGCTGGCACAATTGGTGGCACAATTGGTGAGCGCCGCTTGAGTTTGCCCCGACTTGAGTTTGCCCCGACTTGCGTTTGACCGGAGGCAACGTGCCTTGCTATAAAAGCCTCGGGGTATGTCGCGCATTCGCTTAGGCGATGTTTGATCAGGGGAGGAGTTTCGTGTCGCTGCGGCAGAAATACGTCAAGATCCTGTCCGGCATGCTTCCCGCCGGCGCGGTCGGCATGTCGCTGTTGCTCGGCTCGACGACGCCGAGTGTTGCCAACGAGCATCCTACGACGTCTCATCCTTCGGCCTCAGATAAAGATCGATTGTCGGAACGGCTGGCCGCCATCCGCGAAGCCGTCTCCGCCGTTGCCGAACCGGACGGCACTGCTGCCGACCCGGACAACCGAAATCGTCAGCTTGCCTGGGGGAATTGGTGGGGCGGAGGCTGGGGCTACCGTCCTTGGGGCGGCTATTATCCCTATGGCTATGGCTGGCCCAATTGGAACAATTGGCATAACTGGAACAATTGGAACAACTTTTGGCGTAATTGGTAGCCTGGTCCGCCGAGGGCAACCGGCGAGCTGTCTCGTGCCCACTATAGAACTGCTGGTCGTTCAGCCTACGCCGTTCTGCAACATCGATTGCAGGTATTGTTACCTCCCAGACCGGGATTCGAAAGCGGTCGTCGCTCCGGCAACGCTGTCCAATCTATTCTCGCAGGTGTTCGCTTCGGGTTGGATCCGGGACTGCCTGTCAGTGGTATGGCACGCGGGCGAACCGATGGTCTTGCCGATCGGCTTCTACCGCGATGCGTTCCGAATGATCGATCGGTTGAAGCCGGCGGAACTTCGGGTCGCGCACTCATTCCAAACAAACGGAACGTTAATCAACGAGCAGTGGTGCAATTTTTTTGCCGAAGAGCACGTCAATCTCGGAGTCAGTATCGACGGACCGCAGCGCCTGCACGATCGCAACAGGCTGACCCGCTCGGGGCGGGGGACCTTCGACAAGACGATCGCCGGCATCCGCTTGCTGCGCCGTCATGGGATCCCGTTTCACGTCATTTCGGTGCTGTCGCTGGACAGCATGCGGGCGCCCGGCGAGATGTTCGATTTCTACGTCGCAGAGGGCATTGAGCAAGTGTGCTTCAATGTCGAAGAATCCGAGGGCGACCACGTCTCGCAGTCCTTTGCCGAGAGCGGTGTCGAGGCCGCGTATTACCGGTTCTTGAGCGAGTTCTGGCGGCTCTCGTCGACGATGCCCGGTAAAATCACGTTCATTCGCGAAATAGAGCACGCGCTGCAACAGGTGATCCGTCCCAAAGATGCGCCGTTCGGTAATCAGCTGGTCGAGCCTTTCGCAATCACCAGCATGGATTGGGCCGGCAATATATCGACGTTCTCGCCCGAGCTGCTCGGCCTGAAGAATGCGCAATACGGCGATTTCCTGTTGGGGAATGTCAATCGTGACAGACTCGTCGATATGCCGCGGCGGGCGAATTTCGCCAGGATGCTCGAAGACATTGAAGCAGGCGTGGCGATGTGCCGCGACGGCTGTGAGTATTTCAGCGTGTGCGGCGGGGGTGAGCCGGTCAACAAGCTTGCCGAGAACGGGACCTTCATCAGCACCGAGACCAGCTATTGCCGCCTGACCAAGATGCGGGCAACCGACCTCGTGCTCGATGCGCTAGAGCGCATGCAGCCGATCATGTCCGACCACAACGATCTGCGCATTCCTTGCATCGAGACGGCTGCGCGGGCGCCCGATCACAGTGCCCGTTGGGGATGAACACTGGCAATTCGGAGGATGGGATGAATAGGAGATTCCCCCGCTTGGGCGCGTTTGCAATAGCGGCTGCGCTGCAGGTTGGTTTGGCCGGGCTCGCATTCGGCCAGGGTGGCCCGCCGCCATCCGGAGCGCCGCCATCTGGAGCGGCCGGGCAGCCGCAAGGATACGCGGGCGGCGCCCCGGGACAGACGGCCGAACCCGCCCCTTCCACTCAATCGACGCCGGGGTCGGAACTTCCGGTGCTCTATGTCACCAGTGTCGAGGTGATGCGAACTTCGACAGAGCCCAAGCTCGACATCGTGCGGGTCATGGGGCTGACCGGATCGCAGGGCTGGAGCGCCCCGCAGCTGGTCCCGACATTTGTCGGAAAGCCTTTGGACGGGGTCCTCGATCTGCAGTTCATCGCGACAATGCCGCAGCAAACCGAGTCGGCAGAAGGTTTTGTGCCTATCAGCGCGGTGTTTCCCTTGGAGGAAGGCCACCTGTTCAAAGGGGTGCGCGTGCGGGCCTCCGAGAATGCGATCGAAGTCAAGCAGATGCCGGGCACGAACCAAGCGCAGATCAACGTCAACGACTGCAAGGACTGCGTCGGCAAGAGGTTTGTCGAACGCGGCCAGGGGCAGCCCGGCCAACAGGGCGTCGTCCGCCAGGAGGACCTCCCCAAGGTGTTGCGGTGGATCGTGCCCTCGCGCGGCATCAGAGGCATCACGCACAATCCAAACCGGCTCAACCTTATCCTCGGCGACGACAACACGATCATCGCGGCCTATTGGGAATAGCCGATCCCACCCCTGCTCGCCCCCTCTCCGATCGCCAAGGATAGGCTCAGCTGGATTGGTTATCGGCGGCGGCTCAGCGCTTGACGGAAGGCCTGCGGGACAGTCTCGTTCGGCGCGGTGGCGCAGCGCTCCATCACTTTTTTGATATTGCCGTCTATTTGGCTCACATCGATGACGTGAATCCCGGCTATCGCCGCCAAGTAGCCGTAATAAAACATCGCCGCTGCCGCCCGGTCGTCGTCCGCAGCGCCGAGCAGGTCGGAGCAGCGCACCCGCTCGACATCCCATCGTCCTGGTGCGATCTGCGCCTCGGACGTGACTGGTGGCGTAGGTGGTGCCGCGGCCTCCGGTTGCGGCGCGACAGGCACAGGCGGCGGCGCTGCTTGTTGCTGTGGGGCAAGCGGCGGCGCGCATGCTGCAAGAGTGCATGCCACCAAAATGGCCACGACTTCTTTGTTCATCATTGTCCCCCTTGCCTGAGGCTTCGCACTATGGCTGAGCCGCTCGCGTTCTCGCCAATCGTTTCTTGCCTCAGTAACAGACCCCCGCGCTGCGGGCTGAACCGCGACGTACTGCGCCGCGGAGGGCGCCGAAGCCGGCCCCGATTGCGGCGCCGCGCCCGGCATTGCCCGAAATCGCCCCGATCAATGCGCCTCCCGCCGCGCCCCTTCCCGCGCCCTGCAAAGGGCCGGGTGTAACGGCGTGGCAGGGCGGAGGGCCATAGCCATAACCCGGCGGGGGCGGGTAGTACTGCGCATGTGCAATCGCCGAAATATCAATACATGCAAGGGATGTGACGGAGAACATAAGGACACGGATTCGTTGCATGCGGAGTACCTCGGTAAGGAGACGAGGACGATTGGAGGTTAGCGGCGCCGGTCTTCGACTTCCAGCGTCACGAGTTGGGCAATCGTGATGGCGAGATAGAATGGCCCCAAAACCGACTCCAGATTGGCCAGGCTACGGGCGAACGGGTCGACCGGCACAATGTCGCCGTAGCCGGTCGTGGTCAAGGTCGTCAGGCTGAAATACAGCATCGTGGCGAATTCGTCCGGGCCACCCGTCGGCGCGGCGAGGGTGGCGAAGGCAGTGGGGCTCATTTCCCAGATCAGGCTGAAGGCCGAGGCGCAGATCACCCCGAGGTTCAGATACAGCACGGCTGCACCTTGAAGGCGGTGCAAGGTTATGCGGCCAGGGGCATAGACCGCATGCAAAACTACCCAGGTCAGCGCCGAGAAGGTGACGATGTTACCGCCGTGGCGGAGCGAGCTTGCTGCGATCGGTGCCCATTCCGGCTCGATTAAGCGGCTCGCCAATGTGGCTGCCAGCCCAAGCAGGATCGTCACGATCGCTCCGCGTCTGTACGACAGTACGACAACGAGAGCCAACACCGCTAATGCCAGTGTTTCGACGACGGGTCGCGCTATCGGCAAGCCCCTCGCTGCCAGCGGCGCAGCGACAAAAACCAAGCAGACCTCGGTGACCAGCAGTACCGTCAGGCTCGGATCTCTGACCCGGTCCCGCCAGGCAGCGAGCGACTTTTGCCAGTCATTGAAGACAGGCGAATGGCGCTGAAGGCGATGCACGATGACGACTTTCTTCGGCAGCGGTCCTCAGATCACCTCGGGGATTACCCTGAATCGGTAATCGGATTCCGTATTCGTCATGCGCCGGGCCGTTTCGGGTTGGGCGACAGTCGCGCGAGCCCCTGCAGGATATCGATCAGCTGCCGGTGCGCGGGGTTGGTCGGATCGCGGAACTCGTCGACCGAGTGTGCGTCGGTAAGGCGGCTCAAGCGCAGGAGCTCGCGGAAGCGTTGGCGCCGGTTCAGCTGCAGCCCTGACGGCCGGTGGGTGAAGAACAGCCGCCGCAGCTCACCCGGGCCAAAGAGGCTGCCGAATTCCGACACAGTGACATAGATCAGGAAGAGGACCAGTATCCACAGAGAGATGGCGGAAAACCGGTGCCACGAAAAAGTGGTGATCAAATAAGGGAAGAACTCGCCCGGCGGATTGCGCTCGATTATCGAGAAGTGCACGAAGCGCTCGAGCAGGCGTGCGAAGAACACGGTGACCCAGTAAAAGGCGGTCTTGAACAGGATCGGTTGGATCAGCGGAGCGCGATCGTAGCGCCGCAGAAGTGGCATGTGGTCGGCGACCAGTACCGCCTTGCCGACGACGAGCGCCGCTACCGTTGCCAGCATGAAGCTGCTGACCGCAACGGAATATTGGGCGACGAGAAGATTCGTCGTGAACACAACGAAGTTGAAGCCGACAAAAAAGAAGATCGTCGGCGGCAATACCTCACGGAATTCGTTCAGAAGCCGGGTGCCGATCCGATGTGCGGCCCCGGCAGGTACCCGGATCGGCTCGGCCGGACGGCTGTCATACAGGATGGGCTTTGTCCTCATATGCTTCTCCTGGATGACGACCTTCACCGGTTGCCGGATAGGGTGACGACGGGCGCAGATCGAGAACTACACCCTTTCCGTCTCTCGCCCAAAGCTTGCCTCTCGGCCGCCCTGCAGGAAGGTTTGGGCATCGAGCTTCCCGAAGATATCGATCAGACCGGCGACGATCCCCGTCCATCCCGTTTGGTGGCTGGCGCCGAGGCCGGCGCCATTGTCGCCATGGAAGTATTCATAAAATAATAAGTGATCGCGCCAATAGGGATCGCGCTGAAATTTCTCGCTCCCCCCGAATATTGGCCGCCGGCCGCTGTCATCGCGCAGAAAGATCCGGGTCAGCCGACTGACAATATCTTGAGCGACCCCGAACAGGTTCATCAACTTGCCCGATCCGGTTGGGCATTCGATCTTGAAGTTGTCGCCATAATAGGCGAAGTAATGCATCAACGCGCGGATGATCAGCGCATTGACCGGCATCCAGATCGGCCCGCGCCAGTTCGAGTTGCCGCCGAACATGCCTGTGTCGGATTCCGCCGGCAGATAGCCGACCCGGTATTCCTGACCGCCCGCCGAAAAGACATAGGGATGCTCCGCATGATAGCGCGACAGCGAGCGGATCCCGTATGGGCTGAGGAACTCGTTCTCGTCGAGCATGCGGGTCAAGATCCGGCGCAGCCGGTCCTGGTTGACGAGGCCAAGGACCCCGCGTTCCGCGACGCCCAGGTGCCCTGGCCCGGTGGGATGGATGGATTCGAGGAGCTTCGGCATGCGC
This sequence comes from uncultured Alphaproteobacteria bacterium, assembly GCA_963812675.1. Classification (GTDB taxonomy): domain Bacteria; phylum Pseudomonadota; class Alphaproteobacteria; order ATCC43930; family CGMCC-115725; genus AP-15. Next base: position 59,352 of record CAWEWR010000009.1, on the reverse strand, counting down.
CTGACGCGCTCGACCATTTGCGCCGTCAGCCGGGGGGCCCGCTCGCGCTGCTGCTTGTCTACCGCCGTAACGGCACAGAGCGGCAGCAGCCCCACCATCGAGCGAACCTTGAGGCGCGTGGCGTTTCCGTCCGGCAAGCGAAGCACGTCGTAATAGAAGCCGTCCTCCTCGTCCCACATGCCGCCCGGACCGATCCCGTTCATCGCTCGGGCGATCAGCAGGAACTCGATCGCATAATTTGACGCCAGGTCCTCGTAAGTCGGATCGTGCGCGGCGAGCTCGAAGGCGATCTCGAGCATGTTCTGGCAGAACAGGGCAACCCACGCGGTGCCGTCGGCCTGTTCCAAATAACCACCGGTGGGCAGGGGCGCACTTCGGTCGAAGACGCCGATATTGTCGAGCCCGAGAAACCCGCCTTCGAAGAGGCTCCTGCCAGAGCGGTCCTTGCGGTTGATCCACCAGCCGAAATTCCAGGTGAGCTTGCCGAAGACCCGCTTCAGGAAATCGAGATCGGTCTTGCCGCGCAGCGCCTGCTCCATCCGATACACAAAGATCGTGGCCCAGGCGTGCACCGGCGGATTGACATCGCTGAAGTTCCACTCATAGGCCGGGATCTGTCCGGTCGGATGCTGGTAAACCTGGTCGAGCAGCAGGTTGAGCTGCTGCTTGGCGAAATCGATATCGACGGTCGACAAGGCGAGCGTATGAAACGCCAGGTCCCACGCGGCGAACCAGGGATATTCCCACTTGTCCGGCATCGAGATGACATGATCGCTGACCATGTGAAACCACTCGCGATTGCGGACCTGCCGGGTCGACGGCCGCATCGGATCGACGCCATGCTCCTCGAGCCATTTGTCGGCGTCGAGAAAGAAGTATTGCTTGCTCCACAGCATCCCGGCCAACGCCTGCCGCATTACGTTGCCCTCGTCCTCGCCGACCCGGGCAGGGGTTATCGCCTGATAGAACGCGTCGGCCTCGCGTCGGCGTTCTTCGATGATCTGATCGAATTGGCTGCCGAAAGGACTGCCCGCTGCGGTATCGCTGAGCCGCAGGCGGATCAGCGAGGTCGCCCCTGCACCGACATTGAGCTGATAGTGCGCGGCAGCTTTGGTCCCGCTCTGGTTCGGGTTGACCGCCTCTCGCCGGCCGGACACGACATAGTTGTTGATCCCGTCCTTGACCCAGGGTGTCGCATTGGGAGTACCGAAGAGCCGCTCGTTGTTGGTGCCGTTTTCGGTGAACAGCAGGCGCGGATCTCCCTCGCAGTGGAGGGAATAGTTGCCGAGTTCGGCGCGCGACGCCGCAATCGTGCCGACACCACTGCCGCCCTTCACCTCTCGCAGGAACGGTTTGGGCTGGTCCGGCCACCATGACCAAGTATTGCGAAACCACAGCGTCGGTAGCACGTGCAGCTCGGCTGCCTCGGGCCCGCGATTACACAGACTGATCTGGATTAAGATATCTGTGGGCCCGGCTTTCGCGTACTCCACGAAAACGTCGAAGTACCGATCACCGTCGAATATGCCGGTGTCGAGTAATTCGTATTCCCAATCGTTGCGGCCACGGCGCCGGCTCGTTTCGATGAGATCGCTGTAGGGATATGGATTTTGCGGGTATTTATACAGATATTTCATGTATGAATGGGTCGGCGTAGCGTCTAGGTAATAATAGTATTCCTTGACGTCCTCCCCGTGATTGCCCTCGCTGTTGGTCAGGCCGAACAGCCGCTCCTTGAGGATTGGATCCTTGCCATTCCATAGAGCGACGGAAAAGCACAGAAGCTGGTGATCGTCGCTAAAACCGGCGAGGCCGTCCTCACCCCAGTGATAGGCTCGCGAGCGGGCCTGATCGTGCGTGAAGTAGTTCCAGGCGTCGCCGTTGTCGCTGTAGTCCTCACGGACGGTGCCCCACTGACGTTCGCTGAGATAGGGACCCCATTGCTTCCACGGCACCCCTTTTTCGCGCGCCTCGTCGAGACGCAATTCCTCCAAGGTCGTGATCCGCTCCGGATGCCTATGCTCGGCCATGTGGCGCTCCTATGTGAAGACTCGACCCGCAACCCGGTGCAGGCGCGTTATTGGAGAGCTGAACGGCGGCGCTGGTGTGGCATTGAAACAGATCAAGGGCCCTAGTGCACAGCTTCGTTCAGTTGACGCAGCTCAACGTCCCCTCCGCGCTTTCCCGGCGAAAGCCGGGATCCACTTTTGCTATGGGCACCGGCTTTCGCCGGTGTAGCGGGATTTGATATGAGCGATCGTGCGCCATTGCCTGATGAATCGTGTGGATGACCAACGCCCGTCGGCGGCACTGGGTTGCGAGATTCGGACGTGATTTCCCTTCGTCCTAATGGTGTCGGCTTTCCACCAGCGCGCGGGCGTGGCGGGCAATCATCAAGTTCTCGTCGGTCTTGATGACATAGGCGGCGATGCGGCTATTCGGCCTGCTGATGCGCTCCTTGTGTTCCCGGTTGGCCGCCTCGTCCAAGTCCAGTCCCAGCCAGCTGCAGGCGCCGCAGATTGCGCTGCGCACCGGTGCCGCGTTCTCGCCGACCCCAGCCGTGAAGACGATCCCGTCGAGACCACCGAGTGCTCCCGCCAGCGAGGCTATATGGCCGGCGACGCGATAGCAAAACACCTCGACGGCAAAGCGCGCCCGCGGATTGTCGCTGGCCAGCAGCTCGCGAAAGTCCGAAGAAATACCAGACAGTCCCAGCATGCCCGAGCGGCGGTAGAGGAGATCCACCAGCTGTTCTGCCGACATTCCCTTCTGCTGGATGAGATGCAGCACGACGCCGGCATCGAGCTCGCCGCAGCGTGTACCCATGGGTAAACCGTCGAGGGCGGTAAATCCCATCGTCGTTGCGATGGAGATCCGGTTCCGCATTGCGCAAGCCGAGCAGCCATTGCCGAGATGCGCTACGACGACGCGGCCATTGGCGATTTCGGGTGCATGCTCCGGCAATACCGAGGCAATGTACTCGTAGGATAGACCATGAAAGCCGTAGCGCCGAATGCCTTCCTCATAGAACGAGTAGGGTAGCGCGAAAGCCTGCTCGACCTCCGGAGCAGTGCGGTGAAAGGCGGTATCGAAGCACGCTACTTGCGGCAATTCGGGATCGAGCCTCATCGCCATCTTGATGGGGGCGAGATTGTGCGGCTCGTGCAATGGCGCCAGCGGCACCAAAGCCTCCAGCTCGACCAGCAGTTCCGGCGTAACGCGGGCGGGTCGGGAATGGTGCAGACCGCCGTGGACGACACGGTGGCCGAGCGCGGCGAGGCGCCGATCGCCGAGCTTCTGTCTGGCCCACGGCAATATCGCCGGGAGCACCTCGCTCGGGACTGTGGGGGCTTTCGTACCCAAATCAGGGGGTTCGAGCTTTTCGCCGTTGGGTCCAATGGCGCTCGCCGCAAGATGTGCCCCGATCCCATCGACCTGGCCGCCGAGAATTCGCCGCTCACCCTCATAGAAACTGAATTTGACGGAAGAGGAGCCGGCGTTGATTACGCCGATCAGCGGCTCTGCAGCTGCTGTGTTCATGCTCAAACGCGGCTGACCTCGACCTGGGTATCGTTGAAGCAGGCGCCTTCGGCGAGATCGGCCTTGAGATCCGACGAGACCAGAGCCGAAATCGTCTGCCCAGTGCGGCTCGTCGCTAGCCACGCCCCCTTCTCACTGGCAACGACACCCGGCGGCACATCAGCAGTCACGATGAGCGGCAAGATGACCTCGCCGCGCTCGTTCCATAAGCACACCTCAATGCCGTGACGGAGGTCTCGCTTGCTCGCATCCTCAGGGTTCATCAAGAGTGGCGGCGCCTGATGCGAAGCGCCGAGGCCGCCGAGAGTGGAGGAAATGCGCTTGTCCGAGGCCGGCGAAATCAGCATTAGCGGGTGCGATGTCTCTCGCTCCCGCCAATCCGGCAGCAATGCCGCCGATCCCCACCGCTCGGCCAATGTCTCCGACTTCAGTTCGATTTTCCCCGACGGCGTGGCGGGGAGGATGTTGTCGCACAGGACCATTGGCGCGCCATCCGGTCCCGTCATCTGCACCGCCCGGTCTATCGGTATCTCGCTCGGTCTCATTCCGAACAGCCGGCGATCTGCGATATCGACGGCATCGTCCATCAATTCCTCATCCGTCGCCTTGAAGCACGGCTCATCAAAGCCGAAGCGCGCGGCGAGCCGGCGGAAGATCTCGGTGTTCGGCAGCGCCTCGCCCGGCGGCGGGATGACGGGTTCGGTGCGCTGCAACCAATGATGACCATAAGAAGGATAGAGATCGGCATACTCGAAATGGGTGGCCGCAGGCAGCACCACATCGCAGTACCGCATGCTTTCGGTCATCGTCAGCTCAATGCCGACGGCAAACACATCCGGACGGGCGAGGCCGCGGCGCATCCGGTTCTGGTCGGGGTGCACGACGATCGGATTGTGGTTGTAAATGAACAACGCGCGCAGCGGCGGGTCGACGTCGCCCTCGGCGAGATGGCGGCCGATATCGTTGATGTTGAGGGTACGGGTGCCGTCTGGTATCAGATCGGGCCGCTGCAGCCGGTCCGGGGTCTTGGGAAAAGCGTTGCTCGCACCGAGCACGATGCCGTTACCCCGGCCCAGCTTTCCGAGCAGCGCCGGCAACGCGATGGCCGCGCGGACTGCGCTGCCGCCGTTGCGGCCGCGTTCGAGGCCATTGCCCGGCGCAAGCACCAACGGCTCGATCTCGGCGAGCCAGCGCGCGAGGGTCAGGATCTCGTTCTCCCTGACCCCACAGACCGCAGCCGCTCGCGCCGCCGGCCATTGGCGGGCCCGAGCCATGAAATCCTCGGCTCCCAATACGTGAGCGGCAATGAACGCCGTATCCAGAGCGCCTGAGCGCTCGAGTTCTGCGGCCAAAGACCAAGCCAGCAAAATATCGGTGCCCGGCAGGAGTTGCAGATGCAGATCCGCCTGCTCGGCGATCTTGGTGCGCAGCGGGTCGACCACGACTAGCCTGCCGCCGGCACGCTTTGACTTGCGGATGCACCGGACGAGATGAAGGTTGGTGACCGTCGCGTTGTTGCCCCAGACGACATTGAGCTTGGCGGCTTCGGCAAATTCGGGCGGGCATCCGGGGACGGCGCCGTAAGTCCCCGACCACGCTTCGCTGCGCACGCCGCCGCACAGGGCGCGCCGATAGAGCTGCGTGGCGCCCAGCCGATTGAAAAACCGCGACGACATGCTGTCTCCGGCCAGCAAGCCGTGCGGGCCGGCATAGTTCAATGGCATCACCGCCTGCGGACCCCAGCGGTCGACGATCTCGTTGACCCGCTTGTAGATTTCGTCGAGCGCCGTGTCCCACGAGATCCGCTCGAATTGGTCCGAGCCTTTCGGCCCGAGGCGGCACAGCGGATGCAGCAGGCGCCCCGGTCCATGCACGAACTCGGTCATCTCCCGAGCCACCTTGTTGCAGATGACCCCGGCCGTATAGGGCGCCGCATCAGACCCGTGCACTTTTACAATACGGTCATTGGCGACGCTGATGCGCAGACTGCAGGCATCGGGGCAATCAAAAGTGCAGACGCTGGCGCGTTCCTCGATGGCCATCAAATTCCTCCTTGCTCGCACCGCCATTCGACAACCTACCCCGCCTGTTCTCGTATCGATAGGGCTACGCTGCGCATGGGTGCAGAAACCCCTGGTCCGACACCAGCAAGGCTGCGCATTCCCGCTTTATTCTCTCATTAGATACAGATTCTCATTCAATGTTCTAAGCATACGTCGACAAAATCGCCGCACAACCGAATCAAATTGGAACAGAAAAGCATCGACGTAACCCGCGAACCGTGTTTTGTTGGTATCGAATTCGTCGATAAGTGGTTTGCGACAATACGGCGGCAGCTTCTGAGGGAATCAATTATGGCATCTATTCCAGGCGGCCAATACAATGCCTTTGCCCAGGGGGGGCAACAAGTCAACGTCGTCATGACAGCGGACGGGAGCCATCTCCCGCCGCCTATCCTCGGTGAATTCAACCTCGAGGTCATTACTGGCGGCGTCGTCCCGTCTGGCTTACCGCAGGGGTACCAGGGCGTGGCCGTGCTGTCCGACGACGGCAAGACGATCGATATGGCGTATGGCGACTGGTCCTTGCAGATGGTCGGAGACCCGACGGTCATCGGCGGCGCCGGTCACGATACCATCTATGGCGGCAATGCCGCGAGTTTGATCATCGGCGGCGCAGGTCCGGATCTCATTTTTGGCGGCAGCGGTCCCGACACGATCCAGGGGGGCGCCGGGCCTGACACGATCTTTGGCGGCGTCGGGAATGATCTCATTTTCGGCGGCATCGGTGCCGACGTTATCTTCGGCGGCGATGGCCGCGATACGATCCTGGGCGGCAGCGGCCCCGATACGATCTACGGCGGAGAGGGGCGGGATGTCATTACCGGCGGCGCCGGCCCCGATTTGATTTATGGCGGCGAGGGCAAGGACACGATCACCGGCGGTGCGGGGCCCGATACGATCTATGGCGGGGACGGGCAGGATATCATTACCGGCGGCGCTGGCCCCGATTTGATCTATGGCGGCGAGGGCAAGGACACGATCACCGGCGGCAGCGGCCCCGATACGATCTTTGCCGGCCAGGGCGGCGATCTGATCACCGGCGGCGTCGGCCCGGACCTGATCTTTGGCGGCGAGGGCAAGGACACGATCACCGGCGGCAGCGGCCCCGATACGATCTTTGCCGGCCAAGGCGGCGATCTGATCACCGGCGGCAGCGGCCCGGATCTGATCTTTGGCGGGGGCGGCCACGACACGATCAACGGCGGCGCAGGCCCGGATACAATCTATGGCGGCGACGGGGGAGCCTTGATCCATGGTGGCGCCGGCACGGATCAGATCTATCTCGGCGCTGGTCACAACACGGTCTTTGGTGGAAGCGGAGCCGACACGATCGACGGCGGCGGCGGGCACAATCTGATTAACGCCGGCAGCGGCGGCACCCTGATCCAGGATAGCGGCGAGAAAGGACACGATACTGTCGTCGGGTTCAATCAGGCGCACGGCGACGCGATCAATTTCGCGGGCCAGGATGCGGCCACTGTGGACCATGTCGTGGCAACGGCAAACGTCAGCGGCGGCAGCACGACGATCACTCTGCCCGACGGCTCGACGATGACCCTGGTTGGGATCACTCATATCGACCACACGTTCTTCCACTGATCGCAGCCGATACTGCCCCCTGCGGGCGGATCACAGAACTCGAGCGCCGCATTGCGGCGCTCGTTTTTTCGCGCGCGCCGAAGGCAGGTCGTCGTAAACAGCCGATCCCCGACTCGGCACCATTTCGCTGGCTGCAATCCGATTCGCGATTTATTGGCTCAAGCGAACGGGTAGCGGGCTCTCCGACCGGGTATTTGTGTCGATTTCTGCGCCCGAAATACCCTGGGCTGCCTAGAAATTGGTCAATATTGCGAAGGCGGCGAACGAACATTGACCTCACGCGGCGATCGGGGGAAATACGGGAATTGGCCGGTCGCTGCACAACTAAGCGGTTTACCACGCGATCCGAGGCGCCATCCGGGAGATGGTATGGCGCTTGCTAGCCGTAAGCCAGCGGGGGGAAGGGATGGCAACGGCTCGATAGGAGAACCGCAGGGTGAGGTCGTCTGACCAGCGCGAAGTTAAGGATTCGAAAGGCCTAGATATGAAGAATATCAACAACAGCTTCGTCGTGAGTATCGCCTTGGTTTCAGTGTTGCTCGGCGGTATTGGTTCAGCTTGGGCCGAGGAGAGCGCCGAGCAGCCCGCGGCAGAAGAAAAGCCAGCGGCCCCGACGGCGCTGACGACACCGCCTCTGACCGGCCCTCTCGCGGGAAACCCCAATCCGATTAGTTTCGACGCCGGACCGCTCGGCCCGGTCTATCTGACCGGGATCGTCAGCGGTCTCGGGCTATGGCAGAACAACCGGTTTCCCGGAGACCAGAACTCGTGGGGAAGTCTGTCCAACGGCCAGTTCATCTTTCAAAAGACCGACGGATTTTTGCAATACTACGTACAGGCTGGAGCCTATACGATACCAGCGCTCGGCGCTCCTTATTTCAACACCCCGAAGGCCACCGGCGATTTCTTCTCCGCGTTACCGCTTGCGAACTTGAAGCTCGCGCCAAACGACACCTTCTCAATCCAGGGCGGCAAGCTGCCGACCCTGATCGGGGCTGAGTATACGTTCACCTTTCAAAACATGAACATCGAGCGCGGCCTCTTGTGGAACCAGGAACCTGCCATCAGCCGCGGCGCCCAGCTGAACTATACCGCAGACCCCATCGCCTTCTCTTTTTCATGGAATGATGGCTTTTATTCGAATCAGTTTACTTGGCTCACGGGGTCCCTCGCCTACACACTCAACAAAGAGAACAGCTTCACTATCGCTGCCGGCGGCAACTATGCGCATAGCACTAAAGTGACTACTACGACGCCGTTCAATTTGACAACCGCGACCCCTTTGTTTCAGAACAACGAAACGATCCTGAACGTTATCTATACCTACAACTCTGCGCCATGGACAATCACCCCGTACTTTCAGTACACAAACGTGCCAGGGAACTCGTCGCCGCCGATCAACACCCGTTCCTCGGCATCGACCTATGGCGGGGCGATACTGGTGAATTATTCTTTCCCCGACGAGTCGCCGTTGCCGGGCTTCAGTGTGCCGCTTCGGTTCGAGTATATCTCGAGCACGGGCAGTCTGGCGAACGGCGCACCCAGCCTGATTTATGGTCCCGGCAGCAGCGCGTGGTCGATCACTCTGACTCCGACCTACCAATACAAGATCTACTTCGCGCGCGCCGAGTTCTCCCATGTTGGAACCAACAACACGACGCCGGGCTTCGCGCTCGGCCCGACCTTCGGCAATACGACGCAGACGCGCTTCCTGTTCGAAGCCGGCGTTCTGTTCTGAGCGGTCAGGCGCAATCGGCCAGTGCGGCCGTCGTGTCCTGCGGCAATGGGGCGCGCTCGATGTGTCGGCGATGCCAGAGGGCGTAGAAGAGCAGGTTCCAGGCGGCGCGGGCCGTCCGCCTGCCGGCGGGCGCGGCGAACAAGCCTTCCACCGCATCGGGGCGGCAGATTTCGCGCACCGCGCTCGAGCGAGCGACGAGGGGCCCGAGGTCGGCGCCTCGACGCGCGATCCACTGCGCCACCGGAACCGTGAAGCCGCGCTTGCGGCTGAAGGGCTGCATGTCGGGCAGCCGATCGGCGAGCCAGCGGCGCAACAGCCATTTGCCGAACCCGCGCCTTACCTTGAGTTCGTCCGGCAAGCGAAAAATAAGCGCCGCCAGCTCGGTATCGAGGTAGGGCGTACGGCCTTCGGTACCGTGCGCCATCAGGCAGCGATCTAGCTTGATCAGCAGATCGTTCGGCAGCCAATCGGCGCAGTCGACCGCTTGCGCGACCTGCAACGGAGTTCGCCGGCGGTCGCCATTGCGGATCTCGGCAGCAGCGATGCCGTCGCGCCAGCCGGCGATCTCGCTTCGCAATATCCCGAGCCCGTCGAGCACGCCGCGCGCCCGCGGCGCCCGCCCTCCTGCCCACCATGGGCGCATCGCGTTGCGATAACGTCCATAACCGGCGAAAAGCTCGTCGCCGCCCTCGCCGGTAAGAATCACCTTGAGGCCGGTTTCACGCGCCGCGCGAGCCAAAGCCCAGGTCGGTAGGATCGCATAATCGGCGGTCGGGTCGTCGACCGCCGAGACGACCTCGGGCAGCAGCTTCCAGAAATCAGCTTCATCAAACACGAGTTCGATGTGCTCCGCCCCGACCGAAGCAGCGGCGGCGCGCGCGGCTGGACGCTCGTCCGCGACCTCGCTCCTGGCAAATCCGACGGTGAACGCTTTGACCGGGCGCTCGGCGAGCCGCGCCATCATCATGAGCACCGCCGTCGAATCGATGCCGCCCGAGAGAAATACACCGAACGGTACGTCCGAGCGCTGGTGCAGACGGACGCTTTCCAAAAGAGCCGCATCCAACCGGGCAATCGCCTCTGCCTCGCCGAGCTGCAACGGCCCGCCGTCGGGCAGCGCCGCGTTCTGCCGGCGCTCGACGATGCGCCCCCGGCGTACCACCACCATCTCTCCCGGGAGCACCCGATTGATCCCGGCGAAGATCGTCTCGCGGCCTGTGGTAAACTGCATCTGCACCAGCTCGTTGCGTGCCGGCCGAACGAGCTGCGGGGCGACGATTCCGGCCTCGATCAAGGCGCCCGGCTCCGAGGCGAAAGCGAAGGCGCGCGGCGTTTCGGCGTAATAGAGGGGCTTGATGCCGAACGGATCGCGGGCGAGGATCAGATGGCCGGCTGACGGGTCGTGCAGCGCAATTGCGTACATGCCCCGCAGATGCGCGGTGAAGTCGAGCCCGTATAGCCGATACAGATGCAGCGGCAGCTCGCAATCCGACTGCGTCGACAAAGCCGCCGAGCGGGCGCTGCCGAGATCGGAGCGCAGTTCGAGGTAGTTGTAGATCTCGCCATTGGCGATCAGCGCCGCGCCACTGGGTTCGTAGAGAGGTTGGTCGCCGGTCGCAAGATCGATGATGGCGAGCCGGGTCTGGACCATCCCGACGTCGGCCGATCGGTATCGGCCATCCCCATCCGGACCCCGGTGGCGCAGCGCCTCTCCCATGGCACGCAGCGGCGCCGGCGGCGGGGCCGCGCCGTCATATGTCATCAGCCCGGCGATCCCGCACATCGGTGTGTCACTTGATCGAAGAAACTGCGGTAACCGGCGACGACGATCGGCTCGGTGAACTCGGCTTCGTAGGCCCGGCGCCCCGCTTGTCCCAGTCTCGCACGCAGCGTGGGATCCGCGCAAACCCGCTCGATCGCATCGGCGAGCGCTTGCGGGCCGCCGCCGCGACTTCCGGGGAGCGGCACCAGGATGCCACTTTCGCCATCATCGATCAGAGCGGCCGGCCCGTCGCTTGCCGTGGCGACGACGGGCAATCCGGCGGACCAGGCTTCGATCACGACATTGCCGAGCGGCTCGTGCAGGGACGGACAGACGAGAAGATCGGCAGCCGCCAACAAGCGCGGCACGTCCTCGCGCCAGCCGAGGAAGCGGACCCGGCCGATGATCCCCAGCTGGGTGGCGAGGCGTTCGAGGCGTGGCCGCAGCGGGCCGTCCCCAGCAATCCAGAGGGTGACCTCCCGGGTCGCGGCGAGAGCCTCGAGCAACAGCTCGAACCCCTTGTTCGGGTGAAGCCGGCCGAGGGCCAACGCCAGTGGCGCCCACCCACAGGCCGGGATGCGGTCTGCCATGGACGAATCGGGAACAAAATTAGGCAGGTAAACGATCCGTTCGCGCGGCCAGCCCTTGGCAATCGCATAATCGACAATGGCGTGGGTGTTTCCGATCAGATGATCGCAGCGGCGATAATATTTCAGATCGTAATAACCGCCGAGGCGGGCGACATGCACAAAGTCGCCGCGCGGGCACAGCCGCGTGGCGCGGCTCATCCAGGTCAGAACGATATCGGGGCGCCAGGCGGCGATCTCGCGCTCGAAGGCGACGCGCGTCGCCAGGTCGAAGATGCCGCCGAAGGCGAGTTCGCCGACTGCGACACCGGCGGCGCGCAGGTCCTTCGCTCGCCTCGAGTTGCGGCGGATCAGCACCCGTTGCGGCTCCCCGGCGCGCTGCAGCGCCATGGCGAGCCGAGTAAAAAAGGTCTCCGCTCCGCCATGCGCCGCACCGGCGATCGCCTGCAGCACCCGCCGGGTCATTTCATCAGCGCTTCGAACCTGCCCGCGACGGCATCCCAGCTCGATCCGCTCTGAGTGGCGAGAGCGGCGAGGTGCCACTGCCGCCACAAGGCGTCGTCGCGCAGCGCCGCGATCGCCGCCATCGCAAATGCGTCGTCATCCTCGGCAACCCGACCCGTGGTACCGTCGATGATCCGTTCGGGGGCCGAGCCCAGGGGCTGCACGATCGCCGGCACCCCCATTGCCTGCGCCTCGGCAAGCGCGAGGCAGAACGTCTCCCCGGGATCGCCGCGATAGAGCATGACCCTGGCGCCGGACAGCGCGGCCGCCAATTGTGCGCGGCCGATCGGCGCGAACCGGCGTATCCCGTGAGCGGCGAGGCTGCCGGCCCGCGCCAGAACCGCCTCAATCCGCGGCGCTCGGGTCGAGCCGTAGACCGTCTCTCCGGCATAGATGTGCAGCTCCGCCTGAGGCACCGCCGGCGCGATTCGCGCAACCCAGAGGTCGAGCAGCCAGTCGAGCCCCCGCAGCGGGTTCGAGGTAAAAATTGCCCGCGGCGGCGGCGCCTCGCGCGGCGCGGCCGCGCGGAAGCGGTCGAGCACGCCATAGGGTATGGTCTCGCGCCCGCCGCAGGGCAGCCAGTCCGGCACCGTGGTCGCATGGTAGGCTCCCGTCGTAATCAGGATCGGGCGGTACCGGGCGAGCCGCCACAGATTGCGTGGCTTTTTCAGATAACCTGCAGGATTGTGCAGCCAGAACAGCCGGCGCCCGGCCTTTCGAACAAGACCGATGACGCGGTGGCCGCGGCTACCGATGTAGAGATCGCAGGTCGGCGGAGTTCCGTCCGTGAGCGGCGCCCAGTGCACACCGTTGTACCAGCGCGCGGCCCGGCAGCGATTGCGCACCGCGACCCGGTGGCCGCGCCGCGCCAAGGCTTCGGCGAGCGCCGCAAACGCCGTCTCCGCCCCGCCGAGCGGCCCCCGCTCCGCGCTCGCCCCGTCAAAGGCGATCCCGTCATCGGCCATCACCACCTCAGCCATCATCTGCCCCGACTGGCTCCCTCTCCCCGCACGCCCCCACCCTTCCCTCCCCCGCTTGCGGGGGAGGGTCAGGGAGGGGGGCATCAGAGAGGTCGAGCCGGGCCTTGAGATAGGAGAGGATCGGGTAGAGCGCGGCGCAGAGCGCGATCAGAAAACCGTAGGGGCCTTCGCGGTAGCCTTTTCGAACGACGTAGCATTTCCAGAAACGCGACACGATGCGGCGCAAGTTTTGACCGTAGCTGCCGATATCGCCGCTCTCCCGGAGATCCTGCGCGCGGGCTGTGGTGTAGCGGTCGAGGCGGCGCAGCATGTCGGAGATGTCGCGGTCGACATAGTGAACGAGGTGCGATGCGAGCGTCTCACCCTGCTGTCCCGCCAACGAAACCATCGGGTGCACCCGCTGATCGCCCCACCGTTTGACGCCCTTGCGATAGAGCGCGGCGTGAGCCGATCTGCCGAAGGAAGCACCCCACCCCCAGCGCACGCGCCGCGCCCCGATATAATTGTCCACCGGGATGAGGTGCCAGGCGGCGGGCGAATTTCGGACGACTCGCCGGATTTCGGCGGCAAGGTCGGGTGTCACCCTCTCGTCGGCGTCGATTTCGAGGATCCATTCACCGCGGCAGGCATCGATCCCGGCGTGCCGCCGCGGCCCCTCGCGCTGCCACGCGCCTTCGACGAGGCGTTCGGTGAAGCTGAGCGCGATTTCCCGCGAGCGGTCACCGCAGCGGTCGAGTACGACGACGGTCTCGCCGGCAAAACCGAGGCAGGCGAGACAATCGGCGAGCTGGCGTTCCTCGTCATGCGCCACGACCAGGGCGGAAAGCCGCGGCTCGCTCACGCGGCGGCGCTCTCGACCGAATGCCACAGCCGGCGGGCCGCCGCCTCGGCGGCGTCGACCGACAAACCGTTCATCAAGGTGCCGGTGCTGCGGTGGTCAAAGCCCGGGCCGAACATCGCTTCCGGTGGGTCTGCCGAGCGGACCCAGGCGGTCCGCCGGCCCCATGGCGCGTACTGGGCGACGGGGCTCGGGCCGAACAGCCCCAGGGTCGGCGTCCCCGCGGCCGCGGCTATGTGCATCAGCCCGGTATCGTTCCCGATGAACATGGCGCAGCGCCGCAGCACCGCGGCGGCGGTCAACAGATTGACGCTGCCGACGAGATCGATGCGCCGCCCTGGAGGGAGCGCCGCCAGTAGGGGCTCGGCCAGCTCGCGCTCATGAGCTGCGGCCAGCACCGCGATGCGGCTACCGGGCAGCGGGCCGCCCGCGGCAGTCAGACGCGAGCCGAGCTCGGCAAAACGCTCTGCGCGCCACTGCTTGGCGGGCCAATTCGCAGCTGGGCCGATCGCCAGCACCGGGGCGCCCGGAGAGATCAAAGTGCCCGCCATCCGTTCGTGGTGCGAGGCCGTCCACAGGTGCGGGTTCGGCGGAGGATCGAGATCAAAAAGCCGCGCCAGCTGGCGAACGCGATGCTCGCGCGCATCGCCCTTCGCCATGACCTTGCGCTCCCCGGCGCGCACCATCCAGGCAAGCGCCGAGCCGCGCAGGTCGACAACGAGATCCCAGCGCCGGGTCGCAACCGCGCTGTAAAAAGGTAGCCAATGCAACGACCAGCGTCGTTTTTCGACGACGACGATTTGTTCGAGCCCAGGCACTGCCTCGAACAGCGGAGCCGCGACCGGCCCTGCCGCAATCGTCAGCCGGGCGTGCGGGTAGCGCTCGATCAGGTGGGTGAGCAGACCGGTCGACAACACGGCATCGCCGATCCGCGTCGCGGTAACAAACAGGATGTGCATTTCGCCCGGTCCGGCGGGCCTTATATGCCGGTCTCCGCCGCTTGCCAAGGAAGCGCTCCGGGCCTAACTCTAGCCGGCCATGGCCGACGCCCGTTTTGTGTTGCTCGAGGATCGCGGCATTCTCGCCGTTTCGGGGCCCGATCGCCGCCCGTTTTTGCAGGGGCTCGTTTCGAACGACGTCGACAAGGTCTCGCCCACGGCGGCCCGCTATGCGGCGTTTCTCACCGCCCAGGGCAAATACCTGCACGATTTCATGATGGTCGAAGCGGGCGAATTGATCTGGCTCGATACCGAAGGCGCGCGTCTGGGCGATCTGAAGCGGCGGCTGTCCATGTATCGGCTGCGCGCGAAGGCCACACTCGATGAGCAATCCGGCCTTTGCGTCGCGGCAGTATTCGGAGGGGACGCGCCGGCTGCCCTCGGACTGCCGAACGAGCCCGGAGCTGCCCGGCCGATCGGTTCGGGCATCGCCTTCGTCGATCCGCGGCTGGCAGCCCTCGGCGCGCGCGCCATTCTGCCGCTCGAGGGGGTACGGGTTTTGCTCGGCAATGCCGGCATTTCAGAAACCGGTTTCGACAGCTACGACCGGCTGCGCCTGTCGCTCGGCATCCCCGACGGCAGCCGCGATCTGGTATTGGAGAAATCGATCCTGCTCGAAGCGGGCTTCGACGAACTGAACGGCGTCGACTGGCAGAAGGGGTGTTATATCGGCCAGGAGTTGACGGCGCGGACGAAGTATCGCGGGCTGGTCAAGCGGCGGCTGATGCCGGTCGCGATCGAAGGCCCGACCCCGCCGCCGGGAACGATCGTGACCGCGGACGGTCGCGAGGTCGGCGAAATGCGGTCGAGCCGCGACGGGCTCGGTCTGGCGCTGTTGCGGATCGAACCGGCGCACGACGGCA
Organism: uncultured Alphaproteobacteria bacterium; assembly: GCA_963812675.1. GTDB lineage: Bacteria > Pseudomonadota > Alphaproteobacteria > ATCC43930 > CGMCC-115725 > AP-15. The sequence continues at coordinate 43,880 of CAWEWR010000009.1, read as the reverse complement.
AGACGCTCGCAGCGGGCGACGCAACTCTCGTCCCGCTCACACCCTCCTGGATGATGCTTCCCGCCGCACAAGTTGAGGAATGAAGAAGCACCCCGTCGAGGGCGCACATGCGCGAGCGCGCACTTTACGAGAGAGCATGACCGAGGCGGAAAGGCGGCTCTGGCAAATGCTGCGCTCGCATCAAATAAACGGGTACAAGTTCCGCCGCCAGGTGCCGATCGGCCGCTACATTGCCAAATTTGCGTGCCCGACTTTGCGTGCCACGAGGTTCGTTTGATCGTGGAAATCGACGGCGGCCAACACGATCGCTCGTCGCCGCGGGAGACCGAGCGAAGCGGGTTCCTGCAAAACGAAGGCTATCGCATTCTGCGGTTTTGGAACAACGAGGTCCCGGCAAATCCCGACGGCGTCCTTGGAGCCCTCCCCCTTGATGGACCCTAGATGGGGGAGGGTTGGGAGGGGTGGTGCTTCCCCCGCCGCGCAAGAAGCATCCGACAGGCTCCGCACCCTCAACAAAACACCGGGCAGTTGCTCAGAGAAGATCGAGAAACCGGGCACCGGCTGAGATTGTTCCGATCAACCAGCACGACCGACTGGCGGCTGGGATCATCCCGGTGCCACAGGAAACGATCCGACCCCTTTCGCCTGCGCCTCTTCCAGGGTTTCGCCATAGGTAACCACCGAAGGCAATTTGGGCAGGTGACCGTGAACCCACCTTCAGGCTCGGGCCGGAAGCGGCAGAGATAGCCGACAAGCGGTTGCGACCTGACTTCTTTCGCCTCATCGAGCCCCGTCTCATTGACCACCGTGCTGCCGCAGCGCCACTTGTCACCACGCTTGCATTGCATACAATGAAGGCGCATTGACCCGAGGGGCCCACGGCGCGCGGCGCTTGCTGTGGCGGCCGAGGCGATGTTCACCGACGATTTTGCCGGGACGGCGTCCTTCGCTGGGCCAAGGTCATTTGGGATGCGGGGATCAGTAGGATGACAGTCACCACGACTGCGCTGCCGGGGGCAAAGGCAGGGTTGGATCGGGCGCCCCGCTTGGTTTCTGCGCGCCGTAGTGGTCGGCGAGCTCCTCGCCGGAGAACGAGTTGGTGAAGCTCTCGGCGATTTCCGGCAGCATCGACGCGTTCCACGCTTGCCACTCGGCGACAAGCCGCTCGTAGACGTCCTTGTGGCGCTCCTTGAGATTGCCGCGCTCGAGCGGATCCTCGACCACGTTGAACAAGAAGGTGTTGTCGAGGATCTTGAGGTACTTGTAGTCGCCGATGCGTGCCGCGCGCTGCCATTTCCCCTTGTAGCGCCAGAACAGCTTTCGATCGACCGCTGCGGCGTTGCCCGTGAGCGCCGGCAGCAGGTTCATGCCGTCGGGCGGATAGCCCGGGTCCGGCGCGGTGCCGGCGGCAGCTAGCAGGGTAGGCAGCCAGTCCATGTGGATGGCCACCTGGTCGCTGGTGCGGCCCGGCGCGATGCGCGCGGGCCAGGCGATCACCATTGGGATGCGTAGTCCGCCTTCCAGCAAATCGGTTTTCTTGCCGGTGAACGGCCAAGTGTCGGCGAAACGCTCGCCGCCGTTGTCGCTGGTGAAGATGACGATCGTATTCTCGGTGAGGCCGTTGGCGTCGAGAGCCTCGAGCATGCGGCCGATCTGCGCGTCCATCGCCTCGATCATGCGCTGATAGATCTTCCGCGTTCCACCATCGAAGTCGCGCAGGGCCGTGCCTGCCAGCCGTTTCGACTCCGCTTCGTCGCCGGGCCCCTCCCATGGCCAGTGCGGCGCATTGAAATGGAGGCTGATCAGGAACGGCTGGCCGGACTTCGCATAGGAATTTACCGCGTCGACGGCGCGGGCGCCGAGCTGGTCGGTGAGATAGCCGACCTGATGGACCTCGACGTCCTCGTCCCACAGATCATGCCGCTGAAGCGGGTTAATGTGCGAGAAATAGTCCACGGTGGCCCCGCGGAAACCGAAGAAGTGATCATAACCGCTCTTGCGCGGACCGAATTTCGGCAGAGCGCCCAGATGCCACTTGCCGATCAGGCTAGTGCCGTAGCCCGCTTTCTTCAACAGCGACGGCAAGGTCGGATGCTCGGGCGGCAGGCCGACCTCAGGGTTGCCGACCAACGGCTCCTCGAGCCCCAGCCGCAGCCGATACTGGTAGCGGCCGGTGATCAGCGCGAGACGCGAGGCGGAGCAGACGGCGGAATTGGCGTAACCTTGAAGGAAGCGCATTCCTCGCGCGGCGATGCGGTCAATATTGGGCGTGGTAAAGTCGCGGCGTCCGTAACAGGAGACGTTGGCATAGCCGAGGTCGTCGGCGAGAATAAAGATTATGTTCGGCGGACTCGAGGCCGGCTGGGCATATGCACCGATGCCACCCGCCGCGAGCGCAGCCGTCCCGAGGGCGGCATTACACAGCAGCTCACGACGCGTCACTCCAGATTGCCATCGCATCGCCGTGTCCTTCGTTCAGCGGAGGCTCCCACCCTATCAGCTAATAAGCCTGTCAGCGATTACGCTAACGACTGCTTCGGAGCGTGAACAGCGTCCTCAAACGTGGGAGTCTGGGCGTACCATTCAGCTCTCGAATGGGGACGGGCAGATGGATCGCGTTTTGGCCCTAGCGGTCCCGTTCAATAGCCCTGCAGAAACGCGAGGACCTGCGCGGTCGATTCGGCCGGCTTCTCGAAGGGCGGCCAGTGCCTGCAATTGTTGAGCAGAACCAGGCCCGAGTCGGCATTTCTTTGAGGATCGCGATCGAGACCTCGAACGGCACCGTCCGATCGTAGCGCCCGTGGATCAGCAGCACCCTTTACGTCGCGCGGATTAGCGGCTTGCGCTGCGCAACATGCCTGCAGGAACAGTGCGGTAATGGCAGCCGTCGTGCCCTATCCTTACCAGTGTTTGACGAGCATCGTGACCGTTGCGGCGACATTGATGCCGACCGCCCATAGCAGCAAAGTGATTTTGCCGTCGAGGAGTTTGATGTCCGATTTTGTTGCGACATCTTCGCCGAGCGCGGAATTGATCGCTTCGGCAGTTGCGTCCGCCGCTTCCTGGCTGAACCCGCCCTTATCGTGCAACGCGCGGGCGAGTTTTAGAGTGTCGATGACGGCCATCTCGTTTCCTTCGTCAGGCTATCGGCTGCCGTCCATCTTTTGTTCCCTAACAGGTGGGCGTCTCGCGGGTCAAGCTTCTGTTGTCTTCGACGGCATGGAGAGAGCTGCTATCTCGCCATCCGACACCGGCTTTCCCATTCAATCCATTTGGGATGGCACTCAGGCAGGATATCCAGCATGGCCGAACCCCAGCTCTCAGTACGCAGCGCGAAGGCCCGTGACCTCGCGCGTCGCTTGGCACGCCGTGAGCGGTCCATCGCCGATATCGTGGAACGCGCGTTCGAGGCTTATGAAATTCGCGAGGCGGGGCGCGAGCCGGCATCCGTTTTCTACGCGCGCCTTGCGAACGAGTATGGCAGCGATCTCGATCTGGAGGCCGTCATTAGCGAAAACCGGAGGATCAACCCAGGACCGGAGCTTTGATCTTTCGCGACACCAACGTCATCTCAGAGACGCTGCGCAAGACGCCGGACCCCGCTGTGACCGCCTGGCTCGTGCGCAACGATACAGAGATGGCATCGCCGACGGTGACGATTGCCGAGATTGCCTTCGGCATCGGGAAAATTCGCTCCGATGAGAGGGCGGCGCGCTTGGAGCAGGGCCTGGCCGCTTGGGGTCACCGTTTTGCCGACCGGATCTTCCCCTTCACGGAAGCCGCCGCGCTCGCCTACGGCGTCCACGGATTGATCAGGGTGAGGCCGCAGCCGCGGAATCCAGCGGTGTCGCGGGTGACCACGATCGCACCGCGCACGCGGGCGATCGAGGCGATCATCAGATCAGCCGTCGCCGCGGGCCGGCCAGCGCTCCGGCGGCCCGCGAAAATCTCCGCGTAGACAACAGCCGCGTCTGTATCGAACGGCAGGATGCGGCCGGCAAAATCCTCGCGAAACGTCGCCAGAGCTGCGATCTCCAGCGCTTCCCGGCGACGGCCCTTCGGCAGGATCGCGATTCCCGACAGGATTTCCGCCTGGCACACGGCGGCGGTGAACAACACATCCAACGGGTATTGCGCCATCCACGTCGCCACCTCCGCCGCCGGCCGAGAGGCCATGACGGCGGAAAGGATGTTGGTGTCGAGGAGGAAGATCAATCGAAGCGCGGGGGATCGGGGGCCTGCTCGCGCGGCGTCAGGTCGAAGTCGACACCGCCGAGCGGCGCGAAGCGCGCGCGAATGCGCTGATAGAGATTCGCCGCCTTGGGACGCTCCGGCTCCTTGAGGGTGTCCTGAAGAATCCGCCGTACTTCGGCTTCCATCGAATGCCCGTGCAGGGCAGCGCGCACGCGCAAGCGTTCCTTAAGCGCGGCATCGAGATTGCGTATGGTCAGCGTTGGCATCGAGAACTCGTGCTGTTTGCAGGCTTACATCGTACTCAATGACAGCGATGAATGCAATGACTCCTGGGATAGCGCCAGGCTTTCGAGGGTGGCAATGGCGCAATACCCACATCCCGAAAGTGGCCGCAATGCGGGGGTATCTTCCGATCAACCGCCGTAGCAGGCGGGCGCGACCGATAAAAGGCATGGTCGGTGACTGCAACTTTCAGGAGAGATTTGGCTGTAGATTTGCTGCAGATACAGCCATGAGCAACAGCTGACACAATCATTGATTGCAGCCGATGGCGGCCAAGGCCGGACTTCTGTGTGACTTGACCCAAGGTCGGCCCTGGCCCGGCTGGACAGCCGGCGACCCCCGCTTTTACATTCGCCGATCGCTGCCCACATTGGCGTTAACCCCTGTGAGGAGATCCTTGATGACCGATATCGTGATCGCCAGCGCCGCGCGGACCCCGGTCGGGGCGTTCAACGGCGGGCTCGCCAGCCTGCCGGCCCATAAGCTCGGCGAGGTCGCGATCGCCGAGGCGCTGCGCCGCGCCCATGTCGAGCCGAAGGACGTGTCGGAGGTCATCATGGGCCAGATCCTCGCCGCCGGTGAAGGCCAGAACCCGGCACGGCAAGCCTCGATCGGCGCCGGGATGCCGTTCGAGGTCACCGCCTATGGCGTCAACCAGCTGTGCGGTTCGGGGCTGCGCACCGTGGCGCTCGGCTATCAGGCGATCCGCAACGGCGATTCCGAGATTGTCGTCGCCGGCGGACAGGAGAGCATGAGCCAGGCGCCGCACTGCATCCATCTGCGCAACGGCGTTAAGATGGGCGATGCCGAGCTCGTCGACACGATGATCCGCGACGGGTTGTGGGATGCGTTCAACGGCTACCACATGGGCAACACCGCCGAGAATGTCGCGCAGCGCTGGCAGATCACTCGCGAGCAGCAGGACATCTTTGCCGTCGGGTCGCAGGCCAAGGCCGAAGCCGCGCAAAAGGCCGGCCGCTTCAAGGACGAGATCGTCCCGGTCAAGATCACGACCCGGCGCGGCGAGACGGTCGTCGACACCGACGAGCATCCCAAACACGGCACGACGATCGAGGTTTTGTCAAAGCTGCGTCCCGCCTTCGATAAGAACGGCACGGTTACTGCGGGCACCGCCTCCGGCATCAATGACGGGGCGGCGGCCGTGGTGCTGATGACCGCGGCCGAGGCCGAAAAGCGCGGTCTGCGGCCGCTGGCCCGCATCGTTTCGTGGGCGACCGCCGGCGTCGATCCGGCGATCATGGGCACCGGCCCGATCCCGGCGAGCCGCATGGCGCTGAAAAAGGCGGACTGGTCGCCCGACAATCTCGACCTGATCGAGGCCAACGAGGCCTTCGCCGCGCAGGCTTGCGCGGTCAACAAGGATCTCGGCTGGGATGTGCAAAAGGTCAACGTCAACGGCGGCGCCATCGCCCTCGGCCATCCGATCGGCGCCTCCGGGGCGCGTGTGCTCGTGACCTTGCTGCACGAGATGCAGCGGCGCGATGTCAAGAAAGGTCTGGCGACCCTCTGCATCGGAGGCGGCATGGGAATTGCGATGTGTGTTGAGCGCGATTAACCACAAAACGGGAGGAACGCATGGCTAGAGTGGCGGTGGTCACGGGCGGGACCCGTGGCATCGGCCGCGCGGTCTCGGTGGCGCTGAAGAATGCCGACTACCGCGTCGCGGCGACTTACGCTGGTAACGACAGGGCGGCGCAGCAATTCAACGATGAGACCGGGATCCCGGTCTACAAATTCGACGTCGCCGATTTTAACGCCTGTACCGCAGGCGTGAAGAAGATCGAGGCCGATCTCGGCCCGATCGAGGTGCTCGTAAACAATGCCGGGATCACCCGGGATTCGACGATGCACCGCATGAGCTACGAGCAGTGGAACGCGGTCATCCAGACCAACCTCTCTTCGTGCTTCAACATGTCGAGGGCGGTCATCGAAGGGATGCGCGTGCGGGGTTTTGGCCGCATCGTCAATATCGGCTCAATCAACGGGCAGGCGGGGCAATACGGTCAGGTCAACTACGCCGCCGCGAAATCGGGCATCCACGGGTTTACCAAGGCCTTAGCGCAAGAAGGCGCGGCCCGGGGCATCACCGTCAACGCCGTCGCCCCCGGCTATGTCGACACCGAGATGGTGCGGGCCGTGCCGGCCGAGGTGCTCGAAAAGATCATCGCCCGCATCCCGGTCGGCCGGCTCGGCAAAGCCGAGGACATCGCGCGCACGGTCTTGTTCCTGGTCGCCGACGACGCCGATTTCATCACCGGCTCGACGCTTTCGGTGAACGGCGGCCAGCACATGTATTGATGTGCCTCCCTCACCCACCAAGCCCTTTGGGCTTGGTCCCCCCTCTCCCGCGGTGCGGGAGAGGAGCTTAGAGGTGAATGAGTGATAGCCCCTCTCCCGCACCACGGGAGAGGGTGCCGAGCGCCAGCGAGGCGGGTGAGGGTATCGCGAACCGCATCTCGATCAACCGCAGAGGATTGGTTTCTATCCCGGTACTTTTGATGGCGGCCCAGTTGTCCGCGGCAGCACAAAACGAAGCGGAAAATCTCGAATATCGCGATGGCCGCCTTCGCTGGTCGCGAGGGAGCGCTGTTGCAGCGGTCGGGTGCGCCGGCGTCAAGGCCGACAAGCACGAGGGCGACGGCGCGACCCCGGCCGGGACCTACCCGCTCGTCTCTATCCTCTACCGGCCGGACAGGATCGCGGCCCCGCAATCACGATTACCCGTGAAACCCTTGGCGCCGAGCGATGGCTGGGTCGACGACCCTGCCGACGCCAACTACAACCGACCCGTTTCCTTGCCCTATACCGCCAGCGCCGAGCAGATGTGGCGGGAGGACGACCTCTACGACGCGCTGGTGGTCATCGGCTACAACATGGAGCCGGTCGTTCCAGGCGCCGGGAGTGCGATTTTCCTCCATATAGCAAGACCGGATTTCGCTCCGACTGCGGGGTGTCTCGCCGTCAAGAGAGAGGTCTTATTCGCGGTGCTGCCGCTGTTGGGTCCGGGCAGTCAGATCGTGATCAACAGCTGAGGCCGCCAAATGGCGGAAGTCGCGCCGGGTCGAAGGCCGAGAGGTCGACCGAGCGGGCAGCGCCATCGATAATCAGCTCGGCCATTGCCTCGCCGGTCGCCGGCGCGTTGAGAATTCCCCAAACGCTGTGGCCGGTGGCAAGGTAGGCGCCCTCGACCCCGGCGACCGGACCGATCAGCGGCAGGCCGTCCCGGGTGACAGGACGATAGCAGGCTTGGCGTGCCACGATCCTCGCGGCGGCGAGCGCCGGCGACAATTGGCTGCACATCTGATGCAGACGCTCCAGCGCACCCGGATCTGCAGCGACCCGGGCGGGGTCGATCGGCAGCGGGCTTTCGCTCGAGATTGCGCAAACATAGGTGGTGCCGTCGGCTCGCGGAAACAGCTCGGGGGTTTGGACGGTGCCATTGGCCTCGCGGTACTCCAGAAACAGGGCCTCGGCCGGCACTTTCGCACCGGTCTCGAAGACGAGGCTATGCCCCTTCAATCCGAAGACGGCGGGCAGGGGCAGCCACTCGGCGCCAAGGATCGACCAAGGGCCCATCGCAATCACGACGGCGTCGCCCTCGACGACTTTGCCATCGATCTCGACACCCGCCACTGCCGCGCCACCCTTGCGGCGCACGACGCCGGTGAGTTGTCCGAGGCGGAATTCGGCTCCCTGCGCCTGCGCCGCCCGCATCATCGCCGCGGTAAACCTTTCGGGATGAACCTGGGCCGTCGTGGCTGTCGAGCCCAGCTGTTGGTTCACGGCCACACCTGGCGACACCCAGTCGACCTCATGGACGTGGCTGCGCTGACCGAGCCCGGCCGAGCCGCCATAGGTGGTGAGGCGGCGATAGCCCCAATCGCCGCCGATCTTCGCGGCAAGCCGAGCGTGCAATGCAAAGCTGCGGCGCGCCAACGCTTCCAGTGGCGTGCCGTCGCACCAGTCCAGGGCGAGAAAGCCGCCTGCCTTCCCGGAGGCCGCACAGGCGAGCCCGGTTCTTTCGATGACCGTCGCGGTGACCCCGCGGCAGCTCAGGAAATACGCAATGGAGGCGCCGATCACGCCGCCGCCGCAGATCAATACGCGCATCCGCTTATCTCAGCACATTGCTCGGGCAGCAAAATTCCAGCACAAGAGGCGATCCCGACTGGCAGGAGCCGACCATGACGCGACCGTTCGAGGGCATCCGCATAATCGACGTGACCCATGTGTTGGCCGGGCCATTCGCAGCATATCAGCTGGCAGTGCTCGGCGCCGAGGTGATCAAGGTCGAGCACCCCGATGACCCTGACCAGACCCGCGACAGCGGCACCGATCGCGAGCTCAATCGGCGCGGGATGGGCACGAGCTACCTGACCCAGAGCTCCAACAAGCGGTCGATCGCTCTGGACCTGAAGGCCGAGGCCGGCCGCGATATCTTGAAACGCCTCGTGCAGCGTGCCGACATCATGGTCGAGAACTACCGGCCCGGCGCCTTCGCTGCGCTCGGTCTCGGCTACGATATGATGAGCGAGATCAACCCGCGGCTGATCTACTGTTCGATCTCCGCTTTCGGCCAGGATGGGCCGCGCGGCAACCAGACGGCCTACGACCATGTCATCCAGGCGACTTCGGGACTGATGGCGACGACCGGCACTGCGGAGGTCAATCCAATCAAGTTCGGCTCGCCGGCGATCGATTATGCAACCGGCACAATGGGCGCATTCGCGCTCGCCAGCGCGCTCTTCCAGCGCGAGCGCACCGGCTGCGGCCAGCGCATCGATCTGGCAATGCTCGATGTCGCGATGATCCTGATGAGCTCGCATCTGACGGGCTATCTGCGCAACGGCGCCGAACCCAAGCCGTCAGGCAACCGGCACCTCCATGCGACCAACAGCTGTTATGCCGCAAAGGATGGGCTGGTCATGCTCGGCGCCAGCAATCTGCGGCAGCAGCGCCGCCTATGGCAGGCCCTCGAAAGACCGGAGATGGCCAAACGCACCAACCCAGAGCGCGAGGACGACCGTGACCGCGAAGCGGCGCTGCTGACCAATATCTTGAAAACGCGCACCGCCGACGAATGGGAGAACTTCTTTCAGGCGCATCACGTCCCGGCGGCGCGCGTGCGCACCCTCGCCGAGGCCGTCCGCGACCCCCAATTTGCCACCCGCGGCGTCATCCATCATCACCGGTCCGCCGCCGGGATCGACGGGGCTTTCGACGTGCCGCTGGCTGCGTTCAAATTCGCCCATGGCGGCCCGAGCATCGAGACGCCGCCGCCCGAACCGGGCGCCGACACCGACAATGTGCTAGCTGAGCACGGCTACGATGCCGATCAGATCGCGGCCTTTCGCCGGGCAAAAGTGATTTGAGAGCGACTCTCCCAGGTCGTCGCCGCCGCCATTCGTGGAACCAGATTTAGATTAGCCGGTTTTATTTTTGAGGACCGTCGGTGCGGCGAAACATCGGACAGGCGGCCTGGCTCGACCGTGATGGGAGGCCCGATGACCAAGAGCAGCCGCGTCGAGGGCGTGTATCCCGTTCGGAAGCCCCGCGAATCCGCACGCCGCGGTGCCCCCCGGCTGAGCCTGGGCTCGGCGTTCATCGTCATGCTGCTGCTGTCAGTTGGCCTTTGGTGGGCCATCTGGACGACGGTTTCCTCGTTGGTTTTCGGCTGACCGAAGCTTCGACGTACCCCGGCTTCTGCTGAATAGGCGATTCGCTCACTCCACGGTCAAAGACACCGACTTCTAGGCTGGACCGGCGGGGCGGTTCCGCCTTGGCTTCCCGGTTCTCTTTTGCCGGCCTGAGAATGTGACCCCTGCTCGGCCCTGGAACGGACCTCGGCCGCGAAGACATCGGCGTGGTGAGGGGGAGCAGACGACGGATCCGGGCACCCTCAACGTCAGGAGAGATGGACGCCGTGCGATCCGGGCGATTCTTTGGTCACGCCTTCGGGAGATCGATCTGGCCGCGTCGCGACCCACCCCCTATGATCGATCACGATGAAACGGCTCGACCGCTACATTCTGCGCCAGTGCTTCGGCGTCATGATCTTTGTCACCGCCGCGCTCAGCGCTGCGATCTGGCTCGCCCAGTCGCTGCGGCTGATCGATTTAATCGTCAACCGCGGTCTGTCGATCGAGATCTTCCTTTACTTGGCCGCGCTGATCCTGCCTCGCTTTCTCGACATCGTGCTGCCGATCGGCGTCTTTATCGCCGTGCTCTTCACCTTCAACCGCCTGACCGGCGAGAGCGAGCTAGTGGTTATGAGATCGGCAGGCCTCAGCCAGTTTGCGTTGGCGAGGCCGGTATTGCTGCTCGCTGGAATCGCTTTTGTCGTCCTGATGAGTCTGTCCATCTATTTCCTGCCGGCGTCGAACCGGGCCTTCAAAGACTTGCAATTCGAGATCCGCAACCGCTTTGTTTCGAGCCTGATCCAGGAAGGCACCTTCACGACGATTTCGGACAAGCTGACGATCTATATCCGCAGCCGGGACGATCGCGGGGAGGTGACCGGGCTCTTGATCAGTGACAGCCGCGACCCGCAGAAGCCGGTTACGATCCTTGCCGAGCGCGGTGTCTTCGTCGATTTGCCGACCGGCGCCCGAATTGTCATGGTCAACGGCAACCGGCAGCAATTCGACCCCGAAAGTCGCAAGCTCTCGCTGTTGACATTCGAGCGTTACACGCTCGATCTCGATGCTTGGCGCGATGCGCCGGTTGTCCGTTTCCGGGAAGCTCAGGAGCGCTTTCTAGGCGAACTGTTCACTACACCCACGGACGCCGACGCCTCGCTTCGCGCTGCCTTCCTTGCCGAAGCGCATCAACGCATTCTCGTCCCGCTCTCCGCCTTCAGCTTTTCCGTGATCCCTCTGGCTTGCCTATTGCCTGGCGAGCTCAACCGTCGCGGGCAGTTGAAACGCGTTCTTCTGGCGATAGGCCTCGCCTTTGCATTCGAGTTGCTCGACATTGGCGTCAACAACCTCGCATTCCGGTCACCGGTGGCGATCCCGTTGATGTATATTGTCGACCTCTTGCCGTTCGGGCTCGGGTTTGGAATCCTGCTGCGCGGGGGGATAAAGCTCGGTTTCCGCCGGACGCTGCTCGCCGTTCGGACGGCGCCCCATCTGGCGCACTGACAACCTGCGGCGATTGGGGGGGCCGTTGCACGTCGCGAAGACCTTCTCGGCCTATATCGCCCGCCAATTCTCGGCATGGTTCGGCGGCGTTTTCGCGGCGATGGTCATCATTACCTTTCTGCTCGATTACATCGAGCTGATCCGCCGCGGCGGCGCCAAAATCCAGGCGACCTTGGGACTGCTGCTGGAGATGGCAGCCTTGAAGCTGCCGCACACGGCCCAAGAGGTCCTGCCCTTCGCCATCCTGTTCGGGACGATGCTCGCCTTCTGGCGTCTGACCCGCAACAACGAACTCGTTGTCGCTCGCGCCGCGGGAGTTTCGGTTTGGCAGTTCCTGAGCCCAGCCGTGCTCGTCGCGTTTCTGATCGGGCTGGTCGCGGTGACGATATTCAATCCGATCGCTTCGCTGACCGAAGGGGTCTACGAAAAGCTCGAAAGTCACATTCTCCGTCAGAGCTCGGACCAGCTGGCCCTTTCCGATTCGGGCTTGTGGCTGCGGCAAAGCGACCAGGGTGGCAATCAAATCGTGATCCACGCCGGCAAAATTGCTTCCCAGCAAATGGTCCTCGACGCGGTCACACTCTTCTTTTTCAACGACTCGACCCAGTTCACCTCCCGCATCGACGCGCAGACTGCGCGGCTCGAAAACGGCGATTGGGTGATCGAGAACGGTATTCGCTGGGCCGCCGACGAGCCGCCCCGGCCCTTCGACGAGATACATCTGGCCACCACCCTGACCCCGCGCAAGATCGAGGAGAGCTTCGCCTCGCCGGACACGATGTCGTTCTGGGATTTGCCCGGGTTCATCGAGTTGCTGGAACAGTCGGGTTTTCCGGCGCAGCGCCACCGGCTGCATTTCAACGTGCTGCTCGCCCGCCCCTTCTTGTTGTGCGCGATGGTCTTGGTGGCGGCGACCTTCAGTCTGCGTATGCAGCGTCGCGGGGGCGCCACCTTGATGATCGTTGGCGGCGTCGCCAGCGGGTTCCTCTTGTATTTCGTCTCGGACATCGTGTTTGCGTTGGGACTTTCCACCAAGATCCCAGTCACGTTGGCGGCCTGGACGCCGACTGGAGTGAGCCTGATTTTCGGCACCTCGATGCTCCTCCATCTGGAAGATGGCTGATGGGCGGCCGTCCGAATCCGAGTTGCCGCGGTATCGCCCCATGGCTCGTGACGAGCCTGCTTGGCCTGCTCGTGATGGTGAGCGCGGCGATTCCAGCGGCCGCCCAATTCACCTTTGGCGGCGGGGCCCGCGAGGAAAAAAACGCCCCGATCCTATTTCGCGCCGATGAGATCCAGTACGACGAACAGCTCGCCCTGACGATCGCCCGCGGTCACGTCGAAATCTCACAGAACGGTCAGGTACTGCTCGCCGATACGGTTACCTACAACCAGCGCACCGATACCGTAACCGCTTCGGGGAATGTCAGCCTTACTCAGCCGACCGGCGAAATCGTCTTTGCAGATTTCTTGGAGCTGCGCGATTCGATGAGCGAGGGGTTTGCGAAGAACGTCCGCATGCTGCTCGCCGACCGCTCGCGGCTGGCGGCCAACGCCATGCGCCGCACCAACGCGAATCATACCGAGCTGGCGCGCGGCGTCTACTCCCCATGCGACCCCTGCAAAGACGACCCGAGCGCGCCGCCCCTATGGCAGCTCAAGGCGCGCGAGATCGATCATGACACGGAGCTGCAGCTGGTCGAGTTTCATGACGCGGTTATGGAGATCGACGGCTGGCCGGTCTTCTATTCTCCCTATATGTCGATGCCGGACCCGTCCGTGAAGCGCGCAAGCGGGTTTTTGGCGCCCTCGATCGGAAGCTCCAACACCCTCGGCGCGCATGTGACGATCCCGTACTATCTGGTGCTCGGGCCGGACAAGGATGTGACGTTCGAGCCGCGCTTCTACACCATTGCCGGTCCCCTGCTGGATGCCGAATACCGCGAACGGTTTGGCAATGGGACGCTCGACGCGACCGCCAGTCTCAATCACAGCAATGTCGGTTCCGGCAACAGCACGTCGAGCCAAGGGGAGCAGTGGCGCGGCCATATCAATGAGCACAGCGTCTTCGATCTGGATGAGACTTACCGCACGGGTCTGGATGTCCAGCGCGTCTCGGATCAGACCTATCTGCTGCGCTTTGGCTTCGGCAATCCGCTGCTCAACGCGATGATCAGCCGGGCCTATCTCGAAGGCTTCGAGGCGCGTGCCTCGACCGACGTCAACGCGTATCTGTTTCAGCCGCTGCTGCCCGGCCTCGGCGATTCGACCCAGCCGATTGTGCTGCCGGTCGTCAACCGCAACTGGCAGAGTCCGCCGGACGCGCTCGGCGGGCGCTGGAACCTGAACGGCAATGTTCTCGACATCCTTCGCGAGGTCGGGACGCAGACCCGCCGGCTGTCACTCGGCTCGGAGTGGGACCGGAGCTTTACCGACCCTCTCGGCGGGCAATACAATTTTTCGGCGAGCGTGCGCGGCGACGGGTATTCGATCGGCAATCTGAACGCGGTCTCGAACCCGGAGCTGCCGTCGGCCTTCTTTTCGGCGAACGGGCAACCGCCGTTAGCACCGACGCCGACCAGTTTCGTGACCGGCCGCACCTTCCCGCAAGTCGGCCTGGTGTGGGGCTACCCGCTGATTTATCGGGGCGAGAGCACGACAGAGTTGATCGAGCCAATCGTCGGCGGTTTTGCGGCGCCCAGCAGCGGCAACCGGCGGAACATTCCGGACGAGGACAGCCTTTCATACGAGTTCACCGACACCGATTTGTTCCGGCGCGACCGCCTGGCGGGCTACGACATTCTCGACACCGGTCAGCGGGTCGATTACGGAACCAAGCTCGGGCTCTATGAAAAGGAGGGCGGCAGCTACCGGCTGCTGATTGGGCAGAGTTACCGCGCACAGCCCAACCCGTTTCTGCCGCCTGGTTCAGGCGCCGAAAAAAGGCTCTCCGATGTGGTGGGGCGGATGGTGTTGTCCCCCAACTCCTATCTGGATCTGATTTACCGGTTCCGGTTCGACGCCAGCCCTCTGGCCAATCGCGACCAGCAGGTCGGTGTCAGCCTCGGGCCGCCGAGTTTGCGGGTCTCCGGCAATTTTGTTTATCTTCCGGCGCAACTGCAAAGCGAGGTGGTAACGATTCCAACCTCCGGCCAGAATGTTCTTTATGGAAAACGCGAGGAACTCTCGTTTAGTGTCAGCGCAAGGCTCACCCGCTACTGGTCGATGCAGGCTTCCGAAACGATCAACCTCACCAATAGCACCGTCCTCGTCAACAACGTGGCGTCGCCAATGGCGTCGAGCGCCAGTCTTTACGGATCGTTGTCTGCCATCTATCAAGACGAATGCATGGCGTTTATTGGCGCGGTGACCCAATCGGGAATCCGCAGCGGCGACGTGACACCCGGGTATTCCGTGCTATTCAGCGTCGTGTTCAAGAACCTCGGCGAGATTGGCGGCACGGTCGCTACCCTCTCCGGTAGTGCCCTGTGAGGCGTCGTCGCCCCATCGGGGACATGGCTGTCCGCGCGGTGTAAAATTTTTAGCGGCAATCGATCAGGCGGCAAGGTTCAAACCGATGGCGATACTTCGTTGGCTTTGCGTAGGACTGGCTGTAGGACTGGCGGGGTCCACCTGCTTCTCCGGCCCGGCGAGCGCTGCCCGTGCCCTCTCCGGAGCGGGATCTCCACCCGGCGCGCCGGCCACGCAGCGCCCCTCGGCGCCGTCTCCAGACGGTGAAGTGACCCAGACCCGGATCGCCGCGGTCGTCAACGACGAGGCGATCTCGGTCGCCGACGTCACCTCGCGCCTCAAAATGGTGATGCTGTCGTCAAACCTGACGGATTTGCCCGAGACAAGGCAGCGCGTCGCCGCCCAAGTGCTGCGCACGATCGTCGACGAGAAGCTGCAAATGCAGGAAGCCAAACGGCAAAACGTCACGGCTACCGACGAGGAGATCAACAAGGCGCTCGCGCAGATCGAAAAGCAGAACAACATGCAGACCGGGCAGCTCGACCAGGTCCTGAAGACGCACGGGATCGAGCGCAGCGCCCTGGTCGATCAGCTGACCGCGTCGATCGTCTGGTCAAAGCTGGTGCGCCGGCTAGTGTCGCAGACCAATGTGGTATCCGACGAGGAGATCGATTACGCGCTGAAGCGCGCAAAGGAAACTGCGAACGAGCCGCAAAGCCGCGTCGCCGAGATCTTTCTCGCTGTCGACAACCCGCAGCAGGAGGACGAAGTACGGCGGCTCGCCGAGCGGCTCACCGAGCAGATGCGGCAAGGTGCCCGGTTCTCCGCGGTGGCCCAGCAGTTCTCGCAGTCCGCGACGGCTGCTGTCGGTGGCGACATCGGCTGGGTACGGCCGGAGCAGTTGAGCCCCGAACTCGGCAAAGCGGTGGCTCAGATGCGGCCGGGTGAATTGTCGGCGCCGATCCGCGCTGGGGCGGGCTACTATTTGGTGCTCGTCCTCGACCGCCGCTCGGGCCGCTCAGCCGGCCCCGAGGACAGCTTGGTGCACCTCGTTCAGATCGTCTTTCCGCTGCCGCCTCAGGCCCCGGAGCCGATGCGCCGCGCTGCCATCGCTGAGGCGCAGAGCGCCAAGACCAGCGCCAAGAATTGCGAAGACCTACTGAAGATCGGCAAGGAAAAGGGGTCGGCGCAGCTGTCCAGTGAAGGTCGGCTGCGCATCGACCAGGTAACCCCCGCCATGCGCACTATCGTGCTCGGGCTGGAGGTGGGGCAGACCTCGCCGCCGATCGTGCAAAAAAACGGGGTCGGGGTGATCATGATGTGCGAGAAGGCGGCGCCCCCTAGCGCTCCGACCGTACCGACGCGCGATGAAATGGCCGAAACCCTGATGCGGCAGCGCCTCGAGACGCTGGCGCGGCGTTACATGCGCGATCTGCGGCGTACCGCCTTCGTCGATGTCAGGGTGTGAGCGCGATGGCGCTGCCGCTCGCCTTGACGATGGGCGAGCCGGCCGGCATCGGCGGTGAGATCGCCCTCAAGGCTTGGCTCGACCGTCGCGACGACCTCCCTTCCTTCTACCTGATCGACGATCCCGATCGGCTCGCGTCCCTGGCTCGGCGGCTCGACTGGCCGGTGCCGATCCGGCCGATCGACGCTCCGGATCGCGCGCCCTCGGTCTTCGCCGACGAGCTTCCGGTCGTGCCGATCGACATGACCGTTCGTGCCGAACCTGGCCACCCAGACCCCGCCGATGCGCCGGCGATTCTGAGCGCCATCCAAACCGCCGTCCGCGACGTCCGCAATGGGCACGCGGCGGCGCTCGTCACCAACCCGATACAGAAGGACAGCCTCTACCGAGCCGGCTTTCACCATCCTGGACACACCGAATACCTCGCCGAGCTCGCGCAGGCTGGCGCGGCTCCGATTATGATGCTGGTGTGCCCGGAGCTGCGCGTTGTTCCCGTCACCATCCATCTCGCGTTGCGCCGGGCGATTGAAAGTCTGTCATCGGCCGCCATCGTCCACGCCGGACGTATCACGGACGCGGCCCTGCGGCGCGATTTTGGGGTCGGCTCTCCGATCCTGGCATTCGCCGGGCTCAATCCGCACGCCGGAGAAGCCGGCAGCCTCGGCCGCGAGGAGATCGAGATCATCGAGCCGGCTGTCGCCGAATTGCGTGCCGCCGGGATAGATGCGCGCAGCCCCTTGCCGCCGGACACGATGTTTCACGCCGAGGCGCGCGGCACCTATGACGCGGCGCTGTGCATGTACCACGACCAGGCGCTGATCCCGATCAAGACGATCGACTTTTACGGCGGCGTCAACGTGACGTTGGGTCTGCCCTTTGTGCGGACGTCGCCCGATCACGGAACGGCGCTGGCAATCGCCGGCCGCGGCACCGCGCGGCCCGATAGCCTGATCGCCGCGCTGCGGCTGGCCGCTGAAATGGCTGCCAGGCGCTCGGCCGGCAGCTGACGGAGGATCCGTCTGCGCTCTCCTTGCCGCCGCTGCGCGAGGCGATCGCTCGGCACGGCATCGTCGCACGCAAAAGGCTCGGGCAGAACTTTCTTCTCGATCTCAATCTGACCGGCCGGATCGCCCGCGCCGCCGCGCCGCTCGAGCATACGACAGTCGTCGAGATCGGACCCGGTCCGGGGGCTTTGACGCGGGCCCTGCTTGCCGCGGGGGCGCGCCGGGTCGTGGCGATCGAGCGCGATCAGCGCTGTCTTGCCGCCCTCGGCGAGGTTGCTGCGGCTTATCCCGGCCGCCTCGGCCTGATTGCTGGGGACGCGCTGAGGCTCGACCCGGTCGAATTGTCGCATGCGCCGCGCAAGATCGTCGCCAACCTGCCGTACAATATCGCCACCCCGTTGCTCATCGGATGGCTCGATCGGATCGGCGAATACGAGAGCCTGACGTTGATGTTCCAGCGCGAGGTTGCCGAACGCTTGACGGCAATGCCGCGCAGCAAATCGTATGGACGGCTCTCGGTTCTGGTTCAGTGGCTGGCCGAGCCGCAAATTCTGTTCGATATCCCGCCACGCGCCTTTGTGCCGCCGCCCAAAGTGACGTCGAGCGTCGTGCGCATCGTTCCGCGCCCCGAGCCGCTCGCCCGGGCGGAGAAGAGCACGCTCGAACGCGTCACCGCCGCCGCGTTCGGCCAGCGCCGCAAGATGCTGCGGACCAGCCTCAAGACGCTCGGCATCCCGGTCGAGCCGCTTCTCGACCGCGCCGAGGTCGCGCCGACCGCGCGCGCCGAGGAACTCACGGTTGCCGAGTTTTGCGCGCTTGCGCAGGTCGTTGGGGACGGATAGTCGGGCTCGATTTGTTGTCACCGAACTGCAATCGATCTGTCGCTCCAGTTTCACGAGCCCCGCATAGCGTGCCCGGCGCTTATCTAAAATGAGGGATAAATTATGCGGAAATTCCTGGAAGGCGCCGCCGTCGGCGCCGGGCTTCTGGTGGCTTCGGCGGGACTGACAGCACACGCCGACGGCGACGGCGATTGGGGCTCTGGCGGCGAGGGCATCAAGCGGGTGCTGCTGATCAGCATCGACGGCATGCACGCGCTGGATTTTATCAACTGCTCGGAAGGCATCAGCGGCGTCAACGGCGGTGCGCCCTATTGCCCGAACCTGGCCGAACTTGCCGAGACGGGCATCAATTACCTGGACGCTGCCACATCGAAGCCGTCCGATTCGTTCCCCGGACTGATGGCGCTGGTGAGCGGCGGCTCGCCGCGGACCGTCGGCGCATTTTACGACGTTGCCTACGACCGTTCGCTCGATCCGCCCGCGACAACGACCGGGAACGGCGTTGCGGGAGCGCCGGGCTTGTGTACGTCCGGGACACCGCCGACGGGCACAACCACCGAATTCGACGAGGGTATCGACATCAATAAGCTCCTTCTCAATGGGGGAGCGCCAGCTGGCGTGGACGGCGGGATCGCCTCGATCGATCCGAACAAGCTAGAGCGAGACCCGGCCCACAACTGCGCTCCCGTCTATCCTTGGAACTTCGTCCGCACGAACACGATTTTTGGCGTAGTGCATGCAGCCGGCGGGTACACCGCCTGGTCGGACAAGCATCCTTCCTACTCGTCGGTCTCGGGCCCCGGCAACGGGACGAACGTCGACGACTACTACTCGCCGGAAATCAACTCGATCCCGGTAGCGTTGCCCACTGTGCCCGGGTGCAACCCGCTGCCGGATCAAACCGCAGTATCCAACAGCAATGCCTGGACCGACAGCTTCCAGAACATACAGTGTTACGACAGCCTGAAGGTGCAGGCGATCCTCAACGAGATCGGCGGCAAGGATCACAGCGGCACGGTGCGCAAGCCTGTCCCGAACATCTTCGGGATGAATTTTCAGGTGGTCAGTGTGGGCCAGAAGCTGATCGAGAAGAGTCTTCCTACCAAGGTGACCGGCGGCTATCTCGACAATATCGGCACCCCGAGCGCGGCGCTGCTGAGCGAGATCGAGTTCGCCGACAGTTCAATCGGGAAAATGGTCGCCGCGCTCAAAAAGAACGGGCTCTACGAGTTGACCTTGATCTTCATTTCGGCCAAGCACGGCCAGAGCCCGATCGACTCCGCTCGATACTTGGGGATATCGACCACGCCTGATGACCCGATAACAACATCGCCGGCAGACATTCTGGCGAGCCTACTTCCATTCTCCGAGTCTCCGGCAAACCCCAATGGGATCGGGCCGACCCAAGACGACATCTCGCTGCTCTGGCTGTCGGATTCGACACAAACCACGAATGCCGTGGGAATGCTGGAAAGTCAGTCTCCGGCGACGAGCAACATTGCTGGAATTGGTGAGATCTTCTCGGGACCCGGGATCGCCCAAATGTTCAACTCGCCGGGGCTGCCGCCGAGTGGCGACCCGCGCACGCCGGATATCATCGTCACGCCCAATATCGGCGTTACCTACTCCGGGAGCGGCAAGAAACTAGCTGAACACGGCGGCTTCGCACACGATGACACAAACGTGATGATGCTCGTCTCCAATCCGTCGATGTCGCCCGCGACGGTGACCAGCCCGGTCGAAACCTATCAAATCGCACCGACGATCTTGGCGACGCTGGGCCTTGACCCGGGCAAGCTGATGGCGGTGCAACAAGAAGGCACCCAGGTGCTGCCCGGCCTCGGGCTCGACAGCGGAAAATCACGTCACTAACAGAACCTGACGCGACAGGCGCCCTCCAGCGGGGCGCCTTGTCAGCCCACCCGCAAGCCGTTGACGAATTCGGCGAGGCCGGTCTGACGAACGCGGCGCAGCCGCTCGGCGGTGACGATGGCGCGAACTAGTGCGACGCTCTCCTCGACCTCGCGATTGACGATCACGTAATCGTATTCCGGCCAGCGGCTCATCTCCTCGGCCGACTTGGCCATCCGCGAAGCGACCACGGCGGCACTGTCCTGGGCGCGGGCGCGCAGCCGCGCCTCTAGAGCGGTGAGGCTCGGCGGCAGCACGAAGACAGAAACGAGATCTCCCGCGACGCTCTTCGCGAGTTGCTGGGTGCCTTGCCAGTCGACATCTCCGACGACGTCGTGCCCGGCCGCGAGGGCCGCCTCGATCGGCCCGCGCGGCGTGCCGTAGCAGTTCCCGAACACGACCGCGTGCTCCAAAAGCTCGCCTCGTGCGAGCATCTCGTCGAAGCGACTCCGGTCGATGAAGTAATAGTCGCGCCCTTCCATCTCACCGTCCCGCGGCGGGCGGGTCGTCACCGAGACCGACAAAGCCAAGGCAGGGTCACCGGCGACGAGCCGGCGGGTGATCGTCGTCTTGCCTGCCCCCGATGGCGACGAAAGGATCAGCAAGAACCCCCGCCTTTCGATTGCTGGGGGACTCATTCGATGTTCTGCACCTGCTCGCGGAATTGTTCGACCGCCGCTTTCAAGGAAAGCCCCACTCGCGTCAACTCGATATCGGCTGATTTCGAGCACAACGTATTGGCCTCGCGGTTCAGCTCCTGGCAGAGAAAATCGAGACGGCGCCCGACCGCCTCGTCCTGCCGGAGCAGGTCGGCAGCCTGATCGAGATGCGCCCGCAAACGCTCCAGCTCCTCACGGATATCCGAACGCGCGATAAGCAGCGCGATTTCCTGCGCGACTCGCTCCTCGGGCATGCCCGGGGCGAGATCGGCGACATTCGCCAACATCGTCTTTAGCCTTTCGCGAATCGCCGCCGGCTGGGCCGCCGCGCATCCCGCCGCCGCCTCTACCAGCGCCGCCATCTCCGCGAGTTGGCTGTGCAGCACGCCGGCGAGACGCGCTCCTTCCTCGGCTCTGGCGCCGGCCAGCGCATCGAGCGCTGTCGCCCAGCTGTCGAGAACGGCGCGTCCGCGTTCCTCCAGCAGGGCGTCCGGTTCGTCTTCGACCGTCTCCACCACCCCGCGCAAAGCCAACAGCCCGTCGATGCGCGGCGGCGCCGCCTCGATCTCGCCCGCCAGCTCGTTCATCAGGGCAACGAGCTGAGCCAATGTCTTGCGATTGACCCGCACCGTCGCGGGCCGGGTACGGGTCACGGCGAGGCTGGCGGAAACGTTGCCTCGGCGGAAACGCTGCGTCAGCAGCGAACGAAGCTGGGGCTCCAACGCATCGAAACCCGGCGCCAGCCGAAGCCGCAAATCGAGCGATTTGCCGTTGACGCTCTTCACCTCCCAAACCCAGCTGATGCCGAGCTCGTCGCCCTGCGTCCGCGCAAAGCCGGTCATGCTCGCAATACCCAAATCCACCGCTCCCGAGAAAATCGCAACTTGCTGGAAGCAGTCGCTACCCTCACCCACCAAGCCCTTCGGGCTTGGTCCCCCCTCTCCCGCGGTGCGGGAGAGGAGCTTTGTGCTGGAATGCGGGTTGGCCCCTCTCCCGCACTGCGGGAGAGGGTGCCGAGCGCCAGCGAGGCGGGTGAGGGTCTTGCCGCGGCTCAATTTCTCCCAGCTTGGCGCTAATTGTCTCTCCAGTTGATCGGGTTTGGTTATACGACGTTACCGGACGGGCGAACCCGGTTTTTCGTCGGGGATTGCGTGAACCGGTATGTCGCGCTCCGGTTCGGTCGCGGCGCTGTGGCGGTATTGCGCGATGTTTCGGCTGTGTTCGGCGAGGGTCGTGGCAAAGACATGGCCGCCCGCTCCGTCGGCTACGAAATAGAGTTCATCAGTAAAAGCCGGTCGTGCGGCGGCGCGCAGCGCGGATATGCCGGGATTGTCGATCGGGCCCGGCGGCAGCCCCTTGGTCACATAGGTGTTGTAGGGCGAAAGAATCGTCAAATCGGTGTGGGTCAGCCGGCGATCGAACCTCTTCGAGCCCCGATCGCTCAAGGCATAGATCACTGTAGGGTCCGATTGCAGGTGCATGCCCAAGCGCAGCCGGTTCACGAAAACCGCTGCGATACGCGCCTGCTCATCCTCGCGCGAGGCCTCCTTCTCGATCAGCGAGGCGAGGATCGACACTTCACGGGGCGTCGTGAGCGGCAAGTCGGGACGGCGCTCGGCCCAGACCTCGGCGAGGGCGCGCGCCATCGCTCGCTGCATGCGCTCGATCATACCCTTTCGACGGTCGCCATACTCGTAAAGATAGGTTTCCGGCAGCAACTCGCCTTCGGCGGGCGACGGGCCTGGATCCCCGTCGAGGGCGGGCGCGGCTTGTACCAGGGCCAGGATTTCCGCGCTGGTCAGACCCTCCGGGATCGTCAGCCGGTGCTTTACCGTCTTGCCGCTGGCGATGATCTCCATAACCTGGAGTGCGCTCGTTGCAGCCGGAAACTCGTATTCGCCGGCCAGGAACGCGGAGCCGCGGCCCGACAAGGTCGCGCCCAGCTCAAAGGAGCGCCGGTGCCGGATGATGTCCTGCTCCGCCAACAGCGAGGCAATATCGGAGAGGCGGGTATGCGGCGGGATCACGATCGTGCGTGATTCGGTCAGCGGGCCAGGCGCGGCGACGTCGCGGTAGAGCCAATAACCGGCTCCTCCGAGGATGAGGAGGACCAGCGACACACTGACCGCCGCCCATGCCAAGAGCCGAAAAAAGCCGCGCATCAATCGCGCCCGTTTCCCGCGACCGCGCGCCTCGAACGTTCAGGGTGGCCCGACAAAGATCAGCGAGGCGTTGGTGCCGCCGAAGCCGAAGGAATTAGAGAGCGCGTAGTTCACCCTGCGCTCTTTGGCTCGTTTCGGCACCAGGTCGATATCGCAGGACGGCGAGGGATTGTCGAGATTGAGCGTTGGAGGGACGACGCCATCGCGGATCGCCAGGATCGCAAAGATCGCCTCGACGCTGCCGGCCGCTCCGAGCAGGTGTCCGATCGCCGATTTGGTCGACGACATCGACAGCTCATATGCATGGCCGCCGAACAACCGCTTCACGGCACCGAGCTCGATCTCGTCGCCGAGCGGGGTCGATGTGCCGTGGGCATTGATGTAGTCGATCTTGTCCGCCGCAATGCCCGCGCGCCGCAGGGCGTTGCGCATCGACCGAAACGCGCCGTTGCCGTCCTCCGCCGGAGCAGTCAGATGAAATGCGTCGCCGGACATGCCGTATCCGATCACCTCAGCGTAGATCTTCGCACCCCGCCGCCTGGCGTGCTCGTATTCTTCAAGGACGACGATTCCGGCGCCCTCGCCCATGACGAAACCGTCGCGTTCCCGGTCCCACGGACGCGACGCCCGTGGCGGGTCGTGGTTGAACCCGGTAGACAGTGCGCGCGCCGACGCAAAGCCGGCGAGACCGAGGCGGCAGATCGCCGCCTCCGTCCCGCCGCAAACCATGACGTCGGCGTCATCCAGCATGATAAGCCGCGCCGCGTCGCCGATCGCGTGCGCACCGCTTGAGCAAGCGGTCACCACGGCATGATTGGGTCCGGTGAAGCCATAGCGGATCGAGACGTGGCCGGAGGCGAGATTGATCAGATTGGCCGGGATGAAAAACGGCGTAAGACGGCGCGGACCGCGTTCGTGCAAGGTCAACGCACCATCGGTTATTCCGGGCAGCCCGCCGATGCCGGAACCGATTATCACCCCGGTGCGCTCGCGCGCCTCCTCGGCTTGCGGTGTCCAGCCGGCATCTTCGACCGCCTGCGTGGCTGCGGCGAGCGCATAGACGATGAACCCATCCATTTTGCGCTGGTCCTTGGGCGGCACCCAATCGTCTGCGTTGAAGAGGCCCGAGGCGGTCTCGCCGCGCGGCACCTGTGCGGCGATCTTGACCGGCAGGTCGGAAACGTCGAACGACTGGATCACGCGAACACCCGACATTCCCTCGACTAAACTGCTCCAGTTCCGTTCGAGGCCGATCCCCAGGGGTGTCACCAGCCCCATGCCGGTCACTACGACGCGTCGCATATTCTTCGCGTCACCCGCATGAGGCAGGCATGCCGGCGGCATGCGACCTGGAGTGGAGAAATTCGGCAGCGGGCAGCTCAGCTGTGCGTTTCGATGAAGCTGACCGCATCCTTCACCGTCACGATCTTCTCGGCCGCGTCATCCGGGATCTCGCACCCGAACTCCTCCTCGAAGGCCATCACCAGCTCGACGGTGTCGAGGCTGTCGGCGCCCAAATCGTCGATAAAGCTGGCGTTTTCGGTCACCTTCGATTCGTCGACGCCCAGATGCTCGACGACGATCTTCTTGACCCGATCAGCGACGTCACTCATCCGTTCTTATCCTCAGTGGCTTGCTGGAAATAGTTTAGGCACCAAGCGCCCTGGCGCTGTCGGCCATGGCGGGCGTCGCCCTCCCCGGACCGCCCTCAGGGACCGCCCTAGGGACCGCGTCGACATCACAGTCACGGTGCGGTCACATAGCATGTTTCCCCGGCACTGCAAATCGGCTGCTCCGGGAAGCGGTTCGGCCGCCTCATACCATGACCATACCGCCATTGATGTGCAAGGTCTGGCCAGTGACATAGGCGGCTTCGGCGCTCGCCAGGTAAACCACCGCGCCAGCCACCTCTTCCGGCGCGCCGAACCGGCCGGCGGGAATCGCCTCGGCAAGCCGTGCGCGTTGCTGCGCGGTTAATTTGTCGGTCATCGCCGTCACGATAAGGCCCGGCGCGATGCAGTTCACGGTAATGCCGCGCCCTGCAGTCTCGGCGGCGATCGATTTCGACATGCCGATCATCGCGGCCTTTGCCGCGGCATAGTTCGCCTGCCCGGCATTGCCGCTGACCCCGACGACCGAGCTGATGCCGATCACACGACCGTGGCGGCGACGAACCATGCCGGGCAGCAGCGCGCGGGTAAGCCGGAACTGGGCCGTCAAATTGACCTCCAGAACCAACCGCCAGTCCTCGTCCCTCATCCGAAGCGCCAGCGCGTCACGCGTGATCCCCGCATTGTTGACGAGAATGTCCACCCGGCCCATAGCCGCCTCGGCTTCCTTGGCCAGTCGTTCCGGTGCCGTCGAATTGGCGAGGTCGGCCATTCCGACATGAACTCGCGCGCCGAGCTCGCCCGCCAATGCTTCAAGCGCCGCGGAACGTGTTCCCGCCAGCATGACCTCCGCGCCTTGACGATGCAGGGCCTTGGCAATCGCCCCGCCGATTCCGCCGGAGGCTCCGGTTATCAGTCCAGTTTGGCTAGACAGATCAAACAATCGCGAAACCCCACGCAACGATACCGATAGCGATTTCCCGGGCTGTCATAGCTCTTCGATCAGACTTTCGACTTCCGCCGGCGTCCCGACGGAGCGCGCTGAGAGATCCGGGTCGATCCGCTTGGCAAGCCCGGTGAGCACCCGGCCGGTCCCAATCTCGACGACCTCCTCGACCCCATCCTGCTTAAGAAAGAGCATGCTCTCGCGCCACCGCACCATAGCTGTCACCTGTTCGACGAGGCCACGCACTATCCTTGCCGGATCGCACGTCGCGGTGGCCGACACATTGGCGACGAGGGGGACCACGGGCGGCTGCAGTCTGACCCGGCCGAGAGCTTCCGCCATGACTTCCGCAGCGGGCGCCATCAGCGGCGAATGAAACGGCGCACTCACCGGAAGCGCGATCGACCGCCTCGCCCCGTTTGCCCGAGCAATTGCGATCGCCCGTTCGACGGCTTGTCGGTGCCCGCTTACAACAACTTGGCCCGGAGCATTGTCGTTTGCCACCGAGCAGACCTGGTGTGGGCTGGCAGCCTCCGCTGCAACCGCCAGCCCTTGCTCGACGTCGAGGCCAAGGAGCGCCGCCATCGCTCCCTCGCCGACCGGAACGGCGTGCTGCATCGCTTGGCCTCGCAACCTGAGCAGACGCGCACCATCCCCTAGGGTGACTGCACCCGCTGCAGCGAGCGCCGAATATTCACCAAGCGAATGGCCTGCAACGAAAGCGGCTCTCCGAGTGAGGGCGAAGCCGCTTTCCGCTTCGAGGACGCGAATGACGGCAAGGCTCGCCGCCAGCAACGCCGGTTGGGCGTTTTCGGTCAGCGTGAGCTCGCCTTCCGGTCCTTCGAACATGAGTCGCGACAGGTTTTGCGACAAGGCATCATCCACTTCCGCGAAGACCTGTCGCGCCGGCGCAAATGTCGCCGCGAGGACGCGCCCCATGCCAACCGCTTGCGAGCCTTGCCCGGGAAATACGAATGCCCGCTTCATGCGGAACCACACGCCCCCTTCGCCGGTCTCCCCGCACTGGTCGACGCCGGCCGCGTGGTGATAGCGACGCCACGCCCGTTGTCAAGCAGGCGTTGCGTCCTCGTGTTGCACCGGGGCCGGCGTCCCATATAACATAGAGATTCGACCCTTGCCGGCTCGGCCGGCTCGATTCGTTCGGCGCCCGCGCCCCGAATCCTCACTAGCCATAAGGGACTACGTCCACCATGCCACTGTACGAAAACGTGTTCATTGCGCGCCAGGACATTTCCGGCGCCCAGGTTGATGCCCTCGCCGACACTTTCACTCAGCTCGTCGCCGACAATGGCGGTGAAGTGAAGAAGCGCGAGTACTGGGGGCTGCGCAACTTGACGTATCGCATGCGGAAAAACCGCAAAGGTCATTACGTGCTGCTGAACCTCTCCGCGCCCCCCGTCGCTGTCGCCGAGCTCGAACGGACCATGCGGATCAACGAGGATGTGATCCGCTATCTGACGATCCGCGTCGACGCATTGGAGGAAGGGGCTTCGGTTGTCATGCAGAGCCGCGGCAGCCGTGACGATCGCCAACGGCGCGGCGATCGGGAGAGATCGGGTGATGGGCGCGAGATAGAGCGGCCTGCCGCCGAGCGGCCGGTGTCTGAGCAGCCGGTTTCCGAGCAGCCGGTTTCCGAGCAGCCAGTCCCCGAAGCGGTGGAGGCGTAAATGGAAAGCCAATCGCCCGGCGGCTCGGGGCGCGGTGCTGCGGCGCGCCGTCCGTTTTTCCGCCGGCGGAAATCCTGCCCGTTCTCGGGGCCCAATGCCCCTAAGATCGACTACAAGGACGTCAAGCTGTTGCAACGCTTCGTCTCGGAGCGCGGCAAGATCGTGCCGAGCCGCATCACCGCGGTCTCGACCAAGCGGCAGCGCGAGCTGGCCCAGGCGATCAAGCGGGCGCGCTTTCTGGGGCTGCTCCCCTACGTGGTGAAATAAGCAGCTCCGGGTTAGCGGAGCCCGGCGGGCATCGCCGTGAGCCGGCTGGGGTTGGCCGGGGTGTGTGTGGTCTGCGGAGTGCTCGCCGCCGGCCCGTATCTGCTGGTGCTGACCGGTTCAATCAGCTCGATGATCCTCGTTTATCTCTCTCAGCTTCCGCTTTTTGCCGCCGGTCTGTGGCTCGGGACTGTCGCTTCGGCGTCGGCAGGGTTCGTCGCAGCTCTGATTCTGGCAGGTGCCGGCGGCCTGCCGGCAGCCGCCCTTTTTGCAGCGCTGAATGTCTTTCCGGTCGTGCTGCTGGTGCACCAGTCCTTGCTGGCCCGGACGGGCCCCGGGAGTGCACTCGAATGGTATCCGCCGGGCCTCGTGACGGCTTGGTTGACCGGTCTCGGTCTGGTGGCAGCCGCTGTCACGTTCGTCTTCTTCGGCGGGCCGCAAGGAATGCAGGCGGCGTTGCGCGACGCGCTGGCCCCTGCCCTCGACCGCCGCCTCGGCGAGATTCCTCCCGAATTGGATGAATTGCTATCGCTCATCGCCTTTATTCTTCCCGGTATTGTCGCCACCTCGTGGATGGTAATGACAGCAACCAATGGAAGCCTTGCGCAAGGCGTGCTGGCCCGTTTCGGAGCGAGCTGGCGGCCATCGCCCGACCTGGCAGCGCTCGGTCTGCCGATGTGGATCCCGGTGCTGCTCGCCTTTGCTGCGGGGGCGACGCTTCTAGGCGGAACCGCGCGCTTTATCGGCGTCAACGTGCTGATCGTACTGGCTGTGCCGTTCTGCCTCGCGGGCCTTGCCGTGCTCCACACCGTGGCGCGCCGGTTCCCACGTCCGGCGGTCACCCTCGTGATTTTCTATCTGCTGGCCGGGTTTTTGGGGTGGCCGCTCGTGCTGATCGCCCTTTTGGGGTTGCTCGATTCGCCGCTCGGTCTGCGGCGTCGTTTCGCCTAATCTCGAGGATTGGAGGAATGTGAATGATCGAACTGATCCTACTCGAAAGGGTCGAGAAGCTCGGCCAGATGGGCCAACTCGTCAAAGTGAAGCCTGGCTTTGCCCGGAACTACTTGTTGCCGCAGAAGAAAGCCATGCGCGCAACAAAAGAGAATTTGACTTATTTCGATACCCAGCGCGCGCAGCTCGAAGCCAACAATCTGCAGCGCAGGACCGAAGCGACGGAAATCGGCGGCAAGCTCGAGGGTCTGACCGTCGTGATCATCCGCCAGGCCGGTGAAAGCGGGCAGCTTTACGGCTCGGTTTCGGCGCGCGACATCGCCGATGCGGTGACCAAGGCGAATTTTACGATCGAGAAGCGCCAGGTCGTTCTCGACCGGCCGATTAAGAATTTGGGCCTGCATGCGGTAAAGGTCGTGCTGCATCCGGAGGTATCTGTGACGATCACCGCTAATGTCGCCCAGTCGGCAGAGGAGGCCGAAATGCAGGCCAAGGGGATCGATCCGTTGCGCCTGCGCGACGAGGAGGAAGAAGAGGCCCGCGCCGCGGCGGCGCAGACCGGTCCCGCTGCCGCCTAGCGGATCGAAGCTCTTGTATCCAATCGAGAATTTGCCAATTATCGCTAAAATTGATTCCAATTCGGTCGCGCACCGATGCTGCTCTCGCGTCTGTTCGAGCGATTCATCACAATGGGCCGCCTGCGGGTCATAGATGCGGGCGGAGCGCTCCACACATTCGACGGATCCGGGGGACCAAGCGTAACCATCCGACTTCACGATCCGGCGCTCCATTGGAAACTTGTCGTGCGGCCTCGCCTCTACTTCGGCGAAGCCTTCATGGACGGAAGCCTGACGATCGAGGAGGGCAGTCTCTACGATCTGATCGATCTGCTCGCGGTCAATCTCGAAGCTATGCCGGCGGGGTTGCCGGCGCGGCTGCTCAACGGCTCCGTCACTCTGTTCCGCCGTATTCATCAATACAATCCGCTGCCGCGCGCCCGACAGAACGTCGCCCATCACTACGACTTGTCGGACCAGCTCTACGAGCTGTTTCTCGATCG
This sequence comes from uncultured Alphaproteobacteria bacterium, assembly GCA_963812675.1. Taxonomy (GTDB): domain Bacteria; phylum Pseudomonadota; class Alphaproteobacteria; order ATCC43930; family CGMCC-115725; genus AP-15. The sequence goes on along the minus strand of CAWEWR010000009.1, from coordinate 14,205 downwards.
GGACCGGCAGTATTCCTGCGGCTATTTCCGAGATGGCTCGGAGGACCTCGATACCGCGCAGCTCGACAAGAAGCGGCACATTGCGGCAAAGCTTCTGGTCCGACCCGGGCAGAGGGTGCTTGATATCGGCTCGGGCTGGGGGGGCCTCGCGCTCTACCTCGCCGGCGAATGCGGTGCCCAGGTGACGGGTCTGACGCTTTCGGTCGAGCAACAAAGGCTGGCGACGCGGCGTGCCGCGGCGGCGGGGCTCTCCGACCGGGTCAAATTCCATCTGCGCGACTACCGCGAAGAGGCCGGCCATTACGACCGCATCGTCTCGGTCGGCATGTTCGAGCATGTCGGGCTCAATCATTACCGCGCCTTCTTCGCCAAGCTGAAGTCGCTGCTGGCCCCGGATGGGGTGGCGCTGCTGCACTCGATCGGCCGCAAGGACGGACCGGGTTCGACCAGCCCCTGGATACGCAAGTACATCTTCCCCGGGGGGTATGTGCCGGCCCTTTCCGAAGTCCTGCCGATCATCGAAGAGTTGCGGCTGTGGGTCACGGATATCGAAGTTCTGCGCCTGCATTACGCCGAGACGCTGAGAGCGTGGCGGCGGCGGTTCGAGCGAAATCGCGACCGCGTGAAGGCGCTCTACGATGAGCGCTTCTGCCGGATGTGGGAGATGTATTTGGTCGGCTCGGAAATCGCGTTCCGGCGGCAGGATCACATGGTCTTCCAGGTGCAGCTCGCCAAAACTGTGGACGCGGTGCCGGTGACCCGCGACTACATGCTCGACTGGGAACGCGAGCACAGCGGCGCCGCCGAGCGGGCCGCCTGACCAGGGCGACGCCCGCCTCGCTCGACGCAGATTCGCAGCCATTCGATTCCGCGAGCGTCGGATGCGGTCCATCCCCGCCTTACACAGGCTGGGGATCGAATTCCGCACCAGGCCACGTTTTGGCCGGTGGTATCCTGCTGGTGCATGGAAACAAACATGACGTCCCGGGTCGCGCAATTGCGCGAGCCCAACCCCGAGCTTCTCCGAACCCCACCCTACAACACGGAAGCCGAACAGGCCCTGCTCGGCGCCATACTGATCAACAACACAGCCTATTACCGGGTCTGCGAATTTCTCCAGCCGGAGCATTTCGGCAATGCCGTGCACGGCCGCATCTTCGCGGCGATCGGCAAGCTGCTAGGCCGCGGCCAGATCGCCAACCCGGTTACCCTGAAGAACTTGTTCGATCAGGACGGTGCGCTGACCGAGATCGGCGGGGCGCAGTATCTGGCACGTCTGGCGGGCGCGGCGGCGGCGATCATCAATGCCGAGGATTACGGCCGCGCCGTGCACGACCTTTACCTACGCCGCGAGCTGATCGGGCTCGGCGAGGATGTGGTTAACGACGCATTTCGCCAGGATCTCGACGATCCGGCGCGCGAGCAGATCGAACGGGTAGAAAAAAAGCTGTTCGACCTCGCGACGAGCGGGGAAACGGAGGGCGGGTTTCGCGCGTTCGGGACTGCGCTGACGAGCGCGATTCTCAACGCCGAGGCAGCTTTCAAGCGGAGCGGCAAAACCGTCGGTGTCGCCACCGGCTTTATCGATCTCGATCGCAAGCTGGGCGGGCTGCACCCCTCGGATCTGGTCGTCCTCGCCGGCAGGCCGTCGATGGGCAAGACGGCGCTCGCCACCAACATAGCGTTTTACGCAGCGCGAAATTACCTGCCCGCTGCCGCCTCCGACCCGCGGAAGGCGGCCGAGGATGGGGCGGTTGTCGGCTTCTTCTCGCTCGAAATGTCGGCGGAGCAACTCGCCACCCGGATTCTCGCCGAGGCGTCCGGTGTCTCCTCCGACCGCATCCGGCGGGGCGATGTGAGCCATGAGGATTTCGATAAGTTTGTCCAGGCGAGCCAGCAATTGGCGGCGCTGAAATTGTTCATCGACGATACGCCGGCATTGTCGGTTGCTGCGGTGCGCACGCGCGCCCGGCGCCTGAAGCGCCAGCAGAGCCTGGGGATGATCGTCATCGACTACCTGCAGCTGCTGCGCCCCTCGAACCAGACCCGTGCGCAGGACAACCGCGTTCAGGAAATCTCCGAGATCACCCGCGGGCTGAAGGCGCTGGCCAAGGAGCTCGATGTTCCGGTGCTGGCATTGTCGCAACTGTCCCGCGCGGTCGAGCAGCGTGAGGACAAGCGCCCGATGCTCGCCGATCTGCGCGAATCCGGCTCGATCGAGCAGGACGCCGATGTCGTGATGTTCATCTTTCGCGAGGAATATTACCTGTCACGCGAGCCGACCCGCCGCCCCGACGAAGCGGAAATCAAGTACAGCGAGCGCTACCAGGAGTGGCGAGAGCGGCTCGAGAAGGTGCATGGGCTCGGCGAAATCATCGTCGCCAAGCAGCGGCACGGGCCGATCGGCGCGGTCAAGCTCCGTTTCGATGCCGAAACCACCAAATTCGACAACTACATGGCCCCCGATCACCTGCCGACAGAATTTTAGCGCCACTGTAGGATCGTCATTGCAAACGAAGTGAAGCAATCTCGGCCTTTGGGCGCTTCCAAGACCGTGATTGCTTCGTCGCGCGGTGCGCTCCTCGCAATGACACCACGCCCAGTCCGGTTGAGGCCGGCCCGCTCCTACTCCCGGTTCCCGTTGGCGTCGGCGAGCTCGACGAGGGTGATCCGGTTGCGCCGGACGGTCAGGGCGAGCCGGCCGTGCTTCAAGGCCAGCGCGTCCTTGCCGAAAATTTCGCGGCGCCAGCCGGAAAGCGCCTTCACCGGCGCATCGTCATCGGCCGCGATCGCTTCCAGATCATCGGCCGAGGCCAGCAGCTTTTGCGCGACCTGATGGTCGTCGCAACGCTGCTTCAACAACACGCGCAACAACTCGATCAGCGGGCCGAGACCGGGTGGCGAATCCGCTCTCCCGACAGGTGGCGGCTCGGCCGCCCCGGTGGCGGCCAAGCCGCGTTGCACCGCTTCCAGGATCTCGCTCCCGAGCTTGCCCTCGGCGATGCCTTTGCCGAGGCTGCGGGTCCGCGCCAGCGCCTCGATGGAGCGCGGCGCATGGGCGGCGATCTCGAGCACCGCTTCGTCCCGCATGATCCGCCCGCGCGGCAGGTTGCGTTGCCGCGCCGCCGTCTCGCGCCACGCCGCCAGCTCTCGCAATGCGCCGAAGAATCGCGCGTCGATCCGGCCGCGCAGCCGAAACCGACGCCATGCTTCGGCTGGATCGCTGCGGTACATCTCGGGATTGGACAACTCGGCCATTTCCTCGGCGAACCAGCTCGCCCGGCCGTTCGATGCCAGCTGTTGCTGCAGCTGCTCGTAGACGGTGCGGAGATGGACGACATCGGCGAGGGCATAGCGGATCTGCCGTTCGGTCAGCGGCCGATGCGACCAGTCGGTAAACCGGGAGGATTTATCGAGCGAGGCTCGGGCGAGCTTGGCGACCAGGGTCTCATAGCTCGCCGCATCGCCAAAGCCGCAAACCATGGCGGCGATCTGAGTATCGAAGAGCGGCGCCGGCACCGCGCCGGACAGGTTGAAGAAGATCTCGATATCCTGGCGCGCCGCGTGGAACACCTTCAACGTGCCCGGATTCGCCATCAAAGCGAGGAGCGGCGCTAGGTCGATCCCCGGGGCGAGCGCATCGATCGCCGCCGCTTCCTGCGGGCCCGCCACCTGGACGAGGCACAAGATCGGCCAATAGGTCCGCTCGCGCATGAACTCGGTGTCGACCGCAATAAAGCTCGCACCCTTCTGCCGCTCGCAAAAGCCGGCCAACGCGTCCGTGTCTGTGATTACTGTCATTATCCATGCTATACAGCGAAAACCGTCGAGCAGAAACCATCCGTCTATTTGTCTGCCGGGCGGGACCGCCATGCGATCAGGGGGTGATTGCCTCCTGGAACAGGCTATGGACCCTCGCCTTTGCGGGGGCGACAAGAGACCTTACGAAGACCGGACTTCATTTCGAGCGCAGAGTATGACAGGAGAAGAGTGATGGGTAAGAGAATCGCGGTCGTCGGGGTCGGAGCGGTCGGCGGTTATACCGGGGCGCACATGGTGCGCGCGGGCGAGGACGTGACCTTTATCGACATGTGGCCGGCGCATGTCGAAGAAATGAAAAAGAACGGCCTGCGCATCACGCATCACGAGGGCGAGGGGCCGTTCACGGTCAAGGTGCGAGCGTTGCATTTGACCGAGGCGCAGCATCTCGCCAAAGAGGCGCCGATCGACATCGCCTTTGTCTGCACCAAATCCTACGACACGCAATGGGCGGCGATGATGATCCGCCAGTATCTGGCGCCCGGCGGCTATGTCGTCTCGTTGCAGAATTGCATGAACGAGGAGACGATCGCGGCCGTCGTCGGCTGGGGCAAGACGATGGGCTGCATCGCCAGCAACATCAGCGTCGGTCTCGTCGAGCCGGGCCATGTCCATCGCGGCGGGGTCAAGGGCGGCGCGGCGCACACGGTCTATCGCACCGGCGAAGTCCACGGCAACATCACCGAGCGGGCGCACGAGGTGTGCCGGCTGGTCTCCTATGCCGACAGCGCCAAGGTCACCGACAATCTGTGGGGCGAACGCTGGTCGAAGCTCGTCGCCAACACGATGGCGAACGGGGTCTCGGCCTGCACCGGGCTTTCCGGCGCGCAGATCGCACGGAACGAGGCGATCCGCCATTTCCAGGCGCGGCTCGGCAGCGAGGCGATCCGGATCGGCGAGGCGCGCGGCTACCGGCTCGAAGAAATCGACCATCTCCCGCCGGAGACGATCGCCCGCGCCGGCGAGGGCGACGCCGCGGCATTGAAGATCTATGACGAGCGGCGGCTGTCGCGGGTCGGCCGCGGCTCGCCGGATCAGCGCCCGTCGATGGGCCAGGACATGGCCAAAGGCCGCCGCACCGAGATCGAATTCCTGAACGGCTTTGTCGTACGCGAAGGCGAGCAGGCCGGCATCCAGGCCCGCGCCAACGAGCGCCTCGTCGACATCGTCAAGCGCGTCGAACGCGGCGACCTAAAACAGGACCCCCGCCACATCACCGACCTCCGGCTGAACTGACTTCGGCTTCCCGCTTACCCCAACCTCTTCCCCGCAGGCGGGCACCTGAGCTAGACAGCAACGCGGCAACGAAAACTATGAACTGGAATTTAGGACTATGTGAATACCTCAAAACGCTTTCCATAATGGGACATTATGCGACTAGAATTGGCTTCCGGATGCAGCGTCGACCTACTACATCTAGAGAAGACGCTTGACATAGCGATGGCGCCCGAGGCCAAAATCCGGTGGCATATTTGCAATCCGTTGCTGACATGCTGCGGCCCCGTCATCATCCCTCGCCCTTAAGAAGGGGATCGAATGAGACGGCGCGAGTTGATGCTGCTGCTAGGCGGCGCGATGACCGCAGCGCGCGCCCTTTGCGCGCAGCAGAAGGCGATGCCAGTGATCGGCTATCTCGGCGTTGCACCGCCCGGCCCGTATGACCCGCGTGTGGCGGCGTTCCATCAGGGACTGAGCGAAACCGGCTATGTCGAAGGACAAAACGTGGCAATCGAATACCGCTGGGCGGAGGGCCGCTACGAACGACTGCCCGCATTGGCCGCGGATCTCGTTGGCCGTAAGGTCGACGTGATCGTGGCAAGCGGCGGCCCCTCTCCTACACGAGCGGTGAAAAACGCGACCTCCACGATCCCGATCATCTTCGCCACCGGCGGCGACCCGGTCGTGGACGGCCTGGTCGCCAGTCTCGCCCGGCCGGGCGGCAACCTCACGGGCGTCAGCCTCCTCGCCAACGAGCTGATGCCCAAGCGGCTCGAGCTACTTTCCGAGCTGGTTCCCGAGCCCAAGGTGATCGCCCTGCTGGTGAACTCGGGCCCTCCGAATAACGAAGACTTGCAGGAAGCCGCGCGCGCCAAGGGAATAGAACTCCATATCCTGAAGGCCGGCACCGAAAGCGAGATCAACACCGCTTTCGCAACCTTCATCCAACTACATGCCGGCGCGCTGCTCGTCGGCGCCGATTTGTTCTTCTTCAGCCGGCGGGAGCAGCTTCTAGCGCTTGCGGCACGCCATGCGCTTCCAGCGATGTACGAGTGGCGTGAATTCGCCGCGGCCGGCGGCCTCATCAGCTACGGAGCGAGTCGCACGGCTGCCTATCGTCAGGTCGGCATCTACGTCGGAAAGATCCTCAAGGGCGCCAAGCCTGCCGATCTGCCGGTCGAGCAGCCAACGAAATTAGAGCTGGTTATCAATCTTAAGACCGCCACGGCACTCGGCCTCACGATCCCGCAGACAATCCTCGCCCGCGCCGACGAGGTGATCGAGTGAAGGGCGCCTTGGCGCTCGCACTGGGGCTACGCGCCGCCGTGCCAACGCCGACCTACTTTATCTCGAAGACGCCCGACAGAGCGAAGGCGTCCCGAGGGCAAATCCGGTAGGCATATTGCTCTACTCGGGGCCCACCCGCCAGCTAGAGTACGCCTCTACGTGGCCGTTATCCGTCGCTATGATGGTCATGTCCTCGCCATTGGGCGCTACGAATATCTCACTGGTTGCTCCTACGCTTAGTACTTTGAGGGTTCCCGTACAGTCTGCGTTGACCGTATAACTCAGATCGCTGTGAGTATCTGCGGGTCTAATCACCCCGTTGACGCTTTCCCTCGCTATAGTTGTGCCGGTGCCGTCTCCATAGAATATGCGATCTCCGGCGCGAGAAAATAACGACTCCACTGTTACCCCACCCGCTGGAGGGAAAAAGGTTCCGTTGACGACGAACAGATATCGTCCTTTCAACGTAGCGAGGGTGCACGTCGTTGCGTGTTCTTTTTCCTCTGTATATCCTTGCTCTACGGTGAGGAGTCCTACGCTTATAAGCACTACTATCCCCGTCGCCCATAGACCTATACGCTTCATCTTCATTTGCGTATCCCTCCTGTTCGGAACTCTTGGGCAAATGCATTTGCCTCTTTCTCTCGCCGATTGAAGACACGGTTCGAGTTCATATCCTGAGGTAGGAGGCTGCACGGCTTTTGCAACCCCTCAGTGAGGGCGGCCATAGAGCAGATTCGCCAGCCCTCGCTGCACTTACTGCCGAAGCCGAGATAGATTTCGCCTTCGACACTGCCCCTCTCGTGCCACTGTATGATTCGCCCTTGGCGATCTCGCGCCATCCCGACGCCCTGCGACCCTGTTGCAGAATTCAAGAATTATGCAACATGATTCGGCCGCTGAAACCGTTGAGCTTTTTTGTTTCACAAGTTAAATGCGAAATGCGTCGGCAGGGCTTCGGCTCGGCGAAGCCAGCCTCGGCCATCGCCGCAGCCGGGACAGTTGAACCCTCCCGGCCAACCGTAATCCGCGCATGGCTTTCGCTCGCAAAGCGCCCCCGGAACTCGATTGAGTTCGGCAATAATCTCGCCGAGCGGATAAAACCGCGCGAACTCAATAAGAGTCCCGTCGTCCGCCTGTTGCCCGTTGCTCTCGGCGGGATTTGACAAATAGATAATCATGCAATCGCCATATTCGCATTGTAATCTCCTGGGCATCGGCACCCGTGAGCGGGTGCGAGATTGCGATTGAAGGAGTTGCCGATGCCTGATCTCGACCAGATAAAACAGGCGGAACAGGGAGTGCGGGACCGGCGGGGCCGGTTCGCCAAAGCATGGACACCGGGCGCGGGCTCCGTCTGCGAGCCCTCGGGCCGTCCTGGAATGATGATCTTGCCGTTGAAAGGACGGTGATTTTTCGCCCCTGTTTTCGTGGCCAGCGGGGCTTTTACCATTGCCACTGACCATCGACGTCGCGCACAATCGATCAACATGCGAAACAGCGGAGGCGGGCACGGTATGTTCTTTCGACAGTTCGGTTCACTCTTGGCGACTATTGTCGTGTACTACTTCGCTTTGCTCGCCTGTTATCTAATCACTTGCGCGGTTGTCACGCGCCTGAACCGCCAGGCAGTCAAAATCCAATCGTCCCGGCAGACACCAACATCACATATCAAGCGCGACTTCAGGCAGAGCGTTGTTTCGTTGGCGGTCATCGCTGTGATGCTCGGTGCCGGTGATTGGAGCTACACCACGCTTGGCTGGGGATTGCGGCCGTTGCCCGGGATCGGCGGGACAGTGTTCTCGGCCGTCGCCTCGCTCGTGCTGTTCGACACCTGGTTTTATTGGTTGCATCGACTGATTCACACCCGGTTTCTTTATCGGCGGGTGCATCGGTGGCACCATTTGACGATTACGCCAGTGGTCTGGTCCAACAACAGCGATCGGCTGGTCGACAATCTTTTCCTGCAATCCTATTGGTTGGTCGCCCATTTCCTGATACCCATCGCTCCCGCGGTGCTGTTCGCACACAAGATCTATGATCAGATCACCGGCGTCATCGGCCATTCCGGCTATGAGCATGGCGGTCGGTGGTGCTGGCCGCCATCGCCGCTCGTCGGCGTCACGCATCACGATCAGCATCATCAGTTCTTCCGCTGCAATTACGCGACGCATTTCAGCTGGTGGGATCGGATGATGGGAACGCTCCATCCCGACCATGACCGCACGCTCAAAGCCAACCTCTCGCGTTCCCGTGGAACTCAAGTCCTATGATTGAAGCCGCGTGGTGTTCTTCACCATCACCGCGATGAAGTAGCACCGCTCCTTGCGCTCGAATTGCCCAAACCGCGTGGTCCCGGGCAGAGACACCCATTCCCGAGCGATTGGCCGAAGATAGCGGGGCAAACGGTTGACCAGTTCGCTGCGGCGCTGGTCGTCAATGCGGCAAGCATCACACACATTCATCGTGATGTCGCGAAAGGATACGACATCGAGGCCGGACTTCCGGCCTAAATCGATCAACCCGAGATGGCAAGCCTCCGGACCATGCGGCATCGTATCAGTTACGGCAAAAATACCGTTTGGGGCGAGAACGCGCGAGATTTCCGCGAGGAAAGGCAATTTTGGCAGATCGGCCAGCGCCTCGACATTAATCGCGAGATCGATGCTTGCTTCGGGGAGCGGGAGCTGGAGTGCATGCCCCTGCAGATGGGCGATCGCGGCATTGCCGTTGCGGCGGTGCCGAATAGCCGTCAGCGATCGATCGACCCCGATCGTCGCCCGAGGCGAGAGCGTGGCGTGCAGGTAGGCGAGACCTCCGCCTCGGCCGCAGCATACTTCGAGCAGCCGTGCGGGCTCGGGCGCGCGCGCTGCAGACTGAACCGCCTTTGCCACCTCGGCATAGAGCTGAATCTGATGGGGCTCGTTCGGCCAAACCTCCGCCACGGAATCATCGCACGGCGCATAGCCGTAGTTGAAGGTCGATATCTCCTGCCATTGCGGCAAGCCATAGGCGCAGTCGTAAATATAGCGGTGCAGCCGGTTCGATGCGCCCATGCCAAGGCAGGAACTGACGAGACGCTGGAGGACGCGGAACGCCGACAATGCAGGGAGGACAGTTGTTTGATCGCGGGTGCAGGAATACCAGCTCCTTCGCGGCCGGTCCAGCGGCACGGCCGCGACGACTCGCTATAATGTCGGCTTGATGTTCTGGTTGAGCCGGAACAGGTTCGTCGGATCGTATCTATTCTTCAGCGCGACGAGCCGCCCGAAGTTATCGCTGTAGGCAGCCCTGATCCGCGTGCCTTCCTCCGCGTCCAGGTGGTTGACATACACCTGCCCGGTCGCGAAGGGCTCCACCGCGGTCCAGAACTCCCGTGTCCACTGGATATGACCTGCAGACTCAGCAGTATCAGTCCATTGTGAAATGACGTTGTAGTCCCATTGGTCGCTGCGGAGCCCAAACGCAGTCTCGTTCGGATCGAGCCGGGTCGCGGCGCCGTGGACATGGAAGAACCCGACCATGGACATTGGCGAGCGCATCGTTGCTGCCCGGTCGATGAGAATTTCCAGCACGTCGTCTCCCAACTGCTTCAGAAAGCTCGACTTCCAGTACCGTTGTACCCCGCCATAGGGAAAGGCGGCGTCAAACATCTGATTCAGCTGCTCGTAGGACATCGGCGCAATCGTGTCCACCAGCGGCGAGCCGAACCTCCGCACCGGCGCCATCAGCGCTTCTCCATCCGCGAGATCCCCGATATACCCGACGACGATGGCGACGACGGGGTCGCCCTCATGCGATGTCATCAATGCGGCAAAGGCGGTCAGCGCATCCGGGCAGGTGCGCGCATAGTCCCGGTAGAAGCGCAGCACTTCCTTGGCCTTCGCCATCGGGTGGAGAACCATTCCCGCCAGTACCGGACCGACGGGATGAACCCGATACTCGAACGAGGTGACGACGCCAAAATTGCCGCCGCCCCCGCGCAGACCCCAGAAGAGGTCCGGGTGCTGATCCGCACTCGCCGTCAGAAACTGCCCGTCGGCCGTGACGAGATCTGCCGACAGCAGGTTGTCGCAGCTGAGACCATGCTTGCCCATCAGCCAGCCGAGGCCGCCGCCCAGGGTCAGTCCGGCAATGCGGTCGTCGAGACGACCCCGCCGGTGCTGGCCAATCCAAAGGCTTGGGTTTCGCGGTTGTACTCGCCCCAGGTGAGCCCTGCCTCGGCGCGCGCCATGCGCTGGGTCGGATCGACCCGCACGCTCTTCATCGGCGACAGGTCGATCATCAGGCCGCCCTCGCAGACGGCGTTGCCGGTGATGTTGTGCCCGCCGCCGCGGACGGACACCAGCAGCTCGTGATCGCGCGCAAAGCGCACCGCAGCGATGACATCGGCCACGCCCGCGCAGCGCGCGATCAGCGCCGGGCGCCGGTCGATCATGCCGTTCCAGACCGTGCGGGCCTCGTCATAACCGTCGTTGCCGGGTTGCACGAGCCGGCCGCGAAGGCTGTCCGCAAAGTCCTGCACAATGACTTCCTCGAGGATTTTATCGCTTCCCTCAGTGGTGATGACGCGTAGATCCGTCATGAGTTAATCTCCCTGTGGCGTATCCGTCGAACACGCTCAGATCGCTGTCGCGAACTGCTTCTCGATCGTGCTCGAGAGGTGGCCGTAGACGCGGCGCGCATTGCCCTCGAAAATCTTCGCTTTGTCCTCCGCAGACAGAGCAAGCTGGTCGATATAGCGCTTGGTGTCGTCGTAGTGGTGACCGGTTTCCGGATCGATGCCGCGAACCGCGCCGATCATTTCCGAGGCGAACAGGATGTTGTCGACCGGGATGACCTTTGCCAGCAGCTCTTGGCCGGGCAAGTGATAGACGCAGGTGTCGAAGAATACGTTGTTCAACACGAGATCTGCCAACAGCCCGAGTTTGGCGTCCTGCGCCAAACCGCGAAAGCGACCCCAGTGATAAGGCACCGCACCGCCGCCGTGCGGAATAATGAACTTGATGGTCGGGAAATCCTTGAACACGGATGAATTCATCAGCTGGTTGAAGCCGACCGTGTCGCCGTTGAGGTAGTGCGAGCCCGTCGTGTGATACGCCGGGTTGCAAGCGGCGCTGACGTGGATCATGGCGGGAATGCCGTGCTCGACCATCTTCTCGTAGACCGGATACCAGTAGCGGTCCGACAGCGGCGGATCCGGCCAGTGCCCGCCGGATGGGTCGGGGTTCAGATTGATGCCGACGAACCCGTATTCGCGTACGCAGCGGTCGATCTCGGAGATGCAGTTCTTCGGCGAAACGCCGGCACTCTGCGGCAGCATCGCCACACCGATGAAGTTCTTCGGGAACAGGGAGGAGACGCGGTGGATCAGCTCGTTGCAGGCGCTGGCCCAGGCTTCGCTGGTCGTTGCGTCACCAAGGTGGTGGCCCATGCCGGCGGCGCGCGGCGAGAAAATCGTCAGATCCGTGCCGCGCTCGCGCTGCACCTTCAGCTGGCCACCCACGATCGTCTCGCGGATCTCGTCGTCCGTCATTCTCGGGCGCGGCGGCGGCGGCTTGCCGGCCTTGTGCGCCTCGATCTGCTCGGTGCGCCATCCCTCGTGCTGACGAGGGGAGGTCGTGTAGTGGCCGTGGCAATCAATGATCATAGGAATTTGCCGCATCTTTTCCCGGTGTATATCAGTCACTATCCGCAAGATGCACCGCGATCGCAATGTTCTTCCCCGGGTCGGTGACGGTCGCGACCCTGCGCGCCAGCCGCGCCCACCGGATCCCGGGGAAACGCCGCGAGTGAGAGGAAAGACCAGCATGCCGGGGATCACAACGCAATGGCGGCGTTTCGACGAGTTGACGGCAGGTGAGCTCTATGAGCTGCTGCGCTTCCGGCAAAGCATCTTCGTCGTCGAGCAGGCCTCCGCTTATCCCGACCTAGACAGCCTGGACCAGAGCGCCTGGCATTTGGCAGCCCGGTTGGAGAATGAGCTGATCGGTTATCTTCGGCTGACTGCAACAGCCGGCCCGCCGCCCATGGTCAGGATCGGCCGCGTTGCGGTGTCGCCGTCCCTGAGACGGGGCGGCCTCGGCCGAATGCTAATGGAGAAGGCGCTGATCCTCTGTCGCGAGCGCTTTCCGCTGAGAGAGATCGGCCTTGGCGCGCAAGTCCCTCTCGTGCCCTTTTACGAGAGCTTCGGCTTTGCCACGACCTCCGAGCCCTATGACGATTTCGGCGTCGCGCATGTCGAGATGCGGCTGCCGAGTTAGGCTGGAACCTCTTCCGCCAGCGGAACGGTTTCGACGTTGTGCGCCTGCAAGGCCGGGAGCACGTCGCGGGCAAAGCGGCGAATCTGCTCCATGAACATTTCATGCGGCAATACTCCGCGATTGAGGCTGATCTGCACATTGTCGGCGCCGGCAGTGTCTGCCGCTTCGATGATCCGCTCGGTGACCTCGGCCGCCGTGCCCCACGGCATCTGCTCGGCCTGGCGCTCGACATCGGCCATGGTCAGGCCGCGAAAATCCTCGCGGGCGAATTGGGCGGCGCGGCGGTTTTCCGGGCTTACGTAATCGGTCGAAGCAGAGGTCGAATAGCCGGTTTGGCGTTGCAATTCGGTCTCGGTGAAATTGCCGTGGCTGAACAAAGTTTGATTGAAATAGAGGTGGTAGGGTCCCATCTCGCGCACCGCCTCGGCCTTGCTGTCGGCGACATAGGCGCTGATGCCGAGCGATAAGTGACCGGGAGTAATGCGGTGGTCGGCCTGCGCGAGGCACCGGGCGTAATAGCGAATAATGTCGTCCCGCAATCCGCGCGAGCGGCCGAGGCCGGGAGTGATCGGCAGATCGCGCCTGGCGGCGAACTCGATCGACTCCTTGCTGCCGACAACCGGCATCCAGATCGGTGGATGCGGCTGTTGGACTGGCCGCGGCCACATCGCGACATCCTTGTAGGACCAAAATTCGCCCCTATACGAGAATACTTCTTCGGTCCACGCCCGGGTGATGATGTCGAAGGCCTCTTCGAAACGGGCGCGCGACTGCGCCAACGGCACATTGTGGACCTGGTACTCGCGCGAAATGCCGCGGGCAAAGCCGCAAATCAGCCGCCCATTGGACATGCAGTCGAGCATCGCGAGCTCTTCGGCAAGCCGCAGCGGCTCGTGCAGCGGCAGGAGATTGCCGTAGATCAGCAGCTTGAGTTGCTTCGTGCGTTGCGCCGCCGCGGCGGCCAAGAGGTTCGGCGAGTTCATCAGGCCGTAGGGCGAGCAGTGGTGCTCGTTGAACCCCACTCCGTCATACCCCAAATGATCCAACTCTTCCCAGGCCTCGAGGTGCTCGGCATAAGTCCGCGCGGCGATTTCGGGTTTGAAGTATTTCTTTGGCAGCGGGTAGGGCAGCTCGTTGTCGACTTTCAGGTGCTCGAGCTGTTCGCCGTAAGCCAGGAGATCGAATACGAAGACTTTCATTTTTGCAGCCTCCCGCCAGAACCCGATCATTCCCTCACCGGCGGACGCCGGTGCCCGTGATCAGCATAGATCCCGGCCTCCGCCGGGAAAACGGTGAACTGCGAGCGTATGATACTGCTCCTCGGTATAGGTCGTAGCGCTTGCGGTGAAAGGCCATGTTTGTGACAACCAGAAGATCGACGAACCCGAGACAACGGAGTGAGCCCGCGATGCCGCGCTATGATTTCGACATGTTCACGATCGGAGCGGGGTCGGGAGGCGTCGCTAGCTCGCGTCGCGCCGGCAGCTACGGCGCGCGCGTCGCGATCTGCGAGGACAGCCGGGTCGGCGGCACTTGCGTCATCCGCGGCTGCGTCCCGAAAAAGCTGCTCGTCTACGGCGCGCAATTTGCCGATGCCTTCGCCGATGCCGCCGGTTTT
>CAWEWR010000008.1:0-30799 GCA_963812675.1 uncultured Alphaproteobacteria bacterium | reverse complement strand
GTGCGCGCCAGGCTGCGCGTCAGATTGATGAGGCCCGCCTTGCTCGTCGCATAGGGGATGCTGCTGCCCGAGCCCTGAACGCCGGCGATTGAGGCGGTGTTGCAGATCGCGCCATGCGCTGCCTTCAGCGCCGGGACCGCGGCGTGGGCGCAACGGAACGGCCCGATCAGGTTGGTCGTCAGAATTCGCGACCAGAATTCCTCGGTCAGAGCGTCGAGGTCGGAGAACGGGATCGGCGTCGGGGTGGCAGGCGTCCCGGCGTTGTTGACGAGAAAGTCGAGCCGGCCGAGCGCCTCGATCGCATTCCTGACCATCCGCTCGGCCTCACCCGGCCGCGACACGTCCCCGGGGGCGGCGACGATCCGCCGGCCCTCCGCCTTGAGCCGTTCCACCGCCGCCGGCCCACGCGGATCGTCGGGCAAATGGTTGAGCGCCACCGTCGCGCCGCAGCGTGAAAAGATATCGGCGGCGGCGAGCCCGATGCCGGAGGCCGCCCCGGTCACCAGCACCGCCTTGCCGGCCAGATCCGCACTGATCATCTCGTGCCTCGGCTCAGATCGAAACCTGGAGCAAGCATGCGCCGGCTGTTCCCGGTGTCAAGCCACCCAGCTGCGGACCTCTTGCAGCTCATCGAGGACGCTGTGATGCGAGACCAGCAGGACTTCCTCGAACCCCAACTGCTCCATCCGCGTCAACCGGCGGCGCGCCTCGTCCGGGGGGCAGACGAGCGCCACGTTGGTGGCCGCGGCGAGGTCGGCGGATCCGGGCCGATTGGCGAGGTCGACGGCGACGTTGGCGAGGACGGCGTTGGTGCCGCCTGCTTCGCGGTAGATGCGCATGCCGGCTTCGAGATCCTCCCAGCTGCTGTAACGGCCGGACGGGGTCCAGCCCTGGCATTCCTCCGCGGCATAGGTGATCCACCGCGGGCTGCGCCAGGCGCCCATCAATATCGGCGGCCCGCCCTCGCAGCCGGGCCAGATCGACAAGCCGCCGCCGTTGACCGGCTCGCCGCGCCACACCCGATGCATCGTCTCGAGCGAATTCCGCAAGGTACGGAAACGGTGGTCGTAATCGCCGCCGAGCAATTCGAAATCCGCCCGCGTCGAGCCGCTGCCGACGCCGAGGCGCAGCCGGCCGCCAGACAAGGCCTGCACCGACTGCACGCGATGGGCGAGCTCGATCGGATGGCGCAACGACACCTGCAGCACGCCAATGCCGAGTTCGACGCGCTCGGTCACCGCAGCGAGCGCCGCCAGCGCGGTGAGCGGATCGAGCGTCGGCCGGCCCCGGCCCATCGAATCCCCGACCCAGATCCCGGGAAACCCGCTGGCCTCGATGCGGCGGGCGTAATCGGCGATGCGGCTCAGCAATCGGGTGTGCGGCTCGGCGCCGGGGCTGAGCCGGATCATTGCGCTGACTTTCACGATATTCCCCTAGCTGCGAGCGGAAGGTTCGCGCGAGCATGCATCATTTTGTGATATCGTCGCTGAAAATTCGTGTCGGTAAACCACCGGAGGGATGAAATGGATACGATCGAAGCCGCCCGCGCGACAGAAGGCCGACGACTGTTGTCGAAGCTGCCGTCGCGCCTGCATCACAATGCCTTTGTGGTGAAGGACCATGAGGTCAACCGGCGGTTTTTTGAGGATCTGCTCGGGATTCCTCTGGTCGCGACCTGGTGCGAGAAGAACTTCAGTGCGGAACTGCAGCGCGAGGTCGAATTTTGCCATACCTTCTTCGCGATGGCCGACGGCGGCGCGCTCGCCTTCTTCCAATTCGCCGATCCCGAGCTCTACGAGATGACCCAGGCCAAGCAGCCGGCCAAAATCGGCCGCTACGACCACATCGCGTTCAAGGCCGAGCGCGAGACCTACGAGGAATTGAAGCAGCGTCTCGAGCGCGCCGGCGAGAAATACCGCGAGACGAACCACGGCTACTGCAAATCGATCTACGTCGCCTCGCCCGACGGGCTGATCGTCGAATTCACCCAGGATCCGGAAGACGTCGCCGAGATCGACGCGATCCGCCGCGCCGACGCGCACAGCGAACTCGCGCGCTGGCTCGGCGGCGACCGCCGCACCAACAACGAGCTGCGCGGCCGCGCGATCTAGGGCGCCGATCCTCCTCTTGTGCGAACGGCCCTCTTGTGCAAACGGCACGGAGGGGCCTCGGCGAGGGCGCTACCGGCTGCCGAATTTGGCAGTGATGATGGCCTGCTTGCAGGTGTCGGAATATTCGGCGAAATGGTCCTTCATGCAGGCCTGGATGCGGCCCCCACCGGGTTGAATATCCGGACACGTCCGCTGGACATCGGCCTTGCAGGCCCGGACCACCGCCACGCTGCTCAGCATGGCTCGCTTGCACGGTTCCGAGAAGGCGGCGAAATTCTCCTTGATGCAGGCCCGCAACCGCCCCTCGCCGGGTTGAACCCCGGCGCAATGCTGCTGGATCTCCGCTCCGCAGGCCTGGCGCACCGCCGTCCCTTGCGCCATGGCACCGACCGGCGCCATCAGCAAGAGGGACGCGATCGTAAGCCTTCGTATCCTATGCATGACGTCACTCTTCCGGTATGCCGGCCTGCCGCAGACCAGGGAAATAGGTGGCTTCGGCCAAGGCACGCATCTTGGGATTGTCGTACCAATTCGACTTTTCGACGCTCGCCAAGCTAAAATAGGCGTTGCTCAGCCCCTGCGCCTCGCGGAGCTCTGTGCGAGCTCGTTCGGGATCGCCTTTGAGCGCGTAACCGGCTGCGAGATAGGCGTGGACGAACGCGAGCCGCGCATTTTCGCTGTTCGCCTTTTCCAGCCAGCCGATTGCCTCGTCGATACGTGACTGGAGCAGATAGATGACCCCCATCCGCCCGTACCACGCGGCGATGGCCGGCTCATGCGGGCTCAGATGGATCGCCTGCTCGAAATACGGGATCGCGTCCTCGACGGAGCCGGTGAGAAACTTGCAAAAGCCGAGCCGCGCATACGCCGGAGCTCGGCTGCGATCCAGCGAAATTGCTCTTTCGTATTCGGGAATGGCCTCCTTACAGCGCGATTGTGCGAACAGCACCTGGCCTTTGACATAATGCGCGAGCGCGCTGTTGGGCGACATCGCCAAGGCCTGCGCCGCCAGGCGCTCGGCGCGATGCAGATCTTCGTTGGGTAGATCGCTGAGGTCGTCGACTACCCGTGCGGCGAGAGCGGCCGCCAGCCAGGCCGCCGCATCGGTGGCCTGAGGGTCGAGCGCCAACGCGGTTTCGAATAGGCTTGCCGCCTCGTCGTACCTCTCCCTCGAAATCGGTTTCGTCAGCACGGCACGGCCGCGCAGGATATAATCGAGCGCATCGGGGCGGGCCGTCGGGCGGCGAGATTCGGCGATCGCCAGCTGTGATTGCAGCGCGCGGGCGATCCGCGCGGTGATCTCGTTCTGCAGGGCGAACAAATCGCCGGCATCCCGATCGAAGCGCTCGGCCCACAGATGCGCGCCGGTTTCGGCATCGACCAGCTGGGTGTTGATCCGGACCTGATTGCCGGACCGCTGGATGCTCCCCTCGAGAACATAGCGGACGCCCAATTCGCGGCCGATCCGCTTGGCGTCGGCCGATTTGCCCTTGTAGGTGAATGAGGTGTTTCGGGCGATGACCTGGCTTCCCTCGATGCGCGCGAGGTCGGTCGTCAAATCTTCGGTTATGCCGTCGACGAAATACTCTTGTTGCGGGTCGTCACTGAGATTGGCGAAGGGCAAGACGACAATCGACAATCGCGGCGCGGGATAGGGCTGAACCGGAGCGCTCGCCGACTCCGCCTGGAGCTGTTGCGGTTCGGAATGCCGGCCGGGCCAGAACCACCATGCGGCACCCGCTGCCGCGATCAGCGCCAGGACCGCGAGAACGGCCCTGACGGCACGAATTGTCGCGGGTCGGCGGCGCCCGGAAGACGATGACCCGCGGCCGGGCCCTCCGCCGACCCGGAAGACACGCACCGGCTCGGCGATGTTCTTGACCTGCCGCTCGCCGAGAGAAGTCAACCCGACAGGCAGGCGAGAGCCGATCTGGTCGCGCACGGCGCCGGAGAGGCAAATACCGCCCGGTTCGGCGAGAGCCTCCAGCCGGGCGGCGATATTGACGCCGTCGCCGAACAGGTTTGGTCCCTCGACGATCACGTCTCCGAGATGGACGCCGATGCGGAACCGCATCTGCTCGCCGGCCGGGCGACCCTCGTTTTCTTTTTCAATGGCGTCCTGGACCGCGACGGCGCATTCGACGGCATCGACCGGGCTTGCAAAATCGGCGACAAAACTGTCGCCGGCGGTATTG
Organism: uncultured Alphaproteobacteria bacterium; assembly: GCA_963812675.1. Classification (GTDB taxonomy): domain Bacteria; phylum Pseudomonadota; class Alphaproteobacteria; order ATCC43930; family CGMCC-115725; genus AP-15. Next base: position 26,493 of record CAWEWR010000008.1, on the reverse strand, counting down.
AAGATCCGGCCGCGATGGGCGGCGATCAATCGATCGAGGATGGCCCGGTAGGCTTGCAGCCGGCGCAACGTGCCGACCTCGTCCAGCCCCATCAGCCGGCTGTACTCGGCAATATCGGCCGCAAAGATCACGGCAAGCTTTCGTTCGACTACCTGGACTTCTGCCACCGGCCTTCCTCGCGGGGGCGTTGCTGCCGCAACCGAAATCGTTCCACAGACGAATATAGCAATTATTCCCGCTTTGTTCGATGGCGGCGTTGTGGTTCCCGTTCACTCGGCCGAAATTTGGGCCTCGGCCGGACCCTCACCCGTCTCGCTCCGCTCGCCACCCTCTCCCGCAGTGCGGGGGAGGGGCTACACAACGGACTCAGCTCTAATAATTTTAGCTCCTCTCCCGCAGTGCGGGAGAGGGGGGACCAAGCCCGACGGGCTTGGTGGGTGAGGGTAGCGCCACCTCGAGCAATTGCGACCATCGCGCCCTTTGTTGCGATCCTTTCTCCGTGGTCTCCGCACGCTCCGTGGTGATATCGATAAATAATGGCGCGAGAAGATGACGGTTACGCGGCCGACATCCCGTATTTGCGGGACTTCAAACCGATGCTGGCGCCGGCCTGGCTCGATCATGTGGCGCTCGTCGCCGGCATCGAGCCCCCTACCAGGACAAGTGGGTTCGCGTGGTGTGATCTCGGCTGTGGCCAGGGCGTCACCGCCGCAATCCTCGCCGCAACCCATCCTTCGGGCATGTTCCACGGCATCGATGCGATGCCGGCGCACATCGATCATGCCCGCCGGCTGGCGGCGGCCGCGGCGATCCCGAACCTGCAATTGCATGCCGTCGATTTTGCTGCAGCGGTCGGTCTCGAGTTGCCGCAGTTCGATTACATCGTCGCGCACGGCGTCTACACCTGGATCGGCCCCGAGGCGCAGTGCGCCGTGCGCCGGTTTATCGACCGTCGGCTCAAGCCGGGCGGTCTCGTCTACCTCAGCTATAACGCGATGCCGGGCTGGGCGCGCGATCTGCCGTTCCAAGGTCTGCTGAGAGAGATTGGCCGTACATTCCCCGGCAACAATTCCGGGCGCCTTAGCGCCGCCGCCGAGGTCGCCCGTACTCTGGCCGGCGCCGGCATCGCGTCACTAACGGCAAGCTTCATCGTCAAAGAGTTGCAGGAGCGGCCGGAAGATTATCCGCCGGCCTATCTCGTCCACGAATTCATGCCCCCCGCATGGCAGCCGCTCTACGTCACCGAGGTCAGGAGAGACATGGTGACGATCGGACTCGAGCCGGTCGGCTCCGCGACACTGAGCGAAAATTTCGACTGGATGGTGCTCGACGAAAGGGCCCGCCAGATGCTTGGGGCCATAACCGATCCTGACGCCCGCGAGCTGGTGCGCGACTATTGCCTCGACCAACGGTTCCGCTGTGACGTCTTCGCCCGCGGCAACCGGCGCCTCGGCCCCGGCGAGCGGGCCGGCCGCCTGCATTCGAGCACCTTCGCGCTGGCCCGCCCGGTGCCGGCGATCCGCTATAGGACGACGACACCTGCCGGATCCTTCGCCTATGACAGGCCGGCGGCTAGGGCCATCATAGCGGCATTGGCTGCGGGTCGGCCAGCGAGGACCGGCGATCTGAAGACGCTTCTGACATTATGCGCTGCCGGGGACATTATGCCTGCCGAGCCCGGACGCGTTTCTGTAGCCGATCTCAACCGCGCCCTGTGTGGCCGGGTCGACGGACCGGAAGAGATCCGCTGGCTCGCGCTACCGTGCGGCACCGCAGTCGAAGTGCATACCGGCTTGCTCAGGGCTTTGCGCGACGGTCAACCGATCGAGGACGGCTGGCGCCACTTCTTCGCCTCCCATGGCGTTTAGGCCTGGGTGCGCGGATCCATCGCGTCGCGCAATCCGTCGCCGATGAAGTTGATCGAGAGCACCGCGAGAAAAATCGCCCCGCCGGCGAACAACGCCCAATGCGGGGCGATGTCGAGATAGTCCTTGGCATCATACAGAATGCGTCCCCAAGTGGGAATATCGGGCGGGAAGCCGAGGCCGAGAAAGGACAGGGTCAATTCGGCAATGATCGCGGCGGCAACGTCGATCGTACCGGCGACGATGATGGGCCCCAACGAGTTCGGCAGGATGTGCCGTATCACCAGTCGTAAGCCCGTCATGCCCAACGCGCGCGCCGCCTCGACGAACTCCTTCTCGCGCAGCGTGAGAAACTGAGCGCGCACCAGCCGCGCCACCTGCATCCACCGGAAGCCGCCGATGACCACGACGATCAGGATAAAGGTGCCAAGCTCGAGCCCGACCAGCTTCGTCAACGGTTCGCGAAACAGGTAGATGACCAGCAACAGCAACGGCAATGGCGGCAGCGACAGGAACAGGTCGGTGAGCCACATCAGCGCCGCGTCGATACTGCCGCGGGACATGCCGGCAATCGCCCCAATTGCGGTGCCGACAGTGACCGCCACCAGCATGGCGGCCAGTCCGACGGCAAGCGATATGCGCCCGCCATAAAGCATCCGGGCGAGCAGATCCTGGCCGAGATCGTCGGTGCCGAACGGATGATTCCACGACGGGCCTTCGAGATGCGAGCTGAAATCGATGTCGTTGATCGGCACTCGCCACAGCAGCGGTCCGAATGCCACCGCCAGCGCCATCAATGCCAGAATGACGGCGCTCGCGACCGCCAGCTTGTGCCGGCGAAAGCGGCGCCAAATCTCGCCGGCGGGCGATCCCCGCTCGCCCAATGCGAGACCCTCCAGAATCGGGCTAGCGGTAGGCGATGCGAGGGTCGAGCCAGCCATAGAGGACGTCGGCAAGCAGGTTGAACAGGATCACCAGGCAGGCGAACACAAACGTCACCGCCATAATAACCGGCGTGTCGTTGGCGAGGATCGAGCTGATCAGCAGCGATCCGATGCCCGGGATGCGAAATATCTGCTCGGTGACGATGGCGCCCCCGAACAGTGCCGGCATCTGGAGCGCGACCAGGGTTACTACAGGGATCAACGCATTGCGCACGACATGCTTGATCAAGACCGTGCGCTCGGGGAGCCCCTTCGCGCGGGCGGTGGTGACATAGTCGAGCCGACTCACTTCGAGCACCGAGGAGCGTACATAACGGGTCCAGGAGGCCGCCTGCAACAGGGCGAGCACCGCCACCGGCATTGCCGACTGTTTGAACTGCTCCCAATACCAATGCCAGCCGGAGCCGCCAATGTCGGTGCGGTAAACGAATGGCAGCCAGTCGAGGTAGATGCTGAACAGCAGGATGAACAGAAGACCGGTGAAGAATGTCGGCAATGAAAAGCCGATGAAGGCCAGCAGATTGGCGATGTGGTCGAAGATCGAATAGGGCCGCACTGCCGAATAGACGCCGACCGGCAGCGCGATCAGCAGCGCCAGAACCTGTGACGACCCGATGATGAACAAGGTCGCCGGCAGCCGCTGGAGGATCAGGGTGTCGACATCCATCCGGCTGACGAAAGAAAAACCCCAGTCGCCATGCAGCATCGCGGAGAGCCAGCGCAGGTAGCGCAGTGCGATCGGATCGTCGAGCCCGAATTTCGCGCGCAATGCGGCCCCCACCTCGGGTGGCACATTCGGGTTGCTCGCGAGTTCGCCGAACGGGTCGCCAGGCGCCAGCGCCAGCACCGCAAACAGCACGACGCTGATCCCGAGCAGGCTCGGGACCGCAATCAGCAACCGGCGGAGGAGATAGCGGCCCACAATTTCATCCGGCGTCGCGATCTTTTGCCCCTCTCCGCCCGCTAGAGGGCGGAGAGGGGGTATGTTTCGTCGTCCCCGGGGTCATGTCTCGCGGTACCAGTCTTTCAGGTTCCAGAAATCGTTGTCCCAGCCACTCAACGTTGCTTTGAGTTTGTTTGACATCACGGCCACCCAGCGGCGGTTCACGACCGGGATGACGGCTATCTCGTTCACGACCATGTCGTTCATCTTGATAAACAACGCGGCGCGCTTCACCGGATCGAGCTCGACCTGGGCCGCGAGAAACGCCTTGTCGTACTCCTCGTTGCGCCAGCGTGTCGCGTTGGTTCCCTGCCATTTGTTGTCCTTCGAAGCGATCTCCCAAGAGACAAACTGCAGCATGAAGCGTTCCGGATCGGGAACCGACGGCGTGCCCGTTGTGAACATTTGGATATCCGCGTAAAATTTCCTGGCGGTATCGGGATTCGCCACATCGGAAGAAAAGTAGACCGAGGCCGTGACCGATTTCAGTTCAACATCGATACCCGCCTTTTGGCAGGCTTGCTTCACAATGGCCTGAGTCTTCTGGCGCGGCGCATTGATCGAGGTCTGAAATACGAATTTGAGTTTCTTGCCGTCCTTTCCCCGTATGCCGTCGGAACCACGCTTCCAGCCCGCCTCTTCGAGCAGCCGGTTCGCCTTTTCGATGTTGAATTCCCACGTCGTGTTTTTCGATACAAAGCGTTCCGGGTTGTTGAGGAAATTTCCGGTCGCGACCCCGGTGCGTCCATATATGTACTTCTCGACCGACGCACGATCGACGAGTAGGCGGAGCGCCTGCTTGACGGCCGGGTCGCTCAACAGTGGGTGCGTCGACTTGGGGCTCGAGCGCTCGCCATCGACCTCCGTCCACGGATCGGTGTTGTTGAGCTGGATGTGCTCGATCGCTCGGCTCAGGACGATCTCGGCGCGGCCTTTGGCGCTGCCGGCGTTTTCGAGCCTGACGAGGATCTCGTCCTCGACCTGCATGTTCCACGCATAGTCGTATTCGCCGGTCTGGATCACGGCGCGTGCCGCCGAGACAGCGTCGCCGCCCCCCTTCATCTCGATCGCATCGAAATATGGCCGGTTCGGCACGTGGTATGCGGGGTTACGCTCGCCCCTGACGACATCACCCGGCTTGAACTCGACATATCGGTAGGGACCGGTTCCGACTGGTTTCAGGTTTCCCGGAGCATCGCGCGAACCAGCACCCTTGTAATTGTCGAACAGATGCTTCGGAACGATCATGCCGGTGCTGCCGACGAACATACGGGTCCAGAATGGCGTCGGCTTCTCGAAACGAACCCGCACGGTCAGCGGATCAACCTTTTCGACCTTGGCATCCCGGTAGTCGCCGATCGTCGTAGCCGCGGTCGCCGGATCGGAAGCGTATTCCCAATTGAACAGGACATCGTCGGCGGTAAATGGCCGGCCATCATGCCATTCCACGCCTTTTTTGAGCTTCCAGGTCACCGACATGCCGTCGGCGGCGATGCCGCCGTTTTCGATGTCGGGTGTTTCGGCGGCCAGCACCGGGATCAAATTGCCCTCGGGGTCCCAGGCGGCAAGCGGTTCGTAAAATATCCGGGCCCCTTCCTGGTCTTTGGTGCCGACGGCGAAGTGTGGATTGAGCAAGGTGGCGCCTTGCCAGAACAACAGCTTGAGCGTACCGCCGCCGCCGGCCTTGGTCGGCTTGTAGTCGGTTGGAGGCGCTGTTTGCGCCAGCCCGGCGTGGGCCAGCAGCTGGGCCGCAAAAGGCGCCGTAAGGCCGAGGCCGACCATCTTGCGCACGAAGGCGCGGCGCGACACGCGCCCCGCCTTTACTGCGGAAATGAGCTCTCGTAGCTCCCGCTCATCCATGAAACGCTCCCTGACCGGCATCTCTTCTGAGCGCCCTCATGTCTGGCGGTACCAGTTCTTCAGATCCCACAAAACGTTATCCCAACCACTCAAAGTCGCCCGGAGCTGACGCGACATCGCCGAAACGCTCGGGCGGTACACGACCGGGATGACCGCAGGATCTCCCACGACCATATCGTTCATCGCGATAAACAACGCCGCCCGCTTGACCGGGTCGAGCTCGCCCTCGGCCGCATGAAAAGCCTTTTCGAAATCATCATTGTGCCAGCGCGTGATATTGCGGCCCTGCCATTTGTTGTCCTTGGATGCAATTTCGGAGGAGAGGAACTGCCGCATGAAGAAGCCGGGGTCGGGCTCGCTCATATTCGTCGTGAACATCTGCATATCGGCGTAGAATTTTGTATAAGTATCCGGGTTCGCCACGTCGGAGGAAAAATACACCGACGCCGTTATCGATTTGAGCTCGACCTCGATGCCCGCTTTCTGGCAGGCCTGTTTGACGATCGCCTGAGTCTTCTGGCGCGGCGCGTTGATCGAGGTCTGGAAGACTAGCTTCAGCCTCTTGCCATCCTTACTGCGGACGCCGTCCGAGCCGCGAGGCCAACCGGCCTCGTCCAGCACCTGGTTCGCCTTGTCGATGCTGAACTCCCATTTCGTGTTCTTTGAAGCGAAGCGCGGCGGGTTGTTGATGAAGTTGCCGGTCGCGAGCCCGGTGCGCCCGTAAATATGAGCCTCGACCGAGGCGCGGTCCACGAGCAGGCCCAGCGCGCGTCGGACCGCCGGATCGCTGAACAGCGGATGCTTTGTCTTGGCGCTCGAGCGCTCGCCGTCGACCTCGGTCCAGGGGTCGGTGTTGTTGATCTCAATGTGCTCGATATTGCTGCCGGGCACGATCTCGACACGGCCCCTGGCGTTGCCGCCGTTCTCGAGCCTGAGGAGGATCTCGTCCTCGACTTGCAAATTCCATGCATAGTCGTATTCGCCGGTCTGAAGCACGGCGCGTGCCGCCGACACGGCGTCGCCGCCCCCTTTCATTTCGATCGTGTCGAAATAGGGGCGGTTGGGCAGATGATAGGAGGGGTTGCGTTCGCCCTTGACCAAATCACCCGGCTTAAACTCGACAAACCGATAGGGGCCGGTTCCGACCGGCTGCAGATTTGCCGGCGCTTCGCGGGAATTGGCTCCCTTGTACGGCTCAAACAAATGTTTCGGGATGATCATGCCGAAGTAGCCGACGAAGGGGCTCGCCCAGAATGGCGTCGGCTTGGGAAAGTGCACGCGAACGGTGAGAGGATCGACCTTTTCGACTTTGATGTCCTGGTAGTTGCCGATCGTCGTGGAAGCGGTTGCCGGGTCGCCGGCATACCCGCCGGTGAACACGACATCGTCGGCGGTGAACGGGTTGCCGTCGTGCCACTGCACGTCCTTCTTGAGCTTCCAGGTCACCGACATGCCGTCAGGTGCGACGCCGCCATTCTCGATGTCGGGGATTTCGGCGGCGAGCGCCGGCGCCAAATTGCCGTCGGGATCCCATCCCGCTAGCGGCTCGTAGAAAATGCGCGCGCCCTCCTGGTCCTTCGTGCCCACGGCGAAATGCGGATTGAGCAAGGTCGGGGCCTGCCAGAACAGCATCTTGAGCGCTCCGCCGCCCCCGGCCTTGGTCGGTTTGTACTCGGCTTGGGTCGCGGTCTGCGCCAAACCAGCATGGGCCAGCAGCCGGGTCGCAAACGGAGCCGTGAGGCCGAGGCCTACCATCCGGTGCACAAAGGCGCGGCGGGATACCCGCCCGGCTTTCACGGACGCAATGAGATCTCGCAAGTCTTGCTCGTTCATAGAAAAGTCCTTGACCGGCATTGCGGACGCCAAACGGTCAGCAGCAAGTTATCATCGTGCTGAAGTCGAAGCCATTCTGGTGCACAGATTCATTCAGTTGATGCAGCTCGACCTCCCCTCCCCGCTTTCCCGTGGGCCTTCAGCCCACGGACTTGTTCCGTGGGGAAGGCCGGGATCCACTTTTGCAGTAGGCACCGGCTTTCGCCGGTGTAGCGGGATTTGGTATGAGCGGTGGCGCGCCATTGGTTGATGAATTGTGTGAGTGACTCGGAGCACTAGGTCAGTAAAGCACCGACGGCAGATACGCGCCCGACGGCTCGTTGTAGAGGCCAACCGTCATCAACGTCAGTTGGTGCACGAGGCGCAGGTCGTGCCGCAGGCACCAGCGAAACAGGTTGCCGTTGCGCGTCGGCACCAGGAATCCACCGCCGGGGAAAGCAGAGGCCGATCCGATCAATGCCTTCAGGCCATTGTTGGTCTCGGCGACGGCGTGAGCGAAGAAGGCGATATCAGTGCAGTAGCCGGTAATCTCGCCCAAATGCTCGACGACCCGGGCTGATCCCTGGCGGATCGCATCACCGAGCTCACCGCCGCGGTCGTGCCCGTGGACCCGCTGGCACACCGCGTTGCAAGCGGGGAGGTCGCCTTCCACCGCCGGCCGCACCTCGTAGCCCGGCAAGCTGGTCCCCAGCGGCTTTCCGTCGAGCTTCGACACCGTCTCGCGCGTCTCAAATCCGAGCTTCGTATAGAGGCAAAGCGAACGATTATGGTAGGCCGATTGCAGGAGCCGGACCCCGGCGACGCTGCGGCGCTCGCAACGCTCCATCACATCGAGCATCAGGCGACGGCCGATCGACTGGTTTTGCGCGGCGGGATCGACCGTGATCGGGCCGATGCCCCCAATCGGACTGCGCTCGTCGAGAAAGTTGCTGCCGACCACCTTGCCGTCGCGCTCAGCAACGACCCCATAGACCCCGGGATGGGCCAGCAGCATCTTCATGAGGCCCGTCGCAATCTCCGCCGACGGGAAATCCCGCGGGAAGTTGTGCTCGCTCGCGATCGACTTGAATGCCTCGAAGCAGATCACTCCACAGGCCGCCGCATCCGCGGGAGTGCCCTGCCGCAGGATTATATTCATCGCTTACCCCTCTTGACGCCTCGATCGGCCCTTCGTACCAGAACACCGCGGGACCGCACACGCCCGAGTGTCGGCTCGCTCTTGTCCTCGACGGTCGATCGGCGGATTATCGCGTTCTGGCCGAAGGTTGGAAGAAAGGAACCACAATGCTGACGCGCGAAGAGAACGAGCTGGTGACGCGGGTAGGGCCGGGCACGCCGATGGGCAATGTGTTGCGGCGGTACTGGATTCCGGCGCTGATGTCGCGGGAAGTGCCGGAGCCGGATTGCCCGCCGGTGCGCGTGAAGCTGCTCGGCGAGAAGCTCGTCGCCTTTCGCGACAGCCAAGGACGCATCGGGCTCGTCGACGAATTTTGTCCGCACCGCCGGGCCTCGCTGTGGTTCGGGCGCAACGAGGAATCGGGGCTGCGCTGCATCTATCACGGCTGGAAATTCGACGTCGACGGCAACTGTCTCGAGCAGATGAACGAGCCGGAGCCGTTCTGCCACAAAGTCCGGCTGACCGCCTATCCGACGACTGAGATCGGCGGGGTGATCTGGGCCTATATGGGGCCGCGCGGGAAGATGCCGGCACCGCCGACCTTCGAATGGACGCAGGTGCCGGAAACCCATCGGCACGTGTCCAAGGTCTGGGAAGAGTGCAACTGGCTGCAGGCGCTCGAAGGCGGCATCGACACCTCGCATGCTCCGATCCTGCACCGCACGATCATCCCGAACACCAGCCGGCCCGGCATCCCCGTCCAAGGGCCGTTTGTGCGAGGCAAGGCGCCGATCCTCGAAGTCGACGTGACCGATTACGGCTATCGCTATGTCGGGATCCGCCCGCTCGACGAAGACAAGACCTATGTCCGTTCCTACCACTTCGTGATGCCGTTCACGCAGATCCGGCCACAACAGCTCGGGCGCGCTTTGGGCGGCGGCGACCGCACGAATATCGCCGGGCACATCTGGGTCCCGATCGATGACGAGAATTGCATGGTGTACAACTGGATGTACAGCTACGGCGCGGAGGGGCTGACCGAGGAAGACCGCATGGAGCGCGGCAACGGCAACGGCCCCGATTATGTCGAGCAGTCGGGCGAGTTCCGCTCGTTCCGCAACGCGCGAAACGACTGGATGATCGACCGCCGGGTGCAGAAATACGAGACCTTCACCGGCATCGACGGCATCAACACCCAAGACCGCGCGGTGCAAGAGGGAATGGGGCCGATCGTCGACCGCTCGAAGGAATATCTAGGCCCCGCCGACCGCGCGATCATCGCAACCCGGCGTCTTCTGCTGCAAGCGGTCAAGACGGTGCAGGAAGGCGGCGACCCGCCGGGCGTCGACACCAGCTACTACTCGGCGCGCGCCATCGAGAAGATCTTCCCGCGCGAGATCACCTGGCGCGAGACCGTGCTGCCGGAGATGTACGCCGAGGACATGGCGGTCGCCGCGAAATAGATTTAGCGCCCCTCATCCGCCTCGCGGCGCTGGGCCCCCTCTCCCGCACTGCGGGAGTTACTTGACCGCGGATTGCGCAAGCTCATCCAGCCGTCTTTAGGGTGCGTTACCGCATCTTCAACTCTGCGGTCGGAACGATGCGCGTCACGACCATCGCGGAGCGATCGAGGTAGTTAGGAACGCGCGGCCCAATCTCGTTCTTCCAGTGGTCGCTCTCGTAAACCGCCTTGTATTGCGCCTCGCGCTCGGCTTCGCTTTCGAAGCGACGCAGCCAGATATAAATCGAATCGTCGGTCTCGCCCCGGAAGCTGCCGCAGATGACCATCCCTTTCGAGGTCTGGAAAGGAATGATTTCCTGTTCCATGATCCTGACCCACTCATCCATCTTGCCAGGCAGGACCTTGTATTGGCGGAGTTCGTAAAAGGCCATGTTCCTCGCCTCCTCGGGGTTGATGACCAGCCATGCTAACGGCAAGGCACATGGCTATTCCAGCCAATTGAACTGCGCATCCGCCGCACTGAGCAGCTCGGGCATGCAGCGCCGCGCAATTTGCGAATGCTGGACCCCGGAGATTTCGACGCGATAGCGGCGCGCCAGGCGCTCGGCCCGAGCCGGCTCGGCGTTCGCCAGATGCCGAGCGATCAGTTCCCCCACTTTGCGCGAGAAAGGACCCGTCTGCTGCTCGATATAGATGACCCGAAGCGCACCCTCGCGCTCCGGCTCCCGCCGAAAGCCGGCGTCGAGCCAAGCCTCGATGACCTCCAACCCACGCAATGGGTTGCCGCTCGCGGGGTCCCGGCCATAGAGCCCGTCAAAGACATACAATTCCTCGGGCGGGCGCGACGCTCCAGCGATGATGTCGACCGCCGGCATGCCGCCGCCGGAGTGAGCCGAGAGGATGAAGCGATCCACTGCGAACGCGCGCGGAGCGCCGGGCGCCGCCGACGACAATGCGCGGGAGAATCGGGACAAGCCGTAATGCACCAGGTGATCGATGCCGCCCGAGAGCAGGGCCGGAAAGTCGTAGTAATAGTGCCGAAGCCAATTCCCGCGGGGAAGCATCGCAAGGGTCGGCCGCGTCCTGCCGGACAAATCGAGGCCGCTGCGCTCGACCTTTTCGCCCAGCACCATCTCACCCCCCTTTTGCGAAAATCCGTGCAGATGGACGACGACATCGAGCGCCTGCGCCGAAAGCGGAATCCGGTTCCAGCGCAAAAACAGATCGGGCTGCGTGCCTGCATGCGCCCGCAGCACCGGGGTCTGTTCGAGATAGCCTTCGCCCGGCGAAACGCCGCCGTGGGACAGAGCGACAGAGAGATCTCGCATCGGATTGCCTCCCGAGGTCGGACATCGACCTGCGTGTCTTCGAGGTATAGAAAGAATCTGAACGAGTGAGGAGAACGGAACCGTGGGTTGGCTCGACGGGCAAGTGGCGTTGGTGACGGGCGGCGGCTCCGGCATCGGCCGGGCGATTGTCGCGCGCTTTATCGCGGAGGGCGCACGTGTCGGAGTGCTCGACCGGGTGCCCGGCCGAGCCGAAGAGCTGCGGGCCGAATTCAGCGACGCGGTCGTCGCCGTCACCGGCGATGTGACCCAACTCACCGACAACAGGCGCGCCGTGATGGAAACGGTCGCGGCGTTCGGCCGGCTCGACATCTTTGTCGGCAATGCCGGGGTGTTCGACAACTTTCTTTCACTCGCCGAGTTTCCCGAAGACACACTGCCCGAGGCCTTCGACGAGCTGTTCGGCGTCAATGTCAAGGGATGCATTCTCGGCGCCAAAGCGGCGTTGCCCGAGCTCGCCAAAACCGACGGCTCGATGGTCTTTACAGCATCCGTGGCAGGCTCGAATTCAGGCGGTGGCGGGCCGCTCTACACCGCCTCGAAACACGCGGTCGTTGGGCTCATCCGGCAATTGGCGGTCGAGCTGGGACCGCGCATTCGGGTGAACGGGGTCGCGCCGGGCGGAACCATCACCGATCTGCGCGGGCTTACGCTTCTGGGACAGCACGGCCGCTCGCAATTTGCCGATCCCAACACCGAGGAGCGGCTGCGGGCCAACAATCCGCTACAGATCGCGCTGGCGCCCGGCGATCTCGCCGGCGCCTACGTATTTTTGTCCTCGCGGACCAATGCCAGAGGCATCACCGGTACGATCCTGACGGTCGACGCCGGCGCCACCCTCAGAATGCCGCGGCGGGCTTGAATTAGAGGAGGCGATCCGAATGACCGCTGAAATGAGCCGAATGGTCGATGACAATAAGGGGCTTATCAGCCGCCGCATCTTTATCGAGCCGGAGATATATGAGCAGGAGCTGGAGCGGATTTTCGCCCGCTGCTGGCTGTTCCTGTGCCACGAAAGCCAGATTCCGAAACCGGGCGATTTCCTGACGACCTATATGGGCGAAGACCCGGTTCTCGTGGTGCGCGACAGTGACGGCCGGGCGCGGGCTTTTCTCAACGTCTGCCGGCATCGCGGCAATCGACTGTGCCGCGCCGACAGCGGGAACGCCGCGAGCTTCACCTGCGCTTATCACGGGTGGACCTACCGCAATGACGGCCGGCTGGTCGGGGTGCCCTATCTGAGGGAATTCTACCGCGGCGAATTGGAGCGGGAGAACTGGGGTCTGGTGCCGGTTGCGCAATTGGACGGCTACAAGGGGTTGCTGTTCGCGACCTTCGACCCGCAGGCGCCGCCATTGCGCGAATACCTCGGCGAAATGACCTGGTACCTCGATACCTTCTTCGACCGCCGCGAGGGCGGGATCGAGGTGGTCGGCACACATAAATGGGTCATGCCGTGCAACTGGAAGTTCCCGGCCGAAAATTTCGGCGGCGACGCCTATCACGTGCAATGGACGCACCTCTCGGCGGTCCAAACCGCCTTTAGTACGGGCGTCGCGACAAAGCCCAATTCCACCGGCAGCATGGTCTCGCCCGGCAACGGCCACATTCTTATTTGCGTCGGGCCCAATGATGTAGGCGACCCGCCGATGCCCGAGATTCTGGAATACGAAAAGGCGATCCGGCCGGAAGTGGAACAGCGGCTCGGCGCCCGGGCAAAGCTCATCAACCCGATCGTCGGCACGATGTTCCCGAACTTCTCGATGTTGCGCGCGACCTCGCGCAGCTTCCGGGTATGGCACCCGCGCGGACCCGACAAGACCGAGGTGTGGTCCTGGATCTTCGCCGATAAGGCGGCCCCGCCGGACGTCAAAGAGGCGATCCGGCTGGCCGGCGTGCGTGGCTTCAGCCCGTCGGGCACCTTCGAGCAGGACGACATGGACAATTGGCAGGAATGCACCCGTACCTGCCGCGGCGTCGTGGCCCGACGCATGGCGTTGAACAACCAGATGGGGCTGGGTCACGAGCGCTTCGACGAGGACCTCAAGGCCTCGGCCAGCGATCTGCGCATCAGCGAGAGCAATCATCGGCAATTCTATCGGCGCTGGGCCCGGATGATGGACGCCGAGAGTTGGGCCGAGGTCTAGAACATGGGCGGCGAACTGATCCGCGAAGTCGAGCAGTTCCTCTACCGGGAAGCCCGACTGTTGGACGAGCGCCGGTTTCACGATTGGCTTGCGCTGTTCGCCGAAGACGTCCGCTATTGGATGGTGACGAGGAGCAACCTTTATCCCCGGTCCAGCAAGGCCATTGCCAGTCTAAACCCGGGCCGCAACGTCGACGAAACAACCGACGAGGATGGACTGGCCGTATTGGATGAGACCAAAAAAACGCTGGAGGGCCGCATCGCGCGGTTGGAGACCGGGATGGCCTGGGCGGAGGATCCGCCGTCCCGCACTCGCCACCTGATTGCCAATATCGAGGTCGCGCCCGGCGATACCCCGCCGGAACTCGAGGTCTACTCGAACTTCATCGTCTACCGCAGCCGCTCGGAGACCGAGCAGGACTTCTACGTCGGGACGCGGCGCGACATTCTGCGCCGCGTCGGCGGCGACCTGCGCGTCAGCAGCCGCAAGATAACCCTCGACCAGAACGTGCTCGTCGCCAAGAACATCAGCATTTTCTTTTGAGAGCCCGCCGAAAGACCCTCACCCGCCGCGCTGCGCTCGGCACCCTCTCCCGCAGTGCGGGAGAGGGGCTTGCAACACATTCAACTCGAAGCTCCTCTCCCGCACCGCGGGAGAGGGAAGACCCCCCTCCCCTTCCCTCCCCCGCGCGCGGGGGAGGGTTAGGGTGGGGGCTTGGTGGGTGAGGGCCTTCAGCGCGACATCACGAGGAGCAGGAGCGCGACGCTGCCGATTGCGATGCGGTACCAGGCGAAGACGCCGAACCCGTGCCGGCTGACAAAGCCGACGAGAGTGCGCACGACGAAAAGGGCGCAGACGAACGCGACGACGAACCCGATCGCGATCAATTCCCCACCCTCGACGGTCAGGATGGCGCGGTTTTTGTAGAGGTCGTAGACAGTTGCGCCGAGCATCGTCGGCACCGCCAAGAAGAAAGAGAACTGCGTCGCCGCCGCGCGGTCGACGCGCAGCATCATCGCTCCCATGATCGTCGAGCCGGCGCGCGACACGCCGGGGATCATCGCCAGGATCTGGCAGCAGCCGATCCCGAGCGCCGTGCGCAATTTCATCTGGTCGACATCGAGGATTTGCGGCCGCGGCCGCACCCGCTCGATGATCAGGATCAAAATCCCTCCGACGATAAGGCTGACGGCGACGACCCAGGGCGAGAACAGCACCTCCTTGATCAGCCGATAGGCGAACACGCCGGCCACCGCCGCCGGCAGAAAAGCGATCACGACATTCGCCACAAACCGCTGCGCGATCGGATCGGAGGTGAGGCCCAACGCAGCATGCGTAAAGCGCTCGCGGTAGACCCAGCACACCGCGAGAATCGCTCCGAACTGGATCACGATGTCGAAGAGCTTGCTCTCCGGCCCCTCGATCCCGAGCAGGCTGTCGGCGAGGATCAGGTGCCCGGTCGATGAGACCGGCAGGAACTCGGTCAGCCCCTCGACGATGCCGAGGAGACCGGCGGAAAGATAATCGGCAGAGTGCATGACCCGCTCAGGTGCCCAAGACCCCGGCGCCTGTCAAGTGAGCCAACGCCGCGGCGGCCACGTTAGCTGTCCGACAGATTCCGTCGAGGCGAACGGCGAGGCCCTCCATTATGGACGAATCGCACGCCTGCCGCCGGTCGGCTAGATGACGCCGTCCTGGCGCAGCGCCTCGACCTCTCCGGCGCCGATGCCGAGCCAGTTGTGCAGAACCTCGGCACTGTCTGCCCCGAGCGCCGGCGATCCTTTCAGCCGCACCGTCTTGCCGTCGACTCGCACCGGCCAGGTCGCCATCTTGTAGTCGCCGTTGTGGTGATGGACGGTCTGCATGATGCCGCGCTCCTCGAAGCTCGGCTCGTTCTGCAATTCCATCGTGTCGAACACCGCGCCCGACGGCACTCCGACGGCGATCAGTTTCTCCATCGCCTCACGCTTGTCGTGCTGGCGGGTCCACTCGCCGATGATCGCGTCAAGCTCCTTCTCGTTCTTGACGCGGACGTCGCCGGTCGCAAAACGCGGGTCATCGATCAACTCCTCGCGCCCGATCAATTTCATCAGCCGCGCCCAGTGCTCGGGATTGGCCCGGCTGGTGGTCAGGTAGACGTAGTCGTTGGGACCGCCGCCCTTGGCCGGGTAGAGCCCCGAGGGCGCGTTGTTGCCGCCGCCGGATTTGGCGCCGTTGCGGGGCGCCGGCTTGCCGGTGCGCTGCATCGTGCAAAAGCAGGTGCGCATGTAATGGACCATCGCGTCCTGCATCGCCACCTGCAGCCGCCTTCCTTGGCCGGTGCGGTTGCGCTCGTGCAACGCGCCGAGCATCGTGGCCGCCATCAGCATGCCGGTGCCGGTGTCGCCAAAGCTCAAGCCCGGCTTGACCGGCGGGCGGTCGGGCTCGCCGGTGACGCTGATCGGGCCGCCGGCGGCCTGCGCGATCATGTCGAAGGCCAACCCCTTCTCATGCGGGCTGCCGGTGCCGAACCCTTTGACCTGACAATAGATGATACGGGGGTTGAGCTTCTTGACCAACTCGTAATCCAGGCCGAGGCGCTCGATCGTCCCCGGCGCCATGTTCTCGGCCATGATGTCGGCCTTCTTCAGCATCTCCTTGACGATTTCGAGCCCCTTTGGCGATTTCAGGTTCAACGTTATCGACTTCTTGTTGACGTTGAACTGGTGGAAATACCACGGGTCGTCATCGGGCTTGCCGGGACGCAGCCGGCGGCCGGGATCGCCCCGCCCCGGGTTCTCGATCTTGACCACCTCCGCGCCAAACCAGGCCAGCACCTCGGTCGAGGTCGTGCCTGCCTCGAACTGGGTGAAATCCACCACCTTGACGCCCTGCAGAAAATTGAAGTCCTGGACGTTGTCGCTCATCGCGCGGGTTCCTCCCGTTGCGCACAAATCCTGGGACACAGCCTGCGCCTTCCCGCGCCCCACCGCAACGCCTTCCCGCTTCCCTTGTCATTTCGGAGGCATCCCCGAGGTCTGGGCAGCCATGTCGACATCCTCTTCACCAACGCTTCAGGTCGCGGCCGATCGTCCCCGCTCCGCCACCCCGCCGTGCTACGGAAACGACACCGCGCACTGCCAGGTTGAAAATTTCGTTTCCAAGGATTTCCCCGTCGCCGCTTTGGCCGATCGGTATGATATGTGTCGGGATCCTTTACATGGTTATAGAGCGCCAGGCTAGCGGAACGCCTGATCTGCAACCCATTCGTCAATGGCACCTGGTAAGGGTGTCGGAATCTTTTACATACGACACAAGGAGGTGTCCGGATTTAACTGATTGAAATATAACTATTTCAATTATAGGTTGCAGATACCTTATGGTCCAATTCTTTACAGCTCCACCAAACTGCTATGCCCACTCGACCGCAACCAGCTGAAAAGGCGGGATTCTTTGGGTGAGCGATCGGGTGGCATAAAGGTTGCGTTAACCATGATGGAGCGCGGAACGAAGGACAAAGCAACCAAACGAAGGCAACGGATATCGCGCAGCCGGTAGGCAGTATCGGAAGTCCTGCCCGCCCCAGCTGAGTTGTAACCAGGTGCCGAGGCCTATCCGAAGCTTCCAAAGCAAGCCGACCCAAACTGGGCTCGGCGCTGATCGCGCGATCGTGAAGCGTGCTGTGGAGAAGCGACATGGACCGGGTACGAGAGATAATGTGGGAAATGCACCACCTTGGGCGCGCTGCCCGCCGCAGGCTAACCGGCGCGCGCCTTGATGCCACATTTCAAAAAAGGGGAGTTAAACCTTTGATGCGCCACATCGGAAGCATGTTGGCCGGAATTTTGTTCCCGATTTTTGCCTTGGCGTTTGACGCTAATGCCGTTGAACTTATCAACAATGGCGGCTTTGAGACCGGTCTGACGGGGTGGACCGTGGCTTCCTCCGCTGGCTCGGGGGGTAGCTGGTTTGCGGATACCGGCACATCCACGCCTTTGACCGGCAACCCGACAGTCGGACCGCACAGCGGCACGGGGTACGCCGTGACCGATCAAGTCGGCCCCGGCGTAAATGCCCTGTCGCAGAGCTATACCGTCCCGTTAGGCACGACCTCTCTGACACTGACCTTCGATATGTTCATTAATGATTGGGCCTCCTCCACCGGGGACGAGACCATGAAGGTCCTGGTATTGAGCGCCGGCGGCAATCCTGTGACCGGCGCGGGTACCCTCTCGACCCTCTTTTCGGGAGATACCTTAGTGACCGGCGGCGTGCCGAACCCTTACGTCGCATTCAACTTCGCCATTACCAGTTTCGTTCCGGGAGATACGTTCATACTAGACTACCAAGAGACGGATACTCTGTTTAATATGAATGTGGGCCTCGACGACGTTTCCCTGAACGCGGCGGCGGGGCCGGTGCCTGAACCGCGCAGTGTCGCGTTGCTGCTCGCAGCGCTAGCTGCGATGGGCGTTTTTGGCTGGTTGCGGCTTGAGGCTATTCGCCATCGGGGAAGTCTTCTGTTCGTATTGGCCGCGATCGCGCTGTTGAGCCCGCCGGTCCATGCCCAAAATCCCAATGCAGCCCATCCGGTCGTGCCCAGGGAGACACTCGAGCTTGGGCACATGCGGCCCCCCGCCTGGATGGTGTCGATCGTGGATCCGTCGGCTCTGGTGCACGGGCCCGGACAGACCAACTGCGGCGGCGGCGCTGGCCAGAACACTTGTTTCTATTTTCCTGTGGACGTCAATACGGCATATACGACGAGCTTCATTAGTAATGGTAACGGCGGCGCGGGAATAACGGTCGCGATAGTGGACGCTTACTTCAATAGCCAGACGGAGGCTGATTTAGCTAATTTCAACAGTTCCTTCGGCTTGCCGGCGTGTACAATCGCCAGCGGCTGCCTGACGATCGTCGGTCAGACGTGCGGAGCTCCCCCGCCGCAGCCCAACCCAATAACCCCCGTGATCCGAGGCTGGTTCGTGGAAGAGGATCTGGATGTGCAGTGGGTGCATTCGATCGCTCCGAATACCAAGATCCTGCTCGTCATTGCCAACAGCAATTCTGGTTTGGACTTGTTCACCGCAGTCCAATGCGCGAAGGCCAACGCGGATGTCGTTTCGGATAGCTGGGGTGGGGGCGAATTTTCCGGCGAGGGAGCATTCGACCCGGACTTTGCTTCCGCAGTCCCTATTCTATTTTCCGCGGGGGATGCGTTCGGGCTCACAGAATATCCATGCACAAGCCCCAATGTGACCTGCGTCGGTGGTACTCACCTGCTGGAGACCAGCACCAGCCATCGAAACCTTGAGTCGGTCTGGGACGAGAGCGTTTTCGGCGGCGGGGGCACTGGCGGAGGTTGCAGCCCCTTCGAAGGCGAGCCGCCGTTTCAGAGCGGCTTCAGCACTTGTGGCAGCCGACGGGGCGTACCAGATATCGCTGCCATTGCGGACGAATTTACGGGGGTGCTTATCTACCTGGGGAGCAATGCTGGGGGTCCAGGTCTTTTTCTCATAGGTGGGACTAGCCTTGCCGCTCCCGTAATGGCCGCGATAGTGGCCAATGTGGATGCCTCACGGGTAGCCCAGGGCAAAACCATCCTCGGCGGAAGCGCCACTTCGTTCAATCTCACCTCGTTGCTTTATCAAGCAGCTGTAAATCCTTTCTACCATTACCGTTTCTACGACGTAACGACGGGGACTAACGCCACACCCGGTTGGGACACGGCGACGGGCCTCGGCGTCACACTTAATCCCGCCCTCACAGCTTACCTGAAGAGCTTGCCCTAGGCGGTTCCGGGAGAGGTGATCGAGGCAGAAAGCGATCGTGCATGAGCCCAGCGCGCCTCCCACAGCGCGCCGGCCTGCGCCTATCGCTTTGGCGGGTGCGCGCGGACGAATTCTTCGTTGACGTCGGCGCCCCAGCCGGGGCCGGTCGGCAATACAAGGTCGCCGTTCTCGATGACCGGCGGTACGGTGACGATGTCGTCCTTCCACTTCACGTCGTCGATGTCGATTTCCATGACTTTGAAATTCGGCGCCACGGCGCACATGTGCGCGCTGATCAGCGAGCCGAGATGGCCGTTGAAATTGTGCGGCGCGACATTGACCTCGTAGGCGTCGGCCATCGCGGCGATCTTCAGCAATTCGAGGATGCCGTTCCAGGCCACGTCGATGATCGCGAAATCGACCGATTGGTGCTCGAAATACGGCCGGAACTGGCGCCTGCCGTACAATGATTCGCAGGACGAGATCGGCGTGCGGGCAGAGCGGCGGATCAAGGCAAGGCCCGCCGGGTCGTAGAGGTCGATCTCGAGCCACACCAGATCGAGCGGCTCCAAGGCCCGCGCCAATTTGATGTAGCCGTCGATCTTGTAATTGAAGTTGGTGTCGAGATAAAGCCCGACATCGCGGCCGGCGCCGCGGCGGAACGCCTCCAGCTGCGCGACCGCGGCATCGACGATGCGGTGGTCGACGTTGAGCTCGGGAAAGCCCGGCGGGTTGCCGGTGCCGGGGCCATACATGTAGGGCTTGTCGCGGTCGAAGCGGATCAGGTTGGTTTTGAGGCCCTTGAAGCCCTTGCGCCTGACCTCCTCGCCGAGCGCGACGATGTCGTCGAGCGAGCGCACCGGGTCGACCCCGGCCCATTCCCTGATGCGGTCGGCATGGCGGGCGCGGTAGGTGCCGCAATGCGACCAGTAGAGTTGCAGCCGGTCGCGCACCGGGCCGCCGAGCATCTCGTAGACTGGCACGCCCAATGCCTTGGCCTTGATGTCGACGAGCGCATTCTCGATCGCGGCGATCGCCATCTGGTTGACGCCGCCGGCCGCTTGCCTGGTCGCGGCGTAGAGATGGGCGCTGTGGCGCTCGACCGGGCGCGGGTCCTGGCCGATCAGAAACCGCTCGGCGAGCTTTTGGATGACGCCGGTCAGCCCTTGTGCGCCGTAGCCCTCCATATACTCCGACCAGCCGACGATCCCCTCGTCGGTGGTGACCTTGAGAAACGAATTGACCCGCCAGCCGGCATCGCAATGCAGGTCTTCGACCTTGACGATCTTCATCGGTGTTTCCTCGAAGGCTACGGCGCCCGGTCTTATAACTGCGCGATGCCTGCCCGGGCGCAGTCCTCGTCCTGCTGCGAGGTGCCGCCGCCGACGCCGCAGGCGCCCTCGACGACGCCGTTGCGGATGATCGGGACCGCTCCCTGGCCCATGATCATGTGGCCGCCCGATGCCGCGGCAATCCCGCGCGGGGTGGGCTGGTCGGCCCGTTCGGCCATCTCGCCGCTCGGCCGCCCGAAAGCCGCCGAGGCGACGGCTTTGCCCTGGCTGCCATAGGCGCTCGCCCAGATCGCATTGTCCATGCGCTGAAGTGCGATCAGCCGGCCGCCGCTGTCGCAAACCGCGGCACTGATCTTGATGTTGAGCTCCTGCGCCTTGGCCAGGGCGCCGCGAATGATGCGATTGGCTTCTTCCAGTGTCAAACTCATCGATGTTTCCTCCCCAGAAGGTCTCGTCTTCACCCCAAACCACGCGCTGGTCGCTTTCGGTCTCATGAGACCATATGCTCGTCACCGGCGGGGTTGCCTTGGAGGATAGCACTGATGAAGCCCGAAACGGTAGGCATGTCGTCGGCGCGGCTGGCGCGGCTCGACGAAGTGATGAAGCGCCGCTACGTCGACGGCGGCTATCTGCCCGGCATGCTGACCTATATCTGGCGCAAGGGCCACCTCGCCCACACCGCCCTGTGCGGTCAGATGGACATCGAGCGCGGCAAGCCGATGCGCGAGGACGCCATCTTCCGCATCTACTCGATGAGCAAGCCGATCACCGCGGTTGCGTTGATGATGCTGGTCGAAGAGGGGCTGATCGGCCTCGACGACATCGTCCACAGTCATATTCCGGCGTGGAAGGACCTCGGCGTCTATGCCAGCGGTCTGCCGTCGCTGCTGGTGGACCAGCCGCCCAGCTTTCTGACGACCCCCACTCGGCGGCCGATGAAGGTCATCGACCTCATGACTCACACCTCCGGGCTGACCTACGGCTTTATGATGCGCAGCGCCGTCGATGCCGCCTACCGTAAGGCCAAGTTGACCGACCGTCAGACCGAGGGCGGGCTGCAAGGAATGATCGACCAGCTGGCGCAAATGCCGCTCGATTTCTCGCCCGGAACGGCGTGGAATTATTCGGTGGCGATCAACGTCTTGGGCTATCTCGTAGAGAAATTGTCCGGCATGAGCTTCGGCGAGTTCCTGCGCACCCGGCTGTTCGAGCCGCTCGGCATGAGCGACACCGCGTTCTGGGTGCCGTCGGACAAGACCGAGCGCTTCACCTCGTGCTATCAGCCCGAGGGCGAGGGCCCCGGGCTGAAATTGCAGGACGACGCGCGGGAGAGCACCTATGCCAAGCCGCCCAAGCTTAAATCGGGCGGCGGCGGTCTGGTTTCGACGGCGCAGGATTACCTGCGCTTCTGCCGCATGATGTTGAATGGCGGCACCTTGGACGGCGTGCAGATTCTCAGCCCCAAGACGGTTGCGCTGTTCAGCCTCAACTACCTGCCCGACGGCCGCGAGATCGCCGACATGGCCTTGCCCGGGATGTTCAGCGAATCCGGCTATGCCGGGGTCGGCTTTTCGCTCGGCTGCGGGGTCAATGTCGATGTGGCCAAAACCCGCCTGCCCGGCTCGCTCGGGGAATATTTCTGGGGCGGCGCTGCCGCAACCGCCTTCTGGATCGACCCCAAGGAAGAGCTGACCGTCGTCTTCATGACCCAGGTGATCGGCAGCGAGGCGCGCCTCACCTTGCGCCGCGATTTGCGCACCCTGGTTTATTCGGCAATGACCGAATCCTTCGCGTAGGGAGACAGCAAAATGGAGTTGAGGGGCGCGGTCGCTTTGGTGACCGGAGGCAATGGCGGGCTCGGGCAGCGCATCTGTCACGCGCTGGCGAAGGAGGGCGTGCATATCGCCGTCATGTATGCGCAGAGCCGCGACCAGGCGGAGGGCGTCGCGCGCGAGCTGACCTCGCGGCACCAGATCAACGCCGCGGCCTTTGGCTGCGACATCACCGACCCTGCAGCGGTGGAGCGGGTCGTCGGCGATGTGACCGGGCGGTTCGGCCATCTCGATATTCTCGTGAACGACGCCGCCTACAACGTCGCAATCCCGTTCCCCGACCTCGACACTCTGACGATGGAGGTATGGGACAAGATCATCGCGATCAACCTGACGGGGCCGATGCGCCTGATGAAGGCGGTGGCACCGGTCATGAAGGCACAGGGCCGCGGCCGCATGGTCAACATCTCATCCGTAGCGGGGGTCGGCCCGACCGGGTCGTCAATCGCGTATGCGGTGTCGAAGGCGGGTCTCATCCACCTGACGCGCTGCATGGCGGTAGCCTTGGCGCCCGAGACATTGGTCAACTGCGTTGCCCCGGGCCTGCTTGAGGGCACACGGGCGACAGCCAATCTGCGGCCCGAGTTTGTCGAGCGCTCCGCATCAACCTCGCTTCTGAAGAGGCCCGCCGACAAGGACGACTGCGCCGACATGGTGGTGACGATGTGCCGCACCGAGACGATGACCGGCCAGACCGTCGTCATCGATTCCGGGCGCTACTTTCACTGACGATCCGAAGGGCCATCGCGAATGATCGACATCTCCGGCAAGACTGCGATCGTCACCGGCGCGGGCTCGGGCATCGGCCTTGGCATTGCCACCGCGCTCGCGGAGGCTGGGGCCAATGTGGTCATGGCGGACATCCAGAAAGATCTCGTCGAGCAGGCGGCGCATGGCCTCTCCGGCACCAACAAACGGATCATGCCGGTGCGGATCGACGTCACGCAGGAGCAATCCGTGCTCGATGCCCTGGCGGAAGCCGAGCGCAATTTCGGCAAGCTCCACATCGCCTGCAACAATGCCGGTGTGCCGATGCACGGAACCAGACTGGTCGACGTGCCGCGCGGCGATTGGGAATTCGTGATCGGCGTGAACATCTGGGGGGTCATCCACGGCATCCGCCACTTCCTCCCCGCCATCCTGAAGCACGGGGAAGAAGGGCACATCGTCAACACCGCCTCGGTCGCCGGCTTCCAGAACCGCCGCGGCACCAATCAGGGGCCGTATTCGATGAGCAAATACGCCGTCCTTTCACTGTCCGAAGCGCTGGAGCACGAGTTGGAAGGCACCAATGTCGGTGTCTCGGTGCTGTGCCCGGGTCCGATCGCCACCAACATCGCTCGCGGCGCCCGCAACCGCCCCGACCACATGGGCGGGCCGCAAATCCGCGCCAATGAAGAAGCGGTATTGGCCGAACGCCTCGCCACCACAGGTCTCGATCCGAAGCGGGTCGGCGAACGCGTCGTGGACGCGGTCCGCACCAAGACGTTCTATGCGTTTGTCAGCGCCGTTCCCGCCGAGATCATCAAGGCCCGTCACCGCCGCATCGAGGACGCGCTGAACAGCCCCTGGGTCACCCATTACTGAAGGAGTGCGAAAAAATGACCGAGGCCAAGCTCGCTCCAAATCTTCCCGATTGGATGGTGGAGCATGCGAACCGCTACCTGTCCAGCGGCGGCGCCGAGGGGCACATGTACAAGATGACCCAGCCGGGCCGGCCGGAGATTACGGTGCCAGCGCTGCTGCTGACGACGACCGGCCGGAAATCGGGAGAAAGGTTCATCTTCCCGCTGTTTTACGGGAAAACCGGTGACAGCTATCTAGTCGTCGCCTCGAAAGGCGGCGCACCGCAACATCCCGGCTGGTACCGCAACATCCTGGCCAACCCGGAGGTCGATGTGCAAGTCGGCACCTCGAAGATGAAGGCGCGCGCCAGGACCGCTACGGGCGAGGAGCGTGCGCGGCTGTGGGAAAAAGCATTGGAGTTCTGGCCGCCCTATGCCGATTACCAGCGCAAGACCGAGCGCGAGATCCCCGTCGTCGTGCTTGACCCCGTCCGCTGACATCAGCTGATTCAACTCTAAAAATAGCACAGAGTTATCTGCGGTCGCGCGAGACCAAAGGCTTATCTGAACGCTATTAGATGGGAAGCAGCAATGACCAAAGCACTCAACGTTTTGGGCGAGCCTCTCGCCGAATGCTGCACCAAGCCGCTGACCGGGTTCTACCGAGACGGCAGCTGCAACACCGGACCCGATGATTTCGGGATGCACACGGTGTGCACCAGGGTCGACGCCGCCTTTCTGGCATTCTCGCAAGCGGCCGGCAACGACCTGTCGACACCGGTGCTCGAATTCGGCTTTCCGGGTTTGCAGCCGGGGGATTGCTGGTGCCTCTGCGCTGAGCGCTGGAAGGAGGCGTTCGAAGCCGGCAAAGCCCCCAAGGTCAGACTGACCGCAACCCACGAGGCGACCTTGGACGTCGTCCCGCTGGAGGTGCTGAAGCGATACGCGATCGACCTGAGCTGATGAAGCCCGCGAACCTGTTCTTCATCTGTGCGACGAGCACAACCCGCGCGTGCTCGGCTGTGCCGACCATCCGGTGATCCGCACGCCGAACCTGGACCGCCTCGCGGCAAAGGGCGTGCGCTTCAGCGACGCCTATTGCAACTCACCGATTTGCGTGCCGTCGCGCGCCGCGCTGGCGACCGGACGCTACATCCACCGCATCCGGTTCTGGGACAACGCGATCCCATATGACGGCAGCGTGCCGAGCTGGCATCACCGGTTGAGAGAGGCCGGGCACGAGGTCATTGCTATCGGCAAACTGCATTTCACGAGCGCCGGAGACGATAACGGCTTTACTCGAGAAATCATGCCGCTCCATGGAACCATCGTTGTCAGCCCTTGACCAGCGGGCATTGGTTGGGGCCAGGCAGCTTGAAGGCTTCCTCGCCGGGGATCACTGCGATCTGCTTGTAGTAGTCCCAGGGTCCTTTTGACTCTGAAGGTTTCTTGACCTCGAAGAGGTACATGTCGCGGACGAGCGTGCCGTCCTCGCGGATCTTGCCGTTCTTGGTCATGAAGTCGTTGACCGGGGTCGCCTTCATCTGTTTGACGACGGTTGGGCCGTCGTCGCTGCCGGTCGCCTTGATTGCTGCCAGATAATGCATGATTGCGCCGTACACCCCGGCTTGGACCATTGTTGGCTCGCGCTTCATCTTGTCCATAAAGCGCTTAGACCACGAGCGGGTCTGGTCGTTCTGGTCCCAATAGAAGGCCGAGGTCAGCTGCAGCCCGTGCGCTGCCTGCAAGCCGAGGCTGTGGATATCGGAAATAAAGACGAGGAGCCCGGCGAGCTTTTGGCCGCCCTCCACAATGCCGAACTCGCCGGCCTGCTTGATCGAATTGATCGTGTCGCCACCGGCATTGGCGAGGCCAATGATCTTTGCCTTGGAGTTTTGCGCCTGCAGCAAGAAGGAAGAGAAATCCGCGGTATTCAGTGGCGCCCGAACCGAGCCCAATACCTTACCGCCGTTTTCTTCGACAACTCTTGACGTATCCCGCTCGAGGGCATGGCCAAAGGCGTAATCTGCGGTGATGAAGAACCAGGTGTCGCCGCCGGCCTTGACGACCGCGGCGCCGGTGCCGTTCGCCAGTGCCACCGTGTCGTAGGTCCAATGCACCGAGGTCGGCGAGCAGGCCTTGCCCGTCAGGTCGGAGGCCGCGGCGCCCGATATCAGGAAAACCTTTTTCTTGTTGCGGGCGACCTCCTGGACGGCGAGCGCTACGCTCGAAGTCGGCACGTCGACAATCGCGTCGACGCCGTCATTGCCGAACCATTGGGTGGCGATCGCCGAACCGACATCCGGCTTGTTCTGGTGGTCGGCGCTGATCAGCTCGATCTTCTTGCCGTTGACGCTGCCGCCAAAATCGGCGATCGCCATGCGCGCCGCCTCGACCGACCCCGCTCCGCCAATGTCGGCATACAGCCCGGACATGTCATTGAGAACGCCGATCTTGACGCCGTCGCCCGAGATCTCGGCGGACGCCGTGGCGCTGAGCGTAATAAACGTAACCAAAGCTGCAGCAAAGACGATTTT
>CAWEWR010000007.1:0-905082 GCA_963812675.1 uncultured Alphaproteobacteria bacterium | reverse complement strand
CATATGTGGACGGCCCCCTGCTTGCAAGATGCGGCGCAGGGTTTTGATCGGATCGCTTGCAGCCATATGTCCGGCCGGTTGGATGCGGTCGCCCGTGACCGCTGGCCGAGATGGTTTGCGCGACCCGAGCTCCGAACACGGCAGCGGTAATGGAACACCGTTGGGCACCGCGGATTGTCTCGGGTTTGGGATCGATCGATCGCACCATCTGCTCCGTCTCGAGCAAGCTCCGGCGTCAGCGGGATGTGATCTCTCGCGTCCCGCTGATCTGGTTATGCCGCTTTGTCGATCGCGGTGGCGGTGACATGGGCAGGATTGAAGGGCTGGCCGCTGACCATCAGCTTCCAGGCGATGCGGGCCATCGTGTTGGCCAGTGCCACGGCAGCGAGTTTGGGCGGCTTGCGCTTCAGCAGCTCGACAAGCCACGGCGAGGGATGGCCCGCTGTTCCCTGCCCGGGGTAAGCTTTGCCGCGTCGCACCTGCTGGATCACCGCGGCCGCGCCGACCACTAGTACGCTGCGCAAAGCTTGCCCCTGGCAGGAACAGGGGGCCTCATCGCCGGCGCGGGTGATGCCGCCGAGCCGCGTCTTGCCGGCCGTCGAGTGATCTTTTGGTGTCAGCCCGATCCAGGCCGCGAAATGCCGGCCGGATCGGAAGGCTTCGGGTTGGGCGACTTTTATGACCAACAGGGTGGCGCCGATCGGCCCGATGCCGGGGATCTTCACCAGGCGCCGGCTTGCTTCGTTCTGCCGGTGCCAGGTCATCAGCTTGGCGTCGATCACCTCCAGCTGCGCTTGCAACTGGGCGTATTCCTTGGCATGCCAGGCAAACAGCTCGCGGGCGAGCGCCGGCAGCGTCGGCTCGCTATGCAGGCGTGCCAGCAACGGCTCGATCTTGTCGACGCCACGCGCCGCGATCAGTCCAAACTCCGCGGCATAACCGCGAATCGCCTTGGTCAGCTGGGTGCGCCGACGGATCAGCCGGTCGCGCGTCCCGACCAGCATCTGCGCCGCTTGCTGCTCGGGTGTCTTGGCGGCCACGAACCGCATGGTTGGCCGGCTCATCGCCTCGCACAGCGCCTCGGCGTCCGCCGCATCGTTCTTGCCACGCTTGACGTAGGCCTTGGCGTATTGCGGCGGCAGCAGCTTCACCTGGTGGTCAAACTGCTGCAGAACGCGGGCCCAGTGGTGCGCGCCGCCGCAGGCCTCGATCCCCACCACCGTCGGTTCAAGCCGCTGGAAAAACGCCACCATCTCCTTACGCCGCAGCTTCCGGCGAAGCACCGGCTCCTCCGCTGCGTTGACACCATGCAGCTGAAAGACTTGCTTAGACGTATCCATACCAATTCGGATAAGCTTCTCCACGGACGGCCCCCTCGTTTGAGATCGCAACGACCTCATTTTGGCACATCGATGCCGTCAGGGGCCGTCCACACCAACACGGCAAAATCGAGTAGGGAGGTTCCTCACGGTCCCCCCCTCTCACACCACCGGGCGTACGGATCACGTACCCGGCGGTTTCTCTGTGCGTTCAACGCCGTATGGCGGACCGATAGATTGATCAGTCCCTGCTCTTCGAACCAAGCGATGTGCATGGCAATCTTCGCTTGCGGCGAGTTCGCCAGGCACCACCATCCTCTGCCTGACGAGGCCAGCTCGCGGGCTTGCCGCGGCGAGACCCCGTGTTGGCGCAGGAAGCGCCGCAGTGCCTTGGGCTGCTTGCACTGCTTGAGCCGCACGCAGCGCAGTTTGCGGCGCAGCCAGCCATCGAGGCCGCGCAGTTCGCTGTGCGAGCGTGCATGACGGAAGTACATTACCCATCCGGTCAGGTAGGTATTCGCCTCGCCGATCATCTGCCCCAGGCTGACCGCCCGGTTGCGCTTGGTGATCTGACGCAGGCGCGCCTTGGTGCGCTGGAGGCTCTTCGGCGCGATGCCGAGGGTGCCGCCCGCGCCCAGCCGGTAGCCGAGGAACTTGCGTTCCCCGACCGGGGCAACGGCGCTCTTCTGCGGGTTGACCCGGAGCCGCAGCGGCGTTCCAGGAAGCCCGTCACCGAGGCCATGACCCGTTCCCCCGCTGCCTGCGACCGCACATAGATGTTGCAGTCGTCGGCCCACGGGTCCGGCCTTTGGCCGGCCCGAGGACAGGCGCCACGGCAGAACCGGTGGCCGCGATGTTCGAGCTCCTTGTCCAGATCATCCAGCAGCAGATTGGAGAGCAGCGGCGACAGCGGGCCGCCCTGCGGCGTACCCTCGTGTCGCACGGTGCCGACGCCGTACTGCATCATCCCCGCCGCCAGAAAGCGGCGGATGATGCGCAGCAGGCGCTTGTCGCCGATGCGCCGTGCCAAGCGGGACATCAACATATCGTGGTTGACCCGGTCGAAAAATTTTTCGAGGTCGAGATCGACCACGACGTCATGCCCGTCGGCGACGTATTCCCGGGCTCGGAGCAGTGCATCATGCGCTCCCCGTCCCGGGCGGAAGCCGAAGCTCGACGCCGAGAAGCTCGGATCGAGCAGCGGCTCGAGGACCTGCAGGATCGCCTGTTGGACCAGGCGATCGACCACCGTCGGAATGCCCAATTGGCGCTTGCCGCCGCCGGGCTTGGGGATTTCCACCCCGCGCACCGGTTGCGGCTGATAGCTCCCGTCGAGCAGTGCGGTGAGCAGCGCGTCCCCCGCTTTCGCGAGGGCAGGCTGTTGTTCTCGGCGATCCAGGGCCGCAGGTCGTCGACGGTCATCCCGTCCACCCCTGGCGCCCCCCGGTTCGCCTTCACCCGCTTGTAGGCTTGGTTCAGGTTCGCCGAGCTGGCGATCCGCTCCATCAGCCCCCGCGTCAAGGCTCGGTCCCGTTGCCACGCCGTCTCAGCTTGCGGCTCCGCGTGCGGCCTCGCCCCGGTTCCGCCTTGGCCAGGACCGCCGTGGCGCACCGTTGCCTTCAGGGCCTCGTCAAAGAGGTCCAGCTGCTCGCCGCTGCCTTGCTGCCGCGCCGCTGTCATCGAGTGGCTCTGGTCTGCTCCCCCGCCTTCGCGAGGGCAGGCTCTTGGCTCAGAATTCGGCCCTTCACGCCGGCCCCGCGAGGCCGGCCCTACTATGGCCTCGGCTGACCCCTCCGCAGCCATCGGATGCCGTCGCCGACACCCTGCTCCGGTTGCCCGGAGAGCCGAGGAGGTCTCCCACGGTAAGACACTGCACTTTCTCGGGGCCGCCGCCGGATTTACCCGTGCGTGTGCCGGAAGGATTATCGGGCGTCCCCGTCCATTGCCGGGTTACCCCACCGCACTGGCCCCCTGCCTTCGCAGGGGCAGGCTTGTATCCGATGTCTGTTCGTCGGCTCCCCGATTTGCCTCCGGCTTCCTCCCCACCCCGCATCGCTGCGACGCAGTTGCCTTTGGCTAGCGGTTCCGCTCCTTGCGGCCCGAAGAGGACTTTCACCTCCAAGTTCAATGCCATGCGTGGCACACAGTGGATCCCGGCCTTCGCCGGGAAAGCGCGGAGGGGACGTCGAACTGCATCAACTGAATAAATCTGTGCACTAGGTTGTCCTGAAGACGAACAAGGTGCGACGAACTGGCAGCCTTCAGCCTTTGATCCGAAACAGGGGTTGGTTTTCATACCTGCGATAGAGGGAGCGTCAATCTTTACCAAATCAAGTCAACCGACGCGGGGCGAGCACGGCCTCTTTCTCGGCAGTGGCTTTGGCGGCGGCGCAGCGTCAGGGTCTCCCGTCAGCTTTGTGCGCGCCTTGGATGCGGCTACGGGAGCAAAGCGATGGGAGTACCGCTCGCCATCAGGTAAATCGGACGATTTCAGTGGCTTGCTGGCAACCGCGGGTGGAGTGGTGTTTGGGGCATCGGGTGGGACGGTGTTCGCGCTGAATGCGGCGACCGGCGACGAGCTTTGGCGGGTTTTTCTTGGAGGGGAAACACGCGCAGCCCCGATCTCGTTTGCATTGGACGGGCGACAAGTTATTCTCGTGTCGGCCGGACGGGATCTTTTTGCCTTTGGATTGTAGGGGCGATTACGCTAGGTTGTCCTGAAAACGAACACTTCCGTCTCGCTGGGCGGCATGGGCGTTCCGTCTCGCCGGGCAGCATGGGCGAAAGAAACCTGCCGAGCAGCTGCACCCGGTGCGCAGCGAAAAAGTCGACGACTACCTTATATGGAAGCGCCGCCGGATAAGAGGAGCGCATCGGTATGCCAAGGCGCCCCCATTCCTCGACCACACCAGGGGAAAGACAATTCTCGGTCATCACGTCAAATACGATGTGCGCCCCGGGCCTCGCTACGCGCACCATCTCTCGCCAATAGCGGACGGTGAGACGGTGACGATAAAAGGTATCGTACTGAAGACTTTGTGCGCCTGGACGAGGTCGGTCGACGCCGATGCGGTCGGCTGCATTGAGGTGCCGTCAGTGGGCTGGAGGATCACCGGAAACGTTTTTTTCAGATAGGCTGCCCACTCTCCCGCGGTTTCGTAGATCTCGCAACGCCCCGGCTAGCACTCGCGCAAGGTTTTTTCGAGGTAGCGTCCCGTGCCCGGTCCGATTTCCGCGAGGGCGTCGATCGGCTTGTGGAATACGCCAAGCCGTTTCATTTCATCGATTGTGGCTTGCGTTGCGCCATAGGCACCGCAGCGGGCTCAGTCCGATCCGGCGAAGGTAATCCACCGTAAAGTAGGTACCCGTCGATGTCCCGTTCTGGTGATGGGGGAGATCATGCTCTTGATCCGGCACTTGCCCGCCGGCATACTCAAGCGTCTAAACTGGTAAACCGGCGAGCTAAGACCCCGGCCGGTAGCGCTGCCGGAAATGAGACCCGCAGGCTCGCTTTCTCGCTGGACCAGAAATGGCGAAACGGCGGTTGTGCGCGAAAGTTTCGTAATATCGTTGCTAAAAAAAACCCAAGTAACCAGTATAGTGATACACTGATGGTAATAGAGTATCCTGCGGAAATATGGTTCCGACGTCGCGAAATCCTTGGTTGCGCCTTTGTCGGGACTCTAGGTATTTTGTTGATCGACGGCCTGATACTCCAGTCCGGTGTGCACTATTATTCAGATGATGTTTATGTGCTCTATTCGGTAGCTGTGCACAGATTAACCGCAATTCCTTGGCACGTGGTTCGGCCTCTTCAATATCTGATCGTATTGGCTGCTAATTACGTCTATTTACCGCTTTGGCTCGGAGCATCGCTTCTCTGTGTGGTAGGGGCGACCATCTTGTCGGCTCTCGCATGCGAACGTCTATTCCAGTGCCAGCTTTCGAAAGCGGGATGGTGGGTTCTCGGTCTAGCTAATCCGCTCCTTTTTTACCTCGTGACCCAACCCGACACCGTATCGCAAGCCCTTTGCAATATTTTGTTCGCGGGCGCCTTGCTTGCCTTTATCTCTGAATTTCATCGACTGCGGGGTCAAGCGCCACGTAGCTTCCGCGCTGAAAGTACTGCCGCTTTCCTCAACGTCATGGCAGCAGCGCTGTTTTTCACGAAAGAGACAGGCATCGCAGCCGCGATCGTTATACCGGCCGCCACTGCGCTGATGCGTTTCAAAACGAGGCGCATTTCGCCGATATTCCTCTTCTCCTTGCTTGCCCCGGTTGCAGCTGCGTGTATCTTTGTTTGGCTTAGTTTGAAATTCCAATCCCTTCTGGTTCCCGACGAAGAATGGGCGCGCTACGGGCTACAGCTCAGCCCGACCACATGGACAAAAAACTTTATCATCACATCAGCCTATCCTGTAACTCCGCTGCCAAGTAGCTTTATAGGGTTTGAGATATTGAGACCGCTCTGGGTCGGGGTCGCACTCAGCTCGGTTATTCTCGTTATCGGACTACTCTTGCACGTGTCTCGTCGTCAGCCGACAATCATATTACCACTCCTTGTCGTCGCAGCGTCCTGCGCGCCAATGATTTTGATCAGAACCGACGAACTCTATCCTAGCATGATTGCACCATTTGTATTGGTGATCGTACTCAATTTCGGTTTTTCAAGAGTGCGGTCGCTTAGTCTGGGCTATGGACTGCTCCTTTACATGGCTTCCCTTGCAAATGGCGTCATCTATTGTTTGGGTGGGGATTTTGAGCTTCTCGGCCTTCAACATCATGACTATTCTATTTACAGCAAATCATATCAGGTGGATCCGATCTGCCCGATCGCAACGACCGCTCATGTTGCTTGGGATGGAGCCGCCCCTAGCGCTATATATGGTGTGCCTGGCGTGCATGGGAGGATCATCTGTGTTCGATAAAACCTGTCTCACCCCGAGGACATAGCGAAAGCTTTGTCATATGGTGCCGATTTCGCTCTACATTAACCATACTTCGTGGTTTCTTTGCCTCAACAGCAATCTTATACTCGCGCGAATTGGCAAGCGGACAGTGACCTCGTTTCGGCAGGGAGGGAGAATGAAACGGCTTCTGGTGGCTGTGGCAGCATCTCTCGGGCTCGGCGCATCGGGATCGGCTGCCCGCGCCGTACCGATCGATTTCCAGACCGGCAACGGAGAGGTCGTGATAACCGAACTCATACCCGAGCCGGCATCCATTGTGCTGCTTGGCGCGGGCCTCATCGGCCTTGCCGCTGTGTGGCGGTGCCGACGGCTGAACGGATAACCGATCGGTTTAGCAAACCCGGCGGAATCTACAGGCTCAACCACAGCCCGAAAACCCGGCGGGACCACCGACGAAATAGCCAGCAACCGTTGTAGGAGCCCCCAGTCTTGATCCGCGGGCCAAAATGATCTCCTACCAAACCGGTTGTCTCCACAGACTGTACCTTACCCGACACCCCCGGCGAATTGGCTTACGTGCCCGGATAGCATGCTAGGATCAGATCATCGGCTTTGCGCGCTCAAAGCCTGCCGGAGGGCATCGCTAAGAGTGCGGCCGCGATCGCGCCAGTCAAACGCGGTGTCGCATTTTTCGTAAGCGGCCTGCTGCAACGAATTGAGCCGCTCTATGTCGTCGAACGTGGCAGCGACGCCTTGCGCGAGCTCCCGCATCGAGCTAAAGGCTAAATAGTGCAGACCAGCCGCCAGCGGCAACCCTGCCATGCTGCCTGTTATCGCGGCAACAGCCACCCGATTGAATACATAGTCGAGTGTTTTGAGTTTAAATCCACCGCCCGTCTCCTCGATGACCAGGCCCATCCGCCGCGCCGCAAGAAAGTCAGGAAGATCATCGACAAAGCCGTGGAACTGTGTTGCTTTCACCTTCGCTTCCCATGCCTTCCGAAAGGAATCCGGCCCCTCGCCGACGATATCGAGCCCGACGCCAGCGCGTTGCAAAATGGGATCCGCCGCTTCGAGAAAGGCGGACAAATTCATCTGCTTGGGGGTCCACCGGTAGTTGCCGACAATGACGACGCGTCGCGGCGTGCCATGCAGGATGTGCCGGTTCGCCGCGCGCGGTCCGTCGTAGCCTGGTGGAAGCACAAGCTTGGTGCTTAACGGTGCAAGCGGCGCAAGACTATTCGCGTCGTCGTTCGTAAGCGTCACGATGATGTCCGCGGCGCGTGCAAGGCTACGCTCCGCATTTGCTATCTTCCAAGCGTTTTGGTGCAAGGCGGCCTTGCGAAATAGGCTGCCACGGAAATACCGCGCTATATCCGCCGAGACCCCTGTTTCGAAATTGTGGGCGATGTATACAATGATCGGTCTTGCGCCGTTTCTTTTGCTCTCCTGAATATAACTGATCGCCCACACCATTGCATAGTGATCAAGTATAACCGCATCGAAATCGCGTTCGCGGATCGTTGTCTTCAGGTGCCGGGCGTAATCGCGTGTGCCGAACCGGGCGGCAACGAGTGGCAACGGGCTGGCCAGGGCACGAGCAGTCGGATTTTGCCGGCCCTCTACGATGTTCCACTCGATCCGGCTATCGAACGCCTCTGTAAGGCGTAGCGACGAGGCTGCGGAAGTGGCGAGGCTCACAAACGTCACCGACGCCCCGGTGGCCGCGAGCGCTTGAGCAAGCCTTGCTGTGTATATCCTGTCTCCGGACCTCAGCGGCAGAGGAACCTCACGCGCCAACCAAAGACAGCGCAGGCCTCCCGAACCTAGGTCAGTCGTACGAGTGAGCAAGTTTGATCTCGGGGTATTGCGTCAAGGATAAGTGGTCGTAGGTTCGCTCGCT
The DNA here is from genome assembly GCA_963812675.1 of uncultured Alphaproteobacteria bacterium. Lineage (GTDB taxonomy): Bacteria > Pseudomonadota > Alphaproteobacteria > ATCC43930 > CGMCC-115725 > AP-15. The sequence continues at coordinate 896,950 of CAWEWR010000007.1, read as the reverse complement.
CCGGGGTACCTGCGTTCAGCGACATCGCATGCTTTCTAAACTCGGATGCGGCGGACCGACACGGTTTCAGACGGATGCCTCTGATCGCATGGCTCCGCGTAGCCCCGAGGAGCTGCCCCGGCCCGCGTGGATGGCGACCCGACCTCGACCTTGGACAGCAGGCGTCCTCTTAAACTCGATTTTTCTTTTTAGCCGATTTCCATTCCTGTTCAATATAACCGGGGAAGCACTCAGTCGAACACGAACGCCGCTTGCATCGCGAAATCGGCTGTCATCGCCACCGGGTGCGCTGAGCGCCAAAAGGCGCTCCTATAGTCGGCGAATGCACGAAACCCGGTTGTCGGGTGCGAAAAGTCATCGAGAATGACCACCGCTCCGGGTACCAGCAACGTGTTGAGGCTGGCGAGAGCGAAAAGCGTCGAGGAATACAGGTTGCTGTCGTTATGAACGACGAGACGGGATCTGGGCGTGAACCCGTTCACAAAGCCGGGCAGGGTAGTCTGAAACCAGCCCTTGACGAAGCTGACCCTTTCATCATCAACCTGCGGGACCGCGCCATCCATATTCATCGCACCTTTGGTGAATTTTTTTGTGAAGTTCTCTGGGAGTCCTTTAAAGGAATCAAAGCCAATGAAACGGCTTTGCGGATCGCGGTTCATCTGCGACCAGAACCGGATGCTGTGTCCCTTGTAAACACCCAATTCGAGGAAATCGATAGCGGTCCCGCCGCATACCTCGCCATGAACATAGCGGTAGAAATCGTACAAGTGCCCGAAGCTGGGTATCCGGCCGCGCTGTTCCGCAATCCAACGTCGAACCAGCGCATTGTAGTTGATCTTGTCGAGTAATTCAATGTGCCATGGAAATAATTGTGCGGCTAATCTCGACTTCCACATGCTCATGGCGGGCTCTGCTTCCTTCCTATTTCTCTTGCACCCCCGACAATTTTTCCGAGCGAACGGGCCAATCCTCGGCGGCCGGTTGGAGATCTAATCTTATCGCCTATATTAAACTAAAGTCAAAGCGCTTCGTGCCGCGATAGTAGCGTCCAGCACACTCTCCCTGTCAAAACGGCGTCGTGTGCGCACGCGCATTTCCGTCCAGGAAACCCGAGGCAGGATATCGCATGCGGTTTGTGACTTGAACGCTAACACGCCGTATGCGATCCTCGTGTCTTTGAGGCGGGAGATCTTATGATCTTTTCTGAGCGCCACCTTCAGGAAGCGCGGGAAATTATCGACGCGATCGATGTTGCCCCCATTGAACGGATGGTCTCAATACTCGTCCAAGTCCGTAATGCCGGGGGTCGGCTATTTTTTCTCGGTGTCGGTGGCAGCGCTGGTAATTGCAGCCACGCGGTTAACGATTTTCGCAAGATTGCCGGAATTGAGGCCTATGCGCCAACCGATAATGTTTCTGAGCTGACTGCGCGTACTAACGACGAAGGCTGGGAAACGGTCTTTGTTGAGTGGTTGAAGACGAGCCGGCTCAGGGTGACCGACGCTCTCTTCATCTTTTCGGTCGGTGGTGGCAACGTCGAAAAAAACATCAGTCCCAATCTGGTTCGTGCCTTGCAGTATGCCAAAGAGATTGGAGCAAAGGTGCTCGGTATCGTGGGCCGAGATGGCGGTTACACGGCAAGAGTTGGCGACGCGGTCTCTATTGTACCGACGGTTAATCCCGACGCTGTAACGCCGCATTCGGAAGCGTTTCAGGCGGTGATCTGGCATCTCCTGGTCACCCATCCGGCACTCAAGATCGGTCAGACGAAGTGGGAGGGGACAGTTTGACGGTTCGATGCACCAACCTGGCCGTCTTCCTTGATCGCGACGGTGTCGTGAATGAGGCAAGCGTCCGGGATGGCAAGCCCTATCCGCCTCGCGATTTCAGTGAATTGATCCTCACATATGGCGCCCGCGCAGCTCTCGAGGAATTGAAACGCGAAGGCTTTCTGCTGATTGTCGTGACCAACCAGCCCGATGTCGCGCGAGGAAAAACGAGTCGCGCCGACGTCGACGAGATAAATGCGGAACTTGCCGCCGTCTTGCCGCTCGACGCGATAGAGGTTTGCGAGCACGATGACAACGCGCAGTGCGACTGCCGCAAACCGAAACCCGGCATGATACTGGGTGCCGGAGAAAGACTTGGCCTGGACCTTGCCGGGAGCTTCATGGTAGGCGATCGATGGCTCGACATAGAGGCCGGCCGCCGCGCTGGTTGTCGCACCATCTTGATCGGCAACGGTTATGGCGAGGCCTTTCCCTGCGCGCCGACGATTAAGGTCCTTTCTCTGCCGGAGGCGGTATCCTGGATCATTGACCAGAGCAGGCGGTGGATCACATGAAAACGCTCAGCGATCTGAAGGTCGCCATTTTCGCGGATGGGGCGGAAAAGTCGGGCATGCTTGAAATGTATGCTAGGCCGTACATCAAGGGCTTTACGACCAATCCGACATTGATGCGCAAAGCCGGGGTTAGCGATTATGAGCGCTTTGCCCGCGAGATCTTGCAAGAGATCCCCGACCGGCCGATTTCATTTGAGGTCTTCGCCGATGACTTTCCCGAGATGGTAAGGCAGGCGCGTAAGATCGCGACCTGGGGGAAAAACATCCGGGTCAAGATTCCGATAACCAACACGCATCGAGAAAGCGCCGTACCGGTGTGCAAGCAATTGACACAGGAAGGTATACCGCTAAACGTTACGGCGATTTTCACTCTCCAGCAGGTGCGGGCCGTGGTTGACGCGGTGAGGGGCGGCGCGCCGACTTATATATCCGTGTTTGCGGGCCGCATCGCCGATACTGGTGTCGACCCTGTGCCGCTGATGGGCGAAGCGGTCCGCTGCCTCGCGGCATCGCCCAATACGGAGCTCATCTGGGCAAGCCCGCGTGAGCTGCTCAATATTTTCCAGGCGGATGCGATCGGCTGCCACATCATTACCGTGACGAATGACATCCTGCAAAAACTGTCACTCCTCGGGAGGGATCTTAGCGAGTACTCGCTCGATACCGTCAAAATGTTTTATAACGACGGAGTGGCGGCAGGATTTGAGCTCTGAATCGGGCGAAGCGGCTCTGTTTCGCGCCTGCCGACATACTTTTTCTCAGCTGCGCGGATTGCCCGACAACGCCGGGTCGGCGCTGATGTCATTGCTTCAGCAAGCCGCATCACCGTGACTACGTTCGTGACAGGTGCAGCGGGATTTATCGGCAGCAATCTGGTTGACCGGTTGCTGGGCGATGGCGAGGTGGTCGTCGGTTACGACAATCTTAGCACCGGGATGCCGGAATTCATCGCCTCCGCAAGCCGACATCGGAATTTTACCTTTGTCCAGGGCGATCTTCTCGATACGCGCAGCTTGACCGCAGCGATGCACGGGGTAAGCCGCGTCGTGCATCTTGCAGCGAACGCTGACGTGCGTTTTGGCCTATCGCACCCGCGGAAAGATCTCGAGCAAAATACCATCGCGACATTTAATGTCCTCGAAGCGATGCGTGCCAATAATGTGAGAGAGATCGCTTTCTCCTCGACCGGTTCGGTATATGGCGAGGCCACGGTCATGCCCACCCCCGAGGATGCACCCTTTCCGGTGCAGACGTCGCTTTACGGAGCGTCCAAGCTCGCCTGCGAGGCACTGATCGAGGCCTACGCTGAAGGTTACGGTATCAGGGCCCGAATATTTCGCTTCGTATCGATTCTCGGGCAACGTTACAGCCACGGACACATTTTTGATTTCATGCTGCAGCTGACAAAAGATCAAAATCGGCTGCATATTCTCGGTGATGGCCAGCAGCGCAAATCGTACCTTCACGTCGATGATTGTATCGAAGCGATGTTGCTCGGCGTCAACGCGGCCGACGAACATATTGCAATTCTCAATTTGGGCACGGATGAAGTGTGTCGAGTGCTCGACAGCGTCGAGTGGATCGTCAAACGACTCAAGCTTGCGCCGCAGCTAAGCTTTTCGGGCGGACGGCGAGGATGGATCGGCGACAATCCTCTGATTTACCTTGATACTGCCCGCATCCGCGGTTTCGGCTGGCAGCCAAAAAGGAGCGTCAGAGAAGCGGTGGAACATACGGTTGATTGGCTCGATGCCAATCGCTGGGTATTTACGAAGCGCTGTTGAGACTTGAAGGATGCGTCAATTACCTTCCGTAGCCGGAAGCAAGCCATGGATCGAGGGGCTACTTCCCGCCCGGTTGCCGCTTAAACCTGCGAAATTCGAGCACGGGGACATGACATGCGCTTCGCAATTGTGGGGTGTGGCCGTATAGGGCGGAAACGAGCCGCTGCTATCTCCAGGCTAGGCCATCTAATGGTTCTTGCGATCGATCATAAAAGGGACCGCGCTCGCGAAATCGGCGAGGCTTTTGGCTTTAACGCGCGTGCGGCAACGGATTTCAAAGCCGCAGCCGAGGCGGCCGACGTCGACGCCGTCGTGGTTGCGACCCCGCATTGGAAACTCTCGGAAATCACCACGACGTGTCTTTACGGCGGCAAGCACGTGCTCGTAGAAAAGCCGGGCGGACGGAACCTCGCGGAGGTCTCCGCCGTGAAGGAAGCGGCCGATTCTGCTGGGCGGATCGTCAAGATCGGTTACAATCATCGCTTCCATCCGGCTGTGCTCAAGGCGCGTGAGATCGTCGATCGTGGAGAGCTCGGGCCGTTAATGTTTATACGGGGTCGTTACGGTCACGGCGGCCGGCCAAGTTATGAAAAGGAATGGCGCCTCCAACGCTCCATGTCGGGGGGCGGACACTTGATCGATCAGGGCTCGCATCTTATTGACCTCTCGCGATGGTTTCTCGGCGAATTTACTCATGGTCACGGCGCGCTTAAGACCTTTTTCTGGAACGCGGAGGTCGAGGACAGCGCGTTTCTTACCTTGACGACGGCCGAGGGGCGGATCGCGTGGTTGCACGCGACTTGCACCGAGTGGAAGAACTTGTTCTCTTTTGAGATCTATGGCCGGGATGGGAAGCTCGAGATCAAGGGGCTTGGTGGTTCCTATGGGATAGAAAGCCTCGCCTTTTACCGCATGTTGCCCGGAATGGGTCCGCCGGAGACGACGCGCTGGGAATTTCCATTTCCAGATCGTTCGTGGGACACCGAGATCGCTGAGTTCATTGCGGCCATCCGCGAAGGGCGGCAACCAATCGGCGACACTGCCGAGGCGCTTGGCACTATGTCTGTCATCGAAAGCATCTACCAGGGAGATTGGGGATGATCATCGTCCGCAGTCCGTTACGCATCACATTGGGCGGTGGCGGCACCGACCTTCCCTCCTATTACCGCGACCATGGGGGATTTTTAATCGCCGCAGCAATCGACAAATATGTCTATATTACCCTACACAAGAGCTTTCGCCCCGGTTATATTATCAAATATTCCGAGTTGGAAAGGGTCGAACGGGGCAGCGACATCAGACATCCAATCGTGCGCGCAGCCATTGCGCTCGTCGGTACGGACGACCGTATCGAAATCACCAGTATGGCCGACATCCCAGCCGGGACCGGCCTCGGTTCGTCGGGCAGTTTTACGACCGCATTGCTTCGCGCCCTGCACACGCACAAACGCAATGTCATCAGCCCGCACGCACTTGCGGAACAAGCCTGCCATATTGAAATTGATCTGCTTCGCGAACCGGTCGGTAAGCAGGACCAGTTCATCGCGGCGTATGGAGGGGTTACCTGTTTCGAATTCAAGAAAGACGACAGCGTTGCGGTCGCTCCTGCAGCCATTAACCACGAGATACTCGATAGCCTGGAGGATGGTCTCTGTCTTTTCTTCACCGGATACTCGCGGTCGGCTTCGGCGATCCTGAAGGACCAGGATGACAAGTCGAGGGCAAAAGATGAGTTGATGATCGACAACCTGCACTACATCCAAGAGCTTGGTCGGCGAAGCCACGCCGCACTCCTGGAGGGCGACCTTGCGCGCTTTGCCGAACTCATGCACGAGCACTGGCTGCAGAAGAAAACGCGCTCACCTGATATGTCGAACAGCCAAATCGACGACTGGTACGAAATCGCCATGCGCAACGGCGCGCTTGGTGGTAAATTGATCGGTGCCGGCGGCGGCGGGTTCCTCATGTTTTACACGGAGAACAAGAGATCTCTCTTGTACGCTATGCATGAACAGGGGCTCGAAGAGGTGCGCTTCCGATTCGATTTCGAGGGCTCCAAAACAATGATCCAATGACGGGGATGCCATCGATCGCTGTACTCGCCGGCGGCCTCGCCATGCGGATGCGGCCGCTAACCCAGCAGTTGCCCAAGGCCCTCCTCGAAGTTGCCGGTGAACCGTTTATCGCGCACCAGCTGCGGCTCTTTGCTCGAGAAGGTATCAGGAACGCCAAGTTACTGGTTGGCTACGGTTGGGAGCAGATTGAACGCTTCGTTGGCGACGGTAGCAGGTTCGGGGTGAAGGTCGATTACGTCGTCGACGGGCCGACACTGCTCGGCACCGGCGGCGCGGTTCGCCACGCGCTTGACCGTCTAGGAGGGGAATTTCTCGTGACCTATGGCGACAGTTGGCTTGATGCACCTTATGCGCCGGTAGTCGAGGCCTTTCACGCCAACGGCCGACCGGCTCTCATGTGTGTTTTCCGGAACCAGAACCGCTGGGAGGCGAGTAATGTCCAGTTCGACAATGGTGTGATCCGGTACTATTCGAAGAAGGTCCGCCGCCCGGAAATGCACCATATTGATTGGGGGCTCGGCATGCTGAGAGCGAGCGCAGTCGCTACTCGGCCAATGGGAACGCCCTGGGATCTGGCCGAACTTTACGAAGAGTTGTCGATTTCCCGCGATCTCGCTGGTTACGAGATGACCAGCAGGTTCTACGAAATCGGCTCCTTCGAAGGCCTTGCCGAAACCAACCGGCTGTTGTCACGGCCCTAGCTAGTTAAATTGTAATTTACACTGACGGTCATACCGCCCTTCGAAGGTGACCCCTGAATGAGTGTGGAAGCCCAGACCGGTGAGCTCTCGTCGACCATTCGATCCGAGCCGATAACAGGCGCTGACGTTTTGATCGTGATCCCCAGCCTGAACGAGGAGGCTCACATCGAGAGAGTCATCGCGAGTTTACAGGCGGACCCACGCTGTCGCGAGGCCCTCATCGTGGTCAGCGACGGGGGTAGCTCCGACCAAACCGTATCCATTGTCGAGCGTATAGCGAGTAGCGATCCTCGCGTCCGCGTGCTAACGACAGTTGAGCGTCTGAGGACAGGTGCTTCCGTCAATCGCGCCGTCGAACGTTTCGGACTTGGGCGGTATTGGCTCGTAAGGCTTGACGCGCATGCCGAATACCCGAAGGACTATGCGTCGCGCTTGGTAGCGAAGGCGATCGAAACGGGGGCGAGCGCCGTTGTAACGACCATGTTCACCCGTGGCTATACCTGCTTCCAGCGTGCGGTCGCTGCAGCGCAGAACTCTTTCCTCGGCACAGGGGGATCTGCCCACCGGCTTCCTAACCGCGGCGGCTGGGTGGAGCACGGCCACCACGCAATAGTTGATCTGGCTTGGTTCCGCAAAGTAGGAGGTTATGAAGAGATCCAATTCAACGAGGATGCAGAATTTGATCAGCGGCTAGTCAAGAAAGGCGGCCGAATTTGGTTGGCAGATGACCTCATCGTCACATATATCCCCCGTCGCAACACTATTTCATTGTTTAAGCAATATGTAACGCACGGTCTCGGGCGGGCCCGTACATTTCGTCGACATGGACGCGGAAAGCACATCAGACACTTTGTCCTGCCGTCAATATTACCGATGACAATCGTCGGATTTCTCGCGCCGTTCTATTGGCCGCTGGTTGTGCCCACCTCAGCATGGTTGTTCGCTTGCCTCTCGTGTGGGTTCATTCTCGGGATAAGAAAAAAGGACATCTGCTCCGCGGCATCCGGATATGCTGCGATAGTAATGCAGCTTGCGTGGTCTCTTGGTTATTGGCTGGAGATCATCCCAACTGGAGCACATGAGCGTCTCGCAATCGGTGCGGTTCAGAAGCGGACCCGTGAAAGCCCGCTCCATGATTTACGAGGAGGAGCGGAAAAGATGAGGAAGAAACAAACCGTCGGCTAGACGCTGGACTGAGGTGGCGGGCCGTGCTGGGAGGGCTGCGCGCGGCGATCAAATCAAACGCGGTCGGGAAGGCGCGGCGATCGGAGCGAACTCAATGCGCCAAGCAATGTGCTCAGGACTGCGGGCCTTGATATTGCGGAAAAACGCCACAGGATAAGATTTTGTCGATAACGGTGCGGCGCTAGCACACACGCGACGGCCCAAGCGATCACAATCGCTCTGTCACGCAACGGCATTTGCGAGAGCCTTGTTACTGAATAAATCAGAAGACAAAGAAGGCTCAATGTTTTGTCCGCCGGAAAAGGGTGGGCGGAGGGCTCGACCAAACAGCATGCAAGCCGATATTGCAGATGGTGAAAGTTGTGCTTTAAGGGATCGCGCGATGCCGGCAGCTGCAACTGGCGAGAGACACTTGCAAATAAGCGCGCCCTCTCGACATCCTGATGCAGGAGCTGTCGCAATTTGAATGTATTGAGCGACCCCATCATAGAGCCCCAACTCGCGTCATGGATCCTGTAACGGGCTAGCGGCTTTCGGATTGTTAAGACGTTGCCCAGAATTGGCGCGATTGTAAGAAACACAGCGTCTGACTGGGGAATTGTCGGGCCAAACGCCAACACTTTACTGACGAAATCCCGGGAATAGGCGTTGCCCGATCCCGGAGGGGTTGTGTATGCCATGGTGCGGAGAAAGTTGCGGCGGAGCTTCTCGGGATTGTCCTTCGGTGGGAACTGCGGGAGTGCAGATCCCAACTGGGTGCCCGTGGCGTCTATCAGGTTCATGCGATATTGAACTTTCGAGACCCCAGGCCGCCATACCTTCGCGACCTCCTGCATGACCTCCGGTTCAAGCAAATCGTCAGCATCAAGAAAGATGATGATGTCGCCGGTGCTCTGCTCGAATCCGAATATGTGCGCGCCCAACTGATTCGATTTTGGCCTGAAATAGGCTGCCACTTTGCCCTGGAAGCGATCAATTACGCTTCTCGAGTTGTCGATCGAGGCGTCATCTACGACGATCACCTCCTTGTTTGGCCAATCGACCGCAAGTGCGCTTTCGATCGCCGCGCCCACGAAGTCGCGGTAGTTATAGTTGGCGATGATCACCGAGAGTTTCATCGTCGGCCCCTTGCCGCGTCATCGGTTCAGCGCTCCCTCGACTCCAAACGGCGCACCGTTCGCTGACCAAACGGCGCATAATCACACCCCGTCTGCTCGGCCAACGAGAAGATCGCTCATATCGGCTCGCTTCGTCGATGCGACCGCCGAGGCCACCGACCCAACACGCATAGAAGAAGCATACGTGTACGGCAATTCGCAACTTCGTGGCCAACCGATTCTCCACAGTCTTGTATGCCTGATCAGCTCTACTATGGCGTTCGACCCTCTGCCAAGCAGGTTGCGAAGCGCGGGCGAGCAAACAGGGTCGGGGTCGGAGCGCCCCTTCAAAGCCTGCCCCGGCCGGGCATTGCTCAACGCTGCTGCCCCCTTATCCTGACACCGGCAACGGCCCCGTCCCGACTGTTCACGTCAGTGCACCGAATCAGACGGATGGTTCGCCGCCCATCGGCTCGATACCGCTCTCCGGCCTGTCCTCACGGGGATAAGCTGAACCATCTGACTGAATCTGAGCACTAGGTTGATCTCGGTCGCCTCCGGGGCAACCCCGACTGCACAGCCGACGGACTACTTTTCTTATCGGCCATTTCCAGCATATATTTGGGGTATCCCGCAACGGAGTTCAAATTTGTGGCGTACAGCAAATTCGATCGCCTCTTCATCCCCACGTTGGCCGGGTTGATTGGATTATATCTTGCGATCTTCATTTATTACGTCGTTGCCACGATCATTACGGTGCCTTACCTCGATCTGCTGCAGTGGATCCTGCGCTACGATCAATACTGGCGCGCGGGCGATTGGTGGCACTATCTTTGGTTGCCTCACAATGGGCATCGGATGGTATGGTCGCTGCTCCTTATGCTCACTGATATCGAATGTTGCCGCGGCAGCACCTTGCCCTTTTTTCTGTTCAACTCCACTTGCTTCCTGCTGACTGTCGGCGGTTCGGTGTGGGCAATTTGGGTTGCCGACCTAATGATCGAGCTGAAAGCGATTCTCGTGGCCGCGGTCATCCTGCTGTTGGCCGCGAGCTGGGCAGTCATCTATTGCAGCGTGCCGATTGAAGGGGATTTCGTCCATACGACCGGGTTGTTCGTGCTCGCCCTTGTGCTATTAGAGGGTGGCGGCGACAAAGGGTCTGGCGCCACGATCCGAAGAGCAGCCGCTATCGCCGCTGCTGTGCTCGCGGCCTTCGGGCTTGCCGGCGGTTTGCTTGCGCCCGTGGTGCTTCTGTGGGCGGCATGGGCTGGCGGCCTGGAGCGAGCCTGGCTGATCGCGATTGCCCTGATGGCTGGCGTTTTGTTCGCGGTCTACCTGCCCGGCATCCCGACCGACCAAGTCGATCATTTGCTGGACTGGACGGCTTTGCCAAAGCTGGCCGACTACTACGTCCGTCTGCTCGGCCTACCATGGTCCCATGTCTCTTCCCTTGTGTGGCTTGGCCGGCTCGTCGGCTGTATGGTGCTCGGCGCTAGCATTCTTACGTTGTTCCGCAGGAGCATTCTACGCCGGCCCGGGAGCCGGCTCGAACGGATGGGGCTCGCCTTGCTCGTGTTCTCTCTACTCATAACAGGCATTGTGGCCATCGGTCGCTGGAACTGGGGACCGGAGCGGCCGGTGGCAATTCGCTACGGCATCTTTGCGGCGCTTGCGCAAGTCGGGCTGCTGCTGGCCAACACGCTTTGGGTGAATTGGGTTTGGCAGAAGGGATACCGGCGTCCCTTGCAGTGGGCAACGCTCGCGGCCGCGACGGTGTTGATGGTCCAGCAGATCGTCGCCGGCCAGGCGGCGGTCGCCGTCACCAGTCAATACGAGAATTCTTACCGAGAATTCGCCGCCGGCCATCCGACAGATGAAATGGCCCGTCCTATCCTTGGTGCCCCGGAAAGTGAAAGGGTGCTGCGCATTATGCGTAGGCTTGGCATCTACCAGAACTAAGATGGTCGTCAGTCATCGCGTGCCCCTCGGATCCGGGTTCCGCCATCACCGCTTGACGATAATGTCACGACTAAATTACCACGGTTCCCCTTTTTGGAATCCCGCGGCAGTGTGAGTTGTTCGAAACCAAGGGCATGCGTATGCGATCTGCAACTGCTAACGGATTGGGACCAGAGCAATGACGCGCCTTCTGACCCCCACGTTGCCGAGACCCGCCGCGCGGCGATTTAGATGAGGTACGCATACAAGCATGACTAGTCTCAGCAAACCCAAACCATGCTTTCTCCTCGGGCTATCTCTAATCTGCATGTGTGTCTTAATGCTGCAGATCATCGAGACACGGATTTTGTCGGTTATCTCCTATTATCATCTTGCGTTTTTTTCGATCAGTATGGCCATGTTCGGCATGACGGCTGGATCACTCATCGTCTATTTCCAGGAACGGTGGTTCTCGTCCGAGCGGCTGTTCGAAAATCTGGCATGGATCTGCGGCGCCTTTGCGATCGTCGTCGAGCTTTCGACGCTCCTTCTGATCTCAACCGTGCTGATGGTCGGGAGGAAAGCGGAATTTCTGATGATGGTGCTGTTGTGGCTCAAATTGATCGTCATCCTGGCAGCGCCTTATGTGTTCGCTGGGATGGCAATATCCCTAGCCTTGACGCGAAGCCCTTGGCCTGTTCCGCTCATCTACAGTGTCGATCTTGTTGGGGCAGCAACCGGCTGCCTTTTTGTCCTCGCGCTGCTTACTTTCGTCGATTCCGTCTCGGCATTATTTTTTGTCGGCGCCTTCGGCGCGTTTGCCGCCATGTTTTTTGCGTCAGCTCGCCCTCGATCGGCGTTTTCGAGTGAGCCGCTACTTGGTGTGGCGCGGCTCAGAATCTTCACTCGGCCATTGAACCTCGCCGCAGCCTTTGGCTTTATCGCATTCACCAATGCCGTGATCCAGCCTTACGGGCTCAAGCTCTCAGTAGCAAAGAATGAGCTTGAGTCAGTGGCGCCGGGAGCCCCCGGAACCCGTGTGTCCGAATTCGTGAGTTGGAATTCATTTTCCCGCGTCAATGTCGGTCCGAACAATCCCGACACTCCGGTAAAGTCGGCTACAACGATGTGGGGACCATCTTCCGAGACGCCCCCTTCCGTTATAGAGCAGCGGTTGATGACCATCGACGGCTCGGCCGGGACGGCGATGTACCGCTTTGGCGGCGATTTCGGGAACCTCGAGTTCCTGAAATATGACTTGACCAATCTGGCCTACTACATTCGTCACGCGGGCCATGCCGCCGTGATCGGCGTGGGCGGTGGCCGAGACGTGCTTTCCGCACATCTCTTCGGATTCCGGGATATAACCGGCGTCGAGCTCAACCCGATTTTCATCGATCTGCTCTCGGGGGGGCTTCGGTCATATAACCATCTGGTCGATATCCCGGGAACGCAGCTGTTTGTGGATGAAGCCCGCAGCTGGTTTGCCAGATCGGCTGAGTATTTCGACAGTATCCAGATGAGCCTGGTCGATACCTGGGCCGCCACAGGGGCGGGCGCGTTTTCGCTGTCCGAGAACGGTCTCTACACACTCCAGGGCTGGCGGACTTTCTTCGATCATTTGACGCCATCTGGTATGTTCACAGTCTCCCGATGGTATTCTCCCAACAACGTCAACGAGACTGGGCGCATGCTGAGTCTCGCGATGGCGACCCTGATAGATGAGCACATCTCCAATCCGCGTGAGCACATTTTCTTGGCGGCGGTGGAGAAGTTGGCGACCTTGATCATCTCCAGGGCGCCATTTACGCCCACGGAACTCGCGACTCTAACCGCGACCGCCAACAAACTCCACTTCACGATCTTGATTAGCCCGGAGTCACCGATCAAAGCTCCAGTCCTATCGCAGATCATGTCCGCGAATACCCCGCAAGAGCTCAACGAGGCGGTTGCGGAATACTCTCTTGATTTGTCAGCGCCAACCGATGACCGGCCTTTCTTTTTTAACCAGCTCCGAATCACGGATCCTGCATCGTTTTGGCTCGCGCTTGACTCAAAATCCGGCGTGAGCCGCGGGAATCTAATAGCAACGATCACTCTCGCCGTCGTGGTCGCGCTTTCAACGATCCTGGTACTGACCACCATTATCGTCCCGTCGCTACCCTCGGTCCGCAGAGCGACGCCTAGCATTGCCGTGCTTGGTTCGGCCTATTTTGTCCTGATCGGGCTCGGCTTCATGTTCGTCGAGATCGGTCTCATCCAGCGCGTTTCGGTCTATCTGGGCCATCCGGTCTACGGGATGGCTGTTGGGCTCTTTGGAATTATAGTATCGACCGGGGTGGGCAGCTTGTGTTCGTACCGCCTATCGTTGCTGGCTGGCCTGCGACTCCAGGTTTGGGCCGGTGCCCTTGTGCTCTATCTTATTCTGCTACCTTATTGGTTCCCGCTGCTGATCGACCACTTCGCGGCCGGAAATCTCCTGGTCCGTGCTGTTGTCTCGCTCACCGCAATTGTCCCTTCCGGCGTGCTGATGGGTTTCGGTTTCCCCACAGGAATGGAGATCGTCAACGCGATCGACTCCCGCCCTACACCTTGGTTCTGGGCGGTCAATGGAGCGGCCGGTGTTCTGGCGTCGGGGATAGCCGTGCTCGTAAGCATCCACGCCACAATTAGCACGACGCTTTGGTGCGGAGGCGCGTGCTATCTCCTGCTCGGACCGATTGCAATCCAACTGGCACGGCTACGCTACAGCGGGACTCGTACCGTCACATTGCCGGCGGCCTCAGGATGACGGCAAGAGCACAGCCGACTGCGTTCTGGCCACAACCTAGAATTGCCTGTGCGTCGATTCTACGTGAGCCGGGCTCGAGCTTGGTTTGAGCCTCTTCCAGAGGTTGGCGAGACGGGCGGATCGCAGCCATCCTGATACCAAAGTCCTCAACTGTGCTTCTTGGGAGGCGGCAGTCCGCAGATCGTCCGATCCCGGTCCGCTCAGACCGGTTCCGCTTGGCAACAAGGATGATCGATATTGGCTGCTATCATGCTATCATCCGCCCTCGCCCCGCTTGAGAATAAATCAGCCTCGAACCAAAGATAGGGGCCATTCGCCAGCTAAATGGTAACCCAGCACTCTTTATCTATTGTCTGATGCGATAGAGCACAAAAGTGTATCCACGCTTTATCTCCTCCAGAGTAATTCCCGCTGGAATTTTCGCCAGAGGCTGGCCAATTTCGATCAAGTAATCAAATCTCTTGATATCGTTAATGCGCGACCGACTAGGCGGACCATCCATCCAATAGTTGCGATAATCGGACTTCAAACTCAGTAGCTGAGATCCATTCACTTTCCCTCCATTCGCAAAGGTGTCGGGATCGAAAAGGTCGTGCATTGCGGCAGCGAGCACCGGCACGTGCCGAAGAGGCGGGTAGCGGTCGCCAAATGGCATGGGCGCTACATAAACCAAAAGTCGCGATCCGGGCGGAACCAATTCTAACGCCGTATCATATTCCTCGATGATCGCCTGCGCTGGCTGCCATTCTGAAAATATTGAACCGACGCGCACCATTAGGCATATTGAAAGTAAAAACGACATGATTTTTCTGCGGGTCGGCGATGAGTTCCCCCAACCAAAGCTAGCCAATGCGATAAACGCTACCGCTGACGGTAACCTGTAATCGGCATATTCCGATCCCGAGATCAGACCATACGGCATCACAACGAAAACGATGCCGAAGACCCCTAAAGGGATTAACATTCGCGAATTTGCTACTATCGTTCGCGTGGCAAGGGCCCACCCGAATAGTCCAAGCACTATCACCAGGAGCGGAATTTCGAATACGGGGTCGGAATAAAATATCGGCGCAGCAAGCCCATCGAGCTTCCTGGCAAACGAAGACCAGACCCATAAAGTGCCCCCAGAACTGAAGGATAGCGGGCTGAACCACAACAATATTAACGGCATAATCAAGCTGGCCGTCGCACCCATCGGAACCCTCAACAACGAGATCCGTAATCGTCGCTCTCGCCTGAGCGCCTCCCAAAGCATTGAGCACTCATAACTAGCAATGGAAAGCGCATATAACCCGAAGGCGAAAAGGTGCGCCAGGAAAACGATGCTTGCTGATGCCGTAAACATCAGTATCCAGACACCATCGGCTTTTTCTCGATTCCGAATCCACAGCCAGAAGGCTAAAATAGCAAATGCGATACCGATGACATAACTTATAAAACCAAATCTAAGCGCTCCCCCGTAAAAGAATATGCCTGAAAACACTGACAATCCCCAGTTTTCATGATTTAGCTGTCGATCGAGTAGGATCGTACCGACATAAATAACCAACACGCATATGAGTACCGCAACCTTCCCTGCTAGTTCAACCGGAATAAAATAGATGAAAGGAAGGGTAAGTAAATCGAACCCAAGGTTTGGGATCATAGCCCAGCGAAATTCGAAGAATGTTGATAGATACGGGTCCGAGTATAAAAGTTTATGTATTTGCAACCTTGCTAGATGATTTGGGTAATCCGCAAGTGGAAGATATTTGAACCAAACGATCGGAATAATAGAAAATATAAAGGTGATGACAATCGTAAAGTAAAATACGGGCGTTATTGATTGTTCACGCGAGGAGCCCGGCAGCCCGTTCTCCGCATGCAATTTCGGAAGCATCAAACTGTTTCCGCTCTGGCAGCCATGGGTGATCGAGATTGGCTGGTTTCCTCGGCGCGATCGCGCCGAGGTCCGGGCCCGTTCAACGTGCATAGAACGATTGCGGTACCAATCATTCCCTGAAGGAACAGGAAGGTGAACATTTGAGCCGCAATCGCGAGGCCCGGGCATCTCGATCTCCTGAGGCAGCCTGCCATAAAATAAGCAAAAATGAAGGAGCCGATTATGCCGTATTCATAGAGGATCTTTATCCACGTGGTCGTATTATAATTTGTCCACCCGAACCAAGTGTGGGTCACAAGTTTTGCTGCCCCCGGACCGCTTCCGAATAGCAATGCCTGCAAAGCCTCGAGATCAAATCTCTGGGCCGCCGCCCAGAACGGTGAGACGAATTGCCCAAAACCGCTCGACCCGACAGCCTCGAACTCGCCGACACGAGAGGTAAAAGCGCTTAGATGGATCACTCCAGTTGCAAACAGCCCGAGCGCGAAGATGACGAAGAGCAGCACATAAGGTAGCGCCCTGTCATGGCGAAGTGTGGTGAGGGGGAGAAAAAGGAAAAGGAGCATCAACCCGGTCCCGCTGTAAGCCAGCAGAAACCCGAGCGATAAAACGAGTAAATACCGCGGCCGGCGAAACTCCAAAATCTCAATGAGTATCCCAAGCGCTGTAACCTGCGACAGGGTGGATGGCTCGTTCAAGAAGATCCCGTTGCTCTTGATAAGTCCCCAGCTAAGCCCCGCATTCGTATTGTATCCTCTTGTGCCATTTTCAGTGCCTCCACCCAGTAGAATGTCGGGAACTATGCCATAAAACCTTTCGAGTTTGTTCCCATCGAGGACAAACTGCGCGGGGAATTGCACGATTGCGAGGCATGCTATAAGCATTACGAGAAATTGAAATGCCTGAAGCGTCCTCCTGTATTGATCGGGAGTGGACGCCCTGCTCAGCATGAAAAAGGAATAAAAGACGGTGGATTGAGAGTAGGACGTCAGTGTAACTCCCTTGAAGTTCAACAGAAAGGAGCATGTGCTCGCAAACGCGAAGGCGAGAAACCATAACAGCCGATCGTATTGGATCACCAATTTTCCGACTAGGAATTGATGAAATAAAATAAGCCCGATAGCCACAAGATCGAGGTGCAGAGCGGTGGCGCCGAAAGGCAATGTGAAGCGTTGTAGAAATAGCATCGAAACGAGCAGAGCGATGTCAACCCGCGTCGCCGAGCTATCCGACTCATATTTGGGCTTGGCGAATGCCGGAGTGGTCTGCGCGAGCATCACCGGTCTCTGCTATACTGGCCGGTGCTAACCACGGTATTTGTCATACCATCTTTCGATGGCCGAACCCGCGGTAGGTGGTCCTTTGCGGGACGCATCATCAGTTAGCGGTTCCGACCTATCGCTTTCCTCCGACCCGGCGTCAGGTCCGGCAGCTGCCATTGAGACCGTTGACGATCGCGCTGGAGTAACCGGCTCTCGATATGCGGGCGGTGTGCGATAAAGCCCTGAATCACTGTAGACGAGGGGGTGGTCGCGATAACCGCGCCGGCGCTGCGACTTCAGGTCGATGTCGTTCAAAATCACGGCAATCCTCGAGGCGCTAGCGCTGCGGAGGGCGTCCATCGCGAACTGCACCACGTGGCGTTCGGTTCGGCCCCAACGAATGACCAACATTATGCTATCCGCTGCCATCGCCAGACGGATTGTCTCGGCCAGACCGAGGATCGGCGGCAAATCGATGATCACAATGGCAAATCGATTCTTCAGGTAATCGACAAAGTTGAAGAATCGCCGGAGGTTCTGACTCGTCCAAGCGACGTTGCTGGGGATGCTCGGCACGAAGTGAACGCTCGAGCGTTGTTCGATGGCGATAACGTCGTCGGCTATGCACCGGCCTTCAAGGAAATCGTTCAGGGTAAAACAAAAATCTTGATCGAAGCGCTGCGAGACACCGGAGCGACGCAGATCCGCATCGACCAGGACAACGTTTTCGCCAGCTAGTGCCGCCGTCCGCGCAAGGGCGAGAGCATGGAGGGATTTGCCCTCCCCGCTCGCCGCGGAAGTTATGCCGAGGACGGTGCCCGACCTCGTGCCGTTAAGGGAACCCGATGTCGAGCCCGCGACGGCGAGCTGAATATTGGCCCAGGATACACGAAATGCCTCGGCGAATGCAGACCAATTGTCGTCCAGGATTATATCCGCGGGGGATTTCCACTGGCGACCGAGAGCTCGCGGCGTCGCGGTGACGGTCAGCGGCCCGATGTGTTCCTGCACCTGAGCGCTGGTGCGGAACCCCCTGTCCCGAAGCTCGAGGAGGAGCGAAAACAAGCCGCCGAGGGTGAACCCTACAAAACCGCCCGCGAACGCAAGAACCTTCGTCTTCGACGAAGTCGATGCGGCTGACGCATTGGCGCGAGAGGCCACAGTCGAGTTGGGTGTGATGAACGCCGGATTTGCCGCAGTCTCCGCCACCCTCTTCTCAAAGTTGACCAGCAGCGATCTGATCGAGTCGGATTTCCCTTGCAGTTGCTGAAGCCCGGCATCTGCAGAATTGAGCTGGTTTGTCAGCTCCGTAATGCTCTGCTGAAGGGACCGCTCCCGCGCACGCGCTCGCGCGACCGTCTGGAGTGCGGCGGCGCGATCACGTCCGATCTGGCGCGAAATTTGGTTGCGCACACTTTGCAGGGAGGCGCGAGTGCGTTGGAGCTCCGGATATTCGTCGCCATGGTACTTGCTGAGGTCGGCCTCGTGCGCCGTCAGCTGCGCCTCCTGCCCACGCAGTCCCGAGACGGTTCCAGAAGTCACGACCTCGGGAAGGCTGTCACTCCCGGAACCGGCGCCAATGCTGGCTGCTCGTGCTTCGTTTTCTGCAATCTCGGCTCGGACGGCCATCAATTGACTATTTAGCCCAGCGAGCTGATCCGACACACCGCCGCTGTTCTTGGCGGCGCCGGTGAGACGGTGCTCTTCCCGATAGCGGGTAACGGCCGCTTCGGCGGCGAGCAACTCCTGCCGCAGCTCGGCCACTTGGCCAGTAAGCGCGGAGTTGGCGTGCTCAGCGGCCGCCACCTTAGCCTTCACTTCAAGGTTCCGATAGCTATCGATTTGCGCATTGACGACGGTAGCGGCGCGCTCGGGCATCAAGGCCCGGTAGGAAACGGTTATCGTCATTGAGTGCTGATCGTTGAAGGTTGTCAGGTAATCCGCGTATGCCCCGACCGTTGCGTCGATTTGTGCTTGCGTTGGCGGATTGACGTCGCTGGGCCGGGTACTCTCGATGGGGTGCTCGCGGGAGCTATCTTCCGGGCCACTCGGACGCCCCCACATGCCGCGCCATATCTCTCCGAGACGCGCCTCCACAAGTTGCCAAGTCCAACCTTTGGGATATTCCGTTGGCTGAAATTCAGGCGCCTCCCACAATCTAAGAGAGCGCACGACCGGCTCGATCACCGATCGCGATTTTAGGATGTCTACTTCGCTTTGAATGAAATTAGCATCGGGGACGGGGTCGGGGAGTTCTTGAATCTCTGCCGTGCGTTGCGGCACCGCGCGGATAACCAGAACTCCTTCCGCCTGGTACCATGCCGGCAGTCCTAGGCCGACCAGCGCACCCACGATGCAGAGCGACAACGTGCAGGCCAGGACCACAGCCAGATGTCGCCGGATGCTTGAGAGCAACGCGCGTGCCGAGAAAGCGTCCTCGAACGACTCGACGCGTGGCACGCTGCTCATTGTTGGCTCATCCGTGGAATCGGTATGTTCCGCTTCACCGTCAGATTGCATTTGCTCGGGACAGGACTGTAAAGATGGTTCGCCCGAGGATCAAAAGATCGAGGGTCAGCGACCAATTTTCGACGTAATACAAATCGTACTCGACACGCCGGCGAATCTGCTCGATCGTTCTTGTCTCGCCTCGCCATCCATTCACCTGCGCCCAACCGGTAATGCCGGGTTTGACGCGGTGGCGGATCGGGTACTCACTGATCGCTCGGGCATACGATACTCCGGCCGCGTTCGCCGCCAATGGGTGAGGTCGTGGACCCACGAGCGACATGTCGCCGGTTAGCACATTAATAAGCTGGGGTAGCTCGTCCAAGCTCATCATACGGAGAAACCTGCCAACTCGCGTAACGCGAGGATCCCCGGCCCGCGTGAGCTGCTGGCCAAGTGGGTCCGTGTGTTCCACATACATAGAGCGAAATTTCAGGAGATTGAATGGCAGATTATTGGCGCCGAGTCGCTTTTGCTTGAAAAGCACCGGGCCACGACTGTCCAATTTAACGGATAGCGCAATCACAAGCATAAGAGGAAACGTGAGGAGCAGACAAGAGAGGGCAATCACCACGTCCTCGATGCGTTTGACGAGAGCGGCCACGTCGTTGAGTGGCTTGCCCATCACCCGAAAAGTACCGATGTCGCCGTATCGACGGCTATCCAGCACTTGGAAGCTCTCATACCCGTCGGGGGCGAGGACGCGGAGCGAGACGGCAAAGGGATGGAAGCGCCGCGATAGTTCCACAATTCGATGAGACGCCTCTGGGGGAATAGCAATCACGACCTCGTCAACACATCCTCTGCATAACAGTTCATAAAGCGCTGGGAGTCGCCGTACTGTCGTGCAACCGTCGCCTTGAACAAAGCGCGATTGACGCTCATCAAACACCCCGACCACGCGCGTACCCGAGCACTCCTGCATGAGCTTTTCGGCGAGCCGCTGGCCGACTTCGCCCGCGCCGACAACAGCGAGGTTCTTGGCCAAACGCCCGCTTTGCTTGAGCCTGTTTACGCCGGATGCGGTAAGCAGGCGAAACCCACATAGCGCAATCCCACTGGTCATGCTCCAAATTCCCAACCAAAGACGCGACACGTTGTCCGAAATCTTGAAAATAAATAAACACGCAGTAAGCAGCAGAATCACCGCTACTAGGCATCTAATCGTGGATCGCAATATCTCAATGCTCCTGAAGTCATCAAAAATATCGTACGCTCCGGAGAGCGCGAAATACAAAATCATGATAAGGGTCGCTCCAATAGTTAAACAAAAGTACGGCAAGTATTTTATATATACTGCGTCATCATATGGATACAAAACAACGCGAAAAGATACATAGGATACCAGAGTAAGGATCAGGACATCGCCAAGCATCTGTCCGGCGGTGATCGGAGCTCGACTGTGTTGATCGAAATTGAAAATTCTGGAAGTTTTCCGATCATTTCCTACAGCCTGAATTTCGTCAAGAGTCATTTTGCCCCCAAGCAGCTTACTTCTACCGCATAGAGGTTGGCGGACAGAAGGATAGTCCGATGAGCTTCACAGAGCAAGCAGCGCGCCGACCCGCAAGGGTCGGAAAGCGGCGCCCGCTCACCATCCCTCACGTTTCAAAAACGCGCCGCCGTTGCATCAAACTTACCTTTTATCAAGGCATTAGATAGCCGCGGTTGTCAAGGGACAACTTTATGTTTAACTTATTGCAAAGGCGCTCGTTGCCTAAGAAGGTTACGGTGCAAAGTTGTCTCGAACCCCCGAGCTGCGCCGACCATAGCGGTTAATGCGCGAAGGGCTCCGCCGCGGGTCGGTACGCCAGGTCTTCGCGACGTCACTCGCGTCGCTCGTATATCAGATACTTCCGGCTCGCCCAGGAAAATTGCTCAATAAGCTGAATGAGGTCGAAAGCCGGTAGCTCCTGGGCGCATGTGTGTTCGAAAGTGAAGAACGGCGGGTCGAGACCACAGATCAGATAGCTTGTGCCGCGCGGGATGCGTTGCGGCTCGTACATGACCGAGGGCGTCCATTGAAACGAGAGGTCCTTGAAGACAGGCCAGAATATCGAATCGCCGAAGATATGGGCATGGCTCAAGTCGGTGCCGCGGCTGGCGATGACCCGTCGCGCCACCTCCAGTTCGTTCTGTCGCGTGTATTTGTGCCCTTCGACATACGCCACCGCGTATTGCGGAACGAACAGGACCAGCACAAGCGCAGGAACCGCAATGGCTCGCCACGCGCGGCTGACCGTCACGAACACAAGAAGAAAAGAGGGGAAATACCAGAAGGGTGTGTAGAAACCGTTCCTATGATGGAGGAGGAATCCAATGAAAAACGTGGCGAGCGAGGCGATGAGTGGGAACGGCCATTGCAGATAATCCCGTCGCCAGATGTGAACCAAGAGGCAAGCAATAAATACCGCAAGCTCCGGCAGATGCCGGTATAGCCTTGTCTCAAAGAAATACCCGTATAGGAAATGGATCGAGCCTTCCTTTCCCCATTCGGTAGGGTCCGGGTGGGCGGCTAGGAGCGCTACGATATGGGGATGCAGGATGAAGTAGACCGTGAGCCCGAGCAGGCCGCCGAGCACCAGCTTGACGACCCGGTCCAATTCGGGATGGTATCGGTGCGTCCGGATCATTCGGCTCAACTCATAGGCGACGAGGTAGATGGGCGCCATCATGCCGATCGGCTGCACCTCGATCGCCAACACTGAAATCAGTCCGGCTATGAGAAGGTGCCGGCGCGCCGCCAGAAGCAAGCCGAACACGGCAAGAAGAAACGTGACATATTCGTACTTGGATTGATTTGCCATCGCGACGAACGGTTCGGTCGCCGCAAGTCCCAGACAACAGGTCACGGCTTCGAAGCGACCGAAACCTGCGCCAACGAGGAAGGCGAAAATCGCGGCCATGCTCAGCACGACGCCGGACAACGACAGAGCGTTGGCGGCAACCAGCGACCAATTGAACGGCGCGAGTGTCACGCACTGCACCATTGCGGCGATTTTTCCGAACGCGACCGTACCCCCCATGCCGTTCGGGAAAGTCGACCCGAATGTAGGGTCGGTATCTATACCCTTCACGCAGTAATTATACGAAAATGATAAATCCCATGGAGTGTCGATCGCAACATTAATGCGGTAATTTCCAAACATAATTGCATACACCGCCACGACCAGAGCGGCGATGAGAAACCCCGCGGGCCGCGCACGAGGTGCGCCTACCCGCTGCCACCTCGTCCTTGCGATAGTCAACAACCGCGCCTCCCGAAGCATTCTAAGGACCCGCCCCGAAGGAGGCGGGGCTGTGCGCTGAGCCCGCCCACCTCGCACTGTATGGTGAACTAAGGAGCTGCTTCACACGCCGCCGGCAACTAGGCTATAATCTTCACCAACACATTTCCCCAGGTGCTGTGATGCCGCGGTATTCTAAACATGATCGCATATTCCGTCAACTTGTGCCTTCAGTTGCTAAACTCAGCTATAATCCCGTTGTCAAGACAGCTGGTAATGCCATCGCCTGGATATTGGCGCTACCCTTTCCGGACTTGCGCGACCTGCCCCCAAATCATCTCCGCATCCGCATCGGAGCGGGCAATCGTATTTTCAATGGTCATGTCAACTTTATCCGAGATGGTAACGAGTTGTGGTTGTTATTCCTGTCCCGCAAATATTGTACATCCAACTCAGATGTGGTGGAACTCGGTTGTGGTTGCGGACGTGTTGCGCGACCGTTAAGGGACCCTCCGTGGAGCCCTTGGTTCGAGGGCACCTATGTGGGTGTCGATATTGACAATGAGATGATCGAGTATTGTCGGAACAATTTTCCGGCAGGACGTTTTCAATTCATCTTGTCTCCGCATAATAGCAAGACCTACTCTCAGGACAATTCATGTGCTACATCGATCACAGCATTCGAACTCACCATTGCACCACCGGGGAGCAAGGATTTTGTGTATTCATTATCTCTTTATTCACATCTGTTGGAAGCAGAGGTCGTTGATTATCTACGGGAGACTTATCGTATCTTGAGAGATGACGGGATCATGTATATGACCTTTTTCTGCATCGAACACGTTGAACTCGGTCGCCGCTGGACATTCCAACATCGGCGCGGCAACGCCTATGTAGAAAGCACACGCTATCCGGAGGCGGCCGTAGCCTATCATGAGGCGTTCATGACCAAGTTGGTAGCGAATTGCGGTTTTCAGGAGGTTACGGTGACGCCACGGGGAAACGCGCCAAGCGAGCTCGTCGCGCGCAAATAGATCCCGGTGAACGCACTTAAAAACCGCGGCATCCATCACTCGCGGGGCGCGAGGCTAAAGCGCGCCAAATCCTGCTGCCACTTAAATATCGGGCAAGGAACCGGCGCAGTAGGCAAGTTCGGTGCCGCCAACCGGCGCCTTTCGGCGCCGGTTGGCGAGCTGCGGCGAGGATCAGCGCCGCACCGTCACCAAGCAGGCTCGCTGAGTTCTCGCAGCTCCACTCTGAAGACCGCGAAGCGCGCCTACGTATCCGCAGTGATCATTTAGGATCGCGAGGGCGAGACCGACGGCGCAACGCTTGCGCATTGGGACGGCGCATCATACGGATGCCAGCGATGTTTGCTGACCGCCTGCCGGTCGGCGAAACAAATCGCTCCCGATCGTCGCGCGCACCTGCGGATCGCTGAGCTTCCACAGCCATCGGTCATATAGGTAATGCACGAAGGACAGCCCCAGATTCGCGCTGAGGATGAGCTTGAAATGGGAGCGCAGCAGGACTACCGCAGCACCTGCGGCCATCATCGCCAGGGCAAAGCTGAGCGGTGAGCGCGAGTGATGGTTGGCGTCGACATGCGCCGACAGGCCGATTGCCGTCAGCCAGTGGTTGAGAAGGACCGTGGCGAAACCGTACCAGTAGGACCAGAACGAAATCAAGACCGGCGAGAGGACCGCCAGGATAAACATAGCGCGCGGCCAAGAGCGCTCGGCAGCCAGAGCGGCAATGGCCGCGGCGACCACTATGGCGCAAACTCCGATCACGAGCGCCGGGTTGGTCGCGCCACCGGGGATGAAATTGAAGTGTGTCGCCGTTCCTACCGACCAAAACGCCATTGCGGAGAGACACAAGGCTTTGTCAGCAACGCGAGAGGGCGAGATGTGGGCCTTCACCGCATACAGCCGCATCACCCCGAAATTCTGCATCCCTAGATGCCACTGGTTCCCAACGACATAGAGGGCGGCGAGCCATGCAGCCGGTCGCAAGACATTGCCTATGTGCAGCCACAGGCCATCGACATCGATCGTCGGGAGGAGCAAGAGGCTGAGCGTTCCAGAGGCGATGAAGACCAGTAGCGGGATGACGATGAATTTCACTTTCTGCCGAAGCATGAGGTCGCGAAACCCTTTGTGAGACCACGCGCACGCCACCGGCGCCGCGAGATGCCCGACCCGAAACAACAGGATGAAGTAAAATCCGAGCGAGAGTGGCGGCGCGATAAGCCATAGCGCAATGCCGATCGGGATGCCGCTGAGGAACCAGAATCCATCCCAAGCTGGGCTGCGTATCCACATCACGGCGCTCCGGACAGGACTGCGTGTCCATTGGGCATGTCGCAATAATTACTCGTATTGGGGTTCGGCAGCGTCGGGTCGAACCCAGGGCAGGCAAAGAACATAATGCTCGATACCCATATGTCAGCTTGGGTCATTGGGTTCCACCGACCGCCCCCGCCGTAGGTGCCCCCCGGCCAAGGGAGATCGGGCAAGGCGAGATTCACGGATGGACTCGCATGATCTGTTGGGCAGACCCCAAGATGCACCCCGTTGAGGCCGGCGATGCCGTTGGCTCCCGTTATATAAGCATAACCTGAGCCGCTGACCGATGTCGGGCTGCAATTTATATTCGGAGGGCCTCCGGTCGTCACCGTCACTCCCGCCGAGAGAGTTAGGCACGTGACGCCGTTGCACTGAAAGGCATTGGTTATGTTGATGGTGTCGCCATTGCACAGCAAGCCTCCGCCGAACACGCAACCGTGAGAATTATTCCAAATCTCGTATGCGCCGTTGACGCCGGTCCGCACATTCCCCGAATAGCCGGTCGTGACCCCTCCGACGACGGAGCCATTCACGTATGCTGTATATCCGACGTTTGTGCCATTGCCTGTTATTCGTATTGCATAGGTCTGATACTGGCTGTTGTCCAACCTGGGCCTCCCGCCGCAGCCGGTTTGTACTATGCCAGGGAGAAAACTGTAAGTGTAAAAGGTAACGTTACTGTGGTCGAGCACTCCCATGTCGGCGCAGTCGCCGAAGATATACCAATTCTCATATTGATCAACCTCCTGGTTGGTGTTGAATCCTCCGTACCAGGTAACGTTGTTCCCGGCTACATTATTGTTAAGCGCACCAGTGCCGGGCGAGGGCGTAGTCGAACTACGTGTGGTCATCTGAAACCAGCCCTGCCCAAAGTGATTCCCCGTGGCGCCTGCGTTTTCTCCATCGGCAGTAAAGATTTGTATGCCGGAGGTCTGCCCAAAGGAGTCCGGGGCGGCGATGTGAAGGGCATACTGGCCGGTAAGCGGATCGATCTCGTGGGTCACCTTCTGGCAGCCGTCGAAAGTGCCGTGATCATAGCCGGCATATAAGGCATATCCCGGCGTCTCGTCCGATGGACAGCGCAGCCAATTCGCGGAAGGAATCGGGGACCCCCCGATATAAGCAACTACCGTCTGTTGCGTGAAGTCCACGCAAAGTGCCGGCGATGTAAACCCGTCGACCTTAGCCTGCGGGTCGGGGCTGGGGCCGGTGCAGACGTTAGACGCCTTAGCGGGGGGCACAAATGTGGTCGTCTCTGTGGCGCTAGGTGGGACCGCCCCCGGTCGAGCGCTAGGTTGGCTCGTGAGTTGAGCGCTGAGACTGCCAGCAAATGCAACGCCGGCCGCCAGCAGGCACAGCGCCGCTGTGAAGAATAGTTTTTGGATCATATTGAGAGCTCCCTAGAAAATGCTTGCCCGCCTTGAGTAGCGGTGATTACCGTCGAGTGTGCACCATCGTCGGCCGATGTAATCGCACGCGCGGTAACGATATTAAGCCCGGATATGGCAAAGTAATTGGTGTCGCTCGTTGTCAGTGTTCCCTTAAATTGAGAGCCGTCGGACATCGTGACATTGGCGGTTGCGATCAATGTACCAGCAGGCGCATTGTCGGGTATGGTTGCGTTGGCCGAGGAGAGCGTGATCGCGGTGAGTGTCGGCGCCGGCGGCGGCGGCACCGATTGATACAGCGCCAGGACCTCGGCAGCCAACAGGGCCCGCTTGTATATCCGCACATCCGAGATGGCGCCGATGAAGGTATCGCCGGCGTACGCCGGGTTGCGAGCGATGTTGATGTCGGGACCTGCGCCTGCAGCGATGGCGCCACCGGCGAACGCCGCGGTCGCCACCTGAACCCCATTGAGGTAGGCGCTCACCGTGGCTCCGTCATAAACTCCGACATAGTGATACCAGGTTCCGGCGGCGAGCTGCTGCGACCAGGATGCGCGGCCCTCGGCGGTGCCGTTGCCGACATCGAAGAAACCGGATACGCCGCCGCTGTTGAACATGAGCTGGAAGCCCTTGGCGTCGACATCGGTGTGGGAATTGGCGACGATCCGCGGGTTGGCGTTGCTGAGGTTGGCGGCGTTGAACCAGACCGAGACCGTCAGGGCCGACGAGGTCACCGTCAGCGTCGAGTCGACATATTGCTGACCGTTGAAGTTGGCGCCCATGGCCCCAAAGGTCAGCGGACCGTTCATCACCGTGCCCGCGTTGCCGTTGCCCGAGGCGTCCGCGACGGTTGTGCTTGATACGCTCGCCTGCGTCAGCGTCCATTCGGCCGTGGGTCCGCTCGGCGGTGGCGGCGGATTCGCCTGATACAGCACCAGGATCTCGGCGGCCGACAGGGCCCGCTTGTATATCCGCACATCCGAGATGGCGCCGATGAAGTAGTCGCCGGCGTAGGTCGGGTTGCGCGCGATGTTGATGTCTGGACCGGTGCCTGCGGCGATGGCGCCACCGGCGAACGCCGCGGACGCCACCTGGACGCCATTGAGATAGGCGCTCACCGTGGCCCCGTTATAGACACCGACGTAGTGGTACCAGGTTCCCTCAACGAGCTGCTGCGACCAGGATGCGCGGCCCTCGGCGGTGCCGTTGCCGACATCGAAGACACCGGACGCGCCGCCGCTGTTGAACATGAGCTGGAAGCCCTTGGCGTCGACATCGGTGTGGGAATTGGCGACGATCCGCGGGTTGGCGTTGCTGAGGTTCGCGGCGTTGAACCAGACCGAGACCGTCAGGGCCGACGAGGTCACCGTCAGCGTCGAGTCGACATATTGCTGACCGTTGAAGTTGGCGCCCATGGCCCCAAAGGTCAGCGGACCGTTCATCACCGTGCCCGCGTTGCCGTTGCCCGAGGCGTCCGCGACGGTTGTGCTTGATACGCTCGCCTGCGTCAGCGTCCATTCGGCCGTGGGTCCGCTCGGCGGTGGCGGCGGTGCCGGTGGTGGCGGCGGTGCCGGTGGCGGCGGCGGTGCCGGTGGCGGCGGCGGTGCCGGTGGTGGCGGCGGTGCCGGTGGTGGCGGCGGTGCCGGTGGTGGCGGCGGTGCCGGTGGCGGCGGCGGTGCCGGTGGTGGCGGCGGTGCCGGTGGCGGCGGCGGTGCCGGTGGCGGCGGCGGTGCCGGTGGCGGCGGCGGTGCCGGTGGCGGCGGTGCCGGCGCTATGTTCACTGCAACGTGAAAGACCGCGTTGCCGCTGAACCTTGTCGTCGTCCCATTAGCATGAACCCGGACCGAATAAATACCGGCCAAAATTGACGCGCGCTCCGTCACCAGGCTGTTCTCGGAGATGGCAAAGAAACCGGCGGAATTCTTGGTTAATGTGAAATTGCAAGGTATAACGTTGCTTGATGCATCGTATGCGGTCAACACGCCGATGACGGTCCCTGCTGGTACGTTGTTATTTACAGTCAAATTGCTGATACTAATTGTCATATAGCTCTCCGATATGTATATAAATTAGGCGAATTGGCGCATAGTGAATTCTCAAATTCGTGGGAGGATGCCGAAATCATAATATTATGAATTATGGAATTTGTCCAGCACTTATAATTTGTCTTTTTATAAATTTGTACACATCACGATGCATCCCGACGCGTCTATGACGCTTTATCGTTGTCCTGAACTTTTCCGCCCCTCAGCCGCAAAAGAGCAAGGACCGAGCGCAGTACCGTCCACCGTCGATGATGCCTGAAAGGCCAATTAACTCGTCGTCACCGCGTTACGGCTTAGGAGAGTTCCCAACCGAGATGCGCCGAATGAGAGAGCCTCACTTGCGATTCTTATTTTTGTTTCCACGTGAAGACCGAGGAGACGGCGTAGTTCCAGACTGATCCGACGACGACGCCGGCAAGGCCGGCGAGCCACCAGACCTCGTTCTTGGAAAAGACATAGCCGGCGATGCCGACATTGGCGACCGTGCCGAGGGCGCAAATCGCATAGAAGGTGAACAGGCCCCGCAGCAACGCCAGACCGCGCAGGGCGGCGGTCGATAGGTGAAGAGATTGTTGAGGAAGAAATTCGATGTCATCGCTGCAACCGCAGCAGAGGCCTGCGCCAGATCGAAGACCGCGCCGGCGATGGTGAGCGCAGCCCAGAGGACCGTCATGTGGATGAACAGTCCAACTGCCGACGAGGGCGAAGAGGGCGAAACGAACCGGGACGATGTGGCCGATCAGCTTATCAGCGATCAGCATCATGTATTCCCAGGCGATGCGCGTATCGAGTTTGCTCTCGCCGTGCTGCCGTTCGCGAAACTCGTAGGGCAACTCACTGACTCGCAGCGGCCGCGGCGATGACGCCAGGGTATCCAGAAGAATCTTCGAGTCCCTGTCCGGAAAGGCGCCGCAGAGCCTCTTCCAGGACCTCCCGCCGTAGCATGAAAAAGCCGCTCATCGGATCGGCGATCTCGGCTTTGCAGATGATCCGGGAGAGACGCGCGGCGACGGCGCTCATCTTCGCACGGCCGGCGTCCCACCCGCCGATTCCACCGCCGGCCACATACCGGCTTCCGACCACCAGATCAACCGGATCGCTTTTCAGAATCGCCAACATCTGCGGCAGCAGCTTCTCGTCATGCTGAATGTCGGCATCCATGACGGCGATATAGGGCGCGGAAGTTGCCAGGGCCCCTTCGATGCAAGCCGTCGTAAGGCCCCGCCGCCCAATCCGCTGCAGGCAGCGCACTCGCCGGTCGCGCCGGCTAATCTCGCGGATCTGCTCGGCGGTGCCGTCCGAGGAGTTGTCATCGACGAAAATTACCTCGCCGCTCACCGTGTCGAGCACCGCATCCAGCAACTCGACGAGCGGCCTGACATTATCTCGCTCGTTGAGGGTCGGGACCACCACCGTAAATTTCGGCCCCTCCGTGACTGCCCGCTCCTGGGCTTCGCCGACGGTCGCAAAACCATTCCGTCGAGCTAAATTGGCATTCATCGCGCTCTTCCGAACGTGGATCGCGTAGCCATATTGGATCTATTCCTGTTCGAAACGTGGGGACGGCACCGAGGGCTCCTGTTCCACCCCCTCTGGCCTTTTGATTCCAGCGAGAGGGCTTGAAGCACCCTTAGCGCAATTCTGCGCGAACCACCAAGGCCTTGAGCCGGATCCAGCCGAATTCGTAGGAGCAGTGATGGCGACGACAGGAGCGCCTCGAGTCCTCTTCTAGACCATCGGCCAATCCAACTCGAAGGCTCATTCTATCCGCTCGTCCTCGCCACCGTGGAGCAAACTCCCACCGAAAAGTTATGATAATAACCGATAGCGACTGCCAAAAGTAGCGTACTAAATGCAAAATTGCAAATCAGGACCCGTTTATTAAACACTTTCTTAGCAGTTTGCGTATCGGCAAATAGAAACAACGCCACAACAAGCGAGGGCTCCAGGTAGCGTTGGGGTGTAGAGAAGCCCATAAAGAGAGGTGAAATAAGGAGGGGAGCGAGGAACGTGCCCGCGAGCAACGCGTTTGTTGCAGACCCCATCGAGAAGAGGATCGCCGGGACGAGACCGAAATAAGAGGCGATCAAAATAAGAGGCGTTCCAAGTGCTCCCATCCTGAGGCCGGTCTTAACGATGATCCCTCCACCCTCCGCGGGCCATTCGGTAGCCCTCAGAGCCATAACGAAAACCGTTAGGCCGACAAGGGCTATAACGGTCGAGCGGAAACCCCACCACTCCGGAAGGACGTCGCTCAGCGAGCGTCGGATACAGCCGACGATAATCGGAAGTGAAAACAACCCGATCATCGTCCCCACCATCCAAATGTTGGTCAAAGATGCATGAGGGTGCATCCATTGTACTTCTTCTCTCAATGAAGGCGGATTGAGCCCTTCCCAGAGATAGACGAGAAAGATCTCAGGCAGCATCGCCACCCCAAAAAAGCTGAGCACCAAAAGTAGAGGGGTCTTGGTACGTATTAGTACCACCCATGCAGCCAATACCGGAACGAAACCGTAAAACTGGCGAGTATAGAATGCGCAAGCAGATACCGCAGCCAGTGCGGCCAAAGTGAACGGGCCAATCGCCGGAGCCTTGCCGGTCTCGGAATAATCTTGGAATCTCGACAATAGAACGGATGTACCAGCACAGAAGACAAAAGGGAACCAATCGGTAGTTCCCCAGAATGCTGACGAACGAAAAGTAGGTGAAATCAGGATCGCGCTTGCCCCAAATAATGCCCATAGCCAACCAATTCCGTGATTCGAATAGCGACGATAGTACGCCCATGAAAGAAGAAGCCCAGTGAGCAAAGCAAGCACAAAGGTCATCGCATGGTAGATTTTCGGATCGCCATGAAGAGGGATCAGGCTCATGATCATATAGAGCAAGGGATTATTCGCAGCCGGGAATCCCCCGTAGTCTGCAACAGCTGTACCCCACGACGTTGCCGAAAAAAGTTCTACGAGCGGCCAGTGAGCCAAATAAGAATCAAAACACGCCCAACCGGTGCTGTCCTCTCCTAGCAAGTCTCCCGCAAGAAATGAGGCAACGATACCGAATAACAATGTAGATAAGGCAAGCGTTTCTAGATGGACCTTTAAACCAATGCGTTGTCCTTCAACAGTGAAGTTGCGGTGCGCTTCTTTAGTCACTAGAGGAGTCTCCGACGCGCCTGCTCCACAAGCAGAGCTGCAGCGGCTGAAGGGGTTTTGTCGAGAACGATCGTGCGTGGCCTGGATAGTTCCCGGCAAGGACGGGAAACGACATCTCTGATTCCCCAGTGGTTGTGGGGCAGGATCGGCCATCCAGGGGGCTTGCGGAGGGCCCGCATTGCATGCGCAGCAGGCATTCGAAGTCGAGCCTCAGAGCGCCTCTTATCCGCTTCAGCCGCCAGACCTGTCTCGCCCCGGTTAATTCCTTATAAACCGATATTCCCCGGATTTCCCGTTGGTTGTGGACCAGAATTGCACCTTCGGGCGTGTCGACCAATAGTAAACCGAGATTGCCCCCATTATAGGGCGTCAGAAGCGCGATTCTCGGCGCCCGCGCGTCGTTGTTCGGCGTGGCTTGTTCAATTTGGTGCGATGGGTAATAGACCGTAGCGGTCTCGAATCCACGGTGAATGTGACGCATTGTCTGGCTCAAATAAGGTTTACGGCTTATAATTGCCTTGTTCAAATAATCCAATGGAACGCGAGGAAGCTGACCCCCTTGCTGGGCCACGGCATGACGATTGACGGCGGAATGCAACCGCGAAGCGCCAAAGATTAGAAATCACATGCCGAGAGCTGCATAAAACCCGGGCGGCCAAACACCAATCGCCACCTTTGGGTAATGAAAATAATATTGCTGGGAAACTGCCCGGGGTGGCGGAAATCGAGGCCGGCAAGGAAGTCCCGGACCATCAACGAGGTCACGAGATGGGCCGGCTCGTCCGGATACCCGCCGAAGCCGCTTGCGTAGGCACCGCCCAGGACCTGCAAGGTCACCACCAACCCCAATAGAGCGGCGAACACGGTAACGCTCTGTGCTTTATTGATCGCGGGCGCCGACAGTCTCACCAGCTGCCGCTCCAAATTTGCTGATTTGCGTTAGCGTCGAAGAATTTTACCAGACGCGAACGCGAAATTAACTTCTGCGCAGCCATTCTACAAGGTGCCGAGCGCGTGGAATCCGGCTACAGGACTTCCGGAGGGGCCACTCTTGCGGCTTAAAATTGGGAAAAACACTGACATTTAATTTTTGAGTGGACAGTGTGGATTCTTGGTGCTTGCGGCTCGTGCGGCAAGATCAGTCGCCTTGAAGTTAGTGTATCCTGGGATTGTTGGCCCGGCCTTGATCGCTTGTAAATTCGAGATCGGCTGCGGGCCAAGACGCGAGCCTCAGCTTCAATGTGATCTGCCCGAAAGGAGCGACGAGAATCAACGTAGCGAGGCTGCCGATGCCGAGGAGCGCCCAACGAATCGGGCTCGCGCCCGTTGCCCATGCAGAAAGGCTTGTATCCGCAAGCGTCCCGATAAATACGTACCCGCACAACGCCGGCAACGATGCAAGCGTGCCTATTGCGTAATCGCGCAGGCCCACCGCGGACAGACCGAGCGCTACACTCGTGGCAGAGAACGGCATGATCGGGGAGACTCTTAGCAGGCATACCAGTTTCCAGCCGTCCCGCGCAATCCGGGCGTCGAGGTTGCGCAATCGGGGCCGGCGGCTTGCCAGCCGCTCGACGGTAGCTCGGAACAGCGATCGGCTGAGGAAGAATGAAAGTAGAGCACCTGCCAGAGTGCTGCCCGCCGCCAGCAAGAATCCGGGCACCAGGCCGTAGATTGCGCCGGCCCCCACGCCCAGCAGCGAAGCCGGCAATATGCCGCTCGCCGCTACCAAGACCTGCACTATCGCCAAGAGGACAGCTCCGCGGGCTCCAAGCTCGCGGACGACTGCATTACCTTTTCGGCGGCACCGGCAACGCGTTCGGGCGAGACCCATGCTGCGATCATACCCAGCAGGATCAGTGAAACCAGACCGACAGCAACGATCATGCGAGCGGATTGACGACGGCCTGCGCGCACCGCAAAGGTCACCTCGAAAGCTCCGCGCTGGCGAGCAAACGGTGAACGTCAAGCTCCGTGAGCACGGGCAGGCGACTCTCGGGCACGTCGGCGAAAAGGGGCGAATTGATCAACCCCATTCGCTCCAGGCGGAATTGCACCGAAGTTCTGAGCACGCCGAGCCCGTAGACTACACTACGTCTGAAATTGATCGACGACGCTTCCGGGAAGTACTTCGTCGGGCAGCTGATCTCACCGATTCGAAACCCGAAATAGACGGCCTGTACCAGCATCTGATTGTCGAAAACAAAGTCGTCAGAGTTGTTCCGGAGCGGCAGCCTTTCTAAAACAGCTCTGCTCCATGCCCGATACCCGGTGTGATATTCCGATAACTTCCGGCTGATCATCAGGTTCTCGAAAAGGGTAAGAAACCGATTCGAGACATACTTATAGATCGGCATTCCGCCGACCAGCGCTCCTCGGCCGAGAATCCGCGATCCTAGCACTACATCGAACTCCTCCGAGGCGATCATGGACGCCATCGCGGTTACGAGCTTCGGCGTATACTGGTAATCCGGATGCAGCATCACAACAATATCGGCACCTCTGGCCAACGCCGCCGTGTAGCAGGTTTTTTGATTGCTGCCATATCCCCGGTTACGATCGTGGCGGATCGTTGCAATGCCCAGGCTTCGCGCCATTGCGACCGTGTCATCCTTGCTAGCATCGTCAGTCAGGATGATGTCGTCAACGACGCCCTGCGGAATTTCGTCGACGGTCTGCTTGAGCGTCTGGGCGGCGTTATAGGCCGGCAGCACTACCGTAATCTTTTTGTTCGCGAGCATCGCACTCGAGTATCGATGTTTGCGGGGGATTATCCGCAGACTTTAACGGCTACGTCAACAATGGAGTCCAGTGGATTAAATCTAACCCCGGTTTGCGGCAGCGGTGACGCGACCAGGATCGGCGGTGGAGCATGAATGGCTTATAATTGTGTTCGACGACATAGCGGCTGATCGCGCCCGAAGATCGAAAGGGACTAGAGACGCCCGGGCGGCGGGTGACCAAGGCAACGAACCCCCAACGGCGTTGAGCCAGCAGGCGGCGATCACGGTGAAGTGGAACGTTCAGCGCGGGTGACGAGCGAGCCAAGCTCTGGCATAGGGTGCTTGTGGCTGGTGTACTGTCGATCGAAATTAAAGGTGACTTCGACCGTATTGTCGAGCACAGCGTGGATCAGTTGGCCGGCCGGGATGTCGGGCTCGAGGCGCAGAAATTCTTGGTTCCGGTGGCGCTGGATGCATTGACTGATCGCCATCCCATCGAGCAGGTTGAGCGCCGCAAACAAAGTGGCGGTGCCATGGCGAATATAATCGTGGTCATCGTCCCGGCGCGCCCGCGTTTCATCGGCAAGCCCGGCTGGGTGCGGTCGACCGCCTGGGTCTGGCTCTTTTTGTCGAGCGAGAGCACCGCTGTGCGCCGGCGGATCGAGCAAAGTACGACCACATCGCGCGATTTGGCGGCAAACTGCGGGTCGCCGCTTTAAATTGTGAGGACCGCCCTTGGTTGCGGACGGTCCCGCCTAAACAAAGTCCTGCATTAACGATTGCCGGTAGGAGATGCGGCACCGGGCTGTGGCGTCCCTCCAGGCTGATAAGGCGCGCCGATGCCAGGCTGGTAGGCGGCACCGGGCTGCGTTGCCCCGCCCGGCCGATACTGCCCGCCGATGCCGGGCTGATAGGCTGCCCCAGGCTGATATGCTGCACCGGGCAGATTTGCTGCACCGGGCTGCGGTATCCCGCCGGGCTGATAGGGTGCGCCGGCCTGCGGCACCGCGCCGGGCTGCGGTGCCCCTCCCGGCTGATAGGCGGCGCCGGGCTGCGGTGCCCCGCCCGGCTGATAGGGCCCTTGAGCATGCAGCGGGTTGGCCCCATGCAAAATCAAACATAGGCTCAGGGTCGTTATCACCAGCGCAGGCGATTTGAAGGGTCTGCGGGCCATTCTTCTCTCCCTCTCCAGCCGAGATTTCCAGAAAGAGCGATCGTGTCACCCGTCATTCGAATTATCAACCGGATTAACTTGGGTCGAGCGACGGCGCCCCGCCGCCAGGATAGCCAAGCCCGGCGCCAGGGAGTGCGACCGTCCCCGCCTCGGGTACGAGTTCCGCGATCACCACTTCGGCATGGCGCAATGGATCGATTTTTCCGTCCGGACGTCCGTTGCAATTCCCCTGCCGGCCGCGATTTTTTCCCCTGCAATTCGCCGCGAATTCCGCTGCTCCGCCGGTGCCGGGAATTGGCACTCAACCGGCTGAAAACGCAAAATTTCTCCAGATCAGGCGGCGATTTTCCGCCGTTGCAGGCAAATCTTCCGGCAACAGCGCAATCCTCGTCGTCTAGAAATAACGTTCAGGAACGCGAATGATGTCGTCGGGCCGAATCGGCGACATAATATCCGCCTTGCTCTCCTCGCCATTTCGCGTGAGGATTACAAAATTCTGATTCGCTCTATAAGTATAGCCGTGAGCGGCCGCTACAGCACTAAGAACGTTCATGCCACTGACGTATGGATACCCGCCGGGACCAGCGACTTCGCCCAGAATGTAGTACTGCCGATAGGTTATTATAGCGACGCTGGCATGAGGCTGGGTAAGATATCGGCCCGCTCTCAATTTTTCCTCGATGCTGGCTTGGACCTGGTCCGCGGTCAACCCCGCCGCCGGGACGGAGCCAATCAGCAGCATCCTAATCGTCCCGTCGTCTTGGACGATGTATTGGCCATTGAGCTCATCGGCCCCGAGCACCCTGATCAGAACGGTATCTCCTGGTCCGAGATGATACGAGACATCGGGCTTGGCATCGAGCTCCGGCAAGCCACTGCCCGGAGAACAACCGGTTAGGGGGCACAGAGCAATCAGCGCCACCCACAAGACGCGGATATACAGGTTCATGCTCGACCACCTCCTCAGGATGGTTCTTTAACACCAAGTCGCGCTCCGATTCTAGCATGAGAAGTGTCGCCGTCGCCCGGAGAGCCGCGAGCTCGGGGCGGCGAAACCCTGCGCTATCCCCCGAGAACTGGCTTGGGCGCGACAACAAAGCTGAGAGAGGTTGCCAAAAGCTTCGCAATCGATAATGTCGCGCCGATGCACCCGGTTCAGACATCCTTTCGCATTCTCACATGGTGCTGTGTCCTGCTCCTGGCAGTCCTTTCGTTGTTACCTGCTCAAGATATGGTGCGAACCGGATTTCCCGGCCAATTCGAGCATTTCGTAGCTTATGCAGGATCGGCGAGCATCGGTATAGCCGGGTATAGGCGGCTGGGCACGGCCCGGATCATCGGCTTGTTTTGGATATACGCGGCCATCTTAGAGTACTTACAGCACTTTTCGCCGGGCCGACATCCCGCAATCGAGGATTTTGCGGCATCCGCGTTCGGAGCGTTCGCCGGCGGGCTCGCTGCAGCCCTCCTCGTACGCTGCTTGTGGAAACGCGCATATTTAGACGTTGTCTGATTTGAGTTGGTCAGTCAAAACTTCAGCGGAAATCGATGGAGCGCGCGTCGAGATCGTGCCGGGTCGCAACGTCTGCCTAGATATCCGGGTCAACGGGCTGAAAAGCCGCCTTGCGGCATTCTGTTTGCTGATGGTCAGCCTCAGCCTCCTGCCGCTCGATGCGTTCGCCCAAATTACAGAATCGCTACTGCCATATCCGGTGACGCCCCGCACCCCGCAAGAACAACCCTCGGCATTCGCTCCGATCGGACTTCGTGCGGGTGACTTTTTCTGGTTCCCGCACGCCGAACTTGACGAAGCCTATAACAGCAACATCTTTGCGACCAGCACTCGCCCCAGCTCCGATTTGATTACTGCTCTCACAACGGGCTTCGATTTACGGTCGAACTTTTCCTCGAATTCCCTAAATGCGCACGGTGCCTCCTTGCTGCAAGCTTACGCCGACCATTCGGCGCAAAACACTCAGGACGGTGTCATCAGCGCAGACGGTACGCTCAACGTGACCGCCGGAAGTTATCTTTACGGGACCGCACAAGTGGCGCACCAGCACATAGCCTACGGCTCGCCCAATTCACCTGGCTCCATTGCTGAGCCGGTCACGTACTGGGACTACACCGCGACAGCAGGCTATGTGCAGGGGGGGCGACGCTTTTCCTACGATGTCGATGTCGGTGTAGCATCGGCGCAATACAACGCCGCACAACTCGTCGGCGGTGGCGTATTGCCGCAGAGCTCGCAAGATGGAACAGTCTCCTCGGCGGCTGTTACCGGCAGGTATGAAATTATTCCGGATTACCTTGGCTATGTCCGTGTCGCCGGCAGCCTGTTCGACTATTGGCATACTGTGCCGGGAGAAACGCGCCCGAATTTTACAACGTATCGCGTCGACCTCGGTCTGCAGATCCTTCCTAGGAACCACATT
Source organism: uncultured Alphaproteobacteria bacterium (assembly GCA_963812675.1). GTDB lineage: Bacteria > Pseudomonadota > Alphaproteobacteria > ATCC43930 > CGMCC-115725 > AP-15. The sequence continues at coordinate 858,888 of CAWEWR010000007.1, read as the reverse complement.
ATTTATGGCGATGCCTATGCTGGATACTTGATCCAGAATTTTGCCCAGTCCAGCCTTGGTTCGACCTCTACGCCCGATTTCGGCGGAGATCTCACGTGGACCATCACTCCGCTCACGACATTCACCTTTACTGGGCTGGCGACGTTCAATACGGGTGCGCCAGGCACCAATACTGGGCTGGCGGCGTTCAATACGGGTACGCTAGGCACCAGTATCCCCACGGTCGGAAACAGCTATCTCTCGAGGGTCTTCTCGGCAAGCGTCAATCACCAGCTCTTGCCCAACCTCCAACTTGGCCTCACCGGCACCTACCTGAACGACACTTTCCAAGGCATTAGCCGAGTGGATAATGTCTTTGTTGTCAACGCTACCGTCAGATATCAGGTAAACCGGAACCTGTACCTAGGCGGCGATGTCTACTACGCCCAGCAGAGTTCAACGCCGGCGGGGGCTTCCTTTAGCCAAAACATATTCACGTTGAGGGCTGGCACGCAGTTTTGAGCCGCGCCAGCCGTCCCTCGGGTTCGCGACCCGATCTCCCGGTCTGGAACACGCCCAAAACCGGAGGAGCATCTGCTGCCACACCCGGACATTTCATCTGCTAGGACAAATTGGCAATGAGAAACTTGACACAGTCGGCTTGCGAGACGGGCTTCATCGCAAACCAGCTTTATGCCTGGCGGCCGGAGTTTCCGTTCGGCCGCGGGTTGCTGACGCCGGCACCCACGCATCGGCTTTGTTCCAGTGGTGGCGGAGAGCCGCCCGGTTTCTGCAACGCGGCGATCGAGATTGGGATTGGCGGTGCGATCCTGGGTGTCGGAGCAAGTGTCGAGCTGGCCTTTCGCGGCGAGATTATCGGTCTGCTCGAAGGCGACGACAGGATTGTGCCGCCCGGTAAGGGTACGAGTTCCGATCGCGACGCGTTCGGTCGATCTCCGCCGAGGCCTGTAAGGCTTGGCGGCGAGGCTGCAAATTAAGCGGCGCTTTAACCGACATTCCCCGGATTCCGGATCGTTGCGAGGCCAGGATCGTCCCTCCGGGCGTCTTGAGCAATGGCAAATCGCGCACCGCGTGCGCGGCAGGCGGTCAAAACCGCCAGTTGACCGCACCGAGGCACTGAAACGTGCTGCTCTGCCGGCATCAAGGCGCACCTCGGCTACCGTCGTTTGTTGCATCTGTCGCCAGCGCTCGTCATGCCGGCGCCGGCGGTGCCCGCAGCCGGGCGATCAGCGACAGGATTTCCTGGAGCATCTGCCGCGGCACCGCGACCTCGGCCATCTGGAAGGTCACATACCGGCCGTGGCTGACGACCTTCGCGCCGATTTTGATCAGCTTCTCGCGCAAGCTGGTCAGCGACCACGGCTCCGCCGTCTTCGGCATCGCCAGCGTCCGCATGAAATTGCCGAGGTTATAGGCGAGGGCATGAAGCTGAAGGCGTACGGCATTCGCGGCGAAGGAACGGCACGACAGCCGTGTCCACTTGACCGCGCCCTTGCCCTCTTTGATGCACTGCTCGCAGGTGCCGCGGTGGTTGTAGAAGGCGACCACGCGCTCCGCTGGACGCGCCAGGTTGGTGACGATGAAGCCGACGCGGGGATAAAGCTCACCGGGGTGCCACTCGACCTTGGCCACCACTCGCCGGGGCTTGCTCCATGAGCCGGCCCGGTAGCTGAAGCTGGAATAGTAGCGGCGCACCTCAAGCGGCGGTCGCCCGACCGGGCGCTTCAACAGGTAGCCGATCTTGTCCTGCAACACCCGGTTGGCCGGCAGACGGATCGCATAACCCATTCCTTCGGCTTCGAGGAACTCGTAGATCTCCGGGTTGGCGAAGGCCGCGTCGCCGCGAAAATAGAGGCGCTTCGCCGTGCCCCGGTAGCGGGCGATCACCGGTTCCAGCACGGCGCGCCAGTCAGCGGCGCTGTGGACGTTGCCTGAGCGCAGGGCACATCTTTCCAAATCCCCGAGCTGGTTGAACACGAACAGCGGGTGATAACAGGTACAGCCGAAATGGCCGTTGTAGGCGCTGCCCTCCTGCTCGCCATAGGTCGGGCTCTCGCTCGAATCCATGTCGAGCACGATGATCCTCGGCGGTCGCCGCCGGTGCACGGCGTCGATCCACCGGCCCGTCAGATCGGCAAGGGCGGCGAGGTTCTCCGCTCGGGTCAGCCATTCGGTCTCGAAGCGGCCCATCTGACTGGCCGAGGCCGCCCGACCCATCGGCGCCCTGCCGCCGACCACCCAGCGCATCGCCGGGTCGCGGCAAAGCCGCTCGGCGTCGTTCACATCCTCGTAGCCGGCCAGCCGCCCGAATACCGACTGCCGCAGTAACCCGACCAACAGATGCCGTCGGTTCCTGCCGGTGCGTGTCTCGGCCAATCTCTCGCCACCGCTCAACGTCAGCGCGAGCGCGTCGTCCAGTTCGCGATAAGCGAGCAATCCGCCATCGGAGGTGATCACAGAACCGCGGAACCGAAGAACCAGGCGGCGGTCGAAATCGAGCCTCAGCGCGCCCCTGTCCGCTTCACCCGCCGGGTCCGCCATCGCCGCCCCGTTCGATCTCGCACAACATGTTGTATCTTATACGATAATCAGGACCATTGCGCCGCAAAATACGGTATCATCCGGGGAATCCGGGTTTAGTCGGGAAATTTCAAATATGTTTGGCTAGCTTTAGGCTCGCCTCGGCATCCGCTCTCCGCGGCTCAGACGGTCTAGATCACACGACTTTCAGCCAGAACGCAAAGCTCCGCTTCGGGACGGTTTCCAATTTCTCGCAGAGGATTTCCGCGTTGTGCCCGCCAATCAGCGGCGCCCGCCGGGAGATCCGCCACGGAGAGCCGTTATGGATGGCCGCCTCGCCTGGATACACAAAGCTGCGGCCGAGCTCGGGGTGCCCGACTTCTTCCAGAAGCCGCGGTCATGCAGGTGGAGGTCGTCGAGGAGCGCCTCCGTAGGCAGTATATATCCAAGCGCCGATGCAGAGTTTGGTGGCACCCGCTACATCCGCTTGGGTGCACTGGATGGCGCAATTTCGACCGAGCAATTCCATGCTCGAATCCGACCAGACAACGCAATGGGATTATCCAGAAAACAGTGGCTTTGGTCGCCCAACAGAGCGGGAGTGGGGCTCACCAGCGGCGACGTTGCCGCCTGTAAAGGAGAACCCGCCCATGCGAATCTATATCATCGGCCATGACGGAATCACGGTCTGCGGCGAGCCGCCGGCGGCAGTCGACGAGGACGAAATTGTCGTCGCCTTGAACGAGGAACTGCACGCAGCCGAGCTTAGCGGGAAGCGGCTCTTGGCACTATGGAATGCTCTCCCCAGTGTCGAGAAGCGCAGGAAAGTCAGCGACCGCGACGCACTGATCAACGAACTGTGGTCGGCGATGGAAATGTTGCCCGACCCGGAGCGACAATCCAAGGCGAAGCGCACCTCGAAGCAGGATGAGGTCATCGCGATGCTGCGTCGACCCGAAGGTGTGACGGTCGATGAGGTAACGAGTGCGACGGGCTGGCAGCGCCACACCGTGCGCGGCGTCTTCTCGGGAACCCTCAAAAAGAAGCTCGGCCTTACCCTCGCCTCGGCCCAGGAGGAGCGCGGCCGGGTTTACCGCATCATCGAGGGCCGCGCATGACACCGGCGAGCAAAAGGGCTCCGCAGAGCCGAGCTCAAACCGGGAGAAGGAGGAATTCTGATGGAAGAGCAGGTCGAGCATCTCGCCGCGCCACCATTGGACGGCGCTACTGCGGTTTTGGCTTTGATTGAGAGGGTGGCGCTTGATCCCGGCGCCGATGTCGAAAAACTCGACCGCATCGTCGCAATGTACGAACGAGTGAAGGCCAAAGAGGCCGAGCTTGCATTCAACGCGGCGAAGGGCCGGATCCTGAAAAAACTCGCCGGCATCAAGCTCGTGAAGAACAGGACCGCTACCCTCTATGAAATCGAGAAGGGAAAGTCTCAGAAAGGCAGCTATCAAGCCTTCAAATACGCGCCTCTGGAGGAGATCGACAAACATCTGCGCCCGCTCTTGTTGGAAGAGGAGATGGATCTCTCCTATTCCGACGAACCGCGGGAGCACGGCTGGATCCTAATCCGCGGCCGCCTAAAGCACCTGCCGTGTGGCCACTTCGAAGATTCATTTATGCCCGCCCCACTCGACACCTCGGGTGGCAAGTCCGCCGTACAGGGTGTGGGAAGCACCAATTCTTACCTGCGCCGCTATATCGCTTGCAATATCTTCAACATCGTGGTCGTCGGCGACGATGACGATGGAAACGGCAGCACCATAGATGAGACCCAGACCACCAAGCTTCTTGAATTGATCAAAGAGGCTAAAGTCGGGCCGAAGTTTCTGAAATACATGCGTGCGCAGAGCATCGCGGAAGCCGGTTCTCTGGAAGCTGCAGTAGCGACAATCGCCTCTCGGGATTATCGCAAGGCCATTACCACTCTCGAGGAGCAGATCGCCAAGGCAGAGGCCAGTCATGCCAATTTTTCATGACGTGGCGCAATATTCGGAGGAATATGACCGCCTCAAGGTTGGGATCCCAACGAGCTCCAACTTCCACAAGATCATCACACCCCAGGGCAAGCCGTCAAAGCAGTGGCGTGAATACGCGTGCGTCCTGATCGCCGAGCGGATCCTGCAACAAAGGATCGAGTTTTATAATTCGCCGGCAATGGAGCGCGGCTTGATCGTCGAGACCGAGGCGGCCGATTGGTACGAATTCGATCAAGACTTAACCGTTCAGAGGATCGGTTTCATCACCGACGACGAGCACACGATGGGATGCAGCCCCGATCGCCTCGTCGGCGACGAAGGTTTACTCGAAATCAAGGCGCCCCTACCGCAGACCCAGGTCGCATACTGGATTTCGGGTGAGCTCAATGAACGGTTTCGGCCTCAGTTACAAGGACAGCTTTACATAAGCCAGCGTAGCTGGGTGGATATCCTATGCTGGCATAACGTCTTGCCAAAACTAATCATGCGGGTTGAGCCGGATGAGAAGTTCATCAAAGCCCTCGACCGCGAACTTCGCATTTTCAACTACTTCATTGAAGGGGTAATGGAGAAGATCCGCACGACGAGTGAACTGCCGATCCCGCCAAGCCGATTAGCCCTGAAGGCGGCGTTGCGGGCAAGCTTGGAAATCGCGCCATGAAATCGATATTGCGGTACAACCGGCACCGCTTCTTCGTGCTTCAAAACCGATGACTACGCCGCGCATTCCACGCTGGGTGGCGCGTTCCAAGTTCAAACCTGACGTCCGCAGGCGCGCCCGGCACTTAGCCTTTATCAGGCAGCTTCCCTGTGTCGCCTGCGGTACGGCAGCTCCTTCAGAGGCCGCGCATGTGCGCTCCGGATCTGACGGCGCGGCAGGAATAAAGCCGTCAGATCGTTATTCCGTGCCGCTCTGCAGCAGCTGTCATGCGCTGCAACACCAATTTGGCGAACTGACCTTCTGGAGCACCCTGCGCATCGATCCCCTCAACGTGGCTTTCCGCCTGTGGACGCTATCGGGCGATATCAAGGCAGGCGAGAGGATCGTCTTCCGGGCGCGACAGCGGATTGACTTGATGAAAACTGCTGCGCAATGAACCCGCCGAATTAACGCGACACGCTCAATGCTGTAAAATTGCCCATAACAGTGCGTCGCGACCCGGTCGATGCCGGTGGACCCTGCCGCAGCGGCCGCCCGCAGGAGACCGAGTAGGCCATGACCAGACCATCCGATGTCGGGTACCGCAAGCCGCCCGCGGCGACCCGGTTCAAGGCTGGAAAAACGGGCAATCCCCGCGGTCGCCCGAAGGGCAGCGGAAATCTGGCAACCGATCTGTGCGCTGAACTCAGCGAACAGATCACGGTGCGTGAGGGGGCCAGGCCCGCCGCATCAGCAAGCAGCGTGCCCTGATCAAATCGTTGATGGCCAAAGCGCTGCAAGGCGATGTTCGGGCCACAACGGCCCTGCTCGCTCCCTACGCACGCGTCCATCACCGAGGCACCTGAAAACGAAGGTCAACCGATCGACGACGATGAGCTGCTGATCATCCGCCGCTTCGGACCCCGGCTGCTTAAATCACTCGGCAAAAAGGAGACGCGCCATGAAGATTGACCGGGATCTGGCCGATGCAGTCCATCGGACCGACTTTGGTGCCTTTACCTACAGGGCCTTCGAGGCGCTCAACCCGGGCCAGCGCCTGACCCCCAACTGGCACATCGACTGTATCTGCTTCCTGATCTAGCTAATGGTGTCCGGCGAGGCTCGGAGGCGGCTGGTTCTCAACCTGCCGCCCCGCACGCTCTCCCAGGCTGGTTGTTGGGTCGCGTGCCCAGCACCGGTATAATCTGCGCCAGCTACTCCGACGAGCTTGCCGCGAAATTCTCCAGGGTTTGCCGGGCGCTGCTCGAGACGCCGTTCTACAAGCGCGTCTTTCCACAAACGAGGTTGAATCCGAAAAAGGCCGCCGAGGGCGAATTCAAGACCACCCGCCGGGGATCTCGCCTCGCCACTTCGGTGGGCGGCACACTGACCGGTCGCGGCGGCGAAGTGCTGATCGTCGACGATCCGATCAAAGCCAACGACGCGGATTCGGAAGTCGCGCGGCGCGGCGCGATCGAGTGGTTGCGCAACACGGCTTTCAGCCGGCTCGATGATCCCGCCGAGAGTTTGATCTGTATCGCGATGCAGCGGCTCCATGTCGACGATCCGTCGGGCATCCTGATCGAGCAGGGCTCGCCTCGGCTGGTGATCCTCGCCATCGCGGTCGAACCCGCCGATTATCGGGTGAGCGAGGATGAGGTCTACCACGCCCGGCCGGGCGATTGCTGCAGCTGAAGCGAGACAATCCCGCGGCAATGGAGGGGTTGAAACGCGAGATCGGCAGTCGCGTCTTCGCCGCCCAGTACCAGCAGAACCCCACCCCGCCCGACGGAATATGGTAAAGGCGGCATGGCTCGGGTGTTACGATACCGTACCGGAGCGCAAAACCTTCCAGCGGGTCGTGCTGAGCTGCGATCCCGCCGGCAAAGCCGGTATCGACAATGACTACACCGCGATCACCGTTGTCGGCTTTCGCGAGAAGTCGCTCCACGTGCTCGAGGTCAGCCGCGGCCATTGGACGGTGATGCAGATGCGCGAGCACATTATCGGGCTCGCCGCGCAATGGCAGGTCGACCTGGTCATCGTCGAGGATACCAAGCAGCGCATGGGGCTGATCCAGCTGGTGAAGGAAGTCCCCCGTCTCGCTGTCGTGGGCCGCAAGCCCGATACCGACAAAGTGACCCGCATGAGCCGCCAACAAGGTCGCTTCGAAGCGGGTCGCATTCTGCTGCCGACCGAAGCCCTCTGGCTCGCCGATTTTGAGAACGAGCTCCTCGCCTTCCCCAGTGGCCGCTATGACGATCAGGTCGATGCGCTGTTGCTGTTCCTCGACTGGTTTGCCAGAACGAGCAGTACCTCCAGCCCATGTTCTATTGCGCACCCATCCTCGTTCGGCAGACCGACCCTTGGCTCTGGCCGGTCGACCCGTGGCCTTTCGAGCGCTCGGAGCGGCGTTTCTAACGTTTGTCGTCACGTTTCGGAGCTCCCCGCGTTCTTGGCTGCCCTTTTATCAGAGAGACCTGCGAAAGTCGGCCGCCACCAGCCCTGCATGGATGCTATAATCTTATTTTGAGCCTGCGGCGCGTCAAGCGATCGATCAAGCAGACCGGTCTCCGACCCCTGATCCGTCATTGGGGTAATTCCCTGTTGTGCATGAAAAATTCCCTGTTGTGCTTGAAAAAATTCCCTGTTCGGCGATTAGGGAACGTGACACCTAAGCCCCTGATCCCATGCGTCTTTTGGGGATAACCCCGCCGCTGCGGACCCGCAAATCGACTAACTTCCCTGTTCTTTTCCCTGTTACCAGGGAATTTGGCGTTGCAGAGACGGGGTTCGCTCGAGACTGCCTCCTCCAGCGAAGAGTCTCCGCGCGAATTTGACTTCCTCGAGCGTCGCGCTATCAGCAGGGGTTCGACCTGGCGAAGCGCGGCCTCCTGGTCAGTCCCGACAACGCCTTCTTCCCGGAAGATTGGATCTACGAATACGGTCTGCTTGACGAATACGCCATCAACGCCTACTGGATCGGCCGTTATGACGAATGCCTGAAGTCGTCCCGGAAGATCCTCGGCACAGCGAATTTGGCGGACGCCGAGCGCAAGCGGATCCAGGCGAACGCCGAGTTCGCCAGCCAAAAGCTGAGCGGTGGATAGCCTTCGTATGATATTAGCTATTTGGCGAGGTTTTGCCGTAACGATCGCGGCCGCGCCGCGTCGTGCATGCGGCTCTTATTCACTGGAAAGGATTTAGACGATGGCAGTAACGCAGCGGGGCTCGCCCGCACCGCATCCGGCCGAGATCGCCGAACTCGGCGTGCCGACGTTTTTCGTGTCGAGCTTCAACCTGTCGGCGACCTCTAACGAGGTGGTCCTCGTCGGCAACGAGCTGTTTCCTACATGGGGCGGCGAAGGGGCGGCGCAGCCCCCGGTGCTGCGCCCGCGCGTGGTTATCCGGCTCAGCCCGCAATCGGCCAAAGATCTCGGCGACGTGCTGCAGAATTTCGTGGCCAATTTCGAGCGCGCCTATGGCGAGCTGCGCACCGACTACCTGCTGCGCAAGCAGACCGGTGCGGGCTGACGCGCCGCCCGCCACCGGCCAGGTCCTCCACGTGCAGACCATGGAAACGGCGCTGCCGGAAATCAAAGTCGTGATGCCGCGGCGCATTGGCGACACACGAGGTTTTTTCTCCGAGGTATGGAACGCGCGCGATTTTGCCTCGGCCGGGATCGACGCTGTTTTTGTGCAGGACAACCACGTCCGCAATCCGCTGAAGGGGACGTTGCGCGGGCTGCATTACCAGATGCCGCCGGCGGCGCAGGGCAAGCTCGTTCGGGTGACGCGCGGGGCGATTTTTGATGTCGCCGTCGACATCCGGCAGGGTTCTCCCAAATTCGGGCGCCACGCGGCTGCGGTGCTGACCGCGGACAATTGGTACCAGCTTTGGATACCGCCGGGATTTGCCCATGGCTATTGCACGCTCGAGGACGATACCGAGGTGCAATACAAGACGACGGACTTCTATAGCCCGGCGCATGACCGCGGCATCGCGTGGAGCGATCCGATGCTGATGATCACCTGGCCGGTGACGATCGAAACGGCGATCGTGTCCGACCGCGACCGCGCTCTACCGCGGCTCTCCGAGCAATCCGATCTGTTCGAGTACACGGAACCGCAGGCGCCCTAGAAAGAAGGCCAGACTACCGACAAGATCCCACCAGTTCGCGTAACGGGGCTGCGTCCGTCTCGCGTATAAGCCCTGAGCTTAGTCAGGAAAAACGGGAGCGATTCGATGAAATTCGGCATTCACAACCCGTCATGGGTGTACGGTCCCGACGCGGCCGACGTGTTCGAGGCGGTGAAGGCGAAGGCGCAATGGGCAGAGAACCAAGGCTTTGTCTGGTTCTCGGTGATGGACCATCTGATCCAGATCAGCGGCGTCGGCGCGCCCGATGAACCCTTCATGGAAGGCTGGACCGTGTTGTCGGCGCTGGCCGCCGTGACCAGCCGCATTCGTCTCGCCACGCTCGCCACGTCGGTCGGCTACCGCAATCCGGCGCATCTCGCCAAGATCGCCGCCGGTGTCGATCTGATCAGCCGGGGGCGGCTGACGCTTGGCATCGGCGCCGGTTATTTCGAGACGGAGTACCGCCAGTATGGTTGGGAATTCCCGGCGCGGCCGGCGGTACGCATCGGGCAGATGGAGGAGGCTGTCCGGCTGATCATCGCGATGTGGACGGAGGAGCGAACAACCTTTCACGGCAAGTATTTTCATATCGAGGACGCGATCCTCGAGCCGAAGCCGGTCCAAAAGCCGCGACCGCCGGTGATGGTCGCGGGCGGGGGCGAGCAGCTTACATTGCGCGCGGTCGCTCACCTGGCCGATGCCTGCAACATCGGCGGTGATCCGGAAACGGTGAGGCACAAGCTTGCGGTGCTTCGCCGCCATTGCGACACCGCGCAGCGTGACTGCGCTACGATTGAAACGACCCACAATAACAGCTGGCTGCTCGGCCGCGACGAGGCCGCTGTGGCGGCGAAGCGCGAGCGGCTGGCTGAGCGCGGATCGTTGCGCGGTTTCGTCGGCACGGTGTCCAAAGCCATCGATCTGATCGGCCAATATCAGGACGCTGGTGTGCACCTGTTGATCAACAGCGATTACAGGAACGACATCGAGACTCACGAACTCTTCGCGTCGGACGTCATGCCGCACTTCGCATGACGCTTAGCGGGCTCGTATAAGCGATGGAATACACCAAGCTCGGCCGCACCGGCCTCGATGTCTCGCGCATTTGCCTCGGCTGCATGAGCTACGGCGGCGGCAATCTCGGCAATCATGCCTGGAGCCTCCCCGAGGAGGAGAGCCGGCCGTTCATCAAGAAGGCGCTCGAAGCCGGCATCAATTTCTTCGACACCGCGAACCGCTATTCGCTCGGCAACAGCGAGGAAATCCTCGGCCGCGCGATCAAGGATTTCGCGCGCCGCGACGAGGTCGTCATTGCCACCAAGGTCTATGGCCGGATGCGTCCCGGCCCCAATGGCGCCGGGCTGTCGCGCAAGGCGATCTTCGCCGAGATCGACAACAGCCTGCGTCGGCTCGGCATGGATCATGTCGACCTCTATCAGATCCACCGCTTCGACCATGACACGCCGATCGAGGAGACGCTCGAAGCGCTGCATGATGTCGTCAAGGCCGGCAAAGCCCGCTATATCGGCGCCTCTTCGATGCGCGCTTGGCAGTTTGCCCGCGCCCTCGGCATCGCCGAGAAGAAGGGCTGGACCCGCTTCGTCAGCATGCAGAACCTCGTCAACCTGCTCTATCGCGAAGAGGAGCGCGAAATGCTGCCGTTGTGCGAGACCGAGGGTATCGGCGTCATCCCCTGGAGCCCGCAGGCGCGCGGCAAACTGAGCCGCGACTGGGGCTACACCAGCATGCGCACCGAAACCGACGAGGCGATCACTCGGTTGTTCGCCAAGACACAAGAGGCCGACAAGAAGGTCGTCGATCGCGTGGCCGAAGTCGCCAGTGCTCGCGGCATCCCGCGCGCCCAGGTGGCGCTTGCCTGGCTCCTGGCAAAGCCGGTCATTACCGCACCGATCGTCGGCGCCACCAAGCTCCACCATCTCGATGACGCGCTCGCATCGGTTGCCGTGAAGTTGACAGCCCAAGAGATCGCCGCCCTCGAGGAACCCTACGTTCCGCACGCGGTGGTCGGTTTCGTCTGATATCGTTCTCCAGCACCGAACACTTCGCGAGGCATCATGACCGTCCGGTTCTCGACCCGCTGCCCCAATTCGGATTACCTCGGCTTCGAGACGTCGCCCGAGGCAATCGTCACAGCCGCGAAAAAGGCGGAGGAGGTCGGGTTCGACGCCATCTTCGTCAACGATCACATCATCGTCGACAGCTCTTCGCGTGCGGCACCGTGGACCAACGTCTACGATCCGTTCGTCGCGATGTCGTTTATCGCCGCGCACACAACCCGCATTGGCGTCGGCGTCTCGATGCTGATTATGCCGTACCGCAACCCGGTCGCGACCGCCAAGAGCTTGGCGACGATCGACCGGATGTCGGGCGGCCGGCTGATCGCCGGTGTCGGCGTCGGCTGGAACCAGGCCGAGTTTGCCGCGCTCGGCGTGCCGTTCCGCGAGCGGGGCGCGCGCACCAACGAATATCTGCGCCTCTGGCAGGCCTGCTGGGCACCGGGCAAGGTCTCGTTCGCCGGCAGATACTTTTCGTTCTCCGGCATGCATGTGAACCCGAAGCCGGTGCAGCAGCCGCATCCGCCGATCTGGATCGGCGGCGCCAGCGATGCGGCACTGCGACGAGCTGCGCGGTTCGCCGCGTTATGGCAGCCGACGCCGCTGCCCCTCGCGGAGCTCGTCGAGCGTCAGACCGCGTTGCAGCAGGCGTGCGACCAAATCGGGCGCGTGCCGATCCCAACCCGCATGAGCTTCCGCCTCGAGTTCAGCACGATCACAGGCAATACGCCATCGTCGGGCGGCCAGCGGCCGGTTGGGCACGGCACACCAGCCGAAGTCGCTGGCGACCTGTTGAGCTATCACGAAAAAGCGGGCCTCGATGCGTTTCAGGTCAATTTCCACGGCAACCGCAACCTTGACCAGCTTCTCCAATCGATGGAGTGCTTCATGCAGGACGTCGCACCAATAGTGACCGGCGAGCGAATTGGCTCAAAGAACTGACCTCCGATCCAGCGGTTTACGGCTCCGTGGAGGCCGAGAATGCCGAGAGAGGTGGTGTGGAAAGGCCTGAGGTTCTCGCTGCGCCACGCGCCATATTCCCATATAGGCGGTATTGCCTGATCTCGGAAATCGCGCAAGCGCGTCAGGAGGCGCTCGTCAAGACCACCGGTGATGGAGCGCTTGTGTGGAGTTCGCGAGCGTCGTCGATGCGGCAACGGTGTTCCTTGCTCTTCGGATCGGTGAGCTCGCGGCGATGCGCCTTGAGGCGTTCGAGCGTTCCTTCCTTGTCCACACCGGCTCTCCAATTCGGATCTGCGCATGCACCCGCAATAGGATTGATGCTGCTGGTGGCGGTCATTCGTCTGGGAAGCCGGCGCGGCGGAGGCCGACATTCACCGTCTTCTCGCGTAGCGCCCAGTACGGGGGATTGGTGATCCAAGGGAAATAAGCACGCAATGCTGCCAGCGAGTGGACCTCCGGTTTGAGCTTGATTGCTTCCGCTATTTCGGCTCTGGCCTCGTCGAGATCGCCCCGGAGTCCAAGCGCCCCCGCAAGCCAAAGATGAATGCCAAAGTCCCGAGGATTTGCGGCGTGCGCCTTGCTTAGGAGTTCGATCGCCTGATCCAAATGCCCGAGAAGGAGATTGCACTGACCCAGTATAGAATAAGGAACAAAGATATCCTGTGCATGTGGACTGAGCCGGATCGATCTCTCGATATAAGGGATTGCCTCCTCCGGCTTCCCCATATAAATCAAGGTTAATCCAAGAGCACGAAATGCGACATTATTATTTCTGTCGAGCGCAGTCGCCGTTTGCAACTCGATTTTCGCTTCGACCAGTCGTTTTTCAACTCGACGGAGGATTCCTAGACCTAGGTGGGCTCTTGCATTATTCGGATCACGCTCTAGAATTTCGAGGAGCAATTTTTCGGCGCGCTCCTGATCTTGCTGAACAGAGCTGCTCCATCCGCCGGACAAATTGCCGACCAATATCGCTGCCATGTTATTCTTTGCATCGACCGATCCCGGGTCGATCTCCAGCGCCCGCTCATTTAGCCGCAGAGCCTCTTCGAAGGTAGCTGGGGACAAGGGTCCGCGTAAAACCCGCGCCCAGGCGCGCATCGCGAAATCGCGCGCATCGGGATCGGCGGCTCTTTCGCGCTCAATCCGCTGGCTCGCTGCCTGGAAGAGTTCAAGGTTGAGCGTCCGCGCGAGACGGCCGACGATGTCGTCCTGCGCTTTCGCAAGGTTGGTGCGATCAGTGTCGAACCGGTCTGCCCAAAGGTGCGCCCCGGTTTCGGCATCGATCAGCTGCACGTTGACCTGAACTTGATTGCCTGATCGTCGCACACTCCCCTCGATGACGTAGCGAACGCCGAGGTCCCGGCCGATCTGCTTCACGTCGACCGGCTTACCCTTATAGGTTGAGGCCGTGGTGTGGGCGATCACGAAGCTGTCGGAGATGCGCGAAAGATCGGTGGTCAAATCGTCGGTGATCCCGTCGGCGAAATACTCCTGGTCCGGATCGTTCGACAGATTGGCAAAAGGCAGGACGACGAACGACAAGCGCGGAGCTGGAGCGCCTACTATGGCAGGTCGGGTTTGCAGGCTCTCTAACGGTACCGCGACGGCTGGTTCGCTTCCATGAGGCCACGCCCACCAAACGACGACCCCCGTAGCGACCGCAGCAACGGCGACCGCCGCAGTGAGAACCCGCCGTAGACTTCGGCGTGGTGAACCGAGTTGTGCTGGCGCCCCGACGAGCGGTGTCGATGCCACGGCCGACGCGCCCATCTCGTAGGCGCGCACCGGCCGCGCGATGTTCTTAACGCTCTGTTCCCCCATATCGTCGAACGGGTAGGGGAGCCGGTCGCGGATCTGGTCGCGCACGACTCGCGAAATGCAAATGCCGCCCGGCTCCGCCAATGCCTCCAGCCGGGCGGCGATGTTGACGCCATCCCCGAAGATGTCATCGCCGTCGATGATCACGTCGCCGAGATTGACCCCGACCCGAAACGTGATGCGCTTGTCCTCGGGTATCTCGGCATTGCGGTCGAGCATTGCTCGCTGCATCTCGACGGCGCAGCGGACCGCGTCGACGACGCTCGGAAATTCCACCAGCATGCCGTCGCCACTGGTCTTTACGATGCGGCCGCGGTGCTCCTTGATCTTTGGGTCGACGAGCTCGCGGCGATGCGCCTTGAGGCGTTCGAGCGTGCCTTCCTCGTCCGCGCCCATCAGCCGCGAGTAGCCCGCCACATCGGCGGCAAGGATCGCGGCGAGACGGCGTTCGACGGGCTGTTTCATAGCCTCTCCCAGCAACGCCGACCATACCACAACCGCGACCCTTTGCACCGAGGGGCATGGGCTCGAGAGTTGGCGCCGTCGTACGCCGTCATGCCACTCCCGCGTCAAAGCGGAAATTGAACTTGCCGTCGATGCGGATTATCTTCATTTACATAAATCTTCTGCAAAGGCACCATCTATGCCGCTCAATATCAAAGACCCAGCGACGGAAAGATCGGTGCGTGAGCTTGCCGCACTCACCGGAGAAACCGTCACAACCGCAGTTCATAGGGCGGCGGAAGAGCGCCTGCAGAGGGTACGGCGGGGCCGGGCGGCACGCAGCCTAGCCGCTGAAATCCTGGAAATCGGCAAGCGTTGCGCGTCCTTGCCGGATCTCGATACGCGCACCCCCGACGAGATTCTGGGCTATGACGAATATGGGCTGCCTCGTTGATGGTCATCGAGACCTCTGCCATCATCGCGGTGCTGTTGAACGAAGCGGACGCAGTCGGCATTGCCCGGGCGATCGAGTCCTGTTCGCTGCGTCTCCTATCGGCGGCGAATTTTCTGGAAGCATCGATCGTCATCGAGAGCCGAAAAGGTGAGGCGGGTGGACGCGAGCTCGATTTGCTAATCTACCGCGCCGCCATCGAGATTGTTGCGGTGGACCAAGACCAAGCCGAGATCGCCCGGCTCGCGTGGCGACGATTTGGCAAAGATCGACATCCAGCCGGGCTGAATTACGGCGACTGCTTTGCCTATGCTCTCGCGAAGAGCCGTCGGTTGCCGCTGCTGTTTCAGGGCGAAGATTTCTCACAAACCGATATCACCGGCGTGCCGCTGCAAACACCCCCAGAAACCGGAACGAGCTGATCGAAACGATAACGCTGCCGCTCGGAACTCTTGGAATTGCTATTCCAGCCGCGCGCCGTAGCGGTGGATGTGGTAGGGGGTGCGGGCCAGACCCGGGCAATAGCTGCCGACGACCGGTTCGAGGGATTCGTAAAGACGGCGGTGGTCGGCATTGGCGGCGGCGAGACGCTCGCGCGCTGCCGCGACCCGGTGGCGTAGCCGGTCGAGATCGACGGTGACGATCCGGCGGTTGTCGACGATCAGACGGCCGCCAATCATGACGCTGGCGACGGCGGTGCCGTCCTCGGTGTGGACCAGCTGGTTGACCGGGTCGTTGAACGGCAGCCAGTTCGGATGATCTAGATCGAGCATCACGATATCGGCCTTGTAGCCCCCAGCGAAGCGGCCGATCCGGTCGCCAAAGCCCAAGGCGCGGGCGCTGCCCTCGGTCGCCGCCAGTGCCGCCTCGCGGGTCGTCAGCCAGCGCCGCCAATCCGGCCCTTGCACCTTCGAGACGAAGGAGGCCAGCCGCATCGCCTCGTACATGTTCTGGTTGTCGGCGCAATTCGCGCCGTCGGTGCCGATCCCGAGATTGACCCGCCGTTCGAGCATCGCCCTGGTATCCGCGAGCCCGCTGCCGAGCCGCATGTTGCTGCCCGGATTGTGCGCGACCGAGGCGCCGTGATCGCCGAGGCGCGCCATGTCGTCCTCGTCGAGCCACACCCCGTGAGCGACGGTGAAGTGCGGCCCGAGCAAGCCGAGGCTGTCGAGGTGAGCGGTCTGCGTCCGGCCGTAGAGCCGGATCCCGGTTACCGCCTGCACCTTCGATTCGGCAACATGGCTGTGGACTCCGAGGCCGAACTCGCGCGCCAGATCGGCGCAGCCGAGGATGAAGGCGTCGGAACAGTGGTGCGGTATCGTCGGCGCGACCGCAGGACGCACCCGGTCGCGGTCGAAGGACCAGCCGCGCAGTGCCTGGCGGATCGCCGCCAATGTCGCCTCGGCCGGCGGGAGACGCAGTTCGGCGACCCGGTCCTGTAGCGGTCGCGGCAGGGCCTCCATCAGGCCGGGGATCGCCTCGTAAAAGCTGCGATCGGCGACCATCGGCGCGATGACCGCGCGCATTCCGACATCGGCATAAGCCTTGCCCGCCAATGCCAATCCCTCGGCGGTCGGCAAGGGCCACTCGAAGGCGAGGTCATAACAGGCGGTGCAGCCCTTCATGACCATCTCGACCGCGCCGAGCTGGGTCGAGAGATACTTGTCCTCGGCGGTGCGGTTTCCGGTGATCCACGGCGCCGCGCTCAGCAGCAGTTCGAGAGGCCAGCGGTCGCCCATCCCTTTGGCGAGGTTGCCGTGGCCGTGCGTGTGGGCGTTGACCAGACCCGGGTGCAGCAGCCGTCGCGCCGCCGCGATCTCGACCGCATCGGCCGGAGCCGGGCAGCCGGGCGGCCCGATCTCGCGGATCGTGTCGTCCTCGATCAGGATATCGGCGGGTTCCGCGGTTCCGGCGGCGATGTCGAGCACGCGGCCGCCGCGCAGCATCGTATAAGCCATGGTATCGTCTCCCACAGAGCGCCCGGTATGATAGACCGGAGCGCGGAAGGAGCCGAGCAATGCCTAGTGTTATCGTGCAGCGGCGCGAGGCGGTTCTGGAAATCGTCCTCAATCGGCCGGCGGTGCTCAACGCAGCCAATCGCGAGATGATCGGCGAGCTCGCCGCGGCGGCGGCCGAAGGCGCCGAAGATCCCTCGGCTCGCGTCGTGCTGTTGCGCGGCGCCGGTTCGCATTTCTGCGCGGGCGGCGACATCAATATGTTCGGCGAACTGATCTCGCTCGAGCCCGCGGCCCGTGAACAGGCCCTTCATGCGATCGTCGATACGTTGCACCCGCTGCTGATCGCATTGCGGCACATGCCGAAGCCGGTTATCGTTGCGGCGCATGGTGCGGCGGCGGGCTTCGGCCTCAGCCTCGTCCTGGCCGCAGATCTGGCGATTGCTGCCGAGGATTGTGTTTTCGCGTCCGGCTATATCCATCTCGGAACCAGCCCGGATGGCGGCATGACAATGATTTTGCCGCGCATCGTCGGGCTAAAGCGGGCGGCGGAGTTGATGCTGCTTGGCGACCGTTTTGATGCGCCCCGCGCCCTCGAACTCGGCCTCGTCAATCGGTTAGTTCGACCGGCGGCGCTCGAGGCCGAAGCGATGGCGCTCGCGACGCGGCTGGCGAACGGTCCGGCCCACGCTTACGGGCGCACCAAAGCGCTGCTCGAGGCTTCAGTCGGTCAAATGCTGAATGCACAGTTGCAGCGCGAGACCGAGAGCTTCGCGGCCTGCGCAGCGAGCGAAGAATTTGTCGAGGGTGTCCGCGCGTTTCTGGAGAAACGCCGACCCGATTTCGAAGTAACGAGGCAGTTGTGAGAAGACGTTGGGGAGTGCGATGGATCGGGCTTGTCGCCGTGGCGAGCGCCGGTCTGTTATCCGGATGCTATTATTATCCTTACGGCTACTCCCCCTGGGGCTACCCACCCTATCCTTACGCGGCGGGCTACCCGTATGGGGCGGCTAGTACCTATCCGCCGGCACCGGGGGCGGCGGCGCAATACCCGCAGCAGCCCGCACCGGGTGCGGCACCGCAATACCCGCAGCAGCCGGCGCCTGGGGCGCCTCAGCCCTTGAACGAGCCGGTTCAGCGGGCGCCGCTGCCGCCCGCGCCCGTGCCGCAATAGCAAGTAGAGGAAGCAAGCCGCGGAGGTGGTAGCGCGTTTCCTCGCTAGAGGGCGCGCATAAACGCCACCAGATCCTGTTTCTCCTGTGGCGCCAGCTTGGTGCCGAGGATCAGGTTGAAGAACTCGACCGTGTCTTCCAACGTCAGAAGACGCTCGTCATGCATGTAGGGCGGGTTGTCCTTCGTGCCGCGCAGCGCAAAGGTTTTGATCGGCCCGTCGCCGACCGCCATCATGTTGTTGATCAGCACCGGCTTAAAAAAGCGCTCGGTGTGGAGGTCGTGCATCAGATTGTCGGTGTAGAAAGGCGGCTGGTGGCAGCTGGCGCATTGGCCCTTGCCGAAGAAGACCTCTTGGCCGCGCATCTCGGCTTGGGTCGCCTTGGCGGGATCGAGCTTGCCGAGGACGTTGAGCTTGGGCGCCGGCGGAAAATCGAGCATCTCCTGAAAATCGGCCATGAAGTCGACCTGGCTGCCGCGCTCGAGCGGGTTCACCCCTTTCTTTGCGGCTTCCACAATATCGCCGTCGAAATAGGCGGTGCGCTGCTCGAACTCCGTGAAATCCTCTACCGTCTTCAGGGCACGCTGGGAGCCGAAGAGCCGCTGAATGTTCAGGCCACGAAGCGATATCGTCTTGATGCGGTGGCGGAACCACTCGGGCCTGGCATCGGGGGCGAGGTGAGTGGCGCCGTTTTGGTGGCCGTTTGAATGGCAATCAAAACAAGCCGCGCCTTGGCTCGGAAGCTCGGCTCGGCGATCCTCGGTCGCGTTGAACTGCTGCTGTGGAAAGGGTGTCAGCAACAGGCGCAGCCCCTCCAGCTGCCGGGGCGTAAGAATGCCATTGAAGAGCTGGTAGTAATTGGTCAGCGAGACCAGCTTGCCCTGCGAGACATCGCCCAGATCGGTGCGGGGGGTCAGGTAGATCGCCGGCGGAAACTCGGCCAGGAAGTGGTCCGGCAGATCGAAATCAATGTCGAACCGCTTGAGGTCTCGCCCGTCCTGCTGCTTGATCGCGTCGATCAAGAAGTGCGGAAAGACAAAGCCGCCCTCCTGGTGCTTGGGGTGCGGCAGCGGATAGAACCCCTTCGGATAGACGTTCTGGTCGCGGATCTGGTCCGGGCTCATCGCCGCCAGCCTCTCCCAGGTCATTCCGGCGGGCAATCTGACGCGGACGCCCTCCTGAATTGGTTTTGTCCGGTCCATCGTGACACCTTGGGCGGGGCGGTCGCTGAGGTCATAGCGCTCGTTGAGCAGAGCGCTGTGTGCCTGTTCGACGGCCGGCTTCTCGCCCGACAAGCGCGCCATCAGCTGGGCGAACGTCTCCGTTATGGCCACCGGCATATAACTCGTCAGCCCGCGTGGCCCCTGATCGGGACCTTCGGTTCCCATCAAATACGGGTTCGGGGGTGGGGTCTGAGGCGCCTGCTGGGCATGGGCGTGACCGAGCGCCAGTATTAAGGCGGCGCAGGACAGACTGACCAACCGCGTCGACAACCCAACGATGCTCATCGCTGATGCCCCGACACTCAACATTAGCCGAGTGGTTGCGGGCATGCCCCACTCCTCTTTCCGTTCAAAACAGCTCGATGGTAAACGCTTCGGGCGTTCGCTTGTTGCGACACTCCGAAAAATTGTCTTGCTGTTTGCGCTCTGCCCGGGGTCCTTAACCGTGAATTAATCTCGGCGCCGTAGGATGGATGCCGGAGGTGCTCGCGAGGATGCTCGAACAGCACGCGCTCGCAATTACGTGCGTTGTCCTGGTGCTGATGGTGCTGGCGCTGATTCGGCCTTCATCCGGAATGCGCATGATTGTGCTCGGACTGCTGCTCGCGGCTGCGGCGCTGGTCGGGATGAGTCTGGGTCTCCAAAACCTGCTCAGCGCCCTGACCTGACCAAAGCAAGCTGATCCGCTTCCTGTCGGACCTGTGGCTGCGACGTCGTTTTCGGCCCGGCAAGGGCCGAACGGCGCCGAGCCGGTCCACCCTCCTCTGAAACGCCGGGCAATCCTCGGCAAAACCGGTTGCGGGGGGCACGATTTGGGGTTAACCCGTAGCGGTTCAAATCGCCGCGAGCGGGTAGCGTATTTCGGATGGCCGGCAATCTCGTGCAGGGCGCACTCTTCACCGTCATGGTGGTGCGCGCCGAAATGCTGCGCGACCCCGGTTTCGAGGCCGAGCTTGCCGAGCAGGTGCGGCGCAGCCCACGATTCTTTCACAACGCACCGGTCGTGCTCGACCTGAAGGGGGCCGCGGAGTTCGCTCGCGAGGCGGAGTTCGCCGAGGCCAAGGAGATTCTGCGCCGCCACACCTTGACCCTTATCGGGATCCAGAATGCCGCGCCGGCGCAAGCAGACGCCGCCACCGCCGCGGGTCTCGCGGGCTTCGCGCCCAACGCCACACAGCCCAGCCGCCCGCGCCCCGCGGAAACCGCGTCAGGGATCGGCCAGACGCCGCAAAGCCAGGCTTCCCCGATCGCGGCCAAATCGCGGCTGATAACGCAGCCCGTCCGCTCAGGCACCCAGATTTATGCCCGCGGCGCCGATCTCGTCGTTACCGCGCCGGTCAGTGCCGGGGCCGAAATCATGGCCGACGGCAACATCCATGTTTACGCGGCGCTGCGCGGCCGGGCTCTCGCCGGTGCTGGCGGCGACACCGAGGCGCGAATCTTTTGCAGCCGGCTCGAGGCGGAGCTGGTCAGCATCGCCGGACATTATCTCGTCAGCGATCAAATCCCGCCGGAGCACCGGGGTTTACCGGTGCAGATCGCGCTCGTCGATGATCGGTTGACCATCGAGCGAAATTGACGCTCATCATTGTGGCTGCGCCTTCACGGGCGGCGGGGGCCGCCGCGAATCGGCGCATGGGGTTTGCTGGGGAAAAGGGGGAGGTCTGTTTGGCCAAAGTAATCGTGCTCACGTCGGGCAAGGGAGGCGTCGGCAAGACCACCTCCGCAGCCGCGATCGCCGCTGGGTTGGCGCTGCGCGGCAAGCGCACCGTCGTCATCGACTTTGATGTCGGGCTTCGCAACCTCGATCTGATCATGGGGTGCGAACGCCGGGTCGTGTTCGATTTCATCAACGTTATCAATGGCGACGCCAAGCTCAACCAGGCACTGATCAGGGATAAGCGCAACGACAACCTTTACGTCTTCCCGACCTCGCAGACGCGGGATAAGGAGGCCCTGAAGCGCGACGGGGTCGAGCGGGTGCTCGACGAGCTGAAGGAAAACTTCGACTATATCGTCTGCGACAGTCCGGCCGGGATCGAGCATGGTGCGATCACCGCCCTCTATTTCGCCGACAGCGCCATCATCGTGACCAACCCCGAAGTTTCCTCGGTTCGCGACAGCGATAGGATCATCGGGATTTTAGCGTCCAAATCGCGCCGCGCCGAACACAATCTGGAGCCGGTCGAGGTTCATCTGCTGCTGACCCGCTACTCACTGGAGCGCGTCAAAAAGGGCGAGATGCTGTCGGTCGAGGACGTCAAGGAGATCCTTTCGATCCCCTTGCTCGGCGTGATCCCCGAATCGGAAACGGTGCTCAAGGCGTCCAACACCGGGACTCCGGTTGTCTTCGACGAGGAAAGCCCGGCGGGGCGCGCCTATCTCGACGCGGTCGCGCGCTTTGTCGGCGAGCAACGCGAAATGCGGTTCCTCCAGCCCGAGCGCCGGAGCATCTTCCGCACCCTGTTCGGGAGAGCTTGATGCGCCTGTTGGATCTGCTTTTTCCGGAGCGCCGCAACAGCGCGGTGATCGCCAAGGACCGGCTGAAGATCGTGCTCGCCCATGAGCGGGCCAGCCGCGACGCCCCGGAATTTCTGCCGGCATTGCAGAAGGATCTGCTGGACGTCGTTGGCCGCTATGTCGAGATCTGCGATGACACTCTGCGCGTCAATGTCGGGAAATCGGCCGACACCTCGCTGCTCGAAATCAACGTCGAGATCGATCGGTCCAAGGTCAAGCCGGTCAACAACGGCGCTGCCCCGAGGCCCCGGCCGCGGCCGACCGTGCGGTTCGAGCCGGAGAGCCAGGCGCCCTGGGTCAAGCCCGGCTGACGGCCCTGGCGGCCGCCGGTGTGCCCGCCCCGACATTGTGGAGCGAGCGGACGTGGCGAAAAGGTAGACGCAGCAGACTTAAAATCTGCTCCGGGATACCGGGTGCGGGTTCGAAGTCCCGCCGTCCGCACCAGTTAAATCGAGTGCTTGGCCGACATTCTGCGTCAACAGTCGCCCCGCCGATCTCTGAGAGGCGCTGCACGCTGCCGGGCGGGAGCTGACCGAGGGCGCCAGCGGTTTGCCGGCATCGGCAACATCTCGGATAGGCTCCGAATGAGCAAGCATCTACTGGGGGGTGTGGCCGCTATCGCTTTGATTTCCGGCGTCGCGTCTGCGCAGACCTACCCGCCCGCTCCTCCGGCTCCTCCGGGCACGACAGTAATGCCCGTCATTCCGCCGGCTCCCGTCCCTGGTTCCAGTATGACAACGACAACGAGTGTTGCTCCGAGCCCTGGCGGGGATCACCGCGCAGTAACGATCCACAAAGAAGTGGACGAAAACGGTAACGCAGTCACCAAGCAAAGACACCTATCGGGAGGGATTGCAGGCAGCACCGAGACCCACACGAAAACTGAAATTGCGCCTGACGGCGGCACTACCACAATCCGCTTGCTCTTCCTCGCCTCGGAGGCGTCCAACTATATGACGGGCGCGGAGCTGGTGATCGACGGCGGGATGACGGGTGGCGCAAGGCCGCGCTGGAGCTGATCCTTCAGAAGCTGGAGAGGTGGCTCCGGCCGATTCTCCGCAGATGCGAACTTCCGCTGCAGCGTTTATGCTTCCCCTCCCTTTATCGCACGTCAGCACAGAACCACGCCAGGGACGGAGAAACTCATGCAACTGATGTACTTCACCGAGCAACCGATGTCGGCCTATCCGGCCGAGGAGGGCCTGAAATTCGGCGCCACGGCGCTGATGTTTTCCAACAAATACTTCGACCCGGCGGCCGGCAGTCGGCTCTATAACGAATATCTCGAGCATTACATCTACGCCGAGGAGATGGGCATCGAAGGTTTCATGCTGAACGAGCACCACAACGCGCCGTTCTGCATGCAAGCGAAGTGCAACATCTTTGCCGCGATCCTCGCCGGAGTGACTAAAGAGGCGAAGATCATCCTGCTCGGCAACCCGCTGCCGCTGGCTGACAACCCGGTGCGGCTCGCTGAGGAATTGTCGATGATCGACATGATCTCCAAGGGCCGGTTGGTTTCGGGCTTTGTCCGTGGCGGCGGGCAGGAGCAACTGGCTGCCGGCGTCAACCCGGCCTTCAACCGTGAGCGCTTTCAGGAGGCGCATGATTTGATCGTCGCCGCGTGGACGCGTGAAGGGCCGTTCCGCTGGGAAGGCGCTCATTACCAGCACCGCGTCGTCAATCCGTGGGCCGTGCCGTTGCAGAAGCCGCACCCGCGGGTGTGGATCCCGGGCGTCATCAGCCCCGAGACGGTCGTCTGGGCCGCGCAGCGCGGCTATCCCTATATCGCGCTCAACACGCCGATCGATCGCACGAAGCGGATCTGGGAGATCTACGACAGCGTGGCGGCCGAGGCCGGCTTTACAGGCGGTCCGGACTATCACGGGATGTTGAAGCAGATTCATGTCGCCGAGACCGAAGAGAAGGCGCTCGCGAACGCCGCCCAATTCAGATGGATGCAGGGCGAATTTACCGGTCTCGCCCACCCGGTGTGGAGCACGCCATCCGGTTACGGGAGTCCGGAAAACCGCCGTGCCTTCGTCGAATTTGCCTCCGGCCGGTCGAAAAACCCCCGGTACCGCCCGGAGCTGGAAAAACAGCTCGAAGATTTGATGATCATCGCCGGCACACCAAAGCAGGTGATCGCTAAATTGCGCATCCTGCTCGAAGAGACGCGGCCCGGCATTCTCGGCGTCTGGGGGAACGATGGGAATGTTTCCCACGAAGACGCCAAGACCTGCATCCGCCTGTTGGGGCAAGAGGTGTTCCCGGCGGTGCGCGAGATAGCCAAGGAATTAGACCTAAACAGCCCGTTCGAGACGAACCAGCCCGTCAGCGTCGATTACATGAGCGGTATCAAAGAACCGGCGCGAGCGGCGGCCGAGTAGGGGCAACCGCCGCGGCAAGATCGGTGCTCCGGTGGCGATGAGCCGCACCAGGTCGGGGGATCTGGGTATTATATTCCACCGTTCGCGAGGTTAATCGCTGGTCAAGACGGGAGGCTGTCATTTCGACGGAAGTCGAACTCAAGCTCGCTGCTCGGTCAGACGATCTTCCCGCACTGAAGCGCGCGCTAATGGCGATGGCGCGGGTCAGCACACAGGAAAGGCTGATCAGCACCTATTACGACACGCAGGATTCGGCACTCAAGCAGCGGGGGCTGACCCTGCGGGTTCGTGATCGGGGCGGGCATTTTTTGCAGACCGTCAAGGAGGGAGACCTTGCTTCGGGTGATCTCCTGTCGCGCGGCGAGTGGGAAGATGCGGTCGCCGAGAGTTGACCCGACCCCGATGCGGCGCAGAGCGGTCCGCGCTTGCCAAAGGGCGCGGCCGGCGATCTGCGGCCGTATTTCGTGACCGAAGTCACCCGCACGATCTTCGCGATCGAGCCAGTGTCGGGAACGGCGATAGAGGCGGCGGTCGACGAAGGTGAGATCCGGGCGGTCGGTAAGGACGGAGCCGAACTGATCAGCGAGGTCGAACTCGAACTCAAGGAGGGGGACGCGGCCACTCTTTACGACCTGACCGCGCAGTTGCTGGAGGTGGCCCCGCTTCGTATCGAGACCCGCAGCAAATCGGAGCGGGGCTATCGGCTCATGGGGCGCGGCGACGCCGTTCCCCCGGCGGTTCACGCAGAGCGCGTCATTCTGGATCCCGATATGACGGTCGAGGCGGCTCTGCGGAAGATCGGCCGCAGCTGCCTCGCCCAGCTTTTGCGGAACGAACCTGCCGTGCTCGCGGCCCAGCCGGAGGGCGTTCACCAGATGCGGGTGGCCGTGCGGCGCCTGCGCTCGGCAATTTCCTCGCTGAAGAAGACCCTTCCGCAAGAGGACGTCCAATGGGTCACCGACGAGCTTCGTTGGATCGGCGGTGCGCTGGGGCCGGCCCGCAATCTGGATGTATTTGCGGCCGAATTGGTGCCGGCGGCCCGCACAGGACTTCCGGATGAGCCCGGTTGGGACGACCTCGCCGCCACACTCGACCGGCTCCGGGTTGCCGCGTACGACCAGATCAGGGACGCGATTCTATCGCCGCGTTATATCGCCAGTATGCTGCGCCTGTTGCGGTGGTTCGAGGCGTCCGGCTGGCGTGGCCATTCGGCATCGGATGAGCCGGATGCGATGATCTCTCCGATCGGCGAAATAGCGCTCGGGGTGCTCGATCGCCGCCGGCGCAAGGTACGGCACCGCGGCAAGCGGTTCGGCAGCCTGGCGTCCCGCGAGCGGCACAAGCTGAGAATTGCAGTCAAGAAGCTCCGCTACAACGTGGAGCTTTTCGGCCGCCTTTTCGATAAGGACGGCTTAGAGAGGTTTGTCGCGAGGCTCAAACGCCTCCAGAGCGACCTCGGCTATGCCAACGACGTCCGCGTCGCGCACGAGTTTGTCACCGAGCTCTTTGCGCAGATCGAGCCGCGAAGCCCCGCCGCTCACGCCTGGGTTGCCGTGCTGGAAACGCATGACCAAATGCTCGCCGGCAGGGAACGAAAGCTTCGCCGCCATCGGCGGCAGCTCAACGATGCAACGCCCTTCTGGCGCGGCTAAGCGCCGTCGCTGCCAGGATAAAGTCTAAGCTGCAGCGACCTTTGTGGCCGTCGGACACGTGATGCCGGTGCCGCCGAGGCCGCAATAGCCGTTCGGGTTCTTCGCCAGGTACTGCTGGTGGTAGCCCTCGGCAAAGTAGAAGGGCGGAGCCTCGCGGATCTCGGTGGTGATCTTACCCAATCCGGCCGCTGCGAGCTGAGCCTCGTAGGCCTGCTGCGAGGCCTCGGCGACGGCCTGCTGCTCCGGCGCAAACGCATAGATTGCCGACCGGTATTGCGTCCCTACGTCGTTGCCCTGCCGCATGCCCTGGGTCGGGTCATGACTTTCCCAGAACAGCTTGAGCAACGCCTCGTAGCTCGTGACTTTCGGATCATAAACGACGAGCACGGCTTCGGTGTGGCCGGTAAGGCCGCTGCATACCTCTTCATAGGTCGGGTTCGGCGTCGAACCGCCGGCATAGCCGACCGCGGTGACCCACACACCCGGTGCCTGCCAGAACACCCGCTCCGCGCCCCAGAAGCAGCCGAGCCCGAAGAGGGCCTTCTGCATGCCCTCGGGATAGGGCCCGGCAAGCGGACGGCGGTTGACGAAATGCCGCTCGGGGAGCGGCATCGGCTGGCTCCGTCCGGGGAGACAGTCCTCGGGCCGGGGAACGGCCAGCTTATCACGCATGAACGGCCACATCTGCTCGCCTCTTATGCGAAATTTGCTAAGGATGTAGGGAACTCACCTGCTTTCGCCAACGGTCATCAGGTGGCTGCGTCAAAAAACGGTCAAAGCCGATGAATTTACGGTCCGTTAATTCCGAGTGCCCGAACTTCGGCTTTCGCGCTAAGATCATCCTCTCACTTGGGGGGTTCAAAACGACATGATGCGCCGTTCCCTTCTGACCGGTCTCTTCCTCCTTTTCGCGACCGCATCCACGGCGGCGCCGCCAGTGGTCAATCCTGCCGATGCCGTGGCCTTCATGAGCACACTCTGGGACCGTGCCGTCGAGGTACTCAACAACAAGACTGATCCAGCGATGCGGGAGGCTCGCTTCCGGGAGTTGTTCCACGCCGATTTCGATTGTCCCGGCATCGCCCGATTCGTACTCGGCCGTTACTGGCGGACCGCGAGCGAAGAGGAGCAGCAGGAATTCGTAAGGTTGTTCGAAGACTACGTTGTTTTCGTGTACACGGCGCGACTGTCGAATTTCGGTGGCGAGGCTTTGAAAGTCCGCGGCAGCCGGAGCGACGGCGATGGGGTCATTGTGTCGACCGACGTCATCAGCCCAGGTGGCGCTTCACCGATGAAGATCGATTGGCGACTGGTAACCGAGAACGGGACCTACAAGATTAGCGACGTTATCGTCGAAGGCATCAGCATGATGACCACTCAGCGCTCCGAATTCGCCTCGGTCGTGCAGCGCAATGGCGGTCAAGTACGCGGCCTCATCGCGATGATGCGGGAGAAGACAGCGAGCGCGGCGCGTTAGTCCCCCCGCTGACCGTGCCCCGGCGCAGAGCGGCATATCGGTCATGCTGTATCTGGACGAGGAACGGGTTCGGGCGCTGCTGCAATGGGATGAATTGATCCCGGCAATGGAGAATGCCCTCGCCGAGTTCTCGCTCGGGCAGGTCGTGCAGCCGGTGCGCAATATGCTGACAGTGGAAGAAGGAAAGCGGTATCTTGGCATCATGCCGGCGGTGGCGCACGGGGCAATGGGGGCGAAGCTCGTCAGCTTCTACCCAGGCAACGAGGGAACCGGCGCGGCGACGCATCACGCGATGATCCTGCTGTTTCGTCCCGACACCGGCGAGCCGCTGGCGGTCATGGACGGCCGCCTGATTACCGAAATGCGCACGGCCGCGGTCTCGGCGGCCGTAACGAAATATCTGGCGGCCCCTGACGCTCACGTACTGACCTTGCTCGGCAGCGGGGTGCAGGCGCGTGCTCATTTGCTAGCGCTCTCACTGGTGCGCCGTTTCGACGAAATCCGCGTGTGGAGCCGCACTGCTGCGCATGCCGAGTCCTTTGCCGAGCAGCATAACGCCAATGCAATGACGATCGCGGATGCGGTTCGCGGCGCGGATGTGGTCGTGACCGCTACAAACGCGCTCCAGCCGATCCTCGAGGGGGAATGGCTCAAGCCTGGAGCGCATGTGAATGCCGTCGGCTCGCCGCGACCGAATTGGCGGGAACTCGACGACCCGGCGATGGCCAACATCCTCGTCGTGGATTCCTGCGAGGCAGTCCTTAAGGAATCCGGCGACGTGATCCTTTCCGGGGCGGAAATCTACGCCGAGGCCGGTGAGATTTTTGCCGGAACAAAAGCGGCTCCGTTGTCCGAGACGACGGTGTTCAAGTCGGTAGGGCTCGCGATCGAAGACATCGCGACAGCGAAGTTGGTCTACGACAACGCCGCGAAACTCGGCACCGCCTAAGGTCGCTCAGCGCCCCTCGTCTCACACCCAGACCGGGGACACTCGATCAGGCAGGCGTCGCCATACGAAAAGAAGCGATAGCCGTGGGCGACAGCGTGAGAATAGGCGGATTTGATGCGTTCAAGCCCGGCGAGTGCGGCGACCAGCATCAACAGGGTCGAACGCGGCAGGTGGAAATTGGTCAGCAGCATGTCGATAACGCGGAAACGGTAACCCGGAATGATGAACAACCGGGTGTCGCCGGCAAAGGCGCGTACATCGCCGGTCTCGGCTGCGGCGGTTTCGAGGAGGCGCAAGCTGGTCGTCCCGACCGCGATGATGCGCCCGCCCTCGCGCCGCGCCGCAGCGATCCGATCGGCGGTCTCGGCCGAAACAACTCCCCATTCGGCGTGCATTGGGTGATTGCGCGGATCGGTGACCTTGACGGGCAGAAAGGTGCCGGGCCCGACATGCAAGGTAAGTGTGGTCCAGCCGATGCCGTGACGGGCGAGCGCCTCGAGCAGGGAGGGGGTGAAGTGAAGTCCGGCGGTCGGCGCCGCAACGGCCCCCTCGGTCCGGGCGAAGATCGTCTGATAATCCGCGCGGTCTCGCAGATCGCCGCCGAGTGGCCGCTTGATATAGGGCGGCATTGGCATTGAGCCGTGCCGGGCGAGCGCCTCACGAAAGGCCGTAGCATCGAACTCGAACCGTAAGCTCACGTCACCCGCGGGGTGTTTCTCGCCGACCACGGCGAAAAAGTCTTCGGCGAAAACGAGGCGATCGCCCGTGCGCAAGCGGCGCGCACCCTTCGCAAACGCGCGCCATGCGCCGCCGCCGAGGTCGCGGTAGAGCGTCACCTCGACCATCGCCTCGCCGCGCCGGCCGATCAGCCGCGCCGGGATCACCTTGGTGTCGTTGAAGACGAGAAGATCACCGGGGCGCAATAATGCCGGCAGATGGGAAATCCGCCGGTCTTCGAACGCTCCCGATGCAGGAATCACCAACAGCCGCGCCGCATCGCGCGGCTCGCAAGGATGCAGCGCGATCCGCTCGCGCGGCAGGTCGAAATCGAAATCATCCATGTGCATGGCCACGGGCCGGAGATGGTGCCCCATCACATCTTTCGTCAATCGAAAGCGGCTGGGCGGCCGGGAATACCTCTCCCGGCTTGCTGCGCGGTATAGGCGCGCCTTGGTCAGTTCCCGCCGGCATTCCGCTCGAATTGATCAGGTTGACCGACAGGTATTGCCGCGTAAAAGCTAACTGGGATGCGAGAAGGGGAGGGCCGGCCCATGCGAAGGCAGATTGCATTGCTGGGGATCATCGGGGTTTTCGGTTTGCTTGGTGCAGCAGGTGCGCAAACTCCATCAGCGGCCCCCGCAGGGTCAGTTGACGGTACCTATCGGTTTGTCTCTTCGGCGCGGGTCAATAAGACTTACGTGACGAGGGGGGGCCATATGGGCCAATGCCCGGAGCGCAGAGCGGGGCCACTTACCATTTTTGGGGGTCAGGCGCATTATACGACCGCCACGGGCCGCAAGCTTAAAGGAACGCTCGGGTCGCAGGGCGAGTTGGCGATGCGATTGGTCGCGCCGCCCAGCAGCGGCGGCGGCTATCGGCCATTCGAGATAAGCGTCAACGGCAATCTCGACGGCGCCGGCACAGTACGCGCACGCCAGAAAAGTAATTCTTGCAGCTATGATTTCGTCTGGCAAAGATAACAGACTTGCCGTCAACGCGGCGCAGGGGCGAGCGGATCGAAGCGGTCGTCAGCCGGCGCAAATTCCGCTCCGTTGAAGCCCATCGCGGCGAGGAACGCGTCCCGCACTTCCGGCGGCTGGCCGGTCTGAAAAATATAACCTTCGAGGCCGCGTCGACTGAGCGGATCGCGCAGCATCTCGGCGCGAGTCAGGCCATCGATCAGCGGCCGGCGGTCGGCGACCGGCAGGCGGATGGAGCGGTTTCGCGCCGGGTCGCGGATCACCGCCTTGGGGTCTTCGCCGCGGGTGATCGCTTCGAGGTCGCGCAAAAAGCGGCGGCGGATCATGACGATGCCGCGGTCGCTCGGGCCGAGATACTCCTGGCTGCGGTCGGCGACCCGCCCTTGGCCGACCCAGGTCACGAAGTCCTGGTTCATCACGTGGCTGGTGATCCAGCGCCCGGTCTTTTCGTCGGCGATCGGCCCCTGCCAGGTCGGGATCCGGTCCTGGACATACGGCTCGCGCTCTTTCGGCACGCGGCTGAAAGCCCAGTTTATGCTAAGCGTGTTCGCATCGTCGATCGGCACACGGTATTCGATGTGATTGCCGGTGAAGAGGGCATTCGGCCACAGGCAGACGCGGCCAACCGTCCACAGCTCGTCCTGCTCGCTGGTGTCGGCGCGGATGCGCTTGTACTGAAAGCCGTACTCGAACTCGCTGAAATCGACCTTGACGTGGTGCGGCGCGTAAGGTCCGGTCATACCCTTCAGCCGCAGGCTCCAGTTCGAATGGGCCCATTCGAAATGCACCGGGTCGATCGAGTTCTCCTGGCACTGGAACCAGTTGCACGGGATCTCGGCCTTGACGATCTGGCGGAAACCGTTCGGCCACGAGAAAAATTCCCAATCTGGCACCAGCGGCCGCGGCTCGGGCCCGAGATAGGCCCATAACAGCCCACCCAATTCGACGACCGGATAGGCCTTTATACGGACCGCGTCCCTGAGCCGAGCGTCGGGGTGCGCCACGTCTTCATAGGGTTGCGCGAGACACCGTCCCGCCTCGTCATAAAGCCAGCCGTGATAATTGCAGCGCAACCCGCGCGCCTCGACATAGCCATAGCTGAGATCGGCGCGGCGATGCCGGCAGTGCCGGTCGATGAGCCCCCACCGCCTGCCGAGATCCTTGTAGAGCACGAGGTCTTCGCCCAACAGCCGCACCGGCTTCGGGCCCGGCCGGTCGAGCTCGCTGGCGCCGGCGATCGGCCACCAGTAGCGGCGCAGCAGATCGCCCATCGGCGTCCCGATGCCGGTCTGTGTCAGCCGCTCCCAGCGGTTGTGCGGCCGATGCGTCTGATCTGGCGTCCGGTCTCGCCTCACCGAAGATCTCCGCTTGTCATGGTAACGGAGACGGTACCGGGGAGACACTCAATGGGCAACACCGTCGACGGCATGTGCAAAACGTGAGCCAAGCGCCTCGCGTTCGTTACCCCAGGGCAATCGACGGGACGCGCCTCCCGAAGGCGTCACGATCGATCCAGCGTTCCACGACTGATGAGACTGGTCGCCGTCGGCGCTCTTGTAATCCCTATCGGAATACTGGGACTCGCGGGCGAGTATGCCGACCGGACCGTCGTCATGTACGCTGGCCATGTCGTCGAGAGTGCGCTGGTCCCCGAGCTGTTTTCCCATCCACGCCACCCCTACACGGCAAAGCTGATCACCGCGACACCCAAACCGGATGTGCAGCTCACCGACCTCGTCGTGATCCCGGGCAATCTTCCCGATGTCAGGCGTGCCGACCTGCCGCCGTGCCGCTACAGCGCACGCTGCGAACGGCACTAGGCGAAATGCGAGGCTCCGCTGCCGTCGATGTCCGTCGGCCCGTCACACCTGGTTGCTTGCTGGCAGTCGCTATGACCAACCCCGTTCTCGATGTCCGGAGCTTGACCAAGCGCTTCCCGGTGAAGCGCGGAAAGCAGCAGTTCTGGGCCCGCGCCCGCCAAAGCTGGCTTCTCGATCAAATTTGCGCTGTCATTGCGAGGAGCGCTCTGCGCGCCGAAGCAGTCTCGACCTATCGAGCGCTCAGCGCCCCGAGATTGCTTTCCCGCGGGCCAAGCGCGGGTCACAAGGGCGATTGGAGTGACGGGTGCAACCCAGTCGGAATCCGCTCTGGCTTCACAGTGATACCTACCGGCTTTAAGGCCTACCGAGGCTCATAAGCGCTGAAAGAGCCAACACAGCTTGCGCGCAGTTCGGGATCTCTGATCGGCCCGCATTCCGTCCTCATCCGGGAGGCACGAAAACTGCTGTTGGTGCTTACGAGATGGTCGTACCGCTGGCTCTTCCGGACATTCTGCGCCGGCGTCTCGTGCCATTTCGGATGATGATGCGGGTTGGTTGGTACCGGGGCTGCCTGTACCGTGGTAACCGCCAAAGCCGCCAGACCTACCAGCGTCGGGATGATCACGCGCATTTTAGCCTCTGTCATTGGGGGACGACGCAGCATTGTGGCGGTGAGTTTATTGACAAAAGCTGAAACGGCTCGACACTCCCCGGTTCCCGACGGGACAACTTTGACAACATCGGCGAAGTCGAGATCGCGGCCGTTGAACTCGGTGGCGTGCGCCGAATTGACAGGCGCCGGACTCCAGCCCTAGCCTTCGCCACCCTATGCAGGAGATCGCTATGCCGCCCGACGGAACCGCGATCGTCGCGAAGAACAAAAGCCGCATCAATCCCGACGGCAGCGAGATGCGAGGTGACTCGCTCAAGAACAAGCAGGTCGAGCTGATCGTGTCCGACCGATGGTTTCAGTAAAGCATCCCAGTTATCTGCACGCACGGTGCCGTGCTAAACGACCTCCCAACGCCCCACAGGAGGGTAAGCGATGCCGTACTCTCTCTATGTTTGCCTGCAAGACGAAGACAAGATTTCAGCCTTTTCCCTGGATAGCGACACCGGGCAGCTCACGCCTCATGCCGAAGTGCCGGTGGCGGGTGGCCCGTCCGTGCTGGCGGCTAGCCCTGATCGGCAGGTGCTATATGTCGGGTATCGTGGGTCGCCGGCGATCTCGAGCTTCCGGATCGACCAGGGCACTGGAGGGTTGACGCCGCAAGGGAGGGTCGGAACGGAACATGCGCCCACGTTTCTCGCTACCGACCGCCCGGGAAGGTACATGCTGTCCGCCTATTATCAAGGCGGGTATGCGGCGGTCCATCCTCTTGGCAACGACGGCGCGGTGGGCGCGCCACAACTCGACCGGCAGGACACGGCGAACGGCGCCCACGCGATAGCGACCGATCCCTCAAATCGGTTTGCCTTCGTCCCGCACATCGCCCGGCTCAATGACAACGTTCTGGAACCGCCGAGGGAGAACCCTGGCCCCAATATGATCTTGCAATTCAAATTCGACCAGGATACCGGGCGTCTGTCACCCAACTCGACGTTCCGGGTTGAGCCGACGGAACGCCTTGGCCCTCGCCACTATTGCTTCCATCCCACGCAGGATCTCGTCTATTTCTCAAACGAGCAGGGCTGCAGTGTCAGTAGCTACCGCCTGGACCCTGCGACAGGCAATCTCTCCGCGGTGCAGACGATCACGACCCTGCCCGGCGGGTTCACCGCGCGGAACACTTGCTCCCAAATTCACCTGACGCCGTCGGGGCAATTCCTTTATGTGGGCAACCGGGGACACAACAGCATCGCGGGTTTTGCTGTTGACGACGCTACGGGGCGTTTGACTTCGATCGGGCAGGTACCCACCGAAGCGGTCCCCAGCGCCTTCGGTCTGGACCCGGAGGGCCGATTTGTCTTCGCCGCTGGCACAGCTTCCGGTCGTCTAGCTTCGTACCGCATCAACGGCCAGACCGGGGCGCTGACTCCGTTGGCCACTTATGCCGTGGGTCAGCGGCCCGCGGCGGTGCTCGTAACCTGTTTCGGGGACTAATGGAGCGCCTCTGACGTTGGGTATCGATGCTGACTTATAATGGGCCGCGCGAACCTATCCGAGCATGCCGCCGGTCATAAGCGCCGAGGTAGAGCGCGTCGGCGCGGCGTTCGCATCCCCGCCGCGCGCGGAGCACGGAAGGGGCTAACGTCGAGCTGAGACTAGGAGAAACATCGGCCGCTGCCGTTCATCCTCGAGGGCCGGCCGTGCCGCGATCTGTTCGTCCGTCGGACCCCATTCCTCGATGTGCGACGGCGTGAATCCGAGCCGCAGCAAAAGATTGAGATACGTCGCCATGGTGCGGTGCTGCTTGATCACGCCCTTGGCGAGCCAGTCCGTGCTGCGCGGTCCTTCGCAAAGGTAGCTGTCGACGGGCCACGTCTTTTTGCCGCTTACGCCGACTGACCAGCACGGCTGCGTCGGTGCGGTGAAGATCGGGTGCTCGACGGAAAAGATGAGATGCCCGCCCGGGATGAGAGCGCTATGCACCTTCGCCAGCAACCCGCCGAGATCCTCGACGTAGTGCAGGGCGAGGGAACTGTAGGCAAGGTCAAATGCGGCCTGGGGCAGCTCGGCGCTCGCTATGTCTGCCTGGAGATAGGTTATCTCCGCGTCCGTCGTGGTGGCCCGGGCCCGTGCCAGCATCTTTTCCGATAAATCGATGCCGAGGACAGCCGCCGCGCCTTGCTGACGCGCCCAGCGGCAGAACCAGCCGAAGCCGCAGCCGAGATCCACCACTCTGAGACCCCGCAGCTCCGGAAGCATGGCCCTGAGCGCGGGCCACTCGGCGGCGCCGTCCAGCCCTTTGATCGAGCGGCCCAATCGACTGTAGCCTTCGAAAAATTCCGGGTTGTCGTAGATGTTCTGCGTCATCGGCTTTGCGGTAAGCTGGAAAGAGGCATGCTCAAATTTTGGGAGCATCGCGGCTCGTTCAATGTTCAGAAGGTGGCTTGCCCGCCCGTGCGTGGGTAGGATGATCTCTCCGAAACCGTGGCATGGACGCCTGACCGCCGATGAACCGACGTGAATTCGTAAAGAATAGCCTCGCCGGAGCGGCAGCGCTGACCGCCCCGCAAATCGTGCGCGCCGAAGCTCGGACGACGATCAACTTTGTACCGCACGCCGATCTCGCCTCGCTCGATCCGGTCTGGACGACCGCCGACATCACCCGCAATTTTTCATTGGCCGTCTACGACACGCTTTACGGCTATGATGCGCAATTTAGAGCCCAGCCGCAGATGGTCCAAGCCCACACGACCGAAGATGGCGGCAAGCAATGGGACCTGACATTGCGCGACGGCTTGAAATTCCACGACGGCGCGCCGGTCCTGGCGCGCGACTGCGTTGCCACGATCAGGCGATGGGCCAAGCGCTATCCATTGGGCCAGGCGCTGATGGCCCGTACCGACGAGCTCTCCGCGGTTTCCGACCGTGTAATCCGCTTTCGCCTCAAAAGGCCGTTTCCATTATTGCCGGAGGCATTGGCAGAGCCCTATTGCTCGATGATGCCGGAGCGGTTGGCAAAGACCGACTCTTTTGAGCAAGTAAAGGAGGCAATCGGCTCCGGGCCATTCAAGTTCGTGGCGTCCGAGCGCATACCCGGCCAGCGCGTCGTTTTCGAGAAAAACCCGGATTATGTCCCGCGCGGCGACGGAAAACCGAGCTTCAGCGCCGGTCCCAAGGTGGTCTATGTCGACCGCGTAGTGTGGAATTTCGTGCAGGATCCGTCTACCGCTTCGGCGGCGCTCGCGCAGGGCGAGGTCGACTGGTGGGAAAACCCGACGATTGATCTCATCCCTCAGCTCAAGCGCAACAAGGATCTGGTCATCACGGTCAAGGACCGCACCGGGGAGATCGGTTGCCTCCGATTCAACCATTTATACCCGCCATTCGACAATCCCGCGGTTCGCCGCGTCGTGCTGTCCGCGATCGACCAGAAGGAGGTGATGACCGCGGTCGCCGGAGCGGAGCCGAGTTTGATCAGGACTGATGTCGGGCTCTTCGTGCCGGGCACGCCAATGGCGAGCACTGTTGGCGTCGAGATCACGCGCGGGCCGAAGGACCTCGACAAGCTGAAGAAGGACCTGGCTGCTGCGGGGTACAAAGGCGAGCGCGTTGTCGTGCTCGCCGCCTCGACCATTCCGGTGATTTTCGCCGAGGCGCAGGTCGCCACCGACGTGCTGCAGCGCATCGGCATGAACATCGATTTGCAGACCCTGGAATGGGGCAGTGTGGTCGCGCGACGCGCGAGCCGCGAGCCCGTCGACAAGGGCGGTTGGAACATCTTCTATACCTATCTCGGCGGCATGGGGAACATCTCGCCCGGCCCCGACATCGCGATCCGCGCAAGCGGCGCCGATGCCTGGTTCGGCTGGCCCAGCGACCCGAAAATGGAGGCTTTGCGGGAGGCTTGGTTCGATGCGCCGGACCTCGAGGTGCAGCAAAAAATCTGCCGCGAGATGCAGGAGGAATTCTGGCAGAACCCCACTTATGTGCCGCTCGGCATGTATGACCAGCCGATCGCGTTCCACTCCTATTTGCAGGATGTGCGCGATGGCTGGCCGCAGTTCTATGGCGTCCGACGAGTCTGAGCCGGTCTTTCACCGAGATGACGCTCGATCAAGTCGAGCGGATTACAACCTAAAAAACCATGAGTGTATTCATCCGTATGCTTTATGCGGCGTTCGGCGTGGGTGTCGCCGAGCTCTTGCTGCAAGGGATCATCCGCATTCTTGGTGAAGAGGCGGCGAAACTCCATTATCTCGCCATATCCCTGGCAGTTTTCTTTGTTATCTCGGTAATGTTTTTTGGCCCTCTCAGAGCGCGGGGTTGAGGTCGCAATTGCGTGGGGCTGCCGGGGGCAGACATATGGAGTGGAGTCGACGATTTCATCGTTCGTACGGTGGATTATGGGGGGCTGATACTCGGGTTATGGCTGTGTCCTTGGTTCAATTCTGCCCTCCGTCAGAACGAAAATACCGGTACCGATCTAGCTCTGACTTCCTCGATCTAGCTATCCCTGGCACTGGCACACCCAGTGCCAGTGCGAAAACGCCCCGATCGGGTCTCAGCGCGGCAGTGGCGGCAAGGGTGCATCCGTCGCGAAACGGAATATCGTCGTCGAATGGAAATCCTGCCCCGGCTTCAACACCGTGGTCGGAAAGTTCGGCTTGTTGGGGCTGTCCGGGAAATGCTGCGTCTCGAGCGTGAATGCCTCGGTCTGGCGATACGTCGTGCCCGACGACCCGACCACCGAGCCGTTCATGCCGTTGCTGGTATAGACCTGCACACCCGGCTCGTTGGTAAAGCAATCGATGACGCGGCCGGTGCGTGGATCATAGCCGCGCGCGGCGAACGACATGGCGTTGCCGGGGCCTTTGTTCAGCACGAAGTTGTGGTCGTAACCATGCGCATAGACCATCTGCGGGAACGCGCTGTGCAG
This sequence comes from uncultured Alphaproteobacteria bacterium, assembly GCA_963812675.1. Classification (GTDB taxonomy): domain Bacteria; phylum Pseudomonadota; class Alphaproteobacteria; order ATCC43930; family CGMCC-115725; genus AP-15. The sequence goes on along the minus strand of CAWEWR010000007.1, from coordinate 821,445 downwards.
CCGGCCGCCGATCGGCATCATCTGCCTGAAGTCGAGCGGTGTGCCTTCGATTTGGGCGATCTCGCCGGTCGGTATCAGATCGGGTGCGACCGGGGTGTATCGGTCCGCATTCACCACCAGCATCTGATCCGCTACCGAACCGGAGCCGTTGCCGGCCAGGTTGAAATAGGAATGGTTGGTGAAGTTGATCACCGTATCCTTGTCGCTGCTTGCCGCGTAGTCGATCCGCAGCGCGTTCTCGTTGGTCAGCGTGTAAGTCACTCGGGTCGTCAGGGTGCCCGGGAAGTTCTGCTCGCCGTCCTTGCTGACATAGCTGAGGGTTGCCGCGACACCGTCTGGGGAGGGCGTGGATGACACCGTCCAGACCTGGCGATCGAGCGCGTTGGGGCCGCCATGGAGCGTGTTGGCCCCATTGTTGGCGATCAGATGATAGGTCTGGCCATTCAGAGTGAATTGCGCACCGCCTATGCGGTTGGCATAACGGCCGGTGATCGCGCCGTAATGGCCGGGGAGCGTCTCGTATTCCCGCAAGTTGTTGAGGCCGAGCACGATATTGTCGGGCCGGCCTGCACGGTCGGGCACGTCGATCTCAGTGATGACGCCGCCAAGGCTGAGAAAGCGCACGCGGACGCCGTGGTCGTTGGTCATGGTGAATATGTCGACCGCCTGCCCGCCTTGCGTAGTGCCATACGGAGCTTGATCGAGGGTGGCGGCGGCGCTCGCCGTTCCGCCGGTGATCGCGCCCGCCAGTGCCGCGGCGACAGTAAAGCTGCGCGCTACATTTGCGCTGAGTTCGCCGTCGAGGGGAAAGCCCATGTCGCTCATGAGGGAAAGGGGTGCGGGCCGATTAGTCCGCCGCGATCAGCTCCCAGGTCAGTTCGCGCTGTTCGGTTCTGTCGCCGGATCGACGCGGCGGGGGGCGCAAGATCATCCGATCCCCGTCAAATCGAACGTCGCGCACCTGCTCGCTGCCGATGCGGGCCGGATCCGATGCGGCGTCGACCTTGGTGACCAGCTGCGCGCCATCAAACGTATAGTTGCCGCAATACGAAGAATAGTCTCGGTTCACGCCAAACGGGAGCTCCGGGCGTCCATCGCACACCACCGACATCATTCGCCCATCCGCGCTGAACGCCACCCGGCCCATGCCCTTGGCGCCATAGGGTGGTGGCAGTGGCTGACCGTTCCCGTCATGTGCGGCGGCGGCCACCAACCGCCATGTCCCGACAATTGATCGCATTCAGTCTCTCCTTGGCTCGGTAGGTTCCGTCCATCCTGGTGTGGTGATCGTGCGCCGCATTGCGGGCGGCGCGGCCGGAATATTGCTCAGGTCGATTTGCGGCATCGGAAAATCGATCGCGTCAAGCACCGCATTGGCCAGCTCGTTGTAGTCTTTGAAGCTGCGGCGCAGCCAACTGCGCCAGTTGGCCATGCCGCCGCTGGCATGCAGCTCGAAGGCCGATTCACGGCCGTCGAGCGCCGAAGAGACGTGGTCCCAAGCCAGTTGCAGCAGAGCCGAACGCTGCAATGCGGTGTAACCGCCGCCGCCAAATGATTCTTCGAGGCCCGCAGCCATTTCCGGCGCCGCGAGATCACGGTCGGACGGAGCGACGACGAGTGAAGAGCCGGGCACGATTCGCAGGATCTCCGATATCCGCTGGCGGGACTTGAAGAGCGCAATGCCGCCCGCCGCGATATGGGCGTGACTGGGAAAGCAATAGCCCGCCGGCGTGAAATCAGGGTCGCGCTCGGCCGCCGTCAGGCAGCTGCGCACAGTCTGCACCGCGACGATCACATCGACCAGGTACTCTATGGTCTGCTCATGCTCTTTGAGACCCATCGCATGGGTCAAGGCCAGTGCCAGGCCCAGCGTGAACTCGGCTTTCGACAGCCAGCCATAGAGGTGATGCCAGCGCAGCCAGCGCGGGATCGCCTCCGGAGAAGGATCGACAAAAAACACACGCTCCCACGGGATGAACACGTCATCGAGCCACATCTGGCCCTCGAGCTCGTCATAGCGGCTGCTGAGCGGCGACACGAAAGGGTTGCCGTCGCGCGCCGCGATCTTGCGGCACAGCGTAGTAACGCCGGCCGCATTGACCGGCACGATAAAGCTTGCGCGATGCTCGCCGATCTCGATGCCGCAGAGGGCGCCGATATAGACATCCTCGGCATAGGCCGGGCTCGTATGCATGCCGACCTTGCCGCGGATGACGACGCCGGCATCGCTCTCGCGCACCAGCTTCAACGCGACCCGGTCGCGCGGGTCCGGGCGCATTCGCTGACCGATGATCGGGGCGCCGCCGCAATAGGTGAGAAACCGGCCGGTTCGAGCGATCAGCTCGCGGTAGGCCACAGCCTCGGCGACGTGCTGTTGCGAGACGTTGCGGGACTGCACCGCAGTCAGAACGCCGAGCGCGATCAGATTGCCGTAGGCCGGCGTATGGGTGATGTTGCCGGCGCTCAAAAACATCGTTTTCGCGAAGGACCGGCCCATGCCGATCAGGTCCGCGACGCCTCTCGGCACCACATAGGCCCACGGCGCCCGCTCTCCGTCGACATCCGCCGGCGCCAGCAGAAACTCCCGCCAGGCGGGGTCGAGATGGCGATCGTACCAGGCGGCGTATTCCTCGACCATCGGTTGCGTGGCGGGGTGCCCGGTCACGTCCCCAGCCCAGCCCTCGCCCATCACCCACACTCTGCGTCCATCGCGCAGGGCCTCGCGGTATTCGGCGCCGGTTCTCATCCTATCTCAATAAACCGCACCGCAGCCGGCGTATAGACCCCGCAAGAAGCGCGGAGGCCGGCAGCCGCCCTGCTGCAAAACCGCTCGGCGTTGCGGTTCGTCCAAGCGACAGCACAGAGTTTCGCGGTCTGGCTGACAATGTGTGGGGTTACGCCGTTGATTGCCGGATCCCGGCAGGCGCGCGTAAATGTCGCCTGAATTAGCGCTGTCTGGCAGCATCTCGAGCCATTGCTCTATTGACCCGGCATCGACCCATTGCGTGAAGGCCAAGCGTTGGCTCTCGCCCAGGGCGGCGTTGTAACGGTACGCGCCAAGCGCCCGGCAGCGGGTCAGGCAGTCGATCGCGACTTGGCGCAGGATCGTTGTGAATTCAAAGGAGAATGCCTGTAGCGGCCGCGAAAGTCCGGCAAGGGCCTCGGCCTCGAAGCCTTCCACATCGATTTTGGTAAAAGTCGGTTCGCCATAGCGCTCGATCAGCTGGTCCAAGGTGATTGCCGGAGCGACGAAGCGGCCGGGCCAACACTCGCGACACCAGCCCGGCGCCGCCGACGCCGCCGCGAGAAAGCCTGGAGATGCGGTGGTCAAGCTCGCATTGTCGAGATTGTCGAACATCTCGATGTTTCCGGCAGCCGCGGCAATCGCCATCGGTTCAATTGCGACATCAGGATCATGATCGTACAAGTACCGCAATATCCTGACCAGCCTCGGTTGCGGCTCGACCGCAACGACCCGGCAGCGGAGGCGGCGAAACGATCCTATCCGGTCGCCGACATGGCTTCCAATATCGAAGACAAGGTCACCCTGTCGCACAAAGTCGGAGTACAGCCGGTCCATGCGCCACCGGCGCATCGGATTGCCGTAGTAGATGACTAGTGAACGAACGCTGCCGACGGCGCTTCGCCACCGCTCCGCGATTGGATGATTTGCGGAATTACGTAGCTGTTTCATAAAACGGACCGCCAGCGAACGCAAGCCTTTCGCTCCCACCCCGTCCTTGGCCTCGCGTCGCGAATTGCTTGCATCGCAGGTTGGAAACCGTATCAAGTCAGCCGCACGCTAGCGGAGCGATGTGGTCTTTCCAATACCGGGGCGGCGACCCCTCGTCTGGCCGGTCGAAGGACACGAATACTCCTTTTGAAACGCATCAGTACTGAATGCGAACGATCGCATTTACAACTTGAAGTTTGCGTCGATCTGAAAGCAGCGGATCATCCTCGACGGGCTGCACGCCTTGTTGCTGAAAAGGCAACATTAAATTGCCATAATGTTCGCGTCTTATGGAGCTTCGGGAAAGCGCCGATAGCCGGCGCCCGCGAGCGAATGGGGTGGATGGCTGTTATTTGGCTGCAGAAACAGCCAGGAGGGTCGAGGGGCGACCGGTTGCGAAGGGCTCGTCTTCAGACCCAATCACATGATTCACCAGCGAGGAGGCGTAGGATGGGTTGAGCCGAGCGAAACCCATCCTACGGTTGTACCACCGGTTAAAAGAGTTAAATCATCCGAATGCCTCTAAGCACTAGTGATAGCCAGCAGCCCGGCCTTGTCGGCCGTCAGTTTGAGAACGTGTAGTTTCGCCAGCCGGCATCGCAACAGGGAATTTCGCGGCCGTTGAACTTCATCGGATCGCGATCGGAGGGACTTGGCGCATCGGAAATAATTCCCGCAGAGATGCTTGACACCATTATGGGTCAAACGCAGTATTGTTGCGCACGGCTGGTCGAAATTAACCAACATTATTCCGGGAGGGTGCGGTGAAAAGAGCATTGATCGATGGAGTTGTCGCAGCGTTGCTCTTGATCTCCAGTATAGCACAGGTGCTCGCTTGGGATCGCGGCGACACGGAGATCTTCGCCGTCGTGCCTTACCTGCCCGGCAACGTGCCGGTATCGATCGAAGGACTTACCGTCGGCCCGGACGGCACGGTTTACACGCCGTCTTTCGGGTTCAACAGCGAAGGCGCGGTCGCCGGGCCGCCTCGTCTGTTCTCCTTCAAGCCCGACGGCGCGCTGCTCTATGACAGACCTCTGGTCAACCCGGCGCCGAGCCCCGCGCCGCAGCCCAGCCCGCATCTCTTGGGCCTGGTGTATCAATCATCTTCGAAGGCTTTGCTGATCTGCGATCTCGCCCAAGGGATTGTCTGGCAGGCTAACCCGGCGACCGGCAAGGCGAGCGTGTTCATGAACACCGGGCTCGGCGGCGCCTCCGGCCTCAATGCGCTGACCTTCGACAAGGCCGGCAATGTCTACGTCTCGGATTTGTTTCAGGGTGTCATCTGGAAGACCGGCCCGAACGGCGGCGCACCGATGGTGTTCGTCGATTCCCAGACGCTCTCGCCGCAGGCCGCCACCGGAGTGATCCTGGTCCCGCCCTTCGGCGCGAACGGCGTCGAGTTCGACAACAAATTCACCGCGATGTACGTGGCTAACACCGCCTATCATTCGATCGTCAAGGTCCCCGTAACGTTGAACAGTGACGGCTCGGTATCGGTCCCCGGCGATGCGACGGCGGAGGTCCTGACGACTGGCATCAATGCCCCGGACGGGATCGCCGTCGACCGACATGATAATCTCTGGGTCGTCGCCAATCAGCAAGACGAGGTCGACGTCATCGACCCGAACGCGGTCGACCGGCTGGATCAGATGCTGCCCAAAGTTATTGCCAGGCGCGGCGATTTCAACGGGATCGACACCGACGGAACGATCCGCGGACTGCTCTTCCCGGCGAGCCCGGCATTCAGCGCCGACGGGCAATTCCTCTATGTCTCCAACATCGCGCTCTACCTGCCCTTCGCCGGAGTGCCGGAGCCGGCGATCGACTCGCCGTGGACGCTCAACGTCAAGCACTACACGATCGCCAAGATTTGCGCCGAAATTCCACCGCTGACTGATGAGGCCGGGAGATAGGCGGCCCAATCAGTCAGGGCCGCACTGCCGGGGCATCCATCGGCATGCCGCGTGCCCGCTCCATCAGATAGAATTCGAGGGCGACGCTTTGCGGAGCGCCGTAGTCGAAGGGCGCGGCGCGCACGCCGGCCATGCAGCCGCGCAGACGGCGCTGCAGCGAGCCGAGGCCCTGCCATTCGAGGCGATAGATCGGGTAGCCGGTCGGGTGTCCTTGCGGAATTACGCTGCCGGCGAGGCGCTTGCCCCAATTGTCGTCGTGACACTGGCTGCATGACAGGTTCAGCTGGCCTTCGCGCTGCCGGAACAGTTCTTTGCCCAGATCGAGAAACGGGCGCGATTCGGGGCCGGTGGGTACCGCGATCGGAAGACCGCGCGACTGACGGGCGACAAACGCGGTCAGCGCAAGCAGGCCCTCGCTTTCCCAGGCGAGCGGCTCCGCCCCCTGACGCTCGCTGCGGCAGCGGTTGATCCGCTGCTCGAGATCGAGCGGGCGGGCGAGTGTCGCGTCGAACGCAGGATAACGGGCCGCGACACCCTTCATGCTGTTTCGCGCGTCGCCGTGGCAGTCGGCGCACGACCGGCCGGCGGCTTGGACCTGCTCGGCCCACAGTGTTTCGCCTTGCAACACCGACAACATCCCCGGGTTCACGGTGTCGTCGTCCTGCATCGCCCGGATGTCGGCGCCGGCGAAGTCGTAGCCGGAGCGCCGCTCGTCGGGTGCGATCTCGGCTGCCGGCGCTGTCGCAGCGGCCAAGCTCAGTACCAGCCCGAGCAAGGCGTTCATTCGACGATGATGTGAGTTTGGCCGCGGTCGTCGGTCCGGTTGAATGCCAGCTCCGCAAAGAAAATTGCGATGAACCGCCTTCACCCCCAATTTTCCTCCGCGGGCCTCAGGCCTCATTAACCTCGCCTCCGGCAAATCGAAAGCACAGCGACGCCGTGTCTTCTCCCAAAATCGCAAAGCGCCGGGCCGACCAGCTTCTCGTCGAATGGGGTCTGGCGGAAAGCCGGGCCAAGGCTCAGGCGTTGGTCCTCGCCGGGGTCGTCAGCTGCGCCGGGCGGCGGATCGACAAGCCAGGCGAACAGCTCGCGGCGGATGCGGCGCTTACCGTCAAAGGCCACGATCATCCCTGGGTGTCGCGTGGGGGCGTCAAGCTCGCCCACGCCTTCGACTATTTCGGGATCGTGGCCGACGCCAAGACGGCTCTCGATATCGGCGCCTCGACCGGCGGTTTTACCGACGTCTTGCTGTCGCGCGGCGCCGGCCGCGTCTACGCCGTGGACGTTGGACACGGTCAGCTCGCCTGGAGACTGCGGCAGGATCCGCGGGTCGTCGTCCACGAACGACTGAACGCCCGCCATCTGACCCGAGCCCATGTTCCCGAGCCGGTCGACGTGATCACTTGTGACGCAAGCTTCATCGGCCTCGCAACAATATTGCCGGCACCGCTGGCGCTCGCCGCTGAAGAGGCGGAGCTTGTCGCGCTCGTCAAGCCGCAATTCGAGGCCGGCCGGGAGCATGTCGGCAAAGGCGGGGTGGTGCGCGATCCCGCTATCCATCACGAGGTCTGCGAGCGCGCCACCGCCTGGGTCACGGCGCAGCCGGGTTGGACCGTCGTGGGCGTCGTCGAGAGCCCGGTCCTCGGCCCGCAAGGCAACCGAGAATTCCTGCTCTACGCCCGCCGCAGCGGCACAGGTGAGGAGGAAACGCGGTGAGGGAAGCCCCGACCCGGTTTGCCGGGTTCCGGCCGGCGGCGTTCGCGTTCTTTAGCGAACTGCGCGACAACAACGACCCGGCCTGGTTCAAGCCGCGCAAGGCGGTCTACGAGGCCGAGGTGCTGGGGCCGTTCCGCGAGTTGATCATCGCGGTCGGGGAGGCCCTCCAGGAAGCCGGCTTGCCGCTGGTCGGCGATGCCAGGCACGGCATCTTCCGCATCTATCGCGACGTGCGTTTCTCGCCGGACAAGCGGCTGTACAAGACGCATGCTGGGGCAGTGCTGACGCGCTCCGGCCGCAAACGTGACCCGGGCCTGCTCTATCTCCACATCGCGCCGGCCGAATTGATGGTGGCGGCGGGGTTCTGGCACCCGGAGCCCGAACTTTTGCGCCGATTGCGACAAGCCATCCTCGATGATCCCGAAGCGTTCCTCGCGGTCGTCGACGGCTTGGCCGCTGCGGGAAGCCCGCTCTCCAGCGACGAGCGGCTGAGCCGGCCGCCGCGCGGGTTCGAGGCGGCGAAGGGCACAAGAGCGGCCGAATATGTCGGCTGGAAATCGTTTACAGCACACGCCGCATTGGGCGATGCGGAAATGCAGTCGCCGGCGTTGGTCGACCGCATTGTCGACTTCGCGCGCGCGGCTTTGCCGCTGCTCGAATGGGGCTGGGCCGTGGTCGACGGCGAGACCCCGGCCACCGTGCCGATCCGCACCCCGGCCCGGCCGCTTCCGAAACCTGATTTCTAACAATGTGTCCTGGCCGACCGGCGGCACACAGCGACAGCCTCGTCGAGCTTGCTGTCGAACGGGTCGGCGCGCGCGGGGATGGTATTGCGCAATACCGGGGTGAGCCGGTTTTTGTGCCCTTCACGGTGCCGGGCGATCGCGTCCGCGCTCGGCTCGGAGCCCGCCGCCATGGCGGGCGGGAAGGCTTCGTCATCGACCGCCTCGCCTCCGGGCCGGGGCGCGCCGCTCCGCGCTGCCGGCATTTCGGAACCTGCGGCGGTTGTGCGCTGCAGCACCTGGAAGACGCCGCATACCGGCGGCTCAAGCTGGAGACGTTGAATACCGCCCTCGAACGGGTCGGGATCGATCCAGGTGTCGTCGGGCCGATGCGGCTCATTCCGCCGGAACGCCGCCGGGCGCGGCTCGGGATCAGCAGGCCGCGCGATTCTCGTCTCCCGGCAAGGGTCGGGTACCGTGAACGGTTCCGCCATTACCTGGTCGACCTACGCGAATGCCCGGTGCTCGAACCGGTACTTGTCGCGCTCATCGAGCGGCTTCGGCAGATCGCATCCGAGGTTTTGGTGCCGGAGGGGACGGCGGAGGCGACCCTGACACGCACCGACAGTGGGATCGACCTGATGATTGAGGCGACGAAACGGCCGGAGCTCGGCGCATGCGAGGCCCTCGCGCGGTTCGCCAAGGAGTGCGACCTTGCCCGCATAGTCTGGCGCGCCGCCCCTGACGAGCTTGTTGTGGTCGAGCGCCGGCCTGTCCGGGTGCTGCTGTCCGGGGTCGCCGTGCCTTTTCCGCCCGGCGCTTTTCTGCAGGCCAGCCCGTCGGCCGAGAGGATCCTCATCGAGGAGGTTCTTTCCACTGTCGGTTCCGGCCGGGCAGTGCTCGATCTCTTCGCCGGGCTCGGCACCTTCACCTTTGCCGTGGCGCGCGGTGGTCCGGTCCACGCCATAGAGGGCGATGCGCGCACTGCTGCCGCGCTCGCCCGCGCCGCCGCAGACCAGCCGAGGGTTACCGTCGAACGCCGCGATCTCGCGCGCAACCCGCTTCCGGCCGACGCGCTCGCCCGATATGCCGCCGCGGTGTTCGATCCGCCGCGCGCCGGCGCCGCCAGCCAGGCGGAAGCGCTCGCCGCCTCGGCGATCGAAACGGTCGTCGCGATATCCTGCAACCCGGCTACTTTCGCACGCGACGCCGCCAAGCTGGTCGGCGGCGGCTTTCGCCTCGAGCGCGTGACGCCGGTCGATCAGTTCGTGTGGAGCCCGCATCTCGAACTCGCCGGGGTGTTCCGGCGATGATTGCTCGGCGCGAGACAGGATAGAAAGCGGAGTGGCGGAGGGGGCGGGATTCGAACCCGCGAGACGATTCATCACCGTCTACACACTTTCCAGGCGTGCGCCTTCAACCGCTCGGCCACCCCTCCAATGCCCTGCTCAGACTAGCGAAGCGGCAAGGAACGCGCAAATAAAACGGCGTCAAAGCATGCCCAGCGAGCTCTTGCCTTTGGGCGGCGGGAAAGCGCCGTCGAGTGCGGTCAGATCCTCTGTCGTTAGCTGCACGTCGAGGGCGCCGCAGTTTTCGCGGACATGCTCGGGCCGCGATGCCTTCGGGATCACGATCGTGCTCTCCTGGCGCAAGAGCCAGGCGAGCGCGATCTGCGCCGGCGTTGCGCCCTGGCGGCGGGCGATTTCGCCCAACGCGCGGTTGCCGAGCATGCCGCCGGTCCCAAGCGGCGTGTAGGCCATGATCGCGACCTGGTGCTCGCGGCACCACGGCACGAGGTCCCATTCGGGGCCGCGACGCGCCAGGTTGTAGAGCACCTGATCGGCCGCGACCGCGTCGCCGCCCTTCCGAGCCGACCATTCCGCCATGTCCGCGCGGTCGAAATTGCTGACCCCGTGGTGCCGAATCTTGCCGTCCCGCTGGAGCCGCAGGAAACCTTCCAAGGTCTCGGCGAACGGGATCGAGCCGCGCCAATGCAGCAAGTACAGGTCGATGCGGTCGGTGGCGAGCCGCTTGAGGCTGCGCTCGCAGGCGGCGACAACGCCGGCGCGCGAAGCGTTGTGCGGATAGACCTTGCTGACGATGAAGAGCTTGTCGCGGATGCCGTGGGTGGCACGCGCGACGACCTCTTCGGCGCCTCCGCCGCCATACATCTCGGCGGTGTCGATCAGGGTCATGCCGAGATCGATGCCGAGCCGCAATGCCGCTGCCTCTTCGGCGGCATGGCGCCGGTTGTCGCCCATGTGCCAAGTCCCCTGCCCCAGCGCCGGTACCTGCTCGCCGTTGCGCAAGGTTACATATCGCAGCTGACCGCTCATCTCCGATCTCCTATGGTTTCGCCGCGGCGCAAGAACAGCAGGCGCGCAGCGCCATACACCCGCTCGTCGAGAAGGGTAAGCCCGGCTGGCAGCGTCAGTTCCTCGCGCGCCGCGAGTTCGACGACGGCGAGCAATTCCGGCGCCAACCAACCGGCAGCGTCGAGTGCGGTCAGCGCCGCGGCGGCGAGGCCGCTGCGGTAAGGCGGGTCCAGAAACGCCAGCGCGTATGCTGAAGGCGCGCGCGGCGGGCGGGTGGCATCGCCAGAGACGATTCGAGAGTGGACATCTTCGCCTAGCGCCGCGATGTTGTGGCGAAGGGTCACGAGAGCCTCACGGTCCTGTTCAATAAACGCGGCCTCGGCAGCGCCGCGCGATAACGCCTCCAGACCCAGCGCGCCGGTCCCGGCAAAGGCGTCGAGCACCGCCGCCCCGGCGAACGGGATGCCCTCGGCCGCCAGCTGCCCATGCGACAGGATGTTGAACAGCGCTTCGCGGGCGCGGTCGCTGGTCGGCCTTACCTTCTCGCCCGGCGGCGCGAGCAGCCGGCGGCCCCGATGTCTACCGGCGACGATCCGCATGCGCCATCGTCGGGCGACTGTTGCCGAGCTGGTCATTGAGCACCTTTTTCGGCACCTCGTCGATCGCGCCGCGTGCCAGATTACCGAGCTGAAACGGCCCGTAGGAGAGGCGGATCAGCCGGGTCACTTGAAGACCGAGATGCTCGAGCACCCGTCGGACCTCACGGTTTTTCCCTTCCCGCAATGCCATCGCGACCCACGCGTTACTGCTTTGCTGGCGTTCCAGGGTCGCGCGGATTGGGCCATAGACGACGCCGTCGACCGTGATCCCCTTTTCCAGCGCGGCGAGCCGCTCCGGCTCCACCTCGCCATGGACGCGCACCTTGTAGCGCCGTAGCCAGCCGGTTGACGGCAATTCGAGCCGCCGCGCCAGCGCGCCGTCATTGGTCAGCAGCAAGAGCCCTTCAGAACTCAGATCAAGCCGGCCGACCGAAATCAGTCGTGGCAGATCCTTCGGCAGTGCATCGAACACGGTGGGCCGGCCCTTCTCGTCGCGATGCGAGGTGACGAGCCCTGCCGGCTTATGATAACGCCACAGGCGCGGGCGGTCGACTGCCGGAAGCGGCTTGCCATCGACCTGGATGTCGTTGGCGGCGGTGACAGTTACCGCGGGCGTCCCCAGCACTCGGCCATCGACCGAGACCCGCCCGTCGGCAATCCAGCGCTCGGCGTCGCGACGCGAGCATACCCCGGCGCGCGCCAGCACTTTCGCGATACGTTCCGCGCGTTCGCCCGCGGCAGCATCGAGAGGATCGGCACTCACTGCGCGAGCTCAAAATGGTTTAGCCGTCATCCCTGTAAAAGGGGTTGTGAAAGAATTCCGATGAGTAAAATTCATTCATAAAATGAACATTGTTCATTAGGAGATTTCTTTCCCGAATTTGTCTGTCACAGTCGAGAGAAAATATTGCTGGTCTCTCCGGCGAGGCGTAGGCTTCGCTCTGCACCATTAAAAGTGCCGGTGGACCACTGGCCCAGTGGGAACGGCCCGCCGCGACGGCCCCAGGCTCATCCGGAGCGGGGCAACGAGGAGAATGCATGATGGCATATGACCTGCTGATCAACAATGGACGCGTCGTGGACGGCTCGGGGGAGCCGGCATTCCAAGCCGATGTGGCGGTGCATCAAGGGAAAATCGTCGGGGTCGGCAAATATAAAGGCGCCGCGGCCGAACGCGTCATCGACGCCGACGGACGCGTCGTCGCCCCGGGGTTCATCGATCACCATACCCACTTCGACCCACAGGCCGTCTGGGACCCCTATTGCGGCTCGTGGGTGCACAACGGCCACACCACCGTCATTGTCGGTCAGTGCGGCCAGGTCATCGCCCCGGTCCGGCCCGGCGACGGCGAGTGGTATCTCGAATTCTTCTCCGACGCGGAACAGATTCCGCTGCCGGTATTGAAGGCTGGGGTCGACGTGACCTGGGAATTGGTCGGCGACTATCTGAATGCGCTCGGCAAGAAGCGCGGCATCAACGTCGGCACGTTGGTTGGCCATTCGGGCATTCGCCGCTATGTGATGGGCGAGGCGGCCTCCGAGCGCGAGGCGACGCCCGAGGAAATGGCGGCGATGCAGCGGTTGATCCGCGAGGCGATGCATGACGGCGCGCTCGGCTTTTCGACCGCGCCAAAGGATCGTGGCGACCCGGCCGGGGTGCCCGATGACGCCGAGCGCTGGGCGCTCGCCAGCGTGCTCGGCGAACTCGGTACCGGCGTCTTCCAGGTCGCCGGCGGGGCGCCGGGCGGCACCAAGCAGACGCGCGCGGTCGCCCGCGAGTTGGCGGCGCGCACCGGCCGGCCGTCGATCTACAACTTGATGTCGGATCCGATCGGCAATCCCGACGAGTGGGTCGAGCACTTGAAGTGGCTCGAGGACGGGTTCAAGAGCGGCGCCCGCTGTTACGGCTCGTGCCTGTCGACCGTCGCCGGCGGTATCTTCAACCTGGAGCGCGGCCTTAACGTCCCGCAGGACGAGGATATCACCCACCCCGAGGGTTTCTTCCGCGGCATGCCGACCTGGGACGAGGTCATGGCGCGGCCCTATCGCGAACGCATCCAGGCCTTCCGCGACCCCGAGATCCGCAAGGCGCTGTCGGCCGAGGCGGTCGAGGGGAAGGTCGAGCAGCAGGGCGGCATGACCGACCGGCGCGGCCGCGCGCGCGGCCTGTTCAACCGGCGCTGGGACCTCGTCGAGGTGTTCATGACGACGAAGGGCCAGAACCGCCACCTGGAAGGCAAGACGATCGAGCAGATTGCGAAAGAGCAGAACAAAGGCATCATGGACGCCTTCCTCGACTTGTCGCTCGATGAAGACCTGCAGACCTGCTTCCAGGCGATCGACCGCAACCACGATCCGAAAGTGCAGAAGCACATCCTCGGCTCGCCTTACACGGTGATCGGCACCAGCGACGGCGGCGGCCGGCCGCACACTGCCGATCGGCATGAGACCAGCACGAATTTGCTGGGTCACTGGGTGCGCGAGCAGCAGGTGATGCCGCTCGAAGAGGCGGTCTATCGGCTCACCGGGAAGACCGCGCTGATGCACGACATTACCGATCGCGGCTTCATCGCCGCCGGCAAGGTCGCCGACATCACGATCTTTGACCCCGACACGATCGCATCGAAGCCGCGCGAGCCCGTCGCGACGCTGCCGGCGGGCGGCGTGCAGGTCAAGCGCGACGCGGTTGGCATCGACTACGTCGTGGTCAATGGCAGCGTGCTGCTGGAAGGCGGCGAGCTCACCGATGCTCTGCCGGGTCAAATCATCCGAGGCCCGCTCTACCAGGCTTAGGATACTCGGATGGCCGGGCTAGCCCGGCCATCCGCCTCAGTACATCCCGAGAGCGGCTCTCACGATCCGGATGGCTGGACCAAGTCCGGCATGCGGGATGGCGCGGCGGTGTTGCGAAGGCGGCCTCGGCGACGTAAGTAATACTGCGATACCTCACGCAGGGCTGCGGGTGCTGCCGGCTGTTTTTCCGAGCAGGCGCCCGTTCCGGTGTCGGCGTTTTAGGCGCCGACTTCTCCTGCGGCGGCTCAACCGGAAACTAAGGAATTACTATGGCGATACCAACTGCCTCAATGCGCCAGCTGCTCGAAGCCGGCGTTCACTTCGGTCATCATACCCGCCGGTGGAACCCCAAAATGGCGCCGTACATTTTCGGTGTCCGCAACGGGATCCACATCATCGACCTCGAGCAGAGCGAACCGATGCTGCACCAGGGCTTGCAGGCGATCCGGGACGTCGTCGCGGGTGGCGGCCGCGTTCTTCTGGTCGGCACCAAGCGCCAGGCGCAGGAGCCCGTCGCCGATGCCGCCAAGCGCTGCGGCCAATATTACGTCAACTACCGCTGGCTCGGCGGCATGCTGACCAACTTCAAGACGATTTCCCAGTCGATCAAGCGGCTGCGCGAACTCGAGGAACGGATCTCCCAAGAGCAAACCGGGTTGACCAAGCGCGAACTCTTGGAGCTGACGCGTGCCCGCGACAAGCTGGAGCGGGCGCTGGGTGGCATCAAGGAGATGGGCGGGCTGCCCGACATCCTGTTCGTGATCGACACCAACAAGGAAGCAATCGCGGTTGCCGAGGCCAACACCTTGCGCATACCGGTCGTCGCGATTCTCGATTCGAACTCCTCACCCGACGGCATCGCCTATCCGATCCCTGGAAACGACGATGCGATGCGGGCGATTCATCTCTACTGCGATCTCGTCGCCGGGTCGGTTCTCGACGGGCTGCAGGCCGAGCTCGCGGCCTCCGGGGTTGATATTGGCGCCCGGCCGGATCTCGCCGAACAGGCTTTTGCCGCGGAGGCTCCGGAGGAATTGCCCGAGGAGGCCGCGGTCGACGGTCTCCAAGGCGCATTGCAAGACGAGCCGGCTGTGGCTGCGGCGAAATAGGACCTCCCTTCCCCAACAATAGGGTCTTACGCGAAAGGTCGATGTTATGGCCGAGGTAACGGCGATGCTGGTCAAGGAGTTGCGCGAGAAGACCGGCGCCGGGATGATGGATTGCAAACGGGCGCTCGACGACAGCGCCGGCGACATTGAAGCGGCCGTCGATTGGCTGCGAAAGAAGGGCTTGTCCGCGGCCGCAAAAAAGGCGGGGCGGGTGGCTGCGGAGGGCTTGATCGGGGTGGCGACCCGCGGCCCCGTGGGTGCTGTGGTCGAGGTCAACTCGGAAACCGATTTCGTGGCGCGCAACCAAGCCTTTCAAAGCTTTGTCCGGAGCGTGAGCGAATTGGCGCTCGATGGCGATGGGGAGCTCGAGTCGCTGAAAGAAGCCGAGTTCCCGGGAACGGGTCGGACCGTCGAGGAGGAGCTGACACATCTGATCTCGACCATCGGCGAAAACTTGGTGCTGCGCCGTGTCAAGCGCCTTTCGACCGAAGAGGGCGCCGTTTTCTCTTACGTTCACAACGCGCTCGGCCCCGGCCTCGGCAAGATCGGGGTGCTCGTCACGCTCGGCTCGACCGCCGCGGCCGATCAGCTGGCCGGGCTCGGCAAGCAGCTGGCGATGCATATCGCGGCAGCGAACCCGCTCTATCTCGATATCGCCTCGGTGCCGCAAGCAGCGCTCGACCGCGAACGCGACGTGTTGCGAGAACAGGCCCGCGCCACGGGCAAACCCGACTCGGTAGTCGACAGAATGGTCGAAGGGCGGCTGCGCAAATTCTACGAAGAGTTCGTCCTGCTCGAGCAGATCTTCGTCGTCGATCAGGAGACCAAGATCTCGAAGGTCGTCGAGCAGGCCAGCAAAACCGTGGGCGCGCCTATTAGCGTTCAAAGCTTTGCGCGTTTCGCACTGGGCGAGGGGATTGAGCGGCAACGCACCGACTTCGCGGCCGAGGTTGCGGCGCAGCTGAAGAACTGAGGCGGTTCGCCGCGGCCTTCGCTCGGGCTTTTACTCTAAGGGGAGCCACTAACGCCGCCTGCCTCTGAAAGGTGCAACCGGTCGGGCGATTTGGTGCTATCGTGAGACCTGCCGGCGACAGAGCTCGGCCAGTCAGGTGAGCGAAGGCCTTTATGTCAGCCGATCTCAAATATCGCCGTGTTCTCCTGAAATTATCCGGCGAAGCGCTGATGGGCGCGCGCGAGTACGGCCTCGATCCCGAGATGGTCGGGCGCATCGCAAGCGAGATCCAATCGGTGCACGCGCTCGGAGTTGAAGTTTGCGTGGTGATCGGCGGAGGCAACATTTTTCGCGGCGTGTCGGGCTCCGCCGTCGGCATGGAGCGCGCATCGGCCGATTACATGGGCATGCTCGCGACGGTGATTAACTCGCTTGCCATGCAGAACGAGCTGGAGCGCTGCGGAGTGACCACTCGCGTGCAGTCGGCGATCTCGATGCAGGAAGTTTGCGAACCATATATCCGTCGGCGGGCGTTGCGTCATCTCGAGAAGGACCGTGTCGTAATTTTCGCGGCGGGAACCGGCAACCCGTTTTTTTCGACGGATACGGCGGCGGCTCTCCGAGCCTCCGAAATGGGTTGTGACGCGCTCCTGAAGGCTACCAAGGTGGACGGCGTTTACGATGCGGACCCCGAGCGTGAGCCTCTCGCCAGGCGCTTTGAAAGACTCGACTATTTGGAGGTCCTGTCCCGCGATCTGCGGGTGATGGACGCTTCAGCGATTTCGCTGGCGCGCGAGAACCACATTCCTATTTTGGTGTTCTCGATCTTCGAAAATGGAGGGTTCGCAGAGGTTCTGAGGGGGCGCGGACGGTACACGATCATCAACGGACAAAACTGAACACGGGAACAGCGGCATGCCGGAAGACACATTTCTGAAGGACCTCCGACGCCGGATGGACGGCGCTGTCGAGGTTTTGCGCAAGGAATTCGGTGGATTGCGGACCGGGCGGGCTTCGGCGAGCCTGCTTGAGCCGGTGACTGTCAGCGCCTATGGGGGAACCGTGCCACTCAATCAGCTGGCCAATGTCAGCGTGCCGGAGCCGCGTATGATCACGGTCCAAGTATGGGACCGCGCCATGGTGAAGGCCGTGGACAAGGCGATCCGGGAAGCAGGGCTGGGGCTCAATCCGCAAACCGAGGGCCAAGTCATCCGGGTTCCGATTCCGGATTTGAACGAGGAGCGGCGGCGAGAGCTGACGCGCGTGACGGCGAAATATGCCGAGCAGGCGCGCGTATCGGTCCGCAATATCCGCCGGGACGGTGTCGAACTGCTCAGGCGCCGCGAAAAGGACGCCGAGATCTCGCAAGACGAGCAACGCAAGCTGCAGCAGGAAGTGCAGCATCTGACCGACGAGTACGTCAAGCGCATCGACGAGGCTCTGGCGCAGAAGGATAGAGAGATCCTTCAGGTCTGATGAGCGCCCCCGCCGCGCCGCGGTCCGTGCCGCGGCATATCGCGATCATCATGGACGGCAACGGGCGCTGGGCGAAGGCTCACGGACTGCCGAGAATCGCCGGCCATCGGCGGGGTGCCGAGGCTGCGCGGCGCACCGTGATTGCCGCGGCCGAGCTTGGGGTTCCCTACCTCACATTGTTTGGCTTCTCCTCCGAGAATTGGAAGCGGCCGTCAGCGGAAATCCATGATCTGATGAGCCTTTTGCGACATTACCTTCGCGGCGAAATAGCCGAACTGCACCGCAATGGAGTTCGTCTGAAGGTGATCGGCGAGTTAGGCAAGCTCGACCCCGACATCATCAGCCTAATTGAGCACGCCGAGGCGATGACGTGTGACAACACTCGGATCAACCTGACGATCGCATTGTCCTATGGCGCCCGCGCCGAGATTGTCGCTGCGGTCCGCGAGATCGCACGGCAGGTGGCGTTAGGCGGCCTCGCCGTGGACGCGATCGACGAAGGATGTTTTGCGCGCCACCTGTTTACTGCGGAGCTTCCCGAACCGGATCTGCTGATCCGGACCAGCGGCGAGCAGCGCATCAGCAATTTTCTCCTTTGGCAGAGCGCCTATTCCGAGTTCGTTTTTACGAAGACGCTGTGGCCAGACTTTTCGAAAAGCGACCTGCAGCAGGCGATTGATGAATTCTGTGGCCGCGAACGCCGCTACGGAGCCTCAGTTGGATCGCGCTGAAACGCGAGCCTTTTTCGCAAAGGATCCCTTGCGGCTGCGCGTTGTCTCGGCGCTCGTTCTGGCGCCGCTGCCGATTGCCGCGATTTGGTTTGGTTGGCCCTGGCTGCCGCTGTTGACCGCCGCTGCCGCCGCTGTGATGGCGTGGGAGTGGGGGCGGCTCTGCCGCGGGGGCGCTTTCGGCCGAACCGGGATCGTGTTGGTCGCGGTCGTTCTGGTGGCCGTGGCGGCCGCTTCACTCGCTTCTACTGGGCTGGCTCTGGGCACAGCCGTAATCGGAGCGGGTTTGGTTCTATGGGCCGCCCGCGAGACAAAGGATGCCGACCCGCAATGGACGGCTTTCGGCGCGATCTGGGTGGCGCTGCCTTGCGTCTGCCTCTTATGGCTGGCACGCGACGGGCTGGCCGGCCGGCCCACGTTGTTGTGGCTTCTGGCGGTGGTCTGGGCCACGGACATCGGCGCTTACGCGGCGGGTCGGACCTTTGGCGGGCCGCGGCTGGCGCCTCGCTGGAGCCCGAGTAAAACCTGGACGGGTCTGATGGGGGGTATTGCCTGCGCGGCATTGACCGGGTGGGCGACCGCGGCATGGCTCGGAATCTCTCCGGCTGCGCCATTGACGGGCATCAGCGCGGGCCTTGCGATTGTCGAGCAGTTCGGCGATCTTGCCGAGTCCGCGGCAAAGCGCAGGTTCGGCGTGAAGGATTCGAGCGGCCTCATTCCCGGGCATGGCGGGCTCCTCGATAGGCTCGACGGCCTGCTCGCAGTAATCCCGATCGTGGCTCTGCTGACCCTGATCGGCGGCCGCAGCCTCTTGGCGTGGCGATGAACGCCCCCGACAGCCGCCGTTACACCAACGGTATGCGACGAGTAACGATTCTCGGCTCGACCGGCTCGATCGGTCAGAGCACGGTCGATCTGCTGTTGCGCAACCCGGACGGCTTTGAGGTCGAGGCGCTTACCGCGAACCGGAACCCCGAACGTCTCGCGGCACAGGCGCGGGCCCTGCGGGCGCGATTCGCCGCGATCGCCGACGCAAATCATTATCCGGCTTTGAAAGAGGGGCTCGCGGGAACCGGGATCGAAGCGGCCTGCGGCGCCGAAGCACTCACCGAAGCAGCGATGCGCCCAGCCGGATGGGTTATGGCGGGGATCGTCGGGGCAGCCGGGCTACCCCCGACCTTAGCGGCGATCAGGCGAGGGGCCATTGTCGCCTTTGCCAACAAGGAGGTGCTCGTCTGCGCTGGCGGCCTTGTCATGCAGGAGGTGGCGCGCTGTGGCGCGACGTTGCTGCCTGTCGACAGCGAACATAATGCGATATGGCAATGCTTCGACCCCGATCACGCCGACACGATCGAGCGCATCATTCTCACGGCGAGCGGTGGGCCGTTCCGCGAGCGGGCTTTCGAGGAGATGCGCGCGGTCACGCCGCAACAGGCCGTTGCCCACCCGAATTGGAGCATGGGGGCCAAAATCTCGGTCGATTCGGCGACAATGATGAACAAAGGGTTGGAGCTGATCGAAGCTCATCATCTCTTTCAGCTGCCGCCTGAACGGGTCGACATCGTCGTTCATCCCCAGTCGATCGTTCACGGCGCGGTGGTGTACCGTGACGGGTCGGTATTAGCCCAGCTTGGTTCGCCCGATATGCGGACGCCGATTGCCTACGCGCTTGCGTGGCCCGGACGTATTGAAACACCGGCCAAGCGGCTCGACTTGGCGGCGATTGGGCACCTCACTTTCGAGGCCCCCGACGAAAATCGTTTCCCGGCTTTGCGTGTCGCGCGCGAGGCGCTCCTCCGCGGCGGCGGCTGCCCGACCGTGCTCAATGCGGCCAATGAGACGGCGGTCCACGCCTTCCTCGAAGGCCGCATCGGTTTTCTCGATATCGTCGAGACGGTTGAGCGCACCCTGGAGGCAGTCCCGGAAGGCCCGCTTGAATCGCTCGGCGATGTCTACAATTTTGACAAGACGGCGCGCGAGATTGCCGCCAGTTTTTCTAGCCTCCGTAACTCTGCGTCGGCAACGGCTCGAACGGATTTGTCATGATCGAATTTCTGAAAGGCTTCACCCAGCTCCACAACTTGTTCTATTCAGTGCTGTGGTTCGTAGTGATCCTCACGGTGCTCGTGTTTGTCCACGAGTTCGGCCACTACATAATTGCGCGCTGGAATAGGGTGCGGATCGAAGTGTTTTCGATCGGTTTCGGACCTGAACTGTTTGGCTGGTGGGATCGCGCGGGAACGCGGTGGAAATTTAGTGCGATCCCACTCGGCGGCTACGTAAAGATGTTCGGCGATAACGACGCCAGCTCGGGCCTGCCGGCTCCCGGTCTTTCGCGCCTCAGCGAGGTCGAGAGAGGCGTCTCTTTTCACTACAAGCGACTGGGCCAGCGGGCTGCGATCGTCGCCGCGGGGCCGGCGGCGAATTTCATCTTTGCCATCGTTGCGTTGGCAGTTTTGTTCATGACCTATGGCCAGCCTTTCACGCCGGCTGAAGTCGGGCAGGTTCAACCGGGGAGCGCTGCTGAGCAGGGCGGCATTCGGCCAGGCGACGTTATTCTCCAGATAGATGGTCGGACCGTCCATCGCTTCGAGGACGTGCAGCAGGCGGTACGCCTCAATCCGAATGTGCCGATGAGAATCGTCGTGCGGCGTGACGGCCAGGAGGAGACACTACATGTGACGCCGAATTGGACGGAGCTTACCGACCGCTTCGGCAATCACTATGAGATAGGCCTTCTGGGCATCGCGCGAAGCGGAATGGAGTACGTCAAGCGCGATCCCGCAACCGCGATCGAGCAGGCCGGGGCGGAAACCTGGAACCTGACGGCCGGCACCCTGCAGGCAATATGGCAGATCATCATAGGGACGCGCGCTACTGACGAACTCGGGGGACCGCTACGCATTGCGCAAATGTCGGGAGAGGTTGCTCAAGGCGGTGTTGTCGCGGTGCTGTGGTTTATGGCGGTTTTGTCAGTCAATCTCGGGTTGATAAACCTGTTTCCCGTTCCAATCCTTGACGGGGGGCATCTACTGTTCTATGCGGCGGAAGCGCTTCGCGGGAAGCCGCTGGGCCAGCGGGCTCAAGAATATGGCTTTCGCATCGGCTTGGCCTTGGTGCTGACATTAATGGTGTTCGCCACCTGGAACGATCTCGTCCATCTCGGCATCGGGAATCTGTTCAAGGCGCTGTGATGTAGCGCGATCACCGATCAGGGGATGGATGGATCTCAAGTGGGGGTGGGGGTGTTTTGGGTTGTATACGTTTGACTGCCGTGTGGGCGGCGGTAGTCGGCGCTGCCGTCGTCGCGACAGCGGTGTTGCTCGAGCCGGCTATCGCCCAGCCGGTTCGCGGCCCATCGATCGCTCAGATAGGCGGCACCATTGCCGACATTCGGATCGAAGGGGCGCAGCGGATCGAGCCAGAGACGATCCGGTCATATTTGCTGGTTCAGCCGGGCGAAGCCTGGGACGACGAGTTGGTGGACCGATCGCTGAAGGCGCTATTCGCGACCGGTCTTTTCGCCGACGTAAATCTGAGCCGGGTGGGCAATACCCTCGTCGTCAAGGTCGTGGAAAACCCAATCATCAACCGCATCGCGTTCGAGGGAAACAGCAAGATCGACGAGAAGGATCTCAATGCCGAGATCCAGCTGCGCCCCCGCGTCGTCTACACCCGCACTCGTGTGCAGAACGATGTGAAACGGATCCTCGATCTATATCGTCGGCATGGCCGGTTCGGCGCGACCGTCGAGCCGAAGCTCATCCAGCTCTCGGAAAACCGGGTCGATCTCGTCTTCGAGATCAACGAGGGGGAATTCACCGGGGTGCGCAGCATCAATTTCGTCGGCAACCACCAGTATAGCGACGGCAAGCTGCGTGGAATCATTCAGACGAAAGAAAGCCGATGGTATCGTTTCCTGACCAGCGACGATACCTATGACCCGGATAGACTGACGTACGACCGGGAATTATTGCGCAGGTTTTACCTGACGGAGGGATATGCCGATTTCCGAGTGGTCTCGGCGGTTGCCGAACTGACACCGGACCGCAATGGCTTCATCATTACTTTCACGCTCGACGAAGGCGAGCGGTACCGCTTCGGCAAAATCGATGTCAACATTAAGATCAAGGACCTGCCCGCCGAAGCGGTGCTGCCGCTTCTGACCGTTCATACCGGCGACTGGTACGATGCCGAGGCCGTCGAAAAATCGATTTCTGTGTTGACGGAAGCACTCGGCAACCGCGGTTATGCCTTTGTCGAAATCAAGCCGAACGTCACCCGGAATAGAGAGGAGCATACGGTCGACATTACCTTCGATGTCCAGGAGGGCCCACAAGTCTATGTCGAGCGGGTCGACATCGTCGGCAACGTTCGCACTCTTGACAAGGTGATCCGTCGCGAATTTCAGCTGGTCGAGGGAGATGCGTTCAACAGCACCAAAATGCAGCGATCGCAGCAACGGATAAAAAATCTTGGTTTCTTCAAAAAGGTGGAGGTCACCAACAGTTCAGGATCAGCGCCTGATAAAACTGTGGTGACGGCCGAGGTCGAGGAGCAATCGACAGGCGAGCTCTCGTTGGGCATCGGCTTCTCGACCACCGATGGTCCGCTCGCCGACGTTAATATCCGCGAGCGAAATTTTCTCGGGCGGGGTCAGGATCTGCGGATCGGCACTGTGGTTTCCCTGCGCTCGCAACAGGTCGATTTGAGCTTCACCGAGCCCTACTTCCTCGATCGCAACATCGCCGCGGGCTTCGATCTCTTCGAAATCAAGACGAGTCCAACGGCTAATTTCTTCAGCGGGGTGACCCCTCCTTACCAGCAGTTCTCTTACGGTGGAGCGCTCCGCACCGGTTATCAGATCACCGAGAATTTGCGACAGACGCTGAAATACACCGCGCGATCCGACAACATCACCGACCTTCAGCCCAATACGTCGCTGTTCATTGTGCTTCAGGCCGGGCAGCATACCACCTCCGAAATCGGCCAGGTTCTGCTTTACGACCGCCGGGACGATCGGCTGGATCCGAGCGGCGGCTATTACGCTTCTGTGGGCAATGACTTCGCCGGGGTCGGTTTCGGCGTGGATTATGTGCGCAACAAAGTAAATGCTGGATATTATTATTCGGTATTTCCAGAGTGGGTACTGAGCGTCACCGGCGAGGCTGGGTATATATTTGGTTGGAATGGACAGAACGTACTAATTCAGGATCGTTTCTTTGTTGGTGGCGATAATCTGCGCGGCTTCCAGAGCGCCGGTATCGGGCCTCGCGACTCGGTAAGTGGCGATGCTCTTGGCGGCCAAAAGTACTATCTAGGCTCGGTGACCTTAGGGGTACCGCTCGGCCTACCCAAGGAATTTGGGGTAAGCGGACGTGTCTTTACCGATTTTGGAACGCTTTACCAACTCGAGCCGACGAATATCGTGCTCACTCCTGCCCAATTGGCTACAACGGGCGGAGTGCAGCCGATGGTGCAGCAGTCGCCGGCGATCCGCGCGAGCGCCGGCGTTGGCGTCTCGTGGAAATCCCCGGTTGGTCCGATCCGGCTCGATATCGCCTATCCGATAAAGAAGGAACCGTTCGACAAGACCCAGTTGTTTCGGGTCAGCTTCGGCACGAGGTTTTGATGTTAATTTGGTCTCTCAGATTTCTGACGCTTCTTCTCGGTTTCCTGTGGGGCCTAGGTAGCGGCTTGGCGCAAGCCCCGCCGGCACCTCCTGCTCCCGCACCCGCGCCCCCACCCCCGGCTGCCGCACCGCCGGCCGTCGCCTCGATGCCGCTGACGGTTTTGGTTGTCGACGTGCAGGCGCTGTTGCAAAATTCCAAGGCGGCAAAAATGGTGCGCGGCCAGATCGAGCAGAAGCGCAATGAATACACCAAGGAAATTTCTCACCAGGAGGAGACGCTGCGCGCCGAACGCGATTTATTGCAGCGGCAGCAGGCATCGATGTCTGCGGACGCGCTCAACCAAAAAGGGCGTGAATTCCAACAGAAGGTGAACGACCTCGAGCACAATGTTCAGGGGAAACGCCAAGCTCTGGAGAAGTCTAACGGTGAGGCGCTCTCCAAAATTCAAGAGCAAATGTTGAAAATCATCGCGGACATCGCGAAGGATCGCAAGGCTAACTTGGTGTTTCAAAGAGCGGACCTGGTGCTTTTCGACCAGAGTTTCGATGTTACCGACGAGGTGCTGCAGAAGCTGGACGAATTGATGCCGACGCTGACGGTCGATTTCGCCGTGCCCACTCCTCCTCCCGCCGCCCCGGGTCCTGCTGCCACCGCCGCGCAGCCAGCGGCGAATGCACCGGCCAAGCCGAAGAAGAAATAGGGGCGCTCGATGCCCGGACCGAACCGAGATGGCGGACCGACGCTTTTTTGACCGCGCCGGCCCATTCACTCTGGATGCGCTGAGCGCCTTGAGTGGAGCGGAACTGCTGCGTGCGAAAGACGGCGCCCGCATCGTCAGCGATGTGGCGCCTCTCCAAATCGCGGGACCGGAAGACGTCAGCTTTCTGGAAAACAGGAAATACATCGGAGCGTTTGTGCGCTCGCGTGCCGGTGCCGCCTTCGTCGATGACAAGGCCGTCGAACGCGCGCCGCCCGGCATGGCGCTTCTCGTCTGCAAGGTGCCCTACAAGGCCTACGCGCTCGCCGCCCAGGCCTTTTATCCGGCACCCGAAGTGGTCGCTCGCCGCGCGCCCTCCGCGATCATAGATCGGAGGACCGTCGTGCCCACCGACTGCGACATCGGCCCGAATGTCGTTATCGAAAGTGGCGCGCGGCTGGGCCAACGCTGCCGTGTCGGGGCGAATACGGTAATCGCAGCTGGGGTCGAGATCGGTGACGACTGCCGGATCGCGGCCAATGTGACGCTTAGCCACTGCCTGATCGGCTCGCGCGTCGTGCTGCACCCCGGAGTCCGGATCGGCCAAGACGGGTTCGGATTTGCGCCCGACCCGAAAGCGCCGATCAAAGTTCCGCAGCTTGGGCGGGTGCTGATCGGCGACGACGTCGATATCGGCGCCAACACCACGATCGACCGGGGATCGGGGCACGATACGGTGATCGGCTCCGGCTCGATGATTGATAATCTCGTGCAGATCGGGCACAACGTGGTGCTCGGCCGCTGCTGCATCGTTGCCGGTCAGGCTGGGATCTCGGGGAGCACGAGGCTCGACGACTTTGTCATGATCGGAGGGCAGGGCGGGCTCGCCGGCCATTTGCATATCGGGAGCGGAGCCCGGATCGCCGCCAAAAGCGGTCTTATGCGCGACGTGCCCGCCGGAGAGACGGTATGCGGCAGTCCGGCAGTTCCGCTGAGTCAGTTCATGAGGCAGACGGCCGTGCTGCAACGCCTTGCGAAGAAGGGCGGTTCATGATCAACCCGCCCGACGCCGCGGAACAGGGGACGGAAATCGGCATTCAGCGGATCATGGAAATGATTCCGCATCGCCACCCGTTCCTGATGATCGACAAGGTTGTCGATGTGGTCGCGAACCAGCGGGCTACGGGGGTGAAAAATCTATCAAACAGCGAGTATTATTTTAAGGGCCATTTTCCGGCGCGGCCGGTGATGCCGGGTGTGCTGATCATCGAGGCGATGGCGCAGACCGCCGCCGTCCTTGTCGTCCACACGCTGGGGCCGGAATCGGAGGGTAAGCTCGTCTATTTCATGAGCGTCGACAACGCCCGCTTTCGACGCCCCATATTTCCCCCGACAGAGCTCGAGATCCACGTCACTAAGCAGCGCAACCGCAGGAACGTCTGGAAGTTCGAGGGTCGGGCCAAAGTCGGCGAGGATGTGATGGCCGAGGCAGTGTTCGCCGCCATGATCCTCGACGATTAGACGAGCCGCTGATGCCGCAGATCCACCCCACGGCCATTGTTGCGCCGGGGGCGATGCTCGCCGAAACCGTCATCATCGGGCCCTATTGCATCGTCGGCGAGGATGTTTCGCTCGGCCCGCGCGTCACGCTCCGCTCGCACGTCGTGGTCGATGGCCGGACCACGATCGGTGAGGGTACGCGCCTGTTTCCGTTCGCCTCGATTGGGCTCGAGCCGCAGGATCTCAAGTATCGCGGTGAAGGATCCGAGCTTGTCATCGGACGCAACAACACGATCCGCGAATATGTAACAATAAACCCCGGAACCGAAGGCGGCGGCATGGTCACCCGGATCGGCGACGGCAGCCTTTTTATGGTGGGTGCCCATGTCGCCCACGATTGCCAGATTGGCAACCATGTCGTCATGGCAAACAACGCGACGCTTGGGGGCCACGTCGTAGTCGAGGATTACGCCGTCCTTGGGGGGCTCAGCGCCGTCCACCAATATGTTCGGATCGGCAGGCATGCGATGATCGGCGGGATGTCGGGCGTCGAACGCGATGTCATACCTTACGGGCAGGTGATGGGAGACCGGGCTCGGCTATGCGGGCTAAATATCATCGGGATGCAGCGCCGCGGTTTCAGTCGCGAGGATATCCAGGGACTGCGCAACGCATACCAGTTCCTGTTCGCTACTGACGGGACGTTGAGCGACCGGGTGACCGAAACCGCGGAGCGCTTCGGCGGGATTGCGCTGGTCGACGACGTCATCGAATTTATCCGCGCCGATTTCGAGCCGGGCCATCTGTCAGCCGAAGGGAGCGGATGGCGGATAGGCTCGGAATTGTTGCCGGAGGCGGCTCGCTGCCGCGCCACCTCGTCGAGTGCTGCCGCGCCGCCGGGCGCGACGTCTTTGTCCTTGCTGTCGAAGGAGCAGCCGAGCTGGCGACGGTAGAGGGCGTGCCGCATGCCTGGTGCCGGCTCGGCGCCGCGGCGAACGGCCTTGCCTTGTTGCGCAAAAATCATGTGACCGAGCTGGTTCTCGCCGGTGGCATTCGACGGCCGTCGCTCGCTGCGTTGCGGCCGGATTGGCGCGCCGCCAAGCTGTTTGCGCGGGTCGGCTATCGGGCGCTGGGCGACGACGGTCTTTTGTCCGCGGTGGTCAGGGAGCTCGAACAGGAGGGCTTTCGGGTGATCGGCGCCGATCAGCTGCTCGACCAAGCGCTTGTGCCGGAAGGGGCGCTCGGCCGCATTCGCCCGGACGAGCTATCGGTGGCCGATATCGAGCGCGGACTGCGCGTCGCCCGGACCCTTGGTGCGCTCGATGTCGGCCAGGCCGTCATCGTGCAACAGGGCCTCGTGCTCGGCGTCGAGGCGATCGAAGGCACCGACGAGCTGCTGCGACGTTGTGCAGCGCTGCGCCGCGAAGGCCCGGGCGGCGTGCTCGTCAAAATCGAGAAGCCCGGTCAAGAACCTCGTGCCGACCGGCCGACGATCGGATTGCGCACGGTTGTGCTCGCGGTTGAAACCGGGTTGCGCGGGATCGCCGTCGAGGCCAACGCCACGATCGTGCTCGACCGAGACGAGGTAATCCGGGCAGCCGATCGCGCCCGATTATTCCTCGTCGGCGTCGGCCGATCGTGACCGCGAACGAACCGATATTCATTTTCATTGTGACCGGAGAGCCATCGGGCGACGCGCTTGGTGGCGCGCTGATCTCGGCGCTCCGGCAACGCACCGGCGGGCGGCTCCGGGTCGCCGGGATCGGCGGCGAGCGCATGCGGGAGCAGGGGCTCGAGAGCCTCGTCCCGCTCGGCGATCTGGCGATCATGGGAGTGGCCGAAGTCTTGCCGCGCGCCCCGGTCATCCTGCGCCGCGTGCGCGAGACCGTGACAGCAATCCGCGCTCAGCGTCCCGATGCCGTCGTTACGATCGACAGCTCGGGGTTCAGCTGGCGGGTCGCGCACGGGCTGCGCCGCCGCGGCGAGACCTTGCCGCTCATTCATTACGTCGCCCCGATGGTCTGGGCCTGGCGAGCCGGGCGGGCCCGGCGAATGGCGCGCTGGTACGATCATCTGATGACCTTGTTGCCGTTCGAGCCCCCTTATTTCGAGCGAGTTGGGCTGTCCTGCAGCTTTGTCGGTCATCCGGTGCTGGAATGCGGCGCCGAACGCGGTGACGGTGGGCGCTTCCGGACGGCGCATGGTCTTACACCGGACGACTTGCTGATCTCGGTGTTGCCCGGCAGCCGTGGCGGCGAGGTCCGGCGTTTGCTGCCGATCTTCGGCGAGACGCTGAGCCGGCTGGAAGACCTGGTCGGGCCCTTCCGCGTCGTCGTGCCGACGGTTGCGACGGTCGCGGCGACGGTTGCCGGTGCGGTCAGAGCATGGCCGGGAAACCCGATCATCCTGCAGGAACCGCAAGAAAAATACGACGCCTTCGCGGCCAGCCGCGCCGCGCTCGCCGCGTCGGGATCGGTCGCGCTAGAATTGGCTTTGGCGCGCCTGCCGACGGTCGTCGGCTACCGCCTCAACCCGCTGACCGAGGCATTTCTCGATCGGGTTCTGAAAGTGCGTCAGGTCAATCTCGTCAATCTGCTGCTCGGGAGGCCACTGGTTTGCGAGCTGCTCGGGCCGAACTGCACTCCCGAGCGGCTCGCCGCTTCGCTCGCCGAGCTCATCGATGACGAGGGGGTTCGCGCGACGCATCGCGAGGGGTATGATGAAGCCGTCCGGCGCCTCGCGGTGGAGGGCGCGTCGCCGAGTCTGCGGGCCGCCGACCAGATCCTCGAACTCGTCGCCGCACGCCGGTGCGGCATTTCAAGTTCCACAGCACGGAGGAGTGCACGATGACGATGACTGATGTAGCCGAGACCTCCAAGCCGGTGCTGGACGCCAACAAGTCCCGGCTCTTGCATACGATGATCCGTGTGCGCGATCTCGATGCCTCGTTGAATTTCTATACGCACCAGCTCGGCATGAAGCTGCTGCGCAAGCGCGACTATCCGAGCGGAAAATTCACGCTCGCCTTTGTCGGCTACGGCGACGAGACGAACAGCACCGTGATCGAATTGACCCACAATTGGGAGCAGGCCGAGCCATACAATCTGGGCAGTGCCTTTGGTCACCTGGCTATCGCGGTTCCCGATGTCTACAAAGCCTGCGAGCGTCTTGCCGCCGCCGGGGTGAAAATCCCGCGACCGGCCGGCCCAATGGCGCATGGCGGCTCGGTGATCGCGTTCATCGAGGATCCCGACGGCTATCGCATAGAGCTGATCGAGCGATCCTAGTCAGCCCCCGCCACCGGGATCGAGGCGGCGAAGCGCTCGGGTGCTCGCAGATCCAGTCGCGCGAACGACCGGCAAGTTTGCTACTTCGGCGGGTGGCTTTAATTTGACTACTTTGCACACTCGGGCTACACGAAGCACCGAGGACGCTACCGGGTGAGCGGGAAAACCGCCGCCGTTAGTGAACGGAAGCAACGGGCGGCGCAGCGGCGAGAATGCCGCTGGCATGGGAGGGCGCGATGATCGAACTGTTGGAGCGGCAGAAGAAGCTGACCGTCAATCAGTGGAAGCTGATCTGCACGGCCAACCTCGCCGATCTGCTCGACTTCTTCGATCTATTTCTGATCGGCTATGTCGCCGCGGCGCTGACCAAGGAATGGTCGCTGACCTATTTGCAGGGCGGCGTGATCCTCATGGCTTCCGGCATCGGCGCCCCTCCCGGCGCCTTCTTCTGGGGCTGGCTCGGCGACCGCATCGGCCGGCGCACGGTGTTCATTCTATCGGCGATCACGATCTCGCTGGCCACCGGTGTGATGGTGTTTACCCCGGGACCGGACGCCTTGATCCCGGGCTGGCTGTTCCTGGCGATCTTCCGGGTCTTGGTCGGCCTCGGCAATGCGGGGATCTACGCGATCGACCTGCCGCTGGTGCAGGAGTTCATCCCCGCCTACAAACGCGGCTGGGTCAGCGCGCTGGTCACGACGATGTTGCCGGCCGGCGGCATGCTGGCCGGATTTGTCTCTTGGCAGCTCTTGCCGTTGGTCGGCTGGCGCGGCCTGTTCCTGGTCGGCCTGGTGCCGCTCGTGCTGGTGTTCATGATCCGCTACTGGATCCCGGAATCGCCGCGCTGGCTGATGCGCATGGGCCGCATGGAGGATGCGCGCAAGTCGCTCGCCTGGGCGTTGATGATCGATCCGCAGCAGATCACCTTGCCCGCCGCTCTGGAGACGGTGGAAAAGACCCGCTGGCTCGAACTGTTCAAATATCCCCGGCTGGTCGCTTCCGGCGCAATGACCGGCCTGACCCAGACCGGCGGCGCCTCGCTTGGCCTGTGGGGCGCGACGCTGCTCGTGTTGGTGCTGAAGGTCTCGCCGGCCGATGCCGCCTATCTGATGATTTGGGTCAGCGTGTCGGCGGTTCTCGGGCGCTTTTTCATCACCCTGTTGATCGAGCCGCTCGGCCGCCGCGGCTCGGCGACGTTGTGCATGGTAGCAGCCGGCCTGGGCATGGTCGCCCAAGGCTATCTCTACGACGCCTATATCGGCACCTGGTCGGTGTTCTACCTGCTGTTCCTGGCGCAGACCTTTTTCGGCAGCGCCAACTACTCGGTCGTCGGACCCTATATGGCCGAAATCTGGCCGACCCGCTTGCGCGCCAGCGGCATGGGAATCAGCTACGGCATCGGCAACCTTGGCAAATTCATCGGACCACTTGGCCTGTCGCTGATCATGGGCGCCGGCGACATCATCAAGCCGGCCACGCCCAACCTCGTCATGCTCGGCCCGACCTTTGTCTATTTCGCCTCGTGGTTTGTTCTCGGGCTGATCGGATTCTGGGTGTTCGGGTACGAGCCGCGGGGCCGCTCGTTCGAGGAGATCGACGGCACGCTCGACGGGCCGCGGATCACCCCGCCGCACCCGGTGGTGCAGTCCACCGGCGACTGAGCCTCGCCACCGGAGGACTCGCCGCTAAAAAGATATCTGTAAGGAAGCCAAATTTGCGGAGCTAGCGTTCGCTCAGCCGTAAAGTCGAGATCGGGAGGGACGCCGTGTTGGACGTTCTCGAGCAACAACAAAGGCTGACGAAAAACCAGTGGAAGATCATTTCCGCTGCGGTGCTCGGCGACATGCTCGATTTCTTCGATTACGGGCTGATCGCGTTCGCGCTCGCTTTCATCGTCGGGCAATGGAAACTGACCTACGGGCAGTCGGCGATGATCCTGCTGTCCGCCGGCATTGGCGCCGTGCCGGGTGCCCTGATCTGGGGGTGGTTGGCCGATCGCATCGGCCGGCGCAAGGTATTCATCGGCACGGCGCTCAATTTCTCGATTTTTACCGGCCTCATGGCGTTGACCCCCGACGCTGGCGGCTGGATCTTCCTCGCGGTGATGCGCCTTTTCGTAGGCGCCGGCGTGTCGGGTCTGTTTGCCGTCGATCTGCCGCTCGTGCAGGAATTCGTGCCGACCAGGAAACGCGGCTGGGTCGGCGGTGTGGTAACCTGCTGCCTGCCGCTGGGTAGCGTGCTGGCCGCGATACTGGGAGCGTATGTCGAGCCGTACGTCGGGTGGCGCGGCCTCTTCGCCATCGGACTGTTGCCGGCCTTTCTGACCCTTTTGATCCGCGCTTGGGTACCGGAGTCCCCCGATGGCTGATGCGCATGGGCAGACCCGAAGAAGCGCGCAAATCACTTGCTTGGGCGTTGGAGGTCGATCCTGCCGAGATCGAGTTGCCGGCCGCGGTCGGCGAGGTGAAGAGGACACCCTATCGTGAGCTGTTCAAACATCCCCGCAGCGTGGCGGTCACCGTCCTCAGCAGCCTCGGCACCCAGGCGGCGGGCAACGGGATCGGTTTGTGGGCACCGACCTTGTTGGTCCTGCTGTTGAAAATCCCGCCGGGGCGGGCGTCCTTTCTGATGATCTGGGTGGCTTTGATCGGTTTCCTCGGGCGCTTTGCGTGGGCCTACCTGTCGGACGCGATCGGACGTCGCCCGTCTGGCATCCTGTTGAGCTTCGGCGGCGCGGTGAGCCTGGTTATCGCCGGGATGTTTCACGATGTCTTCCTCGGCGGCGTGTCGGTCTTCTTGTTGATGCTGATGGCTCAACGCTTTTTCGGCGACGGCGGCTATGCACTGGTCGGACCATATTCGGCGGAAGTCTGGCCGGCGGCATTGCGGGGGAGCGGCATGGGCTTCGGCTATGGCCTCGGCAATTTCGGCAAGATCGTCGGTCCGCTCGGCTTGGCGTTGATAGTCGGGTCAACCGACATCGTGAAGCCGCAGGCGAGCCTCCCCGCCCTCGAACCGGCGATGTATTATCTCGCTGCCTGGTCGGTAATCTCCGGGCTTGCTTTCGTTTTGTGGGGTATCGAGGTGAAGGGTCGCTCGATCGAGGAGATCGACGCCGCGCTGAGGAAGCCAGCGCGAGCCCCGGCGCAAGCTGAGCGTGCCATGGGGGACTAGCGGCTAGCGACCACTCAGCGGTTCTGGGCCCAGTCGTCGCGCCACAGGAAATCGGGGCCGAGCAGGTCGAGGCTCGGGCAGCCGATCTGGGCCATGACAAGGTCGATCTCGCTGCGGAAGATGTCGAGCGCCTTCGTGACGCCCGGAAGTCCGCCGGCGACGGCGCCGTAGAGCGTCGGGCGGCCAAAGAACACGAATTGGGCGCCGAGGCAGAACGCGATCAGGATGTCGGCGCCGCGACGCACGCCGCTGTCGAGCATTACGGTGGCTTTGTCGCCGACTGCCGTCTTGATCCCCGGCAGAGCCTCGAGCGAGGCTGGGGCCTGGTCGAGCTGGCGGCCGCCATGGTTCGAGACAATGATGCCGTCCACGCCGAGCTCGACCGCCCGCAAGGCATCGGCCGGGTTCAGGATGCCCTTGACGACGAGCGGGCGCGGAAAGAGGCGCCGGTAGCGCTCGACGTCGCGCCAGGTCTGCGCCGAGGCCGGGGTCTGACTGCGGCCGAGAGCGATCACGTCCGACGTGCTCGCGCCATTCGGGGCGTGGGGCGCCCAATTCCCGAGGGTCGGCGCGCCGCCGAGCCGCATATATTCGATGACCCAGGCGGGATGGGTGATGGCGTCCAACAGGATCGACGGTTTCAGCTTCAGCGATTCCATGACGCCGCCGCCGCGGATGCGCGAAAATCCGTTCCGGTAATTGCGCTCGCGTTTTGGATGCACCGGCACATCCACGGTCAGGACCAGCGCGCCGGCGCCGCAGTCTCGAGCCCGCCCGATCAATGCATCCGTGATGTTGCTGTCTTTTGCCGCGTAGAGTTGGAACCAGACATTGTTCGGGGCGACCCTCAATGCTTCTTCCATCGAGGCGTTGCTGCCGCCCGACATAATGTACGGGATGTTGGCCGCCGCCGCCGCTTCCGCCAGCATTACCTCGCCTTCCCGCCGGTAGAGGCCGACACCGCCGGTCGGCGAGATCCCGAACGGGCTCGAATAGGTACGGCCGAACACGGTCGCGGACTGGTCGCGTTTGGAGACATCGACCAGGTAGCGCGGCAAGAGCCGGTGCTTGTGAAACGCGGCTTCGTTGCGCGCGAGCCCGCGCTCGTCCTCCACCCCGCCCTCAATGTAATCGAAGATGATGCGCGGCAGCTTGCGCTTTGCGATCCGGTGCAGATCTTCGATATTGACCGCTCGATCGAAGTTCATGGTCCCGCCCTCTCTCCGGCGCATTGACCCTCAATTATACGTTGCGCGCGCGGTCCTCCCGCCACAGGAAATCGGGGCCGAGCTGGTCGAGGCTCGGGCAGCCGATCTGACCCATGACGAGATCGATCTCGTTGACGAAGATCTCGATCGCCTTTTTGACGCCGGGGAGCCCGCCGGCGGCGGCACCATAGAGCGTCGGGCGCCCCATGAAGCAGAAGCGAGCGCCCAGACACAGCGCGATTAGGATGTCGGCGCCGCGCCGCACCCCGCTGTCGAGCATCACGGTCAGCTTGTCGCCGACCGCCTCGTGGATCGCCGGCAGGACATCGAGCGAGGCCGGCGCCTGGTCGAGTTGGCGGCCGCCATGGTTCGAGACGATGATCCCGTCGCAACCGACCTCGGCGGCGCGCAACGCGTCCCGCGGATCCATGATCCCCTTGACGACGAGATTGCGCGGGAACAACCGACGATAATTCTCGAGATCGCGCCAAGTCTGGGCGTTGAACGGCCGCAATATGCTGGAAACCTTGTACACCGCCTCGGCATCCGACCCGGGGGGTGCATAAGGCTGCCAATTCTGCAGCATCGGCGTTCCGCCGCCGCGGCGCAGATATTCGACAATCCAGCCGGGATGGGTCAGCGCTTCGAGCAGGATCGAGGGCTTCAGGCTCAAGGCCTGAAACAATCCGCCGCGGACATTGGCAAAGCCGTTGCGGATGTTGCGCTCGCGCTTGGCACCGACAGGTGTGTCGACGGTCAGCACCAAGGCGCCGAGCCCGGCATCCGCGGTCCGCCGGATCAGATCGGAGCAAACCTGAGGATCGCGCGGCGCATAGAGCTGGTACCAGGCATTGTTGGGCGCGACCTTCGCCGCCGCCTCGATCGACGCGTTGCTGGCGCCCGACATAATGTAGGGGATGTTTGCATCGGCCGCGGCCTCTGCCAGCATCAGGTCGGCACCATCACGAAAGAGACTGGCCCCGCCGGTCGGCGAAATGCCGAACGGGCTCGCATAGGTGCGGCCGAACAGGGTCGCCGACTGGTCGCGCTTCGAGACGTCGACCAAATATCGCGGCAATAATTGATGCTTGTGGGATGCGGAGGTGTTGCGCTCCAGCCCGCGCTCGTCCTCGAGCCCTCCTTCGATGAAATCGAAGGCTATTTTCGGCAGCCGCCGCTTGGCCATGCGGTGCAGATCTTCGATATTGACAGCTTGGTCGATCCTCATGCTCGTGTGATCTCCTCGACGCGCGGCAAGGTGCGGCTCGGCAACATTGCGTATTTTTGCACCACTCGACAATCCCCAGCGGAGCGGGGCTGAGCTGTGCACGATTTACACCTCGAGGCGGCGGAAACAGACGGCAGGTGAATGATGGAATACACCACGCTCGGCAACACCGGGTTGCGGGTCGGCGTCGCTGGGCTCGGCTGCGGCGGGTTCAGCCAGCTGGGGCTGGCGCAGGGCAGGAGCGAAGCCGACGCGATCGCGATCGTCCGCCAGGCGCTGGAGCTCGGGGTCAATCTGTTCGATACCGCCGCGGCGTACGGCACCGAGGAGGTGCTGGGCAAGGCGATCAAATCGGTCCGGCGCGACGAAGTCGTAATCTGCACCAAGGCGCCGTTCAGCTTCAGCAACCCCCATTCGACGCCGCAGGGCATTGTCGCCAGCCTTGATAAGTCGCTGCGGCAGCTCGATACCGACTACATCGACATCTATCAACTGCATGGGGTGCCCCTGAGCGCCTACGATCATGCGCTCAACGACTTGGCGCCGGTGCTGTTGAGGGAGAAGGCGAAAGGCAAGTTCCACCATCTCGGCATTACCGAGACCGCGCCGCACGATCCCCAGCACCAGGTTCTCCACCGGGCGGCGCAGGACAGGGTTTGGGAGGTGGTCATGCTCGGGTTTCACATGATGCATCAGAATGCCCGCGACTGCGTCTTTCCGCTGACCCGGGCCAACCGGGTGGGCACCTTACTGATGTTCGCGGTGCGCAACATCTTCTCGCGGCCCGACCGCCTGCGCGCCACGATGCGCGATCTGGCGGCCGCCGCGGAGATCCCGCAATGGCTCGCCGAAACGCCGGATCCGCTGGGCTTTCTGATCCATGAAGGCGGCGCCAGCACGGTGCCGGATGCCGCCTATCGTTTTGTGCGGCACGAGCCCGGCGTCGACGTCGTGCTGTTCGGCACCGGCGACCCGAAGCATCTGCGCACCAACATCGCCTCGATCCTGAAACCGCCCTTGCCCGAGGCCGACCGCCGGCAACTCGCGACGCTATTCGGCCATCTGGTCGGGGTAGGGCTGGACGCACCGCATCTCTCCAGGCCCCGCAGTTAGGCCCCTTCAGTTCGGGTAGACGATCGTGCGCAGCATGACGCGGCGCTCTTCGGGGTGGTAGTCGCCGGCGCCGCGGTGCATCGTCGCCTGCTCGTCCCAGATCAGCAGATCGCCGACCTGCCAGGAATGGTAATAGGTGAAGCGCTCCTGCGTCGCATGCGCAGCGAGTTCCTCGATCAGCTCCCAGGCTTCGTCGCGGCCCATGCCCTCGAAGCCGTGCGTGTGCATCGGGTTGACAAACAGGATCGGGCGGCCGGTCACCGGGTGGTTGATCACCGCCGGGCGCGGCTGCTCGACATACTTCTTGTCGGTCCGGCGCATTTCCTCTTCCGGATCGTAGAGGCGGGCGCCGGCGGGGCCGTCGGTGCGGCCGTGCAGGCCGATCAGACCGGCGAGGCGGTCCTTCATCGCCTGCGGCAGCGCATCGTAGGCCGCGCACATATCGGCAAACATCGTTCCGCCCTTGGTCGAAGGAACCTCCAGCGCGTGCAGCATCGCGAGCAGCGGCGGCACCTCCTCATAGGTTGAGTTGGTATGCCAGTCGGTCGCGCGCTTGACCCCGTACCAATCGACGTTGCCCGCCGCGTCGACATTGCGCAGCCACGACACTTCGGGATGCTCCTCGTGGCGGTAGCCGACGAGCGAGTGGATGCGCGGAATCCCGAACCGGCGTCCAAAGGCGGCGATGTCGCCAGCGCCGAGGCGCTGGTTGCGGAAGACCAGCACCGGATGGTCTGCAAAAGCCTGCTGGGTCCAGGCGAAGGTCGAATCGTCGAGCTTCGACAGGTCGACGCCAACCGCCTCGGTGCCGAGTTCGTTGCCGAGCCGGCGCAATTCCGGTGTGGCCATGGGATGATCCTCCGACGTTTGTTGCTCGCAGTTTACGCGGCGGCTCGCCACGCGTCTAATCGCGCATACTAGGGATGCCCGCCGGAGCAGCGCTATGAAACCCGAAGACCACCTCTACAAGACGGCCGGGGTCGACACTGCCGCGGCGCAATCCGGGCTCCAGAAGATCATTACCTGCATCAAGCAGACTTGGCCGCCGCCAGGGGCTCAGGGCGCCGTCAAGCTGGATATCGGCTATTTTGCCAATGTCATCGACATCGGCGGCATCGGTCTGGCGATTTGCACCGATGGGGTCGGGTCGAAAACCATCATCGCGCAAATGACCGGCCGATACGACACGATCGGCCTCGATTGCGTGGCGATGAACGTCAACGACGTGATCTGCGTCGGCGCCCGGCCGATTTCGATGGTCGATTACATCGCCGTCGAAAATGCCGACGCCGAAATACTGGGTGCTATCGCGATCGGCCTCGCGGCCGGAGCAAAGCAGGCCGGGATTTCGATCTCGGGTGGCGAGATCTCCCAGCTCAAGGACGTGATCCGCGGGTTCGACCTGATCGGGATGGCGGTCGGGATCGTGCCGCTCGACCGGATCATCACCGGCCGCGACCTTGTGCCCGGCGACATTATTATCGGCCTCGAAAGCAGCGGCATCCATAGCAACGGCTTGACTTTGGCGCGCCGCGCATTCTTCGAGCGCGCCAAATTGCCGATCGACCATGTGTTCCCCGAACTCGGGATTTCTCTCGGGGAAGAGCTGCTTCGCCCGACTTTGATTTACGTTCCGGAAATTCTCGACATCATCAATGAAGTGTCGGGCGTAAAAGCGCTGATCAACATTACCGGAGATGGTCTGCTGAACCTGCTCCGTGTCGACGCGACAGTCGGGTTTGAGATTGACAACTTGCCGCCTACGCCGCCGGTCTTTCCCCTCATTCAGCGATACGGGGCGGTCGGCGATGCCGAGATGTTCGAGGTGTACAATATGGGGGTTGGGTTTTGTGTTCTTGTCGCCGAAAGGGATCGCGACGCAACACTCTCCATTCTGCAGCGCCACGGCCGGCGCGCACAGGTCATCGGCCGGGTGATCAAGGACGACAGCAAGGGCGTCTATCTGCCCACCCAAAAACTCACCGGACACGGGAAAGAATTCCGTGAGCAGTGACGATTTGCTTTCCCTGCGAAGTGGTGGCGTTTATTGCGAGCCGACATGCTGCAAATCACGCAGTATCGCTAGGTTAGCCGGGACGACCGGTTCTTCCCCCGCTCCTGCACCAAATAGTAGCACGAGGCAGCGGAGCGTAAGCGGCGCTGGGCCGCGAATTGCCGCGCACCTCTCAGGTTCAGACGTACTCACATCGGAGGCCGCCTCGCGGGGCTGGCTGTTTTTGCTGTTCTCAACAGCTAATTATCAGCCATCAACGTCTCGTCGCCCGCAGAAATCCTGTGCTCCGGCGGTTCGATGACAACACTGAACAGCCAAGCACTGGCTGTTCCCCGCGCTGTTTTCCGCTGTTCCGTTGCAAAACGGCGATAACCAACACCAGCACCGAAGCCGGCGAGTTTAAAGCCTGGCCTTCACGCTTTCCAAGCCCGTCGAGAATATCTCGACCACACTGTGTTGTCAATATTTTCTTCATGAATATAGCAATACTATTTAGGCAATTATGGCCGGTTGCGTGCGAATAATCTAGGGCGCCGGCGTCTAAGAGATTGGCCGCTAAGATATCGAAGGCATTGCCTCTTGAACGGTTTCGAGGATCTCCCGCTGGCGCGCAACCCGGTTGCCCCAGACGCGATCGAAATCGGCAACGAGAGGCGCGATGCTGTTCGGGTCGGTCGCCGCACGCGCCTCATCGACATTGACGAATTCGTAAAACGCGTAATGAACCTGAGGGTCCGTGCGGCTCCAGCAGCGCCAACCGCGCCGCGCCCCAAAGACCCGAATTGCCCAAGGCAGGTGATCGGTGGCGTACCAGTGGTCGAACGGCGCGCGGTCTGCTTCGTTCGGCACCTCGGCGCGCACCACGAGATGAGCTGTACCCACTATCGTTTCCTCCTGCGATTGAAGACAGGTCAGCAACATAGCTCCTCGCACGATCCGTAGCAGCGCGTGAGCGGCCTGGAGCCGGCGCTCTACCGGCGCAACAGTTCCTTGACGGCGCGGTCGATGAAGTCGTCGTCCTCGGGGTTCTGGGTCGGGTTGCCGGCGCGGTGGCCCCAGATCGACGGGATCGGGCGCAGCTCGGCGCGGCGCATATGCGCAACCTCGTGTTCGTTGTCGGCAACCGTGAAATAGAGGTCGGTCGTGCTCGGCATGATCAGCGCATCGGCCGAGATCGCGCCGAGCGCCTTGGTCAGGTCGCCCCCATAGAGCTCGTTGGCGCTGATGTCGGCGTGCTGCCAGGTCCAGATCATCGCCAGCAGGTTGTCGGCGTCGCGGCGCAGATAGTTGGCCTCCCAGCCGGCGATCAGAAAATCCTCGAGCGAGGAAAACCCGACCGTGCGCCAGAGCTCTTCCCGGTAGAAGGCTTGGCTCAAAGCCCAGCCGGCGTAGATCCGGCCCATTGCCCGCAATCCGCGCACCGGCGGCTCGCTGAAATAGCCGTCGCGCCATGCCGGGTCGGCCATCAACGCGTATTTGATGCCTTCGAGGAAAACCAGGTTGTGCGGCGCCGTTCGCGCGCTACCGCAGACGACGGTGATCCGCTCCACCATTTCGGGATAGAGCGCCGCCCAGTGATAGGCCTGCTGGCCGCCCATCGACCAGCCATAGACGAGCGCGACGCGCTCGATGCCGAGCTGCTCGGCTAGCAGACGGTGCTGCATGCGAACGTTGTCGGCCGCCGTCACGCCCGGGAAGCGGCCGCGATCATGCGGCGGGCCGACATTGCTCGGCGAAGAGGACAGGCCGTTGCCGAGCATGTTCGGGATGATGATGAAATAGCGCTGCGGGTCGAGTGCGCGGCCCGGGCGGATCAGCCACTCGGTGTCGTAGTGCTGGGCGCCGTAGGAGGTCGGGTAGACGATCACATTGCTGCGCGCGGCATCGAGCTGGCCGTACGTCTTGTAGGCGAGCTGCGCACTCCGCAACGTCAGCCCGGATTGCAGCGCTACGTCGCCGAGCTCGAAGATTTGGTGATCGGGTAAAGTCATCCACACTTCCTGTTTCGCCCGCGAGCCTTGAGCAGCGATGATACGGCTTTCGCGGCGAAGAGGGGAGTGAACCGGAATGCGTGTCTTCACGATGCTGCCGATGAGGCATTGGCGCGAGGCGGCGACATTCGGCGCGGCGGCGGAAGCCGCGGGATTCGACGCGCTGATGACCGTCGAACTTGGACATGATGTCTTTACGCCCCTCGCCGTTGCCGCGCTCGCGACCGAGCGCGTCGAGCTCACCCCATCGATCGCCGTCGCCTTCCCGCGCAGCCCGACGGTGATGGCGAGCCAGGTCTGGGACCTGCAAGCCAATTCGAACGGCCGATTCGTGCTGGGGCTCGGCAGCCAGGTCAAAGGCCACAACGAGCGGCGCTTCGGCATCCCGTGGAGCGCGCCGGCGCCGCGGCTGCGCGACTACGTCCGGGCGCTGCGTGCGGTATGGCGGTGCTGGGAAACCGGCGGCAAGCTCGATTACCGGGGCGAGCATTACCAGCTGACCCTGATGACCCCGGATTTCTCGCCGGAACCGACGGGATTGCCGATGGTGCCGGTCACGATTGCCGCGGTCGGCGAGGCGATGCTGCGGGTCGCCGGCGAAGTGTGCGACGGGGTGCGGCTCCATCCTCTGTGCTCGCGCCGCTATCTCGAAGAAGTGGCACTGCCACGCCTTTTAGAGGGCATGGAGCGCAGCGGGGGAAGCCGGAGCAGTTTCGATGTCTTTGGCGGCGGGTTCGTGGTGACCGGGAGCGATGCGCAAACCGTTGCCGAGGGCATGGAGTGGGCGCGCCGGCGCATCGCGATCTATTCCTCGACCCGCACCTATGCGCCGATCCTCGGCTTGCACGGTCTCGAGGAGGTCGGGGCGAAACTGCACGCCATGTCGGTCGCCGGCCGGTGGAGCGACATGCCGGCGGAGATCACCGACGACGTCGTACGCATCTTCGCCGCCTGCGGCACCTATACCGAGATCGCCGCGGCGATCGAGGCACGGTACGGCGGTCTCGCCGATGCCATCGAGCTGAACTTCCCGGCCGGCACCCCCGCCGGGCTCCAGCGCGAGCTCGTGGCCGATATCCGCCGCATCCCGCACCACTTCGAAGGCTTCGACACCAGCTGGTAAGAGCCTGACCCGGACGCATTATCGTCGCCCCCGCGGAAAGCGGGGGTCCAGGGACAACCGCTGCAGCCTCTCCAGCCCTGGATTCCCGCTTTCGCGGGAATGACGGGAAGTAGGCCCGCCCCAGGTCCCTACCGGTCAGGCGGCCTTCGCGTCCTCGATGCGCAGAATCTCGACGCACGGAGGCGAGGTCAGGATTTCACTGAAGGCGTGCATCCAGTCGCCGGTCTCTTGTGACGACCCGACGCCGCGGCTGCGGAACTGGTCGAGCTGATCGAGATTCGTCAGCTCGACCTCGAATTGCAGGGCGGCTCCCTCCCCGTGACCGCGCGTCAGCGGCACGAGCAGCCGGGCATTCAGGCTTTTGGCGCGGGCCGCCTCGACCTCGCGGCGGATGAAGTCGATTGCGCGCTGGCGGTTGATCGGCAGCACGTCATAGCAAAACCGGGCCAGATACATAGCGATGCTCCTTTCATATCGGGTCGACCGGGAGGCCGTCCCGCCTCCTTGGTCAACACACCCGATTGCCAACCGCTGCATCGACCCGCGGCGTTTTCTGTGGCGGAAGCTCCTAGCGTGGCTTGCGCTTCGCCCTCAGCGCTTCTTGCACCGTCTTGAATTCGAGGGGCTTTCGCCCCTTCGGTGACGCGCTGTCATACTCGCCGCGTTCGGCGGCGAGCTTCGTGCTGAGCCGAAGCCGCGGGCTCTGCGTGGCATGGCCGGAGACCCCGTGCTTATGGCTCCCCATGCCCCCTCGACCCTGCTGCATGTCTCCTCCCGCAACCGCTCCAGCTCAAACACAGGCTATATTTTGCGGCGATCCGAGGCGCCGCAATGCTGCCATATTGGATTGTTAGCCACGCCGCGCCGAGCATTTCCGGCCCTGATGCCGACGGAGAGCGGCGCGGAGATCGATGGCTGGCCATTCGCAATTCAAGAACATCATGTACCGGAAGGGCGCGCAGGACAAAAAGCGCGCCAAGGTCTTCACCAAGATCATCCGGGAACTCACGACCGCCGCTCGCACCGGGCTGTCCGACCCGGCCGCCAACCCGCGGCTGCGCGCGGCTGTTCTCGCGGCCCGTCAGGCCAACATGCCGAAGGATACGGTGGATCGGGCCATCAAGCGCGGCTCGGGGGGCGGCGCGGACGAGGCTTACGAAGAAGTGCGTTACGAGGGTTATGGTCCGGGTGGGGTCGCGGTCATCGTCGAGGCGCTGACCGACAATCGCAACCGTACGGCGAGCGAGGTGCGCGCCGCTTTTACCAAATCAGGGGGAGCCTTGGGGGAAACCAACAGCGTCAGCTTTATGTTCGACCGGGTCGGCGAAATCTCGTATCCGGCGGCCACCGCCGGCGCCGATGATATGTTCGAAGCTGCGATCGACGCCGGGGCAAGGGACATCGAGAGCGACTCAGAGCAGCATTTGGTGACCTGCGCGCCGGAGGATTTGAACGCGGTGCGCGATGCGCTCGAGAACCGATTCGGGCCGGCCGGTTCGGCGCGCCTCGTCTGGCGTCCGAGAACCGCTTCGGAAATCGACGAGGAAACCGCGACGGGTCTATTCAAGCTGCTCGAGGCGCTCGAGGACAGCGACGATGTCCAGAACGTCTATGCCAATTTCGAAGTGGCCGAAGACGTGATGGCGCGGCTCGGCGCCTGAACGCGCCGGCACGGAACCGCGAGATGCGGGTTTTGGGGCTCGATCCCGGGCTGCGGCATACCGGCTGGGGGGTTATCGATGTGACCGGCAATCGCCTGACCCACGTCGCCGATGGCGTCATACACGCCGCCACCGATCAGCCGCTGGCGGTGCGACTCGTTTCGCTGTTTCGGCAGCTCACCGCCGTCGTTGAGCGCTTCAGGCCGGACGAGGCGGCGGTCGAGGAAACCTTTGTCAACCGCAATCCGTCTTCGACCTTGCGGCTCGGCGTTGCTCGCGGGGTGGTGCTGCTCGCCCCGGCCGAGCGCGGGCTGCCGGTTGCCGAATATTCGGCCAACCTCGTCAAAAAGGCGGTGGTCGGCGCCGGTCACGCCGAGAAGTCGCAGGTGCAATTGATGGTGCGCCGGCTGCTGCCTGGGTGCGACGGCGGCGAGCCCGATGCCGCCGATGCGCTCGCCGTGGCGATCTGCCACGCGCACTACGCCGAAACCCGGCGGCTCTTGGACGCCCAAGCATGATCGCCAAGCTCGCCGGTGTCGTCGAGCAGATCGAACCGGACGCGGCGGTCATCGACGTGGGCGGCGTCGGTTATCTGGCCTTCTGCTCGACGCGGACGATAGGCCGCTTGCCGCCGCCGGGCTCGCCGGCACGTCTGCTGATCGAGACGCATGTCCGCGAGGACCACATCCACTTATACGGGTTCATCGACGTCGCTGAACGTGATTGGTTTCGCCTGTTGACGACGGTGCAAGGCGTCGGCGCACGATTGGCCCTCTCGCTCCTCTCCGCCGTTCCGCCAGAGAAGCTCGGGCTCGCGATTTTGGCTCAGGACAAGCCGGCCTTGGCGCAAGCCGAGGGGGTCGGGCCGCGGCTCGCCGCTCGTATAATCAATGAGTTGCGGGACAAGATCGCCAATATCGCCGCTCCGGTATCGTCGTCGCCGCCGCTGCTCGATGAGCCGGTAAACGGCCGGGGAGCAACCGCCGACGCGATCGCGGCACTGGAAAACCTCGGGGTCGGCCGCACCGAGGCGCTGGGCGCAATCGCCGCGGCGGCCCGTCGGTTCGGCAGCGAGGCAGGTGCCGATGTGCTGATCAAAGCGGGCCTGGAGGAGCTGGCGTGATGAACGACGCCGCGCCCCGTGTCGTCGCCCCGCAACAGGCCGAGCAGGACATAGCCGAAAGCTCGGTCCGGCC
Source organism: uncultured Alphaproteobacteria bacterium (assembly GCA_963812675.1). GTDB lineage: Bacteria > Pseudomonadota > Alphaproteobacteria > ATCC43930 > CGMCC-115725 > AP-15. Next base: position 777,561 of record CAWEWR010000007.1, on the reverse strand, counting down.
GGCCACCCTGGATGAATTCGTCGGCCAGCATCAGCTGCGCGACAATCTGCGCGTCTTTATCGAAGCGGCAAAGACCCGCGGCGAGGCTCTCGACCATATCCTGTTCTTTGGTCCTCCCGGGCTCGGCAAGACGACACTCGCACAGATCGTCGCCCGCGAAATGGGCGTCGACTTCCATGCCACCGCGGGCCCGGTAATTCAGCGCGCCGCCGATCTTGTCGCGATGCTGAGCAAGCTCGCCCCGCGCGAGGTGCTGTTCATCGACGAGATCCATCGTCTGCCGCCGGCGGCCGAGGAGTACCTCTACCCGGCGATGGAGGACTACCAGATCGATCTGATCATCGGTCAAGGGCCCGGAGCGCGATCGATTCGCTACCGTCTTGCGCCCTTCACCTTGATCGGCGCGACCACGCGCTCCGGCCTTATCACCCGGCCGTTGCGGGAGCGTTTCGGCATTCCATTGCGTCTCGTGTTCTACGAGCCGGCTGAGCTCGGGACGATCGTCAGCCGAGCGGCGCGGGTACTCGGCATCGAGCTGCTCCCCGACGGCGCCGCCGAGATAGCGCGCAGGTCGCGGGGCACCCCGCGCGTCGCGATACGCCTGTTGCGCCGCATCCGCGACTTTGCCGCCGTCACCGGTCTGACGATGGTCGATGCCGCCGGTGCCGACGCGGCGCTGTTGCGGCTCGATGTCGACGTACGTGGCCTAGACGGCATGGACCGGCGCTACCTGCGCTGCATTGCCGAAAATTATGCGGGAGGTCCGGTCGGGGTCGAGACGATCGCAGCGGCGCTCGGCGACGAGCGCGACGTTGTCGAAGAAGTCATCGAGCCGTACCTGCTGCAGGAGGGCTTCGTGCAGCGGACGCCGCGCGGCCGCCTGCTGACGCGGAACGCGTTCCGCCATCTCGACCTGCCGGTGCCGGCTAGCATGCCCGCCCAGCTTGATCTTCTAACGCCGTTGCCATGCGAAACGGAGAATCCATGCTGACGCCACCAATCATCCAAAAGACGCCATAAAGGGCCGACATCAATGCAGCCTAACGCTATCGACACTCTGCCGCTCGCCGGTTCGATTTCGCATGACCTCTCGATCATCGGGCTGTTCTTGCAATCCGATGCCATTGTCAAATTGGTGATGCTGATCCTGTTGCTCGCGTCGTTTTGGTCGTGGGCCGTCATCTTCGACAAGGTGATCCGGGTCCGCCGGTTGCGGCAGGCCGCGTCGACTTTCGAGGAGACTTTCTGGTCCGGAGGCTCGCTCGACGACCTTTACGAGAGGGTCGGGCAGCGTCCGCCCGATCCGATGACCGCGGTGTTTTCCGCGGCGATGCGAGAATGGCGGCGCAGCGCGGCGAAAAACCTGCTCGGCACGCCTGGCATGCGCGCCAGCCTGCAGCAGCGTATCGAGCGGGTGATGAACGTGACGGTCGGCCGCGAGATGGAGCGGGTCGAGCGTTTCATGGCGTTCCTGGCGACGGTCGGCTCGACCGCGCCCTTTGTCGGCCTGTTCGGGACGGTCTGGGGCATCATGGACAGCTTTCAATCGATCGCCGCCTCAAAGAACACCAGCCTCGCGGTTGTCGCTCCCGGCATTGCCGAATTGCTGTTCGCCACCGCGCTCGGGCTCGTCGCCGCCATACCGGCGGTCATCGCCTACAACAAGCTGGCCACCGATTTCGGTCGTTACGCCGGCCGGCTCGAGGCTTTTGCCAGCGAATTCAGCGCGATCCTGTCGCGCCAACTCGACGAGCGGCCCTGACGATGGCCGTCTTGGGTCTGAGCGGCAACGGCAACCGGCTGGCGGGGCGCTATCGGCCGATTTCGGAAATCAACGTGACGCCCTTGGTCGACGTCATGCTGGTCCTGCTCGTCGTCTTCATGGTGGCGGCGCCATTGTTGACGGTCGGAGTGCCGGTCGATCTGCCGCAGACTCAGGCACCGCCGATCACCGAACCGAAAGAACCCCTCGTCATCACGATCAACGGGGAAGGCCGCATCTTCATCCAGGAGACGGAAGTCCCAACCGATTCGCTGGTCCCGCGCCTGCAGGCGATTACCGACAGCAACCCCGACGCGCTGCTGTATGTCCGCGGTGACCGGGCGATCAATTACGGCAGGGTCGTCGAAGTGATGAGCCTGGTCAGTTCCGCCGGGTTTCGCAAGGTGTCGCTGATCGCCGAATCGCCAAAAGGAGCGTCCGGCAAGACAGCCTCCGGCGGTACAACATCTGACCGATCGGCGCGGACGGTCGGGCACTGAGTACGGCCGCACCCGTTCCGCCGATGAGCTTGGCGTTTGCCGAACCGGCACTGACCGGAGCCGCCGAGGTCCCCGACGAGCTGCCGCCTGGGATCGGTTCGCGCGGCATGGCTTTATCGGCGGTGCTGCACCTGGTGCTCGGAAGCCTCTTGATTATCGGTCTGCCGAGGCTGTTCGACCCGCCGCCGCTGGAAGAGATGCCAATAGCCGTTCAGCTCGTGACGATAGCGCCGGAGACCCGAGCCACCCATCCCAATCCGAACCTGCCGCGGCCGGATGCCAAACCGGAAGTGCCGGAGGCGGAGGCGCCCGCGCCGAAACCGCAGCCCAAGCCCGAGCCGCCGAAACCTACGCCTGTCCCGCCCTCCGCTGCGGCTGTTTCACAGCCGGCCGATGAGCCGGCGCCGCCAGGGGTCAAACCGCCGCCACCGCCGCCTCCCAAACCCGCGGAGCCCAAGCCAGAGGCGAAGCCGGTCGAGAAACTCGAAGTGCCCAAGCCCAGAGAAAAACCCGAGCCGCCGCGCCAAATGGCCAAGCTCGAGCCAAAACCGGAAGAAAAAAAGCCGGAGGAGAAGAAGTACGATCCCCGGCAATTCGACGCGTTGCTGAAAAACCTGGCGCCAGTGCATGCGGCAACGACGGCCAACGCACCTCCGGAGAACCCACGGCCCACCGCAGCACGAGCGTCCTCTCAACCCAAGGCTCCATTGGGCAGCCAGCTCACCGCCAGCGAGCTCGACATGGTCCGCCACCAGATCGCGCGTTGCTGGAACGTGCCGGCGGGCGCCCGCGACGCAAAGGATCTCGTCGTCGAGATCAAGGTCATCGTCGATCCCGACGGCACGGTCCGGCAGGCGGCGATCGTCGATCAGGGTCGCCTAGGCAGCGACCCCTTCTTTCGCGCCGCGGCCGAAAGCGCGCGCCGCGCCTTCTTCAATCCGCTGTGCCGGCCGCTGCATCTGCCGGCTGAGAAATATGCGATCTGGAAGGACCTTGTCGTCGACTTCAGCCCCCGGGACATCTTATGAAAAGCAGGGACATCTTATGAAAAGAAGCTGTCGAACACTGGCCGGTGCAGTTTTTGCCGCGTTGATCATGCTGCCATGTTCCGGCGCATCGGTGCGCGCCGAACTGCGCCTCGACATTACCAGCGGCAAGGTCGAGCCGATGCCGATCGCGATCCCCGCCTTTCCCGGCGGCGCCGCCAATGAAACCGAGGCGGGGCGCGATGTTGCCAGCGTCGTCTCCGCCGATCTCGAGCGCTCCGGGCTGTTTCGCCCGGTCGACCCGCGCAGCTTCATCCAGAATGTCTCGCTCGACGACTCACAGCCCCGGTTTCCCGACTGGCGCCAGATCAATGCGCAGGCGCTGGTAACCGGGTCGGTCAAGACGCAGGGGGATGGGAGGCTGCGGGTCGAGTTCCGGCTGTGGGACGTCTTTGCCGAGCAGCAGCTGACCGGGTACGGCTACACGACCACCCAGCAGAACTGGCGGCGCATCGCGCACATCATTGCCGATGAGATCTATAAGCGGATTACCGGCGAAGAAGGCTATTTCGATACCCGGATCGTGTATGTCTCGGAGTCGGGCCCGGCGGACAAGCGGGTGAAACGCCTTGCAATCATGGACCAGGACGGGGCGAACAACCGCTTCCTGACGGACGGTCGGGCGCTGGTGCTGACGCCGCGCTTCTCGCCGACGGCGCAGGAGATTACTTATCTGTCCTACGGCAGCGGCGCGCCGCGGGTTTATCTGTTCAACATCGATACCGGGCAACAGGAGGTCGTCGGCGATTTTCCCGGAATGACCTTCGCACCGCGGTTTTCGCCCGACGGCAACCGGGTAATCCTCAGCCGAGCCGAGAACGGCGTCAGCAACCTCTTTGCGCTCGATTTGCGGACCCGCAGGCCGGTCCGGCTGACCGACAGCCAGGCAATCGACACCTCGCCCTGCTTTTCGCCGGACGGCGGCAAGATCGTCTTCAATTCCGATCGCGGCGGTTCCCAGCAGCTTTACGTGATGAATTCGGACGGCGGCGACGTCAAACGTATCAGCTTCGGCTCGGGCAAATACGGCACGCCAGTCTGGTCGCCGCGCGGCGACCAGATCGCCTTCACCAAAATCGACGGCGGATCGTTCTTTATCGGGGTGATGCGGCCCGACGGCTCGGGAGAGCGCCTCCTGACGCGGGATTTCCTCGTCGAAGGCCCGACTTGGGCGCCGAACGGCCGGTCGCTGATGTATTTCCGCCAGTCGCCCACCGATTCTCGCGGGCACGGTTCGACGCGGTTGTTTTCGATCGACTTGACCGGCTCGAATCAGCGCGAGGTAATAACCTCGCAGGATGCTTCCGATCCGGCTTGGTCGCCGTTGCTCCGCTGAATGGGGTACTGTCGGCCGCTTGGTGAATCGATGTCGCGAGGGAGTGCGATTGTCGCGAGGCGGAAGGAGAACACCGCAGCTCGTTGACGCGGCGAGAGTTCGAAAATTGATCAAGGGGAATCTAGATGTGGACCAGAACCATCGTCATTTTCAGCGGCTTTTTGCTGCTGCTGGCCGCCTGCAGCAGCGCACCGGAGACGGCGCCCGGGGGCCCCGGTGGCGCAGCACCGGGTATGGGCGGACCCGGCTCGAGAAACGCCCTGCCGGGATCGCAGCAGGATCTGGAGGCTAGTGCCGGCGACCGCGTGTTCTTCGCGTTCGACCGCTCCGACATAACGCCTGAAGCTCAAGAGATCCTTGCACGACAGGCCGATTGGCTGCGCCGCTACCCGAACGTGACGGTCACGATCGAAGGTCATTGCGACGAGCGCGGCACGCGCGAGTATAACCTCGCGCTCGGCGAGCGCCGCGCGCAGGCGGTCAAAAATGTCTTGGTCGCATCGGGCATTCCGGCTTCTCGCATCTCGACGATAAGCTACGGCAAAGAGCGTCCTGCCGTCGTCGGGTCGAGCGAAGAGGCCTATGCGCAGAACCGGCGCGCCGTAACCACCGTGAACTAAAAACGGAAGCGTTACGGCATAGGGGCGCGCCCTTTTTTTGCCCTAAAAGGACCCTACTAGGGCAGGCTTGCTCAACCCGCGCCGCTAGTGCCCTCGGGTGGCGCGGAGGCGAGTTGCCCCCGCGCACGCGCGGTCTCGAGAGGCTACCTGATGATACGGCGTATGATCCCGCGCCCTCCCCATTCAATCCTGTTACTGGCGTTTCTCGTCATGAGCTTGCCGAACACAGCGGCACGCGCGCAGGACCGGGGGATGCAGGACCGCTTGGATCGCCTGGAGCGGGATCTGAGCATGCTGCAGCGGCAGGTCTACCGCGGCGCCCCCTCCCAGGTGGCTAGCGCTGGGTCGGCAGGTGCGGTCGATTCCGAGCTTCGCATGGACCGCTTGGAAGCCCAGATGCGCGAGCTGACTGGACGCCTCGAGGACGCGGTGAACGGGGTCGAGCAACTGCGGCGCCGTCTCGAGCAGATCAACAGCGACCTTGATCTGCGATTCAGCCAAGGCCAAGGGCAGGTGCAAGGGCAGATGCCGCCCAGGAACTCGGCACCGAGCGGGCATGCCTCCGTCGGAATAACCGATTCTCCCGCGGGACAGTTCGCGATGCGAGGTCCCTCGCCAGCCGCCAACTCGGCTCGGCCGAGGCCGCCCGCCGATCCGATGCCGCCCGGGACCTTGGTGCCACCGCCACCGGATCGCCTGGGCGGACCGGGGACCCTTACGCCCCCAGGGATTCCGCCGGGGGCAACGCAACCGGTTCCGGACACGCTCAGTGTCGCGACCGCTGGGAATTTGCGGTCCCCCTCCGTCGGCGAGTTGCCTGCCGGTTCTGCTTCCGCTCAGTACAACGCGGCGTTCGGTCTGCTTAAGCAGGCAGACTATCCGGCCGCCGAAGAGGCTCTGAAGACGTTCGTTGCGCAACATCCCAAAGACGCGCTGGCCGGCAGCGCGCAGTACTGGCTGGGCGAGACCTATTACGAGCGGGGACGGTACGCCGAGGCGGCCAGCGCCTTTGCCGAGGGCTACAAGAATTATCCCAGGGGGACCAAGGCGGCCGACGACCTGTTGAAACTCGGCATGTCACTCGCCCGTGCCAACCAGAAACAGAACGCCTGCGTCGCGTTCGTCCAGCTGGATCACGATTTCCCCAATCCGGGAAGCTCGATCAAAGAGCATTCGGTCGCCGAGAAGAAGCGGCTAGGTTGCTGACGCTCGGATCGTCAGCCAAGCCTATTTCCCTCGGCGAGTTCACAGCCGCCCTCGCCTCGATCGCACAGCTTGAAAGCTCGCCGTTTCTCGCCGTTGCCGTCTCCGGCGGTCCCGACAGCTTGGCGCTCGCCATTTTGGCGGACCGTTGGGCCCGCGAGAGGGGCGGAGAGATCTGTGCGCTTACCGTAGATCACCGGCTGCGGCCCGAAAGCGGAAATGAAATCCGGCAGCTCGCCGCCTGGCTGTCGGCAAGGGCCATACGCCACGAGGTACTGGTCTGGACGGGAGAAAAGCCGCGAACCGGCATCCAAGAAGCGGCGCGCCTTGCGCGCTATCGATTGCTTGGCGGCTGGTGCCGCGATCACGCCTGTCTGCACTTGCTGGCCGGTCACCATCGGGATGATCAGATCGAGACTCATCTGATCCGCCGCCGAGCTCACAGCGGTCCGGACGGCCTCGCTGGGATGTCGGCGGTCCGCGAGCTCGCCGACTGCCGATTGCTGCGTCCGCTGCTCGGCCTTCCAAGGAATCGGATCTTGGCATTCCTCGAAGCCGAACAGCAGCCCTTCATCAGCGATCCGAGCAATCTCGACCCCACGTTCGAGCGGTCTCGCTTGCGGCAGGGTGGCAGCGCGCCCGCTGCCGACGAACGCAGCTCCCACCTGCCTGGCGAGATCCGTTCCTTAGGGCGTACGCGGGCCGCCCATGAGCACGAGCGGAACATGCTCCTCGCCCGATATGTCAGCTTGCATCCCGCCGGCTTCGCGCTGCTTGATCCCGCTATGATGCCGGAAACGCCGTCGGAGGTGGCTGATCGGCTGCTTTCCGCCGTCACCGTTACGATCGGCGGCGCCTCTTATCCGCCGCGGCGCGAGCGGATCGCTCGGCTGCGCGCTGTGCTGGGTGAGGCTGCGCAGCGCGGACATGCTGTGGGTGGGTGCCGTTTTATCTGGTGGCGAGAGCGTATCCTGGTGACGCGCGAACTCGCCAAAGCTGCGCCGCCACTGCGTCTGCGTCCGGGGGAGCGGACGATCTGGGATGGCCGCTTTGAAATTATGACGCCACAGGCTGACGGCGGCCCCTTTGCGATCGGATACCTGGGCGGATATCCGGGTCTCGCAGAAACTCCGCGCCTCGATCGCCGCATGCCGCAGCTGAGGCAGGCATGGCTGCCGCGGCTGCTGTTCCCCGTTCTTCCGGTCGTGTGGGACGAAGAGGGCATCGCAGCCATTCCTCATCTGGGGTATGAACGCGAGGGGATCGCCGATTTGCCGGAGGTTGTGTTTCGCCCGGTTACTCCATTGACGCAAGCGGGCTTTGCCGTTGTTTAATACCGCTCGCGTCTTATCTGTAACTCGAGCGAAAAATGTCGCTGGTGCGGCTCCTCGAAGGGTAGTCTAGGCACGGGATGCCCAGCTCGGTATGAAAGGCGTTCGTCGTGAATAATTTCGGCAAGAATCTCGCCCTCTGGATCGTTATCGGGCTGCTTCTCGTCGCACTCTTCAACCTGTTCCAGACCTCATCCAGCCGCGGGCCGCAAGCCACCCTGGCATTCTCGGACTTTCTGAATGATGTCAATCGAGGGCAGGTTGCCGATGTCACGATCCAGGGCAACAGCATCAGCGGCCACTTCACCGATAGCCGCGCATTCTCGACCTACGCCCCGAACGATCCCAACCTTGTCGGTCGGTTGACCGACAAGGGCGTGCGCATCACCGCCGCCCCGGTCGACGAAAACGTGCCTTCACTGTTCGGCGTGCTGATTTCGTGGTTCCCGATGCTGCTGTTGATCGGCGTATGGATCTTCTTTATGCGCCAGATGCAGGGCGGCGGCGGCCGCGCGATGGGCTTCGGCAAGAGCCGGGCGCGTCTGCTGACCGAAAAGGTCGGCCGCATCACGTTCGAGGACGTTGCGGGCATCGACGAAGCCAAGCAGGAACTCGAGGAAATCGTCGAATACCTGAAGGACCCCCAGAAATTTCAGCGACTCGGTGGAAAGATCCCGAAGGGCGTGCTGTTGGTGGGGTCGCCGGGCACCGGCAAGACCCTGCTCGCCCGCGCTATCGCCGGCGAGGCGAATGTGCCGTTCTTCACGATCTCGGGCTCCGATTTTGTCGAGATGTTTGTCGGTGTCGGCGCGAGCCGGGTGCGCGACATGTTCGAGCAAGGAAAGAAGAACGCGCCGTGCATAATCTTTATTGATGAGATCGATGCGGTCGGGCGGCATCGCGGCGCCGGCCTCGGCGGCGGCAATGACGAGCGCGAGCAGACGCTGAACCAGCTGCTTGTCGAAATGGACGGCTTCGAGGCGAATGAGGGGGTGATCCTGATCGCGGCAACCAACCGGCCGGATGTGCTCGATCCCGCTCTGTTGCGGCCCGGAAGGTTCGACCGGCAAGTCGTCGTCCCCAACCCGGATGTGCTGGGTCGCGAGAAGATCCTCAAGGTGCACATGCGGAAAGTCCCGCTCGCCTCGGATGTCGACCCGAAAATCATTGCGCGTGGCACACCTGGTTTCTCCGGCGCCGACCTCGCCAACCTTGTCAACGAAGCGGCGCTGATGGCGGCGCGCAGAGGCAAGCGCTCGGTTGCGATGAGCGAATTCGAGCAGGCGAAGGACAAGGTCATGATGGGTGCCGAGCGGCGCTCGATGGTCATGACCGAGGACGAGAAGAAGCTGACCGCCTATCACGAGGCCGGTCATGCACTCTGCATGCTCTACGCGGAGGGCCATGAGCCGCTCCACAAGGTGACGATAATTCCGCGCGGCCGGGCGCTCGGTGTGACGATGTTCCTGCCAGAGCGCGACAAATACAGTCAGTCCAAGATCGAGATCAAAGCCATGCTGGCGAGCCTGTTCGGGGGCCGTATCGCCGAGGAGTTGATCTTTGGGCCCGACAAGGTGACGACGGGCGCGGCCGACGATATCCGCCGCGCCACCGGTCTCGCGCGCCGCATGGTGACCGAATTCGGGTTCAGTGAGAAGCTCGGACCCTTGCGCTACGCGGAAAACGAGGAGGAAGTGTTTCTCGGTCACTCGGTTACGCAGCGCAAGAATGTTTCCGAGGCGACCGCCAAGGTCATCGACGAAGAGATCCGCCGTATCATCGACGAAGGCGAGCAGACTGCGAGAGAGATTCTGAGCTCTCGCATGGACCAGCTGCACGCATTGGCGAAGGGGCTGCTCGAATACGAGACGCTGGCGGTCGACGAAATCCGGCGGATCATCAAGGGCGAGCGGATCGTGCGCGAGACCTCCACCGGTCCTGTTGCCGACGAACCGCGCCCGGGAAGGCGCAGCTCGGTCCCGCCAGCCGGCCGGCCGACCGGCCTCGAGCCCGAGCCCCAGCCGGGCGGCTGAACGCGCAAATAGGCCGCCCAGGGCTCCGGTTTCGAGGCCAGGTCCGGCGGGTCTCAAACGATAGGCTGCGCCCGAAGCTGACGTGCCGCCCGCCGGTTTTTAACTTTTCTTTTATTTGGTTTGGTTAAACTACACAGGTTTCGGAAGGTTATGCTGCCAAATGTCCTTTGACTTGTGAAGGCATTTCCCAAGCAGTAGAGTACGGTTACCTGTTTACGATTTTAGGGGGGGCGCCATGACGCGGAAGCTCTTCGGCACCGATGGGATCCGCGGGACCGCCAACAGCGAACCGATGACGCCGGAGACGGCGCTGAAAGTAGCAATGGCAGTCGGGGAATGCTTCCAGAACGGGGCCCACAAGCACCTCGTCGTCATCGGCAAGGATACTCGGCTCTCCGGTTACATGCTCGAACCCGCGCTGACCGCCGGCTTTGTGACAATGGGGATGGACGTCGTGCTGGTCGGCCCTCTCCCGACCCCGGCCATCGCCATGCTGACGCGCAGCTTGCGCGCCGATCTCGGCGTCGTTCTTTCGGCCTCGCATAATCCCTATGGGGATAACGGCATCAAATTGTTCGGCCGCGACGGCTACAAGCTATCGGACGAATTCGAGCACACGATCGAAACCTGCCTGGATAACGGGCCGAGCCGGCGGGCGAGCCCGGCGGAGCTGGGACGTGTGAAGCGGCTCGAGGATGCCGGCGGCCGCTATATCGAATTCGTCAAACAAAGCTTTCCTCGCGGATTGCGGCTGGACGGGCTGCGCATCGTCGTAGACTGCGCACACGGCGCCGGCTACAAGGTCGCGCCGACGGTATTCTGGGAGCTTGGCGCCGAGGTCTTCTCGCTCGGCGTCTCGCCCGACGGCCTCAACATCAACCGCGAATGCGGCGCGTTGGAGCCTGAACAGATGCGGCGCGAAGTTTTAGCGCGGCGGGCCGATATCGGGATTGCACTTGACGGCGATGCCGATCGCCTGATTATCGCCGACGAGCGCGGCGTCATTCTCGACGGCGACCAGCTGATGGCGCTGATCGCGACCGGGCTGGCGCGGGGCGGCCGCCTCGCAGGCAGCGCTCTGGTTGCCACGATCATGTCAAATCTCGGCCTCGAGCGCTTTCTCGCCGGCCACAGCATCGAGCTGCACCGCACCAAGGTCGGGGACCGCCACGTCGTCGAAAAAATGCGCGCGCTCGGCTGCAACCTCGGTGGCGAGCAGTCCGGCCACATCATCCTGTCCGATTACGCGACGACCGGCGACGGCTTGATTGCGGCCCTCCAGGTGCTGGCCTCGATTGTCGAGACGGGTCGGCGGGCGAGCGAGGTCTGCCGTCTGTTCACCCCGGTGCCGCAGCGGCTGCGCAGTGTGCGATTTGCGGAAGGTGACCCCCTCGCGTCGATCCCGGTCAAACGTGCCATCGATGAAGGCAACGGCCGGCTCGGCGTGACCGGCCGTCTGGTGATCCGCAAGTCGGGCACGGAGCCGGTGATCCGGGTCATGGCTGAAGGTGAGGACGAGGAGCTCGTCGCCGCGGTAGTGGACGAGATCTGCGGCGCGATCCTCGATGCGGCCGCCGCTATCGAGAATAACGGACCGCGGATCGCGCGGCTCGGTTCGGCGCAGGCCGCGGAATAGACGTGCCCGGCCGGGTGCTGATCATTGCCGGTTCCGATTCCGGCGGCGGCGCCGGCATCCAGGCCGACATCAAGACCGTATCGATGCTCGACGCCTATGCGGCCACGGCGATCACCGCGCTGACCGCGCAAAACACCGAGGGCGTATTCGGCGTTCTGCCGATCCCGCCCGACTTTGTTCGGCAGCAGATCGAGGTCGTGCTCGACGACATCGGCGCCGATGCGATCAAGACCGGCATGCTGCACGATTTGGCCGTCATCGAGACGATCGCGGCCGCGATAAGCGAGCGGGCCGCCGGCATTCCGCTCGTCGTCGATCCGGTAATGGTAGCAAAGGGCGGCGCCCGGCTGATCGATCCTGCGGCGATCGAGGGGCTGAAGCAGCTTCTGATCGCGCGGGCGGAAATAGTCACTCCGAATTTACCGGAAGCCGAAATTCTCTGCGGCACCCCGATCGGCAATCTCGCCGAAATGCGCGCCGCCGGCGAAAACCTGCTGAGCCTCGGCTGCCGGTCAGTGCTGGTCAAGGGTGGACATCTACCCGGGGCGATCGTGTCGGACGTGCTGGTTACCAAAGCAGACGTTCGCGTCTGGGAAAGCCCGCGGCTCTCGACCCGCCATACTCATGGGACCGGCTGCACCCTCGCCTCAGCGATTGCTGCGGGCCTGGCCCAAGGGCTGGATGTCGAAGGGGCGGTCGGACGCGCCCGAGCCTACGTCCAGCAGGCAATCGCCAGCGCTCCAGGTTTGGGCCGCGGCCACGGCCCGCTCGACCACTCCCATCCCCTCCATTCAGGCTAGGGTCGGGAACGCGGAACTCGGTAGGATGGGTCGAAACCCATCAAATTTTGCCCGGTCCGAAAAATGTGGGTTTCGCGTTATGCTCCGGTCCGGAAGCGGAGGTGCAGCATGGCAAAGAATTATCGGATCGCGGTGATCGCCGGCGACGGCATCGGGCGCGAGGTGATGCCGGAAGGCATCGCCGCGATGGAGGCGGCGGCACGCGCCTACGGCTTTGGCTTCCAATGGCACGAATTCGACTGGAGCTGCGAGCGCTACGTCAATATGGGCATGATGATGCCGGAGGACGGGATCGAGCGGTTGCGGCTTTACGACGCCGTTTATCTCGGCGCAGTCGGCCACCCCGAGGTGCCGGACCACGTCTCGTTGTGGGGTTTGCTGATCCCGCTGCGGCGCGGCTTTCACCAATACGTCAACCTGCGTCCGGTGCGGCTCCTCGCCGGGGTCCAGTCGCCGCTGCGCGACCGCGCGCCGGGCGACATCGATTTTTATGTCGTGCGCGAGAACAACGAGGGGGAATACTCGGAAATCGGCGGTCGGCTCTATGGCGGCACCGAACACGAAATGGCAATGCAGGAATCAGTCTTCACGCGACGCGGCTGCGACCGCGTCATGCGCTATGCGTTTGAGCTGGCCCGTACGCGCAAGAAGCACGTTACCTCGGCGACTAAATCGAACGGCATCATCCACACGATGCCGTTCTGGGACGAGCGCTTCGCGGCGGTCGCGCGCGACTACCCGGACGTGAAAACCGACCAGTACCACATCGATATCCTGACGGCGCATTTCGTGCGTCATCCCGACTGGTTCGACGTGGTCGTCGGGTCGAACTTGTTCGGCGATATTCTGTCCGATCTGGGGCCTGCGGTCGTCGGCTCGATCGGCATCGCGCCGTCCGGCAACATCAACCCCGAGCGCGAATACCCCTCGATGTTCGAGCCGGTGCATGGCTCGGCGCCGGACATTGCCGGCCGCGGCATCGCCAATCCGATTGGCCAGGTCTGGTCGGGCGCGATGATGCTCGACCATCTCGGCGAGGGCGCCGCGGCGGCGGCCGTCGAGCGCGCAATTACCGAGGTCCTTGCGGAGGGCGGCACCCGCACTCCCGACCTCGGCGGCAACGCCGGCACCAAGGATCTCGGCGCAGCGATCACCGCCGCGGTCCAGTGACTTGGTGTCCCATAGGGCACACGGCAGTGACTGTGTCAGAAGCCGCATAGGCGTCAGGCCCGTCTGTGGGGCAGTCGAAGGGGGCGGCTCGCCGGACCGGGCTCTCTGTTAAGAAACAGTGTGGGTGAGGTGCGTTTCGAAAGGTTCCGCCGCGCCGATGCAATGGCTATTCGCGAGACGACCCAACATGAACCGGGATCAGGCGAATCGCAGCGATACTCAGGAACCGGAAGGAATCAGCGAGAGCGAGGCAGAAACCATCGAGGAGCGGTCGCGCCTGACCCCGTTCAGAGAGGTGACGGTCGGGGCGAACCCGGGCCCGAGCTGGCACATCCACGCCGCCTCCTGAGGGACGAGTCAGCGCTGTCAATCCGGCGGGGTCGACTAGAATTGGCGGTGGTCGACCTCGCCAATACGATGCCGTGCCATCATCCTTAATCCGACCCCGCCTGGAACGCTTGACCCGCGCAGCCGCAGCTCGATGTGGAAATCAACGGCGCGAAGAGGACTTTCGGTTCAGCATTAAGCTAAGATCGCCGCGATTTCCGTGCGCTCAAAGCTAACCCCGTAATTGCCACATTGTCGTTGTACCGTCGCGGGCGTCGGCAGCAGTGAGCGGGGTACGATTTTTGATGAGGGAATTTGATGACGCCTGATCTCGACCTGATAAAACAGGCGGAACAGGAGTGCGCGCGGTTCGGCAACCCTGGCAATCCCGGCCCTAGTTGGCACGCCTGAGCACAAAATGGCCGTTGATCGCGAGGCGCTGCAAGTCCCCCCGTCGCTCGAGCTCGCCGTCACCTACACGCGCGAGGTGGACGCCGGCGTCGAGCGCATTTGGGAGAATGTGTTCGACTGGGAGCATCTGCCGGTATTGCACGAGATGTATTTCAATGCGGTCGAGCTGATCGAGATCGGCGACTGGGGGTGGCGCGTGGCGCTGACCAAGAATCCCGGCACGCCCGATCGGCGCCTGGTCCTCGAGATGCGGGCGGACCGAGAGGACGCCCAATACCGCGTGCAGACCCTCGCCGGAGACGGCGCGGGGACCGAGATTTGGACATTGCTGAGGGCGCTAGGACAGCATCGGACGGCGGTCGAAGTCCGCTATTATCTGCCGGAGCGGGACCCGCAACAGCTTGCCGCGCTCGGCGACAAATACCGCGCCAGCTGCGCACGGCTGTGGAACGAGGACGAGGCGATGATGATGCGGCGCGAGGAAATGATGACGCGCGCCTCCGCCGAGTGCAGGCGTTCCGAGAAGCCCGTTCCTCTCGGTCCGTCAGCCGAGCTGCGCCGAGGGCTGCCGCTCCTCGTCGAATACGACGGCGAGCCGTTCCGCATCGTCGAGGGCGAAGACGGGACGCTCTTCGCCCATGCCACGATCTGCCCGCATTGGCTTGGACCGCTCGACGAGGCCGCACCGCGGAACGGGATCCTGCGCTGCCCGTGGCACGGGTACCGCTTTGACATGCGCACCGGCGAGAGCGCCGACGGGCGCGGTTACCGGCTCGCGCGGGCACCGCGCGTTATGGTCGATCCGGTCACCGGCGAAGCGAGCCTCGTTCCGTGCGGCCGGCCGATATTCGGCAACAGCACGGTCAACAAGCCGAGCAGCGGCAGAAAAGCACAGATTTGATAGACGTAATCGATGCTCGTCGCGTCGGCGAGGCGGCCGAGCGCCGCCGCCCCGATCCCGGCCATGCCGAAAGACAAGCCAAAGAACAGCCCGGCGACCGTGCCGACCTTTCCCGGCACCAGCTCCAGAGCGTAGACGATGATCGCCGAAGAGGCCGAGGCCAGGATCAGGCCGATGGCGACCGTCAGGATGCCGGTCCAGAACAGATCGGCATAGGGCAGCACCAGGGTGAACGGCAGCACCCCGACGATCGAACCCCACAGGACGTATTTGCGGCCGATCCGGTCGCCGACCGGGCCGCCTACCAACGTGCCGACCGCTACCGAGGCGAGAAAGGCGAACAGATAGATCTGCGCGCTAGCAACCGAGACGTGAAATTTGCTGATCAGGTAAAAGGTGTAATAGCTGTTGAGGCTCGCCGTGTAGAAGGATTTGGAGAAGACCAGCGCCAGGAGGATCGCCACCGACCAGGCGACCTTGCGGCGCGACAGGTGACTGCGTTCGACCGATTGGCGGGCGCCGGGCCGGGCTGGGCCGGTGTGCTCTCTGCGATACCAGTTGCCGACGCCGAACAGCACGGTTATGGCCAATAGCGCGGCCGAGGAGAACCACGCAATGCTCGACTGGCCCTTCGGGATCACGATAAAGGCGGCCAGGATCGGTCCCAGCGAGGAGCCGATGTTGCCGCCGACCTGGAACAAGGATTGAGCCAGACCGTGCCGTCCGCCCGAAGCCAGTCGGGCGACGCGCGAGGCTTCCGGGTGAAAGACTGCGGAGCCGGTGCCTACCAGTGCCGCCGCCAGGATGAGGACGGGGTAGCTGGCGGCGCTCGCCAGCAGCAGCAGACCGATCAAGGTCGCACCCATCCCGACGGCCAGCGAGTAGGGTTGCGGCCGGTGGTCCGAGAACAGCCCGACCGCGGGCTGCAGCAAGGACGAGGTGACCTGCGTCACCAGGCTGATCAGCCCGATCTGCGCAAAGCTGAGGCCGTACTCGCTCTTCCACATCGGGTAGAGCGCCGGCACCAGCGACTGCATCATGTCGTTGAGAAAATGCGAAAAGCTCAGCGCCATGATGACCGAGAACGCGGCGCCTTCGGCGATCCGGCGGGTCTGGGCCCTGTTGGCGTCGCTGCGCTCCGCCGATACGCTCGTGCTCGTCATTCTTCCTTGCCCCAATGTCGGCGCGCCGGACTATGCACCCGCACTGCCCAAATTCTGAGCGCATTTCCGCGATGGCAGCCATCGGCTTGCCGGGCGGTTGGGGCGGGCCTAACTTGCGCGGATGCCGAACATCGGAGAGCCAAGATGATCAAGCTGTCGGGCATCGGGCACGTCAATCTGAGGGTCGCCGACCAGGAGGCTTCGAAGCGGTTTTACCGCGATGTGCTCGGCTTTCGGATCGCCGAGGAGGACCCGGATCATGGCGGCGTCTTTATGACCTTGGGCGAGAATTTCCACACCCTCGACATCGGGCAGCACCCCTCGCCCGATGATGCTCCGCGCCCGCAGCGCGGGCAGATCGGGCTCGCTCACATCGCCTTCCAGGTCGGCAGCTACGCCGCGCTGCGCGAGGCCTATGCCCATCTGGTCGAACACGGGGTTCCGATCATGCGGGCCGCCAACCACGTTAACCAGCGCAGCTTTTACTTCGCCGACCCGGACGGCACTGTCCTAGAGATCTATTACGAAATGCCCTACGCGTTGGAGCTGTTTTCCGATGGCCGCAGTGACGAGGACGAGGCGCTCCCGGTCAGCGGCCCCGGCGAGCCACTCCCGCGGTGGCTTGTCGAAGATTGGCCGGCGCCCGAGATGAAGGCCAGGATCGAACATTTGCGGCATCGGAAAGAGACTGCACCCGCCTGATCGCGTGCGCGGCGGTGCCGTGCTTTTACGGATCTCCTTCGCATATGCCCTCGGAGCCGCCAGCCGATGAGTAATGTCGGGCAATAATAAGGTTAACTTACTCGCCCAAGCATTATTGTCGAAATTAACCATTGATGTACGTCGTCAAGTATTCCTATCGATAAAATCTCTGCTAATTTCTCCCGGTCGTGAGAACTCGGCTGCGGCGCGGGTTTCTGCGACGCAAAACAGCGGGCCGCGATAGGGCGGTCCCGCCCATCACACGAGGGGAGAGAGATGAAAATTCAGCATTGGGTCATCGCCGGCGCGGTCTGCCTTGCTGTTTGGTCTGCAGCAGGTTCGGCTGTCGCCGATGGTAACTCCATCTGTTCCAGCCTACCTAGTCAGGCCACCCTCCAGTCCGCACTCGACGGCGCAGTTGGAGCAACTGGCAACGGGGGGCTCGGCTTCAATATGTGGGGGACGATCGTAGCCAATGACGGCACGGTTTGTGCCGTCGCGTTTTCCGGTTCTGCTTACACCAGCCAATGGCTAGGTAGCCGCGCCATCTCTGCGCAAAAGGCCAACGCTGCAAATGGTTTCAGCCTCGGTAAGGATGGCAGAAAAGGCGCTTTCGCGTTGTCGACGGCAAATTTGTACTCTGCCGTGCAGCCAGGCGGCAGTCTTTATGGGCTGCAGCACAGCAATCCGGTCGATGCGGAGATCGCCTATCAAGGTCCGGCATTTTTGTACGGAACGCGGAACGACCCGATGGTCGGCAACCGTGTCGGAGGAGTAAACGTCTTTGGTGGTGGGCTAGCGCTCTATGCAAGTGGCGGAGTCAAGGTCGGCGGCGTCGGCGTCAGCGGTGATACGTCCTGCACCGACCACATGATTGCCTGGCGCGTTCGCAATACCCTCAGTCTCGACCATTTGGGGACTGTCGGGGGGGGTTCCGGAGACCCAACACACCCCGACAACATCATTTTCGACATCACGCCGAACCCCAACGGAGGAACGGGTATCAGCGCGGGCGGCTTCGGCCATCCCACCTGTCTCAATCCTCCCGATCTGACCACCCTTCCTCCCGTCAAGAACCCCTGAGCGGCAGGTAGTTATCCAAAGCGGCGCATCGCCGCTTTTCGTCCGTTCAGCCGATGACGATGTCGAAGGTGCCGGCAAGAGCGTTCGCCTCGATCTGGGGAGCCGGGCGGAGCGGCACGATCAGGCGGGCGCGGGCAGCCGGATCGCGCACGCCCATCAGCACGCCGTCGCGCTCGTTGAGCGGCTCGCCAGCGATGTACATCTGAGTCGTGAAGCGCGCCCAGCCGGGGCCCGACACTGCGAAATGGATATGCGCGGTGCGGCCGGGATAAGGCACCGGCCTGATCGTGCGGAATCGGTAGCCGCCCGTTTCATCGGTGATGGTCTGGCCGTAGCCCTGGAAATTATCGTCGAGCGGCGTGTCGGCGCGGTCGTCCCGGACATAATGGTAGCGGCCGTTTGTGTCGCACTGCCAGATCTCGACCCGCGCACCGGATAGGAGCCGACCGTCCGGATCAGCGATGTGCCCGCTGATATAGCTGACCGTGCCCTTCGCGGAGCCATTGTGTCCGGTGACTTGCACCAAATCGTTGTCCGAATCGGCGGGAATCGACAAAGGATAGAACGGCCCCGCCGTTTGCCGTGGCGTGAGCGGCAGTGTTGCCGCCTGTCCGGCGCCGCCCAGCGAAAACACGGCGGCACTGCCGGCGGCGATCTCGAGCATCCGGCGCCTTGCAATCATCGGCCAACCTCCTCCAGCGGAACACGGGTTAAATGTGGTAGGCTTCGACCGCGAGCCGCATCCCGGCAGCGGGCGGCAATTTTGACCCGGGGAGGGAACAGCATGCGTCCGATATCCGGTTGCCTCGCCGTAATCGGCCTCGTTGGCGCGCTGGCTGCGCCGGCGGGTGCACAGTTGATCACCGAGAAGAGCCTGTCGGCAAGAATGGCGATGACGATCGCACAGACGGCGCTCGAAACCTGCACCAAGCAGGGCTACCACGTCTCGGTACATGTGCTCGGCCGCAACGGCGAGGTTCTCGTCGCGGTGCGCGGCGACGGCGCCCCACCGCATACGATGGAGAACAGCCAGCGCAAGGCCTATACCGCTCGCACCTTCCGCATCCCCTCGGGCGAATTCGCTCAACGGGTCAAGGACAACCCCACGCTCGGAGCCGTGCACCTTACCGGGATCGTCGCGGCACAGGGTGCGCTGCCGATCAAGGCCGGTGACGAAGTCATCGGCGCGGTCGGGGTCTCTGGTGCACCGGGCGGAGAGAAAGACGAGGCATGCGCCAAAGCCGGCATCGACAAGGTCGCCGACCAGCTCAAATGATCGTTCCCGCGGGTCGAGCGCAAATCCCTGGACGGGTCTGAGCTCAGTGGATCGCAGCCCCGGCCTGCCTCGCCCTGCCGATGTTATCGAGGCCGAGCGTCTGGCTCTCTCGCGGCGTATCGCACGGGTCGTGCTGGCGATCGCCTTGGTCGCGCTCGGGGTATGGATCCTGCATCGCTTTCTCGCCGCGCTCGCCTGGGCCGGTGTTCTGGCGATCGCCCTCTGGCCGCTCTATCGCCGGGTCGCTCTCGCGCTTCCCGGGGGCAAGTCCCGGATCCTTGCGCCTCTGGTGGTTACTCTCGCTGTCGGGCTCATTTTCATTGTCCCGTTCATCTATGTCGCGCTCGAAGGCGGGCGCGAGGTTCGCATCGTCGTCCAATATCTCGGCGAGGCCGAGCACAACGGTGTCCCGGTCCCCGAATGGGTCCCGCAATTCCCGGTTGTCGGCCGCGCCGTCGAGGAGTGGTGGCGCGCCAATCTGAGCGACCCCAATGCGGCTCAGGAGCTGCTGGGAAGGATCAACCCGCGATCGGTCGCTGCATCGGCTCGGCTCTACGGCGCCGAAATCATTCACCGATTGATCATCTTCGGCTTCACTCTTCTGACCTTGTTTTTTCTGTTTCGCGACGGAGTGCTGTTCAGCTGGCAGCTGCTGCGCGTCAGCGACCGGCTGCTCGGACCGGATGGGGAGCGGGTCGGGCGCCACATGGTGCAGGCGGTGCTCGCGACCGTGAACGGCTTGGTGCTGGTTGGGCTGGGGGAGGGCGCGCTGATCGGCATTGCCTATATCATCGCCGGTCTTCCGCATCCGGTCTCGGTAGCGGCACTGACCGGCGTTCTCGCGGTCATCCCGTTCGGTGCGCCGGTAGCATTCGGGGCTGCCGCTTTGTACTTGGCCGCGAGCGGCAGCACGATCGCCGCCGCGGCGGTTTTCTGCTTTGGTCTGGTCGTCGTCTTTGTCGCGGATCATGCGATCCGACCGGTCATTATCGGCGGGGCTGCGCGTCTACCGTTCTTGTGGGTGCTGCTGGGGATTCTCGGCGGGCTGGAGACGTTTGGCATCATCGGGCTGTTTCTCGGCCCGGCGATCATGGCCGCTTTGATCTCGCTGTGGCGGGATTGGACAGAATTGCCCAGCGCCGGCGGTGGCCCCTTGGGCGAAACGTAGCAGATCGGCAACGCGCCAAGAAATGCTGCTATAATAATCAATGAAGGTTGCGGACCCAGCCTTGTCGGCATGCCGTCCTCTGCCGATAATGGTGCACCTGCCCGATGGTTCGCGATCCAGCTCCTGGTAGGAAATTGGGAGGATGCATGAAATACGTTTGCGATGCTCCAGGCGGGAAGACCTGGTTTCGGATCGAGACCGAAGCCGAGGCAGCGGTAGAATCCGAAGGCATGCGCCACGCCGTCGAGAAGTTCTTTCGCAAGGAGGAGGAAAAGGCGATACAGAGCTTCCAGCCCGCCTCCAAGGTTTACTTCGAGCAGGAGATCGGGCTCAAGGCGCATGTACAGCGCGAAATGCCGTTATTCCTGACGTTGCGCGACGACGAAGGTAATCCGCTGGTAACGGCCATGCTGGCGCCGGGTGGCCGCGACGACCGGAGCTTCCGGCCGATTATCGTCGGAATAGCGAATGCGGACCCCTATGTCGACCATGCGGACGCCATCCGTGCTCTCGGCCAGCATTACGGCCTCTCGCTCGAGAGAAGCCGCTGCTACCCCTATCGGCGCGACTGATCGTCTTTCGGCTTGCGCCGCGGCAAGACCCTCACCGGCCTCGCTGCGCTCGGCACCTTCTCCCGCAATGCGAGAGAGGGGCTACGGCTCTTCCGCTAAAAGGTTCCTCTCCCGCACCGCGGGAGAGGGGGGCCAAGCTCGCAGGGCTTGGTGGGTGAGGGTAACGCTACCGTCCGCAACCCGATTCAGCGAAAGGCGACTTTGACCGGCGCCGGCGGGACCACCGAGCATTCGACCTTCTTTTTGTGGAGCGCGGTGCATGCGCCCTGTGCTTCCTGCGGCGAAAAGTTGAGGAGCCGCGCACGGTAGACGTGCTCCTTGCCGCCCTTCGAGGGCCGCACGATCTGTACCGGCTTACCCTTGGCTCCGGGCACCGCAGCGGCGGAACGCGCAGCTTCCTCGGCCGCACTCTCGACACGGAACGCACCGAGCTGGATGCTCCAGCGATCGTTAGCCATTGGTGCCGCCTCCGCCTTGGCAACGGGCGAGAGGTGGGCGGCGATCTTGCGGGCGGCTTTGGCCAGCTGTCCAATTTTTTCGCGCGGGCGGACCGGTTCGGACTGGTCCGTCTCGGCCACCGCGGGCGCCACCGCCGGTGACGGCGCTTCGCGCCCCGCCACCAGGATGCCGCCGGCCCCTAGGTCAGAGAAGCCCTGATCGAGGAGAGCAGCCATTTCCCGGTCGCGCGAGCCGGCCGACACTCCGCCCATGACGACGCCAATCAACCGGTGACCGTTGCGCACCGCCGAAGCAGCGAGATTGAAGCCCGAGGCGCCGATGTATCCGGTCTTGATCCCGTCTGCGCCTTCGTACCAATCGAGCAGGTGGTTGTGCGTGAGGATCACTCGGCCGCGGAAAAAGAACTGGCGTGTTGCGAAATAGCGGTATTCGCGCGGAAAGTCGTGGTAGAGGGCAAGTGCGAGCTGCGCCGTGTCGCGCGCCGTCGTGCGCTGCTCGGGATCCGGCAAACCGGAGGCGTTGCGATAGACCGTGCTGGTCATCCCGAGCTGACGTGCCTTCGCGGTCATGCGGTCGGCAAATGCCGGTTCACTGCCGGCCAGCCCCTCGGCGAGTACCGCGGCGGCATCATTGGCGGATTTTGTGACGATACCGAGAATCAGGTCGTGAACTTGAACCGAATCGCCCGGGATGAGGTGCAGCTTTGTCGGGCTCTTGCTCGCCGCTTCGCTCGAGACCCGCAGATACTGGTCCAGCCCGAGCCGGCCCGAGTTCAGCGCCTCGAACGTCAAGTACAACGTCATCATTTTGGTCAGCGAGGCGGGATAGGTGATCGCGTCGGCGTTCATCTCGCTGAGCACTCGGCCGGTTTCGGCATCGATGACGATCGACTCGTTTTCCCGCGACGGGTCGACGCCGTAAAATCCATGTCGCGCATGGCCATGATATCCCGGGTGGTGCCGCGCCGCGGCCGGACTCGCGCCGAGCATCAAAAGAGCCGCAATGGCGCCGAGGCAAGCGCCGGCTAGAAAGCGCCGCCAGAGCGGCGCAGCGCGCGGCGTGCACCGCGCGGTGTTCCTGAATACTTCCACTTCAACCCCCCATTCCCCCAACAGACTGCGACCGACCAGCGATCGCGCACAGTCATCGTCAGGTAGAATAGAAAAACCGGGCATCACTGTCTACGTTTTCGACCGGACAAATCGATTAAAGGCCTCGAAACTCACGGCTTGCGAGCGCGGCGCACCTCGGAGCGCCGCCTGCTTCCGCTTGCAAGCCGCTAATGCTATCGCAATGAGTGCTGGATAGAATACGAGAACGCAACTGCTGATCGAACGGTGTCATGCTCAGCGCCTTCTCCGTCTTCGTTCTCTTCGTGGTTTTGTTCGCGCTAATTTTTGTCATTCTTGCGGTTCAGAGGGTCCCCCAAGGGAATGAATGGACGGTTGAGCGATTCGGCCGTTATGTCCGCACCCTCGAGCCGGGTCTCGCTCTCATCGTCCCCGTAGTAGATCGCGTCGGGGCGAGGATGAACATGATGGAGACTGTGCTCGATGTTCCTTCGCAGAGCGTCATCACCCGCGATAACGCCGTGGTGACGGTAGACGCCATTGTCTTTTATCAAGTGCTGGACGCGGCGAAGGCGGCCTATGAAGTCACCACCCTCGAACTCGCGATCCTCAATTTGGTGATGACCAACATCCGTACGGTCATGGGCTCGATGAGCCTCGACGAGCTGTTGTCCGAACGCGACCGCATCAACAGTCAGCTTCTCACTGTCGTCGATGCGGCGACCACGCCGTGGGGCGTAAAGGTTCAACGCGTCGAAATCAAGGACATCACACCGCCTCAGGAGCTGGTTGCGGCGATGGCCCGGCAGATGAAGGCCGAACGCGAGAAACGTGCCAACGTACTGGAGGCGGAGGGTTTCAAGCAGGCGGCGGTGCTCAAGGCCGAGGGCGAGAAGCAGGCGGTGATTCTTGCTGCGGAAGCGCGTCGCGAGGCAGCGTTTCGCGACGCGGAGGCGCGGGAGCGACAGGCCGAGGCGGAGGCCAGCGCGACGACGTCGGTTTCCGAGGCGATCGGGCGCGGCAGCATCCAGGCGATCAACTACTTCGTGGCGCAGCGCTATATCGATGCTATTGGTCGTCTCGCCAGTAGCCAGAATCAGAAGGTTATCCTGATGCCGCTCGAGAGCGCATCGATGATCGGATCCTTGGCCGGGATCGCCGAGTTGGCGCGCGAGAGCTTCAGCGCGCCCCGTGGTGAGGCCAATCCAGCGGTAGGACGGCCGGCAACGGGGCGTTGATGCCGTATTGGTACTGGGCCGTTCTCAGCGCTGTTCTCGGCGTGATCGAAGTCGCCGTGCCGGCGATGGTCTGTATTTGGCTGGCCGCCGCGGCGCTCGGCGTCGCGGCGATCTCCTGGCGTTATCCCGCGCTCGCTTGGGAGCACCAGGCGTTGATCTTTGCGGGCCTCGCCGTCGCCAGCGTCGCCCTCGGCCGGACTGCTTTCGCCCACACCAGAGCGGGCGCAAGTCAACGACACCTCAACCGGCGCGCCGAGAGCTACATCGGTCGGATGTTCACACTGGACGGTGCGATCGTTGACGGCCGCGGACGGCTCAGAGTCGACGATACGACCTGGCTCGTCGCCGGGCCGGACCTCCCAGCCGGCACCCGCGTGCGCGTAACCGGCGCCGAAAACACCCTGTTGCGCGTCGAGCCGATCTGATTATCTTGTGCGACGCACAATTTTGCTTGAGAACCGCGGGTTCTTCGTTTATGTCTGAGGTTGTGCGGCGCGAAATCGACGCGGTGGAGGACAAGGCTAAGATCATGGAAACCAAGGGCAGACGCTCGTTACGCGCGTCCGGGCCGGCCGAGGCTCCGGCGGCGCCGTTCAAGCCGGTCGAAGCTCCGGCCCCAGCAGACGGGCCGAGCGAGGCCGAACCGCTTAAACCAGCGGATCTGCTGGTTGAGGCCGACAAATCGACGGAAACAGCTGTGAATCTCGCGGTCGCCGCGGCGACGGCGGCACCGACGCCGAGCCTCGACGCACTTCCAGCGGTGCCAAAGACTGCGAATTCTGCCGATCTCGGGCATTTCGAGGGCGACGCTGCGGCGGTGCTTGCCCAATCGCAAGCGGCGCTCGCGCGTGGCCTAGAAGCAATGAGCGTCGAGATCGCCGGACTGGCGCTTTCGGGCATGAATATGCTGGCGCACACAGCAACAAAGTTGCTCGCGGTGAAGACGCTCTCCGATGCGTTCGAGGTGAATGCCGGGTTCACTTGCAGCAGTTTGGAGACACTGGTCGGCGGTTCCGCGAAACTCTCGGAACTCGGGGTAAAGCTCGCTGCCGAGACCTCTCAACCGCTCCTCGGCCAATTCGCGCGGGGGTGGGGCAAGGCGGCTCGGCTCGGCGGTTAAAAACTGGGCCGGGCACCGGCCCGTCATTCGACCTTGGCGAGCAGGGCCCGGATCTGACGGTCGATGAACTCGCTTTCGGGGGTGCCCGGTGCAGCGCGCGCCGCGCGGTGGCCGAGTTCTGAAGGGATTTCGGCATAGCTGGCCTGCTTGACGCCGTCTCGGATCCGGCGCGCGCCGTGCACCCCGAGCAGCCGGTCGGTCGCGCTCGGCAATATCAGCGTCGGCGCCGTGATCTGCGCCAGAGCGGCGCCGAGGTCGCCGCCAAAAGGGCCGGAAACGTCATGAGCTCGGCTGGCGGCATAGCGCAACACCAGCGAATTGGCGTCCCAATTGGCGAAGGCGCGAGCGCTATCCTCGATCTCCTTCGCCAATTGCGTTGGCGGCAGCCGGTCGAGATAGCGCGCCGACACGGTCCACGGGTAATAGACCATCCCGGCGAGTTGCAGCCCCTCGACCGGGTTTCGCGTATATCGGCCGCCCTGCCAATCCGGATCGAGCGCGATTACGGCGGTCATCAGATCGACGGTGAGCTGAAAATTGCCTTCGGCTCTGGGGCTCGGAACCAGCAAGATCAGGCTGCGCACCAATTCCGGGTGATGAATACCCCATTCGAGGGCTTCGAAAGAGCCCATCGAGCTGCCGCCGACAGCCCGCAGGTTCGTCAGCTCGAGTCCGCGGGTGATCAGCGCGTGCTGCGCCGCCATCATGTCGCGGATCGTATAGCGTGGGAAATCCTGTCCCAACCCGTCCTTCGGCGAGGACGAATCACCGCCGCCGATGGCGTCGACCGTGATTACGAAATTCTTGTCGGTATCAAAGGTCCTCCCGGGTCCGATCATTGCATCGAAGCTATGACGATTGCCGCTCGTCCCGTGCAGCAAAAGGATCGCATTGTCGCGCCCGGCGCCGAGCTTGCCGTAGGTTTCATAGGCGACCCGCAACTCCGGCAGGACGGAGCCATCTTCAAACGCGAAGTCGTAGATGTTGAAAATTTGCGGTTCGGCGCGGGCCGCAGCGGTAACGCAGACCATCAATCCGAAAGCCAAGAGAGCCCTCAATTGCTACTCGCGAATGTTGGTTAAAATTTCGTTCGACACCCGCATCGTGCCGCAGCTAAAGTCAACCTCCAAGCTGCTGGATGAGCGACGCCATGCGTATGCTGCGGTCAGCCTATTTTTCTCGGGTAGTGCCGGATGCGGCCCGGGCACAAACCATTCTCGCCCTTCTGTTGTGGAGCGGGGTCACGGTCTTCATCTTCGGCATCCTCATCGATTGGTTTCGCTGACTAGCTGTCCGGTTTCGCGCCGCAGCCATCGTTCGAGGCCCGCGAACGACAGATCGGTGACGATCGCAAACAACGCGACCAGAACAGCGCCTTCGATGACGAAGGGCAGCTTGTCGGCGACCAAGCCATTAAAGATCGGAGTGCCGAGCGTCAAGGCGCCGACCGTGGATCCGATCGTCGCCGTGCCGATGGCGATCGTGACCGAGACGCGTATTCCTGAAAGGATCACCGGGGAAGCCAAAGGCAATTCCACGTCGCGTAGCTGCTGCCAAGACGAAAGCCCCAGCCCCATGGCTGCTTCGCGTACAGCGCCCGGCACTCCTTCCAGACCGGCGATCGCGCTCGCGATGATCGGCAGGAGACCGTAGAGAAACAGGGCCAGCACCGTCGGGCGGGAGCCATATCCGACGGCCGGGACGGCAATCGCCAGAACGGCGGCGGGCGGCAAGGTCTGGCCCACGGTCGCCAGAGTGTTCACCATCAATCGGAAATCCCGTCCGGCGGGACGCGTGACCAGAACCGCGAGCGAGAGACCGACCGATATCGCCGCAAGGCTCGCCGCTGCGACGAGTGCGAAGTGCGACAGGAACAACGCAAGAAAGCTGCTGCGCTGGTAGATCACGGGCTCGATGCCAGGAAACGCCCACTGGAAGACTGGTCTCAGCGCTTCCATCCGCAGCACCAGCACTGCAAAGAAGAGCCCGACCCAGAGGATCGGGCTGGTGAGGATGCGACCGCCGCTCATCTTGCTTTGCCGAACCGGGGCCGGTTGCGTGCTCAAGCCCTTATAATGGTACCATAGGAGCTAGACCCGCAACACACCCATTCGATTCCAACCGACGCGATGACCCGCCTTCGACTTTGCTCCGCAATTCTCTGTTTGGTGCCGGCAGCCCTCCTCTGGGAGCCTCCGTTGGGCTGGGCGTGGGGTGGCGAGGCACACGCGATCATCGCCCTGCTCGCCGATCGGCTCCTTCAGACCGGGGATCCGCTGGTCGAAAAGAAGCTTACCGAGATTCTTGCGGCCGATAAATCGAATACCTGGACGACGACCGACATAGCCGGAGAGGCAATCTGGGCCGATGCGCTGCGCGAGAAGAGCCCGGAAGGACGAGCGGCGACGTCGAAGTGGCATTACGTGAAATTCGATCCCGACAAGACCGATTTGAACAAAGCCTGTTTCGGCCGACCCGGCTTGCGAACGATGATGCCGGCGAGCCACGGGCCGCAAGACGACTGCATTGTCGACAAGATCGAGCAGTTCGCAAAGGAGCTGCGCGAGCCCAGCACCTCGGAACCGGAGCGGCTGATGGCCCTGCAATTCTTGCTCAATCTTGTCGGCGATATCCATGACCCACTTTTCGCGATCGAGCGCAACGACCAGAGCGGGCGCTGTGCCGCGGTTCTTCCGCCCGGGAGCAAGACCCCGGTTCGGCTCAGTATTTACTGGGAGGACGACTTGGTCGCCGAGGCGGAGGGGAAGAACCCGGCCAAGGCCGCCGAGCAGATCGCTGCCAGGCTGACCGCAGTCGATATCCGCAAATGGTCCGGTGGCACTCCAGAAGAATGGGCGCAGGAATTGTACGAACTCGCGAAGTCGGTCGTATACGGCCTTCCGGCCGAAGCAGGCGGTCAGTTCACCTCTCCAGTGCGGAAGGGCGAGACGGATGCTTGTGGGCCAATCCCGCTATACCGGCTGGATGCCCGCTATCGCGACCGCGCCGTCGCCGCCGTCAAGGAGCAGTTGGCGAAAGCGGGCGTTCGTCTCGCCGCTCTGCTGAGGGACAGTTTGCAATGATCCTCCTGGTGATTACCGGTCTCTCGCCGGACGCGACTTGACCAGAGCGGCTGTGATGTCGATCGGATCGTCGTCGGCTCCGGCGAGATACTCGACGGCGCGTGAAACCGACCGATTGAGCCGGTCGGCCAATTGAGCAATCTCCGAGATCGGCACCGGCCGCGCTTCAAGGTATTCGGCACACTGGACGAGCACCCTTTCGAGAACAAAAGCCACCGTCACCCGGCTCGGCGACATCGATGATGCGACACATCCCCGGGCGGAAATCGCCAGCTCCAGCAAAGCGTCCAAACTGCCGAACCGGCCGCGTTGCGCCTGATAAAGAAATTGACGCCTCAGATGCGCCGCCGCCAGGTCGATGACCGATTGGCTCAACTGAAATCACGCCAGGTGAACACTGACTCGAACTCGATACCCGCCGCTCGGAAGTTCTCTGCGGCTCCTTCCAGGCGGTCGACCACCGAGACGACCCTCAACACCGTGCATTCCAATTGCCGCGCCTGGTCCACCGCCTGCATCGCCGAGCCGCCGGTGGTCGTGACGTCTTCGAAGAGAATGACTTTCGATCCCCTTTGGAGCAGGCCGTCGATCCGTTGATCGGTGCCGTGCCCCTTGTTTTCCTTGCGCACAAAAAAGCCCTTGAGCGGTTTTTCGGGCCAGCTTCTTGCACACAGAGCCGCGACGATCGGAATTGCTCCGGTCTCCAGCCCCCCGACGTATTCGACATCCTCGGCCTTGATCGCGTCGAACAGCAGGTCTGCCAACAGCGCCGCTCCCTCCGGATCGAACATCGTTTTCTTCATATCGAAAAAGAAGTCGCTCGATCGTCCCGAAGCGAGCACAAAATCGCGATTCTGTAATAGAGACTGACGCCGGATAATGGCGATCAGTCTTTCTCGTTTATGACGGAGATCGATTATTGGGAAGCTCGCGATATTTCCGTGTCCTGCGGGTGTTCTATTTCCATCGCTGAGGGGTGGCGGTGCCATCAGGTGGTGAGCCGTGCGGCTGTTCGAATGAGAGGAATTAAACCTGAACATAAGTCCGAAGACAAGTGACCTCGGTAACCGGACAAAACCCCGCGGGCCGTCCTTGACGGCGTTGTACCGCGATCGTACTGCTTGAGTTCTTTACCAGGTATTGGAGGGGATATGGCAGTTCGGCTTCTCGTCACGATCACGGCCGCACCGGGAAAAGGGTCCGAGCTCGCGCAGGCGTATAGGGCGCGTTGCGAGGAGTGCATGAAGGAACCCGGCTGCGAGCAATTCGAGGTTTTCCAGAGTGCGCTCAACCCGGACAAGCTGGTTTTGCTGGAACGTTGGTCTGACCAGGCGGCGCTCGACACTCATGCCAAACTGCAGGCGACTCGCCCCGCCCTGAACCCGCAACTGCGTGTCGGCAGCGGCGAGCGCGAGGATTACGAGTACAAACGGACCCGTTGAACTTCCCTGGACACGGCGATGGTGACCGCTGCGATTTGGCCGGCGCTCGATTACAGCCGAGTGCCTTACCGCCTTTATCACGATGCCGAAATCTACGCCCAGGAGCAGGAGCGGATCTTTCGCGGGCCGGTGTGGAGCTATCTCGGCCTCGACTGCGAAATCCCCGAGCCGGGGGATTTCCGGGCGACCTGGGTCGGCGACACGCCCGTCATCTTTAATCGCGACAAATCGGGTGCGGTCAAGGCCTTCGTCAACCGTTGTGCACATCGCGGCGCGTTGGTCCGTCGCGAGCTGTCCGGCAATGCCGACGAGCATATCTGCATCTATCACCAATGGTGCTATGGGCTCGACGGCTCGCTGCGGGCGATCCCGTTCCGCCGCGGCATCCGGGGCAAGGGCGGCCTCGACCCGAGCTTTGAGATGTCTCAGCACGGGCTGCGCCCGTTGAGGGTCGGCATCATCAACGGCGCGGTATTCGGCACACTGGCCGAGGACGCCGAGCCGCTCGAAGATTACCTCGGCCCACCGATCCTGGCGCATCTGCGGCGCCTCTTCGACCGGCCGGTCCGGGTGCTCGGCTACAATCGCCAGCGGATCCGCGGAAACTGGAAGCTCTATGCCGAGAATACTCGCGACAACTACCACGCCAGCCTGCTGCACGAATTTCTCGTCACCTTCGGGCTCGACCGGTCGACGCAGAAGGGCGGGGTCAAGATGGACGCACGGCACCGTCACAACATCACCTGGGCGGAGGCCGACAGCGACACCGACGAGTTCGCCCGCGCCGCTTACGCCGGCGCCGGGGTGCGCAACGACTTCCTGTCGCTGAAGGAGCCGTCGCTCGTCGCCTTCCGTCCTGAGCGCGACGACAAGCTCAATCTCGTGATCACCTCGGTTTTCCCGTCCGCGGTCTTTGTGCAGATCAGCAACAGCCTGGCGGTGCGCCAGATCCGCCCGCGCGGCATCGACGAGGTCGAGGTGTTTCAGACGATGCTCGGCTACCAGGACGACGCGCCCGAGATGACCTTGCACCGGTTGCGCCAGGTCAATCTCGTCGGTCCCGCCGGCCTCGTCTCGATGGAGGACGGCGAGGCGATCGAGATCGCCCACCGCGCCTCCAGACCCGACCCCGACCGCGCCACGGTCATCGAGCTCGGCGGCGGCGGAGTGATTTCCGACCGCGATTACCGGGTGACCGACGTGCCGTTGCGCGGCTTCTGGTCGTTTTACGCCGAGCTGTTGGGCATCGAACCGGAGGGCGCAGTGCGATGAACGCCGATCGCGCCGAGGTCTGCGATCTGCTCGCCGAATACGGCGCGCTGATCGATATGGCAAGGTTCGACGAATGGCTCGACCTCTTCGCCGAGAAGTGCCGGTATCAGATCGCCCCACGGGAGAACTTCGACC
Organism: uncultured Alphaproteobacteria bacterium; assembly: GCA_963812675.1. Taxonomy (GTDB): domain Bacteria; phylum Pseudomonadota; class Alphaproteobacteria; order ATCC43930; family CGMCC-115725; genus AP-15. Next base: position 746,702 of record CAWEWR010000007.1, on the reverse strand, counting down.
GCGGCCTGCCGGCAGCATTGGTTTTTTGCGATAGCCGAGCGATGCTCGAAGACCGCATCCGGGCATTGCGCGAAGCCAACAAATACAACATCCACACCGACCGCCACGTCATCGGCCTACCGCGGATCGTCGATGCCGGCCTGACGGTCGAGGCACCGTTCGCCGTCTTTCAGACCGACCAGGAAGGTGAAACCCGGCTGTTCGCAACCGGCCTCTACCGCGACCGGCTCGAAGTCTTGCGACAGCGCCTCAAAATCCGCGACAAGCTGGTCCTCCTCGACACCTTCGCCGTCCCCACCCTGCTCGCGACGCCGTTGTGATCCGACACCGGGCTTGCTCTCTTACAACTATAAATTGAGTCAAAAATGAACTCCCGCTGCTGCTGCAGCAAATCTGCAGCGGAAGCTCCTCCAACAGTTGTACAAGCCGGCGATGTCCGGAAGTCGTAAGCATGCATCCCGAAGACGGCAATTCTATGACCGTGTGGGACTGCCGCTGAGCGGCGAAAGCGTGCACCGCCCCGGCGACGCGGTCGAAACAGGCGTCGCGGGCGGCGATCACCGCCGCCGGTTACCGTTGCCCAGGTAATAAACGGATACGAGCCGGGTGTCGCAAATTCAGCGAAACGCGGGAATCACCTTCGCTGCGAACAACTCCAGATGCGTTTGCGCCCATCGCGGCGGCAGTCCGGGCGGCAATGTCCAGGAATAGAAGTGTGTGATCGGGACGTTGTCGGTGAGGTTCCGAATCGTGCTGATCGCGGTGTCGGGGTCGACGACGTTGAGAAGGCCGCTCTGCCGCAGTTGTTCGCGATCGCCGAGATGCGCGGCAAGCGGCTGAAGTCCAGCCGCAGATAGCCATTCCGAGTAATTGTTGGCCTGATAGATGATGTGGTCGGCGGCCTCGGCGAAGGTTTTCTCGGGATCGTCGGAGACGATCAGACACCAGGTGCCGCTGGCGAAGCGAATGTCATCGGTGGGCCGGTTCTCCTTCTGCAACTCCGCGACATAGCGGTCGTAGACGTCCCGGTTCGCCCCCGGCACCGTGAAACCATCGCCAAAGCGCGCGGCCCGGCGCAATGCCGCCGGCGTGAAGCCGCCCAGCCAGATCGGCGGATGCGGCTTCTGGATCGGCTCCGGTGTCACCTTGATGTTGTGGAACTCGAAGAATTCGCTCTTGAAGGTGACGGTCTCTCCCGCAAGCGCGCGGCGAATTATGTCGAGGGATTGGTTGGTTCGCGCGCCGCGCTCCTTGAAAGGCACACCGAAACCTTGGAACTCTTCCCGTTTGAAGCCGACCCCGGCGCCGAGCTCGAAACGACCGCCGGAGATCACATCAACGGTCGCAATGTCCTCGGCAAGGCGCACGGGATTGTGAAACGGCACCAAGAGCACTCCGGATACGATGCGGATCCGGCTGGTGCGTGCGGCGATCGCCGCGGCTACGGGCAAAATCGAGGGCAGGTACCCGTCTTCGATGAAGTGGTGCTCGGACAACCACACATCGTCAAACCCGTGGTTCTCGGCCCACGCGATCTGATCGAGGATTTCGCGGTAGAGCCGGTCGGAGGGCTGGCGCCACTGTGGCGGATTCCGGAAGTCGTACCAAAGACCAAAGCGTATTTTTCGGCTGTCGTCATTCATGACTCGCCCCTCCTGATAAATTAGCGACGCGTCACTTGCTCAGATCTGAACCGCGCCACCGTCCACAAACAGCTCGATACCAGTGACATAGGCGCTGTCGTCGGAGGCGAGAAACACCGCAGCCTTGCCGAGATCGTCCGGCGTGCCGATCCGGCCGAGCGGGACGGAGGCGACGGCCGATGCTCTTTCCTCATCCGTCATGAAATGCGAGAGGCCGGGGGTGGCCGTGTATCCCGGGCTCAACACGTTGACGCGGATGCCGCGCCCCTTGAGGTCGACGATCCAGGTGCGCGCAAACGAGCGGACTGCGGCCTTCGATGCATTGTAAACCGAGCAGGAAGCGAAGCCTTTGATCGACACCATCGATCCGGTGAGGATCACCGAGGAACCCCTGGTCAGCAGCGGCAGCGCCTTCTGCACGGTGAACAGTAGGCCGCGGACATTCGTGTTGAACGTCTTGTCGAAATGCTCCTCGGTGATCTCCCCGAATGTGCCGAATTCGTAAACCCCGGCATTCACCGCCAGCACGTCGATCCGCCCGGCCTGCGTCTTGATCGTTGCATAGATGCGGTCGAGGTCGGCGAGGCTAGAGGTATCGCCCTGGAGCCCCGCGGCATCGCCGCCGATCGCGGCGACTGCCTCATCCAGTTGGGCTTGGCGGCGACCGGTAATAAAGACGTGCGCACCTTCTTGCACGAAACGCTTGGCGATGCCGAGGCCGATGCCGGCGCTGCCGCCAATGACGAGCGCGACTTTATCTGCAAGCTTACTGGTCATCGTGATGTCCTTTGGATGGAGCTGCTCTAGGGGCGGCCCAGTGTGTTGAACGCGACATCGTTGAGATCAAAGAGGTCGTCATTGCGAGCGCAGCGAAGCAATCTCGTGCCGATCGTGCTCCACCGCTCGGGATTGCTTCGTCGCTACGCTCCTCGCAATGACAACAAGACCTGCTCTCTCAAACTTCTCGATCGGGACACTAATTGTTCGATTTACTGCGCCGAGCCAGACGGTACATTGGCGAGGAGCGGTCCCAGACCCTCGGCTACCGTCAGATGCGCAATGACGGCGTCGCGAAGCCGCGGATAGGGCAGGTCCGCCAGCATTGCGGTTTGCACTGCGGTCATGACCTCGCCTGCCTCGGAACCGATCATCGTGAAGCCGAGAATGCGATCGTCACTGCCGATGAGGGCTTTCATGAACCCCTGCACTTCATCGGTCGTGTGCGTGCGCAAGACGGTGCTCATCGGCAATCGCGTAATGCGCACAGCAATGCCCTGGTGTTGCGCCTCGCGCTCGGTCAGTCCGACATGGGCGAGTGGCGGATCGGTGAACATGCAGTAGGGCACCAAGCGGTCGCTCGTATTGCGATGCCCACCGGCCAAATTGTCCTTGATGATCCGAAAGTCGTCGACGGAGACGTGCGTGAAGTGCGGGCTGCCGGCACATTCCCCGATCGCCCAGACATTGGGCACGGTCGTCTCCAGCCGCTCGTTGACGCGAATGTAGCCGCGATCATCCAGTTCGACCCCGGCCTCGTCGAGGCCGATCCCGGCAGTGTTTGGAACCCGCCCTGTCGCGACCAGGATGTCGCTGCCTTCGATCTGCTGCTCGCCGGCGGGCGTGCGTACCGTAACGTTCACCTGTTCGCCTGACTGGCCGCGCACAGCACGGACCTCGGCCGCCGTCAGAAATTGGATATCCTCATTGCTGAGGATTTGCAGCATTTCGTCCGCGACGTCGGGATCCTCCTGGCTTATCAGCCGGGGTCCGGACTGAATGACCGTCACGCGGCTTCCAAAGCGCCGGTAAGCCTGGGCCAGTTCGAGACCGACATAGCCGCCTCCGATCACGATCAGGTGAGACGGCAGATAATCGAGTTCGAGCGCCTCTATATGCGTTAGCGGCCGGGCCGCCTCGAGGCCGGAAATGTCGGGCACTGCCGGGTGCGTGCCAATGTTGAGAAAAACCTGGTCGCCGGCCAGCACGCGCGTCCCGCCATCATTCAGGCGCACCTCGAGCGTCTTCGGCGCCACGAAGCGCCCATCCCCAAGGATCAATTCGGTGCCGGTCGCTCTGAAGTTCTGCAGATGCAGATCGACCTCGTGGCTGACCATGTCGCGCTTGCGGCGCAGAACCGTCGCCATGTCGGTCGTGACGGAATCGGTTGTCACGCCGAACTGCGTGCCGTGTTGCGCGAGGTGCGCCACCCGCGCACTCCAAACCTCGGTCTTGCTGGGCATGCAGGCAATCATCGGGCAGGAACCGGCAATCCACCGGCGCTCCACCAGCGCAGTCCGCCTTCCCGCTTGCGCCAGATGCCAGGCGATCAGCTGGCCTCCCTGTCCGCTCCCAAGAACCAATACGTCAAACTGTTCGACTTGCGGCATGATTTCCTCCGCGCGCTGCTCGACCTGGTGCCTTACCGGGATGTTACCGGTGCACCGGTAACATGACTTTGGCTATCAGCGAGTAATACTCTTGCTAGATCCTGCCTCAGCAAATAGAACGATACGGAAAAGAGAACGATGTCTTTCATCAGAAAGGCGACATGTTCAGTCATCGCCGGAAAACCGCCGGCAGACGTGGCCCAGCCATTCGGCATGAATGGGATGATCGTGGCGGTACAGACGAAAGTAGCGCATGAGCCAAGGGCTCCGAGAATTCCCAATTTCTTATTCCAGAACCCTAGGAACAAGAGCGTGCCGAACGTCCATTCCGAGACTCCCAAAAACCAGGTGGCTCCCCGGACGCCGAAAGCCGGATACAACCAAAAAATGAGAGGGCCATTGCTGATATAAGGAATCAATACGTCAGCCTCGTACTGGAACCATTTCTGATAACCAAAGAACAAGAATATAATTACCATCGATGCACGAATTAAATGGTAGTCGAGGTCTTCTTTGAGAATTCCGAGCCTGATCAACACCTTTGCAAGCGAGTTGATTAAGCTCGCAGGGGCTGGCCGCCGGGTACCGGTGCTCTCGCCAGCGGCGGCGTCGAACTTAGTCGTGAGCTGGTTCATCAGATTTCTCCGCTTCGAGGTGTTTCGGCGTGAACGCTCAGTCGGGCCTGCGCTCTCCGTGTACGGGTCAGATTGCACCCAAAAAAGAGCCTCGAGCGACGCTTCGGCTGTCGCACGGTCCTCGCCATCGAGTGTGTGAAATTTTGATTTGTCATGTCGAAATGCCCTGTCCTGTGGGCTTCGGCGCGACGGAATTTATGGCTTAATGTGGCCGTGGGTAGCAGCCGTTAAAGACTATCGCTTATTCCTGTGGGGAATGCTCGCGGCGCGTAGATGGGTCAATGCAACAATAATCTCGGTCGTCTCCAGCCTCGTCGTGTAATCGGCATCGAGGTAGGAAAGCACGACAAGGCCGGTGCTATCGAGGAGGTAGGTGGCCGGTATCGGCAGTATCCAACCTTTCGATCCGGTATTTGCCGGATTGGGGTGCCCGAGCGCCAGGTAAGCGGCCCGGTATCGCTCTGGGACGGCAAAGGCGATGCGATAGCGCGACGCGACGTTGCACCCGGGATCGCTCAGTATCGGAAACGACGGTTTGCCGTCTCTGCCTCGGGATGACGAATTATCCCGCGCCTGTGGGGAGAGAGCGACTAGCTTTGCGCCCAGGCGCTCGATTTCCGGGTGGGCCGCCGTAAGCGCCTTCAATTCGAGAACGCAAAAGGGGCACCAGTCGCCCCAGAAAAAGCTGATGACGACGGGACCGCGATTGAGAAGATCCGAAAGGTCTATGAAATCGCCGCCGCATCGGAGCTTGAACAGAGGCGCCGTCTCGCCGGCCTTTACGGCATTGGCGACGAGGCCCGTTTCGGCGAGCCTTTGGATCGAGCGCCGCACGGCATCAACCAGGTGCGGTTCGGCGTTCGCCTCGTTTTCGCGACGGCATGTTTCAAGCTGCGCCTTCAACGACATGGAGCGGCACCGGGCAAGCCAAGCGGACACATGACGCATCTCGCATTCCCGCTGACCTGCGGCACCCTTGTCGTGGTAATATGCTTTATTCCTCGGGGGAATAAGGATGGACCGCCTAGCCGCGATGGAAGCATTTGTCCGCGTCGTCGATGCCGGCTCGTTCTCCGGCGCGGCGCAGCAGCTGCGCATCGGCCAGCCTGCCGTCTCCAAGACGGTCGCGCAGCTCGGGGACCGGCTCGGCGTGCGGCTGCTGCTGCGCTCGACGCACGGGCTCATGCCGACCGAAGCGGGTCGGGGCTTCTATGAACGCGCCAAAAGAGCCATCGACGAGGCCGACAAAGCGGAACTCGCCGCGCGCGGCGCCGCCGCAACCTTGTCGGGCCGCCTGCGCGTCTGTGGTCCACTAACGTTTACGCGCCTCATCGTGATGCCGCGACTCTCAGTCTTTCTCTCTGAGCATCCCTCGCTCGATATCGATGTTGTTCTCGAGGACCGCGACATTGACCTCATTGCGGCGGGCATCGACGTGGCGCTGCTCATCGGCCGGCTCCCCGATTCAGCGATAACCGCCCGCAAAATCGGACAATGCCAAAGGCGCGTGATCGGGACGCCGGCCTATTTCGCGGCGAGGAGCGTGCCGCAAACCCCCGCCGACCTGCTCGCGCACCTGGCCATCGTCTACGAGCAGCGCGACGGCGGAGCCACCTGGACCTTCCGGCAGGGAACGTCGGAAACCACCGTTACCGTGAGCGGCCGTCTGAGGGTCAGCGCCGGGGAGGGTATTCGGGAGGGGGTACTTGGCGGCCTTGGCCTTGCGCTCGGTTCCGAGTGGTTGTTCGCGCCGGAGCTGAAATCGGGTGCGGTCATTTCTGTGCTCGATGATTGGTCGCTGCCGCCGGTCGATCTGTGGTCGGTGTTTCCGACCGGCCGCCAGGCGAGCGCCAAAGCCCGCGCCTTTGCGAGCTTTGTCGAAAGCCAAATGTCTGTGAGCGGGTTTAGCGCTCCCGGGCCAGGACAAGAATAGCAGCTGGATCAAATAGCGCCAGGAGGGGGAGCGGCTCACGCATCCGGCACGGTGAAGACGGTGCAGGGCGCCGCGATGGCGGTCGGAGCAGGCGTCGAGGGCGGTGATCACCACTGCCGGTTCGCTCGCCTCCGACAGGGCGGTGAAGTCGCGCAGATCGCCACAGAGCAGCGCGGCGCGGACGGTCTCCCCGGCGCCGCGCGCCGGCCTGCACCCGGGCAGCACTGCGCCGGCCGAGATAGGCCTCGAGCAGCGCCGCCCAGTGCCACCCGCGCGGCAAGCGCGGCCAGGAGCGCCGCGGCGAAGCGCGCGGCCAGCCGCCCAGCAGCAACTACGCCGTTATCTGCCACATGGATGCTATGCCAAATTGATGGGCCGCGTTCTGCCCCATCATTCGGGCGATCAGTCTCTCCGGCACGTTGGCGTTGCGCAGTTGGGCGATTGCATCCCAGGCGCTCGTCGCGTCGTGATGCGGGTAGCGCGATCCCCAGACGATCTTCGCGGCAAACTCTTGCGGCAGTTTCCGGATCAGCCGTTCCTCGGCGTCGAAGCCGAGCATGACATTGCCGTGTTCCCACATCTCTTCCGGCTCGGTGCTAACCGGATAGTGGTGCAGGAGCGGGATCACCCGGGTCGAGGCTTCCATTTTCTCGAGGACCTCCTGCATCCACGACGCCTTGCCATGCGCGACGACGACCTTCATCGCCGGGTAGCGCTCCATGACCGTGAAGCCGATCAAGGTCGAGGCGACAAACATGTGGTTGTCGAGCCAATTGGCCAGGATCGGCGCCAGCGGATGACCAAGCGGTGTGGCACCTATGAACGTGATCGACTGACCGGCGCCGCCGCTGCCGCCGGCAAACGGACCGCCGCCCCCGCCAGGGACCGGCGGCTGCGCCAAGCGGTCTTTGCTCTTCTCTAAGAACGGCCCGTGGGAGGTCCATTCCGGGTTCCATAGCCCCGGCGTCGCATGCACTGCCGCGGTGATCCCGAGCCGCTCTAATTCCGCCCATAGTGGATCATAATAAGGGTGATTAAGATAGCGGTCTTCGAGGAACATCGGCCGAATGAAGACGGCGCGGATCGACGGAATGCCCGCCGCCCGAGCCAACTCCTCGAGCGCGAAATCCATGTTCTGCAGCGGCAAAATCGCTGCGGCGTACAGGCGATCCGGTGCCGCTTTGCAGAAGTCGGTGACCCAGTCGTTGTAGGCGCGCGCGAGTGCGTAGGCGACGTCCGGGTCGCGGACCAGGAAGAGGCCCTCGGCGAACCAGGTTGGATAGAGCAGCGCTTGATCCACCCCCATTGCATCCATATCGGAAAGCCGCGCCTGCGGGTCCGAAGCGCCCTCGGTGGCAGGGTGCCTTGTGTGCGGATCGAGTTCCCCAATCGTTTCCCAGGTCATGCCAGGACGCCACAGCGCGTGGCGCGGCAGATTTGGGTTCGAGCGATCGCGGAAGATTTCACCATTGACCTTCAAGTATGCGCCGGTGCGGCCTTGCTGCCGCCATAGCGCATGCTTGCCGAGGGTTCGGTATTCGGGATCGAGGTATTTCTCCCACAACGCCGGCGGCTCGACGACGTGGCTGTCGCCGTCGAAGACTGCGAAATCCTTGATAGCCATCCGATCCTCCCGCCGCATGTTTGATGGACGATAAGCTCTACAAGGCGTAGGGCGAGTGAAACCCGCCGTGCCCCCCTTTAGGCCGATCGGGGGTTGCGCTCCGCTCCACCCGCCCTACGCAAGACCTAAGTATTTATCGGCGGCCGCAACGCGGCCTCGGGGCGCAGTGCGGCGCGCAATTCGTCCTCGGTCGGCCACCAGTCCGGGCGCTCGATCTCGGTGACGCGCTCGTGGATGATGTTGGCGGGCGCCTGCACCTTGTAGAGCCGGCGGGCGTTGGCGCCCAAGAACTTGGCCTGATCCTCCTTGGACAGCCCGTATTTCTGCATGGTCTCGATCGCGCGCCAGGCATCGTCGCCGTCGTGGTGATAGACATCCGACGACCAGCACAGGATGTCGCCATAGAAGTCCGGGAGCCGCGCGGGCGGCGCCTCGTCGCCTTCAAAGCCGGTCATGCAATGCTCGAAGAATGTCTCGCTCGGCAGGCGCTTCAACGGCGGCAGCTGTCGCTCGTTCTTGTAGAGCTTGTAAGCCTTATCGCATTCGTCGATCAGGAAGCTGAGCCAGGTCGAGGAGGCCTCGAACACAGCAGCGTTGATCTTCGGGTGCCGCTCGAAAAATCCCGACATCAGCACAATCGTGACCCAGAGCGCCGCTTCGCCCTGAAAATTTTGCACATTGGTAAGAAAGGTGTGCGGCAACCCCGCAGTAGCTATGGTCTTGCGGATCAGTTCGGCGCTGGAATATTGCTCACTGTAGCCCGACGGCTTCGCACTGGCGAAGGCCGGGAACGGGTGCATGCCGTAAATCATGCCGGTCTCTTCGAGCGCATCCCAGACCGGCTCGTATTTCGGCTGCAGCGGATAATTGCCCATTGCGTCCATCGGCCGGACCAGAGCGACCCGGCAGCCTAGCCCCGCCACTCGGCGGATCTCCTCGACCGCATAATCCGGGTGCTGCATCGGGATCAGCGCCGCGAAAAACAGCCGGTCCGGATTTTCGCGCGTGTATTCGTAGGCCCATTCATTGTAGGCACGGCAAAACGCCTTGGCGCCGAGCGCATCCTCGAGCCAGGGATAAATGTCGATCTCGGTCGGGATGATCATGACCTGATCGATGCCCTGGATATCCATATCTTTCAGCCGCGGCTTTGGCTCGTAGGAGCCGGCATGGTCGAGATAGGCGACCTGCTCCTGCGTCAGCGCCGTCTTCGGGTTGAGGTTGCGCACATTGAGGGCGCGCTGGATGTCGTGCTTGACGCCGGGGCCGGCATTGGTGATGACGCGCATCGTGCCGGGAATGCCGCCGCGCCGCGGCGAGCCAAGCCCGATCCCGGCGCGGCCGTTGACGATCAGCAGGCGGCCGTCGGCATCCCACCAGATCGTGCGCTTCAACGCATCGACCTCGTCGCGGGTCAGGAACTCCTGGGCGCGTTCCCAGATCAGCGGCGGCTCCGTGACGTGCGCGTCGCAATCGAAGGTGGCAAAATCCTTGGTCATTGGGGCAAAGCGTTGAACCGGCATGCTGTCCCTCCGTCTATTGCTATGGTGCGGCTCCGATAACCTTCTGTGCTGCTAATCTTCGAGCCAGCCCGGCGGCACAGTCACGCAGTCGTGCCGCGCCAGAATGGCATCCACCTCCGCCAGGTCGGGGCCGGAAATCGCCCAGCCGAGGGCTCCCAGGTTTTCGCTCACTTCGGCCGGTTCGCGAAAGCCGACCAGCGCCGTGCCGACAGCCGGGTTGCTCAAGACCCAGCACAGGGCGAATTGCGGGAGGGTCTTGCCGTATTTCGCCGCCAAGCCGCTCAGTTCTTCGACGGCGGCCAGATTGTGCGGAAAGTGCTCGGGCCCGAACAGGGTGCGGAACAGGTTGAGATTGCCTAGCATGCCGCCGCGCGAGCGCCAGTCGCTCTCTTCGAACCGCATGCCGGAGTGAAACGTGCCGCTCAGCATGCCGTAGGCGAGCGATCCATATGCCATCACGCCGATCTGTTGGGCCGTGCAGTAGGGAAAGATCGCGGCCTGCATACGCCGGTCGAACATGTTCCAGCCATACTGTACGACGTCGATACGGCGCAGCCGCATGCAGGTCTCGATCTGCGCCAGGCGGAAGTTCGACACCCCGATATAGCGCGCCTTGCCCTGCTGCACGATGTCGTCTAGGGCGCGCGTCGTCTCGTCGAACGGTACCTCGCAGTCCGGCCAATGAACGAGATAGACGTCGACAAAGTCTGTCTGCAGCCTTTGCAGGCTCTTTTCGATCGAAGCCATGACCCGTGCGCGGCTGCTGTCGCGCCGGGTCGGCATTTCATCGTAGCCGACCCCGAATTTGGTGACGATAGAGACATCCCGGCGACGGCCGCCAAGTGCCCGTGCCAAGGCCTGCTCGGAGACCCCCATGCCGTAGGCTTCTGCAGTGTCGAAGCAAGTGATGCCACTCTCGATCGCCTGCTCGACGGCACGGCGAAACTGGCCCTCGTCGACCCGGCCGTAAGTGCCGCCAATTTCCCAGCAACCGAACCCGATCGCCGAGACGCGCAGAGCGGTCTTGCCAAATTGCCGATATTCCATCGGATCCCCTTATTGGGCCGCAACCGCGGCCGGCGCCGGCGCGAAGCGGTGCTCCATGGCGCGACGCACGTGCACCGCCTCGGTATCGGGGATTGCCACATCCGACCAGCGAACGATCTCGCCCGCAGCAATATCGCGCAGCAATGTCACCTCATGTGCAAGGCCGATCGGCAATGCGCCCTCCGCCAGGCTTCGTTCCGCTGGCACGAGCTTACCCCATACCGTATAGCCGCCTTCGCCGTCGAGCGTCTCGCAGAAACAGATAGCCCTCTTCAGCGAACTGCTCGAGTTGTTGTGCGGTGAGCTGCATCGCGGTTTCCTCCCGGTGAGGGGCGTGATTGGGTTAAGCGACGCGCGGTTTCGCCGCCGGCGCGATCGGTATGATGGCGTGCTGCCAGCTCCGCGCCGGCGGCATCGCCGGCCAGCACGAGGCGAAGGATCTCGCTGTGCTCGGCCCAAACCAGCGGGCGCTGCTCGGCGTCTTCGAGCACGGCGCCCATTGAGCGCTTCAGATGCGGCCATTGCGCCGCGACGGTGTCTTCGATTGCCCGATTGCCGGACAGCCGGTAAAGCGTGGTGTGAAACGCAACATCAGCCTGGATGAAAGCCAACACCGGCGCATCCGGACGGAGTGTGAGCCCGGCCGCGAGGGCGTGCTGTGCCGCCCGCCGCTGCGCCGTGTCGACCGTTCGTTCGGCAACTCGCTCGGCAGCGAGCCGAGCCGCCAAGGCGTCGAGCGCCGTGCGGACCTGGTAAAGCTCGCGAACGCGAACGGGGTCGACCATGGAGACGGCCAGCCCCCGCCGACCGTTTTCCTCGACGAGCTTTTGCTGCTTGAGCATCCGCAAAGCGTGGCTGATCGGCTGGCGCGATATGCCGAGCCTTCGACCGAGCTCCTCCTGTCGGAGGCGCTGGCCCGAAGCGAGCGTGCCGTCGGCAATCGCTTCGACCAACCGCTGATAGGCGCGGTCGATCAGCGCCGGTTGCGGATCGAGAGGCTGCAGGCGATCCCTCCAAAATGGAATTCGGAATTCGATCTTCGATCCGTTTAGTCTTGCTTGTCAACCTGTATCGGATCGCCCCCCTGGCGCGTCACATCCCGAGAGTGTTCACAGGCGAGGAAGGTCCGGCACCGCTCGATCTGGCGAACGCCGGACCACGACCCCGCCGGATCCGTTTTCGCCGACGCTTAGGCGGGACGCCGGCTTTCCCGCATCGCGGGTTCGTTTTGATGTTGCAGAAGAAGTCGGAACGCGAGTCCGTGCGTGATCAGCAGCAGCGGCACAACCAAAGTCGGGATGAAGTAGGCGGCCCCCAACTGCCCCGCCAAGAGCCCGGCGTGATTGGCCTGATAAAATGCGTTCAGAAGATCGGCCGAGCCCCAGATATTGAAGAGCCATGCGGTGACCACGCCGGCCCCACGCGGCAGCAACAGCAGCGAAAGCAACGCGAGCGTCGCCGCAATGATGTCCCCGTAGGCCGCGGAATGCGCAAACGCATGTGGCAGATCGGGCGACACGACGCCGGGGACCAGGAACGCCAACCCGATGAAGCGAAAACTGTGCAGGATGAGCAGAGGGCGCAATGCCTCGGCCCGTTGCCGGAGCCGGAGTTCCGGCCAGATATATCGGGCCGTGACTATCCCCCACGCGATGAAACTGAATGCGATGCTCCCGAAAAAGCAGAGTTGCGGCAGCATCAGCGTCTCCCTAGCCAGAATTCCAGCCATTGACCGCGTCTTGGTACGATATCGCACCGGGTATGGTACGATGTGGTACCCATCCCTCGGGTGGTGGATTTGGTACCATACGGTATCAGTGTCAAGGTCGCCGCCGCGCCAGCTCGTCGTTGCGCCGCGTTAGCTCCTTCTACTATTGGCGACGAGCCGCTCACGCATCCGGCAGGGTGAAGACGGCGCAGGGCGCCGCGATGCCGCGCAGCGTGTGTTCGCCCAGCGCTATGAGCGGCGTGGTGGTCTCGGCGGCGATGGCGCCCGAGATCAGCACCGAGCGGCCGAGCGGCCGGCACAGCCCCTCCAGGCGGCTGACCAGGTTGACCGCGGGGCCGATCGCGGTGAAGTCCAGCCGGTCGGCCGCGCCGATATTACCCCACAGGATCTCGCCCAAATGCAGCGCCGCGCCAAAGGGCAGCGGCGGCAGCCCCTGCGCCTGCCGCGCCGCATCGAGATGGGCCATGCCGGCGCGGGCGGCGGCGACGGCGCGCAGCCCCGCCTCGCACGCCCCGGCCGGTGCGCCGGTGACCGGGAAGATCGCCAGCACGCCGTCGCCGATGAACTTGAGCACCTCGCCCCCGAAAGCGTGCACCGCCCCGGCGATGCGGTCGAACCACGCGTCGAGGGCGGCGATCAGCGCCGCGGGCTCGGTCGCCTCGGACAAGGCGGTGAAGTCGCGCAGATCGGCAGACAGGAGTGCCGCGCGGATGGTCTCTCCGGTGCCGCGGCGCGCTGCGCCGGCCTGCACCCGGGCGGCGCTGCGCCGGCCGAGATAGGCCTCGAGCAGCGCTGCCAGCGCCGCCCGCGCGGCGAGAGCAGCTAACGGCGCCGCGGCGAAGCGCGCGGCCTGGCGCAGCCGGCCGGCCTCGGCGGGGCCGAACGGCCGGGTCCCGGCCCAGCCCAGCACCAGACCGTCTGGCCCCGGGCCGACGGTCTCCTCCTGCACCGGGCCCAGCCCAACCAACCAGTCGCGCCCGGCTTGGCTGGGCGGGCCGCCCGCGAAGCCCAGCGCCTCGATCACCGCCCCGCTCTCGGCCCGCCACAGCCAGGTGCGGCGGGCGATGATCGGATGCGGCACGGCTAAGGTCAGGGCGCCGCCGGCCAGCGGCAGGCCGTCGGCCAGCAGCCGGCCGCCGAGCTCGGCCAAAAACCGGTCAGGGCTGGGCGCGGCGCCGGCCTCGTCCACCAGCCACGCGAGGGGCGCAGGCAAATCGATTTGCAGATCCATGCCGCGATCATGCCGCCAGGGACCCCGGCCTGTCACCGAGCAGTGTCGCGCTGCCCGCGGCTAGTTGGGTTGGCTTTGGAAAATTCACTTCGATCGCCATCGAAGTGTTCGCGGGCGAGCCAACCAAGCCAAGGTGATAGTATGGCGGCATGAACACCGGACCCCTCATAGCGGAGATCGCCGCGCTCGTTAGCGATCCGGCGCGGGCAACGATGCTGACGGCCGTGCTGGATGGCCGCGCCCTCACGGCGAGCGAGCTTGCCTACGCGGCCCGCATCACTCCGCAGACGGCCAGCACCCATCTGGCGAAGCTCACCGAGGCGGGGCTGCTGACAGCGCTGAGGGAGGGCCGACACCGATATTTCCGGCTGGCCTCACCCAAGATTTTTGAGATGCTCGACAGTATTATGGCCGTTGCGGTTGAGAACAGGCCCCGATTTCGTCCGCTGTCGCGGCAAGCCCGGGAGTTAAGCGATGCCCGGATTTGCTACGACCATCTCGCCGGCCGCCTCAGTGTCGCTCTAGCCGACTTCTTCACCGGGCACGAATACATCGTGCGCAGTGAAGAAGCAGCCGAAATCACGCCGGCAGGCACGCGCTTTCTCGCTGAGTTCGGAATTGACCTCTCGTCGCTGAATTCGACCGGCCGCGAGTTCTGCCGGCTGTGCCTCGATTGGACCGAGCGAAGACCCCACATCGCCGGCGCGCTGGGAGCCGCGTTGACCAAACGTTGCTTTGATCTCGGTTGGATCGAGCAGATGAAGCACGGCGGCGCCGTCATCGTGACCCCACCGGGACAGCGCGGATTTTTGGAAACCTTCGGGATCCGCGTGCCCGAGGAAAACAAAAACCGCACCCACGTTTAGGAGGAAGCCATGCTAGAGGGAAGGACCCGCATCCCGCCGGTCGGCATCGAGACGCTCCCTGACGACTTGCGCAAAGTCCTCGAGGAGCAAAGCAAGCGCTACGGCGCTCCCCTCTATCCGTACCTCTTCTATGCGCGCAACCCAGCATTCTTCCGCGCAGCTCAGGCGATGTGGGCAGCCCTCCAACAAGAGGCGAAACGCGTGCCCGGTGCGCTCAGAGGGCTGCTAAACCGTCGCGTTGCGTGGTGGAACGGCTGCGAATTCTGACAGGACGCCAATGCTGCCGTGAGCAGCAGACTGGGCGTCCCGACGGAGAAGATCGAGGCCCTCAACGACTATGCGAAGAGCCCCCTCTTCACTGAAGCGGAGAAGGTGGCGCTGGAATACGCAGACGCGATCACCGACACGCGCCGCGACGTTGACGACGAATTGTTCGCGCGCTTGCAAAGTCAATACGACGACGACACCATCGCGGAACTTACGATGATCATCGCGTGGGAGAACGCATCCTCGCGCTTCAATCGAGCGTTCCGCATCCCATCCCAGGGATTCTGGAAGCGGTGACCGACCGGCCGCACGGGATCGACCGTCGACGGCGACATTGTGGAGGTAAGGCATAAGTTCGACGTGTTGCGCCGCCATTGCGACGCGGGCGGTCGCGATTACGACACGATCGAAAAGACCCATGTCCGGGGCTGGCTTCTCGCCGGCGACGACGCCGCAGTGGCGGTAAAGCGCGCGCGGCTGACTGCTCGCGGACCGTCGCGCGCTTTTTTCGGTACGGTGTCCGAGGCCATCGACCTGATCGGACAGTACCAGGACGCCGGCATCGGCCTGCTGACCAACGGCGATCGGAACGACGAAGAGGCCCGTGAACTCTTCGCCTCGGATGTCATGCCTCACTTTGCCTAACGGACGACCTCACCGATGATCGCTTGCCATGCCCCGCCTGGCTCGCTCACGAACTCCGCGCCGCGGCGATGGCGCAGCTGGTGCGGCCGGTCTATCCTCGGGGCAAGACCCCGACCCGGCGCCCGCCAATCCTTCGCTCCAGCCGGGGCACGCCATCGCAACCATGGGGAAACCGATGCAAGAGGCCCTCGTCGTCCGCCGCGAGCAGCACATCCCGGCGCCGCCCGCCGCGGTGTTCGCCCTCCTGACCGATCCGGAGAAGATCCTGCGCTGGATGGGAACGGAGGCGCAGCTCGACCCGCAGCCCGGCGGGCTCTATCTCGTCAACGTCACCGGGGCTCGGTTCGCCCGCGGCTCCTTTCGCGAGGTGGTGCCGGTGCACCGTCTGGCCTACAGCTTCGGCTGGGACGACGGCAGCGAGGTGGTGCCGCCGGGGTCGAGTTTGGTCGAGATCGACCTGATCGAGCAGCCGGACGGAACGCTGCTGCGCCTGACCCACACCGGCCTGCCCAATGCCGAGCAGTGCGCCGGCCATGCGGAAGGCTGGGCTCACTACCTCGGCCGGCTGGCCGAGGTTGCCGCCGGGCGCGACCCCGGCCCGGACCCTTTTCACGGCCGCACCGGCAGGGAGTGACGGCTTTCCGCTCTCGATATCGCCGCATTTGAGGCTCTTGCGAACGCTGCCTTTTCGAGGGTTGGACCGTGCGTGTAGCACCAGCGACTTGCTGTCGGTGCCCGCAAGGCCGAGCACCTGCCAGTCATCGACGATCTCGACCTCGGCGAGCGGCACCAGCAGATAGGCGATGTGCCGCCGGTCGCCCACTCTCCGAGAAAGGCGCCGGTGCCAAGGATGACGAGGCGACTGCCACAAGATCGCCGCCAGTATGACCGTTCCGATCAGCCCTCTCGCGGCTCGAACCTGTAGGGCGTCGAGCTCGAGGTCAGCGGATCGAGCGCGAGCCGGTGCTCGAGCGGAGGAAACGCCCGGCTGCGGCAGTCCGAGCGGTTGCACAGGCGACAAGACAAGCCGATGCCGACCTTGGCGCGGTCGAGGTCGAGCCCGTCGGCATAGATGATCTCCTCGGCGCGCGCTACGCTGCAGCCCATCGCCACGACATGGACAGGGCGGGGTTCGCCCCAATGTGTCGCGGGCCGCGCGACGGCCCGGGCGAAGCAGAGATAGGCGTCGCCGTCGGGCAGCTCGGCGACTTGCACCCGGACGGCGCCCGGTTGCGAAAAGGCGGTATGCACCACCCAACGCGGGCACGAGCCGCCGTAACGCGCGAACGGGAAGCCCGCCGCCGAGAAGCGCTTCGACACGTTTCCCGCCGGGTCGACGCGGACAAAAAAGAACGGCACGCCGCGGGCCCCGGGCCGCTGCAAAGTGGACAAGCGATGACAGGCCTGTTCGAAGGAAACCCCGAAGCGGGCCGCGATCGCCTCCATGTCGTGGCGCAGCTCCTGCGCCGACGCGAGATATGCGGCGTACGGCATCAGAATGGCGCCCGCGACATAGTTGAGAAGGCCCACGCGGATCAGCATCGCCCCTTCCGCCGAGGACGGCGCGGCCTCATGCAATACGGTTTCTACCGCGTCGCGCGCTTCGAAGAGGGCGAGCTGGAACGCCATATGGAACCCACGGCTCTCCCGCGGCAGGGTCTCGGCGAGGGCAAGCCGGCGGGTCTCCGGATCAAAGCGGCGCAGGACCCCATCCAGCGGCTGCACAGTAACGGTGAGACCATGCGTTTTGCGGAGCCTTTCGGCGATGGCGTGGTTCATCTCGGACGGGGCGGCGCTGCAGGCGGCGGCGATCCCATCGGCGGCCTCTTCGAGCGTCGGGAAATGGTTGGCGCGGTCATCGAAGAAATCGCGCGCCTCTTCATTGGGCAGCAGGACGCGCCGCCCCGACGGGAGGGCGATGCCCCCGGCGTCCTCGCGGGCGACCCGCCATGCGCGATAAAGCGCGAGCACCGCGCGCGCCGCCTTCGGACCCGACCCGGCCATAGCGGCAATTTCGGCTTCGGGCACCGCGTCGACACCGAGCAAGGGATCGGAAAAAGCCTCGCGCAGCCCGATCTCGAGCCGGCGCTCCTGCGACCCCGAGAGCGTCGCGAGATCGAGGTGGAACGTCTCGGCGAGCTTGATCAGCAATGTGCCGCTCACCGCGCGCTGATCGTGCTCGATCAGGTTCAGATAGCTGGCCGAGATGCCCAGCCGGTTCGCCAATGCCTGCTGCGACAGGTTCCGCTCAGTGCGCAGCCGCCGCACCGTACGCCCGATCTGGACACGCGACATTTTTACAGCCTTTACAAAAATTGAGCGCAGTCTGTGAAGTCACCAACAGAATTGCATTGATCATGCCACATTGGGGCTCGCCATTGAAGCTGCAAAGCCGTTACTGAAGCCATACGGTTTCGCCAGAGAAAAAACATCCAGAGGATAAACATGATGCAGCGCGACAGTTTCGCCAACATTCGCCGAGATTACGGCTCCGCCGATGTCGAGCGGCTGGCAGGCTCCTTCCGAATTCGTCATACATTGGCGGAAATGGGCGCCGTGCGGTTGCGGCATCTATTGAACACCGACCCCTTCGTGCCGACTCTCGGCGCCCTGACCGGCAATCAGGCCGTGCAGCAGGTCAAGGCCGGTTTGAAGGCAATTTATCTATCGGGCTGGCAGGTCGCAGCCGACGCCAATACTGCCGGGCAGATGTATCCGGACCAGTCGCTCTATCCGGCGGATTCGGTGCCCAATGTGGTCAGGCGCATCAACAATGCATTACGCCGCGCCGACCAGATCGCTCAGTCGGAAGGCGATGGTGACGACACGTACTGGATGGCACCGATCATTGCCGATGCCGAGGCCGGGTTCGGCGGCGCGCTCAATGCCTACGAGCTGATGAAGGCGATGATCGAGGCAGGCGCGGCCGGCGTGCATTTCGAGGACCAGCTCGCGTCGGAAAAGAAATGCGGTCATCTGGGCGGCAAGGTCCTCGTGCCGATA
This sequence comes from uncultured Alphaproteobacteria bacterium, assembly GCA_963812675.1. Lineage (GTDB taxonomy): Bacteria > Pseudomonadota > Alphaproteobacteria > ATCC43930 > CGMCC-115725 > AP-15. The sequence continues at coordinate 728,169 of CAWEWR010000007.1, read as the reverse complement.
AGCCAGCACATCCGAACTCTCAACGCGGCCCGGCTCGCGGCCGATGTCGAGGGCGTGCCGACTGTGCTGCTGTGCCGCACAGATGCGCAATCGGCGCAATTGTTGACCAGCGACATCGACGAACGCGACCACCCATTCATCAGCGGCGAGCGCACCGCGGAGGGCTTCTTCCGGATTCGCCCGGGACTCGGGGTCGAATACGCCATTGCCCGCAGCCTCGCCTACGCGCGTTACGCCGATCTTCTATGGTGGGAGACGAGCGAGCCTGACCTCGGCGAGGCCGAGCGCTTTGCGGATGCGATCCATCGCGAGTTCCCGGGCAAATTGCTGGCCTACAACTGCTCGCCGAGCTTCAACTGGCGCAAAAAGCTGGCTCCCGAGAGGCTCGCGAGCTTTCAGCACGACATCGCGCAAATGGGCTATCGGTTCCAGTTTGTCACATTGGCCGGCTTCCACACCCTCAACCTTGCGATGTTCCAACTGGCGCGGGACTACAGCGAGCATGGCATGGCGGCCTACTCCGAATTACAGCAGGCCGAATTCGCAGCCGAGGCGGAAGGCTACACTGCAACCCAGCATCAGCGGGAGGTCGGCGTCGGCTACTTCGATGCGGTGGCAATGGTGATTTCGGGCGGGCGCTCCTCGACGACGGCGCTGGCCGGCAGCACCGAGACGGCGCAATTCCGTGAGGATCGGCCGGCGGACTCCACGCAGTACGGCCATGACGAGGGTTTGGTGCACAACCACGACTGGGCCGTGCACGACTGGGCAGCGCAATGACCGCGGGCGTCGTCATTCGCGGGCCGATCAAGCCCAGCTTCGAGAAGGTGCTGACACCCGAGGCGATCGACTTTGCCGTCGAGATCGAGCGTGAATTCGGTGCGGAGCGGCGGCGTCTCCTTGCCCGCCGCGCCGAGATCCAGCGCCGGCTCGATGCCGGATGGAAGCCCGATTTCCTGCCCGAGACCAAGGCGATCCGCGACGGCGACTGGCGGGTGGCGCCAATCCCGCGCGACCTTCAGGACCGCCGCGTCGAGATCACCGGGCCGACCGACCGCAAGATGGTGATCAATGCGCACAATTGCGGCGCCAATGTCTACATGGCCGATTTCGAGGACGCCAATACGCCGACCTGGGACAATTTGATCGAAGGCCAAGCCAATCTCAGTGATGCGGTGCGCCGGACAATCGCCTTCGACGACCATCAGACGGGGCGGCATTATTCGCTGAACGCCAAGACTGCCGTGCTGTTTGTGCGGCCGCGCGGGTGGCATCTGCCGGAAAAGCACGTCCTCGTCGACGGCGAGCCGATGTCGGGAGCGCTCTTCGACTTCGCCCTGTTCTTTTTTCACAATGCGAAAGAATTGGTGGCGCGCGGCACCGGCCCTTACTTCTACTTACCAAAGCTTGAGAGCCACCTCGAAGCACGGCTGTGGAACAGCGTCTTCCTGCACGCGCAGGCAAGGCTTGGATTGCCGCGAGGCGCAATCCGCGCGACCGTGCTGATCGAGACCATCCTTGCTGCCTTCGAGATGGACGAGATCCTCTGGGAATTGCGCGACCATTCGGCCGGTCTCAATTGCGGCCGCTGGGATTACATCTACAGCTTTATCAAGAAATTCGCCGAAGACCCGGCTTGCGTCATGCCGGACCGGGCGCAGGTCACGATGACGAGCCATTTCCTGCGCAGCTACAGCCTGTTGCTGATCAAGACCTGCCACCGGCGTGAGATCCACGCAATGGGCGGAATGGCGGCGCAGATCCCGATCCGCGACGACCCCGCTGCGAACGACGCGGCGATGGAGAAGGTGCGCGCCGACAAGATGCGCGAGGCCGGCGATGGTCACGACGGCACTTGGGTCGCGCATCCGGGGCTCGTGACAATTGCCAAGGAGATCTTCGACCGCGAGATGCCGCAGCCAAACCAGATCGCCCGCAAGCGCCAAGACGTGCACATCACCGCATCGGATCTGCTCGCGGTCCCCAAAGGGACGATCACCGAGGCCGGGCTCAGGCAAAACCTCAATGTCGGGATCGGCTATATCGAGGCCTGGCTGCGCGGCACCGGCTGCGTGCCGCTCTACAACCTGATGGAGGACGCCGCGACCGCAGAGATCAGCCGCGCCCAGGTGTGGCAATGGATCCGCCACGGTGCGCGGCTCGACGACGGCCGCACTGTTGACGCGGCGCTGTGCCGCAAGCTCTTCGACGAGGAGCTCGCGAAACTTCGCACGTCGCGAAGCGACAACGGTTACGAGGCCGCGGCCAAGCTCTTCTGTGAACTAATCGAGGCGCGAGCCTTCCCCGAATTTTTGACGATCCCGGCCTATGACATGATTGCGCCGGGAGCTGGGTAGCCGCTCTCGCGAGGAACAAGCCATTTCATTCAAAATCGGTATGGGAGTCATATGAGCAACCCTCATTGACCCGGCACAACCCATCGGCGATGTTTGGGCCAGTTGCCAATCCGCAGGGAACCGTGATGGCTCGATTAACCGACCTTCCTCCGGCGCAGGCAAAGCGCTACGCCGAGCTCGAATGCCCGACTTTCGCGACGACGCCGTGGGTAGACGGCCCGCCTCTGGCCGAGCGGCGCGTCGCGATCGTCTCGTCGGCCGGCCTGGTCGTCACAGGCGAAAAGCCATTCCGCGGGCGTGACGCCGATTACCGGGTGATCCCGTCCGAGACGCGGCCCGATCAGCTGATGTTCAGCCATATCTCGATCAATCTCGACCGCAGCGGGTTCCAGGAAGACTGGAACGTCGTATTTCCGCTCGATCGGCTGCGCGAACTCGCTCACGAGGGCGTGATCGGTTCCGTTGCGGCGACCCACTATTCCTTCATGGGCGCAACAGATCCGCCGCAGATGGAAGGCTACGCGCGCGAAGTCGCCTTGCGCCTCAAGGGCGACGGGGTCGACGCCGTTCTGCTCTCCCCCGTTTGACCGCTCTGCACGCGCGCCGTGAGCGCGCTGGGGCATTATCTCGAGGAAGAGGGCGTCCCGACTGTGGCGATCAGCCTCATTCGGCCGCAAACCGAAAACACCAAGCCGCCCCGTGCCCTCTGGGTCCCGTTCGAGCTGGGCCGCCCGTTCGGTCCGCCGAGCGATGCGGCGTTCCAGAAGCGCGTGATCCTCGCGGCATTGCGCCTGCTCGAACGCGAGCGCGGTCCCGTGATCATCGAGGATTTTCCCGAAGACGATCCACGGGAACGGCCCGACCCGGCCTGGCGACCACCCTTCGCCAAACCCGACCTCGATGGCGCCTTGGCAACGCGGCTCGCCGCTGCGCTGGAGGACGAGAGCGAGCGGGTCGACGCCGCGTATGGACGCGCTGCCAAAGAGCGCGAGCGCACGATAGTCGGGCTCAGCGGGCTCTCGATCAGCCAGGCAGGTCGTTACATGGCCAGCTGGCTGCGCGGGCAAACCCCGGAGAGCCCGAACGCAGAGATGTCGGCGCCGCTGACACTGCGTTTCGCGGTCGACGATCTGAAAGCGGCCTACATCGAGATCGCGCTTTCCAGCTCCGCCAGGCCATCGAGCAAGCAGCTCGGCGACTGGTTGTGGAACGACACGGCGGCCGGGAGGGCGATTTTCGCTCTGCGCAGCAGATATTTGACGAGCGACGACGAGCGCCTCAAAGCAATAGCGGGCCTGTTTCTCGTGCCCGGCGTGCGAGTGCCGCCGAGCGGCTGATGTGGCCTAGAGCTTGCCTAGCCGGGGACCGGCTGATTGCATATTTCGGCGATACGGTTACCGTATCAATTTATGGACCTCGTCGCCGCGATGCAAGTGTTCGTCCGTGTCGCCGAAGCGGGTGGGTTTACCCCTGTCGCGCGTGAGATTCACACGACGCAGCCGACGGTGAGCCGCGTCGTCGCGGCGCTTGAGGATCATCTCGGGGCACGACTGTTTCACCGCTCGACCCGCGCGGTGAGCCTGACCGGTGACGGCAAGCAGTTCTACGAGCTTGCGCGCCGCGCGCTCGAAGCGGTGGCGGAAGCCGAGAACGCCGTCGGGAAGCGGCGGACGCGAGCCTTCGGGCGGCTCAGGCTCAGCATCCCCGTCGCCTTTGGCCGGCTGCACGTCGCGCCTCGCATGCCAAGGTTTCTCGAACTGAACCCCGGGGTTCAGGTCGAGCTAGTTATGAGCGACAGTTTCGTCGACCTGATCGGCGAGGGCATCGATCTGGCTGTGCGCGTCGGCGAGATTGCCGATCCGACCCTGATCGCCCGGCGCATCGGCACCACGCGTCGCGTCACCGTCGCCTCGCAGGACTATCTCGAGCGGCGGGGAGAGCCCCTCCATCCCGCCGATCTAACCGCTCATGATTGCATCGTCTACACCCGCCTCGCCACAGGCAACGAGTGGCATTTCGCCGGTGACGATGAGGAGATCGTCGTCACTGTGCAGGGCCGTTATCTTGTCGACAACTCCGAGGGGGTGCGCGAGGGCGTGCTCGGCGGGCTCGGCATCGGCGTCATTCCGATCTGGCTGTTCAATGAGGATGAGATCGCGCGGGGCAGGGTGTGGATCATCCTGAACGACTTCGAACCGACGAGCCTGCCGATCCACGCGGTGTTTCCATCGCGCCGTCTGGTGCCGGCAAAGGTCCGCGCCATGATCGAATTTCTGGCGGCCGAGTTCGGGCGCGATCCGCTGCTTTCCGACCAGGACATCGACGTTGAGTTGAGCAATTTCCGCGGCTTGGCCCACGCATCGGGCTGAACTTCCTCCAATCGGCGACGGGTCCAATCGGTCGTCGAACGCTGCAACTTTATCGGAGAAGATGACCATGTACCTGGATCGAGGCCGCGTCGATCGCATCGTCAAAGGGGCCCTGACGCTCGCCTTTGCATTGGCGCTCGCTGGTGAAGCGGCGCAGGCGGCCGACACCCTCGCCTTCGCGGTCGGGCCGCTGCAACCAACGCCAGGCGAAACCAAGAAAGCCTTCGATCCCTTTTTCAAACACCTCGCCGAGCGGCTCGGCGCCACCTATACGCTCGAGGCGACGACCGACTGGGCAGGCATTGCGGTGGCGCTGGCCAGCGGTCAGGTCGATGTCGCGTGGATGGGACCGTGGGGTTACGTGATCGCGCACAACAAGGGTGCCGGCGATGCGATCGCCACGGCTAAGTACGACGGGAAACCGATTTACCACGCGATCGTGATTGCCCGCCCGGACCTCGAAATCAAGAAATGGCCGGACGACGGCAAAGGGCTGCGCATGTCCTTTGCCGATGTCGGTTCCACCTCGGGCTGGCTCGTGCCGACGTTCTGGTTCAAATCCCGCGGGCTCGATCCGAAGACGTACTTCCAGTACCACGAGGGCGCCACCCATGCGGCCAACGAGATCTCGGTAGCCAATGGGCAAACCGATCTCGCGACCGATTTCGATCGAAATCGCACCGCGATGATCGAGAACGGGGCGATCTCGCCGCATGCCACCAAGATCGTCTGGACCTCGGATGACCTGCCCAATGATGCGATCGCGTTGCGCGCCGGGTTCGATCCCGTCATGGCCAAGAAAATCCAGGAAATATTGACCGGTATCACGGACGAGCAAGCGCCCGCCATCCTGCCCAAGCATTACACCGGCTTCATCGCGTCGAGCCACGTCAACTACAAGCTGATCGAGGACGCCGGCATCGCCGTCGGAGCCCTCAAAAACCCGAAATGAGGACCGGCGACACCGAGGCACTCTATCCGGATCCGACGCGTTCCCTGATCGGGGCGACGCCGGTTCGTTTCGTCACGACACTCCTGCTCTTGTTGCTGGTCTACGGTTTCTCCCTTTATTTTGTCGATTTCGACCTCGGCCGTCTGTGGGACGGGCTGCCGAGGCTCGCGCATTGGGCGGCCAAGGCCTGGCCGCCCAACACAAGCGATCTCGCTGTCCTGATCGAGCGCGCTATTGAGACTGTTGCAATGGCGGTGGTCGGCACGACCATCGGCGTGGTCATTGCGATGCCGTGCTGCATACTCGCGGCGCAGAACATCACCCCGAGCGGGCTGCTCTACACCCCAATGCGCTGGTTTCTAAATGCGCTGCGAGGAATTGATTCCTTCATCTTCGCATTGCTCTTCGTTGCGGCCGTCGGATTGGGGCCCTTCGCCGGGGTGCTCGGCATCGGCCTCCATTCCGCCGGCACGATCGCCAAGCTCTGGTCGGAAGCGATCGAGGCGGTCGAACCAGGCCCGCTCGAGGCGGCGGCGCTGACCGGAGCCAATCGCCTGAAGGTGATCAGCTACGCACTGCTGCCGGATGTATTGCCGAATTTGACGTCGATCACCCTCTATGTCTGGGAGTTCAATGTCCGCTCCTCGACCGTCCTCGGCGTCGTCGGCGCCGGCGGGATCGGGCAGGAGTTGAAGAACAGCGTAGACCTCTTGGACTTCGCGCGTCTGTTCACGATCATTCTGATCATCCTTGCGATGGTGACGATGATCGACCAGTTCAGCGCCAGGCTGCGGCGGGGACTGGTGTGATCGCCGCGGTGTCGCCACGCGATCCGGCAATGCGCATCGTCGGGCTAAAAAAGCGGTTTGGCGACCGCGTCGTGCTCGATGATGTTTCTTTCGACGTGGCAGCGGGTGAGGTCGTCGCGATACTCGGAGCTAGCGGTGCCGGAAAGACCACATTGTTTCGCTGCGTAACGCGCCTCGCGCAGTCCGATTGTGGGCAGATTTTCCTTGGCGAGCATGCCATGCGAACGCTGGGCGGCCGGCAGTTGTCGATGGCGCGCAGCGAGATCGGCCTGATCTTCCAGCAGTTCAATCTGATCCGACGACTGAACGCGCTCGACAATGTCCTGGCCGGCCGTCTCGGGGAGGTGCCGACCTGGCGCGTGATGCTGCGCCGTTTCCCGCACAGGGATCGGCAATTGGCCCTCGCCGCGCTCGATCGCGTCGGCCTGCTGTCCTACGCACTGCAGCGTGCCGACAGCTTGTCGGGCGGCCAGCAGCAACGTGTGGCGATCGCGCGGGCGCTCGCCCAACAGAGCCGGTTTGTCCTGGCCGACGAGCCAGTCGCCAGCCTCGATCCGGAATCGGCCAAAAGCGTCCTGTCGATTTTGCGGGACATTGCGCGCGAGCGCATGATCGCCGTGCTCGTCAGCTTGCACCAGGTCGAGTTCGCGATCCAATTCGCCGATCGCGTCATCGGTCTGCGCGCCGGCCGAATGATCGCCGACCGGCCGGCCGCCGCGTTTGCCGAAGCTGACCATCGCATGATCTTCGCGACTTGAAGACGCGTTTGCGGAAGGAATTTTGTCATGACGGTTCGGGCCTTGGTTTTCGACGCCTATGGCACGCTCTACGACGTTCAGTCCGTACTGGCGAAAACCGAGGCCTTGTGCCCGGGGAAAGGCGAGGTGATCACGCAGCTCTGGCGGCTGAAGCAACTGGAATACACTTGGCTGCGCAGCTTGATGCAGGAATATGCGGATTTTTGGGAGGTGACGAGTGCCGCGCTCGACTTTGCATTGCGGGCGGCAGGGGTCGAGCCGAACGACGCTATCCGCGGACCCTTGATGGAGAATTATCTCCACCTCGATCCTTATCCGGAAGCCCAAGAGGCGCTCGCCGCGCTCGCGGGACACAAGCTCGCCATCCTGTCGAACGGCAACCCGCGAATGCTCCGAGAACTCGTTCGGAATTCCGGGCTCGACCGGCGGATCGAGGCCGCGATCAGCGTCGACAGCGTCCGTGCATACAAGCCGCACCGATCCTGTTATGCCCTCGTCGAGCCGGCGCTCAGCGTTCCAAAGAACGAAGTGCTGTTCGTCTCGTCTAATAGCTTTGATGTCGCCGGCGCCAAGGCCTTCGGTTTCGAGGTCGTCTGGATCCGCCGCAGTGGCGGGGGCGCTCCGGCCAATATGTTCGGCATGCTGCGCGGACGCGCCGAAGAGCTGGGCCACGCCCCCGACCATACCGTCTCGGCATTGACCGATTTGCCCGAGCTCCTCCGAGCGCGCAGTTAACGGAACCGGCCGGCAGAAAAGGGCCCGATATCGATCGAGGGCGGCCGGCCGGCGACGAGGTCGGCGACGATCTTGCCGGTCATTGGCGCCGAAGTCATGCCGACATGGCCGTGGCCGTAAGCATAGATGACGTCCGGCGTCGCGCTCGACGGGCCGAGAACCGGAAGCGAGTCGGGCAGGCTCGGCCGATGGCCCATCCACACCGAGATCCGCTCCTGCGGGTGCGATGCGGCGAGGCCGGGCAGCATCTTGCGCCCCTGCTCGAGCAGGATCTGGGCGCGCCGCCAATCGGGCGGCGCCGCCAGACCCGCAAGCTCGACCGTGCCCGCAAAGCGCAGCCCCGTATCCATTGGCGTTGCGACGAATTTGCCGTCAGCATCAGCGGTCGGAATGCGCGGCATTGCTTCGGGATCGCGGATCATCAGGTGATAGCCGCGTTCGGTCTCGAGCGGCGTCTTGTCGCCGAGCGCCGCTGCGAGCGGTTTCGAATAGGCCCCGGCGCAGACGATCGCGGCGTCGGCAGCGAGGTCGCCGGTGTCGGTCTCGATCGCGGCGAGCCGGCCGCCTTCGAGGCGAAAGCCGCATGCTCGCGCTCGCACCAGCTCGCCGCCCCAGCGAACGAAGTGCTCGACGAGACGCTCGACCAGTGCCAGCGGGTTAGAGGTGTGCCCGTTCTCGCGGACCAACACGCCGCGCAGGTAGTCGCGCGACAGAGTGGGCTCCAGCTTGCGCAATTCGTCGGCGTCGAATTCGTCGATCTCGACACCGTTCTCGCGCCGCAGATCCCAGGCGAACCGGTCCTTCGCCAGGCTTTCGGCCGAGCGGTAGACATAGAGATGGCCGAGACGATGGACGAGATCCTGGGCACCTGCCGCGCTGACGAGCGGTTTCAGCGCATCGAGGGTCGGCCCGACGAGGGGGCGCAAGGCGCGCGCTGCCGCCCGCGCCTTTTCGGGTGTGCCGGCGCGGACGAAGCGCAGCAGCCACGGCGCGATTGCCGGCAGATAGCTCCAGCGCAGCGCCAAAGCGGCGAGCGGGTCAAAGAGCCAGCCCGGAACATTCCAAACGACACCAGGCATTGCTACCGGGGTGACCGACGAGCCGTTGAAGCACCCGGCGTTGCCGAAGGAGGCGCCATGGCCGGGCTCGTCTTTTTCGAGCAGAAAGACGCTGTGGCCGTCGCGCTGCAACCAGCTCGCCGCGCACACCCCGACCATGCCGGCCCCGATCACCCCGACCCGCCTTGCCCCAAACCCCGGCATCACCTCTCCTCCGCAATCGATCCCGATCTTAGTGGCCGCCGACCCCCAAAGGAAATCTCCCCATAGGTTGCGGCCCTTTATGCTATCGGCTATTCGAGGGACGCGGAGAGGTGCCGGAGCGGTCGAACCCACGCGGAGGCTGACGGCTCGGCTGCGTGCAAAGGAGACCACATCCATGACGATCGATGTAGCGACCGGCATTAGCCGCATTCTCAAAGAGGAGGGTGTGGGTTGGGTTTCGACCTTCCCGGTCTGCCGGGTGAACAACGCGCTCGGCAGGGAAGGGGTGCCGATGCTGATGATGCGCGACGACCGTTACGCCGTCGCGGTCGCCGACGCGTTCTCGCGCATCACCGCGGGCTCCCGGATCGGGGTGTGCACCTTCCAAGGGGGCGTCAATGCCGCCGGCATGCAGTACGCCTACGCTGGGATGGCGCAGGCCTATGAGGATGGCTCGCCCGTTCTGTGCATCACCGATGGCGTGCCGGCCGGCAGCTCGGGCAACAGCCAGTACGATGTCGCATCGGCCATGAAGACGGTGTCGAAGTGGTTCGGCTATCTCGACAAGCCCGAACGCACGCCTGAGCTGATGCGCCGCGCCTTCACCATGCTGCGCAGCGGCAGACCGGGCCCGGTGATCCTGGCTATTCCCAATGCCACGGCCACATACGACGAGACCGCCGACCCCTACCGTCCCGTGAAGGGCTGGAAATCCGCGCCGGACCCGGCGGATGTGCGCGCTGCCGTCGACCAGCTCCTCCTAGCCCGTAACCCGCTGATCTACGCCGGCGAGGGGGTCATCTACGCGGGCGCCTCGGAAGACCTGAAAGCGCTGGCGGAGCTCGTGAATGTGCCGGTGATCACGACGCTCAAGGCGAAAGGGGCGTTCCCGGAGAACCATCCGCTGTTTGTCGGCGTGCGCGGCGATCAGGTGGCACACTACCTGAACAAAAGCGACCTCATCCTCGCCGTGGGCTCGAGCCTGTCGCCGGGCCGCTTCAGCCACGCCATTCCCGATGCGGCGACGAAGACCATCATCCACTGCAACGTCGACGAGCTGCACATCAACAAGATGTATCCGACGGCGCACGCCGTGATCGGCGATGCGCGCCTGACCTTGCAGGCGCTGCGCCGGGAAGTGTCCGACCGCACGTCTGGCTCCACGGGCGGTGCCGCACGGAATTCGGGTAATGTGGCGGCGGAGGTGAGGGCGTTACGCGACCAGGCGCTCGCCCGATACAGGCAGGTCATGGTCTCCGACGAGAAGCCGATCAACCCCTATCGGGTGTACGGCGATCTGATGGAGGTGCTGGATCTGCGCAATTCGTTCGTGACGCACGAGTTGGGCAACACGCGCGACCAGCTGAGCACCGTCTTCGACACGCTGATCCCGCGCGGCTTTCTGGGCTGGGGCAATGTCTCGACGCTGGGCTTCAGCCTGGCTGCCGCCATCGCCGCCAAGAAGGCGTTCCCGGACCGGTCATCCGTGGCGGTGACCGGCGAAGCAGGCCTTGGCTACATGCTCGGCAACCTTGAGGTTCTGTTGCGCGAGAAACTCGGGATCACGGTCGTGCACATCAGCAATGGTGGCTTTGCCGGCTATGGACCCGGCTTCTGGGGGCCAGGACACGATCCCTTCACACACCGGGTGCTGGGGCCCGACGAGGTGGATATGTCGAAGGTGATCGGCGCCCTCGGCTTCCACACCGAGCGGGTGAGCGAGCCAGCCGAAATCATCCCGGCCCTGCGGCGGGCGCTCGACGTCAATGCGTCCGGCCGCCCGGCCTATATCGAGTTCATCTGCTGCCAGTACCCGGTCTACGGCCAGTGGGTTGGACGGGGGGAGTGACACGATGCCAAAGCTGATTCCGGTCGCCGACTTTTTGAGCAAGCCCTTCTGGGACGCCGTCAATCAAAGGCGGCTCGTCTTGCAGCACTGCGCTCACTGCGACCGGCTGCAATACCCGCCGCAGCAGGCCTGCCAAATCTGCAACTCGGCCGCCAGTCTGACGTGGCAAGAGGTCGAGGGACGAGGTCATATCGCGACCTACATTGTGATCGAGGATGGCCGCCTCAACCGGCGCATGCCCGACCAGCCCTATAACCTGGCAATGGTGACCTTGGACGCGGACCCGCGGGTCAATTTCTATTCCAATCTCCCGGGCACCCCGCCCTACAAGGTGCCGGTGGGCGCCGCCGTCGAGGTGACGTTCGAGGAGGTGGCCCCAGGCCAGCTCATTCACGAGTGGCGGGTCGTCGCCTAGTTCGTCCCCGCCATACCTTCGCCAGAGCATAGAGGAAAGGTGGAGCCATGACTGCGCCAGACCGGTATCAGTGGCGGCGAGACAAGGACGGGCTCGGCGTATGGGAGCACCGCGGCAAGGTCGCGGTGGCTGGTGTCGGACATTCGCCGGTAGACCGTCGCTGGGACGGCGTCTCGATGGACCGGACGCTGGGCGCCTACTCCATCCTGGCCTGCCAAAAGGCGATGGACGACGCAGGCGTGACGCCGGATCAGATCGACGGCGTCATCTGCTGCGACAGCCATATTGCCGGCGGCAGCGGCGGCTCCGCGTCTCAGTGGGCGCCACGGCCCTACTTCGCCCCGCCCTACGATTCGGAGTGGGGGCTCACTCTGGTCAACGCGCAGTGGCTGATCGCGCAGCTGCGCCTGCCCAACGTCAAATTTGCGCCGACCGGCGTGCCGACCATCAGCGAAATGGTGGGCATGGCGGCACAGGCCGTGGGTGACGGAATTTGCCACACCTGTCTCGTCATCTACCCGACAGGCAATCTCGAAGGCCGCTATCGCCGCGGTGGCGAGAACGCCGACGATTACGCCCGCGGTGCACGCCAATGGACGGCACCTTGGGGCAATCACGGCGGCAACGATTTCATCAACATCTTCCCGCACGGTCAGTACTGCCTGAAATACGGCGGCAAGCACGACGACCTCGCCCCCCTCGTCGTCAACCAGCACCGCAACGGGCTGCTGACGCCGTGGGGGTACAATGCCACCCACCAGGTACCGCAGCTCACCATCGAGGACTACGTCAATTCGCGCTACGTGCTGAACCCGCTCAGGCTGTGGGACTGCGACCGGCCGGTCAATGCATCGGCCGCGTATCTCTTCACGACGGCCGAGCGCGCCCGCGACATGCGGCAGTCGCCGGTCTATGTGCTCAATCACTCGCAGCACAATTTCAGGAAGCGCACCACACAGGAAGATTTGGACGAGATCGAGGACTGGACCGACCGCGCCGCCCGGAGAATGTACGAGGGTGCCGGGCTCGGGCCCGAGGACGTTGATATCTTCAATCCTTACGACGGCTATGCACCGATGGCGCAGTTCTTCCTGGAGGCCTTCCAGTGGCACGGCGTCAAACGCGGCGATGCCTTCGCGTTCTACGCCGGCGACATCAGGGTCGAGGGACCGCACCCGTTCTGTTCGAGCGGCGGCAATTTGGGGAACGGGCGCACCCGCACGGCCATGTACACCGATAGCATCGAGCAGCTCCGCGGCACGGCCGGCGCACGGCAGGTCAGGGTTCGGGCAGAGACGGCGCTGGCGGCATTCACCACGCCAAGCAGTGGCGGCTGGATCATGTTCGGCAAACACTTGAGCTGAACCGACCTTTACTTTTAGAGACCACGACGTTATTTGGTTCTCCTATGCCAGCCGTCACCAATGTCCCCGCGGACGCGCCGCTAGCCGACGAGCTGGCGGACGCGGACCTGGTCGAGATGGCGAACCTCCCGGAGGAGGATACCGGGATCCCCGGGACGATCTTCGTATCGACACGCATGGGCAGGCACGGGCCGCGCGTGATGTACTTCGATGGCCGGGCAGGGGAAGCGCAGCCGAGCTGCTCGGTGACGATCGCTGACCCGCCACGGGTCGTGGCGAACAGCCTGCCCGACCACGTCGTCAGACAGCGCGCTCCGCTGGTCTCCGCGTGGGTCGCTCTCAACCGCAACGCGCTGCTGGAGTTCTGGAACGAGGGGGCGAGCTGGACGCGCGCTGAGGTCTCCCGCTTCCTTGACGGGTTGAAGCGCCGCAAAGAGCGCTGATCCCCCCGAATTCGGCAGAGCAACGGCTCGATAGCATTGCCGGACCGCCCTTCGCAAACGAACGCCCTCGGCCCCTCCTGGCTGTTTCTGCAGCGAGATAACAGCCAAATCCACAATTGCTGAATAAATACGAGTACCGCTACCCCATGCTCGGAATCCTGGACGACCGGTCCTTCCACGACCACTGTTGTCACCTGTTCCACCTGTTTTATCAGGTGCAGATCAGGCTCGGCTCCCTTGTCGGAGGATCTGGGCGGGCCCAACGAGCGCGATGATCGGCCATGCTCACGCGATAACTCCCGAAATCATTGGTAACCGCCGACGGCAGTAGCATGTTTTTGCTAATAAGTCAATAAACGTTCATGTGATTATGGCGAAATAGACTGGACGAAATGGAATTTGTCTGTCGAGGTGCTCGCTGTGTCACAAATAGCTATAGCGGATGACAAGGCCCGGAACAGGCGCGGGCAGCGGCACGCGCGAGCTATTTCAGCTCGGCGTCGAGGGCGGCGAATTCGTCCGGCACCTTGGCGTTGCGCACGGCTTCGACCCACTCCTCGGTAAGCCCGACGCGTCGATCGCGCCGTTTGAGGCGTGCACATTCCTCGGCCGACAACACCACTAGTTCATCGCGGCCGTCCGGGGTGGTGATCGTCACCGGCTCGCGGCGGGCGCGATCTGCCAAGGCTCGAAAGCCTTGTTGCAGCTCGGCTTCGGTCATGCGGACCATTTCCATGCAAACTCCATAATTCACAGTAAGAGTACGCCAAATCCTGTGCCGAAGCAACTTGGCGGTGCTGCCGAGCGCGCCCGCGACATGCGCCAACGGCATTGTAGAGGCTGGCGCCGCTCTATGTGCTCAATCACTCGCAGCACAATTTCAGGCAGCGCACGACACAGGCCGATTTGGACGAGATCGAGGACTGGACCGACCGCGCCGCCAGGCGACTGTACGAGGGTGCCGGGCTTGCGCCCAACGACGTTGACATATTCAATCCTTACGACGGCTATGCACCGATGGCGCAGTTCTTCCTGGAGGCTTTCCAGCGGGACGGCGTCAAACGCGGCGATGACTTCGCGTTCTACGCGGGCGATATCAGGGTCGAGGGACCGCACCCGTTCTGCTCGAGCGGCGGCAATCTGGGGACCGGGCGCACCCGCACGGCCATGTACACCGACAGCATAGAGCAGCTCCGCGGCACGGCTGGCGCCCGCCAGGTCAGGGTTCGGGCAGAGACCGCGCTGGCGGCATTCACCACGCCAAGCAGTGGCGGCTGGACCATGTTCGGCAAACCCCCGAGCTGACGGCCTGTGACACTGGAGATCACCGGCTCGCGGCGATCACTCTCAGAGCCTAACCCAAAAGTTTACGCAGCCTAACGTTCTTGATGCTCCATTCGTTCGTTACCATTACTATCTAACCGTGCATTACACGACGTAGGACAAAATCAAGGTCCCGCGGGCAGGAGGGAGGGTGCTGAGGTCGAATGGCGACCTATGAGGTCTTAATCACGGACGTGACCTGCTACAGCAACCTGTACTGCGTTGCGGGCTGGGATGTGCACGCAGGACGAATGATTCGCCCGGAGCCCCCAGGTGCGAATATGACGTACGAGCCGTCTAAGTTCTGGGACGGACAACATGCCGGGCCGGGTCAGATTTTCGCGGTCGGCAACGTCGCGAGAATTGATGCGAATCCACCCCCCGCGCAGTTTCCCTTTCCGCACGCGACGGAGGATCGCATCGTAGGCGCCGGGACGACGATACGGGTGTTGCGCGCGCTCGATTCGTCAGGGACAGTCGCGCTGTGACGGCTGGGGTCTCCGCGACGTTGGAGGCAGCCTTCGATAACGCCCTGGTGCGGCCGCCATCCGGCAAGGCCTACGTGCCCGCTGGAGATAATGTTCGTTCCCTGGGAGCCGTGGAGATAAGACCTAACCAGCTCCAATTTCATCAAAACACCTACAATCCCAACAACCCCAAGTTGCGCGCCAGGATTACGATCGGTGGCAATCTCTATGATCTCCCGGTTACGGCGGACGCGGCGAGAACACGATGGCAGCAGAATGGCTTGGCCGCGCTTCAGGGCGATGTGCAAGCGAGTCGGCGCCTTCATGTCCGGGTGGGATTGTCGCGGCCGTTCGCGGCAATGCCGAACCAGTGTTTTGTGCAGATTAACGGCGTCTATTTTCTTCCATGACTGTATTGAATCAACTGTGAGGTCGGGCTGCTGTGCTGGTCTGCTTGGGTCCAGCCGGAGTGCGGATGATCAGCGAACGTCTTGAGAAACGGACCCGAGCGCATGCATAATGAGCGGGACGTGATGCGAGGACGAGGGAAGCCAGCAGTGGCGGACGCTCAGGTCGAAGCTTTGACTATCGGCCACTCTACCTTGCCCTATGAGCGGTTCCTGGGGCTTCTGCGCCGGTGCTCGGTGACGGCGGTGGCCGATGTCAGAACGGCCCCCTATTCGCGGTACTCCCCGCACTTCAATCGGGATGCCTTGCGCAAGGAGCTGGGGCACGATGGCATTGCCTATGTGTTCCTCGGACACGAGCTGGGCGGTCGGCCGAAGGACAAGCAGCTCTTTCGCGACGGCGTCGCGGATTACGAAAAAATGGCCCGCTTGGCCGAATTCGCGAAGGGCCTCAATCGCGTCGTCGACGGCGCGAAGAAGTATAGAATTGCGATGATGTGTTCCGAGCATGACCCACTCGACTGCCACCGCTGTCTGCTGGTCGGCCGGGCGCTCCATGCACAGGGAGTCACGGTCAGGCACATCCTTTTCGACGGATCGCTCGTGGATCAGGCTGCGGTCGAGGATCGCCTGATGGAGCTATCGCGGCAGGCAGACGACGATTTGTTCGCGTCACGCGATCAGCGGGTAGCCATCGCATATCGCGCGCGTGCGGCAAAGGTCGCTTACGCGGAGAACAAGTCCGATGCCGGGGAAGTTGCGGCGATGGAGCAACGGGCGTGAGAGACATCGTCGTCACGACGATAGGGTTCACCAAGACCAGTGCCTCCAGATTTTTCGAGCGCATCAAGAGGGCTGGCGTGAAGAAAATGGTGGATGTCCGCCTCCACAATACATCGCAGTTGGCCGGGTTCGCCAAAGCGAATGATCTTGCATATTTCCTCAAGGAAATTTGCGGTGTGGACTACCTTCATCAGCCGCTTTTGGCGCCGACCGATGATATTCTGAAAGCCTATAAGCGGGACAAGGGAGATTGGGGTGTCTACGAAGAGCGGTTTATGAGCCTGATGGCGGAGCGGGCAATCGAAACGCGGCTTGATCCCGCCTTCTTGCAGGGCGCTTGCCTGCTCTGCTCGGAGGACAAGCCACATCATTGCCACAGAAGGTTGGTGTGCGAGTATCTAAACGACAAGTGGGGCGGCGCTCTTCAGGTAAAGCACCTATAGGCGTCCGATTGCTGCCACATCGGTAAGCATATATCATGTCGAAGCCCAAGCTGCACCACTATGTCCCACAATTCTATTTGCGCCGCTTCACCGATGCTTCGGGGCGCATATGGGTGTGGGATTCTGATCAGGATCGGACATTCCAGGCACGGCCCGATGGCATAGCCGCCGAAAGTCATTTTTACTATTTGGATGACCTTGCCGATCGAGGGGAAGACCCCCTCGCCATGGAAAAGTATCTCTCGGCAGTTGAGGGAGATGGCGCTAGGATAACGGGTCAGTGGCTGGCGGCTGTGCGTGAGAGCAAGCCAAAAGACCTAATCGAAGTCTCACCTACAGACCGTAATGACGCAGCGATTTTTATTGCGACGCAGTACCTGCGGACAGCTGACGCCAGGTGGCTATTGAGCGCGCGGGCGGGAATTCAAGATGGTGATCGCCATCTTCCTCCGCGCGAGCAGCGACACTTGCACGCAAGCGTATTGTGGGGCGACGAAATCTTCGAATGGATCGCTCAGAAGGTTTACGATTCTGTATGGATATTCGCCCACAACCGCACGGATACCCCCTTCCTCACCTCAGACAACCCTATCTTGTTCAGGGCTGGCGATAACTCAATGTGGCTCAAGACGGCCTTGGACATGCAAGGGACATACATGGTCTATCCTTTGGCGCCCGATGTCATGATGTATGGCCACCCCAAGGAGCCGCTCCTTCATAGACTCGCCGACATGGTCTCTCCCGTCGCCTTTTCAGAGGACATGGCCGATAGCGAAAACTCCGGCCAAGCCTTTGCGGCTTCCCGCTTTGTGATCGGCAATCAGAACCGCTTCGAGGCTGTGAGAGAGTTCGCCTTGACCATCGGGACCGACCAATATGCCGATTACTGGGAAAAGCACCGGAGCGGGCGCAAGAATTCAAACTGAGACACTACCGCCGGCTCGCGGCGATCACTCTCAGCCGCGTGCGGTGCTAATGCCGCGAAGCACGACGAGGGCGTCCACCGCCTTCACGCCCTGACCTGACGGCAGCACCATCAGCGGATTGATGTCCAACTCCGCCAAGTGTCCTTCGAGGTGCATGGCGAGGTACGAAACGCGCACCAGGGTATCCGCGAGCGCCGCGAGGTCCGCCGCCGGCCGTCGGCGAAAGCCCTGGAGCAACCGGGCTCCTTTGACCTCGCCGATCATCGCCTGTGCTTCCGGGCGCGTGATCGGGCAGCGTCTCAGGGCCGCATCGTTGTAGACCTCGACCATCACGCCGCCACTACCGAACAGCAGCACCGGGCCCAATTGCGGGTCGCAATTGACGCCAATGATAACTTCGACACCTTCTCCGACCATCTCCTGCACCGACACGCTGGTGATCTGAGCCTGTGGCGCATAGGCCTCGGCACTGGCCAAGATCTCTGCGTAGGCGGTTCGCACTTGCGCCGCATCGCCGAGGTTCAGCCGAACGACCCCGGCCCGCGTGCTCGCCGGGCATATCCTTCGGGCGCGGTTCTCGTGCCGGGGTTTCAGCGGAGAAGGGACAGGCGCCGGAGGTCCGCTTCGGTCCACCGCGCCTGTATCTCGATCATGGAACGCAAGGTACCCATCGGGAAGGTGTCGCCTGGGCGGTGATAGGTGACCGTCACTCGCCGGCCGTCCGCGTGACGGTAGCGCTGGTGAGATCCGCGTTGGTTGTGGAGCGAGAAGCCGTCGCGGATCAGGGCGCTGATGATTTCGCGTGCCGTGAGGGAGCGGAGCGCTCCCCACGGGATGTCCGTCATACCGTGACCGCGACCAAGGGCTCCTCGGAGACCGCAACGTCGGCCGGCACCGACCTGCCTTCCTCGGCCAGCTCGCCGACAATCATCTCCAGAACCTCGCGGATATTCGCGAGCGCTTCCTCGCGGGTATAGCCCCACGTCGAGGCGCCCTGTGCCTCTAGAGCGGGGGCATAGGCGCGCCAGCGGTCCTCGTCGGGTTCGACGACGATGCGGAAGGTGTAGGTGGTCACGCCGTCCTCCTTGGGGTTGATGCCGCCATTGTACCATATCGGCGTCGCTCCCCCGCCCTGGCGCATGCCGGCCAGTTTTTTGGTTCTTTATTCGGGTTGACCACGTGCAGTGCTATGTGCCGCGCAACATAACGAGGGCGTCTACCGCCTTCACGCCCCGACCTGCCGGCAGCACCATGAGCGGATTGATGTCCAGCTCTGCCAGGTGTCCGTCAATGTGCATGGCAAGGTACGACACGCGCACCAGGGTATCCTCGAGCGCCTCGAGGTCCGCCGCCGGCCGCCCGCGAAAGCCCTGGAGCAGCCGGGCGCCTTTGACCTCGGCGATCATCGCCTGTGCTTCCGAGCGCGTGATCGGGCAGCGTCGCAGGGCCACATCGTTGTAGACCTCGACCATCACGCCGCCACTGCCGAACAGGAGCACCGGGCCCAATTGCGGGTCGCAATTGACGCCAATGATAACTTCTACACCTTCTCCTACCATCTCCTGCACCGACACGCCGATGATCCGAGCCTGTGGAGCATAGGCCTTGGCACTGGCCAAGATCTCTGCGTAGGCCGTTCGCACTTGTGCCGCATCGCCGAGGTTCAGCCGAACGACCCCGGCCTCCGTCTTGTGCGGAATATCCGGCGAATCGACTTTGAGAGCCACCGGAAACCCGAGCTGCTCTGCGGCCGCGACGGCGGCCTCGGCAGAATTTGCCCGGTGCTCGCGCGCACTCGCCACTCCCCAGGCTGCCAGCAGCTCTTTGCTCTCGGACTCCGAGAGTGTCGGACGCCCCCGCCCGAGAGCCTGGGCGATGGCCTCATCCTGCGCCGCTATGCGCGGCGGGGCCGTGGCAAAGCCATCGGCCAGGCGACGCTCGCGCCATGTGTGATACGCTAGGCGGCTTTGCAGGCCTCGGGCCAATTTGTCCGGCGTGTAGAAGATCGGTATCCGGGCTCCTTTGAGCTGTGCCAGGCCAGACTTGGCGTCCCGGCTGCCTGTCCACAAGAACACCACACCCTTGTCGGTCCGATCACGCTGGCTGACGACCTGCTGAGCTTGCGTGTCCGCCCCGGCACTCGCCACGACGAGCGTCCCCATCCGGGGATCGTTGACCATATGCTCCATGATTTGTGGGAAGGACTCACTATTGGCGAAGCCTGTCACATCGGCAGGATTGGCCGCCCACCCGAAGCCCTTCAGGATCCCGTTGATGCCGTCACGCGCCTCCGGCCCGAGCGGCGGCAGATCGAGACCGGCCTGACCGCACATGTCGGCGGTGAGCGAGCTGATGCCGCCCGAGTGGGATACCACCGCGATGCCCGGCACTCCGGGCTTGGGGGTGTGGGCCAGGAGGTGCGCGACCTCGAGGAGTTCGTCGTAATCCTGGACCCGGATCACCCCGTATTGGGCAAAGATCGCATCGTACCGGGCATCGGCACCCGTCAGCGCTGCAGTATGCGAGCGTGCCGCCCGGGCTCCCAGTTCCGAGCGCCCGATTTTGATCAGGACGATCGGCTTGCCGCGCTCTGCCGCGATTTTTGCGACTTCGAGAAATTTATCGGCTCGCTTGAAGCCTTCGACAAAACCGGCAATTACCCGAGTGTCCGGATCGTCCAGCAGATAGCGGGCGAAATCCGTAAAGTCGAGGTCTGCCTCGTTCCCTGTCGAGATGATATAGCTGAAGCCGATGCCGTTCTCGACCGCCCGCACCAGGAACGGCCCGAACGCCGTCGCGCCGCTTTGACACACCAGGCCGATCGGCCCGGTCAGACCATCGGCCCCGCGCGAGGAAGCGGTGGCCCAGATGTCGTCTTTGACATTCGCCAGCCCCAGGCAGTTGGGGCCGCTGATCCGCATGCCCGAGGCGCGGGCAAAGACGCCCAATTCCGCCTGCAAATCACGCCGGTCGTCCACGCCGCGCTCGGCAAAGCCCGCCGAGATCACGATCGCCGATCCCGCCCCCTTGCGGTGGCTCTCCTCTAAGACATCGAGCACCTGGTCGTAGGGCACCACGATGCCCACCAAATCGGGGGCCTCCGGCAGGTTGGTCACACTCGGGTAGGACTTCACCCCCATGATTTCGTCATAACGCGGGTTCACGGCATAAACCCTGATCCGGTCTTTGGCCTTGAGCGCCGCAGCCAGAAACCGCCCGCCATACTGCATCCGCGGCGTCGCGCCGACGATCGCAATGGAGCGCGGGTTGAGCATTTTGTGGATCGACGCCATCTGTGGTTCTGTCCAGAACGCCATGACACCCCCTGAAATGAATGTGGTCCGCCATCGGCTCGGCTAACTCGGGCGGGCCCGCCCACGCTCTACGAACGGGGCTGCCATCGGCCGATATTCCCGCATCATGGCTGAAGCAGAGCGCTTGCGGCAGAGCCTGCTGGTCGATGCCGGACGAGGAGATTTGCTCAAGACGATAATCGCCTATCGTCTTGCGTAAACGGATCGAGCTCCGTCCGAACGGTCTGCGGAGCTGCCGGCCCGGAACTCGAGCTGCTCGAGCTCGAGGACGTCCGAAACCAGATCCGCACCGGGCTGGTTCGGCTCCGAGCCGGCTGCCGCGGAAGGAACGGGACTCTTCCGAGTTGCCCCGGATTTGCCATCATTCGGTGGCAACTCCGGTCGTAAGTTTGTGTCCGTACTTGCTTTGGTCCAGTTTTAAGCTATTGATATCGTTTGAGTGGAGAGGTGCCGGAGCGGTCGAACGGGGCGGTCTCGAAAACCGTTGTCCCTCTTGCGGGGGACCGAGGGTTCGAATCCCTCCCTCTCCGCCAGCCCTTGCCGATTCGCGGGGCCTCGTACTTTCAATCTGCTTGGCCGCCGGCGTGTAGCATGGAGAGCGAAATCAGGGCGTCGATCACGCGAAGCGGAGACGGCGCTGCGCGCCTAGCAAGAAGCAGCCGACGGGCAGCTGCTTAGCGACTTCCTTGCCCCTGAGGTCGGGTTGCAGGAGCCTCATATGCCGCTCAGCCATAAAGATGACTCTTGGTCGTCGCTTCACTTCAATACGATGATTGCATCGATTGTCGATCTGCCATGCCAGAAAACCGTCTAGTCGATGCGGCCGCTCGCCCGGGCGACGACTGGGGCGGCTGCGAAACCGATGCGGGGCCTGAGCCCGTCCGGGGGTGTCGCATAGAGTAGGCGGGAATTAGCTGCAATTAAAAGGGGATGTGGGGCCCATGCATGCCGAGTCACGAGAACTTACAGGCGAGACATACAGCGACCCGCCGATCGTAACCGGCACTCCTCCAATATCTCCCTCAGCGCGGTTGATCAGCACTGATATCAAAGAAACGGGCTTATGGCTGTGGCGGGGCGAGGCACCGCCGCTACCAGCGCCTCCTCGGCCCAAATCTCGCGAGCTGGGATATCTTCGTCGCATGATGCCTGCTGCGGGATGGGTTGGCTGGATAGCGGTGCCTGTTGGTTTGGCCCTGGCGTTCTTCGCGGTATCAATGATGCCACGCCCGGACAGGCCAGTATCAGAGGATGCGCCCGGCGCGGCCTCGTCAGCCCCGTCGCCCGCCGTTACGCGCCCGATCGTCCCCGTCCCGCCGGCCGAGCGGACTGAGGCTAAACTGGATCAGGCACAAGTGCCATCGGCGCCATCAGCCGCTACACTTACGGCGCAAGGACCAGAACAGCCAGTTGTGACAGGGCGTGCACGACACAAATCGTCGCGAACTGGGAGAAAAACCCACGCATCGCATGTTCGCAAACAGCCGCTATTCCCGATGCCTGGAGTGCTCACGCCACCGCCCATGACGTGGCATGGTGGTGGTTACTGACAAATGTCACGTAAATCGAACACGATCGCTTCTACGGTGGATTTCCTGACGCTTGACCCGAATGCCAGCTTGGCACGCGGCCGTACAAGCTGTCGGATGACGCCTTTGCGCCGGAAGCGGCTATCGGTTTGCCTGCCGTTACGACACTACGCACTTACTCCGCCCGGCAGCCGCCCGCCGCGTCCGCGCGGCAGCGTGTGAAGTTTTAACTCGACCGGGTTGCCGAGCCAGATCGCATAACTGCTGTGGTCCTCCACCGCGTCCTTGGTCAGCGGATGCACCAGTACGTCGAGCCCGACGCGGTTCAGCATCAGATAAGGCACGACGTGCTCGAACTGTTCGGGCTTGAAAATGACCAGAGCATTGGCGATCGGATGCGGTCCGACCGGGTTGTCGCGGAAGCCGTCGACCTCGACCCGGAATTTCTCGCCGATCTCGGCGCACACTCGCTCGGCGACGGCGCGCGTCCTTGTTGGGTCGTAATAGATGTGAGCATGATAGCCCAGGTTCGCGACGGATTCTGTTGTCTTCTCGACCATCGGGTTGCGCTCCCTACAGGCTGCTACGGCATGCGCCATTTTGGCACGGCGATACCCGCAAGTCGATGCGGCCGGCGAAGCTGCCAGAATTTTATATTCCGCCGCGACCCGCAGCTCGCTTTGCGGGTCTGACCGGCCAACGGCGACGCCGCGAGGCATCGGTTTCGGTCCACCCGGTTGCCGTGCCGGGCTGATCTTCAAGGCAATTGCAATTGCCGCTTGGGGGAATGACCCGGCGTCGCCATTGAGCGAACCGAGCGGCCAGATAATCAGGGTGGCATAGCGAAAACGATTTGGCGCGCGCGTCCGCCCTCTTCAGAGCTTGAGCAGGCGGCGCGCGTTGCCGTTCAGCAGCTTCTCTGTGTCTTCTGGGCCGAGCGGCAGCGTCTTCAGCCATTCGGTGCCGGGCGGGTTTTCGGCGAACGGGTAATCGACCGAGAACAGAATGCGATCTATGCCCATCTCCATCATGCTGCACACAAGCGCGGTATCCGAAAAGAAGCCGCTCGTCGTGATCCAGAAATGCTCGCAGAAGATGTCGCGAAAGGTTTTTTCCTTCATTGTCGCGCGCAGCCCATGGCTGATACGCCACAGTAGAAACGGCAACCCTTCGCCCATGTGCCCGAGGATGATCTTGAGGCCGGGATGGGCATCGAACACGCCGCTCAAGACGAAGCGCAGGCCCTGGGTTGCGGTCTCGACCGTGAAGCCCCAGGCGGCACGCAGGATACCGGGATGCGACTGCGCGTAATCCTTGTAATAGGCCTCGATGACCGCAGCATGCGGCAACGCGGGATGGATATAGATCGGCACGTCGAGCTTGGCAGCCCGTTCCCAGATCGGCCAGAACCGCTTATCGTCGTGAAAGACGCCGCCGGTCATGCCGTTTACCATCGCGCCCTTGAAGCCGAGCTTGGTGACGGCGCGCTCCAGTTCGTCGGCCGCGGCGCGCGGGTTGGCGGTCGGCACCACGGCGAAGGCGGAAAACCGATCCGGGTGGCGCTGAACCGCCTCATAGAGCCGATCATTGGTGCGGCGCGCCAAGGGCGGCCCGGCTTCGGCGTCGAGCGCCTGCAGTCCGGGGATCGAATGCGACAGGACCTGCAGATCGATGCCGGCCTCGTCCATCTCACGGATGCGCAGCGCGCCGAGATCGTCGAGCCGCTCGACGATATCACGACCTGCGCCGGGACCGCCGCCGAGCTGCTTGACCTCGGGGTCCTGGTAATGCTCTTCGAGCGCGATAATGTAGGGTTTCCTGAACATTTCTGCCCTCCCTCCTATGCTTGGCGCGCGCCGCCTGGGTTGCCAAGGCCGCGCGAAGATTAAACCATCCGGCCGGACGAGGCACTCGATCCGTGGCGGCGCCCCAGCCGGGTCGGACGGCGCGGCCGCCGCCAACCGCTGCCCGAGATCAGCGTCAAGGAGAGTGCCGCCAACAAGAAAAAAAGCTATTTCCTCTTCTCGATGTTCCACAAGAACGCGATCGGTGCGTCGACCACGCCGGTCAGGTAGGAACGAAACGCGGCGCGGGCCTGGTACTGCCCCAGCGGGATGAACGGCACGACCTCGAAGGCGCGCTGCTGGATTTGCGCGGCGATCTCACGTCGCGCGGCGTCGTCGGTCGCCGCGAGCCACGCGGCGCGCAGCGCCTCGAGCTTCTCGTCGTTCGCCCAGCCCGGCAGCACCCCCTTGGCTCCGGGCGCGCGCAGATTTCGCGTCGTGGCCGGGTTCAGCATGTCGTAGGCCGCGAACGCGGTGACGAACACGTTCCAGCCGCCCTGCGCGACCGGGTTCTTGGAATAGATGCGCTTGATGACCGTACCCCATTCGGTCGTCGCGACCTCGACATTGAGGCCCAGCCGCTTCAGGAGATCAGCGGTGACCGCCGCCTCGGCGTGGAGCTGCGGGATGTCGGCGGCGTCGAGCAGGACGACCGGCTCCCCATGGTAGCCCGATCCGGCGACCAGCTTCTTCGCCTTGTCGTAGTCGCGTGGGCCCGACAACGCATCCGAGCCGCGGGTCTCCTCGGACTTGAGGCAAGCATAGACCGAGTAGCAGGTGCGCCAGTTCTCCGGATCGCCCGCCATAGCCGCCATGTAGTCCGACTGGTTGACCACCTGCAGCACTGCCTGCCGCATCCTCACGTTGTCGAACGGCGGCTGCAGCCAGTTGAAACGCATGGTGCCGACGAACCCCGACCGTTCCTTGATCTTGACGTCGGCGTCGTCCTGCAGCGGCGCGACGTAGTCGTTGGGCAAGTTCTCCCAGGCGTCGACCTCGCCGCTCTTCAACGCCTGCAGCGCGGTCACCGCATCGGGGATGTAGACCCACTCGACGCGGTCGACCTTGGCGATCTTGGCGCCGCTCGCCCCGTCCGGCGGTTCGGCGCGGGGGACATAGTCGGGGTTTCTGACGAAGACGACCTTGTAGCCGGGCTGCCACTCGCTCAAGACCATCTTGAATGGCCCCGAGCCGGTCGGGTCCTTGATCTGGGTGTAGGCGTCGGTCTGGGCCAACCGCTCGGGCATGATGAATGGCGTCGGCGAGGTCATTGTCGCGAGCGAATCGATGACCGGGAACGGGCGCTTGAGCGCGATCCGGAAGCGCGTGTCGTCGATCGCCTCGATCGCCGCGGCGGCGTCGAGCAGCGCCTGGCCATAGGAGTCGTTGCGCTGGCCCCAGCGCTTCAGCGAGGCGACGACATCGGCGGCATGCACCGGCTGGCCGTCATGAAATTTCAGCGTGTCGCGCAGTGTGAATTCCCAGGTGAGCCCGTCGTCGCTCGCCTTCCAGCTGTCCACCATCTGCGGGCGCGGCCGGAATTCGTGATCGAGCGCGAACAGCGTGTCGTAGACCATGTACCCGTAATTGCGCGTGATGTAGACGCCCGAGAAATACGGATCGATGATCGTCAGGTCGGCGTGCGGCACAAAACGCAGCGCCTTGTCGTCATCGGAGCGGGCCGGTGCTGCCATCACGACGGTGGCCGACAACGCGCATGCGAAGAGGTGGGTTCTGCGCACGGCGCCTCCTAATTCGACATTCGCCCGATTCGGGCGCTGATGGGAGCCATCGTCTCGCTTTTACGCCGAGGAGGCAACGCGCTGGCACCCTCCGTTTTGATATAGGTGCTCCCGAGGATGGGAGACGAGATGGCCTACCTCTCAGAAGCTCTCGGCTGCTGATAGGCTGGATTGAGCGCCGCCTTCAGCACCTCCCGACGCCCGCGCACCCGGTTAGCGCAAAGGCAAGGAAGAGGATGATCCGCATGGCTACCATGCTCGAGCTTTATCCTTTATCATGCGACGAGGGAACGAACCACATCGCTCAGAAGAGGGGGGACGTATAAATAATGGCTGCTATCAGCCGTCCTGTCGTGATGCTAGCTGCTGAAGTGGTGGGCTACTCAAGGCTGATCCAAGTCGACGAGAAGGGCACTCTCGAACAGCTGGAAACGCATCGCGATCAATTCGTATATCCCAAGATCACGGAGCATTCTGGTCGGATCGTAAGGGCAACGGGCGATTGTCTGCTCGTCGAGTTCGAGAGCCCGATCGACGCGGTGCGGTGCGCCGTCGAGCTGCAACGCGGCATGGTCGATCGCAATCTCCGTACATTACCGGACCAGCGGATTACTTTCCGCTTGGGGGTCAGCGCTGATCAGGTGACCGCTAATGGCAACGATTTGGTAAGCCGTGCTGTCGCCGCATTGCCAGGGAACATTCTCGCAACTCTGATCAAACCTGGTACCGAGTTCTACCGCGAGCGCGGCAACATGGCCGTGCGCCTTGCGGGGTTGGCCGAACCGGCAGGCATTTGCATTTCTGACGCCGTCCAGGACGCTATTCGTGGCCAACTCCCGTGCACGTTCGCCGACATCGGAAAACAGAACCTCGAGATCGGCGCAGCACCGGTGCACTGCTATGCCGTGAACGCGGACTTTATGGCATCCAGCCCGCGTCTCACGGCGCAAAACCCGGAGAGCCGACCTATGAGGTTGCGAACTGCCGCCGTCGCAGTGAGCGTGTTTGCCACACTTGGCGTCTGCGGCATGGCATTGTTTGCGTGGCTCGGCGCAAATTCGCCCACGGCGGTTATCCCAGCGACTCTGACTGCGGGCTCGCACGTGCCCTCTGTCGACGTCACCGCGGGCGGTGCTGCCCTTGCGTCGTCGTCGCGGGAAGCCTCGCCCATCAGCAGCACGGCTGCCGACATTGATACCCAAGCACCGCCGGTAGCGGATAGAGATACCCAAGCACCGCGGGCGTCGCAACCCCCGCTCGCGAGCAACGCGGCGGTGGACGGGAGTGTGCGAGCGCTGTCGTCTGGACCTGCCCTATCGGAAATCGAGGGAGTTGTGGTCAGAGGTAAGCAAGCGCCGACGCCGCAAACCACGCCCGACAACGGTGCGGCCGCCCTCTCGGGTATCCAAGCACCCGCGGTTCTTCAAACTCTGCCGAACAATGGCGTGGCCGTGTTCAGGGGTAAACAAGAGGCATCAGCGCTGCAAATCGCGGCCGACAGTGGCGCGGCGGTAGTCAGGGGTAATCAAGCACCGTCCACGCCGCAGATCGCGCCCGACACCGCAACAGTCGTGGTCAGAGGTACTCGAGTATTTCCAGAACCGACTCTTTCCGCCCGTCCGGATCAAAGGTGATTTCACTCGAAGCTCCGAGCTGACACGCCGAACGTAGCAGGTACCGGCGCTGATCCTGGAGCCGGAACCCGCCGCGGATCGGCGGGAAGGTGACCGCGCAGAGCTTGTTCCAGGGATTTACGTCCGGTGACCTCATCGGGCCGTACGTCTCGCAGCTCAACTGCGGCCTTCATCATGTGGTCCTCGCGCCCTGGCCCACTCGGCGTCACCCGACTGTCACGCACCTAACCCAGCGCGATTCGTCGAAGCGTCCACCGCAGTCGTGCCCCACTGATTCGCCGGGAAGCCGGCGGCAACCCTTTCAGGTCCGGTTTTACGAGACGAGGGCATTCAAATACTAATCGGCGGTTTTGCCAACGACGATCCCGAAGCCCTGCCGGTCGGATAAGGAGCGTTGTGCACCGAACTTCGAAGCAGCTATCGCGTGGGCCAAGCGACACGGGGACATGTTGCCGGAGACGCGCCGCCATCCAAGTGCAATAGTTCTTTCACTTTACTGTAACAAGGGATCGCTAGGCTTTTATTGCGATCTTGAAACATGACTGCGGCAGGGTTTGGTGACAGATGCAGTGGGGAAGGAATTACCCGCAGATCTCGACAGGGTCAGTTTACGGAAGGCGTACGCGCGTTGGGCACCCGTTTACGATCTGGTCTTTGGCGCCGTGTTCGAGCGCGGGCGGCGGGCTGCGGTCGCCGCAGCCGAGCGGGTCGGAGGCCGCATCCTTGAAGTCGGTGTCGGCACCGGCATATCGCTCCCTGGCTACTCCTCCCAGAATCGCATAACCGGGATCGATCTTTCGGCGGAAATGCTCCGCAAAGCGCAGCGACGGGTGGCCGAGCTGTCCCTCACCAACGTCGAGAAGCTGGAGGTGATGGATGCCGAGCGTCTGTCATTCGCCGATGCTTCCTTCGACGTTGTCGTGGCGAATCACGTGATTTCGACCGTGCCAAACCCAGAGGCAGCGCTCGACGAGTGCGCCCGAATGCTCAGGCCCGGCGGCGAGATGATTCTCCTCAGCCGCATCGGCGCGGACGCCGGCTTGCGGCACTTGGTCGAACGATTGTTGCAACCGATCGTTTGTCAGCTCGGATGGCGGGCGGAGTTTCGTTGGGACCGATTCGTTCGCTGGACCGAAGGGCGAACCGATGTTCGCTTGATCGAGCGCCGGCCGATGCCGCCGTTCGGTCATTTCTCGCTCCTGAGATTTGTGAAATTCGAACAAGGGGCGGGCGCATGAGCACCGCAGGCCGGCAGATTCTCGGCTGAGTGTGCCCGTAGTTATCAATAAGGGGGATGTGCGCATGTGTGGTTTTATGCAGACGCTGAAAATTCAGCGCTGGGACGATCACCGTTACTATCACCACAGTCTGATCAACCAGTCGCTTCATCTGTTGAGTGCGACGAGCTTCGTGCTCATGTATTTCTTGCTGTTCTGGGATCCGGCGATAGCGGCGATGACCGGATGGATGGTGTCGATGACCAGCCGCCAGATCGGCCATTTCTTCTTCGAACCGAAGGGTTACGACACGGTAAACGACGTCACTCACGAATACAAAGAAGAGGTAAAGGTTGGCTACAATCTCCGCCGTAAGGTCGTATTGCTCTCGATTTGGGCGTTGTCTCCGCTACCATTATACTTCAAGCCGACATTTTTCGGTATGATCCGCCCGTGGGAGAGCGCGCTCGGGTTCGTCCATCAGATCGGAATGTGCTGGTTGTTTATCGGAATCGCCGGGGTGATTCTACGATCCATTCAGCTGTTCTTTATCAGGGACCTGCAGACCGGATTGGCTTGGGCGGTCAAAATCCTCACCGACCCGTTCCACGACATCAAACTTTATTACAAGGCGCCGTACTATCTGTTGCGCGGCGAGATCGACGACGAGGTGGCATTGGGGCACATCCACTGAAAAGGCGCGGGGGCAGCGCTCTTTAGCTTGCCGCTCCCTGCAGCGAGAACCGATGAGCGATCATCTCGCGCAAAATCCGGCGCTTGATCGTGCGGTTGCTCGCGAATGGGTCCTCCCACCACCAGCCGCACCGCTGCATTGCGGCGGCGGCGGCGACAAAGCGGTCGGCGACCGCCTGGTAATCCGCTTCCGTATAATTCAGGCTGAAGATGAGCCTGCCGGTACCGATCCAGCTCAGCGCCAGGCCTTCCGCCCGCAGATAGTACTGGAACATCCAGTTGTACGACGAAGGCCGGGTGTAGCAGATCGTCCAGATCGACGACAGGTTTGCCACCTGCACCGGCAACCCGGCGTCGTGCAATCGCCGATTGAGCGCCGCGGCGCGGCCATCCCAAATTTCGTCGAGGTCACGATAGAGGGCCGCCATCGCCGGCTCTTCGAGGCGCCGCAGGAACTCGTTCATCGCCGCCATGACATAGGGGTGAGAATTGAATGTTCCGCGCGCGAAGCAAATATCGGCCGGGCGATCCTCGCGGAAACGTTTCATCAGGTGCTTGCGCCCGCAGAGGACGCCGATCGGCAGGCCGCCACCAAGTGTCTTGCCGTAGGTCACGAGGTCGGCCGGCACGCCGAAATATTCCTGGGCGCCGCCGGGTGCGAGGCGGAACCCGACGAAGACCTCATCGAAGATCAAGACGATTCCGCGCTCGGTGCAGACCGCACGGAGCTGCTTCAGCCAATCGGCATAGGCTGCGCGGTCGAGAAGCGCCTGCCTGGTGCTGTCGACCAAGGTCGAATTGGCCGGTGCGGCGCTGTTCGGATGCATGGCCTGCACCGGGTTGACGAGGACGCAGGCGATGTCGCGCCGGCTGCGCAGGACCCGCAGCGAGGCCTCGGACATGTCCGTCAGTGTGTATGTCTCATGCGCTGCCACCGGGTTGCCGACACCCGGCTGCACATCGCCCCACCAGCCGTGATACGCGCCGCAAAAGCGCACCAGATGGGAGCGCCGCGTATGGTAGCGCGCGAGCCTGACCGCCTGCATGACGGCCTCGGTGCCGGACATGTGAAACGAAACCTCGTCCATGCCCGACAGGCGCACGAGGCGCGCGGCATTGTCGGCGACCAGTGGATGATAGGAGCCCAATACCGGGCCGAGCGCATGCACGCGCTCAATGCCGCGATCGATGCATTCCTTGTAGAAATCGTAGCCGAGCAGATTGACGCCGTAGGAGCCGGTAAGATCGTAGAACGCGTTTCCGTCGAGGTCGGTCGTCGTGACCCCGCACGAGGATTGGAGAAAGGCGCCGACCGGCAGGTGCCGGCGTACGTGGCGGCTGAACTGAAACGGGACCCGGTACGCCTCGGTGAACTGCAGATCCGAGATCAGCTCGGTGGCCTCGGCCGTAAGCTGCAATGTGCTGGCGTGTCGTCTGCGGTAGAGATCCGCGAGCCGCGCAAAATCGGTGCGCCGTTGCGCGACAACCTCGTCGGGGGCTTCATCGGCGCTGAAGAACCGCGCTTCGTCGTATTGATAGAACGGCACCAGCGAGGCCACGAATTGGGCGATGCGCGGGTGCCCGGCGAGCGATCTATGGTTTGCCTTCGAGAGCTCCAGCCGCCCTTTCAGGCCAGCCGTCGACGCCGCCAAACTCATGGCGACCAAGCCGTAAGCGCCGGCGCCGGTGATTGCCGCTTTCATGGACGCAGTCATTATTCGATGATTTTTACACTGATGTGACAGTGCGAGCGGCATCCGCCAAAACCCTGCTGCGGGAGGACATCAGTTTTCTCTTGTCCAACCGCATCCCGCATCAGCTGGCGAATCGGCTTTTCGGGTGGTTCAGCCAGATCGAGGCGCCGTTGCTGGCGCGCGCCTCGATCGCGATCTGGCGGCGTTTCGCCGACCTCGACCTCAGCGACGCCCGAACGCAACGCTTCCAGAGCCTGCACGCGTGCTTCATCCGAGAGCTGAAGCCCGGCGCCCGCCCGGTCGATTGCGACCCGCACAGTTTGACCAGTCCCTGTGATGCCATCGTCGGCGCTTGCGGAGGGATCGACCGCAACGAGCTGATCCAAGCCAAAGGATTTCCCTACACATTACAGGACTTGCTGATCGACCCGCAGCTCGTCCAGCTCTATCGCGATGGCCAATACGTCACGTTGCGCCTGACACCCAGCATGTACCACCGCTTCCATGCCCCGTACGACTGCACCGTCGATAGGGTCACATACATTTCCGGCGACACCTGGAACGTCAATCCGATCGCCCTCAACCGCATTGCCAAATTGTTCTGCAAGAATGAGCGCGCAGTCATTCGCGCGACGCTTCGTCCATCCGGTGTGGTGGTCACCCTGGTGCCGGTCGCCGCGATTCTCGTCGCCAGCATCCGCCTGCACTTTCTCGAAGTCCTGTTGAACATGCAGTACCGCGGGAAGGCCGAAATTCCTTGCCAAGCCTTTCTCAGCAAAGGGGAAGAAATGGGATGGTTCCAACACGGGTCGACGATCATCGTTTTTGCGCCGAAGGGCGTCACCCTTTGCGGCTCGGTACAGCAAGGTGCGGTCATTCGCATGGGACAGCCGCTGATGCGATTGCCGTCGTGAGTGGCGCGATGTCATGCGAATACTGATCGCTACCGATGCGTGGTCGCCGCAGGTCAACGGGGTCGTCAGGAGCCTCCAGTCTCTCGCCGCCAATGCGCGCAAGCTGGGTGCCGAAATCGAGTTTCTGACGCCGGAAGGTTTTCGCTCCTTTCCGTTGCCGACCTACCCGAGCATTCGCTGCGGCATCCCGACCTGGCGAGAAATCGCGCGGCGGATTGAGAACGCAGCACCCGATTGCCTGCATATCGCGACTGAGGGACCGATCGGGCAAGTCGTGCGGCGCTATTGCCTCGCGCGAAAAACACCCTTCACAACCAGCTACATGACCCGGTTTCCGGAGTATGTTTCGGCGCGCCTCCCGGTCCCTCTGTCATGGACCTATGCGGTATTGCGCCGTTTTCATGCCGCCGCGGCGGTGACGATGGTGTCTACCCGCTCTTTGATCGAAGAGCTCGGCAATCGCGGCTTTGCGCATCTGGCGATGTGGACGCGCGGCGTCGATACCGACCTCTTCCGTCCCGAGCGCGCCGCAGCCATCGATCTGCCCCGACCGATTTTTGTCAGCGCCGGCCGGCTGGCGGTAGAAAAGAACCTGGCGGCATTCCTGGCGCTCGATTTGCCTGGTTCAAAGGTCGTCATCGGCGACGGGCCGGCGGCGGCCGAGCTGCAGCGGCGTTTTCCGGATGCCCACTTTCTCGGTCAGCTGGAAGGAGAAACCTTGGCCGCCCATATCGCGGCGGCAGACGTGTTCGTCTTTCCGAGCCTAACCGACACATTCGGCGTCGTTCAGCTGGAGGCGCTGGCCTGCGGCGTGCCGGTTGCCGCCTATCCTGTTCCGGGACCGAGGGACGTAATTGGCACTAAGCCAGTTGGCGTGCTCGACGGGGATCTCAAATTTGCCTGCCTCGAGGCTCTGACGATTTCGCGCGCGACCTGCCGCGCGTTTGCGCTGACCCAATCCTGGGAACGCAGCGCGCTGCAGTTCATTTCGCATTGTCGGCCACGCCTGCGCTTGGCGGCGGCGTGACATACCACCCGAGACCTACCCCATCGCGGAGAAGCCGCCATCGACCGGGATCGCGGCGCCGGTGATGAAATCGGAGGCGGGAGAGGCGAGGAACACGGCGATCCCCGCGAGGTCTTCGGCAACCCCCCAGCGGCCGGCCGCGGTGCGGGCCAATACCCGCTCGTGCAATCCGGCGACCTGCTGGCGGGCGTCGCGGGTCAGCTCGGTGTTGATCCAGCCGGGCAACACGGCGTTGACCTGGATGTTGTCGGCCGCCCAGGCAGCCGCGAGCGACTTGGTCAATTGCACGAGGGCGCCTTTGCTCGCGGCATAAGGGGCGGCGTAAGCTGCACCGAAGAGCGCGAACATCGAGCCGATATTGATGATCTTGCCGCCGCCGCTGCGCTTCATGACCGTATGGGCGGCTTGCGAGCACAGAAACGCGCCGGTCAGATTGGTGTCGAGGACGGCATGCCATTCGGCTGCGGTATAGCTCTCCGGCGGCTTGCGGATCGAGGTCCCGGCGTTGTTGACGAGGATGTCGAGCCGGCCGAACCGCTTTTCCGTCTGGTCGATCATCGCCCGGCAGGAGCTCTCGTCGGCAATCTCCTTCGGAGGTCCTTTGCAACGCCACCGAGACGCGCTACCTAAACGGATATTTCCATCCGCCAACTGAACTATTTGGGAAACGCAGCAAATTATGGCCGGCTTCGATATGAATATCGAGAAGCTTGAATCCGACTTGTGGGAAGCCGCGGACAACCTGCGCGCCAACTCGAAGCTGACATCCAGCGATTACTTTATGCCGGTGCTGGGAGTGATCTTCCTGCGCCACGCTGCGAACCGCTTCGACACTGCCACTCGACAGATCGAGGAAGACCAGGCCAGCGGCAAGATGCCGAAGCGCCGGGTGCTGCCTGCCGATTATCTCCGCCGCCGCGCGCTGTGGCTCCCCGAGAAGGCTCGCTACGACTGGATCATGCAGCAAGCGGCGACGGGCGGCAGCGATTTACCGAAGCTCATCACCGAGGCGATGACGGCAATCGAGGCTGAGTTCGAGCCACTGAAAGACGTGCTGCCGAAGGATTTCGGCATCTTCGAGACCAAGGTGCTCGAAGACCTCATGCGACTGTTCAACAGCGAACAGATAAAGCAAGCGAGCGGCGACGTTTTCGGCCGTATTTACGAATACTTCCTTGCCAAATTTTCGATTCAAAAGGCACATGACAACGGCGAGTTCTTTACGCCGTCCTCAATTGTACAGACCATCGTCAATGTCATCGAACCGGATCACGGCACAGTGTTCGACCCCGCCTCCGGGTCGGGCGGCATGTTTGTGCAATCAAGCCACTTCATCGAGCAAGAGGGCGGTGACACAGCGAAAAGAGTGGTCTTCTTCGGGCAGGAGAAGAACCGCGACACCATTCATTTGGCGAAAATGAACCTCGCGGTCCACGGCCTCGAAGGCAAGATCGCCGAGGCCATAACCTACTACCAGGACGAGCACACGCTGGTTGGCAAATGCGATTTCGTGATGGCCAATCCGCCGTTCAACGTAGACCTGGTCGACGCCGAACGAATTAAGGGCGATCCCCGCCTGCCCTTAGGGTTGCCCGGGGTCAATAAGCAGAAGAAAGTCTCGAACGGCAATTACCTCTGGATTTCGTACTTCTGGAGCTATCTGAGCCAAACCGGCCGCGCCGGCTTTGTCATGTCTTCGCAAGCTTCGAGTGCAGGCCACAGCGAGAGGGAAGTGCGCAAAAAGATCGTCGAGACTGGCGATGTGGATGTGATGATCTCCATCCGTTCCAATTTCTTCTACACGCGCACTGTTCCATGTGAGCTGTGGTTCTTCGACCGCGGCAAGCCGGCTGAGCGCCGCGACAAGGTGCTGATGCTCGATGCTCGCAATGTTTATCGAAAGGTAACGCGCAAGATCTACGACTTCTCACCGGAGCAGATGAAGAACCTCGCCGCTATCGTGTGGCTCCATCGGGGCCAACGCGAACGCTTTCTCGCACTGGTGAAGGACTACCTCGATCGTGTCTGCATAGAGAGCGACGCGATCCCGATGGCCCTCGCCAGCTACGAAGCCACTCTCGCGGACTTGTGCGCGCGCTTCGATCGCCTCGCGAGCACCGTGGCGACCTACTGCCAGATTGATTTCGAAAACAAGGAGCCGCTTGCCGATGCAGCACGCGAGCTCGGCGATACGGTAGCACTCTACGAGACCGATCAAGAGAAGCTTCTCACTCGTCTGGCCGACTTCCGCAAGAAATATGCCGACGCACTCCCGATCGATAACGACCAGCAGCGCGTCGCACGCGCGGCATTCGATCCCATCGCCGAAGCGATCCGCGGCCTCATCAAGCAGGTGGATCTGATCTACAAGCTCGCAACGCGAACAGCGGATCTCGGCGCTGAGCTGTCAGGTTACGGCGCTGTCTCAGCTACCTATGATCGCCGTGCTGTGGCCAAATTCTTGAAGCAGCTTGACGAGCAGAGAAGAGTGGCGGTCGAGCAACTCAGGCAGACCGTATACTTCCATCGTCACGCATTGTGGCTGCAAGACCGCTTTCCTAAGGCTGAACTGCAGGCTGTGCCCGGCCTCGTGAGACTGGTGGACCACGCGGAGATAGAGGAGGCCGACTGGAGCCTGACACCTGGAAGGTATGTGGGGGTCGCGCCGCCTGAAGAGGACGAGGACTTCGACTTCGAGCAGACGTTGCACGATATTCACACAGAGCTGGCGGACCTCAATCGCGAAGCAGTGGAATTGGCTACAAAGATCCAGGTGACTTTCGAGGTACTGGGAACATGACGGTTGCGCCGTTCGCTAGACACTGGAATATTCGGCAGCTGCAAGACCTCGTGTTCTTTCAAAGAGGCTACGATATCACCCAAGCACAACAGACGCATGGCCCGTACCCGGTAATCTCGTCTTCAGGGATCACGAGTTACCATAATGAGTTCAAGGCAAGTGGCCCAGGCATTGTGATTGGGCGGAAGGGTACGCTCGGCTCGGTTCACTTCTCCGAGAGTGACTATTGGCCCCATGACACAACGCTCTGGAGCAAGGACCTCAAGGGCAATGATCCTAAGTTCGTCTATTACTATCTCCGCACGATCGATTTTAAGCGGTTCGACGTCGGCAACTCGAATCCGACCCTGAACCGGAACCACATCCACGATCTGCCGACAGCAATCCCACCTCTCGCAGTTCAGATTCGCATCGCCGAGGTGCTTTCCGCCTACGACGATCTGATAGAGAATAACCTACGGCGGATGGCATTGCTGGAGGAGGGGGCACAACAGCTCTTCCGGGAATGGTTTGTCCGCCTCCAATTCCCTGGCCATGAACACACCCGCATCGCAAACGGAGGGCCGAGCGGCTGGGGGCGTGTGCCGGCGACAGAAGCAATGCAGGTTAATCCAACCACCCACCTTTCGGCTGAAGATGAGCATTGGTATGTCGAGATGTCCGACCTGCTGCCCGACAGTATGGTGATACAACACGTGACGAAGCGTGGTGGCCGAAGCGGAAGCAAATTCCAGAACGGTGACACGCTACTTGCGCGCATTACACCCTGTCTCGAGAATGGCAAAACCGCCTTCGTGCACTTCTTGGCGGATGACGAAGTGGGTCGCGGGTCCACGGAATTCATTGTACTTCGCTCCAAACGACTGACGCCGGAAGTTGTCTATTGCCTGGCCCGGACCTACGAATTCCGAGAGAACGCCATAAAGAGTATGGTCGGATCGTCTGGTCGGCAGCGCGTGCAAGAGAGCTGCTTTGAGAAGTTCTTGATCTGGGTCCCACCGCAGACACTTCTTAACCTATTTACCGAATCGGCTCGACCTATGTTTCAACAAATCAAAGGGCTGCATGCGCAAAACCAGAAGCTAAAGGCTGCTCGGGACCTGCTGCTCCCACGGCTGGTGAACGGGGAGATTGCGGTATGATGACGCCCTCTGCGCTATGATCACAGACATCCACAGCGAGGACCGGCTAGTCCAGCAGACTTTTACCGATCATCTGCGCGACCGGCTCGGCTGGGACAGCGTCTATGCCTACAACACAGAGACCTTCGGGCCGCAGGGTACACTGGGGCGTGCGAGCGAGCGCGACGTGGTGCTGGTGCGCGACCTCAGCGCAGCGCTCGCGCGCCTTAATCCTGACCTGCCGGAGCCGGCACGCCAGCAGGCTATCGAGAAGCTCACCCGCTTCGACTACTCGCGCTCTCTGATCCAGCACAACCGTGAGCTCTACGGCTTCATACGGGGCGGCGTGCCGGTCGAGTGGCGCGATGGAGAGGGCCACGCCCGCCATCAACGGGCGCGGGTCATCGACTTCCGAGATGCGGCAAATAACCGTTTCCTTGCAGCGCGGGAACTCAAGGTCCAGGGCGTTCGGGTGCCGCATTACAACCGTCGCGCCGATCTCGTCTGCTTCGTCAATGGCCTTCCGCTGGTATTCATCGAGCTGAAGGCGGTGTACCGAAATATTCGCGCCGGGTTTGACGACAACCTCACCGATTATCTGCACGAGCACAGCATTGCGCACGCGTTCCATCACAACGCTTTCCTGGTAGTCAGCAATGGCGACCGGGCGCGTTACGGGTCGATCACAAGCAAGTGGGAGCACTTCGTCGAGTGGAAGCGTAACACGGAGAAGGACAAAGGCCGAGTTGACGCCGAAACTTTGCTCGACGGCATGCTGGCCAAGGAGCGGCTACTCGATCTCGTCGAGAACTTCATTCTGTTCGACGATAGCCGCCCTGGCGGCACACGGAAGATTATAGCTCGTAACCACCAGGTCCTCGGCGTCAACAACGCGGTGAAGGCGGTCGAGCGGCAGGAAGAGCTGAAGCGGGAATTTCCGCCGGAACGTCGCCTCATTGAATATCGAGTGCAGAGGACGACGTTCCTTGAGGCGGCTGAACCCCCGGAGAATTTTCTCCGTCGGGTTCCGGCCGCTTCGGAGGCGCAGCTTACGAAACTCCCTCTCCTAAAAAGAGCGCACCCCGACCTCGGTAGGCTTGGAGTATTTTGGCATACACAGGGAAGCGGCAAGTCGTATTCGATGGCGTTCTTTGCCGAGAAAATCCGCCGAGCCGTACCAGGCAACTTCACCTTTGTTGTGATGACCGACCGGGAGGACCTCGACGACCAAATCTGGCGGACTTTCATCGGCTGTGGCGTGACCGACGAACAAACGCCCCGCGCGGGATCTGGACTCGAACTCAAGGAGGTATTGCGTGAGAACCACCGATTTGTTTTCACGCTGATTTACAAGTTCAACCAGCCCATTGCCGCGCCGTACAGCGAACGCGACGACATCATCGTCGTCTCGGACGAGGCACATCGTACGCAGGGTGGGAAGTTTGCCCGCAATATGCGACTGGCACTCCCCAACGCCTCATTCATCGGCTTTACCGGCACTCCGCTATTCAAGCATGACGAACTCACGCGCCGCATCTTTGGCAATTATGTCTCCCGCTACGACTTCAAGCGCTCCGAGGAAGACCAGTCCACAGTGAAGCTGGTCTACGAAAACCGCGGCGAGAAGCTGGGCATTGCGCGGCTCGACCTGAACGACCGGATCGCCGCGAAAATTGAGGAAGCCGAGCTCGACCCGGATCAAACCGCTCTGCTGGAGAAGTTGCTTGGCAAGGACTACGAAGTCATTACCGCCGGTGATCGGCTCGATAAGCTCGCCGAAGATTTTGTTGAGCACTGCACAACCCGGTGGGAAAGCGGCAAATCGATGCTCGTCTGCATCGACAAGGTCACGTGCGGACGGATGTTCCAACGCATCGAACCGCGCTGGAGGGCAAAGCTGGAGCAAGTAAAGGCACTCATCCCAGTCAAGGAAACGGAACTGGCCGAGGCTTTCGATCCGGATGTGCGCGAACGATCGGCCGGTGTGCTGGATCGGCTGCGTGGCCAGGCGCAATGGATGGACAGCACGATTATCGAAATTATTATTAGCGAGGCGCAGAACGAGGTTCGTGACTTTCAGCGGTGGGGGTTCGAAATCATCCCTCATCGCCTGGTGATGAAGAATGGCTTTCAGACGCCGGACGGCAAGCGGGTAGCCGTAGAAGATGCCTTCAAGGACCCGCAGCATCCGTTCCGAATTGCCATCGTCTGCGCGATGTGGCTGACCGGCTTCGACGTTGAATGCCTCTCGACGCTCTACATTGACAAGCCTATGAAGGCCCACACCTTGATGCAGGCCATAGCGCGTGCCAATCGGGTCTATCCGGGCAAGGATTTCGGCCTGATCGTGGACTACAACGGGATGCTGAAAAGCTTGCGCGCGGCGCTGGCGCAATATGCGATCGGGGATGAGGAGGAAGGCGGCGACGCCGACGAGATCGCGGCTCCCGTTGAAACTCTCCTTCCGGCATTGGTTGAGGCCATCGACGCGGCAGAAGCTCACCTAAAGGGGCTGGCTTTCGACCCCGCTCGGTTTACAGGTGCCAGGGGATTCACTCGTATCCAGGCTCTGCGCGACGCGGTGGATGCGGTCTATACTTCCGACGACACAAAGCGCCGCTTTGAGATCATGGCGCGCCAGGTGTTCATCCGTTTCAAAGCGCTGCTGATGGAGCCAAGTGTATTCGCCTACGCCGAACGCCACGACAACATCGCGGCCATCTACAAGAAGCTCGAAGAGAAGCGCGACACCGCCGACGTCACACAGGTCCTGGAGGAACTGCACAAGATCGTCAATGAGGCGATCCAAGCTCAAATGCCAGGCGAGGACCACGCCGAAGGTCTTTCGGTGGATTTGAGTTTGATCGACTTCGAGAAGCTGCGCGACGAATTTGCAAGGAAGGTGCGCCGGAAGCATGCCGCGCTTCAGGACATCCGTCAGGTGATAGAAGATAAGCTTGCCCGGATGCTCGCCCGCAATCCGATGCTGATGGACTACTACAAGAAGTACCAGGAGATCATCGCGGACTACAATCGAGAGAAAGATCGCGTCACTGTCGAGGAGACATTCGCGAGGTTGCTCGCGCTCGCCAACAGCCTCGATGCTGAGGAAATGCGTGCAGTCCAAGAGGGTCTGAGCGCTGACGAACTTGCGCTATTCGATCTACTCTTCCGGGATTCGATCAGCAATGCCGATCGCGAGCGCCTCAAACAGGCGAGCAAGTCCCTCCTCACGTCTCTGCGGAAACTGCTCGAACCGATGCACGACTGGACCCAAAACACGACCACTCAGGCCGATGTCAAGATGTTCATCCTTGACGATCTTTGGCGATCTTTGCCCCGGCCGCCGTTCACCGACGAGGACACGGAAGAGCTGGCGGCCCGGGTGTATGAGTACGTCTGGCAACGGAGCGCAAGTGGACACGAAGGGTTGATGGCGTAGGATCGGACTAGCTCGGACGCCGCGCCGTCGCGGCGACGATAAAATGCCTGTAAACTCCCTGCGAAAACAGGTGGCCGCGAAACCGGAGGGGCGGTCCCAAATCGGCCGACTCACTACCCCATCGCGGAGAAGCCGCCATCGACCGGGATCGCGGCGCCGGTGATGAAATCGGAGGCGGGAGAGGCGAGGAACACGGCGATCCCCGCGAGGTCTTCGGGAACCCCCCAGCGGCCGGCCGGGGTGCGGGCCAATACCCGCTCGTGCAATCCGGCGACCTGCCGGCGGGCGTCGCGGGTCAGCTCGGTGTCGATCCAGCCGGGCAACACGGCGTTGACCTGGATGTTGTCGGCCGCCCAGGCAGCCGCGAGCGACTTGGTCAATTGCACGAGGGCGCCTTTGCTCGCGGCATAAGGGGCGGCGTAAGCTGAACCGAAGAGCGCGAACATCGAGCCGATATTGATGATCTTGCCGCCGCCGCTGCGCTTCATGACCGTATGGGCGGCTTGCGAGCACAGAAAGGCGCCGGTCAGATTGGTGTCGAGGACGGCATGCCATTCGGCTGCGGTATAGCTCTCCGGCGGCTTGCGGATCGAGGTCCCGGCGTTGTTGACGAGGATGTCGAGCCGGCCGAACCGCTTTTCCGTCTGGTCGATCATCGCCCGGCACGAGCTCTCGTCGGCGACATTCAGCGCGATGAAGGTGCTTTGGTTACCGAGTTCGGCCAGCGCTGCCTCGGCCTTCTCGGCGTTGCGCGCCGCCACCACGACGCGGGCGCCCGCCGCGGCGAGCCCACGCGCCATGCCGAGCCCGATCCCGCCATTCCCGCCGGTGACGACGGCGACGCGTCCGGTTAGATCGAACATGGTCATCAGAAATCTCCGACAAGAGCCTGGCGATCTGCGGGCCATGATGACGCTGCTCAAGGCGCTTTGGAAGCTGCGCCCGCCGGGCGAGCCGGAAACGCCGGGCGGCCGCCTCGTTCGGCGGTGGCGCGAAAAGCGCCTGCTCGCTAGGCTTGAACGCGACTGGCCGGCCTATGTCGCGCTCGACCCGCCGTTTCGCGCGGGCGACGCCCACAACTTGCTGCTCGTCCCAGAGCGCGTCAATCTGAAAGCCGCTGCAGAAGAGCTTGCGCAGCAGCAGGAGCGCGAACCTTGGCGCCATTGATGAAGTAGACGAAACAGTCGTGCCCGTTCTGCGCGGATTGTCGGCGGAAGCGCTCGGCCCAACCGTCGAGCGCGTCCGGCGCATAGCCGGTCGGTTCGCCCTCGGTGCAGCGCCGCAAGCGGGCGTAGACGAAGTCGCCGGTGATCGCCTCGAAAGCCGGGAATTTGTCGTCGTCGACCATCGCGACCGCGACACGGTGTCGGCGCAACAGCTCGGTGAAGGACGGCGCTGCGAAGCTCTGGTGGCGTACCTCGACAACATGGCGTATGGCGCGGCCATCGAGCTGCTGCGGCAGCAATTCGAGAAAGGCGGCGAAACCGGTTTCGTCGAAAGCCATTCGCGGAGCGAATTGCCACAGGATCGGTCCGAGCTTGTCGCGCAGTTCGAGCACGCCCGTGGTAAAGAAGCGGTCGATCGAAGGGCCGGCCGTCGCCAGATCGGAGCGGTGCGTGACAAAACGCGGACCCTTCAGCGAAAAGATAAAATCCTCCGGCGTCTCGTCGTGCCAGCGGCGAAAGCTCGCCGGCTTCTGAGAGCCGTAGAATGTGCCGTTGATCTCGATCGCGGTGAGTTGGCGGCTCGCATGGCCGAGTTCGCGCGCTTGCGGCAGGCCGGGCGGATAGAAGACCCCGCGCCATGGCGGAAACACCCAACCGCCGATCCCGACCCGGATCCTCGGAGTGGAGCTCATCAAGATCCGGAGCTCACTAGAGGCCCGGGTCGGGCACGATGCGGGTCGGGGTCAAATCGGCGGGGTCCCCGACGACGGCAAAACTCAACCTGTCGGGGTCGAGCAGAGTATGGGCGACCCGCTTCGCCTGATCGAGGGTCACCGCCCCGAACAGCGCCGCGCGGCGGTCGAGGTAGTCGATGCCGAGATTTTCCAGTTGAATCTCGACGAGCAGCGAGGCGATCCGCGCGCTGGTATCGAGGGTCAAAGGAAAGGAGCCGACCAGAAAATCCTTGGCGAAATCGAGCTCGGCCTGGCTCGGGCCTTCGTCGCGCATCCGCCGCCACTCCGCCCGTATGAGGGCGATCGACTGTGCTACTCGTGCATTCTGAGTCGCGACACTGCCGAGAATCAGCCCGGCATGCCGGAACGAGACGAGCTCGGTCGACACTCCATAGGCCAGCCCACGTTTCTCGCGAATCTCCCGCATGAGGCGGCCGCGAAACCCGCCGCCGCCGAGGACATCGTTCACCAGGCGCGCCGCATACCAATCGGGATCGTCCCGTTTCGGCCCGATTTGGCCGAAGGTAACAGCGCTTTGCGGCACGGGGCGCCGGGTGATCACCACCCCGCCATTGTCGGTCGGCTTGGTTTCGGCCACCGGGGTCTCGCCACCGCCGGGCGGCAGACCGCCGAAGACCTCGTCAATCAGAGTAGCAAGCTCTTCGGCCTTGACGTTGCCCACCGCTCCGATGACCAGCCCGGCGCGCCGCAGCCGCTGCCCGGCAAAACCGGTCAGATCCTCTCGCGTGATCGCGGAGACGCTGGTTACCGTCCCATTGACATTCTCGCCATAGGGATGATCGTCGAAGGCGTCGCGCATCCACAGCCGGTCGGAGAGCGCGCGCGGGCTGTGCGCCTGCTGGGAAAGCGAAGCCACGAATTCGCCGCGCACCCGCTCGATCGCGGCCGGCTCAAACCGCGGCGAGGTCAGTGCCGCGCGCAGCAGACCAGCCGCCTCGGAGAGATTCGCCTTCAAGCTGCGCAAACTGCCGCCGACCTCATCCCGACCGGCGGTGAACCGCAAATCCGCGGCGACATCTTCGAGGCGCGTCTTGAAGACCGCGGTATCGTAGGGACCGGCGCCTTCGTCGAGCAGCGATATGGCCATTGCCGCGAGCCCGGCCTTGCCGGGCGGGTCGAGCGCCGCGCCGCCGGAAAAGGCAAACCGGATGGACACGACGGGAAGCGAGTGGTCCTCGACGAGCCAAGCCTCGATGCCGCCGGGACTGGTCACCCGTTCGATCGTCACCGCCCCGGCGCCGGGCGCCCAGAGTAGGAGCAGCAGAAGCGCCAGTACGGATTTGCGCATCTGACGTGCCTAAGAGGTCGGCTCGGGCAGCAACACCCCGGTCGCGGAGTTCCGCTCGACGAGGACCGAGCGCGCCGCTTTGTCGATTTCCGCTGCTGTTACCGCCCCGATCCGGTCCGGCCACGCCTCGACCTCCTCCAGACCTTGGCCGATCGCGAGGCCTGCGCCGATGATGTTGGCCGGACCCGACAGGCTGTCCCTGGCATAGAGCGAAGCCGCCCGCATGCGTTCCTCTGCGCGCCGGAGTTCGTCCGGGTCCACCCCGTCCCGCACGAGCCGGCGGAGCTCGGCGTCGACCGCCGCTTCCAGGTCAGCAACCGAGACCCCGGGCTTTGGGCTCGCATAGAGGCCGAATACAGTCAGATCGATTGTGTTCGGCGAATAATGGGCCCCCGCCGACAGCGCCAGATCGCGGTCGAGCACCAATGTCTTGTAGAGCCGCGAGCCGGCGCCGCCGCCAAGGATCTCGGCGAGGACCTGCAGCGGGTAGGCCTGCGCCGTCGCGCCGGCGCGATAACTCGGCGCGAGGTAGGAGCGGTTCCATTGCGGATGCGCCGCGCGCGCGCTCTTCATTTCCAGCCGCGTCGCGGCGTAGCGCGGCGGCTCCTCGACCCGCACACGGGCAGGCAGGCTTTGAGATGGGATCGGTCCAAAATAGCGTTCGGCGAGCGGGCGCGCTTCGGCCGCATCGACATCGCCCGCGATCACCAGGATCGCGTTATTGGGGGCATACCATTTGCGATAGGAAGCGAGCGCGTCTTCGGTGCCGAGCAGACGGATTTCGTTAATCCAGCCGATCGTCGGATTGCGGTAAGGATGGTGAAGGAACAGCGCGGCGCGAAGCTGCTCGCCGAGCAAGGCCGCCGGCTCATTGTCGATGCGCATGCGCCGCTCCTCGAGAACGACGTCGCGCTCGGGCAGCACGACCTTGTCGTCGAGCACCAGCCCGGTCATGCGGTCCGCTTCCAGCCGCATCACAAGGTCCAGCCGGTCTCGCGCGATCGTCTCGTGAAAGACGGTATAGTCTTGAGTCGTGAATGCGTTGTCGCGCCCGCCGTTGCGTGCGAT
Source organism: uncultured Alphaproteobacteria bacterium (assembly GCA_963812675.1). Classification (GTDB taxonomy): domain Bacteria; phylum Pseudomonadota; class Alphaproteobacteria; order ATCC43930; family CGMCC-115725; genus AP-15. The sequence continues at coordinate 683,259 of CAWEWR010000007.1, read as the reverse complement.
CTGAGCCGTGAAGGCGCCCGGCGGGTTGGCCGCCGTTCCCTTGAACATCAGATGTTCGAGGAAATGGGCTACGCCGGATTTCCCGAGCGGGTCGTCAGCAGCCCCCACCTTGTACCAGACCATCTGCACCACTGCCGGGACGCGATGGTTCGGCGCGACCACAACCTCCATCCCGTTGCCGAGGGTGAAACTTTCGGCACCGAAACGCTGCGCCGATGCGGGCGCCGCAAGCAGAGCCAATGCGACGCACGCGACAGCGACCAACGCTATGCCTCTCCCCCCGCATTCGCGAGGAAAGAGGCTGCTGCGCCGGTCGGTCAATAAACCCCCTTCAGCGGGGTGGTCTCGCGTTTCTCGACTGGCGCGGGCTGGGCTCCAGTGTTCGGCTGGTAGTCCAGAAGCTTGCTCGACAGGCTCTGCTCCCCGACTACCGCGTTCGGGTCGGGCGCCTGACCGCTGCGGGCGCCGATGTCGGGGAGCCCGTCCTCGGCACGGCGCAGGCGGAAATCGGGCGCCTGCTTGCCAGGCTCGCCAGGTCCCGCCTGTTCGATGACTTGGCGGGCCTGCTGATCGGAACTCTTCTCTTGCGGCCGGGCGGCGCCGGGCTGCGGCGGGCGCAGATTGAAGTCGGGCGGCATCGTCAGCGGCGCGCGCGATTCGACGGCGAACTCGTCCGGCGATGTTCGTTCGAGCCCGATCGCCTTCTTCAGGTCGCTGCAACCGGAAATCAACAATGCGCCGGCCAAGCAAAGAACGGGCGATGCAGGAAGAGCGCGAGGCGCTCGAAACCGGTACCCACAGGACATGGCACAAATCCCTCCCCAGCGGGTTGTTTTTTTATGTGCTTCCCGCCCGCTAAGCAAGCCACCAGACATTCAACCCGGCACTAAGCCGATGCCTTGTCCTCTTGCCGCTCCGCTCCTCCCTCCTCTACATAACGAATCTCGGCTTCTTCAAAAAAAACAGGTGGCGACCCCGTTGGCTCCCTTTCCTCCCCCGCGAGCGAGGGAGGGTTAGGGCGGAGGCTTCGCTGGTAGCGCTAGACCGCGAGCCGGCAGGCGGCGATACCGGTCGCGTAGAGGCCCTCGGCGAAATACGTGTCTATTTGCTTGGCGAGATCTTTCCACAAGTAATTGCCGAGAACCCATTCCGCACCGCCCGGACCGGGACGAAATACCGCCGTATAGAGCGGCCCGTTCGAACTCTCGACCACCGCGATGCCGGCCGCATAGAGGCCTTGCTTGAAATAGTTGTCCACGGTTGGTGCGAAGCTCGACCAGGGCTGTGCGGAGACCACCCATTCCGCGCCGGTGCCGGGACGGAAGGCAGCGGAATACAGCACCACGCCGTTCTGGATCGTCGCGGCAATCGCTGCCACGTAGAGGCCTTGCTTGAAGTAGTTGTTTACCGTCGTGGCGAATTGCGACCAGGGCTGGGCCGAGACCACCCATTCGGCACCGCTGCCAGGGCGGAATACGGCGGAGTACAGAACTTCGTTGCCGGCCTCCGCGATACCGAGTGCGCTGACGTACAGGCCTTGCTTGAAGTAGTTGTCGATGACGGTCGCAATCGACGACCATGGTTCGGCCGGCACCACCCATTCGGCGCCGCTGCCGGGGCGGAAAACGGCCGAATACAAGATGTTGTTGTCGTCGGCCGCTATATTCAGCGCCTGGGCGTACAGACCCTGCTTGAAGTAGCCGTTGATGGTGTTGAACATGGCCGACCAGGGTTGTGCGGGCACCACCCATTCCGCGCCGCTGCCGGGGCGGAAGACGGCGGTATAGGCAACATCCTGGAGCGGGAATGGGTTGTCGGTCGTCAGCCCCGAGGGGGTACCGCGCGGATAGGTGCGATCCATCAGCGCCGTGAACAATGCGTAGCCGTCGGTCTGGCCGGTGAGCCTCTGGTAGGTCTTCGCCAGGGTCGAGTCCCCGGCGGCAATTATCTGGGTCCAGCTGTAGCCCAGCTGAAAGCGCATCCAGTTGAGGAACAGTACCGAGCAGCCGATCGATACGTAGTGCTGGTCGGTGCCCTCGGTGTTGTTGATCCAGTCAGGGCGCCCAGGCGCGTCGAGCCAGGACGCCGAGGAGACGAAGTTGGACGGCTCGACGCCAGGATAAAGATCGTTGGCCAGCACGCGGGAAAGACCCTCGCCGTTGCTGGCGCCGCAATTCCAGCCATGGTCGAACGCGGCTTCGAACACCTCATCCTCTTCGGCGATCAGCAACTGGAGGACGAAAGAGTTGTTGATCGGATTGCTCGAATTGGCGCCCAGGTAGAGCGTGGTCGACGAGCAGCTCGCGTGACTGGCGCCGTTGCTGGCGGTGGTGATGTAGATATTGAACGGCAGGCTGCCCGGTGTGGTGTTGCTGAACCAGCCGCGCAAGGTGTTGAAGTCCGCCTCACACTTGCCGAGCACGGCATCGGCGGCGCTGGCGCCGGCATTGCCGAGCGCGCTGTCGTAGAAAACGACGAAATGCGCCGTGCTGCCACGCTGTATGTAGTTCGGGTTGTTGCCGACATCGCCGAGGCCGGGGACCGCGGTCTCGGTCATGACGTGGCCGCGCGGGCCGTACACGTGGAATGTCGGCAGTCCGCGGCCGAGCGCCGTATCGCCGCCGGCACGCGCGACGGATGCTTCGGCCACCACCGGATCGCCGCCTGCGACGGCCGGAGCAGACGGGATGCCGGCCGCTGCGTGGCCGCCGGCCACGGCGACCTGGCCGGCCGGAGCGGACGGGATGGCGGGCGGTGCTTCGCCACCGGCCACGGCGGCTTGGCCGATCGCAGCGGCCGAGGCTGCCGCTGCGGCTGTCCCGCCGGCGACGCCCTGGAACATGCCGAGGTCGTGGACGATGGGGAGTGGGGCGCCGTTACCGCCCGCGGCGGCTGCCGCCGGGCCCGAAGGGGCGCTCTCGGCACTATGATCGCCGCCGACGACTGCGGTTTCCGCGCTCCTTGCGCTCTTGCCGCCCGCGGTTCGTTTCTCGGCAAGCCCATGAGTCCTACTCATATTCCGTATCTCCCTTTGCGTTAATGAAGGCGCGGCCTCGCCCCGGCCGCGACAACCCGGGTCCCACCCGCGGCGCTGATCGCCCGGGTCCATTCCCTTGCGTATGCTATCCATCCCTCGTCGATGAGACGTGTGAGCCGGGTCACAGTTCACCGACCGAAAACGTCCGCGTGCCGACGCTTCGCCAACTCGAGCGGCGGAGAGAATAATTTATCTGTCCAGCGTCCAATTCTCGTCTGGCAGCTCGGGCACGCCGGCAAGATTAAATATCATGTCCATTATTCCAGAAGCAGACGACCCCGGTAGCCGCGAAGGCGATTGGCGATGTGGCGGATCGCCGGCTCGATTTGTCGCGGACTGTTCGCGTCGCGTCCAGGCGGCCCTGCCGACAGGTCGGCGCGCGAAGAAAGATTAGCCGGACGTCTTCTGTTCAACCCGGAGGTAGGTATTGAGCCAATCGAGGGTGTGCTGCCAGGCTTCTTTGGCTGCGGCTTCATCGTAACGAGGCGTGGTGTCGTTGTGAAAGCCGTGATTGGCGCCCTTGTAGATATGGCCCTCGTGCGGCACCTGCGCCTGCGTCAGAGCGGCATCAAAGGCTGGCCATCCGTCGGTAATGCGCGTGTCGAGTTCGCCGTATTGCGCATTTATCGGCGCCTTGATCTTGGCCGCGTCGGCAGCACTCGGTTGAGCTCCGTAGAAGGGAACTGCTGCGGCTAGATCCGGGCCCATGCGCACCGCCAACTGATTGACGACGCCGCCGCCGAAGCAGAAACCGACGGCGCCGAGCTTGCCGGTGCTGTCCGGGCGCGATTTCAGCCACATTGCCGCAGCGAGGAAATCTTCCATCATTTTGCCGCGGTCGACCTGGCCGAATAGCGCTGCGCCCTTCTCGTCATCTCCGGGATAGCCGCCGACCGAAGTCAGCCCATCGGGCGCGAAGGCGATGAAATCGGCCACCGCCAGCCGTCGCGCAACGTCTTCGATATAGGGATTGAGGCCACGGTTCTCGTGGATGACCAGGACAGAGGGCAATTTGGCCGCATTCGCCGGCCGCACGAGATAGCCCTTGATATTTCCGTTGCCCTGCGGCGACGGCACCGTGTCGTATTCCGCCTTGATCCGTTTGTCGTCCGCCGGAATTTGTATGGCCCACGCATAATTGGGCCTGAGCATCTGAAAGAGCGCTGCCGCAGTCACGCCGCCGACGGCAAATTTTTGCGCTCCATCCAAAAAGTCGCGGCGGCTCATCCCGCCGTGCACATATCCATCGAACAGGTCCAAAAGTCCTTGCGGGAAATCCGATGCCTTCTTCCGTTCCATATCCGTGCCTCGCTACTGTGCCTTAAGGCCCGCTAAATGCGAGTTGCCGTGCTGCCGCGATCGAGAATATCACCAGGTGGTCGACGATCGCGCCGCTGAATTTGATCCGCAATGGGTGCCAGGGAGGCTCCGCCTTCGCGGCCGATGACCCCATCGAAAGCTATTCTGAATTCGCCCTTCCTCGATTTGGGAACACGTAGAGGCTCACGGGAGCCAAGAACGACGAAGCCATAAAGGAGAAAGGCAATGGCGAAATTCGATGCGGACACCCTGCGTGAGTTGCGCGATCACCGGGAAGTCGCGATCCGGACCGAGAAACACCCCGCGAGTGCGGTGGTCATCTGGGTGGTGGCGGTCGGAGACGAGGTCTTCGTGCGTTCGGTGCGCGGCAGCAGGGGGCGTTGGTACCGGGACCTCGCGACGGGCGGGTCCGCCACTTTGGAGTTTGACGGCCGCCGCCTCAGGGTTCAGGCGCTCCCGGCAAGCGACTCCGCTTCGATTGCGCGGGCCAGCCGCGAATATTTGCGTAAGTATCAGCCGAGCCCCTACGCGCAGTCGATGGTTCGCGCCGAGGTTCTGCCGACTACATTGCGGCTGGAACCGCGCTGACCCGTCGCCCTGCAACCAGGAGAACTCCATGCCTGCCTCACGCCTTCAGACCCTGCGCGCGATGGCGTACAACAACGCCTGGGCGAACCATCGCTTGCTCGCGGCTTGTGCCAACTTGACGCCGGCGGAGTTCGAGGCCCCGCGAACCGGCTTTTTCCCGTCGATCCAAGCAACCCTTAACCATATCCTGGTCATCGACCGGTTTTACGTCGATGCCCTGGAAGGCGGCACGCTCGGCCCCGCCGCATGGGCGGATCCCGTGCCCTGCCCGACCGTCCCGGGCCTGCGGGCGGCGCAGGCAGCGGTTGATCGCAGATTGATCGCATGGTGCGAGGTGCTGGACGAAGCCGGCGCCGATCAGATTATTCACGTGCCCCGCGGCGCACGCGTGCAGACGGAGCGTGCGGACCGCCTTCTGCTGCATCTGTTCCAGCACCAGATCCATCATCGTGGCCAGGCGCACGCGATGCTCAGCGGCACTGCCGTACCGCCGCCGCAGCTCGAGGAGTTCTTCGCGGTCGCAGAGGCGCCGCTGCGCGCTGCGGAATTCGCCGAGCTTGGGTGGACCGAGGGAACAATTTGGCCGGACTGAGACCGCTCGACCGTAGCTCACATCGGCCTCGAGGGGAATCGCCGGGGCTTTTGTGCAGAAGATCACGCCCTGTCTGTGGTTCGACGATCAGGCCGAGGAAGCGGCGAAATTCTACGTCTCGATATTCGAGAATTCTGCGATCGGCGTCATCGCCCGTTAGGATCTGGCGACACTACGGCGGGGCTATGACGGAAACTAATTCAGAGGCTAAATTGTTCTGATACGGCAGACAGCGGAGCCTGTCTCCGCGGGGCGAGGAAACGGCTGGGAGATCATCGATGGCGAGCGCGGCCACCTACGAGACGCTGTCGGCGTCCGGTCACAGCGCACAGCTGCGCAAAGCAGTCATTGCGTCGACGATCGGCACGACGATCGAATGGTATGATTTCTTCATCTACGGCACCGCGGCCGGACTGATCTTCGGCAAACTCTACTTTCCCAACGAAGATCCATTAACCGCGACATTGGCGGCCTTCGGCACCTATTTCATCGGTTTTGTCGGCCGCCCGATCGGCGCCGCGATATTCGGCCATTACGGCGACCGCATCGGCCGCAAAGCGACCTTGATCGCCACACTGCTGTGCATGGGGATTGCGACCTTCCTGATCGCGTTTGTTCCGACCTACCAGTCGATCGGCATATGGGGCGCGGTGATCTTGACTTTCCTGCGCATGGTCCAAGGCATCGGGGTCGGCGGCGAATGGGGCGGCTCGGTGCTGCTGGCAATGGAATGGTCGCGCCATCACGGTCAGCGCGGACTGGTGGCGTCCTGGCCGCAGTTCGGCGTGCCGTGTGGCCTCTTCCTCGCCAATCTTGCGATACTGGCGTTCAGCGCCTGGTCGGGCGATCAGTTCGCGGTCTGGGGCTGGCGCATACCGTTCGTGCTGTCGATCATCCTCGTCGCGGTCGGCCTGTGGATCCGGCTCGGCATTCTCGAGACCCCGGTATTCCAGCACCTACTCAATACGCGCAGAATTGAGAAAGCCCCGATTCTCGAAGTCATCAAGAGGCAGCCAAAGGAAATCATCCTGTCGGCATTGCTGAGGATGGCCGAGCAGGCGCCGTTCTACATCTTCACCGCCTTCATCTTCGCCTACGCCGTCGGCACGCTGCATATGTCGCGCAATCTGATCCTGAGCGCGGTGCTGGTCGCGGCTTGCGTCTCGTTGGTCACGATACCGCTGTCAGGCCATATTTCCGACCGCATCGGGCGCAAGAAAATGTACCTGATCGGCGCTGCGACAGTCGGTTTGTTCGGGTTCCTCTATTTCGGCATGGTGGACACCGCCTACCCCTCGGCGGTGTTCATCGCCATCGTCCTGTCGCTGATCCCGCATGATATGCAGTACGGGCCACAAGCCGCGTTGATAGCGGAAGCATTTACCCCGCGACTGCGCTATAGCGGTGCCTCATTGGGCTATCAGCTGGCCTCGGTCATTGCCGGCGGGCCGGCGCCTTTGATCGCCACTGCATTGTTCGCCGCGTATCAGACGGGCTATGCGATCTCGATCTACATTGCCGCGTGCGCAGCCGTGAGTTTGGTAGCGGCGGCCTTCATGCCCGACTACACCGGAAAAGACATTTCGCTCGAATACGACGACTGAACGCGACGGAAGAGGCGTGCTTCGGGCCGTATTTTTCCGGCGTAGCACTCTATCGATGCGCTAGTATCACCCGATCCCCCGATCTCGCCTCCAAACCATAGCTTTGCAGCTCCCACCCTAACCCTTCCCCCGCGCGCGGAGGAGGGCAGGGTGGGGTGTCGCTGGCCATCTTGACCCGCAAAAACCGCCCGCGTCCATCGCGCACCCCCTGTTCCGCCTGTTTTATCAGGTCGAGATCAGGCATCGCCAACTCCTTCAAAAACAAAAGGCCCCGCTCGCGGGCCGCCGATCTCGCAACGATACGACGCGATTATGGCAACTTTATAGTGCTGAATACACAATTCCTCCAGCTCAGCCGGCTGGCGTCAGAGCCATGGCTGCAACCCGGCGCCCCGCCTCCCAATCCTCGCAACCACCAAACCGATCGCGTACGCGATAATCGGTTGACCCGAGCCCTACCAAGCTGAGGCGGAAATGCCGCGAGCTTCTTCGCCACCCATTAACCCGGTTCAACCCGCTGCTCGGGATCTTTCCGCTCCCGAGCCCCGACCATCACTCGCGCATGAGTGTATGACAGCCGTGGCTCGAATTCGGTCAACCGTTTGCTGCGAGAGGGTTCGTCCACTTGAGCCCGGAGAACCGCGAGAAGTCCCGATCTGTTGTGCAAACCGTGGCGCCGTGCTCGAGCGCGATCGCGGCGAGGACCGCGTCCACGACAAGCGGACCGGCGGCCTGGCCGTCGTGCACAAGGCCGCGCAGGATGTCCCAGTGCCGCTCGCCCGGCTCGAGAATGCCGGCGGCCGACTGGGCGAGCCAGGAGGAGATCGCCGCTTCGGCCTCAGGCGTGGAAAGCGGACGTTCGAATACTGGGGGATGGGTCGTAATCCTCAGAAAAGCCCACAGCGTGAGCCACGCGAAGCGGACAAGATCAGGTCCCGACAGCACGGCTTCCAGCCAGGCTCGGCTTTTCTCGTGCTGCTCGGCTCTCGGATGGTAGGCATAGAGCAGCAGGTTCGCGTCGACGAGGATCAACGGTAAAGCGGGCCGTCGACGCGCTCGATGAGCTCGGCGAGGTTGTCCAGAGAAAGTCCCGGCTTCAGATCGCCCAGATCGCGGGTAGTTATCTTGAAGGGCCGCCGCTGGGCGGTGACACGCTGGCTCGCCAGCCCTCGGCGCAGCGCGTCGTTGACGATCTCGCGAAAGGATCGTCCGGCGCGCCGCGATTCCGCCTTGAGCTTGGCCGCGACATCGTCGTCCAGGGTAAGCGTCGTCCGCATGTATTGATGATTTGCTCGAGGCATCATGATGTCAACGGCGTGGAACGACGGGTCACCCGATGCCGCTTTCCTTAATGCCGGCGAAGGGCGCGATCTCGCCAGCGGGCCTTTGGGCGAGATGATGCCCTCGTTGATGCCGACGATGCCGTATTCGAGCGCCTCGGCGACGCGCCAGATGCGGCCCCCTCCCTAACCCTCCCCCGCGGGCGGGGGAGGGCAGGGTGGGGGCTCGCTGGCTGTCTCGATGGCCTCGATGTGTGTCTTGAAGCGGTAGAGCGGGGCGACGGGGCCGAAGGTCTCCTCCTTGGTGATGACCATGTCGGTCGTCACATCGGTCAGCACCGTCGGCTCGAAGAAGCTGCCGCCCAACCTCTAAGTTGATGGGGGCGGCGCGCTCGCCGCCAGCGACGACCTTGGCGCCTTTCTTGACGGCGTCGGCGATGTGCGCCTCGACCTTCTCGACCGCCTTCATGTCGATTAAAGGTCCGAATTGCAGTTCCGTGGGCCAATGTGCTAAGTGTTGGTGCATTGGATCTGTCCTCGATCCTGGAGGAAAGTATGAGACGGCGGGAGCTCATAACCTTACTCGGCGGCGCCGCGGCTGCATTGCCGCTCACAGCCCGCGGCCAGCAAGAATCGCGACCTCCGCTGGTGGCCGTCTTGTCGCCCCTTTCGTCGGACGCCGCGGCGGCCAACATCGAGGCGTTGCGGGCGGGGTTCCGCGAGCTCGGATACATCGAAGGCAAGAATTTCGCGCTGGAGATCCGATATGGAAATGGAGTGCCTGCTCTCATGGTCGAACAAGCCGCGGAGTTGGTGTCCCTCAAGCCTGCCGTGATCCTTACTGGGTCCGAGGCTGGCATTCTTGCCGTCCACAATGCGACATCGACGATTCCGATTATCATGACTGGCGTTATCCAAGACCCGGTCGCTCTCGGATTGGTCAAAAGCATTGCTCGGCCTGGCGGGAATATCACCGGGACCTGGATGTACGGGGACGGATCGCTGGTCGGCAAACGCCTTCAACTCCTCGCGGACGCAGTGCCTGGCATCACGCACGTTGCAGTCATGGTGAACCCCGGCGACCCGACCGACGATATCGCGCTAAAGCTGCTGCCGCCCTCCGCGCAGACGTTAGGTGTGTCCCTTCGCTTCATCGAGGTGCGCGAGGCCGCCGATCTCGCCGCGGCGTTCTCGGCAGCTAGCGGCGTCGGCGCGCAGGCACTCTTCGTCAGTCAGAGCCCCCTGTTCAATTCGCATCGCCCCGAGGTGGCTGCCGCAGCCGTAAAGGAGCGACTGCCCGCAGTCTATGGCTTCCGTCAGTTCGTTGAGGCTGGTGGCTTGATGTCCTACGGCACCAGTTTGCCCGGCGTCTACCGGCGTTCATCGGCACTGGTTGACAAGATCCTGAGCGGGGCAAGTCCCGCCGATTTGCCAGTCGAAGTTCCAACCCGGTACGAGCTGGTCCTAAACCAAAAGGCCGCGAAGGCGATCGCATTGACGTTTCCACCCATTCTGCTTGCCCGAGCCGACGTGGTGATCGAATGAAGCGGCTCGGCGAGACTTCCCAACATCGGTAGGACGCGGACACGCAAACGGGAGATGAGAGCGCAGAGATCCCTACTGGCCGAATGCGATCCCTGGGTTACCGGTCGATGCCGGCCAAGCAGAGGGACTTCGAGGAACTCCTCGATGCCATATTTCGAGCCCGAGTGATCCCTTTAGATGGGTCGGTGCCGCTTTCCTTCATGCCGCCAAAGGGGCCGATCTCGGTCCGGATGATGCCCTCGTTGATGCCGGCGATCCCGTATTCGAGCGCCTCGGCGACGCGCCGGATGCGGCCGATGTCACGATTTCGAGACGCCGTCATCCGAATCTCAGTCATATGGCCGCCGGGAGGTGTGGCGGATGTGTACGATCCGGATCGTGTCTCCGGCCGCCCGGTAGAAGATTTTGAAGCGATAGTTAACAAGGAGAGCGACGCGAACACCCCGCCTCTGAACGAGGGGTCGTCCGCTCAGTGGCAACTCGGCGATACGCGCGACAACTTCTCGTATGCGCGCTGCAATGGCTTCTGCGAGAGCGGAGTTACCGGAGCGAGCGTAATAAACAGCAATTTGTCGTAGATCGTCGATGGCCCGCTTCGAATATTCGATCCTCACTTCGGCCGGAACACGGCGAAGGCCGCCTTGATTTCCGCTTCGCTCGCAGCTTCCCCCGTAAGCCCTTCGTCAATCGCGGCCAATTCGTCCGGTGTCGCGTCGTATCCGGCGCCGGCGAGTTCTGCCTCGATTTCGAGCGCAACCTCCGCCAACTCCTGTTGCCGGTCCGCCGGCCAGGTCGGGACCCGGTCCAATACCGCCTTTACCTGATCTTTGGTCATGGGACCCTTCCATTAGATTTTCTATAGCACTGGTGTAGGATGGGTCGAGCGCAGCGAAACCCATCGCCATCGGGGCCGGAAAGGTGGGTTTCGCTCACGCTCTACCCACCCTACCAGGCCTCATCCGACGATCCTTTAACGGTCGATGCCGCCCATGCAGAGGTATTTGACTTCGAGGAATTCCTCGATGCCGTATTTCGAGCCCTCGCGGCCGATGCCGCTCTCCTTCATGCCGCCGAAGGGGGCGATCTCGGTCGAGATGATGCCCTCGTTGATGCCGACGATGCCGTATTCGAGCGCCTCGGCGACGCGCCAGATGCGGCCGATGTCGCGGCTGTAGAAATAGGCCGCGAGGCCGAATTCGGTGTCGTTGGCCATTTTGATGGCCTCCGCGTCGGTCTTGAAGCGGTAGAGCGGGGCGACCGGGCCGAAGGTCTCCTCCTTGGTGATGACCATGTCGGTCGTCACATCGATCAGCACGGTCGGCTCGAAGAAGCTGCCGCCCTGCGCGGCGCGCTTGCCGCCGGTGACGACCTTGGCGCCCTTCCTGACCGCGTCGGCGATGTGCGCCTCGACCTTCTCGACCGCCTTCATGTCGATCAGCGGGCCGATCACCGCGCCGGGCTCGAACCCGTCGGCGACCTTCATTGCGCCGGCGGTCTCGGCGAGGCGCTTGGTGAAGGCGTCATAGACGCCGTCCTGCACCAAAATCCGGTTGGCGCAGACGCAGGTCTGGCCGGCGTTCCTATATTTCGAGGCGATCGCGCCCTTGACCGCGGCCTCGATATCGGCGTCGTCAAAGACGATGAACGGTGCGTTGCCGCCCAATTCGAGCGACAATTTCTTGACTGTGCCGGCGCACTGCTCCATCAGCAATTTGCCGACCTCGGTCGAGCCGGTGAAGGTCAATTTGCGGACGATCGGGTTCGAGGTCATCTCGCCGCCGATCTCCTTCGAGCCGCCGGTCACGCAGGAAAACACGCCCTTAGGCACGCCGGCGCGCTCGGCCAGCTCGCACAAGGCCAAGGCCGAAAGGGGGGTCGCGGTCGCCGGTTTCAACACCATCGTGCAGCCCGCGGCCAAGGCCGGACCGCATTTGCGGGTGATCATCGCCGCCGGGAAATTCCACGGCGTGATCGCGGCGGTGACGCCGATCGGCTCCTTGGTCACGACGATGCGCTTGTCGGAGGCGTGCGCCGGGATCGTGTCGCCATAGACGCGCTTGCCCTCCTCGCCGAACCATTCGATGAAGGCGGCGGCATAGGCGATCTCGCCCTTCGACTCGGCGAGGGGCTTGCCCTGCTCGGCGGTCATCAGGGTCGCGAGATCCTCCTGGTTCGCCATCATCAGGTCGAACCATTTGCGCAATACCTGCGCCCGCTCCTTGGCGGTCCTGGCACGCCAGCCGGGCAAAGCGCGGTCGGCCGCCTCGATCGCCTGGCGGGTCTCCTCCGCGCCCATCCTGGGCACGGTGCCCAAGGTCTCGCCGGTCGCCGGGTTGGTGACCGGGATCGTGCCCCGGTTCAACGCGTCGACCCATTCGCCATTGACGTAGCATTGCTGGCGGAACAGCTTCGGATCCTTCAGTTCCATCGCGCACCTCCCTCGGCTTCGGTGATTAAGGATAGGTACGGCCCAGCTTCGGCTTTCGCAAGGCGGGCTCCGATCGAGATGCGAAATCCAATTCGGCCGGTTCAGTAGGTGGACGAAGTGCGTCGTGTAATGTCGGCGACGAGCACCGTCCGGATCTCGATCTTCACCGCGAAAATGATGCGCCACGATCCGACGCGCCGCCGAAATGCTCCCTGATGCCTGCCTCGGAGCGGCTTGGTATCCCCGCTGTAGGGTTCACGTTTCATCTGAAGCAGAGCGGCCTGGATCCGGTCCCGATCGCGAGCCGGTATCCGCTCGAGGGCTCGTTCGGCTCGGCTACTTAACCTTACGTCCCAATCCATCAAGGATATCGTCGAGGCTGCGGGTTTTTCCCTCCGCGAATTCCTGTTCCGCCTCGTCAAGCGCCTCGAGCTCGCCCGGCAGAGGTTCTACCGCCACAGGCGTCAGCACAATCCGACCGCCCTCGCTTGTCACTTCAAGCTCGTCGCCGTCATGCACATCGAGTTTCTCCCGGACATCGTCTGAGAGCGGAATGGTCAGTTTGCCGCGGCGCACCGTCGCCTTGGGCATGTTGTACTCCTAGTGCTTACAAGCCCTTCGAGCCTACTGGATAGGTACTGGCCGGCGCGGGGTTTGACAAGGCGCGCTCGGCTCGTGCGAGATGCGTCCACAGGCTGATATAGTGGGCTTTGCGGACAGAGCCGAATACCGTGACAGGACGCTGCATGACCGGTGACACAGCCGACCTCAAGGCGCTGCTCGCGCATGTCGCGCAGGGGCGCAGCCTCAGCGAGGGCGAGGCCGAGGCGGCGTTCGACATCATCATGAGCGGCGACGCGACGCCGTCGCAGATGGGCGCCTTTCTGATGGCATTGCGGGTGCGCGGCGAGACCGTCGACGAGATCACCGGCGCGGCGCGGATCATGCGGGCCAAAGCCGTGGCGATCGACGCGCCGCCCGGCACGATCGACACCTGCGGCACCGGCGGGGATTCTTCCGGCAGCTTTAATATCTCGACCGCCAGCGCGTTGGTGGTGGCGGGCTGCGGCGTGCCGGTCGCCAAGCACGGCAATCGCGCGCTCTCCTCGAAATCGGGATCGGCGGATGTGCTGACCGCGCTCGGCGTCAATATCGACGCGGACCTTGCCATCGTGCGGCAGTGTCTGTGGGAAGTCGGTCTCGGCTTTTTGATGGCGCCGCGCCACCACAGCGCCACCCGTCATGTCGCGCCCACCCGGGTCGAGCTCGGCACGCGGACGATCTTCAACTTGCTCGGGCCGTTATCCAGCCCGGCAATGGCACGCCGCCAGCTCGTCGGCGTGTTTGCGCCCGAGTGGGTGCGGCCGATGGCCGAGGTGCTCGGGCGGCTCGGCGCCGAACACGCCTGGGTCGTGCACGGCGACGGCCTCGACGAGCTGACCACCGCAGGTGCGACGACGGTCGCCGCGTTCGAGGACGGGCAGGTCCAGATGTTCGAGGTCGTTCCGGAGGATTTCGGGCTGCCGAGAGCACGGCTCGAAGACATTCGCGGCGGCGAGCCGGAGCACAATGCCGGTCTGATGCGGGACCTGCTGGCTGGCGTCGGCGGACCGTTGCGCGATATTGTGCTGTTGAACAGCGGCGCCGCGCTGCTCGTCGCCGGCCGAGTGCCAACCGTCGAAGCGGGCATCGAGCTCGCAGCGAGGTCGATCGACTCGGGTGTCGCGCGACGGGTGTTGGCCGAGCTGGTCGCCCGCACCAATGAACCCGCCGTTGCGGAAGCGATTGCCCGATGAGGGATGTGCTCGCCGAGATCTGCACCGAGAAACGCGCTCATGTCGCTCGCGCGAAAGCCGTGCGGTCCGAGGCCGCGCTGCTCGCGGGGATTTCGGAGGCGCCGCCGGTCCGGCCGTTTGCGGCGGCGCTCGAGCGCCAACTCGCCAAAGGGCGCTACGGGCTGATCGCCGAAATCAAGAAAGCATCGCCCAGCGCCGGGCTGATCCGGAAGGATTTCGATCCGCGGACGCTTGCCAGCGCCTATATGGCGGGCGGCGCCAGCTGCCTGTCGGTGCTGACCGACGCACCCTATTTCCAGGGCAGCGAGGACGACCTCATCGCCGCGCGCGAGGCGGTCGGCCTGCCGGTGCTGCGCAAGGATTTTATCCTCGACCCGTATCAGGTCCTGGAAAGCCGGCGAATTGGGGCCGATTGCATCCTGCTGATCATGGCGGCGCTGTCCGATGCGGCTGCGAGCGAATTGGCGGCCGCCGCCGCCGAGCTCGGTCTCGATGTACTCGCCGAAATCCATGACGGCGCCGAGCTTGACCGCGCCCTGCGCCTTCCCGTGCGGCTGATCGGCATCAACAACCGTAACCTGAAGACGCTCGAAACCGATCTGCGCACCGCCGAGACCCTGGCGCCGCAAGTGCCGTCGGACCGCATCGTCGTCGCCGAGAGCGGGATCCGCCGATCCGCGGATCTCGACCGCCTGGCCGCCGCGGGTGCGCGCTGTTTCCTGGTAGGTGAAACCCTGATGCGCGAGGCTGACGTGACGGCGGCGACCCGCCGGCTGCTTGGCCTCCCGCCCCCACCCTACCCTCCCCCGCTTGCGGGGGAGGGTAGGGTGGGGGTCTTTACCCATCTCGACGCCGAGGGCAGGGCGCGGATGGTCGACATCTCCGAAAAGCGGGAGACCGACCGGGTCGCGATCGCCGGCGCCAGCGTCGTGATGCGCCCGGAGACGCTCGAACGGATCCGCTCCGGCGATGTCGCCAAGGGCGATGTGCTCGCCGTCGCCCGATTGGCCGGCATCATGGCCGCAAAACGCACCGCGGAATTGATCCCGCTGTGCCACCCGCTCGCCCTGACTTCCGTCGAGGTCGACCTCGAATGCGTGCCCGAGCGCTCGGCGGTCGAGATCACCGCGACCTGCAAATTGCGCGGCCGCACCGGGGTCGAAATGGAAGCCCTGACCGCGGCGAGCGTCGCAGCATTGACCGTTTACGACATGTGCAAGGCCGTCGACCGCGGGATGGTCGTGACCGATCTGCGCCTGTTGCGCAAATCGGGCGGCAAATCCGGGAATTGGGAGGCAGAACCGTGATCTCCGTCGAAGAAGCGCTGTCGCGTCTGCTCGCGCCGCTCGAAAAGCTGCCGCTCGAGCAGGTGTCGATCGCCGATGCCATCGGCCGCGTTCTGGCCGAGGATCTGGCTGCCCGCCGGACGCAGCCGCCTTTCGCGGTATCGGCGATGGACGGCTACGCGGTGCGCGCCGAGGATTTGGCGACGGTACCGGTCGAGTTGCGGATCGTCGCCGAAGTACCGGCGGGGGCCGGGTTTGGCGGACAGGTCGGCCCCGGCGAAGCCGCCCGCATCTTCACCGGCGCGCCGATGCCGGCCGGCACCGATACGATCGTCATTCAGGAGAACACCGAGCGCGACGACGATCGCGTGCGCGTGCTCGAAGGCGCCGCGCGCGGCCGCTATGTGCGGCGCGACGGGCTCGATTTTGGCGAAGGCGACGTGCTGCTGCAGGCCGGGCGGCGGCTGACGGCGCGCGACATCGGCCTCGCCGCGGCGATGAACCGGCCGTGGCTCTTCGTGCATCGCCGGCCGCGTGTCGGCATCCTGTCGACCGGCGACGAGATCGTCATGCCCGGTGATCCGATCGGGCCGCACCAGATCGTCAGCTCGAACAGCCTGTCGCTCGCGGCTTTTACCGTGGCCTGCGGCGGAATCCCGGTGTCCGTCGGCAATGCCCCCGACGATCCGGCGGCGCTGCGCCAGGTCGCCGCCGCGACGCGCGGAGTCGACCTGCTGGTGACGACCGGCGGGGCTTCGGTCGGCGAGCACGATCTGGTGCGCGACGTGCTTGGGGCCGACGGGCTGGAGCTCGATTTCTGGCAGATCGCGATGCGGCCGGGTAAGCCTCTGATGGTCGGCCGCTACCGCGGAACGCCGATGGTCGGTCTGCCGGGCAATCCGGTCTCGACCCTGGTCTGTGCGCTGCTCTTCCTGCGGCCGGCGCTCGACCGGCTGAGCGGCGCCGCTGCGCCGACTGAAGCTGCCTCGACGGCGCGGCTCGGCAGAGCATTGCCAAAAAACGACCGGCGGCAGGATTATTTGCGATCGAAACTAGCGCGGGCCGCGGACGGCACCCTCGAAGCGTTTCCGTTCGAGGTGCAGGACAGCTCGATGATGCGCCTGCTCTCGGCGGCGGATTGTCTTGTCGTCCGCCCGCCGCAAGCCCCCGCAATCGCGGCCGGCGCCAACGTGCCGATCGTGCCGTTCCCGGGCGGCGTGCTGCCGATCTGATCAGTAGGGAGGGACCCGCAATGAGCTCGCTCGAGGAATACGCCAACAAATACCAGACGGTGCGAATGGAGCGCCGCAACGGCATCCTTCAGGTCACATTGCACACCGAGGGTCAGTCATTGCGCTGGGGGTTTCTGCCCCACGGCGAACTGCCGGAGGCCTTCCACGACATTGGCGCGGACCGCGAAAACAAGGTTGTGATCCTGACCGGCACGGGCGCCGAATTTTCCGGACCCCGCGCGACTCCCGGAACGTCATCCTTTCCATCCCGACCGTCGATCGAACGGATCGACCGCATCCACTGGGAAGGCCGCCATCTGCTGATGAACCTCCTCAATATCGAGGTGCCGGTGATCAGCGCGATCAACGGCCCGGCCTGGCGCCACTCGGAGATCCCGCTGCTGTGCGATATCGTACTCGCCGCCGATACCGCGCAATTCCAGGATTCGGCGCATTTCATGTCGGATGTCGTACCTGGCGACGGCATGCACATTGTCTATCCGCTGCTTCTGGGCATGAACCGCGGCCGCTATTTTCTGATGACCGGCCAGACATTGGACGCCGCCGAAGCCCAGCGGCTGGGCCTCGTCGCCGAAGTATTGCCGACCGACAAGCTTATGGCGCGCGCCTGGGAACTGGCCGAGGATCTGACCCGCAAACCGACACTGCTATTGCGCTACACTCGGCTGCTCTTCACCGAATACCTCCGGCGCCAAATGCACGACCTGTTGGGTTATGGCCTGGCAATGGAGAGCCTTGCGCTATTTGAAAAGCCGGAGGCACCGCCAAATCGTTGATCATCATAGCTCGCAGGTCCCATCGCCTTCCTGAGGTGAAACGAGATCTACGGAACTACCGGGTGCCCGGGTACGCGGACCGCCAAAACTGAATGCGGATACCCGCTTGGAGGACACCATGAGAGGCACGCGCAATCTCTGGCCCGAGGCCCCCGGCATCCTGATCCTGACCGGCGCTGGCATCTCGCAGGAATTCGAGCTCACATTGTTTCGCCATGCCGAAGGGATCTTGGCGAAAGTGCGCCTCGAAGAGGTGGCGACACCCGAGGCCTTTGCGCGCGATCCGGCGCGCGTCCAGGCCTTCTACAACGCGCGCCGGCGGCAGTTGCAGCACTCCTCGGTCACCCCCAATGCCGCGCACGAGGCATTGGCGCGGCTCGAAGCGGCGCGGCCGGGCGAGGTGATGATCGCCACCCAGAACATCGACGATCTGCACGAGCGGGCCGGATCGCGCGCCGTCATCCACATGCACGGCGAGCTATTGAAGGCGCGTTGCAACGCCTGCGGCAAGACCGCCGTCTGGTATGACGACCTGACCGGCAACGAGGGCTGCCCGATCTGCGCGATCGAGGGCCAGCTGCGCCCGCATGTCGTCTGGTTCGGCGAGATGCCATTGGGCCTCGACGCGATTTATCAATTCCTCGCGCAGTGCAAGGTCTTCATATCGATCGGCACGTCAGGGAGCGTCGAGCCGGCGGCGAGCTTTGTCGAGGAGGCCCGCCGCGCCGGCGCCCACACGGTCGAGCTCAACCTCGAGCCCTCGCGCAGCGCCAGCCTTTTCGCCGAGCGCATCTACGGCCCGGCCAGTCGGATCGTGCCGGAATACGTCGCGAAACTGCTCAATCGTTGAAGGATATTACCACGGAGGCACGGAGGGCACAGAGTCATTAGGTTCTCCTCCGTGATCTCTGTGCCTCCGTGGTGAAATTCTTCTAGGCGGCAAGGCGGGGTTTGACATCCTCGCACAGCAGCTGCATTGCGGTCAGCACCTGTTGATGCGAAATGAGGCCGCCGCAATTGAGCTCGGCGAGAATTCCGGTGAGTCCGATTTGCCGGCGCAGGGTTTTCAGGCGTTCGGCAATCGACTCAGGGGTGCCAACCAATGCATGGTTCCGCAAGCCGTCCTCATATCGCAGGCTGCGCAGCTGGTCGACGCGCCGCATGCGCCGGGCCGCGGTTTCCGGGTCGACCAGCCGCGCCGCGCCTTCGAGCAGGTTGGCCTGCTCGTGGTAGAAATGCATGATGCTTTCCTTGGGTTCGGCACGGGCGCGCTCCTCGGTCTCGGCGAGATAGGTCGGCGCCGAGACGAAGACTTGGCCCCGGCCGGGATGGCCGGCTTCCTCCCACGCGTCGTGATAGGTCTGGATCTGCTTGGGGAGATCGGACCAGGTCGTGTGACGCACCGAGGCGAAGATCGGCGCGCCGCGCCGGCCGATCGCCGGGAAGGTGTCGGGAGTGCTGGCCGCGATGCGGATCGGCGGCGTCGGCTTCTGGTATGGCTTTGGCACCACTGAGACGTCCTTGAAGCTGTGATACTGGCCGTTGTACGAGAAGCTCGGCTTTGTCCAGGCCCGCTCGACGATGTCGAGGATCTCGCGGAAGCGGTTGCGGCTCTCGGCGTAGGACACCCCATAAGCCTCGTAGGTCTGCGCCACGCCGCTGCGGCCCACCCCAAAGATCAATCTGCCGTGGCTCAGCTGATCGACGGTCGCGGCCTCCTCGGCCAAGCGCAGCGGATGGCACAGCGGGAGGACCTGAACGGCGATGCCGATCTTGATATGCCGCGTGCGCGCGGCGATTGCGCTTGCGATGCTGAGCGGCGCCGACAAGACCGACCGCCGCGGCTCGAAATGAAGCTCTGCCAGCCACATCACATCGAGCCCCAGCCGCTCGGCCGCGTCGACTTGCTCCATCGCCTCGTCAAAGGCCTCGTTTTCGCTGCGACCGGGAAGGGACGGAAACTCGTGAAACATACCGAATTCCATGGGGTGCTCCTGCTGCCGCCGAGATTGGCCGAGGCTAGCCAAGCTTGCCGCCGCAAGCCATCCTGATTAGTAAGCCCATGCCGTATGGAAACGAGTTGTTCACAACAAGTGTGACGATCGTAAGACATCCACCTATTATTTAATAAGGCTAGTCTAAGTTGAAAGAACGGAGCGCACACCCAGTGTTCGTCAGCAGAGCGCAAGTTGGGGAATTTGCGAGAACCAAAGCTGCCCGGCGCGCCCGGCGTGGTTTTCGCCTACTTATCAACAGAGTTATCCACAGGCGAGTTTTCGCGTGCTTACCCGCCGCCGATAATTCAAACTCACGCAGTCAACGCCACCAACCCAGGATTTCCCGATGCCTCAAGAAGTCGTCTCCGAGCTTGCACCGACCGGCGTTCTGCGTGCGGCGATCAATATGGGCAATTTCCTGCTGGTAACCGGACGCACGCCTTCGGGAGATCCCGAGGGTGTGGCGCCCGACATGGCGCGGGAAATCGCCTCGCGTCTAGCCGTACCCGTCGCCTATGTGCCGTATGCGCGGCCGGGCGAGCTTGCGGACGCGGCCGGAACCGGCGTCTGGGACATCGGGCTGATCGGCGCGGAGCCGCAGCGCGCCGAGAAGATCGCCTTCACGCCCGCCTATGTCGAGATCGAGGCGACCTACCTGGTTCCGGCGGGATCGCCCCTCAAAAGCATTGCCGATGTCGACAAGCCGGGCGTGCGCATCGCGGTAAGTGCGCGAAGCGCTTATGATTTGTGGCTCGCGCGCAATATCAAGCACGCCGAAGTCGTGCGCTCGGAGGGTGGCGGTGGTGCCGCGTTCAAGCAATTTGTCGACGACAAGATGGACGCGCTCGCCGGCTTGCGCCCGGGGCTGCTTTCGGACCTCGAAAAGTTGCCCGGTGCGCGCATTCTCGACGGGCAGTTCACCGCCGTGCAGCAGGCGGTGGGCACGGCGCGGACCAATTCCGCCGGCGCCGATTTTCTGCGCGACTTTGTCGAGGAGGCGAAGAAATCCGGGCTCGTCGCGCGCCTGATCGAGCGCCATAAGGTGGTCGGCCGCCTCTCGGTCGCCCCTCCAGCCTAGAAGGGGAGCGAAAGGGGATGGCCGATGAACTCGCCTTTCTGACGATCGCCGAGGCGGCGCGGCTGATCGAGCAAAAGCGGCTTTCGCCGGTCGAGCTGACGACCGCGCTGATCCGGCGCACCGAGGCGCTTGACCCACAGCTCAACGCATACCTGCTGCTGACCGCCGACCGTGCGGTCGACCAGGCTCGCCAAGCCGAGCGCGAGATCATGGCGGGCGGCTATCGCGGCCCGATGCACGGCATCCCGTTCGCGCTGAAGGACATCTATTCGACCGCCGGCATCCGCACGACCGGCCATTCGAGGATCTGCCTCGACACGGTTCCTTCCGCCAACGCCACGACCGTGCGCAAGCTCTACGAGGCGGGAGCCGTCCTGAGCGGCAAGCTGGCGACCCATGAGTTTGCGCATGGCGGTCCGTCATTCGACCTGCCCTGGCCGCCGGCCCGCAACCCGTGGAACCGGGAGCATTTCACCGGCGGCTCGTCGAGCGGCTCGGGTGCGGCGGTGGCGGCGGGGTTCGTCCCCGCCGCGCTCGGCTCCGACACGGGCGGGTCGATCCGCGGCCCTGCCGCGCTGTGCGGCATCGTCGGGCTGAAGCCGACCTACGGTCTGGTAAGCCGCTGCGGCATCTACGCGAACTCGTTCAGCTTCGACCACGCCGGCCCGATGACCTGGACGGTCGAGGATTGCGCGATCGTCCTGCAGGCGATCGCCGGCCACGACCCGAACGACCCTGCGAGCGCGGTGCGGCCGGTTCCGGACTACCGCGCGGCGCTGACCGGCGACATCAAGGGCCTGCGCATAGGGGTCGTGCGCCACCTGCACGAAGATGATTGCGCCGTCACACAAGAGGTGAGCGCGGCGCTGAAAGCGGCGTTTGCCGTGCTCCGGTCGCTGGGCGCCGCTCTCGGCGAGGTGCGGCTGCGGCCGGCGCAGGACTATTACGATGTGAAGGTCACGATTGCCGAAAGCGAATTGCTCGCCGTGCACGAAGCGGCCTTGCGCACTCGGCCTAGTGATTTCGGCGAGGATTTCCTCGGCCGGGTATTGCCTGCCGTGCTGATCAGCGGCCGGGATTATGTCCAAGCCCAGCGGGAGCGACGGCGTATGCTGGCCGAGATGGAGCCGGTCTACGCCGATTTCGATGTGCTGGTGACCGCGACTGCCGGCGCCGCGGCGCCGCGCCTCGGCGCCTGGCGAACGCTCGAATTCTGGAAGCGGCCGTCGTTAACGACTCCGTTCAATGTAAGCGGCGGCCCGGCGCTGGCGCAGTGCATCGGTTTCAGCAGCAATGGGTTGCCATTGTCGATGCAGGTCGTCGGGCGACCGTTCGACGACGCGACGGTATTGCGGGTGGCGCATGCCTACGAGAAAGCGACGCCCTGGCGGACGAAACGACCCCGTCTTCAGCCGGGCGCCGAGTTCTCGACAGCGGTGCCTCCGGTCCCCGATCTGGAGTCGGCCGAGATCGACGCCGCCACAAGGGAGAGGGTCGCCGTCGCCTGCCGCGCCGCGCGTCTGACCTTGTCCGACCGCCAGTCCGAGACCGCGTGTGCCGCCGCCCCCTATGTTATCGCCATGACGAACCGTCTCTACCGCGATCGCGCTTATAACGAGGAGCCCGCCAACATCTTCCAATTCGGCAGCTAGACAGCCGCCCTTATCTCCTTCTATGCGCCAGGGTCACTCGAACGCGCCGAAGATTTGTCCGATTGCGGTCTTCTGATTGTCGTCGGCCCGCAGCGGCACCACGATCGGCGCCTAGTACCTGGTTGCGTAAATTGGCGTATGTCGTACCCATCTCGCTTCGGTATCCTCGCTCGGAAGTGACGACAAATTTTCGTCGTCCCCGCGAAAGCGGGGACCCAGAGCCTACCCCCTGTTCATGCCAGGGGCAGGCTCTGGCATGAACAGGGGCGGTCGATCGCAGCATGAGTGAGAAGCGTCCTTGCGTCTACATCTTCGCCAGCAAGCGGAATGGTACGCTTTATGTCGGTGTGACAAGTGATATTGCCCGCCGTGCTTGGGAACATCGATCAGATGCGGTCAGCGGATTTGTTCGCGATTACGGAGTGCACAGGTTGGTGTTTGTCGAGTTTCACCAGACCGTGCTTATCCGGTTGACACCCAAGACTACAGTTGGTAGTTTAGCGGCGGAAACGAGATGCCGCCATGCCCGCCGTTGTCTTGCTCCGCGCGGATCTGCCCTTTCCGGGTTCACTGCCCGAGTTCCAACGCCTGTTTCCTGACGATACGGCTTGCGCTGCTTACCTTGAAGCCATCCGCTGGCGCGACGGGTTCGTCTGCGGATGGTGCGGCGAAGCCAGCGAACCCTACCGCTTCGCCAACCGGCCGCAGGTTCTGCGGTGCCGCAAATGTCAGCGGGATAATGCGCTGACGGCCGGCACGGTCATGGAGCGGACCCGCACGCCGCTGTCGATCTGGTTCTGGGCCGCCTACCTGGTTTCGAGCCATACGCCAGGCATCTCGGCCGTCCAATTCCAACGTCAGCTTGGCTTGAACCGCTACGAGACGGCGTTCCAGATCCTCCACAAACTCCGCGCTGGCATGGTCCGACCCGATCGCGACCGCATCGGTGGCCAGCCGCGGGATCATGTCGAGATCGACGAGTCATGGGTCGGCGGCAGGACGCGCGGCGAGGGCCGCGGGGTCCATGATCAAAGCCTCGTTATCGCGGCTGTCGAAGTCCGCCAGCGCAAGCCCGAGAACGTCAAAGGCGTGCCGCGCCGCAATGGCCGATATGCCGGCCGTATTCGGATGGAAGTTGTGCTGGATCGGTCGGCAAGATCGCTGTGCGGCTTTGTCGAGGCGGCGGTCGAGCCAGGAGCCGTGGTGGTGACCGACGCCTGGGGCGGCTATGCGACGTTGCGTGATCGCGGCTATCGGCATCTGCCGGTCGCAGCGCAAGGTGATCCCAGCGTGGCCGAGGACTTTCTGCCGATCTCCCATTTGATCTTCAGTAATCTGAAAAGCTGGCTGCGAGGTTGCCACCACGGCGTCAGTCCGCAGCACCTTCAAGCCTACCTCAACGAGTTCACGTTCCGGTTCAATCGCCGTTTTTACCCGTTCAATGCGTTCCGGTCATTGCTCGGGATCGGCGGGCAGGCGGTGGCCCCGACGTATGACGGGCTGTACACCGGTTCATGGCAACATCCAAAATGCCGCGGCGAAAACCCGGCGAGCATCCACTGAGCTAGGGTACCGACAAACCGCCACCAAATCTGGTGCTCTTGGGTGTCAACCGGACAAGCATGCACCAGACTATGGCCGATGCAATCCTCCGCGAAAAGCGCCTCAAGAAATGGCGCCGGGCGTGGAAACTTGAGTTGATTGAGCGCGACAATCCGCAATGGCATGATCTTTACGACCAGCTGGCGTAAGAGCGCTCGCGCCCTGTTCATGCCGGAGCCTGCCCCTGGCATGAACAGGGGGGCAGGCTCTGGGTCCCCGCTTGCGCGGGGACGACGGACAGGCGAAAGTTCGGTACGCTAATTTTTGCAACGAGGTACTAGCAGAGCTCCTCGGCGACTTTAATGGCTGCCGGCGGCGAGCGGAAGTCCGCCCCGGACGAGGCCGTAAAGGCTGAGAAGCAATTCCAGGGCGATGAGGCCGATGATGTACCATTCCAGGCGCAGGCTCCGCTGGTTATGCACCAGTTCGATGAGAGTGCCGGCGGTCTCGCTGATCAGCGCGAGCTTTCGTTCCATCGCCCGGCTGCGCTCCACCAGCTCGTATTCGTCCTCCAATCGCGCATACAGGCGCTCGAGCTCGGGATGGTCCCAAAGAACATCGGGTTTTTCCTCGACCTCGACGCGGCCGACCATCCGGTGTTGGGTCAATAGAACGTCGCCGATCTGCCGGAGCAGCTCTTTGGTCTGGGCGCCGGCTCGCCCCTTGCGTTGGAGTCCCACCGCGAGCGGTTCGATGCGGTCGAAGACACCGGCGATGCGCGCCTCCGAATGCCCCAGGACCAGGCTCTTCGAGACCACATTGGCGATGATCTGGAGCCGTTCGAGGGAGGCCTCTGCGAGTGAGACCACACCCGAGGGTTCGATCTGATCTTCTCCGGCCGGATTGACTCGCACTTGTACCTGATCGGTTTCCGGGATTTCGAGCGCATCGTGGACGCGTGCCTGCAATGAGCGCAGGACCTCGTCTTCCTCGATGGCCGACAGCTGGGCGAAGACGGCTACGCCGTAGCGGAACAGGAAAGCGGTACCCTGGCGCCCGACACGGAGGGTAAACGGGTTCGTCGCGAGCGTGTCGCCGCGTTCGAGACCGCGCGTCTCCAGCCGCTCACCCAACAGGAGCGCCCGGACAGAAAGGGCTTCTGTCATTCCCCTCGGACCCGCTGTGTAAGCGGTCGGCGGAGCTCCGCCCGCGCCATCAGCCAGCCGGCGAACGCGACCAGCAGGAAGACAACGCAGAGGAACAATGCCGCAAGGGCGTTGACCTCCGGGCTCACCCCAAGGCGCACGCTCGAAAATACCGCCATCGGCAAAGTTGTCGCGGACGGTCCGGTGACAAAACTGGCGATCACCAAATCGTCGAGGGAGAGTGTAAACGCCAGCAGCCAGCCAGATACCAGGGCCGGTCTGATCCCGGGAAGGGTGATCCGTGTCAGCACCGTCCAGGGACGGGCGCCGAGGTCGAGCGCGGCCTCTTCGAGAGCGAGGTCGAAACCGGCCAGCTGGGCGCGCACCAGCACCGACACAAAACAAGCGCCGAACGTCGCGTGTGCGATCGTGATCGTCAGCATGCCGCGGCTCGGTCCGCCAAACCAGCTCTCGCAGGCGACAAACAACAGCAGCAGCGACAGGCCCAGGATGACCTCCGGCACGACCAGCGGCGCGAGCAACGCAAACCCGAATACGAGGCGCCCGGGAAAATGCGCAAACCGTGCCATGCTGAACCCGGCACAAGTCCCGAGCACGAGGGAAAGGGTGGCGGCCATTGCCGCGACTTTGAGGCTCGTCAGCGCCGCAGCGCCAAATGCTTCGTCATGGAACAGCGCGCCGTACCAGCGGGTCGAGAACCCGGCCCAGACCGTAACGAGGCGCGACGCGTTGAACGAGTAGAGGACGAGCAACACGATCGGCGCGTACAAGAAACCAAAGCCCAATATTAACGCACCGAGGCCGAACCAACCTGCTGTCCGGGGTGGGATCACCTCGCATGCCCCCGCTCGAGAAATCGCTGTGCGGCGAGAAGCGGGACCGCCAATGCCGCGACCAGCACGACCGCAACCGCGGCAGCCACGGGCCAATCGCGATTATTGAAAAATTCGTCCCACAGAACCTTGCCGATCATCAAGGTGTCGGGCCCGCCCAGCAGGTCGGGAATGACGAACTCGCCGATCGCCGGGATCAGCACGAGCAGCGACCCCGCTGCGATCCCCGGCAACGTCAGCGGCAAGGTGACGCCGAGGAAGACCCGCAGCGGCCGCGCGCCAAGATCGGCGGCCGCCTCGATAAGGCTCCGGTCGAGGTTGGACACGCTGCCGTATAGCGGCAGGATCATGAAAGGCAGATACGAATAGACGAGGCCGAGCTCGACAGAGAATTGGTTATTGAGGAGCGGCAATGGCGCGGCGATCAGGCTCAGCGCACTAAGCGCCTGGTTCACCAGCCCGTTCGGCTCAAGGATCGCAATCCAGGCGTAAACGCGGATCAGAAAGCTCGTCCAGAACGGCAGGATTACGAGGAACAGCAGCAGCTGCCGCCGCCCGTGTTGGCAGCGGGCAATGGCATAGGCGACCGGATAGCCGATGATTAGACAGAAAGCGGTCGCCAATGCCGCATTGCCGAGCGAGCCGAGATACGCGCGCAGATAGAGGTCGTCCGCTGGCGATCAGCGCGAAATTCGCCGCCGTCGCGAGCAATTTCAGGCCACGGCCATCGTGCGCGATGAGCGGCGTATAGGGCGGTATGCCGATCGTGCTCTGGGCCAGGCTGATCTTGCCGACGATCAGCAGCGGCAGCAGGAAAAACAGCGCGAGCCAAAAAAACGGCACACCGATGAGCACCAGCCGGCCGAGCCGCCCCAAAGGTGTCATTGCATCAGGACGACGCCATCTTCGGCGGGCCACGCCACCCATACCGGTGTGCCGCGGCCAAAGGCACCCGCCGCGGTGCCAGGCAGATAGGCCTTGAGCGCCTTCTGCTCCGTCGCGAGATGGACGATCGAGCCGCCGCCCAGATAGCCGACCGACGAGACCGTCGCGGCAATCGCAAACCCGGGGGGAGGCGCACGAGACAGCACCAGCTTTTCCGGGCGCACGACCAACGCCGCTGCACTGCCCTCGGGCAGCTGCGTGCCGGAAGGCAGCGGAATCGGCTCACGGAAGCCCGTTACGGCGAGCGCCAGGCAGTTGAACCCGGCGGTTAGCTCGCCTTCGAACAGGTTCACCTCGCCGACAAAATTGGCGACAAAACGCGAGGCGGGGCGCTCGTAGATTTCGGCCGGCGGCCCGGTCTGCACTAGACGCCCGCGGTCCATCACGGCAACGCAGCTGGCCATGCTCAGCGCCTCTTCCTGGTCGTGCGTGACGACCAGGAAGGTGATCCCGACCCGTTCCTGGATGCCGACCAGCTCGAGCCGGGTCTCGGCCCGCAGCTTGCGGTCGAGCGCCGCCAATGGCTCGTCGAGCAGCAGCAATTTGGGCATTTTTGCCAGCGCCCGCGCCAAAGCGACGCGCTGGCGCTGGCCGCCGGACAGCTCGTGGGGGCGGCGGCGCGCGTAGCCCGGCATCTGCACCAACGCCAGCATTTCCGCGACGCGGGCGGCGATACGCCGGCGGTCCATCCGCTCCTGGCGCAGCCCGAAGGCGATATTGCCTGCGACGTCCATATGCGGGAACAGCGCATAGGATTGGAACATCATGTTGACCGGCCGCGCATATGGCGGCAGCCCGGCGGCATCCACCCCGTCAATGACGATCCGACCGCTATCGGGGCTTTCGAATCCGGCAATCATGCGCAGCAATGTCGTCTTGCCGCAGCCCGAAGGCCCGAGCAGCCCGAAGAAGGCGCCCCGCTCGAGCCGCAGCGTAACGTCGTCGACTGCCGTGGTTGCACCGAAACGCTTCGAGACCCCGGCGATCTCCAGCAGCGCCATCTCGGGTCAGCTTCAGTCCCCGCGTATTCTCCCCCTCCGCCCCTGAGGGCGGAGAGGGCCGGGGTGCGGTGGGGTTAGGCGCACCAGAGCGTCAGGGGCTCCAGGATATGGCCATCGGAATCGATGACGTTGTATGCACGGGCCATGACCTTTCTCCTCCGTCAGTGGTAGATCCAATCCTTCTCGAAACGGGCATAGCAATCGCGCTCGCCCGGCATCTTCACCCAGCCAGCCAGAAGCCGCGCCGTCGCGAGCAGCAGGCGATCACGCAGGTGGGTCGAATTGTGCGCGTATTCCTCGAAGGTCGAGATCGTGATCTTCTGGTTGTGCGGATCGTCCTGAAAACGGCACGCCGCCAGCGCTACGGTCGACTGGTACGCCTTGCGGTCGGCGCCCGACTGCAGATAGGCATTGGCGAGCGCCGTGGCGCGCGGGAAATCGAGCGCCATGATCGCCTCGTCGAGATCCCGCAATAGCGTGTCCGGCGAGCGGCCGCTGGTATCGACCCCGGCGGCTTCCTGCTCGATCACCGAGTTCTGCAGCTTGTTCTCGTGCGCCACGTCATTAATGAAATTCGCCATTAGATAAAGGACACGCGGCTGGTACGGGTTGTCGCTCATGCGAAACCAGTTGTTCGCGACATTGCAGTAATCGAACGGATGCTGCCCGTTGGTGAACTGCCGCGGCACGGTCGTTCTGAGGATCAGCTCGGCGGCGCCGAGCTGGATCGTGTCGCCGAGGCTGCGGACCGATTTGCCGTTTTTCAGGTGAGCGGTCAGCAAATCCCATACCGTATCCGCGTCCGCTTCCATCATCTGCCGGACCATCTCCTCGACCTCGGTCGGGCTCAGCGGCGTCTGGTTGGTCCGCTTGAGACTGGTCCCGCCATCCGCGAATTCGCTCGCCATCCTGACGCAGACCGCGTCGTACAGAGAGTAGTAGAGCGGCCCGATCGCCATGTCGGGGACGCCCATGTAATAGACGCCGTGCGAGCGGTCCCAGCCGATGAAATCGGCGAGATCCGTGATCGAGCGGGCGCGTATTGCCTTATGGCCGGTATTGCGCGCCTTGCGGCCGATCACCGTGTCCTGCAGATCGATCAGCCCGAGGAAATTCAACTGATCAGCCAGAAGCGGCCGCGCCCCTTCCTCCTCGGCGAGCCCAAGGAAAAGACCGTAGGACCGGCGCGAGTTGCCGCTGACCGTGGCGATCATATGCGCGTGCAATCGCTCCTCGATGGAGCCTTTTTCCCGAATCGGCTCCTGGTCTTCCTGCCACACCACCGGACCGTAGCTCGGCGGCGGAACATTGATGCCCTTCATTGTGGCGTACCGGCCGGGATACTTGCCGAGCAATTGGTTCCAGATGTCGAGCCCCGCCGGGATGTACCAGACGCTCTGCAACAACGGCAGCAGCCTATACTTCTCCGGCAGGTACGGCATCAGATAAGCAGAGGCGCGGAGCCCCAGGATCGTGTGATCATTGTTGATCAGCGTGATCTGGCCGTCGCGCACATTGATGTGGCTCGGAACCTGCACGAAGGGCGCCTCGGCGGCGGTCACGACGCTCAGCGCCTCGCCGACCGAATGCCCGTCCCGCGTCATCCGAAAGAACAGGTCGGTGGTGCGCGGCTGGTCGCGATCGAGGATGGCGGCCGTCAGCAAATCGAAGTATTTGTTCTCTTGGATCTCTTGGCGATTCAGCGGCATCGCGGCTCTTTCTCGGATTGCGGACGGTGACGACCTCGAACCGACCGAGCGTACCGCTCGCTTCGCCCGCACGTAAAGGAGCCCGAGCACAGGGCGGCCATGAGGCACGCGCAGCCTTTTCCCGTCACCACAACCGAACGGCTGAAAGGCTACGATGGATGTTAGAGCGCGGACGGAATGGTCCTCGCGTACCCAGTCGCCATTCGCGTCACGGCTCGATCGGAAAACGTGTGAGCCAGTGGTGCGCGATGTCGACGCGGCGAGCGACCCAGGCCTCGCCCTTATCTGCGATGTGCCGGAGAATCCGGTCGAGCGCGCCGATCCGCCCGGGCCGGCCGATCATGCGCAGATGAAGCCCGAGCGACAGCATCTTGGGCGCGTGCGCGCCCTCCCGGTGGAGCCAGTCAAAGGCGTCGATGACATATTCCGCAAAATCCGCCGCGCCGCGAAATCGCTGCGTGTGAAAGAACTGCATGTCGTTGGTATCGAAAGCATAGGGCAGCACGAGGTGGCGTCGGCCACCGACCTGCACGAAATAGGGCAGGTCGTCGTTATAGGCGTCGCTGTCGTAGAGAAAGCCGCCTTCTTCGACCAGCAGCCGCCGAGTGCGATATGAAGCCGGAGATCGAGTGTGCCAGCCGACCGGCCGGATGCCGGTTGCTCGCCGGATCGCCCGGACGGCCAATGCGATGCGCTCGCGCTCCGTCGCCTCGTCGAGCGCGTGATGGCTTTCCCAGCGCCAGCCATGCGCCGAGACCTCATGCCCACGCCGCACCGCGTCCGCGGCCAGCATCGGCAGGCGCTCGACGGCTTGTCCGCAGGCGCTGACCGTCGCTTTCGCGCCGTGCCGCTCCAACAAATCCATGACGCGCCACCAGCCGGCGCGGCTGCCGTATTCGAAGTGGGTGTCGATGGTCGGGTCGGGCTGGCCGACGAGGCGCTGCTCGATCTCGTACACGCCCTCGTTCTCGCCGTCGCCGTCGGCAATTGAGTATTCCGCGCCTTCCTCGAAATTGACGACCAACGAGACCGCTACGCGCGCGCCGCCGGGCCAGCCCGGATCGGGCGGGGACCCGCCATAGCCGAGCAGATCGCGGTTGGACGTCATCACATTACCCCGAGCTTCTGGACCATTTCGGCTCCGAGCGGTCGCGCGGATGAGACAGCGGCACGTCGATCACCTCCTTGATCGGGCCGGGGAGCGTGGCCATCACGACGATGCGGTCGGCCAGGAAAGATCGAACAGGATGGCGCGCGGCAATTTCATGCGATGGCCGCGGGCGCTTGCGGCACCGACCGCCAGAACTCCGGGTCGTGACCGAAGTAGATGCGCACACCGGATTTTTCCAGCGCCTCCAGCCGGTCGAGCGAGCCCAGCATCGCCTCTCGGTCGTACATATTGCGCGGAAGGCGGCGCTCGCGCAGCGTCTGGCAGAAATAGCAGGCGTCTGCCGCGAGCACGACCTCCCCGCTGTCGAGCCGCAGCCGCAGTGACTGGTGCCCCGGCGTATGGCCGTATGTTGGCAGACAGACCACCGAGCCGTCCCCGAACACGTCATGCTCGCCATCGAGCAGACGCAACTTATGGCCGAGGTCGAAATCGCGCGGGTTAAACCCGCGCCGTGCGGCGGTGTCGGGGTCCATGCCGGCATCCCATTCCCGGCGCTGCACGAGCATTGTCGCATTGGGGATCAGTGCGTTGCCGCCGACATGGTCGAAATGAAAATGTGAGTTGATGATGAGGTCTATCCCGCTCGGATCGCGGTCGATCGCCTCTAGCCGCGCGGTTACCTCCTCGCCGGGCTGAAAGCCGATCCGGAACAGCCCGGCGAGCCGCGGGCCGAGTTGCCCGGCGGGGTCGTTCTGGCAATCCGGATGCAGCCCGGTGTCGAATAGGACCCGGCCCTTAGCATGTTC
Organism: uncultured Alphaproteobacteria bacterium; assembly: GCA_963812675.1. GTDB lineage: Bacteria > Pseudomonadota > Alphaproteobacteria > ATCC43930 > CGMCC-115725 > AP-15. The sequence continues at coordinate 651,914 of CAWEWR010000007.1, read as the reverse complement.
AATCAGGAAGACGGGAATCGGAACGGTGATGTCGCCCTCGCCGCCTTCCATCAGATGGGCGAACTCGCCGGTCACCGTACCGCAGGTGAAGGCATAGAGCTTGATCATCACCGCCGCCTCAGATCCGTTGGTCTAGCTTAGGTTCCGCGACAAGCTCCCCATGCCCAGTTCCGGCCGGCAGCGGGCTATCGGCTTGATTAGCGGACAGCGCGTATCATTTCCGGAAAGGTGCGGATTCCACCATACAGCAGCTTCGGAGTGAAGCGATGGCCGAGCGCGAACAAATCGAAGATCGCGCGACCCCGATCCCCGAACATCTTGTCGAGACTATCCTCAAGCTGTCGCGGACTTCGCGCCAGATGCTGCAGGAGATCGGACGAGAGCCGAGCGCTGAGGAACTCGCCGAGAAGCTGGCGATGCCGCTCGAAAAAGTGCGCAAGCTCTTGCTCGCCAGGCAGCCGATCCACCTGCAAGCCCCGATCTTCGACGAAGAGGGCTCCCATTAAGCGCATGATCGCAATATCCCGGGCCCAACGGCTTGCGCAGCCTTCGTCGCTTCCAAGGTTTAGCCCGCGGGCTATGGGCCTAACGCCACCACGGCCCCTCCCTCTTCCGCAGAAGGCTGGGAGGGGCCGCTGTCGCACTGCGAGCGAGGGCCCCGGTTACCGCACGGGGGAGAAGGACGCGGGGATCAGCAGCTTGTTTTCCTGCCGGATCGGCCGGACGCCGGCTTGTGGCGGCCACGCACCGCCGGGCCGGCGGGATTCCTCACGCACCCGGGTGCGCTCGTTCAGATCCTTGTACACCCAGATGTGGACGAATTTGTTGAGCGCACCGAGCTCGCTCGTCCAGCAGGCCGCCAAGGGGGAGAACCGCTCGCGCGCCTCGATGGCCTTGCCCCATGCTTCCAACACCTTCGGGATGTCGCCCGGAGCGTAGGTGTAGGTGCGCATCTCGTACACATTCCCGGTGCCGTAATTCCGGCTGCCCAGCGGGCGCATGAACGGCGCCGGGTTCATGATCTCGGCTTCCTGCGCCACGATCAGGTCCTGGCCGCCGGGGAGCGCGTTGCGCGCGGCATCTTGCGCCATCGCCGCGCGTATCCGCGTGCGGTGCTGCAGGTCGTCATAGGGATAGACGTGGACGACCTGATTGAGCGGACCAAATTCGGTGTGCCAGAAGGCCCCCAATTTGGAGTGTTTTTCCCGCAGCGGGAGGCGCTTCTCGTAGCGCTCCTCGAATTCGGCCAAGGTTCCGGGGCGCAGGGTGTAAGTACGAACTTCGTAGATCATCGGCACATCCTCCCAAGTGAAACGGTTTGCCAACTATTCGGCTGCTTCCTCTTTGACCGGCGTCAGATCGTAGCGCTGCATCGCAAAGCTGATCGCTTCATTCCAGCCGCGGCTGCGTATATCGATATGTACGTCGTCGGGACCCAGATATTTGAGGTTGACCGCGTCGCCCATCGGGGTCCGCTCCGGCCTTTCAGTTTTGGGGATCGGCACCGGCGAATAATTCGAGGCCTCCAGGGACTTGGCCGTTGCCTGCTCGTCGTCGACATAAAATCCGATGTGGTGGATCCCACGCATCTCCGAGGTTTGCCCCGGGCCGAGCTTCGGAGCACCGGGCTCGCCATATTTCAGAATGGCGAAATAAATATAGCCGTCGCTCAGCCAAACACCCTTTTCACCGGTATCCCCAGGCCGGCGATAAAGCTCGGTCAGGCCGAAATGTTCCTTGTAGAATTCTGCGGTCTTCGCGGGATCGTCGGTGACGAGTGCAATATGCCTGATGCGAGCCATCTGCCATCCTCCCTCGAGGCTTGCGCTTGTCAAAGCGCGGGTTTTGCTGTGTAGGCCTTCTCCCGGGTGATCGTCAAGATCATGCCTCGAATGGGCGACGGGCGGCGGAGCGGGACAGTAAATCCACGCGCCTCCGATCTGGCCACTGGAGCAAAGCAGGGTGAGGTAGCTCACACATGCGCCGCCCGGAGCTGTGCTAGTTCTCTTTTGCGTCCCTAGGTGAGCGACAGCCTGTCGCCACTGATCCGGGATTGTTCATAACCGCGAGGACGATATGCCGACCTTGAGCCCCCATGCGCGCGCGGATCAAGCGGAGAAGATCCGTATTGACGCGGCAAAAGCGGAAAAACACGTCGTGACGCATCACGACAATGGCGACGAAGCGCTCTATCCGGGGCGCTGGGGTAATTATTCCAAAGGGCTGGAGCACGACGTTAGGGGGGATGTTGTGCCGTCCTCCTACGACAGTTTGTTGGGCGCGCTACAGACTGGGATGCCGACGGATTTCGAGGCGATTGCACTGGGCGGCGACGTCCCTCTGGTCGACCCGCAGGCCGGTCTCGCCTATGTGCTCGAAGGGCGCGATCCACAAGCGTTGCTGCTGTCGCCGGCGCCGAAGCTCGCGAGCGCTTGGCGAGCCGGCGAGGCGGTGGAGGATTACTGGATGGCGCTGCTGCGCGACGTGCCGTTCAGCCAATATGATTCCAATTCACTGGCGCAGGCGGCGATCGACGAGCTCAGTACGCTGTCCGACTTCCGCGGACCGAAGATCGCGGGGAACGTCACCGCCCAGACGTTGTTCCGCGGGTTTACCCCGGGAGATCTGGCCGGGCCGTACGTCTCGCAATTCCTGCTGCTGCCGTTCGATTACGGCGCGATCCATGTCGATCAGACGTTCCAGACTTTTCTGCCGGTCGTCAGCGGCGGGGCCGATTACATGACCGACTTCGGTTCGTGGCTGAAGGTAGAGAACGGACAGGCCACCGATCCGACGAAACTGCGGTCGCTGCCGTTCGGTCCCAACCAGTTCGATCCGACCCGGCGTTATCTGAGGGACGGGCGGGGGCTTGCCGCCTATGTGCATGTCGACGTGCTGTTCGAGGCGTATTTGAATGGCTGCCTGGTGGCGCTCGATCTGAATGCCCCTTTCAATGTCGGCAATCCGTACAATACCACGACAGGTGAACAGGGGTTTGGCACTTTCGGGACGCCCTATGCCAAGACGCTGATCTCCGCCATTGCGGCGCCGGCGCTGAAGTCGATCTGGTTCCAGAAATGGTTCGTGCATCGCACATTGCGGCCGGAAGCCTATGGCGGCTTGGTGCACAAGACGTTGCTGCCGACTTCGGATCCAATGCATTTCGCCTATCCGCTCCATGGCGACGTGCTGAACTCCAAAGCAGTCCAGCGGATCGAGGCCAAGTACGGCAGCGGTTTCTTGCCGCAGGCCTTTCCCGAGGGAAGCCCGTGGCACCCCTCGTACGGGCAAGGGCACGGGACAGTCGCCGGCGCGTGCGCGACGATGCTGAAGGCGATTTTCGACGAGGACTGGGTGTTTCCTCAGCCGATGATGGCGCGCGACGACGGGCTCGCGCTGGTGCCCTACGCCGGACCGGACAAATTGACCTTGGGCGGCGAAGCCAACAAATTGGCGGCGAACATCGCGATCGGACGCAACCACGCGGGCGTTCATTGGCGATCGGATTACGAGAAGTCGGTGATTCTGGGCGAGGAGGTCGCTATCCACGTGCTGCGTGACCAGAAGGCAATTTATAACGAGCATGCCAGCTGGACGTTCACGCGGTTCGATGGAACCAAGATTACGATCTAAGGCAAGGCGCGGCGCCCGGCCGGCCCTTCCCGGTCCTAGAGCCGGGCGCCGTTCATTAGCCTCGTATTTCCGAAGTCCGCGGATGAAATTAAGAGGCTGTCATTGCGAGGAGCCCAGAGGGCGACGCGGCAATCTCCAACCGAGTTGGTGCCGTGTCGACGAGATTGCTTCGCTGCGCTCGCAATGACGGTTGGAGTGCCCGGGAAATTTGGCTGCGTCGACGGAGATGTCGCGTGACGCCGCCAATCGGGCGAAGTCACCCTTCCGCTCGGCGAACGTCGTATCAGTCTGTTATAACAGCACCGAAACGCGGCTGCCGGTCGCGTTCGCATCGGTATTGGGAGGTGATTCATGGACAAGCGGCGCAGCATCGATGTGGTGGGGGCGAAGCACGTCAACCCGATCCCGAGCGCCAGCCGGCGCGGCCCGTTTGTCGTGTCCGGCGCGATCTCCGGCACGGACCCGGAAACCGGCAAGGTTCCGGCCGACCTCGACGAGCAATGCCGGCTGATGTTCGAAAATGTGCGGCGGGTGATGGCGGCGGCGGGCGGCTCGCCCGACGATATCGTCAAGATGACCGTGTGGATCACCGACCGCTCATTGCGCGAGATCATGAACCGCCACTGGGTCGCGATGTTCCCCGACGCGCAGTCGCGGCCGGCGCGTCATACGCTGACCTCGCGGGATTTCACGGCGTCGATGCAGATCCAATGCGACCTGATGGCCGTGCTCGGCGAAGGCTGACAGCATGAAGATCGTCGAGATCCGCACGATCCCGCTCTCCTACCGGTGCGACCCGCCCTATGGCAGCGCCGGCGGCATGCAGGCGCGCCGCGGCGGGCTCCTCGTCGAGATCGAGACCGACGAGCGGGTGATCGGGATCGGCGAGGCCGGGGTCGGCGGCGGCATCACGCGCGACGTCATCGACAAGCTGCTGCAGCCGATGCTGATCGGCGAGGACCCGCTGCTGATCGAGGCGCTGTGGCAGAAGATGTTCGCACGCACCCGCCAATACGGCCGCCGCGGGATCGTCATGAATGCGATCAGCGGCATCGACATCGCGCTCTGGGACATCGCCGGCAAGGTCGCCAATTTGCCGCTCTACCGCCTCTTCGGCGGTTGCCGCGACCGGGTCGAGGTCTATGCCAGCGGCGGCTTTTACCAGGAAGGCAAATCGATCGACGACCTCGCCGGCGAGGCCGAAGGCTACCGCGCCCGCGGCTTCAAAGGCATGAAGATGAAAATCGGGCGCAATCCGTCGACGCAGACCCATTTGCGCCATCTGGTCGATCACGCCGAGCTGTGCGAGGTCGAACCCGAGGAAGACATCGCGCGGGTCGCGGCGGTGCGCCGCGCGCTCGGCCCGCAGGCGAAATTGATGGCCGACGTCAACTGCGCCTGGAGCCCGTCCTTCGCGATCGAAAAGGGCCGCGCGCTCGAGCCCTATAAGCTCTACTGGATCGAGGAGCCGGTTGCGACCGACGATATCGACGGCAGTGCCAGGGTCGCCGACGCGCTCGCCACCCCGATCGCCGGCTACGAGACCGAGATCGGGCTCTACGGCTTCCGCGAGCTGATCACCCGCGGCGCCGTCGACATCGTGCAGCCCGACATCGCCTGGGCCGGCGGCTTCTCCGAATGCCGCCGCATCGCCGCCCTGGCGCAGGCGCATCACCTGATGGTCGCGCCGCACGCCTTTGCCAGCGCGGTGACACTCGCCGCCTCGCTGCATTTCATCGCCTCGATCCCGAACGGCTTGGTGCTCGAATTCGACCAGAACCCCAACGGTCTGCGCGACGAGCTGTTGAAAGAGCCGATCGGCATCGAGCCCGACGGCATGATCAAGCTGCCGCAGCGACCCGGTCTCGGGATCGAGCTCGACCGCGGCGCAGTCGAGCGCTACCGCGCCGAATGAGGGCGAGGCTGCTATGCTATGAATCCGATTGGCAGATCTGCCATCGCCGCCGGGTCGGCGAAATCCTAGCGCAACGCCACGGTTTTGCGGTGTCCCATTTGTAAGGCGCGCCTATCGCTCCTCCGGCGCGTTACGGCGCTGCTGTTTGAGCGTGGCGCGGCGAGCTTTGGCCGCGAGGCGCCGCTCCTTGGCGGCGCGGCTGGGTTTGGTGGGGCGGCGCGGGGTCGGCGGCGCGGCGGCGCGGCGGACCAGCCCGACGAGCCGGTCCAGCGCATCCTGGCGGTTGCGTTCCTGCGTGCGGTAGCGCTGGGCAATGATGACGATGACGCCATCTCGTGTCAGCCGGCGCCCGGCCAACCGCGCCAGTCTCTCGCGCAAATCTTCCGAGAGCGAGCGCGAGCCCGACAGGTCGAAGCGGAGCTGCACCGCGCTCGACACCTTGTTGACATTCTGGCCGCCGGGACCGGAAGCTCGGACAAAGCTTTCCTCGATCTCGCTGTCATCGAGAAACAGGTGACAGTTAATCGGGATCAACATAGCGCTTCACGCCGGATGGCATGGTAGTGTAAGCGTGAGCGTCATTCCTTTCGGGTCGCATCGTGACAGCCTGCCGTTGCACCGGTGCGCCCTGGTGATTGTCAGGAGCCGAGAATGCCTAGTCTGAGTTTCACCGCACCGACGACGGTTGACGAGGCGATCAATGCCCTCGCCCGCGCCCCCGGTTTGGCAAAGCCGTTGGCGGGCGGGACCGATTTGTTGGTGCAGCTGCGGTCGGGGCGGCTGCGACCCGAAGTAATCGTCGACATCAAGAGAATCCCCGACCTGATCGGCATTCGCGAGGAGGACGACAGCTTTGTCATCGGCGCCGCCACTCCGGGGGTCATGCTGAGCGAGCACGAAACCTTTTCCCATGCTTGGCCAGGGATCGTCGAGGGCGTCGACCTGATCGGCTCGCAGCAGATCCAGGGACGCGCCTCGCTCGTCGGCAATCTGTGCAACGCGTCGCCCGCCGCGGACAGTGTCCCGGCGCTGATCTGCGCGCGCGCGGTCGCCGTCATCGCCGGTCCGGATGGCAAGCGCGAGGCGCCGGTCGAGGCGATCGTCACCGGGCCCGGGCAGACCTCCCTCAAGAAGGGCGAGTTCATCGTCGAGTTTCGCGTGCCAAAACCCAAGCCGCGGCAATCTGACGCCTATCTGCGCTTCATCCCGCGTACCGAGATGGATATTGCGGTCGTCGGCTGCGGCGTCAACGTCACTCTGGACGCCGCCGGACTTTGCACCGATGCGCGCGTCGTGCTCGGCGCCGTGGCGCCGACCCAAGTCATTGTCGACGAGGCCGCCGACGCCCTCAAGGGGCACCGGCTCGACGACGACACGCTTTCCCGGCTCGACAGCGCCGCGCAGCGAGCCTGCAAACCGATCAACGACAAGCGCGGCACGATCGAATACCGAACCAAGGTCGCCGGCGTCCTCGCACGGCGGGCGGCCGCCATTGCATTTGAGCGCGCCGCCGGGCGCGTCGCGGGAGTCCACTAATGGCCAAACAACACGTATCGACGATCATCAACGGCGAGCCTGTCGAATATCTGTGCGAACCGCAGCAGACGATGCTCGATGTATTGCGCGACGAATTGAACCTGACGGGGAGCAAGGAAGGCTGCAGCTCGGGCGATTGCGGTGCCTGCACCGTTATTGTCGATGGCAATATTGTCTGCTCGTGCCTGATGCTCGGGGCCGAAGCCGAGGGCCGCAAGATTACGACCATCGAGGGCATCGCCGAGGGCGAGAAGCTCCATCCGGTACAGCAGAAATTCCTCGAGCATGCCGCGTTGCAATGCGGCTTCTGCACCCCTGGGTTCATCGTCGCAGCCAAGGCGTTGCTCGACGAGAATCTGAACCCGACCGAGGAAGAGACCCGCTACTGGCTGGCCGGCAATTTGTGCCGCTGCACCGGCTATGACAAGATCATCCGCGCCGTGCTCGACGCCGCCGCCGAGATGCGGGCAGGGGCGGCGCGATGAGTTACCTCGACAAGGACGCGCTCAAGGTCGTCGGCACCCGTCCGATCCGCCCGGACGGCGTCGACAAGGTAACCGGCCGCGCCAACTTCGGCGCAGACATGACGATGCCGGGCATGCTGTGGGGCAAGATCAAGCGCAGCCCCCATGCGCACGCCCGTATCGTGTCGATCAACACCGATAAGGCAATGGCGCTGCCCGGCGTCAAGGCCGTAACCACGCGCGCCGATTTCCCCGACATCCCGCCGGACAAGCGCACGATCGGCGCCATGCCGCATAATCTGTGGGACCTGTCGCGCAACTGCATGGCCAAGGGCAAGGCGCTCTACGAAGGCCACGCGGTGGCCGCCGTCGCGGCAACTTCGCCGGCGATCGCCGAACAGGCGCTCGACCTGATCGAAGTCGAATATCAGGTGCTGCCGCACGTCATGGATGTCGAGGCGGCGATGGCCGACGATGCCCCGGTGCTGCACGACGACATCTTTACCGCCGGGGTCGAACCCAGGCCGACGAAGCCGTCGAACGTCGCCAAGATGGTCCGCTTTGCCAAGGGCGATGTCGAGGCCGGGTTCGCCGAAGCCGAAATCGTCATCGAGCGGCGCTACACGACAAAACCCGTGCACCAGGCCTATATCGAGCCGCATGCCTGCGTCGTCTCGGTCGCAGCTGACGGGCAAACTACGATTTGGAGCTCGAGCCAGGGCCAGTTCATGGTCCGCGCCTATACGTCGCGGATTGCCGGTGCCGAGGATAATGCGAGCATCCGTGCGATCCCCGCCGAGATCGGCGGCGGGTTTGGCGGCAAGACGATCATCTATCTCGAACCGATCGCCTACGTGCTGTCGAAGAAGTCGGGCCGGCCCGTCAAGATCGTGATGAGCCGCGAAGAGGTGTTCCGGGCGACCGGGCCGACCTCGGGCGCCGTCGTCGAAGTCAAGATGGGCGCCAAAAAGGACGGCCGGATCACCGCTGCCAAGGCCGTGCTCAAATACCAGTCGGGGGCGTTTCCGGGTTCGCCGGTCCAGCAAGGCTGCATCTGCGGACTTGCGGTCTACGACCTGCCCAACGCCGAGGCGATCGGCTACGACGTTCTCAGCAATCGCCCCAAGGTTGCCGCCTACCGGGCCCCGGGCGCGCCGATCGGCTCGTTTGGGGTCGAAAGCTGCATCGACGAGCTGGCGCGCGAACTCGGCATCGACCCGCTCAAGATGCGCGAGATCAACGGCGCCAAAGACGGCGCTAAGGCTGCGCACGGCCCGACCTGGAACAACATCGGCTACATGAAGACGGTCGAGGCCGCCAAAGCGCACCCGCAGTTGAGCGTGCCGCTCGGCCCCAACCAGGGGCGTGGCATCGCCTCGGGCTATTGGCACAACGCCGGCGGTGAATCAAGTGCCGCCTGCCACGTGAACGAGGACGGCACGGTGACGGTCACCGAAGGCCATCCCGACATCGGCGGCTCGCGCGCCTCGATGGCGATGATGGTGGCAGAGGTGCTCGGCATTCCGTTCGAACGGGTCCGTCCGGTCGTCGGCGACACGACGGCGATCGGCTTCAGCGCCTCGACGGGCGGCAGCCGTGTTACCTTTGCCGGCGGCATGGCGGTGACGCAGGCGACGCAAAAGGTCGTCGAGGAATTGAAGAAGCGTGCGGCGATCATGTGGGACATCAGCCCCGAGGCGGTCGAGTGGAAGGACGGGAAGGCTTTCCCCGCCGGCGCCAATGCCGGCAGCTTCGAGCCCCTCGATCTGCCTGCGATTGCCGCCAAGGCGGCGCGCACCGGCGGCCCGATCAGCGCCGAGGTCCAGATCAACGCGCAGGGCCAGGCGCCGGGTTTCACGACCCATATCTGCGATGTCGAGGTCGACAAGGAGACCGGCCACGTCAAGATCCTGCGCTACACCGCGATCCAGGATGTCGGGCGCGCGATCCACCCCTCCTATGTCGAAGGGCAGATGCAGGGCGGAGTGGCGCAAGGGGTTGGCTGGGCGCTCAGCGAGGAATACATCTACGACAAGGATGGGCGGCTCGAAAATCCCGGTTTCCTCGACTATCGTGTGCCGGTCGCCTCGGATATGCCGATGATCGACACGGTCCTGATCGAGGTGCCTAACCCGCGCCATCCGTTCGGCGCGCGCGGCTGCGGCGAGGTGCCGATCATCCCGCCGATGGCGGCGGTCGCCAATGCTATCGCGGACGCGACCGGCATCCGTTTGCGCGATTTGCCGATGTCGCCGCCCCGGCTGCGCGCCGCGCTCGACGAAGCGGAGCCGATGCGCGCCGCCGCGGAGTAGGTGTCATTGCGAGGAGCGAAGCGACGAAGCAATCTCGATCCACCGCTCCGGCAGCCCAAGATTGCTTCGCTGCGCTCGCAATGACATTGCGAAATCCTCCCCGGCACTCACTTCAGCCGGGATGACGGTTAGAACGGGAGTAAGGTTCGTATGACGTATATGCCGAAGGAATTGCAAAAGGTTGTCGGGACCCGTCCCATTCGCCCGGATGGGGTCGACAAGGTCACCGGCCGCGCCAATTTCGGCGCCGACATGGTCATGCCGGGCATGCTGTGGGGCAAAGTCAAACGCAGCCCGCACGCCCATGCGCGGATCATGTCGATCAATATCGACAAGGCGCTCAAGCTGCCCGGCGTCAAGGCGGTCGTGACCTCGGACGACTTCCCGCCCATCGCTTCCGAAGAAGCATTCGTCGGCGAGGGGCCGATGAACTTCCGTGACCTGTCGCGCAACTGCCTGGCGCGTGACAAGGTCCTTTATGACGGCCACGCCGTTGCCGCGGTCGCGGCGACCTCACCCTCGATCGCCGAGGAGGCCTGCGAGCTGATCGAGGTCTCCTACCACGTCCTGCCATACGTCATCGACGTTGAAGAGGCGATGAAGCCGAACGCGCCCGTGCTGCACGACGATCTCATCACCCAGGGGGTCGAGCCCAAGCCGACGCACGCTTCGAACGTCGCGAAGGTGATCAACTTCGCCAAGGGCGACATCGACGCCGGGTTCCGTGATGCCGACGTCATCATCGAGCGGCGTTACTCCAACGCGCCGGTGCACCAGGCTTATATCGAGCCGCATGCTTGCGTCGTATCGGCCGCCGCCGATGGTCAATGCACAATCTGGAGCTCGAGCCAGGGCCAGTTCATGGTGCGCGCTTATTGCGCCAAGCTGCTCGGCATCGACATTTCCGACATTCGCGCGATCCCGGCCGAGATCGGTGGTGGGTTCGGCGGCAAGACCCTCGTCTATCTCGAGCCCGTCGCGCTCGCGCTGGCCAAAAAGACGGGCCGGCCGGTCAAGATGGTGATGAGCCGCGAGGAAGTCTTCCGCGGCACCGGACCGGCGGCGGGCGCCGTCGTCGAAGTCAAGCTCGGCGCCAAGAAGGACGGGCGGCTGACCGCCGGCGAGGTCGTGCTCAAATACCAGGCCGGCGCCTTCCCGGGCTCGCCGGTGGGGCCCGGCTGCATGTGCGCCTTTGCGATGTACGACATCCCGAATGCGAAAGTCACCGGCTATGATGTCGTGTCAAATCGCCCAAAGGTCGCCGCCTATCGCGCGCCCGGCGCACCAAACTCGTCCTACGGGGTCGAGAGCTGTCTCGACGAATTGGCCGATCAGCTCGGCATCGAGCCGTTAGCGCTTCGCGAAAAGAACGCGGCCAAGGACGGCGTCAAGGCGGTGCACGGCCCGACGTGGCAGAACATCGGCTACGCCCAGACCGTCGAGGCCGCCAAGAACCATCCGCATCTGAAGGAGAAGCTCGGGCCCAACCAAGGGCGCGGCATCGCATCCGGCTTCTGGTTCAACATCGGCGGCGAGTCGAGCGCGGCCTGCCACATCAACGAGGACGGCACCGCCGTCGTCGTGTCGGGCAATCCGGATATCGGCGGCTCGCGCGCCTCGATCGGGATGATGGCCGCCGAGGTTCTCGGCATCCCGGTCGAAAAGGTCCGCCCGATCGTCGGCGACACCAGCTCGATCGGCTTCTCGTTCCTGACCGGCGGCAGCCGCGTCACCTTCGCGACCGGCATGGCCGCGACACAGGCCGCGGAGAAGGTCGTCGAGGAGCTGAAAAAGCGCGCCGCGATGATCTGGGACATTCCCGCCGATGCGGTCGAGTGGAAGGACGGCAAGGCCTACCCGGCCGGCCCCAACGCCGGCAGCTTCGAGCCGTTGCCTTTGGCCGAAATCGCGCTCAAATCGGGGCGCACCGGAGGACCGATCAGCGCCGAAGTGTCGATCAACGCGCAGGGCGCCGGCCCCGGCTTTGCGACGCATATCTGCGATGTCGAGGTCGACAAGGAGACGGGGCAGGTCAAGATCCTGCGCTACACCGCGGTCCAGGATGTCGGCCGCGCCATCCATCCGAGCTATGTGGAGGGCCAAATCCAGGGCGGCGTGACGCAGGGGATCGGCTGGGCGCTCAACGAGGAATACATCTACGACAAGAACGGCCGGCTCGATAACCCGGGCTTCCTCGACTACCGAGTGCCCGTAGCCTCCGACCTGCCGATGATCGAGGCGGTCTTGGTCGAGAACGCGAACCCGCGCCATCCGTTCGGCGCCCGCGGTGTCGGCGAGGTGCCGATCGTCCCGCCAATGGCGGCAGTCGCCAATGCCATCGCCGACGCGATCGGCATTCGAATGCGCGACCTGCCGATGTCGCCGCCGCGGCTGCGCGCCGCGATCGACGCGCAGGAGCCGGTGCGCAGGGCGGCCGAATAACAATGCCGCGCGTCGTCATCTCGGGCCAGGCCGCCCGCCGGTTCACCGGCGGCGCGACCGAGCTCGAGGTGGAGGCGAACAATTTCCGCCGCATGGTTCTGGAGCTCGACCGCCGCTTCCCCGGCCTCGGCCGCCAGATCGAGGAGAGCATGGCGGTGGCGATCGACGGCGAAATCTTTCAGGACGCCTACCTCGCCCCGCTAAACCCCGACAGCGAGATCGTCCTCGTCCCCAAAATCGGCGGCGGCTGATGCCCGGCGACAAGTTGCGCGGCCGAGCTCGCAGCAACATTGAAACGTTGAGCGGGAAAAGAATAGCCCGGGTCGGCCCTGCGTTAATTTAACTTTCGCTTAATCAGTCTCGGCCGGCGCGCCATGTCCCCTGCGTAATTCTTGATCACGCTGTCTCACTCAAAACTAGGTTAAGGATCACTTCCGGCATCTCCGGCGTTTGTCACCGCTAGGGTTGAGAGCGTGGGAGCGGCGGTGATGGTCGAGGTGGTCTGGGGTCGTTTGCTCCCGATCAGTCGGCGTCGTCAGCGCGACCCGGGGCGATGGATTCGGTGGCTGCTTCGCGTTGCCGCGATGCTGCGCTGGGCCTCGGCGCTCACCGTATGTTTTTTGCTGGGCTGGGGCATCACGACCGAGGTTCGGACCTCATACCTGCAGTCGCGCTTGTTGTCGCGCTGGGCCGCGGACATGAAATTCACGGTTCAGCCCGGTCCCAGCGAGTACATCCGCTTCCCCAAATCGGGGCCTTATGACGAGCGGCTCGGCTATGCGCAGCTGCCGTCGTTTATCGAAGCCCTGAGCGCCCGCCATTTCGCTGTCGCGCAGCAAGCACGCTGGTCGCCGGCGCTGGAGCGGTTTGTCGATCAAGGAGGCTACCCGATCTACGGCGAGAAAGCGCGAGCCGGGGTGAAACTGTTCGACCGCGATCAGAACCCGCTCTACGAGGCGAGCTATCCGGACCGGGCTTACAGGGATTTCTCCTCGATCCCGCCGCTCGTGGTCGACAGCCTGCTGTTCATCGAGGATCACGGCCTTCTCGATCTGCAGGACCCGGAGCGCAACCCGGCGGTCGAATGGGGCCGGTTTATGCTCGCCGTCGCGGGCCGGGTCGCCAGCGTCGTCGATCGCCGCTTCAGGGAAGGCGGCGCCAGCACGCTTGCCACCCAGATCGAAAAGTTCCGCCATTCGCCGGGCGGCCGCACACCCGGCATCGCCGAGAAATTCCGCCAGATGGTCACAGCCTCGGCGCGCGCCTATCGCAACGGCCCGCAGACGGCGGCAGCCCGGCGCGACATCGTTACGACCTATCTCGATTCGACCCCGCTCGGGTCGCGACCCGGTTTTGGCGAAATCATCGGCGTGCCGGAGGCTCTGTGGGTCTGGTACGGCACCGATCTCGCCGAGGCGAACCGGGTGCTGACCACGCCGGCTACAACCAAGGCTCAATGGGCGCGCAAGGGCGAGGTTTATCGGCAAGTTCTCGGCCTGCTGCTCGCCAACCGCCGGCCGGCCTATTATTTGAACGGGGACGGAGCCGCTCTGGCGGCCTTGACCGACGGGTATGTGCGCCTCCTGGCAGGGGCGGAAGTCATCGACCCGGCGCTGCGCGACGCCGCACTCACGGCCAAGCTGCATTTCCGCACCCCGCTGCCGCCCCCGGCAGCAGTGTCTTTCGTCGGGAACAAGGCCACGGACCGCCTGCGGGCCGAGCTGATGACCTCGCTCCACCTTCCCGATCTCTATGCGTTAGACCGGCTCGATGTGACGGGGTATGGGACCGTCGATACGCCCGCTCAGAAACGGGTCACCGATGTGCTCGAACGGCTCGGCGATCCGGCTTACGTCAAATCGCTCGGGCTGGTGGGTCACAATCTGCTCGGTGGAGAAAATCCAAGCAGGCTCGCCTGGAGCGTTGTGCTTTACGAACGCGGCGCCGAGCGGAACTACCTGCGCATCCACGCGGACAGTCTCAACTCGCCCTTCGACATCAATTCCGGGGCGAAGCTGATCCTCGGCTCGACCGCCAAATTGCGCACCCTCGTCACCTATCTGAATATCGTCGACACGCTGCATCAGAAATTGGCGCCGCTGCCGCGGCGCGATCTGATGGCCATGGCAGCGGCGAAAGATGACCCGCTCACCGCATGGGCGGCGGGCTATCTCGCGAAGACGGGTGATCACGGCCTTCAGCCGATGATCGAGGCGGCGATGAAACGCAAATATTCGGGCAGTCCTTCGGCATTCTTCACCGGCGGCGGTGTGCACGTCTTCGTCAATTTCGAGAAATGGGAGGATCATTCCAATCCGACCATCCTCGAGGCCTTTGAGCACTCGATCAACAATCCCTTTATCCGCGTCATGCGCGACATCGTCCTCTATTACCAGGCGCAGAGCGGGATAGAGACCGAGAAGCTCCTGTCGGACGTCGACGACCCGAACCGGGAAGCGTTTCTCCAGCGGTTCGCCGATCAGGAGGGACGCCGCTATCTCGGCCGGTTCTGGAACGATTACAAGGGTCTGACGCCGCAAGAGTCACTGGACAAGCTGGCCCGCCGGACGCGCCCGGCAGCGCGGCGGCTGGCCGTCGTCTACCTCACGGCGCGGCCCGAGGCGAGCCGGGCCGAGCTCGGCGAATTTCTCGCGCACCACTTGCCGCCCTCATCGGTGGATAACGACGAACTCTGGGATTTGTGGAGGGAGTATGGCCCCGGCCGCTTTTCGCTGCAGGACCGGGGCTACATCGCGGGAATTCATCCGCTCGAGCTGTGGCTCGTCGCCTATCTCCAGGATCATCCGAACGCGCCCCGCAACGAGGTCGTCGAGGTGAGCGGGGGTGTGCGGCAGGACGTGTATGGCTGGCTCTTCAAGAGCCGCAACATGCACAGGCAGAACACCCGCATCCGCATGCTGCTCGAGGAGGATGCCTTCGATCGGATCCTGCAAGATTGGCGGCGGCAGGGCTATCCTTTCGGGCATCTCGTGCCGTCATACGGCAGCGCCATCGGCAGTTCGGGCGACCGACCGGACGCCCTTGCCGATCTGATGGGCATCATTCTCAATGACGGTGTGCGGCAACCGAATGTCGACCTGCAGCGGGTCCATTTCGCGGCCGACACGTCCTACGAGACCGACATGACGCTAAAGCCCGAGCCGCAGCGGATTATGGCTCCCGAGATCGCCCAGATCATACAGCAAGCGCTGATGGGTGTCGTCATGGAGGGGACCGCCACGCGATTGCGCGGCGCTTACCACGCGCCGAACGGGACCCTGCTGCCGGTCGGCGGCAAAACCGGCACGGGCGACAATCGCCTGGACCGCTTTGGCCGCGGCGGCCGGTTGATCTCGCAACGCGTCGTCGACCGCACCGCCACCTTTGTGTTCTTCCTCGGCGATCGCTTCTTCGGCACGATCACCGCTTATGTCCCCGGCACGATCGCCGGCACTTACCATTTCACCAGCGCTCTGGCGGTGCAACTGCTCAGAGCCCTCGAGCCGCAGCTCGAACCGCTTCTCAAGAAACCGGCGAGCGAAGCTGCGCCGACGCCGATCCCCGAAGTCCTGCCCGCCCTCACCGGGCTGAGGCAGGGCACCGAAAACAGCGCCGAATAGCGGCTATGACGAGCGGGCGACGCTCTGCAGCAGGTCGACCTTGCGGTTCAGCGCCGTCACGAGACCGTCGACGCCCTCGCGCTGCAGGATCGAATGGAACTCCGATCGATGTACCGCCAGTTGGCTGATCGTACCGTCGAGATACACGTCGGAAATCCGCCAAGAGCCCTGATCCTGGCGCATCCGATAATCGAGCCTCGTCGCCTCGCCATTTGATTTGGCGATCTTCGTCTGCACCATGACGTCATCGCCATTGGGCCGTTCGCCGGTGACTTGCAATTGCTCACCCGAATAGGTGTCGAAGCGATCGGCGTAAGTTGCTGCGACATAGTGCCCAAATGCCGCCAGCAGCTGTTGCTGCTGGGCTGGGGAGAGAGTGCCCCAGGACGGGCCGATCGCGAGCCGCGTCATCATCGGGATGTCAAAGGTCCTGTTGACGGCCGGCGCCAGTCTGGCATAACGCCCGCTCTCCCCAAGCGTTCGACCATCCCGCATCGTGCCGAGCAAAACGCCGTAAAAGCCTCGCACCTGGTCCTGGGCATCAGGAACGGCAGCCAAGCCCGGCGTGAATAGGCCGACGGCAACAAGCAGCGCGAGGCATAAGCTCGCAATTTTGCCTCTCCAAGCATCTCGCATGTTCTGACCAGCCATATCTCGGTCTCCTCTCAAGCTTGCACTTCCCCCCTCCCGCTGAGCCCGAAGGGCACAGTACAACGCTCCGCAATTCGAAATTTATCCCCTTCACTATCCGTACGCAGCGAGGAGTTGGGACGTGTCGTTGCCCCACGCAACCCAGGTCAGATGAAGAGTTTTCTGCTGTAAACAAAAGAGATGATCAAAAAGCTCAACGAACTCGCTATTATCCCAAAATTGCCACTATCGATCGGTGATCATCGCATCGCTATTCGCGCTGGATAGCGAGTGAGACATCAACCTATTGGATGGGAAAGGATTTCGAAGGCAGACTGAACGATTCTCTCCTTCTCAATGTTTAGAAAACAGAAGCAGACGTTGATTTGGAGGTAATCGATGCAGACACTGGCAACAGCAGCGGTCGTCGGCCTCGGCTTGCTCGCGGGAACCGCGGCCACCGGGCACGCCCAATACTACAATTATTACGGAGCGCCGAACACCTATTCGTGGTCCCCTTATAATTATCCGGGGTACCAGACCAGCACTTCGGGCAACCCATGGTATTACTACTACCCGGGGTATGGGTACGCTTACAACTACCCGACTTATAATTACTATGCCGGATCACCTTTTCCGGCTCCGAAGGCGTATTGGGATCCCTACGTCGCGGCACGCCCCTATTCGGACAACGCCGGTCCGAAGGCCAGCGGCCACGGCAGTCCGTAGCCTCGGTTACCGCTGAATGATTGCTCGGGCGGGCCGTCGGCTAGCGGCCCGCCCGAAAGTGCGACCACCCACTTCATCGGGCCAGCGTCCTGCGTTATTCATGGCGGGAAAGCGCGGGGAGGCCATGGCAGCAATCCAGCGGATCGAAGATTATGCGCTGATCAGCAACTGCGCTACGGCGGCGCTGGTCGGGCGCAACGGATCGATCGACTGGCTCTGTCTGCCGCGGTTCGATGCCGCAGCCTGTTTTGCAGCGCTTCTGGGGAAGCCCGAGCACGGCCGTTGGCTGATTGCGCCGGCCGATCCCTCCCATAGAGTCGAGCGCCGTTATCTGAACGGCTCGCTGATCCTCGTAACAATGTTCGAGACTGCCGCGGGTGCAGTCGAGCTGGTCGATTTCATCGGATTACGGCACGGCTTCTCAGATATCGTTCGTCTGGTCCGAGGGTTGCGCGGTCGTCTCTCGATGCAGACCGAGTTCGTTCTGCGCTTTGACTACGGTGCCGTGGTGCCCTGGGTCGAGCGGCTGCCCGAGGGCGGGATATCGGCCATTGGCGGTCCCGAAAGAGTAGTCTTGCGCACACCGGTGCCGCTCCGCGGCGAGGATCTGAAGACTGTCGGCGAATTCGACGTCAGCGCGGGTGAGACGATCCCTTTCGTGATGAGTTATGGGCCCTCCCATCTTCCGCGGCCACAGCCCGTCGATGCAGAGCAGGCCTTGCTCCGGGTCGAAACCTTTTGGCGGCGATGGTCGTCACGCTGCTGCCCCGCCGGTCCTTGGGGCGATGCCGTCAAAGGCTCTCTGGTCGCGCTGAAAGGCCTGACCTTTAGCGCGACCGGCGGAATTGTCGCGGCGCCGACGACCTCCTTGCCCGAGCAGATCGGCGGGTCGCGAAATTGGGACTACCGCTACTGCTGGCTGCGCGATGCCACCTTCACCCTGCTGGCCCTGATGCACGGGGGCTTTTATGACGAGGCCCGCGCATGGCGGGATTGGTTGCTGCGCGCCGTCGCCGGCAGCCCTGACCAGCTGCAGATCATGTATGGGCTGGGCGGCGAGCGGCGGTTGGAAGAGTGGAAGGTGCCATGGCTATCGGGATACGAAGGCTCGCGACCGGTGCGAATCGGCAATGCCGCCGTGAAGCAGATACAACTCGACGTATATGGTGAGGTCCTCGACGCGCTGTACCATGCCCATTGCCATGGTCTGCCGACGGTCGACCGCGCGATCGCGATCGGCGGCAACATTCTCGGTCATTTGGCGCAAATCTGGCGCCAACCTGACGAGGGCATCTGGGAAGTACGCGGGCCGCCGCAGCACTTCACACATTCCAAGGTAATGGCGTGGGTTGCCTTCGACCGGGCCGTCAAATTTCGGGAACAACTGGGCGAGCAGGTGGGCGGTGCGGGTGAGAGCGAGGCCTTGCGGCGGATACGCGACGAGATTCACCAGGATGTCTGCCGGCGTGGATTCGATCCGGATCTCGGCAGCTTCGTTCAGGCTTACGGGTCGAAATCGCTCGACGCGAGCCTGTTGCTGCTGCCGCTCGTCGGCTTTCTGCCGCCGAGCGACCCGCGCATCGTCGGGACGGTCAAGGCAATCGAGCAGCGCCTTTTCGTCGACGGTTTCGTCATGCGTTACGACAGCGGAGAGGTCGCAGACGGCTTGCCCCCCGGAGAAGGGGCCTTTCTGGCCTGCAGCTTCTGGCTGGCCGACAACTATGTCCTGCAAGGACGCGTCGACGAGGCCCGCGAGCTTTTCGAGCGCCTGCTGTCTTTGCGCAACGATGTCGGGCTTCTCGCAGAGGAGTACGACCCGCGCCTCTGTCGCCAAGTCGGAAATTTCCCGCAAGCCTTCTCGCACGTCGCGCTGGTCAACACCGCCTACAACCTGACCCGCGCGCAAGGTCCCGCGCAACAGCGCGCGGACCGCCGCCAAGCGAGGCGTCACCTCGCCTCATAGACGCTCGTTCAGAAGGGTCCCTCACCCGCCTCGCTACGCTCGGTACCCTCTCCCGCGGTGCGGGAGAGGGGCTACAGAGCTGATTCAGCGCAAAGCTCCTCTCCCGCACCGCGGGAGAGGGGGGACCAAGCCCGAGGGGGTTGGTGGGTGAGGGTTTATGAGCCCAGCGCCTTGGACAAGGCGGCGGCACAATCGCCGACGGCGCGGCGCGCAGCGGCGATCAATCGGCCGTAGCGGATGAAGCCGTGATTTAGGCCTTCATAAACCTTGAGCTCACACGGTACGCCCGCCTCCTCTAGGCGCGCGGCGAGGCGGTGGCTGTCGTCGAGCAGCGGATCGAGACTGCCGACGATCAGATGTGCCGCGGGTAGCCGGGACAGTTCGGCGATTGCCGGTGCGGCGCGCCAATCCTTCTGCTGCTCGGGACGCTCGAGGTAGGTCTCCCAGATCCACCGCATCTGGGTCTGCGACAGACCGGCGCCGCGGCCGAAACGCTGCCAGGATTGGCTCTCGGTGTCGGTCGAGAAGCAGCCATAGACCAGCAGCATGAAGCCGAGGGCACCCTCGCGCGCGTCACGCAACGCGACGGCGGCTGCCAGCGCCAGGTTGGCGCCGGCGGAATCGCCACCGACAGCGAGCCTGGTCGGATCGATACCGAAACCCGCACCCTCACGCGCGGCGAGGCGGACCATCGCGACCATCTCGTCAAAGGCCACCGGAAACCGATGCTCGGGCGACAGCCGATAATCGACGGACAGCGCGGCGACGCCGCTCTGGCGGACGAGCTCGCGCAGCATCGAATCCCAGCTCGGCAGGCTGCCCTGCATAAAGCCGCCGCCATGCGCGTAAACCAGCAGCGGCGGGTGTTCGGTGTTGTCCGGCAGATAGAGGCGGCACGGCACCTGGCCATGCGGCCCCGGCAGGCGCAGATCGCGTTCGCGCTGCAGGGGAACGGAGTCTTCGCCGAGAAACGCTCCGATGCGATCAGTTGCGGCACGGACCTCGCTCAACGACGCCTGCGTGCGGTCTGGCGCGACGAGGCCGCGGCTCTGCAGCAGCTGCCCCGCAGCGACGAGCTCGGGATCGATCCAGGGTGTCGCGTCATTCATCGTCTCTCTCCCATTGGCTATTCAGCGGTGCGGGCCGGCTCGGCCGCAGGCGTTGATGTTGCCGCCGGCAGCCTCGGCAGCACCTCCTTGGCGAGGAGCCTGATGCCCTTCTCGGCCTCCTGATGATCCAGGAAGCCGGAACGCCCGATGAAGATGAAGTGGCCGAACCCGCTGACCTTGTCGTAGATGTCCATGATCTGCTTGTAGACGGTATCCGGATTGCCCGCACACAGGATACCGCGGGCGATCGCCTGCTCGGCAGTAATGCCGATCAGGCTGTCGGCCGGACGACGCGCAGTGCCGGGTTTCGGTTGCGAGCGATAGTTCTGTGCCGTTACCTCCGGCGGCGACCGCCCGGGCAGCAGCTTCGACATCTGCGGCGACTGCTTGAGGCTGGTGTTGAGGAACCACAATGTCTTGCCGCCGACCCGTAGCCCCTCCTCGTCGGTATCGCCGACATAGCAGAGCGCCGCATAGGCGAAGCGGTCGGTTCCGGGGGCCGCCAGCCCGGCTTCTCGCCGCGCCGCGCGGTACGTGTCGAAGGCGCGCTTGCTGGCCTCGGGCCCGCGCAGCACCAGCGCATTGATCATGCCGCGCCGACCCAGCTCGGCCGAGGTTTCGGGATCGCCGGTCGCCGCCCACATCGCCGGATGCGGCCGCTGATAGACGGGCGGCCAAATGTTGATGTGGCGATGCGTGTAGTGCTTGCCCTCCCAGCTGAACGGCCCATCATGCGAGGTCAAGGTCTTCTGAATGAGGTCGATCGCCTCCCAGAAGCGATCGACATAGCCGACCGGGTTGGCGTTGCCCGACACCATCTCGCTGTCGCCCGATTTGACAAAGCCGATCTCGAGCCGCCCGCGCGAGATCACATCCGCCGTCGCGTATTCCTCGGCGACCCGCACCGGGTCGGGGCGGATCGTGATCAATGTGCCGAGGCTCAGGATGCGCACCTTCTTTGTTTGCCGCGCGAGGATGCCGAGGATCATCGGGCTCGCGCCATAGAGGCTGTTGATCCCGGAATGGTGCTCGATCGAGACGACGTTGACGCCGAGATCGTCGCACAGCAGGTGCTCGTCGAGGCATTCCTCGAACAAATCCGCCGCGATCTTCGGGTCGCAGTACTTGTTGGGGAGGCTGGCACGCACCGACTCGGCGCGATCGAGCACTCCCTGAGGCACAAAGGGGTAGACGTTCTCGCAATGATACCAGGCGTGCATGGCCGCTACTCCTCGAGGAAACGCGAAACCCGCTCGACGAACATCCCGGGTTGCTCGATCTCCGGATGGTGCCCGGCGGCTTCGATCAATTCGAACCGTGAGCCCGGGATCAGGCGAGCATAGGCGCGGCCGTAATCCGGTGTGACGACCCGGTCGCTCTCGCCCCATAGCAAAAGGGTCGGCACCTTGATCCTTCCGAGCCAGCGCGGCAATTGCGGGTTGTACATATACGGGTGCCAGGCATAGAGACACAGCGCCTCGCGGTTGCGTGCGTAGACGGTCAGCGCCTCGTCGGACATTGCATTAAAGTTCGGCGCGAACCTGTCCAGGTCGTGCCAGCTGCGCCGGCGCACCTCGTCGGGCGATCTTTCAAACACGTCGAGGATGTCGGGTGTGGCAGGGCCGCTGATCTTGATGCCGACCGGATCGACGAGAACGAGTTTGTCGAGCCGATGGCTGCACGCCACCGCGACCTCCGCCGCCAGCCACCCGCCGAAGGAAAACCCAATCAAGGTCACCTTGTCGCTGGGCAACGTCTCCAGCAGCTCCAGATAGAGGTGCACGAGGTCATAAACGGTATCGAAATCCTTCGGCCGCGGCGATTGGCCAAAGCCCGGGCTCGACGGTGCGATGACTTCGCCATGCCGGCCGAGCAGCTCGAGAAAATGTGCGTTGGGATCGATCGTCTGAAACCCGTGCAGCATCAAAATCTGACGACCCGAGCCGCGTTGCACGGCCGCGAGCTCGATCCCGGCAACCGTGAGCTGCCCACCATCCTTCTTCCGGTCCGACATCGGACTCCTTTCTTCGGCCAAGCTGCCTTGGATGTATAACCTCGATCGCCTTCGATCCGAACCCGTTTGCCGCGTCCTCGTACCATCCTTGTTTCAAAGCCGCTTCGTATTACATTTAGAATTGCAGATTGTAGTACAATCGGATCTTAAGAATGAGCATCGCCCGCAAGGTGGAGACGGTCACGTTCCGCATCGACTCGGCTTTGAAGACCGCCTTTGCCCAAATCGCGGCAGAGGAATCCAAGCCTGTCGGCGAACTGCTCCGCGAGCTGGTTCGCGACCGTGTCGAACGCAAGGCGCGCCGAGAGTTCGAGGCCGACGCGCGGCGACAATCGCTCGAAGCAACCGCTGCCGCGCAGAACCCGCGCGGCGACGAAGCGGCCGTGCTGCGCGAACTGGAGGCCGAGCTTCAAGGGTTCTCCGACGAATGGAAATGAGGCGGGGCGATCTCGTCACGATCGCCTTGTCAGGCGACTACGGCAAGCCCCGACCTGCTCTTGTGGTCCAGGACAATGCCTTCGACGGATTGACTTCCGTCACCGTGCTGCGCGTGACCAGCGAGTTGCACGACTGGCCATTGTTTCGAATAACCGTCGAAGCAAACCCGGATACCGGGCTGGAAAAGCGGTCGCAGGTAATGGTCGACAAGGCCGCCACCGTGCCTCGTTCGAGGATCGGACAGCGGATCGGCTGCCTCGATACCGATACGATGCAGACGGTCAGCACGGCGTTAGCGAAATTCCTTGGGATCGGATGACATCACGGCAGGTGATTGCGATGCCGGCACGCGTTCGGAACCTGCAGATCAACGGAGAGCGGCTGTGGGCGAGCCTGATGGAGCTGGCGCAGATCGGCGCGACGCCGAAGGGCGGGGTGTGCCGGCTCGCGGCGAGCGACCTCGACGGCGAGGCTCGCGGGCTCTTCATTCGCTGGTGCGAGGAGGCCGGCTGCAGCGTCCGGGTCGACAGGATCGGCAACATCTTTGCGCGCCGTCCCGGACGCGACGAGACCCTCCCGCCGGTGATGACCGGCAGCCATCTCGACACGCAGCCGACCGGGGGCAAGTTCGACGGCGCCTACGGCGTCATGGCCGGGCTCGAATTGGTGCGAACGCTCAACGATCTCGGCTACGAGACCGAGGCGCCGATCGAGATCGTCGCCTGGACCAACGAGGAAGGCTCAAGGTTTTCGCCGGCGATGGTCGGCTCGGGGGTGTTCGCTGGCGTCTTCGATCTCGCCGAGGGTCTGGCGCGGCCGGACAATGTGACCGGCATCACGCTCGGTGCCGAACTCGAGCGGATCGGTTTCGCCGGCGCGGATCCGGTCGGCGGCCGGCACATCGCCGCCTATTTCGAAGCGCATATCGAGCAGGGGCCGATCCTCGAGGCGGCCGGCAAGCCGATCGGCGCCGTCACTGGGGCGCAGGGCCAGCGCTGGTATGAGATTATCGTCACGGGGCAAGAGGCGCATGCCGGGCCGACGCCTATGCCACGGCGCCGCGACGCGCTCGTCGGCGCCGTGCGGATGATCGACGCGGTCAACCGCATCGGTCATGCGCATGCGCCTTTCGCCTGCGCGACGGTGGGATTTGTTCAGGTCAGCCCGAACTCGCGCAACACGATCCCCGGACGCGTGTTCTTTACGGTAGATTTCCGCCATCCCGAAGACGCCGTGCTGAGCGCAATGGACGGCGAGCTGCGGCAGGCTTGCGATGCCGCTGCTGCTTCGGGCGGCCTCGAAGTCGAGATCAAGGAATTCTGGTATTTCCCGCCGACGCCCTTCGACCCCGACCTCGTCGCCGCGGTCCGCGCCGCCGCCGAGGCCCAGGGCCATCCGCATCAGGACATCGTCAGCGGCGCCGGCCACGACGCCGTCTACCTGGCGCGCATCGCGCCCACGGCGATGATCTTCGTACCCTGCGTCGGCGGCATCAGCCACAACGAGATCGAAGACGCGAAGCCCGAGGATCTTACCGCCGGCTGCAATGTGCTTCTCAACGTGGTGCTCGACCGGGCCGCCGACTCTTCAACAGGAGAATACAGGCGAGCGTCTCGCCCCTGAGGCGCCCAGTCAGCGCTTGTTTGTTGTCTCGTAACGCGTTACATTATAATCCACCACGGCTCATAGAGGACGAGATGGCTGCGCCGGCCGAACGAATGAGGATGATGCGGGAGCGCCGCCGCCGGCGGGGTCTACGCGAATTGCGTCTAATGGTGCCGGACGCCCGCTCGGAAACAATCCGCCGCCGGGTCGCGGCGCAAGTAGCGCACCTGAGCCGCGACAGTGAGCTCGAAGCGCTCGACTGGATCGAGGGCGTCTCCGAGTTCGATGCAGATGAGGCGCGGTGACGTAGTCATCGTCACCACACGGGGCGACTATGGTAAGCCGCGGCCGGTGGTGATCGTCCAGACCGATGCCTTTCCGGAAAGTCATGCCTCCATCGTGGTCTGTCCGATGACTTCAGAATTGGTGGTAGTGCCCGACTTTCGAGTCACGATTGAGCCAAGCCCGGAGACCGGGCTGCGCGCAAGGTCGCAGGTGATGGCCGATAAACCGGTCACAATCCGCCGGGAACGCATCGGTAGTCAGATCGGCCGTCTTGGAGCCGCCGACATCGCGCGGCTCAATGTGGCGCTTGCGTTCGTCCTGGGGCTCGCGGACTAGAACGGTGCTCACACGCTCGACACCTCTTCTTCAAATATACCGAGCCGGTTGATGCCGTCGAACGCCGCCACCTTATAGCATTCCGCCAGGGTTGGGTAATTGAACACCGTCTCGACGAAGTAATCGATCTTGTCCGCGAACGACAACACCGCCTGACCGATGTGGATCAGCTCGCTCGCGCCCTCACCGATGATGTGGACGCCGAGGAGCTGGCGGGTTTCGCTGTGAAATATCAGCTTCAACAGCCCGGTGACGTCGCCGAGGATCTGGCCGCGCGCGATCTCCTTGTAGCGTGCCTTGCCGATCTCATAGGGAACGCCGGCTTCGGTCAGCTCCTCCTCGTTCTTGCCGACCATCGAGATTTCGGGGACTGCGTAGATCCCATACGGAAAGCGCTCGGGGACGCTGTGCGCCGTGACGCCAAAGGCGTGGCATACCGCGAGCCGGCCTTGTTCCATCGAGGTCGAGGCGAGCGCGGGGAATCCGATCATGTCGCCGACCGCGTAAATGCCGGGAACCGAGGTTTGATAATGCTCGCCGACGATCAAACGACCGCGCGCGTCGGCGGCTAGGCCGGCTTCCGCCAGATTGAGTTTGCTGGTGGCACCGGTCCGGCCGACCGAGTAGAGCGCCTTCTCGGCAATGATTGTCTTGCCGCTGTCGAGATGCAGTCTGACGCGTGGGCCGTGCTCGTCCTCGATGATCTCCAACCGGGCGACGCTCTCGTTGAGCCGCAAGGTCGCCCGGTTCTCCCGAAGATGGTGGCAGAACTCGTCGACGATTTCGTGGTCGACAAACGGCATCAACCGGTCGCGTTTGTCGATCAAGGTCACACGAACGCCGAGAGCGGCAAAGATGCTGGCATATTCGCAGCCAATCACGCCGGCGCCGACGACCGCCAATGTCCGCGGCAGCCGATCGAGCTGCAGCACGTCGTCACTGGTGAAAATCCGCTCTCCATCGAACGGGATATGCGGGTCGCGCGTGGTTTCCGCCCCGGCGGCGATGACGATCTTCTTTACCTTGACCGTGCGGGAGGTGGCGCTGTCGACGTAGTCGAGGCGGACGGCGTCCGGCGCGACAAAGGATGCCGTCGCCGCGATCAGCTCGACATCATTGCGCATCAGCTGGTGGCGGGTGACGTCGATTTCGTGGTGGATCACCCGGTCGGTGCGAAACAGCAGGTCCTGCATCGTGATATGTTGTTTGACGGTATAGGAGGCGCCGTAAAATTCCCGCGAGCGATACCCGCATAGCTCGAGCGCCGCCTCGCGCAAGGTCTTGGACGGGATCGTACCGAGATTGACGCTGCACCCGCCGAGCACGGTCCGTCTTTCGACGATCGAGACTTTCTTGTTGAGTTTGGCGCCCTGGATTGCCGCGCGCTGCCCCGCCGGCCCGGAACCGATCACTAAAAGATCATAGTCGAACGCGTCCCCAGCCATGCCCTAGCCCCCCACTGCCAATCGTCATTGCCGTAGAAGAATGCCACAACCCTGCAACGCGACCGTGACAATTCCATGAAGCATGAAGGACGTAACGCGTACCGCGCAGTAGCGCGTAGGATGGGTTGAGCGGAGCGAAACCCATCACCGCTCTCCAAAGCCGATTTCTTCCTTTTCGTCGAACTCGCCCGCCCAATCCGCCGGGTAAATACCTAGCCGCACCATCCGATGGAACGACGAATACGGCCAATCCTCGGCCCGCCCGACGTGGGCCATGTTTGACTGGGTTGAAGTGGATGTAATCGGCGTGCCGGACGAAATCATTCTCGTCCACCAAGGTGTGCTCCCAATAGCGGCGCTGCCAAATCCCACGCTCGCCCTTGCCGTAACGACTGGGCGACAGCCACTCGCCGCGCGGCGCAGCGCGCGAAAACGCCGCTTTGATGAGCCGCCATCGAAGCGCGAAATCGGCCTCTCCCGCGGGGAGGGTCCAAATCGCATGAAGATGGTCCGGCAACACGACGATGGCGTCGATCGTGAACGGATGCCGACGCCGCGTATATCGAAACGCTCCGCGCGTAGCGCCTCGATATTTTCAGTCAGCAGCCGAAGCCGACGTTCGGCGAGGTTCACCGTGAAGAAATAACTGCCGCCCGCGACAAAGTTGCGCCGATAGCTCGCCAACACCTGTCTCGTCTGAAAATGCGATGGGTTTCGCTCTGCTCAACCCATCCTACATGTTGTTAATTCGCCGTCGCATATCGCTGATGCCAAACCTCTGATGACCGACCTCGTCCTGCAGCACGGGCTTTCTTTCGCCGATCTTTACGACCGCGAGGGGCTGGTTCGCCTCGATCGGGCGTTTGTCGGGCATCTCGCCGAAGGCGATATCGATTTGCACGACCGGCTTATGACGGCCCGGCGCGACCCCGATGCGATCGAGCGGCTCGATGAATCCAATCTGCTGATCGATCTAGCGCCCTATCTCGAGGACTTCATCGGCGAGCTGTTCGGGATCGTGCCCGAAGTACATGCCTTGCAAACGCGCCACCACGAGCTGGCGCCGCTCTATTCGGTCAAACGCCTCTTCGTGCAGCGCCGCGCCGTAAAGGGGGTCAAGGAATCCGACGCGATAGCCATCGACGGGCCCGCTCTGGCCAGCCAGCTCGACGCGCTGATCGGCTCGCCGGCGGAGGAGGCGTGGGAACGCTCCTATGCCGAGCATGTCGCCAATTGGCTTGAGGACGAGGCCGGCAATGCGGAGGCGCTGGACCTCGCGCAGCGCTATGCCGCGTGGGCGACATTGTCCCCCGAGGGGCGGCGCAAACATCGGCGCGGCGTGCTGTTCAAGGTGCCGCACCGGCTCGACCCGCATCATTTAGTGCTGGTCGAAACCGTCGAGCGCGACGGGGTCACGATGCTGCGGCTGCCCGAGGACGACTGGCGCCCGCGTGACGGTTTTGCGCTGACCGACCGGGGCACCGACCTAACGGGCGCGCTCGACCAGGCGAATTACTGCATCTGGTGCCACAACCAGGGCAAGGACAGCTGCTCGAAGGGGCTGAAGGAAAAGGACGGTGCGTTCAAGAAGAGCGTCTTCGGCGTCACCCTCGCCGGCTGCCCGCTCGAGGAGAAGATTTCCGAGATGAATTTGGTGAAGGCGCGCGGCAACAGCCTCGGCGCCCTCGCCATCGTCGCGGTCGACAACCCGATCTGCGCCGCGACCGGCCACCGCATCTGCAACGACTGCATGAAGGCCTGCATCTACCAGCGGCAAGAGCCGGTCGACATCCCGCAGATCGAGACCCGCACGTTGAAGGACGTGCTCGGCCTGCCCTGGGGGTTCGAGATCTATTCGCTGTTGACCCGCTGGAACCCACTAAACATCAGGCGGCCGTTGCCGCGGGCGGCAACCGGTTACAAGGTTCTGGTCGTCGGCCTCGGCCCCGCGGGTTTCACTCTCGCGCACCACCTGATAAACGATGGTCATTTCGTCGCGGCGGTCGACGGGCTGAAGATCGAGCCGCTGCCCCCCGAAATCGGCGGCATCACCCTCGAGGGCACACGGCGGCCGTTCGAGCCGATCCGCGACGTCGCGAGCTTGGTCGAAGGCCTCGACGACCGCGTCATGGCGGGGTTCGGCGGGGTCGCCGAGTACGGCATCACCGTTCGCTGGGACAAGAATTTCCTGAAGATCGTGCGCTTGCTGCTCGAACGCCGGGCGAGTTTCTCGATGTATGGCGGCGTCCGCTTCGGCGGCACGATCACGATCGACGGCGCATTCGATCTCGGCTTCGATCATGTGGCGCTGTGCGCCGGTGCCGGCCGGCCGACGGTGATCCCGATGAAGAACGGTCTCGCGCCGGGGGTGCGGCAGGCCTCCGATTTCCTGATGGCGTTGCAATTGACCGGCGCGGCCAAGACCGACAGCATCGCCAATCTGACCGTGCGTCTGCCGGTCGTCGTCATCGGCGGTGGTCTGACGGCCATCGACACGGCGACCGAGTTGCTCGCCTATTACCCGCTCCAGGTCGAGAAATTCCTGTCGCGTTATGAAATCCTCGTCGCCGAGCGCGGCGAGGAGGCAGTGCGCGCGCAATGGACGCCGGCAGAGCGCGAGGTCGCCGCCGAGTTCATCGAGCATGCTCGCGCGATCCGTGCCGAACGCGAAGCCGCCGGCCGCGAAGGCCGCGCGCCTCGCCTTGCCAACCTGATCGACAGCTGGGGCGGGGTGACGATCGCCTACCGCCGGCGCCTCATCGACTCTCCGAGCTACACCCTCAACCACGAGGAAGTGGCGAAGGCGATGGAGGAGGGGATTCGGTTTGCCGAATTGTTGACCCCGGTCGAGGTCGATGTCGACGTCTTCGGTCAGGCCGCAGCATTGCGGCTGACCCGGCACAGTGTGACCGAAATCGGCGGCCATCGCCCCGATCCGAACCAAGGGCCTGGGGAGGAGATCGTGCTGCCGGCGCGCACGATCCTCGTCGCGGCCGGAACCCAGCCGAACACCGTGCTCGGCCGCGAAGATCCCGAAAATATCGCGCTCGACGGCCGCTATTTCCGCGCGCTCGACGAAGAGGGTAACCCAGCCACTCCCGAGCGGGTCGTGAAGCCGTCGGCGGTGCGGGTGTTGACGCATCTGCGACCCGATGGGCGCGCGGTCAGCTTTTTCGGCGACCTTCATCCGAGCTTTGCCGGCAATGTCGTCAAGGCGATGGGCGGTGCGACCCTAGGCTATCCGGTGGTTAGCCGCATGCTGGCGCGGCTCACCCCATCTGTGCCCTCGCCGGTCGAGTTGATGGCGCGGCTCGATTACGAGCTGCGCCCGCAAGTGCACGAGATCGTCCGCTTGACGCCGAACATCATCGAGGTCGTCGTGCGGGCCCCGATCGCGGCGCGCGCCTTTAAGCCCGGCCAGTTCTACCGGCTGCAGAATTACGAGGGCTTGGCGTCGCGGGTCGATGGCACGACCCTGGCGATGGAGGGGTTGGCGTTGACCGGCGCCGGGATCGACACTGAAGCAGGCCTTCTGTCGACGGTCGTGCTCGAGATGGGTGGCTCCTCCGACCTCTGCGCGCTCTTGAAGCCAGGCGAGCCGGTGATCCTGATGGGTCCGACCGGTACGCCGACCGAGACGCCATCGGGCGAGACCGTGTTGCTGGTCGGCGGCGGGCTCGGCAATGCGGTCTTGTTCTCGATCGGCGCCGCGTTCCGTGCGCGCGGCTCGCGCGTGCTCTATTTCGCCGGCTACAAGCTCGTCCAGGACCGCTACAAGGTCGAGGAGATCGAGCATGCCGCCGACTGCGTCATGTGGTGCTGCGACGAGGCGCCGGGTTTCGTGCCGGGCCGGCCGCAAGACCGCGCCTTTGTCGGCAACATCGTCGAGGCGATCGAGGCCTATGGCCGCGGCGCACTCGGGCCCGTAGCGATCCCTCTCTCCGCGGTCGACCGCATCATCGCGATCGGCTCGGACGGCATGATGGCCGCCGTCGCCGAGGCGCGCCAGGCGGGTTTGAAGCGCTATTTCCGCCCCGACCACCGCGCGATCGCGTCGATCAACTCGCCGATGCAATGCATGATGAAGGAGATCTGCGCACAGTGCCTGCAGCGTCACCATGATCCGGTGACCGGCACCGAGACCGTCGTCTTCTCCTGCTTCAACCAGGACCAGGAAATGGACCGCGTCGATTTCCGCACCCTGCGCCGCCGCCTCTCACAAAACGGCGTCCAGGAAAAACTCACCAAGCTCTGGGTCGACCGCTGCCTGCAGCATCTCGGCGAACGCCCGGCAATTGCGGCGGAATAAGGGAGCGGGGTGCGCGCCGTCAAGGTAGGTCGCACACCTCTAACCCGAAAATAGCCTCAATCTCCTGCTATGATTGCTTGGTAATGCCCGGGTTGCGGTCGCCTCCGGGCAAAGCCGTGGAGAGATCAGCCAGGTAACAGCGGAAAACAGCCAGCGTGTTCGCTGTTGTTCGGCTGCAGCCGCCGCCGGCAATCGAGGTTTTCCGGGGTTCCTGGCACAGGCGCTGGCTGTTTCCTTGCTGCACAGAACAGCGACAACAGCCAGGGTCTGCGCTCAGCGTCGAACGAGGAGGGAGGAGATGGATCTGGAAGGGGGATGCGCTTGCGGCGCGGTGCGGTACCGGTTGACGGCGCCGCCGTTGATCGTTCACGCTTGCCATTGCCGGGATTGCCAGAAACAAACCGGCAGTGCATTCGTGCTCAACGTGTGGATCGAGAAGAGCTGCGTCGCCGCCGATCACAGCCTGCCGCAGTCTGTCATGCTGACGGCCGGCACCGGCAGGCCGCACGAGGTGTTCTTCTGCGGCAGCTGCGGGACCCGCCTGTGGAGCAAATACCACGCGGCCCCGGGCGACACGTTGCTTGTAAGGGTAGGGACGCTCGACCATCCGGAGAGGGTCGAGCCCGACGTCCACATCTTCACCAGAAGCAAGCTGCCATGGCTGCAGCTACCGACCGACAAACCCGCCTTCGAGGCGTTCTACAATCTCCCGGAAGTCTGGCCGGCGAGCAGTCGAGAGCGGCTGCGCCGCAATATCGCCGGCCAGAACTGAGCGGTCTCTCTAATTGGCGAGCGGGTCCGGGCGCAGTTGGAACCGCACGACCTTGGGCAGGGTGCCCTTACCGGTCTCGAGGTGGAACATTGTACGGGTGGCATAGGTCGTCCACAATGCCCGGCCCTTCCAGCCGGCGTTCGGGTCGTCGATGCGGCCGTCCATCCCCTTCGTGAAATAGTCGTTCACATAGGGGACGCGCAGGGTGAGGAACTTGCCATCGACGAGGGCGAGCAATGCACTGTTGAGATTGCCGGTGGCGATCGGCACGTCTTTGCCGAGGCCCAATGTGTTGTGCTGATCGACCCAGACGTAATAGCTCGACTCGGCGCTGCCGGGGTCACTGACGGCCTTAAACTGCGGGCCGGGGAAGGGATAGAGGGTCCAGCCCTCGGGGCAGTGCTTTCCAGTCGCGGTTGGGCCGTTCAACACCTTGCATTTGCTGCGGTCGAAGCTCGCCAGGTGCCCGCTCGCCAGCGACGCCCAGAAGACGCCCTTGCTGTCGATGTCGCCGCCGCGCGGCCCGTAGCCGGGCATTGGCGGCTCATAGACCTCGGTCAGCGCCGTATGGGTCGGATCGGGCCCCGGGTTCACGCGAACCACATAGCCGGGGTATCCCAAGGACGTCCCCCAGATCGTCCCATCGGCTGGGCTTATCGAAACCGAATAGAGGCCCGCGACGACGCGCTTGTCTTTTGTCGGGTCGACCGGCTGGTTGGGCTCGACATAATCGTCCCGTTTGCCATTGCCGTTGGTGTCGAGGATGAAGGGCGACCAGCCTTGCGCTTTCTGCTCGTCGCCGGTCTCCTCGAACATCTTGCGATCGAGCCAACCGACGACTGGCGTCTGCGGGCCGCCGGCGCTGGTCCACAGCGTCTGATTGGCGTCCGTGGCAAAATTCAGGTGATGCGTCGGGAAGCACGTGCTGATCAATGTGAACTTGCCGGTCGCCGGATCATACATCGACAGATGGCGGCCGGACTCTTGCAGCGGGAAGACCTGCGCCGAGGGATGGCTCGATCCCTGCTTGCAGAAATCCGGGTTTGCCGGGGCGCGCACCCTGGCGGTGAACCAGACCCGCCCTTTCTCGTCCATCATCGGGTTGTGCGTCGTGCTCTGGCTGTCCCAAATGGGCTCGGCGCCCCAATAGGGCGACGGCTCCATCGGCGCAGTCTTCGAGGTCGGCGTGTTCGGGTCGCGCACCGGGTGCTTGATCTCGCTGACCGAATTGTGCGCCGGATCGAGCACCGGAAGGTAGTCGGTGCTGTCCTCGGTCGAGCCGTAAAGCTTGCCGTTGGCGTTGACGGTCGGATTGCGCCGGTCGGTCGGAGTGAGGTCGTGCATATATGCCGTCTCGCGGCTCCAGTCCCACAATGTCAGCACGATGTTGCGCTCGACGCCCTGCGGCCGCGGGGGTTGCGCAAAGGGCAGCTCGCCTTTGGCGACCCGATCGGTCCAGTCGCCGAAATATTGGAATGCCAGCTGCGGGTCGAGGCGGCTGATTGTGTTGACCATGTTGTTCTCTGCCTGTCCCGACTGGATGCGCCGCGCCCAGGCTTCCGCCGACGACTCGAACTGGCCGAGCGCGGCCGGAATCGCCCGCGTGCCGATGGTGCCGATCCCGTGGCAGGCGATGCAGCCGGTCGTCTTTATGATGTTCAACCACGCCGTGTGACTTTTGATATTCTCCGGCATGTTCTCGTCGCGGTTCGGGCCGGAGAAGTTACCTTCATCCGGGATGTTCAGCATCGAAAACCAGTAGATCGACGGATAATATTGCGCCGCGGCCGCCGCATCCGGCGCCGGCACCGACTGCAAGTTGACGATCTTCCCCGGTGTCGTGATGACCCGCGGCGAGTTGACGAGCCCGTAGCCGCGCACCCAGACATCGTAATTGGCCTGGGGGAGATCCGGAATGACATAGCGTCCCTAATCGTCGGTGACGACGATTTTGGCGAATGGCGTCGGCAGCCCGGTGGTCTCGGCAATCACCCAGACGCCGGCTTCGGGCCCGCTTTTGCCGGTGACCACGCCGCCCAGGTCATGCTCGCTGATGCGGACCGCAGACTGCGGGGTCTGCTGCGCGCTGAGCCGTGTCGGCGCGGCGGCGAGCAGCGCAGCGACGCCGATCGCAGCAACCCTCTGCGGGAATTTGATTTTCGTCGTCATCGCATGGTCCCTCCCTCTGACGGCCGCCAATCTCAGGCCGGCGCCGCGTCGCGAGGAAGTTTGCATCCCGAGCGAGGCTTAGGCAACGGTTTGTCGGCAGCAGCGCATGGCCCCTATGCTCGACCGATTCCGGATTGACCGGCCGGCCGCCGCAGCTGTTGTTTCAGCCGTGGCGAACCCGAGTCCTGCGAGCCGGAGGAATCAAGTGAAAACTGGTCAATGCGCCGCGGCGGCGGCAGGTTTGGTCCTCGGCTTGATCGTCGCCGGCACGGCGCAGGCGCAAAAGCAAGGCGGCATTCTTAAGGTGTGGCACCGGGACAGCCCGGGGAACATGTCAATACTCGAGGAAGGGACGATCTCGATCGTGGCGCCGATCATGGGAGTGTTCAACAACCTCGTCGTGTTCGACCCGAACGTAAAGCAGAACAGCCTGAAGTCGATCGTTCCGGATCTCGCCGAAAGCTGGTCGTGGAGCGAGGACGGCACGGAGCTTACCTTCAAATTGCGCGACGGCGTCAAATGGCACGACGGCAAGCCGTTCACCGCCGCAGACGTCAAATGCACCTTCGATCTGGTGCAGGGCAAATCCAAGGAGAAGCTTCGCG
The DNA here is from genome assembly GCA_963812675.1 of uncultured Alphaproteobacteria bacterium. Classification (GTDB taxonomy): domain Bacteria; phylum Pseudomonadota; class Alphaproteobacteria; order ATCC43930; family CGMCC-115725; genus AP-15. The sequence goes on along the minus strand of CAWEWR010000007.1, from coordinate 617,583 downwards.
TCAATGCCCGCGAGGCTTGGTGGATCAACCTCAAGGAGGTCACGACCGAGGGTGACCGGCAGGCGACATTTCACCTGAAGCGGCCACAGCCGGCCTTTATCGAGCTGCTCGCCGCAGGGTTCACGCCGATCTATCCCTGCCATGTCACGCCGGCGCAAATGCGGGTGCATCCGATCGGCACCGGGCCGTTCAAATTTGTCGAGTTCAAGCCCAACCAGTCGATCAAGGTGGCGCGCAACCCGGATTACTGGAAACCCGGCCGGCCCTATCTCGACGGGGCCGAGTGGACGATCATCCCGAACCGCTCCACCGCGATGCTCGCCTTTATGGCCGGGCAGTTCGACATGACCTTTCCCTACGAGGTCACGATCCCGATGCTGAAGGACGTGCACGGCCAGATGCCCGAGGCGGTCTGCGAGGTGACGCCGGAGAATGTCGCGCCCAATTTGCTGATCACCCGCAAGCCGCCTTTCGACAATTTGGATTTGCGTCGAGCGATCGCGATGACGATCGACCACAAGGCCTTTATCGACATCCTCGGCGTAGGGCAGGGCGATATCGGCACGGCGATGCTGCCGGCGCCCGAAGGCCTGTGGGCCATGCCAAGAGAAATGATGGAGAAGTTGCCGGGTTACGAGCCCGACATTCAGAAGAGCCGCGAGGAGGCCCGCAAGATCATGCAATCACTCGGCTATGGGCCGCACAAGCGGCTTTCGGTCAAGATCTCGGCGCGCAACCTGCCGATCTATCGCGACCCGGCGGCAATCCTGTCCGACCAGCTGAAGCAGATCTGGATCGATACCGAGATCGAGCTGGTCGAAACGGCGAATTGGCTGCCTAGGCTGATCCGCGGGGAATTTACATTTGCGCAGAGCCTCGTCGGCAGCGGGCTCGACGATCCCGACCAGAATTTCTACGAGAACTACATTTGCGATTCGAACCGCAACTACACGAAATACTGCAACCACGAGCTCGACAAGCTGATCGACCATCAATCGATGGAGCCCGACCAGGAAAAACGCCAGCATCTGGTGTGGCAGATCGACAGCAGATTGCAGGAGGATGTCGTGCGGCCGATCCTCTACCACATGCGCCAAGGCACTTGCTGGCGCCCCGAAGTGAAAGGCCTCAACCTGCAGGTCAACAGCATCTATAATGGCTGGCGCATGGAAGACGTCTGGCTCGACAAGTGAGGCCGGGATGGCGGCACCCGCTTTCGCTCGCATAATGGAGGCAGCGCGCACCCGTCTCGGCGCGGCGGCGCTCGAAGCGCGGCTTCCGCAACCGCGCTCGGCCGCCGAACTGAAGACGGTGCCCGATGACCGCTATCTGTCTCAGATGTCGCTCAGGATTTTCCGCGCCGGTCTGAAGCACAGCGTGGTCGACGCCAAATGGCCGGCCTTTGAGGAGGTCTTCCAGGGTTTCGAGCCTCGCCGGGTGCGCGCAATGTCGGATGAGGAATTGGAGGCGCTGCTCGGTGACGCCCGGCTGATCCGGCATTGGGGCAAGCTAAAATCGGTCCGCGATAACGCAGCGGCGATGATTGCGATCGCTGAGGAACAAGGCAGCTTTGGGGCCTGGCTCGCGGACTGGCCGGGGAGCGAGATCGTCGAGCTGTGGGAGGCGCTCGCCAAGCGTTTCAGCCAGATGGGCGGAAACTCGGGCCCGACATTTCTGCGCATGGTCGGCAAGGATACATTCATTCTGACGCCGTCGGTCACCGGCGCTCTGAAGCATTGGGGCGCGGTGGATGCGCCGCCGAAGAACCGCAAGGACCGCGCCGCGGTCCAGTCCGCCTTCAATGCCTGGGCAGCGGAGACCGGCCGGCCGCTTTGTCAGCTGAGCCTGATCCTCGCGGCTTCGATTGAAGACTGACAGCGGCTCGCACGAAAAGTGCTGCAGGAGAATGAGATGGCTTTCGGGTTGAGCGCCGAGCAGCAGGAACTGCGGGAGGCCGTCGCGCGGCTGTGCGCACGCTTTGGCGATGAATACTGGCTGAACAAAGACGAGGAGGGCGGTTTTCCGCACGAGTTTCATCAAGCGATGGCCGCGGCCGGCTGGCTCGGCATTGCGATGCCGGGGGCTTACGGCGGCAGCGGGCTCGGCATCACTGAAGCGGCGATCCTGATGCAGGCGGTCGCCGAATCCGGTGCCGGGTTCAGTGGCGCCTCGGCGATCCATATGAACATTTTCGGGCTGCACCCGGTCGTCGTCTTCGGCACCGAGGAGCAAAAGCAGCGGTTTCTGCCGCCGTTGATTGCCGGCAACGAGAAGACCTGTTTTGCGGTGACCGAGCCCGATGCCGGGCTGGACACCACCCGCCTCAAGACGCGGGCGGTGCGCGACGGCGACCACTATGTCCTCACGGGCCGGAAAATCTGGATCTCGACCGCACAGGTCGCCGAGAAAATGCTGATTCTCGCGCGCACGACGCCGATCGAAGAGGTGGCGCGGCCGTCATTGGGCATGACCCTGTTCTACACCGCTCTCGACCGCAGCGCCGTCGAGGTGCGCGAGATCCCGAAGATGGGCCGCAAGGCGGTCGATTCGAACCTCCTCTTCATCGACGCGCTGAAGGTCCCGGTCGCCGACCGCATCGGGGAAGAGGGCAGGGGCTTTCACTACATCCTCCACGGGATGAACCCGGAGCGCATCCTGATCGCCGCCGAGGCGGTCGGGCTCGGGCGCGCGGCGCTCGACCGTGCCGCCCGTTATGCAAAGGAGCGCGTCGTCTTCGGCCGGCCCATCGGCCAGAACCAGGCTATTCAGCACCCGCTCGCCGAGCGCTGGATCGAGCTCGAAGCAGCCGAATTGATGGTATTGCGCGCGGCCGCCGCCTATGACCGCGGCGAAGAAGCCGGCGCCTATGCCAATGCCGCCAAATACTGCGGCGCCGAAGCCGGCTTTCGCGCCTGCGAGACCGCGATCATGACGCATGGCGGCATGGGCTACGCCCGCGAATACCATGTCGAGCGCTATTTCCGCGAGATCCAGATCGCGCGCATCGCCCCGGTCAGCCCGCAACTGATCTTGAGCCACATCGCCGAGCGCGTGTTGGGGTTGCCGAAATCGTATTGATGAGGAGCAGCATGACGGTTCGTGTCGCGATCGCCGGGTTTGGCGCGATCGGCAAGGTCGTCGCCCGGCGGCTCGATCAGGGGATCGAGCGGCTGGCGCTCGCCGCGGTCGCCGCGCGCGATGTGGCGCGGGCGGAAGCGGCAATTGCCGGCTTTATGCGCGCGGTGCCGGTGGTGCCATTGGCGCAGCTTTGGGAGCACTCCGATGTCGTTGTCGAGTGCGCGCCGGCAGCAGTATTGCGCGAATTGGCCGAGCCGGCGCTCGGGAACGGGCGCATTGTCATGGTGTTGAGCTGCGGCGCGCTGCTCGATAATTTCGATCTGGTCGATTTGGCGCGCCGCAACGGCGGCCGCATTCTCGTGCCGAGCGGAGCACTGCTCGGACTGGATGCAGTAATTGCAGCTGCCGAAGGGAGCATTTCGAGTGTCAATATGATTACGAGAAAGCCGCCGCAAGGCCTATTGGGTGCGCCTTATCTCGTGGCCCATGGTATAGGGATTACCGGATTGGCTGAGCCCAAACGCGTCTTCAGCGGCACTGCACGCGAGGCGGCCCGCGGGTTTCCCGCCAACGTCAATGTCGCTGCAGCGCTGGCGCTCGCCGGCATCGGGCCCGATCGCACGACGGTCGAGATCTGGGCCGACCCGACCATCACTCGCAATATTCACCGCATCGAGGTCGAGGCCGATGCCGCGCGCTTGTCGATGCAGGTCGAGAACGTGCCGTCGGCCGAAAATCCGCGTACCGGCCGCCTGACTGCGCTTTCGGTCATCGCGGCATTGAAGAAATTGTCGAGCCCGCTTGCAATCGGCACCTGACGCCCGATCAGGCGGCGCGGCGGAGGGTCAGCCGGGCCCACACGTCGCTGAGGGCCGCCACCAGCGCTTCGATATCCGCGTCGCTGTGGAGCGGGGTGGGGGTTAGACGCAGGCGCTCGGTACCGCGCGGCACAGTCGGATAATTGATCGGCTGCACGTAGATCCGGTGGCGGTGCAGCAGTTCGTCGCAGGCGGCTTTGCAGAGGCCGGGATCGCCGACGATTACTGGGACGATATGGCTCGCCGACGGAATAACCGGCAAGCCCGCCTCGGCGAGGCGCCGCTTCAAACTTGCCGCGCGCTCCTGATGACACTCGCGTTCGGCTTGGCTCTCCTTCAGGTAGCGTATTGCGGCCAATGCGCCGGCGGCCAGCGCCGGCGGCAATGACGTCGTGAAGATGAAACCCGGCGCGTGGCTGCGCAGGAAATCGACGAGCGCCGCCGAGCCGGCGACATAGCCGCCGATCGTGCCGAACGCTTTGCCGAGCGTCCCCTGGATCACCGTCGGGCGGTGCATGACCCCGTCGCGCTCGGCAATGCCGCCGCCGCGCCGCCCGTAAAGCCCGACGGCGTGGACCTCGTCGAGATAGGTCATTGCGGCGAATTGGTCGGCGATGTCGCACAATTCGGCAATCGGGGCGATGTCGCCGTCCATCGAATAGACCGACTCGAAGCACACGAGCTTTGGCCGGTCGGGGGCCACGCGGTCGAGCAAGCGCGCGAGATCGGCCGGGTCGTTGTGGCGAAAGACGTGCTTCTCGGCGCGGCTGTTGCGGATGCCGGCGATCATCGAGGCATGGTTGGAAGCGTCCGAGAACACCGCCATGCCCGGCAACTCGCGCGCCAGGGTCGATAACGCAGCATCGTTGGCGACATAGCCCGAAGTGAAGATCAGCGCGGCCTCGCGGCCGTGCAGATCGGCGAGCTCGCGCTCGAGCAAGAGATGCAGATGGTTGTTGCCGGAGATGTTGCGCGTCCCGCCGGCGCCGGCGCCGACCGCCCGCAACGTCTCTTCCATCGCCGCGAGCACCGCCGGGTGCTGGCCCATGCCGAGATAGTCGTTCGAGCACCACACCGTGATCTCGGCGCCGATGCGGTGATCATAGGCGCGCGGGAAGCGGCCGCAACGCCGCTCCAGATCGGCGAACACGCGATATCGCCCCTCTCCGCGCAGCGCGTCGAGCCGCTGTTTGAAATAGCCTTCGTAGTCCATCGCCGCGCACCCAGCCGCCTAATCACTATAGCATATAGTTGCGGCGTCAAGCGGCCGACCAGAGGGCGCGGCGCCGCAGCCGGCAAGGCGCCGGCCGGGGCTTATTTCTTGGCTGCGCAGAAGAAGGTGGCGCGTGCCGGCAACAGCAGTGGGCAATATTGCAAGTGCCAGTCGGTGTCGAAAGGTGTCGCCCTCGTATCCGACGGGCATTCCTGCTGCGCTGCAACTTGCACCTCGTCGAGGGTGCTGACGAGAGTGTCGTAGCAGATCGCCACCCGCAGGGCGGTCGCCTCCTCGCCCGGGCCCGCCATTCGAGGATAAGTCGGATAGGGGGCGAGCGCCGAGCAGCCGGCCAGCACACTGGCTCCTACCAACGCGACGAGTGCACGAGCGATCTTCATGCCGTCCCGGCGAGCGTCCGCTCGAGAAAAGCCGCACAAGCCATCAACCCTGTATCGCCATGCACCCGCCCGACGAGCTGAACGGCGGTCGGCAGGCCATTGTCCGCCCAACGCACCGGCAGAGCTGCGCACGGGACGCCCAGCAGGGTCCACATCCGGTTGAAGATCGGGTTTCCGGTATTAGCCAGCCCGGCCGGGGCTTCTCCGGGCGCCGCCGGAACCAGCACCGCATCGCACGGCCCAAAGAACGCATCGAGTCCGGCCTGCGCTGCGGCGGCGCGGCTGCGCGCCTGGTCGTAGACATCGGCGCCGATCGCCATTCCGGCATCGATCAGCTGGGCGAGACGCGGCGAGAGCTGGGCACTGTGCTCCAGCCGCTCATAGGCGAGCGCCCGCACCGTCTCGAACCACATGATGGCGTCTTGCGCTTCCGTGAGGCCCTCGTGCTCGGGTGCTATCGCCAGTTCCGTCACCACGGCGCCGGCCCCTTCGAGCGCCGTCCTCGCAGTGTCGAGAGCGGCAGCAGTCGCCGGCTCCGCCTGGTCCCACTGCGGAGTGCGGTAAAGGCCGAGGCGCGGGGCTTGCTGCAGAACGGCGAGGTGACGGAGTGACGGCCGCTCGGACAAAACCCCGGCAAAGAACGCCGCGTCATCGACCGATCGGGCAAAGACACCGATCGTGTCGAGACTGTCGGCCAACGATTTGACCCCAGCCCGGTTTATCAATCCGAAGCTCGGCTTGTAGGCGACGCAGCCGCAATAGGCTCCCGGGCGGATCACCGATCCCGCGGTTTGGGTGCCAAAGCCGAGCGGCGCCATGCCGTCGGCCACGGCCGCGGCGGAGCCGCTCGACGAGCCGCCCGGGGTGTGCGCAGGGTTGCGCGGGTTGGCTGTCTTGCCCGGCGTGAAGGTCGCGAATTCGGTGGTGACGGTTTTCCCGAGGACGATGGCGCCCGCTGCCCGGGCGAGCGCAACGCAAGAGGCATCCGCATCGGGCCGGTGCCCGCGATAGATCGGCGAGCCATAGGCGGTCGGCATGTCGACCGTGTCGATCAGATCCTTGACCGCGATCGGGACCCCGTGCAGCGGCCCTCGCGGCGCTTCCGCGTCGCGCCGTCGCGCCGTCGCCAGCGCCTGCTCGCGATCGAGATATTGCCAGGCGCCAACCACCGCCTCGCGCGCCTCGATGCGGTCGAGATAGACAGTGACCAATGCCTCGGCAGTAATCCGCCGCTCGGCAATTTGCCGGGCGGCCTCGCGCGCGGATAAGGAGCGAAGGTCGGCCACCGCAATATCCCTTGCCTGGTTCGTAATGTTTCGAAGCCTAGCAATGGCCGTTAAACTCGTCGACGGTCAAGCCGAGCGGAGAGGTGCGATGATCGAAATCCCGGCGCGCAAGGGTAAGGCCGTTCGCCTTCGCAAGGCACAGCGGATCAAAGTGATCAACACGAAGGGCCAACAGGTCGTCGACACCTGGGCCTTCAATGCCGACGACTTGCACGAGTTCATGTCGATGGAGCACAGCCGCGTCGCGATCGGCCATATCATCCCGGCGATCGGCGACGCGCTCGTCACCAACCGGCGCCGGCCGATCCTGACCCTGGTCGAGGATACGTCCGGCGGCATTCACGACACGCTGTTCGCGGCCTGCGACCGCTGGCGCTACGAGCAGCTCGGCTGCACGGAGCATCATGACAACTGCACCGACAATCTCGCCGCCGGAATGGCTGACCTGGGATTGGCCCCACCCGAGACCCCCGCACCGCTCAACCTTTTCATGAACATCCCGGTCGTCGACGGCAACCGTGTCGAGGTCCGCCCGCCGGTCAGCACGCCCGGCAGCTATGTCACGTTACGCGCCGAGATGAACTGCATCGTCGCCTTCTCCGCCTGCCCGCAGGACATGCTGCCGATAAACGGCCCCGCGATGCGTCCCACCGAGGCGCATTTCGAGGTCCTCGATTGAGTGGGGCGGTTATGGAGGTTATTGGTCAGCTTGTGGGTAGCCCGCGCTATTCATCAAACATCTCGCGCAATGTGGCGAGGGTAAGCCGGAGCGTCGCGCCCGTAACGATGCCGAGGCGGCGCACGAGCCTCTGCTTGTCGAGTGTTCGCATCTGATCCAGCAGTATGAGCCCGTTTCTGCCGCGGAACCGGAGCGATATGCGATACGGTGCGGGATGGCTGCCGGTGGTCATCGGCGCGACCGTGACGGTGCGCAGAAAGTCGTGCATCTCCGGCGGAGACACGACGACACAGGGTCGGGTCTTTTGAATTTCCACGCCGATCGTCGGATCGAGAGCCGCGAGCCAAATTTCCCCGCGACGGACGGCAGCAACGCGCGGTGCCGCAGTCCCACTGTCGGCCGCACCAGATCGTCTCACCAGATCAGAGTTTCGTCTTCGGCATTACCGAATTCCGGCCAGACGAGGGTGTCGTCGCGCGCTTCCGCGATGCTCTGCGAGGCTTCTGCCCATCCAGCCCGCGTACGCTGTTTTATCGGCACAAGGACAATGCGACCCGCTTCCAATGTCATCTCGACCGGATCGCCCTCGGACATTCCCAAGTCGCGAAGCAACGACCTCGGGATAATGACACCAGACGAATTCCCCAATTTGCGCACTGCCGCCCGCATCGAAACCTCGCATGTTAAACTTTGTTATAACATATGGTTTGCGACGGCCCGTGCCAGGGTCTCGGCAAGTCATCGTTTACAATTTACCGCAACACGGGCCGAGCTTCAGCTTTATGCTGAAGGGCGAAGTGCCGGTTTATGAAGGAGGGAGAGAATGCGCTGGATACGCTACGCGGCCGACGGGCACCCGGTTTACGGGATCCTCGACGGCGACATCGTCACCGAGGTGCGCGGCGACCCGTTTGCCGGCTATGAAAAGACGACGACACGCCGGCCGTTGTCGTCGGTCAAGCTGTTGGTCCCGGTCGAGCCGCGCACCTTCTATTGCGCCGGGCTCAATTACGCCGAGCACGTCATCGATGCGGCGAGAAAGCGGGGCCAAGAGCCCAATTTGCCGACGGCCGCCGATATTGGCTATCGCGCCAACAATGCGCTGATCGCGCACGGCGAGCCGATCGTGATCCCGTCGGATGCGACCGAGCGCGTGCAGTACGAAGGCGAGCTCGTCGCCGTGATCGGCAAGAAGGCGAAGCACCTCTCCGAGAGCGAGGCGCTGTCCTGCGTTCTCGGCTGGACGATCGGCAACGATATGAGCGAGCGGACCTGGCAGGCTGGCGACCGGACCCTGTGGCGCGCCAAGAACACCGACACCTTCAAGCCGATGGGACCGTGGATCGAAACCGATTTCGATCTCGACGCGGCGCAGACGATCATTCGCGTCAATGGCGGCGAGAGGTTCCGCTTCAAGACCGACAGCATGATCTTTGGCCCCGCCACCTTCATCAGCCGGATTTCGCAATACCTAACGCTCTACCCCGGCGACGTCGTGTGGATGGGCACCGAAGGCGCGCCCGAGAATTTGAAGCACGGCGACACCGTCGAGATCGAGATCACCGGCATCGGCACGTTGCGCAATCCGGTGGTTCGCGAGGGCCAGTAATCGCGCGCAAAGGCGGCGGCTACTGATTTACCACGCTTAACGACGCTTTACTTCGGAGATCGGTGACGCGCCATAAACTGTGGCCAACGGCGGTCCTTTGCGCCGGCAGTCACGGGGTTTCGGATGTCAGCGAGAATTCAGGTCATCTTTTACAGCATGTATGGCCATATCTATCAGATGGCGGAGGCGGTCGCCTCGGGCGCCCGCGATGCCGGCGCCGGCGACGTGAGCCTGTGGCAGGTGCCCGAACTCGTCTCCGCCGAGATATTGGAAAAGAGCGGCGCGGCTGTTGCTCGTGCCGCATTCGCCCGCGTGCCGGTGGCAAACCCTACGCAATTGGCGGAAGCCGACGCGATCATCTTCGGCACGCCGACGCGCTTCGGCAATATGGCCGCCCAGATGCGAAACTTCCTGGATCAAACCGGTGGGTTGTGGGCGAACGGTGCGCTGGTCGGCAAGGTCGGGAGCGCCTTTACCTGCACCGCGTCACAGCACGGCGGCCATGAGACCACGCTCGTCAGCTTCCATTTCACGTTGCTGCACCACGGCATGATCGTCGTCGGCGTGCCTTACACCGAGCAGCGGCTCCTGAATATGGCTGAAATTACCGGCGGCACTCCCTATGGCGCCACGACTTTGGCCGGAATCGACGGTTCACGCTCGCCAAGCGAAAACGAGCGCGCCATCGCCCGCTTTCAGGGAAGGCACGTCGCGGAGATCACTAACGCACTAATCGCCGGCCGTAAATCAATGGGCTGAGTCTGCGCTTGTGGTGTGCCGTATCACCCAGCCGATGCAATGAGGCGTTCCCCTCTCCCGCAGCGCGCGGGGGAGGCCAGCTGAACACGAAGTTCAGACTCCGATGGCGACGTACGGCTTGACCATCTTGGTCGGGTCCACGATGCGATCGAACTCCTCCTCGGTGACGTAGCCGAGGCCGAGCGCCGCGGCTTTGAGGGTCAGGTCGTGGTCCATTGCGTGGTGCGCGATCTGCGACGCCTTGTCATAGCCGATCACCGGAGCGAGCGCGGTCACCAGCATCAGGGAGCGATCGAGGTATTCCTTGATCTTCGGAAGGTTCGGCCTGGTGCCCTCGACCAGGAATTTGCGGAAGTTCGTGCACCCGTCCGTCAGGATCGTGATCGAGTGCATGAGGTTGAAGATGATCAGCGGCTTGTAGACGTTCATCTCCAAATATCCGCCGGCGCCGCCGAAACCCACCGCCACGTCGTTGCCCATCACCTGCACGGCGATCATCGTCAGCGCCTCGGCCTGCGTCGGGTTGACCTTTCCGGGCATGATCGACGACCCCGGCTCGTTTTCCGGGATCAGCAATTCCGCAAACCCGGCGCGTGGGCCGCACGACATCAGCCTGATGTCGTTGGCGATCTTGTAGAGCGATGCGGCCAATGTCCGCAGCGTGCCGGAAAGGTGCACCAGCGCGTCATGCGAGCCCTGCACCGTGAATTTGTTCGGCGCGCTGACGAAGGGCAGCTTGGTGAGCCGGGCAATCTCGGCGGCCGCAGCCTCGGCGAAGCCGGGGGCGGCGTTGATCCCGGTACCGACCGCCGTACCGCCGAGCGCGAGGCGATAGACGCCCTTCAGCGTGTCGTCTATCCGCTCCAGATCCTCCGCCAGCATGCCGGCATAGCCCGACCATTCCTGCCCGAGCGTGATCGGCGTCGCATCCTGCATATGAGTGCGCCCGATCTTGACGATGTCGTTCCACGCCTCCGCTTTGGCCGCGATCGCCTCATGCAGGGCGCGGACCGCGGGGACCAGGCGTTGCGTCACGCCGAGCGCCGCCGCGATGTACATCGCAGACGGAAACGTATCGTTCGACGATTGCGACATGTTGACATGATCATTGGGATGCACCGGCGTCTTGCCGGCGAGCGGTGTGCCGGCGAGCTGGCTGGCGCGATTGGAGATCACCTCGTTGACGTTCATATTGAACTGCGTGCCGCTGCCGGTCATCCAGACGTGCAGCGGAAACATGTCTTGATGCTTCCCCGCCAGTATCTCGTTGCACACCCGGATAATGAGCCCGTGGGTCCTGTCGTCCAGTCGTCCGCCGGCATGGTTGGCATTTGCCGCCGCCTTCTTCAAGATGGCGTAGGCCTCGATCATCTCGCGCGGCATCAGGTCCTTGCCGATGCTGAAATGCTCGAGAGAGCGCTGGGTCTGCGCGCCCCATAGCTTGTCGGCCGGGACCTCGACTTTGCCGAGGCTATCGGTTTCCACACGAAAATCGGTCATGTCTCGGTCTCCCTGAGCCCCAGCCAGACAGCGATCACCCCGTCGGAACCGCGATATCCAACAACGGGCCGTATTGCTGGCTGCCAAAGATGTCGGCGTCGCCGGGGCTGCCGCTGGTGACCTGTCGCAGGATTGTGAACTTGATCGCCAATGCCGGGTCGAACTCGACGTAATCAGTGATGCGGCTCTGCGGAATGCCAAAGATCCGGCAGACCGCCGCCCGCGACAGCACACCGCTGCGGCGGACGAGATCGTAATCGGCGCGCTCCGCGAAGATAACGTCGAAGGTGATCTTGTCGATCCCGGCATTCTTGCTGCGGACCGTTTTCGCTATCGCGGAGAGCTTGCGTGTGATCATTACCCGCCGGCTTCCGTGATGAAGGTCGGAAACAATTCGAGCGGGTCGTCGACGCGTACGGTGTGGTTGACCGTCCAGCGATAGGCGGGGCTTGCAGGCATCACCTCGTCGAGCAGAAAGGCGACCCCGCCGGCGGTGCCTTTCACCGCGGGCAGCCGCGCATAGAACATCTGGCGGGTGCCGGTCATGCATACCTCCTCGGCCATCTCCCGCGTCGGCGCGATCGCCTGCACGACGACGCACACCTCGTGGCCGGGCGAGCGCCGCAGTGGCTCGAGCGCTCCGAGGATCGCGTCGCGGCCATAAACGGTGTAGTGCAGCTCGTAACCCGTCGGGCCGAAGCGCTCGGCCGCCTGTTGCCGGGCCCAAGCGATGACTGCGTCGATATTCTCGATCGTGTAGGGGTCGCGCACGCCGACCAGACCGACATAGCGCTCGCCGAGCTTGCCGGCACCCTCGAGCTTAGCCCGTAGCTCGGTCGCGGGAATGTATTTCGGCCCCGTAATGCGGGTGGTGCGCTCGTCATACTGCTCGTAGAGGCACTCTCTCATATCGATATGGCCGCCGAGGAAGTGTTCGTAAAACGGGTTCGGGCGCTCATACATCGTATGAGCCGCGACGGAGGCGATCGTGCAGCGCTGCTCCCGCCACAGCGCCGTCACCTTGAAGTCCTCCATCGTGATCTCGCCCAGCACCGATTCCTTGCCGGCGTAGGGCTCCGCGCAAAACGACGCGCATTCGAGCACCTTGCCGGCGAAGTAGGCGAGCCCTGCGGGGAAGCCCTGACGCATCGTCGGCGCGGCAAAGATGGCGCAGTCGCTGCTGCGGCCGCCGATGATGACATCGGCGCCCCGGTCGAGCAACTCGATGTAGGGGTGCACCCCGGCCATCGCCACGACACGGTCGGTAGCGCCGAGGGTCGCCAGGTCGAGCGGCGGCCGTCCGTCGAGCCCCTCGATCGCATCGCCCGCGGCGATTTTGCGGCGCAGATAGTCCTCGCCGCCTTCCGAGTAGAAATAGCCGATGCGGAACCGCGCCAAGCGGTGTTCGCGGGCAAGATCCTTGATCATGCCGACAAACCGGTCGACCCCGCTATTGCTGCCGGTATCGCCGGCCGAGCCGACGATCACCGGTACGCCGAGCCGGCGCGCCCCCAATAGCATGTGCTCGAGATCGTGCCTCTGCCACTGCACCGGGCTCGACGAGACATCGGCGCCGAGCGGCCCCGGACCGACATCGCACGACCCGGAATCGGCGCAGATCAGATCCGGCGCGCTTTCGAGCCCGAGCTGAAAGCTGCCAGTCTTGATCGGTGCGAAGCCCAGATGCCCGTTGGGGCACAGGATGCGCAGCGAAGACCCGGGTGATGGCACGTGCCGCAATCCCTCAATCGGGGCGAATTCCCCAAACTCCGCCCACCATACCGCAGTCGCGCCATCCTCGGCATCCCGCAAGCTACTCGGCCGCACACCGGGCGCGAATCCAGCACCGCGGCGGTAACCTCGCGGCCCGCAAGATCACCGAGGCGAAGGCACCGGCCCACCACGCCGCGAGCCGCCAAGCCGCGACAACGCCCTACGGCCTCATACTGCTCACCTACGACGCCGATTAAACCCGAGCACAATGCGGCATTGCTGCGTTAGACTGTGACCGGCACTGAAGAGGTATGCTGTCCAAATGGAAGAGATTTATTGCTTTGGGGGCAACCCGCTCGACCGCGTGAGCCAGCGCCGCCAGAATGCCGGCTGGGTCGCGTCGCTGCTGGAAAATCCCAGCACCCGGGTGCTGCCGCTGCACGGGCTCAAGCCGAAGATCCGCCATTCTTCGGCAGCGGCTTTGGATTGGCAGGGCGTTGCGCCGTGGCAGCCGTTGATCGATGGCGGCAGCACCCTCATTCTCCTCGGTATGGGTGACGACCGAGCCTATTTCGCGCTCGACGCAGGCTCGACCGAAGGCCCGAGCCATGACGGCAGCGTACTAATGGATGCGCGCGCAGCCGCTCCGATGATCGACGGCGGCGAGGCGGCGATACTCGCCGAGGCGCGCTCGCTGATCGATTGGCACGATCGGCATCGCTTCTGCGCACGATGCGGGACGCCCAGCGTCGTCGCTTCGGGAGGGTGGGTGCGGCATTGCCCCAGTTGCAAGGCGCACCATTTTCCGCGCGTCGATCCGGTCGTAATCATGCTCGCCGTCAAAGGCGAGCGTTGCCTACTCGGCCGCGGCCATCGGCGTCCCGGGGCGCGGTTCTCGTGTCTCGCCGGTTTCATGGAGCCGGGCGAGACCCCGGAGGAGGCGGTGCGCCGCGAAGTCCTCGAGGAATCGGGCATTCAAGTCGGACGTGTCCGCTATCTCGCCTCGCAGCCTTGGCCGTTCCCGTCGAGCCTGATGATGGGCTTTCTAGGCGAAGCGCTGACCGAGGAAATCACGATCGATCCCGAAGAGCTCGCCGAAGTGCGCTGGTTCGGGCGCGACGAGGTCCGGGAAATGGTCGAACGGTCGCGCTCGGACGACCCCATTCCGGGTCTGCCGACGTTGCCGCCACCCTTGGCGATCGGCCATCAGATCGCCCGCCGCTGGGCCTTCGGCGTCGACAGCGTGTAAGCGAGACGCTCGCGCTCGGCGCCCTCTCCCGCAATCCACTGCGGGAGAGGGGGCTTGGTGGGTGAGGGGATCGGCTACACGACCGGGGAACGGCCGCCGTCGACGTTGATGGCGCAGCCGGTCACATAAGAGGCGGCGTCGGACGCGAGGAAAGTCGCGATGTTGGCGAATTCCTCGGCTCTTCCCATCCGGCCCATCGGCACGCCGCGCCCGGCCTGGGCGATGAAATCGTCGAGCGAGACATTGGCGCCCTCGCGCTTATGGCGGCGGACGATCTGGTCGCTGACGATGACCCCGACATGCAGCGAATTGACCAGCACGTTGTGCGGCGCGCCCTCCTGCGACAGCACCTTGGTGAAGGCCATCTGGGCGGCACGGCTGACCGAGGTCGGCGCGCTATCGGCGCCCGGCGCCTTGGCGCCGATGTTGAGGACGCTGATGATGCGGCCCCATTTGCGCTGCTTCATCTGCGGGAAGAGGAGCCGGCAGAAGCGGATCTGCGCGAACAGTTTGAGGTCCAGGTCGGCTTGCCACATCTCATCGGTGACCGTCTCCGACGGTCCGCGCGTCGATTGCCCGGCGTTGTTGACGAAGATGTCGATCTTGCCGAACTCGGAGACGATCTGGTCGTAGGTCTTGCGGACGTCGGCGGCCTTCGATACGTCGCAGCTGATCGCGGCGACCTTGCGGCCCGGCGCGCCGGCCTGGATCCTGGCCTTGGCTTCGTTGAGGGTTCCCTGGTCGCGAGCCAGGATCGTGACGTCGGCGCCAGACTTGGCATATTCCTCGGCGATGGCCAAGCCCAGCCCCTTGCTGCCACCGGTGACGACCGCGGTCCTGCCGTCCAACCGAATTTCCATCTTGCTACTCCTCCTCCGGGATTTGAGTCATTTGGCCGTCAGCGCATCGATCTCTTGCATCTCCTGCGGCGTCAAGCCCCACGCGGTGGCGCGGACATTCTGTTCGACCTGTTCCGGCCTCGTCGCTCCGGCGATGACGCTGGCCACGGCCGGGCGGCGCACCAGCCAGCTGAAGGCAAGTTCCAGCAAGGTATGGCCGCGCTCGGCGGCAAACCCGGCGAGCCGCTCGACGATCGCCCAGTTTTCATCGGTCAGGTTGCGATCCGCTGCTCTCGACATCGTCGCCAAACGGGTGCCGGCGGGCGGGGCTATGCCGCGCTGGTACTTGCCGGTCAACAGGCCATCCGCCAGCGGGCGGAAGGGGATCAGACCGAGACCGTAGGCTTCGAGCACCGGCATCATGTCGCGGTCGAGGTCGCGGGCGAGCAGGCTGTACTCCTCCTGGCACGAGATGAAACGGTGGAGGCCGAGATGCTTGGATGTCCACTGCGCCTCGACGACCTGCCAGGCCGGCAGGGTCGAGCAGCCGATGTAACGGACCTTGCCGTGCCGGACCAGGTCGTCCAGCGCCCGCAACGTCTCCTCGATCGGGGTCAGCGGATCGGGCTGGTGCTGCTGATAGAGGTCGATCCAGTCGGTCTTAAGGCGCCTTAGGCTCGCTTCGACCTCGGCCATGATGTAGCGCCGCGACGCCCCCTGCAGCCGGCCAGCGGGATCCATCGGGCGGGCAAACTTCGTCGCCAATACGATGTCCTTGCGCCGGTCTCCAAGGATCTGCCCGAGATAGGTCTCGGAACTGCCGCGCGGATCGCCATAGGTATCGGCTTCATCAAAAAAGGTGATGCCGAGATCGAGCGCCTGGTGGACGACCTTCTTTGTCGCCTCGAAATCGATGCGGCCGCCGAAATTATTGCAGCCGAGGCCGACCACCGACACGAGAAGGCCGGATCGGCCGAGATTACGCTGTTCCACTGATCGTGCTCTCTCCTTAGACGGGTAGGTTGCAAGCGGGCGGACAGTACAAGGGCTTCGCTCAGGATACCATCATCAGGATTGCGGTTGGTTTCGCTCACGCGGAAGGCAATGCTGCTACCACCCCTGGCCAGGCTCGTATAAGGTTTAGTTGAGGATGAGATGAGCGGGAATTGGCGCCAAAGGATCGTAATTGATCCAGCGATCCATCACGGCGAACCGTGCATCAAGGGCACGCGTGTGCCGGTGAGTGTGATCGTGGGGAGCGTCGCCGACGGCGACACTTCGGAGCAGATCTTGGCAGCTTGGCCGCAGCTGACCAGCGAGGACGTCAAGGCTGCCTTGAAGTTTGCTGCGGAAGCGGTGAGCAATGCCGACTTCATTCCCCTCTACAGCGATGGGAGCCGCTGATCGCCCGCGTGAAGGTGGACGAGGATCTACTCGGGCAGATCGCCGAGTTACTGGCTGCTCGGGGCCATGACACAGCGACGGTGGTGGAGCAAGGCTGGCAGGGAACGCCTGACAATATCCTCTGGTCATCCATCCAAAATGAGCGCCGCTGGTTGATTACGGCAGACAAGGGGTTCGCAGATCTGCGCAGATACCCTCCTGGAAGTCACTGCGGCGTGATTTTGCTGCGGGTCCCGGAAGAGAGCCGGCGCTCCTACATGGAACTCGCTGCCCTTACGCTCGATCGGGTCGATCTTGATAGGCTCGGCGGTGCTGTCGTCGTCGCAACCGGGCGTGGCGTGCGAATCCGCCGCGAGCCCTAATCTAACTCCTCGTGGGAGAGCGGCATTACGCCACCCGCCGCACTGGCGGCACCTCGCGCGGAATGACCAGGTTGCAGCCGGTCGTCGCCCGCACCTCCGCGACGGTGACGCCGGGGGCGATCTCACGCAGCGCCATGCCTTCCGGGGTGATCTCGAACAGGCCGAAGTTGGTGGCGACGAGGTTGACGACGCCGCGCGCGGTCGCCGGGATTGCGCAGCGCTCGACAAGGCGTGGCTTGCCGTCGCGCGTCTGATGCTCCATCGCGACAAAGACATGTTTGGCGCAGGAGGCCAGATCCATTGCGCCGCCGATGCCGCCGCCCTGCTGGCCCGCCATCTTCCAGTTCGCGAAGTCGCCGTTCTCGGCGACCTCGTAGGCGCCGAGCACGGTGACGTCGATGCGGCCGCTGCGGATCAGCGCGAAGGAATTGGCGTGGTGCACGATTGCCGCGCCCGGCTGCAACGTGACGTGCTGGCCACCGGCATTGACGAGGTGCAGATCCTCCTTGCCCGGCGTGGCGAGCGGGCCGTAGCCGATCACCCCGTTCTCGGAGTGAAAGATGATCTGCTTGTCGCCGAAATCGAAATTCGAGCACAGGGTCGGGATGCCGATCCCGAGATTGACGATCCACCCGTCGCCGAATTCCATCGCCAGCCGGTCACACATCTGCTGCCGGGTCAGCCCCTTCGCCCTCTCGCTCATCGCCCGATGCTCCCTGGACGCTGCGGCCACCAGCCCTCGGGCGGCGGCGGGATCTTGACGATCCGGTGTACGAAGATCCCGGCGGTGTGCACATCATCGGGGTCGATGGCGCCGACCGGCAGGATGTCCTCCTCGACCTCGACGACCGTGACCCGCGCCGCCATCGCCATGATCGGGTTGAAATTGCGCTGCGAGCGCCGGAAGCGGAGGTTCCCAGCCGCGTCCGCCTGATAGGCCCGGATAAAGGCGTAATCGAGCGGCAATGCGTGTTCGAGGAGGTATTCGCGGCCGTTGAACACGCGGGTTTCCCGCCCCTCGGCGAGCTCGGTGCCGACCGCCGCCGGGGTGTAGAAGGCCGGGATCCCGGCGCCGGCGGCGCGCATCCGCTCGGCGAGCGTGCCTTGCGGCACGAGTTCCGCCTCGATCAGACCCCGCTCGACATATTCGGACAGGATCAGCCTCTGCGAGGCCCGCGTCGGCGCGGTGAAGGCGCAGATCACCTTCCGGACCTGCCCGTTCTTGATCATCTCGCCCATATCGGGCGCATCGGCCGGCAAGGTGGCGCCGCCGCGCGTCGAATTCGACACGCAGGTCAGGTTCTTGGCGCCCTGGTTGGCGACCGCGTGATAGAGGTTGATCGGCATTCCGACGACCGCAAACCCGCCAAACCCGAGGGTCGCGCCATCCGGAATGTCGCGCACTGCATCATCGAAGCTGGAACAGACCTTGCTCCTGGCGCTCATACCCCACCGCAGATTTTCTGTTCACCGGCCTCATCATGCGGCAGGCAGCCCCAGGCGGCAACCCACTCAGCGTCTGTGGCAGCACCGCTTCGGCAGGGCTGCGAGCAGGCCGGAGAAGCTGGCTTCGACAGAGCGCCCGGCGGTGTCGATGACGGCATCGGCTCGGGCGTAGAGCGGGGTGCGGGCGGCCAGGATGCGTTCGAGATCGGCCATTGCTTCCTTGTTCTCGGACATCGGGCGGAGGTCGCCTTGCGCGATGACGCGGCTCATATGCTCCTCGGGCGAGGCCTTGATCCAAACCGTAAAGCAGCGCGCGAGGAGCTCGTCGTACGTTTCCGGTTCGGCGACGATGCTGCCGCCCGCCGCCAGCACAAATCCCGGATGCCGGTCGAGCACACCGTCCAAGGCGCGGCGCTCGGACCGGCGGTAAGCGGACTGGCCGGAGAGAGCAAAAATTTCGCCGAGCGACAGCCCGAAATCCCGCTCGATCTCGCCGTCGAGTTCGATAAACGGCACATCGAGATGACGCGCGAGACGGCGGCCCAAGGTCGATTTGCCGGCGCCGCGCAACCCGATTAGCGCTATGCGCCGTTGCCGCGCCTGACCGTCGGGCGCCGCGAAGTGCGCGTCGAGCAGCGCCCGCGCCTCGTCCAGCCGGTCCGGTGGCAAGCGGCGCAAAAGCTCGACGATCCGCCCCAATTCGGCCGGTTCGGCCGGCTCCGTGCCGAGCAGTCTGGGAAGCGGCAAGTTGAGCGCGTCGCCGACCCGGCGCAGCAATTTGATGGAGAGATTGCCCTTCCCGCTTTCGAGCTGGGCGAGATAGCGCTCCGACAATCCGGAATCGCGCGCCAATATTCGGCGCGTCATGCCACGGCGGGCCCGTTCCTCGCGCACCCGCTCGCCGAGGCGGCAGAGATAGTCGTCCCGCTCGGTTGCGGGTTCAGGAAAGCCCAGAGCGCTGCTTGACCGTTGCATGCGAGGAATATAATGGCTGGGCGGCCGATCTCGACAGGTTGCGGCCCGGGAGGATGGCGGATGAGCACTGAGAGCCCGACGGGATACAATGCCGCGGCCGACCTGATCGGGCGAAACCTCGCCGCCGGACGCGGCGCAAAGACAGCCTTTATCGACGATCGCGGGCATTACAGCTATGCCGAGCTCGCCGAACGGGTGAGCCGGTTCGCCAACCTGGTGTGCCGGCTCGGCATTGATCCGGAGCAGCGCATCCTCCTCTGCCTCCACGACACAATAGACTTTCCGACGGCCTTTCTCGGCGCGATCAAGGCCGGGGCTGTTCCGGTTGCGGTCAACACTCAGCTCTCTGCCGCCGAATTCGCCTTTATGACGGCCGACAGCCGGGCCCGCGCTGTTGTCGTCTCCGCGCCGTTGCTGCCGGGCATGGATGCTGCATTGGCTGCGTTGCCGGGGCCGCGGCCGGCGATGATCGTCTCGGGCGGCAGCACGCAGGAGCACTCCCTCGCGGGATTACTCGCCGAGATGCCGACCGCGTCCGACACCGCGCCGACCCATCCGGACGAGCCGTGCTTCTGGCTCTATTCGTCGGGTTCGACGGGGCGGCCGAAAGGCACCGTGCACATCCATTCGAGCCTGATACGGACGGCCGAGCTTTATGCCGTCCCGGTGCTCGGCATCGGCGAGAGCGATATTGTGTTCTCGGCGGCAAAGTTGTTCTTCGCCTATGGACTCGGCAATGCGCTGACCTTTCCGCTGGCGGTCGGCGCGACCAGCGTTCTGTTGGCCGAGCGGCCGACGCCGGCGGCGGTCAGTCGCGTCTTGCGCGAGCTCCGGCCGACGATCTTTTACGGGGTTCCGACCCTCTACAACGCTATGCTCTCCGGCAACGATCTGCCGTCGCGCGACGAGCTGGCATTGCGACGCTGCGTTTCGGCGGGAGAGCCGCTGCCGCAGGAGATCGGCCGGCGCTGGTCGGCGCGGATCGGGGTCGACATTCTCGACGGCATCGGCTCGACCGAGATGTTGCACATCTTTCTCAGCAACTGGCCGGACCAGGTGCGCTACGGCACCACCGGCAGACCGATCCCGGGCTATCAGCTGAAAATCGTCGATGAGGAGGAAAGGCCGGTCCGCCGCGGCGAAATCGGCGACCTATTGGTCAGCGGACCGACCAGCGCCGCCTATTACTGGAACAATCGCGAACGCTGCCGTGACACGTTCATGGGCCGGTGGACCCGCACCGGCGACAAATATTTTGAGGACGAAGACGGTTATTACGTTTACTGCGGTCGCAGCGACGACATGATGAAGGTCAGCGGGATGTACGTCTCGCCCGCCGAGGTCGAGGCGGCGCTCGTCGCGCACGAGCACGTGCTCGAGGCGGCTGTCGTCGGGGTCCCGGACCAGGACGGTCTGCTCAAGCCGAAGGCGTTCGTGGTCGCCAAACCTGGGGTTCGTGCCGACGAGGAACTGGTGCGGGCGCTGGAGGGTCATGTAAAGGGGTTGCTGGCGCCCTTCAAATGCCCGCGCTGGTACGCGTTTCTCGACGAGCTGCCAAAAACCGCCACCGGCAAGATCCAACGCTTCAAATTGCGCCAGCAGAATTCCGGATAACGTGACCCACCACAAATTCCCTCACCCGCCTCGCTGCGCTCGGCACCCTCTCCCGCGGTGCAGGAGAGGGGCTACACGCATTCAGCTCAAAGCTCCTCTCCCGCACCTCGGGAGAGGGGGGACCAAGCCCGAAGGGCTTGGTGGGTGAGCGCAATATTCTCAATCACTTACCGCCCTCAAGCGCCGGGATCTTCGCTTAGGTCTGCTTGTAGAAACGGTTCGCGTTTTCCCAGAACAGCTTGCGCCGCTGGTCCGGGCGAAGGCTCGGCCAGGCGAGAATGTTGTCGATCAACTCGGGAAATTGGCACTCCGAGTGCGGGTAGTCGGAGGCGTACATCAACACATCGTCGCCGAGATATTGCGTAACGGTGTTGAACATGTCCTCGCCTTCCTGGCGCTCGATGCTGCAGAAGAAGCGGCCGCTCGTCAGGTATTCGCTCGGTTTCAGTTTGAGCGGCGCAGTGCCGCCGACATAGACCGCCTGCTCATCCATACGGCGCGACCAGAACGGCAGCCAGCCGAAGCCGCATTCGAGCACGCCCATCCTGAGGCTCGGGTAACGGTCCATGATGCCGGCGCCGATGAAGGAGGCGACAAACCGCATCGCCCCCCAGGGATGTGATGCCAGCCGGCCGAGAAAGATGTTGTCCCACACATCGCGATAGGCGGGATAGTAGGGCGGGTTCCAGGTCGAGCTGTGGTGCGCGATCGGCAGATCGTGCTCCTCCGCCGCCCGCCAGATCGGCTCAAGATCGGGGTGATCGGGCGGGATGTCGGTCGGCATCAACGGCTTGACGGCGACGGCCCATTTCGAATTCCCCCACTCGCGGATCTCGCGCACGGCTTCCTCGGGAACGCGGGCCGAGGCGACGATCAAGCTCTTTAGCCGGCTCGGGAACTGTCCGCAGAAATCGGCGATGTGGCGGTGATAGGCGCGCGCCATCGCGACCTCGAACGCCGGGTCATCGAGCCCGACAAAGCTCATAAACGAGCCGGGTATCAGGAAATGCACATCCGTCCCTTCGTCGTCCATGTCCAGGACGCGGTTGGCGGCCTCGGCGTCCTGCACGCCGGGGCGCGGCATCTTGCTGCCGCGCCAGCGCGATTCGCGGCCAGTGAAGGTCTCGCGCGGCGTCGCCTCGCCGAGGACGCGGCGATAGAATTTCCGGCCGAAGCTGTAGGAGTGCAGACCGTCGCCTGTGTCATGGCGATAGGGCGCCAACTCGGCGAGCCGCGGCCGAAAGCTCGGGTCGAGGTAGCGTTCGAGGACCTCTGCGGAAGGACTGACATGCGTGTCGGCGTCGTAAACGCGAAAGCCGTTTCTCATGGCGGCTCTCCTCGTTGCGTCTGTGGGATCAGGCCTGTCTGAAGAACCGGTTCGCATTGTCGAAGAGGAGTTTCTTCTTCGTATCCTCTTTGAGGCTGGACCAGGCGATGATGTTGTCAACCAACTCGGGGAACTGGCATTCCGAGTGGGGATAGTCGGAGGCGTACATCAGAATGTCATCGCCGAGGAAGTGGGTGACATAGTTGAACATGTCCTCCCCCTCGTGGTGCTCGATGCTGCAGAAGAACCGGCCGCTCGCCATGTATTCGCTTGGCTTTTGCTTGAGCGGTGCGGTGCCGCCGACATAGACCGCCTGCTCGTCCATCCGCCGCGCCCAGAATGGCAGCCAGCCGAAGCCGCATTCCAGCACACCCATCCGCAGCTTCGGGTATTTGTCGAACAGGCCGCCGCCGATGAAGGACCCGACGAACCGCATCGCACCCCAGGGATGGGCGGCGAGCCGGCTGAGGAAGATGTTTTCCCACAGGTCCTGATAGCCGGGGTAATAAGGCGGGTTCCAGGTGAAGCTGTGGTTGGCGATCGGCAGATCGTACTCCTGGGCAGCTTGCCAGATCGGGTCGAGGTCGGGGTGATCCGCCGGAAAGTCCTTCGCGAGCAGCGGCATAACTGCCACGGCCCATTTTGACTTTCCCCACTCACGGATCTCGCGGACGGCCTCGTCGACCGCGCGCGACGAAGCGACAATCATGCTCTTGAGACGGGTCGGGTACTGTCCGCAAAAATCCGCCATGTGCCGGTGATAGGCGCGGATCACCCCGATCTCGAGCGTAGGGTCAGGTAGGCCAACGAGGCTGAGCCAGGAGGTGGGAATGAGGAAATGGACGTCGGTCCCCTCGTCATCCATGTCCATCACGCGGTTCTCGGCACGATCGTCCTGGACACCGGGCCGCGGCATCTTGCTGCCCATCCATCTTGTCTCGCGGCCGGTGAAGGTCTCACGCGGCGCGGGCTCGCCAAGAACCCGCCGGTAGTATTTGGTCCCGACCCGGTAGTTGTGGAACTCAGGCACGACACCGACGGCCCCCTG
Source organism: uncultured Alphaproteobacteria bacterium (assembly GCA_963812675.1). Classification (GTDB taxonomy): domain Bacteria; phylum Pseudomonadota; class Alphaproteobacteria; order ATCC43930; family CGMCC-115725; genus AP-15. Next base: position 594,263 of record CAWEWR010000007.1, on the reverse strand, counting down.
CCCGGCCGGGAAGCGGTGCGGCTCGAGTTCGGCAAGGCGCGGCCGGAAGCCGGGGTCGACATATTTCTCCAGCACTTCGGCGGCAGGGTTGACATGCGTGTCGGAATCATAAACGCGAAACCCGTTTCTCATTCTGCGCTCCTTCCTTCGCCGACGCCTTCAACTCGAAGCGGCGGCATCCGATCATAGGTTCGCAGAAATCGATTGTCGCGGGCTTTTTGACTTTAGAGGATCAAACCCTGACCCGGGAAGCCGCGGTTTGGGAGCCGTTGGCGGCGAGGTAGACCGCCTTGTTGGTTTCGACGTTGAATGCCGGGAGATGGTCGCGCCGCTCGAATTGCGGTCGCGCTCGGATGCGGCCGGCCAGTTCGAGGTGGTTGCCGATGTCGAAGAACTCGATGAGATTGTGGTGATAACGGCTGAGCTGAATAAAGGTATGGGTGCGCGAAGCTATGACCCGGCAGCCCAGCTCCAACGCCTGGGAAATCGGGCCGGACGAGGATTGCCCTACCTCGATATAAGGGAATACGACAGCGTCGCAGATCGCCATGCCGGTAAGGAAATCGGCATCGCCCTGGGCGCCCATAAAGTGAATGCGATCGGATAGATCCTTTGGATGCTCGATCAGCAGATCGCGCATCGAGCTGTCGACGGCAACCGAGACCGCCGGCGCGGTCCCCTCGCTGTTGGACCTGATTCGCTCGGCGACGCTGGTGTCGACATAGCCGGCGTCGAATAATGACGAGACCACAGGATCGATGGGCTGATGGGCCTTGATTTCATTTGGATGGACACCGCCGAAAATCAGCAGATGATAATCTTTCGGCAGGTGATGCAATGCCCTGACGACGGTATCGAGCCCCTTGTAGCGTCCGAGAAAGCCGAACACCCCGATCAGGCTGCTTCCGGCCGGGACGTCATCGAGCACCGGAAATCTCTTCCGCGATGCAACGCGTCGAGTGGCCGCCACTTCGGCGGCAGATAGAAACGACAGGGGATGGTCGTATACATTGCGCATGCCGTGCGCGAATTTCATCTGCCAGAGGTCGCGTCGGGTATGCACGATTAGAGTGATCGGCTTGAAGCGCTGAGCGCGCCGCAGCCGGCTGGCCAGCCCCGCCGACAGCAGGTGCTCCCGATTATACTGCGCTCTCATGGCAATCGCTCTCGCGAAATTGCCTTTCATAATCTCTCTGAAGTACTCCCGGTAACTGAAAGCCTCACATTGGAACACCGTGTGGAATGTCACTGAAAGCCGCGGAGCCGCCCGCAAAATCCACGAGAACCGCCGATGAATGTCGTGGCAGCTTCGGCCCAATGTGCCATGCTCGAGTTGCAGATTGACAGCCTCGTAGTCTCTTATTTCACGGCATATATCCAGAATGTGCCGGTCGCCGAATTTTCTGACGCGGCTATGTGTGCTGCGCAGCAGATACTGATCCAAATCGAATACCGTGACTTCGAAAACATCGTTCAGCTGCTTCTGCAAACTGCGGGTGTAAGCCGCGATCCCGCACAAATCGTCGTGGCTCGAAATCAAGGCGAGCCTTTTGCGTCTGCGGCGGACGTGACGAAAGGGCGAGACGGTGATCGGCGGCGCCGACAGCAGCCGAGGGTGAGTGTCGATTTCGAGCGTCGCCATGATGTCTCTCTTCCGACAGCTCCCGTTCGACGCCAAACTGGTTCTAGTGCAGTCTACAGGTGCTCTCGCACCGTCTGGACAATGAAGGCGCCGATCAGCCAAACGGCGCAGCAGAGAAAAAGGGCGATGCCGACATTGCGCAACCGGCGCGGATAAAGCGCTTCCTCGGGAAGGCTCGGCTGAACGAAGCCCGCAATATAAACCTGCTGGCGGTCGGCGTTCATGCGCGCCCGATCGAGCGCCTCCAATGCATGCTGATAGGCTTTCTCAGCGAAGGTCCGCTCGCTCTCGAGCCGCTCATACGATCCCATCACCCGAGACAGAACCTCTGAGCGCGATTTCTCGGTGTCCGTCACCTCGCTTTCCACCGAGTGGAGCTGAGCCTGCAGCGATTGCATGCGGGCATCCAGCATCCTGACGGAAGGAGCGTCGGCCCGCATATAATGCTTGACGGTGGATAATTCGGTGTCTGTACGGACGATCTCGTCGCGTATCCGGCCGGCCAGTGCCTGGGTGGCGTCGGCGGTCTTGCGCGGATCGATGATGCCCTCGCGGTCGCGAAAATCGCGAAGACGCGCGAGCGTCGCCTTGAGCCGCCTTTCGGCGCGGCGGACTTCCTTCTCCGAATTCGACAGAGTGTCGTGCCGCGCCCGCGCCGACAAATCGTTGACCAGGCGCTCGGCCGAGGCGAGGACTGCCTGCGCCAGCTGCAATGCATCCTGCGGCGTGAAGGCGCTGGCCCGGACCACGATCGTCCCGTTGGTGATGTCGTAGAACGCGTCCACCTGGCTTTTCCAGTACCTGACCAGCTCTTCGATGGAGACCGGGAGCGGCAGCCGCGTCAGCCAATCAGCTTCCGGCCGCGAAAACATCTCGCGCAGGTCGAGCGTTTTGCCGAGCTCGTCGATGACATCGCGGCTGCCGAGATATTGGACGACGGCATATGAGTCCACACCGACCGGCGAGGGCGCGACACTTCCTTGGAGCAACCCGCCGACCTCGGCTCGGACGGGTTCGACAGTGCGCAATGCAAAGCGGAATTCGGCGACGTACTGGTCGGCAGCGATCAGGAAAAAATACACGGCCGCCAGCGTGGCCGGCACCAGCACGACGACAATCAGCGACAGCAGGCGAACCGGGACGCGTCGGGGGCGTGCACTGAATCCTTGCGCCTGAAAAACGGCGATTGCTCCGCTTTCCTCGGCGGGTACCGGCAGTCGAGCGGTAATGGGTCCGGGTGCTTCCGAGGAAGGCGGGCTGGACCAATCACCGGCAGGCCGTGCGCGTGTCAGCTGAGCCGTCATCGGGCACTCTCCTGCAGCAGGCGATGGTAAGATTCCAATGCCGCGCCGATATCGTCATGCAAGGTCAGCTGGCCGTTGGCGAGAACGGCACCCCTGTCGCAGTACTGCCGGATCGTATGGGGGTTGTGCGTCACGAGGATGATGTCGGACCGCAGCATGCGTTGGCGGAACGCCTCGGCGCATCTGCGGCGGAACCGTTGGTCGCCGATCTCGGTCACCTCGTCGATCAGGTAGATATCAAAGTCGATCGCGAGGCAGGTGGCGAAAGCCAGCCGCGCGCGCATCCCCGCCGAATAGGTATTCACCGGCATCTCGAAGTATTCGCCGAGCTCGGAGAACCCTTCGACATAGCCGATCGTGGCGCGGATCGCCGCTCCGTAGATGCGGGCGACAAAGGCGACATTTTCGCGTCCGGACAGGGCGCCGTGAAACGTGCCGCCGAAACCCAGCGGGAACGACACTCGCGCGTAGCGCCGCACAATGCCGCTATCCGGCGGCTCGGAGCCGGCGAGGAGTCGGATCAATGTCGACTTGCCCGCTCCGTTCGGCCCCAGGATTCCGAAGTTGTGACCGGGTTGGAAAACTGTGCTGACCTGGTCGAGCACGGTCTTCCGACCGGTCTTCGTGCGATACGACTTGCAAACCCGGTCGAGCATGATCATAGCGGCTCGTAAAGCCGGCGCTGCAACCCGCGCTCGAGGCCCAGCCCCGCCAACAACGTGACGACGGCGAACATCAGCAGATAGGAGCGGTCGAGCCAGTGCGGCTCGTATTCCCGAAAGAAGCTCGAGCGGAACCAGTCGACCGCGTGCAATAGCGGGTTCCAAGCCAGGATGTCGCGGATCCACTCCGGCATCATTCCCGGCACATAGAAAATTCCGGAACAGAAGTACAAGAGACGGGTCAACTGAGCCCAGATCTTGTCCCACGACTTGGCGAATGCATTGATCACGGCATTGAGGAAGCCGCACCCGCAGCCGAGCAGCCAGACAACCAGGAGTGAGGTCGAGACGCCGGCAAAATCCTGCGGCAGCGCGCCGAGCCCGAGCGCGCCGAAACCCGCCAGAAGGAGGGCCGCCACCAGCGTATCGGTCAGCAGTTCGAGCAGACCTCGCGCCATCAGCACGTCGAAAGTGCCGACCAGCGGCAGCTGCAGCAACGAGCCATTACCCGCAATCGCGTAAGTCATGCTGCTGCTGGTGTGGACAAACATGTGATAGGGAATGATCCCAGTGTAATAGAAGATGAAGAATTCTTCGCCGATCGGTGGCCGGCCCCGCATCAACACTGCGAATACAAGGGACAGCATGAGGATGTGCGCGATCGGTTCGAGCAATGCCCAGCCGTATCCGAGTTTCGAGTTGCCGAAGCGGGTGCGGGTCTCGCGGATGATCAGGGCATGGACGACCCGCCCTTGGGTGCGCAATCTCTCGAAAAATCCGGGAGGCGGTCGCGGTTCCCGCGGCGGTCGCGACGCGCGCTCGCTCAGCACGACGTAATCGCCATCCAAGGTCTCGAACCGGCGGTTCAATACCTGCAGCATCGCCTGCGCATATTCTTCGTTTTCCGGCGCCGAGCGGATCAGTTCGCCGCCCACCGCGAGCGCCTCGGTGAAGCGGCCGCTATCGAAATAGACCGTCAGCTGCGAGCGCTTGGCATTGGAATTTGACGGATCGAGCGCCGCCGCCCGGCCGAACGCCTCGGCCGCCTCGTCGAGCCGCCCGAGGCGGTACAGCAGGTTGGCTCGATGCAGGTGGTATTCCGCAATCTCCGGGGCGATCGAGAGCGCTCGGTCGATCGCTTCGAGTGCATCCTCGATGCGACCGCGCAGCATCTGCGCTGCGGAAAGAAGGCGAAGCGCGACTTCGTCCCGCGGGCATCTGTCGAGCGTGCTGGTGATGATGTCGGCCGCCTCGTCAAACCGCTCGGAGCGCAGCAGCATTTCGCCGGCATGCAGCGCGTTCTGCCGATCGCCGGGCGCCAGAGACAGCGCGCGCAGTGCAAGAGCCACGGCGTCTTCGGGCTCTTGGAGGGCGAGTTTGAGGCCTGACATCTGCCGTAAGACCGTGGTGACGCCGGGCGCAATGGCCGCCGCGCGCATCAAATAGTCGACAGCATCCTCGTATCGGCCCGCAGTCTCGCAGAGGCAGGCGGCGTGGACGGCGAATTCAAACGAATCAGGGTCGAGGTCGCTGGCTCTGCAGGAATGGAGAATTGCGCGATCGAGCTGTCCTGCGGCCGCCAGCGAGCCGCTCGCGTGACGGTGGCCCTCGGCCCATCGCGGGCGGATTTCCAGCAGTCGCTCGTATGCCGCCGCAGCGTCCTCGTGTCGTCCGGAATTGCTAAATACCCAGGCACAGAGATTGGCTATTTCTTCTCGCTCGGGCCGCAACTCGAAGGCGACGCGGGCACATTCGGCGGCATGCTCGCGCCATCCCCGGTGCAGCAAGGCTTCGCTGAGGCGGCCAAAGAAGACGGAGAATTCGTCCTCGGGAAATTTGTGCCGAGCGAGATAGACTCGGCAAGCCTCGATGAAATCGGCGACGGCGCCCAATAATCGGGCGCCGCCTATCGCCTCTTTACAAATTTCATCGAGATCGGTCACTGTTCGATGTTCTCGGGCAGGTGCGGCCGTTTACCAGCAGTAAATGTTAAGGATTCGTTAGTCAGGATGAAGCGTCACCCGTCAGAAATTCGTCACCAGATCGTCAAAAAACCGTCCATTCCGCTATATTAAGGACTATCTCATGACGGAATACGATCAATTTTATATTAATTTAAACAACAGATCCAGAATTTCTTGTTTCGGTGGGCTGACTTGAAGCCGAGCGGCCGATCTTTAACATTAAGGTAGGAGGTCGGCGGGCGTTTTACAGGAAGGTACGGCAGCTCGTTGGATAATGGGGCTGTGGCAATCGCAACCGAACGAGCATCCTTTCTCGGCTGGCATCGGTGCTTCATCGACCTTACAGTGTTGGCGCGACACAAAAGGAGAAGCGGCGATGGCGTTCGAATTCGGCATGTTTCACGAGTTTCAATGTCCGGCGGGGACAAGCCAGGAAGAGGCATTCGCCGAATCGTTCGAGCAGGTTGAAGCGGCCGAGCGCTGGGGTCTCGATGCGATGTGGCTGGCCGAAATCCATGTCGCCCCCGAACGGTCCGTATGCGCCGCGCCGTTGACCATCGCCAGCGCGATTGCTGCGCGCACCAAGCGCATGAGGATCGGTACCGGCGTCCAGGTCTTGCCGTTGTGCCATCCGTTGCGCCTCGCCGAGGAAGCCGCCACCGTCGATCAGATCAGCCATGGCCGGCTGATCTTCGGGGTCGGACGCAGCGGGTTTCCGCGCACCTACGAGGCCTATGGCGTGCCCTATGGCGAAAGCCGCGAGCGCTTTGCCGAGACCCTCGAGATCCTGAAGAAGGCGTGGACCGAGGATCCTTTCTCCTACGCTGGCAAATACTATTCGTTCGAAAATGTCAGAGCGACGCCCAGGCCTTATCAAAAGCCGTGGCCCGAGATCCGCATCGCCGCCAACAGCCCTGATACGTTTCCGGCAATCGGCCGGCTCGGCCACGGCGTGTTTGTTGCCGTTCGGCTCGGTACCTTGTCCGAGCTCGGCCCGAACATCAAGGCTTACCGGGAAGCCTACAAGGCGGCGGGTCACCCGGGCGAGGGGCAGGTCTTTCTGCGCGCTCCGGTCTATGTCGCGGAAACCGCCGAACAGGCGCGCTCCGAGCCGGAAGGGAGCATCATGTATTTCTACCGGTACCTCGGTGAACGCCTCGCGGACTCGGCGACCCGCGCCGGCGTGCGCGCGATCGAAGACCGGGCGGCGCGCGGTCGCCGTCTGCAGACGATCAGCTACGACGAAGCGTTGCGCGACAAGATCATCGTCGGCACGCCCGAGCAGGTCACCGACCGGCTCATGGGGTTACAGGAGGAGCTCGGCCTCGATGGCATCCTCGCCGAGATGAATTGCGGTACCAAAATCCCGCATCATCGGGTCATGAAGTCGCTGCAGCTGCTTTGCGAACAGGTCAAGCCTCAGTTTCATTGAGACCCCTCCACCCGCCTCGCTCCGCTCGGCACCCTCTCCTGCAGTGCGGGAGAGGGTGAGGGCGTCAGTGCAGCTCGGCTAAACCCATCGCCTCGCCAAAGCGGCGGCTGGCTTCGAAGAAATCGCCATATTTGCGGTGCCCCGCCGAGAGGTGGGCGCAGGCGAGCAATAGCCGCTCGCGGTTACGGCTCTGGCTTTTGCCGTAATCCTCGAGCATGCATTGCGGGATTTCCTGATTGTGCGGGTCGTTGCCGATCCGCGTCGCCATTAAGGCTAGGCGCTGGACGAGCAGCGAGCGGTCTTCGCCGCTGTCGAGATAGGCCTTGGTCCAGGCCACCGCCTGTGGCGGGTCGAGAGCAGCGATCGCGGCCTCCAAATGCCCGATGATCTGACGGCCATTCATCCGGTCGGCGCCGCTAGGAGCCTTGCTCGGGTCGGATTTCAGCCAGCCCGAGCTCCGCTGGTTCCACGCCGCCTGATTGACCATCGACCCTGCCACATAGAGCAGCTTCAGCCGCTGCGGGTGCTCGAAATTGTCATAGAACCACCCGATCGTATTGCAGTATTCGTAGGTGTGCTGCGGCATCGAGAAGTTGTTCCGCCCCACCGTCTCCAGTATAATATGGGCGGCGGCCAGCTGAATCGCGTCGATGATCCGGCGCGGCGATTTGCCGGCCAACAACAGCGTGCTGATCTTTTCGATGTAGGCCGGCTCGTGCTGATGGATCAACGCGTCGATCAGCTCCTCGGTCTCGGCCTCGTTCAATGATCCGGTGTTGGCCAGTAGGGTACGCTCGCGCTCGGTCGTGCCGCCTTGCGGAACGGCGTGCACCTCCTTGCCTTCGATAAAGATCGTGACGACGTTGCAGGCCATCTCATAGACCGAATGCCAGCGCGGCCCGACCGCAATGTCGAGCGCCCCCGCATAGATCACGTCATGCGCATTGTCCCAGCCGATCGCATTGCCGATCTCGACCACCGACCGCGCCCGGTATGCCTTGTGGCCGGTCGTGTAGGAGCGGTTATAGAGCATGCGGTCCTGCACATCGATCATGCCGGCGAAGACCAGCTGCGCCAGCACCTCCTTGCGGTGCTCGGTCTCCTCCATCAGGCCGAGGAAACTGCGGTAGGCATCGATGACCTGACCGCGCTCGACCAATGTCAGCCAGTTATTGAGACGCTCGTTCAATGGCCCCGAGTCCCTGAGCGGCTCCTGGTCCGGCCAATAGACGACCGGCTTTGGTGGCTCGGCGTTGGGCATCTTGTAGCCGCGCGTCGCATAATGACCCGGCGCCTTCAAGATCTTTTGGTTCCAGATGTCGAGCCCGGACGGGATGTACCAGATCGTCTGCGCGAGCGGCAGGCCGGCCAGCTTCTCCGGGAGCATTCTCTGCAAATTGACCGCGGCGCGCGACGAAAGCAGGCAATGGTCGTTGTTGACGAAGTTTGGGAAGCCGTCATCGATGCGCTGATGGTATGGCACATGCGTATAGGGTGCATGGATGCGCACTGCTTCGGCCATGATCTCGGGCAGAGGCCGCCCGCGGCGCAGCAATTCGTAGTAAACGCGGCTGCCGCCCTCTTGATCGCGGGCGAGCATGCGATCTTCGAGCTCCTGATAGAGCCGAGCCGCTTTCTGACGGCCGTTTGTTGCTCTTGCGGCTTGCGCTGGCATGAATCTTCGCTCCTCGATCACAATCGGCATCAATCAGCGATAATCTTAGCCGCGTCTCGCTGGTCGGGGCAATCGTGCAGTCGTTCTAAAGCTTTGAAAAAACTGGCTGGGGCGGGAGGATTCGAACCTCCGTATGGCGGAATCAAAATCCGCTGCCTTACCACTTGGCTACGCCCCAACCGGCAACAGAATAACCTGCCCCGACCGATCCCTGAAGGGATTTGCGTGATGGGGTGCGGTGCATACGCAGGCCGCATGCAGGGAATTGCGCGGCACCAACGCCGCGACTGCGACGAGCACCTGCAAGCGTATCGAACCGCACGAGATCCAACGGTCTCCGACCGAGCCGCCGGCGCCCCCGAACCCGGCAAAACAGACGCCCACTCCGCGATAAAATACGCGAGGAAGTCGCTCAGCCGTATTCCGCGAGTGAGGCCCTGGAAACAAAGCCGCCCGCCGCGCACCACCACCGAGGCTCGGCCGCCGCGACCATCTTCCGTGCCTCCTCGGCGGCGCCGCGATCGGCGAACATCGCAAAGCAGCTCGCGCCGGCGCCGCTCATCCGGGCGAGCAAAGATCCCGGCAGGCGGCCGAGCCGGCCCAGCACTGCGGCGATCTCCGGCACGAGGCCGATCGCGGCTTCGGTCAAATCATTGCGGCACGGCATCAAGGCACGGGCGAGGGCCGCTGGCTCGTGTGGCATCGGTCCGAACCGTCCGACATCGCCGAACGGCCCGCACCGGGCGGCGAACACCGCGGCGGTCGGCAGCGCTGTGCGCGGATTGATGAGCAAAATGCCGGCGTCCGGCAGCGGCCCGGCTCGTTCGAGGCGCTCGCCGATTCCTTCGACCCACACGGCGCGCCGATAAAGACAGGCGGGTACGTCGGCGCCGAGCCTGGCGCCGAGAGCGCAAAGCGCTTCGTCGTCTAGCGATATCCGCCACAGCCGCTTTAGCGCGAGCAGCGCCGTCGCGGCGTCGCTGGACCCACCGCCGAGCCCAGCGGCGACCGGCAGGTGCTTTTCCAGATGCAGCGCGGAACCGGCGGAAATCCCGGCCCAGCCGGCCAGCAGTCGGGCAGCGCGCAGCACGAGGTTGTCGTCTCCGACCGCGGCGAGATCGGCGGCCTCGGGCCCGTCGACCTTTAGGGACAGTGATGTCGCCGGCTCGGCCCTCAGGCGATCACCAATGTCGACAAACGCAACGAGGCTGTCGAGCAAGTGATAGCCGTCATCCCGCCGGCCGGTTACATGCAAGTAGAGGTTGACCTTTGCCGGCGCAAAGGCCGTAACCGCCATTCCCGCTCAGCCGCCGCGCGCCGCCCCGGCAGTAGGCACGCTGCCGCCGTCGAGCTTGGCCTGGATCGGCTTGATCTCGTCATCTTGCGGCCCGAATTGCAAAGCTCGCCGCCATTGATAACGCGCCTCGAACGGTCGCCCGCTCTGCCAATAGGCATCCCCCAAATGGTCGTTGATCGTCGGGTCCTCGGGCACCAGCTCGATCGCCTTTTCGAGATATTGAACCGCGCTCGGATAGTCGCCCAGACGGTAATGCGCCCAGCCGAGGCTGTCGACGATGTAACCGTCTTCGGGCCGCAGCTCGACCGCCTTCTGGATCATCTGCAGACCGCGCTCCAGATTCTCGCCGCGATCGATCCAGGAATAGCCGAGATAGTTCAGCACCAGCGGCTGGTCGGGCTTCAACTCCAGAGCGTGCAGAAGGTCGGCTTCGGCTCGCTGCCACTGTCCCGAGCGCTCGAGCGCGATGCCTTGGCTGTAATAGAGCGACCAGCGCTCCGGCATACCGGCGGCTTCAAAGCGCTGGATGGCTTCGTCATAAGCGTCCACCGCCTCGGTAAATCGCTTTTTGCCGCGTAGCAGGTCTCCCAGCTGCATGTCCGCCCCGGCACGTGTGGGTTCTTCGGCTGCCATTTCTTTGAGCTGGGCGATTGCTTCGTCGATGCGGTCCAGCAGTTCAAGATTAGCGGCGATGCGCAGCCGGGCCGACCACCAGTAAGGCGAGCTCTGCGGAATCTCGGCTAGGCTCGAAAGGCTGAGTTCCGGTTTGTTCTGAGCGCTCAGCACATCCGCGAGCAGCAGTTGAGCGAGCACCATATGCGGGCGCAGGTCGAGGGCGCAACGGACGTACAGCAGCGCCAGATCGAGTGTCTCGGGCTGATTGACAACGCTCGCAAGGTCGAAAAGCGCCTCGGCCAAGCCATCCGCAGCCGAGCCGATCAACGGCGGCGGAACTCCGGTGGGCCTGCGCGCGAGCACAGATTCCGCGAGCTCGCTTCCCGCGTTGTCCTTGACGAAACGTTGATAAAGCGCTTGCGCCTCGTCGTCGCGGCCGTGACGCCGGTAGAAATTGGCCAAAGAGTTGGTCAACCGCCAGTTGAGTTGGCCGCTCGCTTCGAGGGCTTGCTTGAAGTTGTCTGCGGCCAGCTCGGCGTTGCCGGCAAAATCATAGAGGAGACCGAGCTGGTAGAATTTGAGCGGCGCAAAGCCGTTGAATTTGTCGAACGCCTGCAGCGCCTCGTCGGCGCCGGCGACATCGCCGACTGCCATGTGCGTCCAAGCCCGGGCCAGCGGGCGGACAAATCGGTGCACCCCCTCCTGCGGAAGGGCGTCGGCACGGGCCACCGCGCCGGCCTTGTCGCCGGCCTTGACCCGCTCGACCAGCAGGACGAGCTCGGCCATTGCATCGGTGGAATCGAGTTTGAGCTCGCTCTCGGCGAGCTTCTGAGCCCGGTCGAACTGTCCGACGCTCGCATCCATCAGAAAGGTGCGCGTGATCAGCTCGGGCAATTCGGGATCGGCCCTCAGCGCGTCCTCGAACCACGAAACCGCCGACTGATAATCGCGCATATGCTGCGCGTGCCGGCCCGCCAAGTAAGCGCCGAACGGCGCCTCGACGGTAGTCGCGGGCTTATCGAGGGTCGGCGCCGCCTCACTCGCCCCGGCCGCGAGACCAACGAAGAAAAACCCCGCAGCGCCCCAAATCCGGTAAAGGTCCATCATTGATTTCCGCATGTATTCTCTACCCGTTCACCTGTATCACATGTTTGGATAATTGGGCCCCCCGCCTCCCTCCGGCACAACCCAATCGATGTTCTGCTCTGGATCCTTGATGTCGCAGGTCTTGCAGTGTACACAATTCTGCGCGTTTATCTGTAAATACGGCGTGTTCGTACCGGCCTCTTCGACGATCTCGTAGACGCCGGCCGGACAATAGCGCTGTTCGGGCGAATCGTAGAGCCGATAATTGACCGCGATCGCCTTTTCCGGGTCACGAAGCCGCAGATGCGGCGGCTGATCTTCCTCGTGGTTGGTGTTCGAAATAAAAACCGAGGAAAGCCGGTCGAAGGTGATTTTGCCGTCGGGCCTCGGATATTCGATCCGTTGCGCCTCGCTGGCTCTGGTCAGCTGCAGGTGGTCCGGGTGGTGGTGAAGTGTCCAGGGCGCATTGCCGCGCAGGACATAAGTATCGAGCGCCGAATAGGCGAGACCCGCCCACAGGCCCCAGCGGAAGCTCGGCCTGATGTTGCGCACCTCCCGCAATTCCTCCCAAACCCAGCTCTGTTCGAGGGCGGCCCTTACCTCGGCGCCCGCGTCTCCCGAGAGCCGGCGGAATATGGTCTCGGCCGCGATCATCCCCGATTTCATCGCGGTGTGGTTGCCCTTGATCTTCGGTACGTTGACAAATCCGGCGGCATCCCCGATGAGCGCGCCGCCTGGAAAATCGAGCCGCGGGATCGATTGAAAGCCGCCCTCGTTGAGCGCCCGCGCGCCATAGGCGATCCGTCTGCCGCCCTCGAAAAACGGGCGGATCGCCGGGTGCGTCTTGAAGCGCTGGAACTCTTCGAACGGGTTTAGAAACGGGTTCTTGTAATCGAGCCCGATCACAAAGCCGACGGCCACCTGCCGCTCTTCCAGGTGATACAGAAAGGAGCCGCCATAAGTCGGCGTGTCTAGCGGCCAGCCGATCGTGTGGACGACCAGTCCGGGCTGGTGCCGGTCGGGCGCGACCTCCCACAATTCCTTGATGCCGATCGCATAAGTCTGCGGGTCGATGCCGTCGCGCAGCCGGAAGCGCTGCACCAATGTCTTGGTCAGCGAGCCGCGGCAACCCTCGGCGAACAATGTCTCGCCGCCGATCAGCTCGACCCCAGGCTGATAGCGATCGGTCGGCCGGCCCTCCTTGCCGATCCCCATGTCGCCGGTCGCGACCCCCTGAACGCGGCCGGCAGCGTCGTATAGCACCTCGGCCGCGGCGAAGCCGGGATAGATCTCGACCCCAAGCGCTTCGGCCTGCTGCGCCAGCCAGCGGCAGAGATTGCCGAGGCTGATGATGTAATTGCCGTGGTTCGCCATCTGCGGTGGGGTCGGCAGGCGTAGCGAACGGGTCTTCGTCAGCAACAGGAAGCGGTCTTCCGCCGCCGGGGTCACCAACGGGGCGCCTTGCTCGCGCCAGTCCGGGATCAACTCACCCAGCGCTCGCGGCTCGAATACGGCGCCGGACAGAATGTGGGCCCCGACCTCGGAACCCTTCTCGACGACGCATACACGGAGATCACGTTCGGCGGCGGCCGCGAGCTGCTTCAGTCGAATTGCCGCGGCGAGGCCGGACGGCCCGGCCCCGACGATCACGACGTCGTACTCCATCCGCTCGCGCGGCGCCCGCTCCTCGCCCATCACCCTTCCGCCGATCGCTCCGGAGCGACTATAGAGGATCTGCAAAAAAACGGGAGTGCGCTGCTCCGTTGGGATGGAGGGACTCGCCCCATGAATGCCGATGATCGCGAGGCGGCGCTCGCTCTTCTGCGCTGGTACATCGAGATGGGGGCCGACGAGGCGATCGCGTTCGAGCCGGAAGACCGGTTTGCGCCGCCTGCGGCGAGCATGCCGCCCCCGGCGATGCCAGCGCCGATCCGTGGGCCATCCACCCGCCCCGTTTCGGCCGCCCCGCCTCCTGCGCTGACCGAATCTCTGGGGGAGGCCGCCCAATCGGCACGGCGGCTCGCCTCGGGCGCTGACAGCGTGGCGGCCCTGGCGACGCTGGTCGCCCAGTTTGACGGCTGCCCGCTGAAGCGCACGGCGACGAACACGGTCTTCATCGACGGCAACCCGGCAGCGCCGGTCATGATCATCGGCGAAGCCCCCGGCGCGGACGAGGACCGGATCGGCCGGCCGTTTGTCGGCCGCGCCGGCCAGCTGCTCGACCGCATGCTGGCGGCGATCGGTCTCGACCGCAGCGGCGTGTTGATAACCAACGTCATCTATTGGCGCCCTCCCGGCAACCGTACGCCGACGGCCGCGGAAATCGCCTCTTGTCTGCCTTTCGTATTCCGTCTCATTGCGCTGGTGCGCCCCAAGGTGCTCGTCCTCAGCGGCGGCACCGCCGCCGGTGCATTGTTGGCGCAGAGCCAAGGCATCACCCGGCTGCGCGGCCGGTGGTTCGACCTCGCGGTGCCCGGCCTCGGCCAGCCGGTCCCGACACTGCCGATGTTTCATCCGTCCTTTCTATTGCGCACGCCGGAGCGCAAGCGCGAAAGCTGGCGCGACCTCTTGTCGCTACGCGCCCGCCTCGACGAGCTCCTCGCCGCCGACGCTCCCGGGGTGACCTCCTAGCAGCACGCGGATTGCGGACCTATCTTGATGGCACTTGAAATGGAGCTGCGCGATGCCCCGGCTCGATGAAACCCGGCCTTTTCTGCCCGTCAACATCGCCTTGCTGACGGTGTCGGACACCCGCGACGCGGCTCAGGACCGGTCCGGCAATACGCTCGCCGACCTTGCGGCGTCGGCCGGGCATCGCATCGCCGCGCGGCGGATCGTGCGCGACGAGCAGGACCAGATCGTCGCCCAGCTGAAGGAATGGATCGCCGATCCCGACATCGACGTCGTGATCTCGACCGGCGGCACCGGGGTCACCGGGCGGGACGTCACACCCGAGGCCTTTCACAGTGTCTATGAGAAGGAAATCGCCGGCTTTGGCGAGCTCTTTCGCTGGCTCAGCTATGACAAGGTCGGCACCTCGACGATCCAGAGCCGGGCGACGGCCGGGGTCGCCGGCGGGACCTATCTCTTCGCCCTGCCCGGCTCGCCGAGCGCCTGCCGCGACGCCTGGGAAGGCATCCTCGTCCACCAGCTCGACAACCGCTTCCGCCCCTGCAATTTCGTCGAGCTGATGCCGCGCCTGCAGGAACATTTGAAGCGCTGACTCAGAAGCCGCGGCGCGGCCTGAGCCGGCGATAGGCATCCCCGTCGTCGACGTCTTCCAGCCGGTCGGCATACCCGACCGTGATCCGCCGAGGCAGGCCGGCGAGCGTGTCGGCGAGAGCATCGGGGCTTGACCAGCGCACCCCAGCGAATAAACGAGGCAGGCGTCGCGGGTGACGGGCGCCGACGAGCCAGAACCCGCCATCGGCGGCAGGACCGAAAACGAGGTCGTGACTCCCGAGAAGGCGGAAAGCCGCGGCGACATGACGGGCATGGAGCGCCGGGATGTCGGCCCCGACGAGCACCACCGGACCGACCCGGCAGGTTTCGAGCGCGCGCCGCATCCGAAGCCCGAGATCGCCTGCGCCTTGCCCGGCGGCCTCTACCCCGCGGCACCAACAACCGGCGCGGCGGCGGGCCTTGTCGGGTGTCACTGCGATCCTCAGACGCCAACGCCCGTCTTTAGCGAGACGGCGCAGCAGCAGCGCGATCATCGACCGCTCGAAGCGAAGCGCTGCCGTATCGCCTATATCGCGCGCCAGACGTCGCTTGCCGGCCCCGAGCAGCGGCGCCCGCACGAACAGAACGAGAGTGCGCCGCATCAGCCGTAAAACCGCGCGATCCGGCAGGGCGATACCCCCGCGAAATAGAGCGAGAGGCAGAACAGGTTGCGCAGCGGCCGACGCCAATATCCTTCCCGGCGGTAGCGTTGCGGCGACGAGATGCACCGCGCGCCGATGCGGGCGAGGCGCTGGCGGCCGAGGCGGCGCACGAGGTCGACGTCTTCCATCAACGGCAACGGCGCAAAGCCGCCGACCGCGTGATAAAGGTTGCGGGCGATCAGCAGGCCTTGATCGCCATAGGGCAGCGCCAGAACGCGGCAGCGCCAGGCGACGATTCGCTCCAGCCGCCGCGCGGCGGGCGCAGCATCGTCCAGCGCGAAGTCGAAATAACCGGCGCGGCCGGTCGCCCCCGGCGCCGCAAGGAAAGCAGCGACTGCCACTTCCCAATCCGGTGAAAGGCGGCAATCGGCGTGTAGAAACAACAGCCAATCGCCTGTCGCGGCGCCGGCGCCCGCGGCGAGCTGAACGCCCCGTCCGCGCGCTGCTGCGATGACGCGCGCGCCCGCCGTCCCGGCGATAGCGGCGGTATCGTCCGATGAGCCGCCATCGACAACGACGATCTCTTTGACAATGGCGGTCTCCCCCAGCTGCTCTACCAGCCCCGCCAGCGTGTCGGCTGCATTCAATGTGGGGATAATTGCGGACAGCTGCCCCTCACCCCGACCCTCTCCCCGCAAGCGGGGCGAGGGAGCAGTTGGAAATAGTTCTTGAATTGTTCTCATAGAGGCGGCATTATCGGCGGCATGGATATGCCGGCCACGGTCAGGCCGCGCAAGGGACGCGGCGCGGCGACCAACGATAGCGGACGCTTCGAAGCCGAAAGGCGCGTCGGCTTCGATGACGGTTGGGGGACGGCCGACGAAGAGCCGGCGCCGTTGACCACGACTTTGACTGTAGATTCCACGCGGACGATCATCGCCCGCAACGACTCGCCGGACATCGGCTTCGACCGTTCGATCAATCCGTACCGCGGCTGCGAGCACGGCTGCATTTATTGCTACGCAAGGCCGAGCCACGCCTATCTCGGGCTGTCGCCCGGCCTCGACTTCGAGAGCCGCCTGTTCTACAAGCCCGATGCGGCGGCGTTGCTCGTCGGCGAGTTGAGGAAAAAAGGATATAGCTGCCGCCCGATCGCGCTCGGCAGCAATACCGATCCTTACCAGCCGGTCGAACGGCGGCTCGGCATCACTCGTGAGATCCTGGAGGTGCTCCGCGATTTCCGCCACCCGGTCACGATCGTAACGAAATCGGCGCTGGTCCAGCGCGACCTCGACATCCTCGGCGAGATGGCCAAGGACAAACTCGCGAGCGTGACGATATCGGTCACGACGCTCGACCGAGCTCTGGCCCGTAGCATGGAGCCGCGCGCCTCGACCCCCGAGCGACGGCTGGAGACGATCGCGGCGCTTGCCGGCGCCGGGCTCCCGACCGGTGTTCTCAGCGCGCCGATGATCCCGGCATTGAACGACAACGAGATGGAGCAGATCCTCGAACGGGCCCGCGCCGCCGGTGCGACCTCGGCCGGCTATACCTTGCTGCGCCTGCCGCTCGAACTGAAATCCCTCTTCAAGGAATGGCTCGAGGAACACTTCCCGGACAAGGCGGCCCACGTGCTCTCGCTCGTCGCGCAAACCCATGGCGGCCGGCTCTACGACTCGACCTGGTCAAAGCGCATGACCGGCACCGGCCCCTATGCCGACATGCTGCGGCTGCGCTTCGACCGTACCTGCCGCAAGCTCGGTTTCAACCAGCGAACGACGCAATCGCTCGATACGACCCTATTTTGCCCTCCACCGCAAAAAGGCGACCAGCTGCCGCTGTTTTAGCCCCTCTCCTGCACCAAACTGCGGAAGAGGGGCTCAGTGCTCGGCATTTTAGGAGCGCTGTACTAGTCTCTCCGTTGACGATGCCGGAGAGAGGTGGCGGCGTGGCCAGGGAACGGCGGCTCGATGCGCGCGAGGTGGGGGAGATTTTCACGGCATTCGCCGAGGCGATGCGCGAGCTGCCGCCGGATGTCGAGGCCGGCTGGCTGGACGCGCAGGGCGATCTGCGCCTCGCTCCCGATATCGCCCGCAAGCTGCGCACCGCGCGGCGGGTGCGTCAGTTGCTCGTGGAACTGCGGCAGCGCGAGCGCGAAGGTTGAGGGCCGTCAGCGGCCGTTCGGCCCGGCGACCACGCGCTCGTCGTGAAGCCGGCCGATCTCGCCTGATGAGAGACCGAGGACTTCGGTAAGCACGATATCGGTGTGTTCGCCGAGGAGCGGCGCCGGGCGCGGCGGCTGACGCGGGTCGGCGGAAAAATCCAACGGCAGACCTGGCATGAGATAACGGCCGATGCCGGGCTGATCGACGGCAGCGAACAGCGGGTTGGCCTCGGAGCAGCGCGGGTCGCGGCGCACCAATTCGGTAAATTCTTGAAATTGGCCCCAGAGCACGCCGGTGCCGGCGAAAGCTTGCCGGATCTCGTCGAGGGTATGGCTCGCGCACCAGCGGGCGAGCAACGCGCCGATAGCGTCGCGCGCCTCGTAGCGCCCGGCCTCGGTATCCAGATCCACATCCATCATCAGCCCGATCATCGCTAGGCGCTCGCCGAGACCGGTCGCATCGCCGAGGGCGCGCCACTGGCGGCGGGTCAGCGCGATGATCATGACCCGTCGGCCGTCGGCCGTCGCGAAATCGCGCCCGAAGCTGCCGTAGAGGTCGTTGCCGATCGCCGGCCGCGCCGTGTCGTTGATCTGCACGTCGCCGATGTAGCCGAGATTACCGACCGTCGCGAGCATGACGTCCGACAGCGCCGCCACGACCTCCTGGCCCTCGCCGGTGCGCGAGCGATGGCGCTCCGCCGCCAGCAGCCCGGTTGCGAGATAGAGCCCGGCCGCGATGTCCCAGGCCGGCAGGACATGATTGACCGGCACGCCGCCTTGTCCCGTGACCAGCGGAAACCCGCTCGCCGCGTTGACCGTGTAGTCGACCGCCGCCGAGCCGTCGCGGTTGCCGGTGAGCCGCAGCATGATCAGGTCGTCGCGGGCCGCCTTCAGGGTCGCGAAATCGAGCCCGCGCGACGGCGGCAGGTTGGTCAGCACGATGCCTCCACCCGCACCCGGAGCGGTAATGACGGCACGCGCGATGTCGCGGCCCTCGGGCTTGTCGAGGGCCAATGCCAGGGAGCGCTTGGCTTTGTTGAGACCGGCCCAATAGAGGCTGGCGCCGTCGCGCGTCACCGGCCAGCGCGCGTAATCGATGCCGCCGCCGATTGGGTCGATGCGGATCACGTCGGCGCCCATCTGGGCCATCGTCATGCCGCCGAGCGGCGCTGCGACAAAGGCCGAGATCTCGACGATCCGCAGATCCTGCAGCAGGCGGTTCATGCGCCCTACAATCCCAGGCGGGACAATCCCAGGCGGGGAATTTCTATCGCCGGGCAGCGGTTCATGACGACCTGAAGCCCATGGGCCTCGGCGCGGGCGGCGGCGTCATCATCGCGGACGCCGAGCTGCATCCACACCACGTTGGCCCCGGCGGCGATCGCCTCATCGACGACCGCGCCGGCCATTTCGGTCCGGCGAAACACGTCCACCATGTCGATCGGTTCAGGAACATCGGCGAGCCTCGCGTAACAGGTCTCGCCGTTGATCTTGCCGCCGGCCGCGTTGGGATTGATCGGGATCGCCCGGTAGCCGCGCCGCTGCAGATAGGCCATCACGCCATGGCTCGGCCGCTCGCGTCGCGGGCTCGCGCCGACGACCGCGATTGTGCGCACACTGGTCAGGATGTCACGCAGGTAAGGGTCCGGATAGTTCTCGTGGTCCACTTCCGCCTCACCGGTCGTGCCAGACGGGAGCGCGCTTGGCGAGAAAGGCGTCGATGCCCTCGCCGGCGTCCTCGGCCAGCATGTTGGTCGTCATGACCTCCGCGGCATACCGATAGGCGGCCGCCAGATCGAGCTCGGCCTGACGATAGAACGTCTCCTTGCCGATCTTGACGGTGAACGCGGATTTGCCGGCGATCTGCCGGGCGAGCCCGTCGACCGCGCCTCGCAGCCTCTCTCGCGGTACCACACGGTTGACGAGCCCGAGCGAATGCGCGGTCGCCGCATCGATCAGCTCGCCGGTCAGCAGCATCTCCATCGCCGCCTTGCGCCCGACCGCGCGCGACAGCGCCACCATCGGGGTCGAACAGAAGAGGCCGATATTGACCCCAGGCGTCGCAAACCGCGCCTCCTCGGCGGCGACCGCCAGATCGCAAGTCGCGACCAGCTGGCAGCCGGCCGCCGTCGCCACCCCGTGCACCTCGGCGATGACCGGCTTCGGCAATCGCACGATCGCCAGCATCAGCTCGCTGCACAGCCCAAAGATGCGCTGATAGGTCTCGCGCCGCGAATCCTGACGCAGCTCACGCAGATCGTGCCCGGCGCAGAAGGCGGGACCGGCGCCGGCGATCACCACGACGCGGCTGTGTGGATCGGCCGCGGTGCGGCCCAGCGCCTCGACCAGGGCCGTCATCAGCTCGATCGAAAGCGCGTTGCGCGCCTCCGGCCGGTTGAGGGTCAGGCGCAGAACGCCGTCTATGCGCTCCTCCAACAATATCGCCGCCATTGTGAGACCTCGCTTCGGCTAAAGCATTGCTTGACCCTTGGGAGCCGATCGCTTACATGACCGGCTTTCGCGGGATGGGCAACAGTTCCGGGCCGCCGGGCATTCCCTTTCGAGACATGAAGACTTTTTCCGCCAAACCGTCGGATATCGATAAGAAATGGTCGCTGATCGACGCCGACGGTCTGGTGCTGGGCCGGCTCGCCTCGATTATCGCGATGCGGCTGCGCGGCAAGCACAAGCCCTCCTTCACGCCCCATATGGATTGCGGCGACAACATCATCGTCGTCAACGCCGAGAAGGTCCAGTTGACCGGCAACAAGCGCGCCGACGACATCTTCTATTGGCACACCGGTTACCCGGGCGGCATCAAGGGGCGCAGCAAAGGCGCCATTCTCGAAGGCAAGCATCCGGAGCGGGTGATCATGAAGGCGGTCGAGCGCATGGTGCCCCGCGGACCGCTCGGCCGCCGGGTCATGAAGAATTTGCGGGTGTTTGCCGGACCCGAGCACCCGCACGAAGCGCAGCAGCCGGATCGGCTCGACGTCGCCGCGCTGAATCGCAAGAACAGAGTTTGAACATGGCCGACAACGACCCCCCGAGCCCGCCCCGCCCGCAGACCTTTCAGGGCCTGGGGAGCCTGCGCCAGGCGCTGCAGCAGGCGCGCACCGCGCCCGCAGCGCCGGTTCCACTGCCATCCGCCCCGGAGGACGTCAAGCCGCAGATCGATGCTCTCGGCCGCTCCTATGCAACCGGAAAGCGCAAGAACGCGGTGGCGCGGGTATGGATCAAGCCCGGTGCCGGCAGGATCGACGTCAACGGCCGCGAGAGCCCGGTCTATTTCGCGCGGCCGGTGTTGCGCATGCTGATCAACCAGCCGCTCGTCGCGACCAACCGGCTCGGCCAGTTCGATGTGTGGTGCACCGTCAAGGGCGGCGGTCTCTCCGGCCAGGCCGGCGCGGTGCGCCACGGCATCAGCCAGGCGCTCACCCGCTACGAGCCGGGCCTGCGCCCCTTATTGAAGAGCCAGGGCTTTCTCACCCGCGACAGCCGCGTCGTCGAGCGCAAAAAATACGGCAAAGCCAAAGCCCGCCGCAGCTTCCAATTCTCCAAGCGGTAGGCCGGGAGCTTCCGGGTCGGCGAGGAGATGCCGGCCATGCAGTTCGGGATCGCCATTCCCACCGACGCCGATTCCTGGCGGGTGGTGCGGCGCGCCGAGGAATTGGGCTTTGCGCGCGCGTGGTTCTACGACACGCAGATGCTGAGTGCGGACCCGTTTGTCGCGATGGCGGCGGCGGCGATGAAAACGACGAAGATCCGGCTCGGCACCGGCGTGCTGATCCCGTCGAACCGCATCGCCCCGGTTACCGCGAACGCCTTCGCCTCGCTGAACAAATTGGCGCCGGGGCGGATCGATTTCGGTATCGGGACCGGGTTCACAGGCCGACGGGCGATGGGGCTCGGCGCCGTCAGGCTCGCCGATATGGAGGAATATGTCCGCATCGTCATGGCGCTGTTGCGCGGCGAGACGGTCGAGGCCGAAATCGAAAACAAAAAGCGGCTGATCCGGCTGTTGAACCCCGAGCTCGGGCTGATCAATACGCGTGATCCGATCCCGCTTTACGTCGCGGCCTCGGGGCCGCGGGCGCGCAGCTTGACCGCGAAGCTCGGCGCCGGGTGGATCGCTACAGCCGGCGATGTCGATGGCGCTGTCGCCGCGATGGCCGACATGCGGGAGCGCCGGCGGGAGGCTGGGCGCGACGCGGAGCCGCTCGATCCCGTGGCGCTGACAGGTGGTGCGATATTGGAAGAGGGCGAGCCCGCCGACTCGCCGCGCGCCATTGCGCAGGCCGGGCCGCGCGCCGCGATGCTATTGCATCGCGCGGCCGACGCGGCATTGGCGGGGTTGCCGATGATGGCGCCGATGCCGC
The DNA here is from genome assembly GCA_963812675.1 of uncultured Alphaproteobacteria bacterium. Classification (GTDB taxonomy): domain Bacteria; phylum Pseudomonadota; class Alphaproteobacteria; order ATCC43930; family CGMCC-115725; genus AP-15. Next base: position 572,219 of record CAWEWR010000007.1, on the reverse strand, counting down.
CCGCGGTCGCCGAGAGCGTGGCGGGCTATGTCGAGCTGGCCCGCAAATTCACGCCGCAGGGCGCCCATTATCTCGAAAACCATCGCGGCCATTTGATGTTCGTCAAGCCGGAGGAGCGGCGGTTCGTCACCGCCGAATTGATCCGGCGCACGACCTTTACGGCGACCGAGAAGGAGCTGAAGGAGCGCATCGCGGCATTGGCCGACGCCGGCTACACGGAGATCGCATTGCAGATCGTGCCCGGCCAGGAACACGCGATCGAGGATTGGGGCCGCATCCGCCGCGCCTTCGCATAGATGTGAGGCGAATTGGCTCGCATTAAGCCGCCCTTCGCCCCTCTCCGCCCGCTTGCGGGGGGAGAGGGAGGGGCCCGGACGCGACAGCGGCCGGGAGGGTGAGGTGGGTAGTCCCGCAGTTGCGGAGCGGAGGGCTCCCCCACCTCACCCTGACCCTCTCCCCCCAAGGGGCGGAGAGGGAAAGCACCCGGCGAAACTCCGGCTCCGCCGATGCCGGCGGAGACCGCGGCATCGCGCGACGGCGGACAGCCGGTGTGGATCTTCGCCTACGGCTCGCTGCTGTGGGATGCCGAGTTGCGTGATGCCGCAACCGAGCCGGCCTTGCTGCACGGCTACCACCGCAGCTTCTGCCTATACTCCTATGATTACCGGGGAACGGCAGCAAATCCCGGACTGACGCTCGGGCTCGATCGCGGCGGGTCCTGCCGCGGTGCCGCGCTTCGATTGACGACGGAGGCGCTCGATCGAATATGGCACCGCGAGATGAGCGGCCGCGTGGTCTACGCAGCACGGCTGCTGCGGGTGCAAACCGCAACCGGCGCACGGCTGTCCCTTGCGTTCACTGCGCTGCGCCGCTGCCCGGATTACGCCGGCCATCTGCCGCTCGACGAGGCGGCGCGCAGGATCCTCGGCGCCGCCGGCCGCCGCGGCACGTGCCGCGATTATTTCGAGAATACACTGCAGCACCTGGAGCAGCTCGGCTTTGCGGATCGTCGGCTTCGCCGTTTGGCCGAGCGGGTCCAGGCGTTGGCCGCACATGCCCGAGTTTGAGACGCTGATAGCGCGGCGCAAGGCCTGCCGCATCTGTGTGGAGCGCAGCCCTGGCAAAATCAGGAGCTGCGCCGAATTCGACTTCGACCCCGATGTGGTCAGCCATTGGGAGCAGTGGCTCGGCCACCGCAGCCCGAAGCTCCTCGTGGTCGGTCAGGATTTCGGCAATGTCGGCTATTTCGTCCGCTGCCGCGGGCGCGACGAGCCGGACAACAAGACCAACGAAAATTTGTATAGACTGCTGACCGCAGCCGGCATTGCGGTAGAACACCCATCACAGCGCGACTGCGGCGCACCCGTCTTTCTGACCAACTCCATCCTGTGCATCAAAGAGGGCGCAATGAATTCGCCCATTCGGTCGAGCTGGGTGGACTCCTGCTCCGAGCAGCATCTGCGGCCGCTCATTTCATTTCTCGCAGCGCCGGTTGTCGTCGGCATGGGGAATGCCGGATGGCGCGCGGTGCGACGAGTATTCGCGTTGCACGACACGCCGCCACAGATCTCTCACGCCTCGGGTTCCGATTGGTTCGCCCGGGACGATACCCGCGTGTTCGCCGTCGGCCACTGCGGTCCGCTCGGCCTGATCAACCGTCCCTGGCCGCAGCAGCTCTCGGATTGGCGGCGGATCGGAGTGGCTGTTTCCGTTTGCTACGCCGCCGGGGCGCGGCTACGCTCCGGCGAATGACTTTTGCGGAGGGCGGGACCATGCGCACGAGCTTCACCGTCAACGACATGACGATCCACCGGATCGTCGAGCAGGAGGCGGGGTTCACACCGATCCTGGAGTTCCTGCCGAGCCTGAGCCGGGAGCTGTTGGACGAAAACCGGTCGTGGATGGAGCCGGCAGCGCTCGACCCGGTCACCGGCATGGCCGTGCTGTGCTTTCAATCCTATGTCGTCAAGACCCCGCACCACACCATTCTGGTGGATGCCTGTATTGGCAACGACAAGTCTTTTCCGCATCGCCCGACCTGGCACCGCAAGAGCGACAGCAACTGGATGCAAGCCCTGAAGGCGGCCGGTGTCACCGTCGAGGATATCGACATCGTCATGTGCACGCATCTGCACGGCGATCATGTCGGCTGGAATACGCGGCTGGAGAACGGCCGCTGGGTCCCGACCTTCCCCAATGCCAAATACCTCTTCTCGAAAAAAGAATTCGAATATTGGGACGGCGTTCATCGCGAGACGCCGCTCGACCCGATGCGGGACAGCGTTCTGCCGATCATCGACGCTAAAAAGGCCGAGCTCGTCACCAGTGATTATGCCGTCGATGACCATATTCGGCTGACTCCGACCCGCGGTCACACACCCGACCACTTCGCGGTCTGCGCCGGGCGCCGCGGCGACCAGGCTGTGTTTACCGGCGATCTGATCCACTCGCCGATCCAAGCGCGTTATCCGGATCTCGTGATGCGGGTCGATTACGACCAGAAGCAGGCCTCGGCTACCCGGCGCGCGTTTCTCGAACGCTACTGCGACACAAGCACGCTGTGCTGCACGATGCACTTCCCCTCGCCCTCTGTCGGGCACATCAAGCGCTGGGGCGACGGCTTTCGCTGCGAGCCGGTTGCCGACTAGCTCCTACGCTCGGCGCATGACGCCGGGCGTCAGCGGCGGGGCCGCAAACGTGCGCTTTCTTCGATTTCGGCGGCCTCGATTGCCCTGGCAAGCGCACCGCTCAGCTCCTTGGCCGATTCCAACGTAAGTTCGACTGCGACCCGCGTGCCCGGGCCGAGCGCGGCGTTGACGAAATCGATCGTGATGGCCTCTTCCAAGAGAGCGTGGTGCGGGTGGTCGTAGGACACCACCGAATGGGTCAGATCGAACCACCCGTCGCCGCCCTTGCCGGCGCCGTCCGCGCCGACGACCTCGACGATCGAGGTGCACATGCCGGCGTTATGCCGCCAGGTGCTTCTGCAAAAACGAAAATACCTTTTGCCAGCCGTCCAGCGCCTGCTCGATGCGATACATCGGCCGGTCGTAGTAGAAGAAGCCGTGACCGGCGCCGTCGTAACGGTGAAACTCGTACGGTTTGCCGTGCTTCTTCAGCTCGGCCTCGTGCTGGTCCACCTGCTCCGGGGTCGGCGCACGATCCTCATTGCCGAAGAGGCCGAGCAGAGGGCAGGACAGGTTCCTGGTAAACTCGATCGGCGCGGTCGGCTGCTTCGGGTTCAACTCCTCCCGACTCATCACCACCCGGCCGCCCCACAGGTCGCAGGCGGCATCAATATTCTTGGTGTGGCAGGCGTAGAGAAAAGTTTGCCGGCCGCCCGAGCAGGTGCCGAACACCCCGACCTTGCCGTTGAGCCACGGCTGCGCGCGCAGCCATTGGACCGCGCCCTCGGTGTCGCCGATGACCTGGGCATCCGGCACGCCGCCCTCGGCGCGCACCTTGGCGGCGACATCGTCCGCTTTGCCTTCGCCGGCGCGGTGATAGAGATTATGGCTGATCGCCGCATAGCCGTGATGCGCGAACTTACGGGTCGCCTCGCGGTACCACTCGTCCCAGCCGGGCGCATGATGGAGGAGCACCATTCCGGGGAATGGACCCGAACCCAACGGCCGCGCAACATAGGCCGAGATCGGTTCGTTCTTGTCGCCGTTGATCGCAATCCTCTCCGCAATCATACCTTCGTAGGCCATCACCGCTCCCTTGCGCCTTGCAGCCAGGCCGCCCGATCGCGGCCCTTCGATGCCGTAATGGTTAGCGCAGGCGCGGGCTCGGGTCCATCCCCAGATGAACCAGACCCGCCGATCGGGCGCCTCCCTACGCCCAGCTGCCTTCGCTCCCAAGGTCCCCTTGCCGCGAGCCAATCCCGATCGATTGACGATATAAAGATATGTGTATATCTTTCTGGACTTGCCCCTGATGTGTGATCGAGGAGAGTCGAGGATGCACGCATGGACCGATTTTAAGGTTGCCGATATTTCGCTTGCCGATTGGGGGCGGCGCGAGATCGCCATTGCCGAGACCGAAATGCCGGGGCTGATGGCGTTGCGCGAGGAATTCGGCACCGCGAAGCCGCTTGCGGGAGCGCGCATCGTCGGCTGCCTTCACATGACGATCCAGACCGCAGTGCTGATCGAGACGCTCGTTGAGCTCGGCGCCACGGTTCGCTGGAGCTCCTGCAACATCTTCTCGACCCAGGATCATGCCGCGGCCGCGATGGCCGCTCGCGGCATTCCGGTCTTTGCCTGGAAAGGCGAGAGCGAGGAGGAATACGAGTGGTGTATAGAGCAAACCTTGCGCGGTCCAGCCGAGGGTCCATTTGGGGGCTGGACACCCAACATGGTGCTCGATGACGGCGGCGACGCGACCAAGGTCCTCCACGACAAATATCCCGAGCTGCTGAACCATATTCGCGGGATCTCGGAAGAGACCACCACCGGTGTGAACCGGCTCTACGAGATGGTGCGGGAGGGGTCGCTCAAAGCTCCGGCGATCAACGTCAACGACAGCGTCACCAAATCGAAGTTCGACAACCTTTATGGCTGCCGCGAGAGCCTGGTCGACGGGATCAAGCGCGCTACCGACGTGATGGTCGCCGGCAAAGTCGCCGTGGTCTGCGGCTTTGGCAATGTCGGGAAGGGCTCGGCGGCGAGCCTGCGCAGCCAGGGCGCGCGGGTCATGGTGACCGAGATCGATCCGATCTGTGCGCTGCAGGCAGCGATGGAAGGCTATCAGGTCGCGACAATGGACGAAATGGCCTCGCAAGGCGACATCTTCGTGACAGCGACGGGCAATATCGACGTCATCACGATCGATCACATGCGGCAGATGAAAGACCGGGCCATCGTCTGCAATATCGGCCATTTCGACAGCGAGATTCAGATCGATGCGCTGCGCAACTATCCGTGGGAGGAGGTCAAGCCTCAGGTCGACGAGGTTGTCTTTCCCGACGGCAAGCGCCTGATCGTCCTGGCCAAGGGGCGGCTGGTCAATCTCGGTTGCGCGACCGGTCACCCGAGCTTTGTGATGAGCGCGTCGTTCACCAACCAGGTGCTCGCACAGATCGAACTGTGGACCAATCACGGCAAATACGACAACAAAGTTTACGTATTGCCGAAGCATCTCGACGAGAAGGTCGCGGCGCTGCACCTCGACAAGCTCGGCGCGAAATTGACGGCGCTCACCCCGGCCCAGGCCGGCTATCTAAGCGTCGAGCGCGCGGGTCCGTTCAAACCGGACCACTACCGCTATTAATCGCCGTTTACAACTTTAACTACATTCTTGGCGATAGCGCTCTTGCAATTAGGTAAATAACACTCCTAATGTGGGCATGCGGGAGATCGATAGATCGCTCGTACACCTATGGTTCTAGCAAGGGCGAGTGGTTGTGTTCGAAGCGGCTGCTGCGTTGTGCCTGATTGTCACATTGGCTTTTGTTGTTGCTCTGCTGCGCGCCCGCACTGAGCTCTGCGAGGAGCGCGCGAGAACCGCGACACTCGAAACCGTCCCCCTCGAATGGTTTCGCTGGCGTCCAAATCGGCCGAACGCTGACGCGCATGATAAAAACTCGGGCTATCGCCAGTTCCTCGCAAGGCTACAGGCCGTCGATGCAGAGCAGCTGGAGAAGGCCCGGCAGAGGCTGCAATCCGGGGGAGCCGCTTTCTCCGCCACTTTCGTTACCCGCAGCGGGGCCGCCTATGCCGTCGAAGGGCGGCGCGCAGCGAGCGGCGACACTGTGCTGTGGAGGCTCGACGCGACGGCTGCGGTAATGGTCCAGAGGGCAGGCCAAGAAGTCGCCGATTTGCGCCAGATGCTCGACGCCATTCCACTGCCGGTGTGGCGGCGAGGCCCCGAGGGCATCCTCGTCGATTGCAACCGAGCCTATGCGAGCGCCCTCGACACGACCGCCGATCTGGTTGTCGCGGAAGGCCGGGAACTGGCTTCCTGCGCCCGCCCCGGCGAAAGCCGGCACGTCGTCATCGGCGGCTCGCGCCGGCTGGTCGAGATCGGCGAGGTGCCGTGCTCCACGGGAGGCACAATCGGTTTCGCCTGTGATCGCACCGATCGCGAGGCCGCGGAAGCGGAGTTGTGGCGCCACATCAATGCGCACGCCGAGGTCCTCGAGACGATCCGCGCCTCGGTCGCGATCTACGGCCCCGACAAGCGGCTCAAATTTTTTAACGCGGCGTTCGCCTCGATGTGGAGCCTCGCAGAAGATTGGCTCGGCGCTCAACCTTCTTTCGAGGAAGTTCTGGAACGGCTGCGGGAAGCCCGTTGTCTCCCTGAGGCCGCGGATTTCCGGGCGTTCAAGTGCGAGCAGCTACGGCTTTTCACGTCGGTCGTCCGGCCGCAGCAAGATCTGCTGCATTTGCCTGATGGCCGCACCTTGCTGTTGTCGATCTCCCCACATCCATTCGGCGGCCTCACCTTCGTTTACGAGGACGTCAGCGATCGCCTGGCGCTCGAGCGCTCATGCAACACCTTGACGAAGGTGCGGCGCGCCACTCTCGACCACCTCTTCGAGGGCATCGCGGTCTACGGCAGCGACGGCCGGTTGAAGCTCCATAATCCAGCCTATCTGGCGCTTTGGGAATTATCGGAAGACGACGTCGCGGGCGAACCGCATATCGGGGAAATCCTCGAGAAGACCCGCGCTCTCCTCGATAATTCGGGCGATTGGAATGCGAGGAAGCAGAGAATCATTTCAAAAGTCACCGCCCAGGCCCCGGCGAGCGGCCCAGTCTATCGAACCGACGGGTCGATGCTGCAGGAGGCGACCATTCCGCTGCCGGATGGCAATGTCTTGGTGACCTATCTCGACGTGACCGATACGGCGAAATATGAACGCGTGCTGCGCGAGCGCAACGAAGCGCTCGAAACCGCGGGGCGGCTGAAAAGCGAGTTTGTTGCCAACGTCTCCCACGAGTTGCGGACGCCGTTGAATGCGGTCATAGGCTTTGCGGAGATCTTGACCAACCAGTATTTCGGCGACTTGAACCCGCGGCAGCTCGACTATAGCCGCGGCATCCTCCAGAGCTCACAACAGCTGCTGGGGCTCATCAACGATATCATCGACCTCGCCACGATCGAGGCGGGTTACATGGTTCTGGAGACGGGCCGTGTCGAGATTTTCGCGATGCTGGAGATGGTGCTGGCGCTGACGCGGGGGCGTGCGAAAAGCCGAGAGCTCGAGATCGAGCTCTCTTGTCCGCCCGACATCGGCACGATTGCGGCGGACGAACGCCGGCTCAAGCAAGCGCTCTTTAACCTGATTTCCAATGCGATCAAATTCACCCCTCCGGGCGGCGCGATACGCATCGAGGCCGAACGCCGTGAGAACGAGCTGCTGCTGACCGTCGCCGATAGCGGGATCGGTATTCCGCCGTCCGATCAGGCCCGGATGTTCGAAAAATTCGAACGCGGCACGCCGCGATCGGGTGCCGGGCTCGGCCTTTCGCTGGTGAAGAGCCTGATAGAACTGCATGGGGGAGCCGTTACGATCGACTCGGTCGCCGGTCGGGGAACCACCATCACCTGCTGGCTGCCGACGGCCTTGCGCGAATTCGCCGGGGCGCCGCCTTCGGCCCAAATCGAGAGCCGGGCCGCGGCATAGGCGAAGTCTCGACCCGATTCGTGCGATAGCGGTCCCGTCCGCGTAAAGCCAACCTCGAGGATCGCCGATCTGGGCCGCGAGCAAGCGCCGACCCCACACATGTTGCGCCTGGCCGATGCCGGTTATACAACGGCTAGGCGATGATTGTTATCGATCTGCCGAACGAAACTGCCACCGCCGCGCTCGCTGCCCGCATCGCCGCGGTGGCCGCCCCGGCCGATATCATTGCGCTGAAGGGCGACCTCGGCTCAGGCAAAACCGTCTTTGCGCGTGCCTTTATCGGGGCGTGCGGGAACCAGGACGAAGTCCCGAGCCCAACCTTCACGCTCGTGCAGGTCTACGACGCAGGTCCGGCGGCGATCTGGCATTTCGATCTGTATCGGATCCGGGCCCCCGAGGAGGCATGGGAGCTGGGGATCGAGGAAGCATTCATCACAGGTATCTCACTGATCGAGTGGCCCGAGCGGTTGGGACCGCTGCTGCCCGGTCACCGGCTCGAACTCCGCTTCGCATTCGGCGTTGGGCCAAACGAGCGACGAATTGCGATCGATCCGGGCAACGAGTGGCAAGCGCGGCTGGCGATGATCGCAGCCGATGCGTGAACCGAGCGAGCCGGGCTCTGCCGGCGAATCGCTTCCGTCGTTCAGCCCAATGGCTGCTTCCAGCGATTCCGCGCGAAAGCGGGCAATGGCAGCCTTTCTCGACGGGTGCGGCTGGGGAAACGCCAAGCCGCTGCCTCTCGCCGGCGACGCGTCGTTCAGGCGCTATTACCGCCTCGGCGACAACGGCCGGCGAGCCGTACTGATGGATGCGCCGCCGCCGCAAGAGGATATCGTCGCTTATATCGCCGTCGCACAGCTATTGCGGCGGCTCGGGTTCAGCGCTCCCGAGGTGTTCGCGGAAGACCGCGCGGCCGGCTTTCTGCTGATCGAGGATTTCGGCGACGACACCTACACCCGCCTTCTCGACCGCGGCGCCGACGAGCGGGCCCTTTATGCACTGGCGGTTGAAACACTCGTCGAGCTGCAGCGCGCAGTCGAGGCAGGCGCGAGCCCCGACTTGCCCCCTTACGACGCGGAGCGGCTCCTCGCCGAGGCGGCCCTCCTGGTCGATTGGTATGCCCCGGCGGCTCTTGGAGAGCCGTTGTCCGACGCGCGGCGCGACGAGTATCTCGATCTGTGGCGAACGCTTCTGCCGCAAGCGGCGCTTCCCTGCGATACCTTGGTATTGCGCGACTATCACGTCGACAATTTGATGCTTTTGCCGGATCGCTCCGGGGTGCAGGGCTGTGGCCTCCTCGATTTTCAGGACGCCGTATGCGGCCCGCCGAGCTACGACCTCGTATCGCTCCTCGATGACGCCCGGCGCGACGTTCCCGCCGACCTCCGCCGGCAGATGACCGAGCGCTATCTTGCTGCTTTTCCGGGGCTCGACCGCGCAGCGTTCCTGCGATCGGCGGCAATCCTTGCGACCCAGCGGAATTGCAAGATCCTTGGCATTTTCACGCGGTTGTGGAGGCGTGACGGCAAGCCACGCTACCTCATTCACCTCCCGCGGATCTGGCGGCTGCTCGAACGGGAGCTCGCCCACCCGGCCCTCGACCCGATCGCTCGCTGGCTCGACTGTCACCTGCCGCGCTCGGTTCGGCATATTCACCGATGATCGTCCCGCCGCGGACGGCAATGGTGCTCGCCGCCGGGCTCGGTACCCGGCTGCGGCCCGTGACCGAAACCATTCCGAAACCCCTGATCGAGATAAACGGCCGGACCTTGCTCGATCATGCGATCGATCGGCTGGCGCTAGTCGGGGTCGAACGGGTCGTCGTAAATGTGCATTACAAGGCAGCGATGATCGCCGCGCAACTTGCCCGGCGGCATCACCCGCGCATCGAGATTTCACAGGAAACCGAGCTGCTCGACACAGGCGGCGGCGTCGCGCGGGCGCTGCCATTGCTCGATGACGACTTTTTTGTCGTCAACAGCGACGTATTCTGGCTCGACGGCAAGGATCGCGCCCTGCAGCGGCTCGCCGCCGCCTTCGATCCCGAACGCATGGACGCAATCCTGTTGCTGCAGCGGACCGTGACGGCCGTCGGCTACGAGGGCAATGGCGACTATTTGATCGACCCGTCGGGGTGCCCGCATCGCCGGAGCGAGCGCGAGATAGCGCCCTTTCTCTTCGCCGGCCTCCAGCTGCTGCACCGCCGCGCCTTCGCTGGAGTTTCCGACCCCGTCTTCTCGCTTGTCCGGCTGTTCGACCGCGCCGAACAGGCGGGGCGTCTGCATGCCATAGTGCATGACGGCGAGTGGTACCACATCGGCTCCCCAGAGGGCCTTGCCGCAGGGCGCGAACGGCTTTCCTCGAGACACGTAGAGCGATAGTCTCTGCGTCAAATTAGCGAATTGGTCAAACCAGTGCAGTCGAAGGTCTATACGATTGCTGCGCACCGGCCGTTTCTGACGACGCTGGCGGCTGGGCTGCTCGGGATGGCGGGCGCCGATCCGCTGCTGCTACCGCGCATGACCGTTCTGCTGCCGACGCGCCGCGCGGTGCGCTCGCTGCGCGACGCATTCCTGCGTGTCGCGCCGGAGGGCAAAGTAGCGGGGACCCCGTTGCTGCTGCCGCGGATGCGGCCCATCGGCGATCTCGATTCGGACGAGCTGTCGTTGTCCAACGGCGGCGCGGAAGACCTGGCAGTGCCGCCGCCGATCCCGGAGCTGCGCGGGCGGTTGCTGCTGACCCGGCTCGTCCTGCACTGGGGGGAGCGGCGCGGCGCCGAGCCGCTTTTTCCGGGGCAAGCCGCCGCGCTCGCGGCGAGCCTAGCCCGGCTTCTCGACCGGGTCGCGACCGAGGGGGCGAGCTTTGCAAAGATTGCCGATTTGGTCCCCGAGGGCCTGGCGGAGCATTGGCGCGTCGTCCACCAATTTCTTGAAATCCTGCCGCAGTATTGGCCGCGGATTCTCGCCGAGGAGGGGGCTCTCGACGCGGCATCGCGGCGCAATCGTCTGCTGGAACAGCAAACCACGGCTTGGCGCCGCTCTCCACCGCGCCATCCGGTGATCGCCGCGGGATTGATCGGCGGCATCCCGGCGATGACCGAACTGCTTTCGATTGTCGCCGCGCTGGACCAGGGCGCGGTGATCCTCCCCGGTCTCGACCGCGACCGCGATGCTGCAGAGTGGTCGGCAATCGAAGAGGACGAGGCTCACCCACAGCATCTCATGGCTGGGTTGCTCCGGTCGCTTGACCTAACACCGGCTGAGGTTCGCGATTGGCCCCCGAGCCGGCCGGACTCCATCCCCGCCCGCGGTTTCGAGGGCCTCTTTGATCTTCCTCTGTTCGCTACCGTCTCTCGCGGTGCGCGAGAACTTGCCGAGCGCGACAGCGAGGGCACAATCGCGCGCCGGGTACGGCTGATCGCCGAGGCGATGCGGCCGGCCGTCACCACCGATGCGTGGCGGCGGCTGCCGGCAGAGCGTGCGGACACGCTCGACCGGTTGAGCCGGTACGACTGTGTCAGCGCGCAAGAGGAGGCGGTCACCATCGCGCTGTTGCTTCGCCGCAAGCTGGAGACACCGGGTGCCACCGCTGCTCTCGTCACCCCCGATCGAGCGCTCGCCCGAAGGGTTGCTGCGGAGCTGCGCCGCTGGGGCATCGACATCGACGATTCGGCCGGTCTACCGCTCAACCGAACACCGCCGGGTGTTTTTCTGCGCCTCGTCCTCGATCTGGCGGCCAGCCAACTCGCCCCGGTGCCCCTGCTCGCTGCGCTGAAGCATCCGCTCGCCTCCGGCGGGCTCGCTCCGGTCGCCTTCCGCGATCTCGCGCGTCAGCTCGAACAAGCAATCCGTGGACCGCGTCCCGCACCGGGCTTCGCAGGCCTCAGGGCTGCTCTCGGCGATGAGAGAGTGGGTTTGGAGAGGTTTGTGGATCGGCTCGAGGCCTGCCTCGGCTCGCTGCCGGAGCTGCTGGCCGCGGATGCCGTACCGCTGTCGCGTCTTGCGTCGGCGCATGTCGAGGCCGCCGAGCGGCTGGCCGCGACCGCAACGGAAAACGGCGGCGAGCGCCTCTGGCATGAGGCGGCGGGCGAGGCGGCCGCGCGCTTCTGCCATGAACTGATCGATGCCGCGCGGGATTTTCCGCCTCTGCCCGGCGGTCATTATCCGGCCTTGTTCGAGGCATTGGCCGCCGATGCGGTCGTGCGCCCGGTATTCGGCCGCCATCCCCGCTTGGCGATCTGGGGTCTCCTCGAAGCGCGGCTGCAGCAGGCCGATCTGGTCGTCCTTGGCGGTCTGAACGAGGGCACCTGGCCGCCTTCCACCGAGCACGATCCATGGATGTCGCGGCAGATGCGGCGCGAGTTCGGGATTGCCTTGCCGGAGCGCGCAATCGGAATAGCCGCGCACGACTTTGCCCAGGCCCTGGGGGCGCCGGAAGTGGCGCTGACCCGCGCTGCGCGGAGCGAGGGTGTTCCAACCGTGCCGTCGCGCTGGCTGCTTCGCCTCGATACGGTATTGCAGGCAGGCGGATTAGATGGCGCGCTCGGGCCGGACGATACCCTTCGGCACCCCGCGGAGCTGATTGATCGGGCACAGGGGTATCGGCCGCTGCTCCCGCCCGAACCGCGTCCGCCTCTCGCAGCGCGGCCGCGAAAGCTTTCGGTGACGCAGATCGAGACCTGGCTGCGCGATCCCTACGCGATCTATGCGCGCCATATTCTCGGACTGAGGGCTCTGGACGAACTCGACGCCGATCCCGGCCGTGCCGAGCTCGGCACCGCCATTCATCGGACGCTAGACGCCTTCTTTCGCCGCTTCCCGCGGGGGATGCCGGATGACGCCGAGGCGGAGCTGCTGCGCATCGGCCGCGAGCAATTCGGGCCCATCCTGTCGCGCCCCGGCGCGTGGGCGTTCTGGTGGCCCCGCTTTGAGAGGATCGCTCGTTGGCTGGTCGATGAGGAGCGCCTCGGCGTCATCGAGAGTCTCAGCGAGTGCGAGGGAAGCTGGACATTGCCGGCGCGCGGCGGGCCGTTCACGATCACCGCCAAGGCGGACCGCATCGACCGGCTCGCCGACGGGGGCTTTCTGCTGGTCGACTACAAAACCGGCAGCATTCCGCAGGCAAAGCAAGTGCAAACGGGGTTTGCGCTGCAACTGCCTCTCGAGGGCGCGATACTGCGCGGCGGCGGTTTCAAAGGCGTCAATGGTTCGCCGACGGCGCTCGAATATTGGCGGCTGAGCGGTGGCGAACCCGCCGGCGAACGCTGCCGGATCGATCCGGGTGACCCCGGCGCGCTGATCGATCGCGTGGTCGCCCGCATCGAGGCGCTGATCGACCGGTTCGACGATCCGGCGACACCCTATCTCGCGGTTCCAGCGCCGCGTTGGGCGCCGCGATATTCCGATTACCGGCACCTCGAGCGGCTCGCCGAGAGCGAGGCCGAGGAGTGAGGTCGTTCGACGACCCCGACACCCCGCAACGCAAGGCGGCGGCCCCGCGGGCTTCGGTCTGGGTCTCCGCCTCGGCTGGAACCGGCAAGACGCGGGTGCTCATCGACCGCCTGCTGTGGCTGATGCTCGACGGGACCGATCCCGCACGCATCTTGTGCCTGACCTTCACCCGTGCTGCTGCCGCCGAGATGGCAAACCGGCTGAACGAGGAATTGGCCAATTGGGCGACCTTGAGGTCGGGGGCGCTCGCCGAGACATTGCAGAAGCTGACCGGGCGCATGCCCAGCGACGCGACGATCGCCCGGGCGCGACAGCTTTTCGCGCGCGTTCTCGAAACCCCCGGCGGCATCAAGATCGCGACGATCCACGCCTTTTGCCAAACACTGTTGCGCCGCTTCCCGCTGGAGGCCGGAGTGCCGACCGAGTTTGCGGTCCTCGACGAGCGCAGCGCGCGTGAAACGCTGATCGAGGCCGGCGAGCGTGTTGTGATTGCCGCGCGCAACGGTAACGAGCCCGAACTCGCCGAGGCGCTTACGGTGGTGGCCGGCCATGCTCCTGAGGAGCGCTTTGGTGTGTTGATGGCGTCAGTGGCGGCCGAGCGCGGCAAGCTCCGCCAAGCGCTCGGCAAAGGCCATTCGGAGCTGCGCGACAACCTCTGCCAAACCCTGAGTTTGCCCGCCGGGACAACCGAGGAGGCAGTGATCGCCGCTTTCTGCGCCGCGGGAGCCGGGGACGAGACAGGGCTGCGCTCGGCTGCGCAGGCGCTCTCCGCCGGATCCTGCACCGATCGAGAGCGCGGCGCCGCTCTTGCCGCGTGGTGCGAGACCCCGGGGCTGCGTCGTCAGATGCTTCCGGCGTATACCGCTGCATTCCTGACCATGGAGGGCGAGACCCGCAAAACCCTGATCACCCGGGACGCCGCCCGCAGCGCCGGCTGCGATGCTCGGGCGGTGCTCGACGCGGAAGCTGAACGGGTCAAAAAATTTTGCGAGACGCAGTCGGCCGCGGCGGTTGTCGAAGCGAGCTGCGCGGTGACCAAGCTCGGCGGTGCGTTGATGGACGCTTATGCCGAGCTGAAATGCGCCCAAGGCGTCCTCGACTATGACGACTTGATCTCGGTTGCGCTTAATCTGTTGCGCCACCCCGGCATTGCACCGTGGGTGCTGTTCAAGCTCGACGGCGGCCTCGACCACATTCTGATCGACGAGGCGCAAGACACCAACCCCGAGCAATGGCAAATCGTGGCGGCGCTCGCCGAGGAGTTTTTTGCCGGCGAGGGCGCCGGCGGCCGCCTGCGCACGATCTTTGCCGTCGGCGACGCCAAACAGTCGATCTACAGCTTTCAGGGCGCGGATCCGCGAGCCTTCCTGGCGATACGTGAATATTTCGAGAGGCGCATCAGCGACGCCCGGCAGCAATGGCGCGTGGTGCCGCTGGAAGTCTCGTTCCGTTCGACCGAGCCGGTGCTGCGGGCGATCGACGCTGTCTTTCGAAATGCGGCGGCTCGCGACGGGGTCGCTCTCGACGGCAGCGAGATCCGTCATATCGCGTCCCGGGCGGGACACGCAGGAGTAGTCGAGTTGTGGCCGCCAGTGGTCGGGCAGCCCGAGGAGCCGCCCGACCCGATGGCGCTGCCGGTCATTCGCCAGCGAACAACGCAGCCTCGCACCCGGCTCGCAAACGCGATCGCCGCAACCATTGCGGATCGGCTCGATAATGGGGAGTTGCTCGAAGCCTCCGGCCGCCCGATCCGGCCGGGAGACGTCATGGTGCTGGTGCGGCGGCGCAACGAGTTTGTCGGAGAGCTGCTGCGCGCACTCAAACAACGCGACATTCCTGTGGCCGGAGCCGACCGCCTCATCCTGACCGAGCAGCTGGCTGTACAAGACCTCGTGGCGCTCGGCCGGTTCTTGCTGTTGCCGGAGGATGACCTTACCTTGGCGACGGTGTTGAAGGGCCCCCTCTTCGGCATCGACGAGGAGATGCTGTTCGATCTCGCCTATGACCGCGGCAGCGAAAAGCTGTGGCACCGTTTGCGCGTCGAAGTCGGCAAATCTCCGCAGCTTCGGCGGGCGGTTGAGCGGCTCTCCGATCTCTTGGCCCGCGCCGATTTCGTGCCGCCGTACGAACTCTACGCCGAGATCCTCGGCGCTCAGGGGGGGCGGCGCATGCTGCTGGAGCGTCTCGGGGTCGAGGCCGCGGACCCCGTCGAGGAGTTCCTCGCATTGGCACTCTCCTACGAACGCGAACATGTGCCGTCCTTGCAGGGTTTTCTGCGCTGGCTGGTCGCCGGCGACACGGAAGTCAAGCGCGATTTCGGCGCAAGACAGCGCGACGAGGTGCGCATATTGACGGTTCATGGCGCGAAGGGGCTCGAAGCGCCGGTGGTCTTTCTGCCCGACACGATGCAGCTGCCAAACCTGCCGGACACGCTGCTGTGGACGCAGCGTGAGGGGCTGCCGCTGTGGTGTCCGCGTGCCGATCTCGCCGTCCCGTTTTATACGAGCGAAAAACGGACGCTGCGCGAGCGCAACCTGGAGGAATATCGCCGCCTGCTCTATGTCGCACTGAGCCGGGCCCAGGACCGGCTCTATATCTGCGGTTGGCAAACGCGGGAAGCGCCCAGGGAAGATTCATGGCACGCGCTCTGCCGCACGGGTCTCGCCGAGATTTCGACACCTTTTCCCTTCGACTCGACGCCGCTGATCGGCGCCGACGGCTGGTGCGGCCAGGGTCTGCGGCTCACCAGTCCTCAAACCGTCCCGCCGGTTCGGGAGCGCTCGGCGGCAGCGGTAGCGGCGGCCGGGCCATTGCCGGATTGGGTGCGTCAGCCGCCGCCAGCCGAGCCCGACCCGCCGCGGCCGCTCGCCCCGTCGCGGCCGAGCGGGGCTGAGCCGCCCGCCCTCTCGCCGCTGGCGGCGCAAGGGCGCGACCGCTTCAAGCGCGGCCTCCTCATACACCGGCTACTGCAGGCTCTGCCCGAGCTGCCGATCGAGGAGCGCGAGGTTGCGGCGCGGCGCTTTTTGGCGTTGGCGACTCACCGCCTCACGGCCGAGGAGCAGGACGAAATTCTGCGCGAA
Organism: uncultured Alphaproteobacteria bacterium; assembly: GCA_963812675.1. Lineage (GTDB taxonomy): Bacteria > Pseudomonadota > Alphaproteobacteria > ATCC43930 > CGMCC-115725 > AP-15. Next base: position 556,056 of record CAWEWR010000007.1, on the reverse strand, counting down.
ATAATCGCTGTCTTGGATCACCCCGATTTCACCGAGCTGTTTGGTCCGGGCTCGCAGGCCGAGGTGCCGCTCATCGGGTTAATCGGAGGGCAAGCCTTATCAGGGCAGATCGATCGGCTGGTGGTCGCAGAGGACCGCGTGCTGATCGTCGATTACAAGAGCCTGCGCCCACCGCCCGACAGCGAGCACGAGGTGGCGCCGATCTATCTTCGACAACTTGCGGCCTACCAAGCGGCGCTGGAGCGCATTTATCCGGATCGCGAGATCCGTTGCGCCCTGTTGTGGACCGAAGGTCCGCGACTGATGCCGATCAGCCCCGAAATCCTTGCGGGGTACCTGCCTTGACGTATCATTTTCGGCTCCCCTAATCTGACCCGCAGTTAACCGAGGGAACACAAGATGAAACCGATCGCCGTCACCGACAGCAGCTTCGACGCCGAAGTGCTCCGCGCGAGCGGGCCGGTGGTCGTCGATTTCTGGGCGGAGTGGTGCGGACCATGCCGCATGGTCGGCCCGTTCCTCGAAGAGCTCGCCACCGACATGGCCGGCAGGGTAACCGTCGCCAAGGTCAATATCGACGAGAACCCGCAGACGCCGATGAAATACGGGGTTCGCGGCATTCCTACCATGATCGTCTTCAAGGGCGGCCAGGTCGCCGCCACCAAGATCGGCGCGCTACCCAAGAGCAAACTCTACGAGTGGGTCGAATCGGTTCTGTGAGGGCCGCCGGCTCCCCCTCGGGGTGAGCAGGACGGCGCGCGGCGATAGCCGTCCTCCCTAGACGGGAGCGATGAAGATCCGCCGTCCGATCGCCGTCGGAGCAGATCGGGCGTTGGTGAAGCTCGCATCGGGCGAATACCTCTGCGTCGACACGACCAGCTGGGAGGCGCTCGGCTATATTCTCGGCTGGGAGCACGAGGCCGACGTCATTCGCGTCTTCCGAACCTTTCTGACGGAGCGCTCGGTCGTTCTCGACATCGGGGCCAATTTCGGCCTCTACACGGCGCTCAGTGCCAGCATCGTGAGGAGGCATGGGCGGCTCTACGCGTTCGAGGGCAATCCGCGGGTATTCGAGAGCCTGCAGCGCACGATCGTCGCCAATCACCTCTATTTTAATACCAACGTTGTCACCGCAAACGTGCTGGTGTCCGACAAGAGCGGCCGCGGAGTGCTGCATTTTTCGGCAAACTTTCCCTCCGGTGGCTCGATGTCGGAGATCGGGCCGTCGGGTGCCGTGGGGCGGACCGTCGAGGTGGACATGACCACCATCGACGATTTTCTGCCGTCTGATCTACGGGTCGATTTGGTCAAGATCGACGTTGAAGGGCACGAGCCGCTGGTAATGCGAGGCATGGAGCGCACAATTGCCCGATCGCCAAATATCCGCCTGATCATCGAATTTGCCGACAACCTGCTCGCTCACACTGTGGCCCCGGCCGATTTCGCCGATTACATCCGCGGCCTAGGGTTCGCAATCTGTCTGGTGCTGCCGAACTTCAAAATCCGCCTGGTCCCGCCCGGCGATGCCCCCATTGGTTTCAATTATTGCCTGTTGACCCGGACACCGGAGGAGGACATTCGGTCTGTCGAAGAGCGCCGGAAATTCCCGCCGATCCGCTTCAAGCGATGGCTCGGTCGGCATCCGGTCAGGTGGGGGCGCTGGCGCCGCATCTGGGGCCGCTGGTGATGCCGCGCGCCTCGCCTAGCCCGCCGCTTCGGCCTGCCGCGCCAGATCGTCGCGCGCCGCGAGCATGTCGTCCAGCGATCCGAACGCATTCATGTAATGGCCGGTGAACCCTTTGCCCTCGATCCGCCTGAACATATCGGCAAAATCGAGATCGCCGGCGCCGGGCTTCAAATGGATTTCGTGGCCGTTGCGGAAGCAATCCGCCAGCCGCACCTCCTCGACCCGGCTCATATCGATCGCATCGACAAACCCGGCCACTCCTTCCGGAACGAGGTGCGCATGGTTTACCGTGAACGACAGCTTAAAGGCCGGGGACTGAATGCGCTCGAAATAAAACCGCCATTCCTCTATCGTATGTGCGAGATAATGCACCTCCGCATCGGCCGGTTCCTTGTTGAGGTTTTCGAGCAGAATCAGCGCGTTCTTCCGCTCGGCGTAGTCGACGAGGCGCTTCAAGCGCTCCAGCCCGGCATTCATCCGCAAATCCCTGTCCGAGGTGAAATGATAGCCGGCGTGCACGACAATCCACTGGGCGCCGAGCCTGCCGTAAACATCGACATAACCTCTGAGATACCGGTCGACGGCTTCGGCCACAAAGGGCGAATATTCCGCCACGTTGACGGCCGAGAGGGTATGGAGGCCGAGACGGATATTATGCTTTTGGAATGCTTGCCGGATACCCGCGGCGCGAGCATCATCGAAGCTGGTGAAGGCGTTGTCGGCAGTGTCGAGCTGGATGTCGACGTAGCGGACATCGTGAGCCGCCGCCCATAGGATGGCTTCCTCGAGACGGAGGCGGCGCCCGACGTCGATCCCGATCCTGTCTCGTAACGTCATTTCCTCGCTCCCCGCTTGGCTCGAACCAGTTTTCCCGAAATCAGCTCCTGACGCATCCATATTTCCGCCAGCCTCTTTGCTCCGGCCCGAGGCAAACCGTCCCTTGACCCGCCGAACGCGGCGCTGTTAGGGGAACCGTCAGTTCGTGTCGGGTCATATCGGGTCATTATACGGAGCTTGTTTTGCGGGCTGAAAATCCGAGCGAAGCCGCGATCCGAAACTGGTGTGCGGAGTACCTGGCACGTATCCTCGACCTGCCAGACCACACGATAGACGCGGAGACGACGTTCGCCCGCATGGGCCTCGATTCTGCCAACTCGGTGTTTTTGATCGTCGAGCTCGAAGATCGGCTCGGGCTGGAGCTCACCCCCGATCTGCTGTTCGAATATCCGACGATCGGCGAGCTCGCCCGTCATCTGGCCGCGCGCGCCGGCCGGTGAACGAATGACCGCCGAGGTTTCGCGGCAGGCCGAACGGGCTCCGCAAACCGAGTTTGGGTCCTTCGTTGACGTGCTCCGACATTGGGCGGCGGAGCAGCCGAACGAGCCGGCCTATATTTTCTTGCCGGATCGCGGGGCCGAACGGCCTTCTTTATCGTTTGCCGAGCTCTATGCGCGCGCCCGGGCGGTGGCTGTGAGCCTGGCCGAGCGCGGACAAAAAGGTGACAGAGCGGTTCTGCTGTTTTCGCCGGGCTTGGATTTCATCGTCGCGTTCTTCGCTTGCCTCCTCGCCGGTGTGATCGCGGTGCCGTTGATGGTCCCGCGGCGCGCAAGCTCGAGGGATGCCAGCGCGGCCATTCTGGCGGACTGCTCGCCGCGTTTTGCGATGACCCGCCGCGATCTGCTTACCGACGCTCGGCCGGATCTGACGGAGCGTTTCGCCACTGGACAGCTCGATTGGGTTTTTGTCGATTCCTGCTGTACGGGCTCCGCAGAAGGGCAGACCCCGCTCCCCCGTCCCGCGCGGGAAGACGTCGCGTTTCTGCAGTACACCTCCGGATCGACCTCGGCACCCAAAGGCGTCATCGTCAGCCACGGCAATCTGATCGAAAATTCAGAGATGATCCGTATCGCCTTCGGCAATACGCGCAAATCGACCCACGTCAGCTGGGTTCCGCTCTATCACGACATGGGGCTCATTCTGAATGTGCTGCAGTCGCTTTATGTCGGAGCGCTGTGTGTCCTTATGGCGCCGGTCAGCTTCATGCAGCGCCCGCTCAGCTGGTTGCGGGCGATCCACGATTATCGGGCGGAAGTCGCGGGCGGCCCCAACTTCGCATTCGATCTCTGCGTCAGACGCCACCGCCCGGAGGAGATCAAGGGTATCGATCTCTCGTGCTGGAATGTTGCTTTTAACGGCGCGGAACCTGTCCGGGCAAATACGATCGAGCGGTTCGCCTCCACCTTCGCGCCCTATGGCTTCGACGCCGAAAGCATTCAACCCGCATACGGCATGGCGGAGGCGACGTTGCTGATTTCAACAGGCCAGCGCGGGACTGGCCCAGTGACCCGCCGGGTCAGTCGGGATGGCCTGCAAGGCAACCAGATCGTTGCCCCGATGCAAGCGCAGGATGCTCAGATATTCGTCGGGTGTGGCCGGCAACTCGTCGGGGAGCGTCTGGCGATCGTCGATCCGGAAACGCGGATGCCGCTGCAGCCGGGGGTGGTCGGCGAGGTTTGGGTCGGCGGGCCAAATGTCGCGCAGGGCTATTGGCGCAACCCCGAGGCGACTGCTTCGGTGTTCCGGGCGCGGACGGCGGACGGCGGCGCACAATACTGGTTGCGTACCGGCGATCTCGGCTTTCTCGACGAGAATGGCGAACTTTACATCACCGGCCGGATCAAGGACCTGATCATCATCCGCGGCATCAACCATTATCCGCAGGACATCGAGGAGACAGTGCAGGACTGCCATGCGGCACTGCGCCGACATTGCGGCGCCGCCTTCGGGGTGCCCGACCACAACGATGAGGAGCAACTGGTTGTGGTCCAGGAGGTCGAACGTACGTTCCGACGGCAGATCGCCATCGAAGAGATCGTCGCCGCGGTCCGCGAAGCGGTCACCCGGGAACATGAAATTGCCACCCGGGAGATCGTCCTGATCCGTACCGGCAGCCTTCCCAAGACGACCAGCGGCAAGATCCAGCGCAGCCTCGCGCGGCAAATGTTTCTGGCCGGCACGCTCGCATTAGTCTAGAGCCCAGCGACCTTCCTCAACGGCGGTACAGGGCGCGGCGGTATCTGTCCCATCCTGCTTCCAGCCTTCTGATGTACCGTGCGAGGCGAGCCGGCAGGTGCTTCCCGGCGCGCTGAGCGTGCGCGATATCTTCTTCTGGCGTCCTGGTCAGCAAGCAGAAGTTAGCGCCGCGCGGTGCCTGCCCGCGTTCGATCAACTTCAACTCCGCGCGCGGCGGCGGCGATAGGCGGCAAATTCGTAAACCCAATGCCTCGATTTCTGCGGCAAACTGCTCCGCACTGACGGTGTATGACAAAAAGGCTTCGACGAATTCGATAAAGATCCGAATATTCGGCGATCGGCGTATCGTTTTTTGCATTCCCCTGATGACAAAGGGCTCGTGACCTTCGACATCGATTTTGACGAGATCGACCGCCAACCCAGCCGGCAGGAATTCGTCGATCGTGATCATATCGAGCTCGATCGAGCGCTTTGCCTCACCCCCTTGTCCAATATCGGTCATCGTCGCGCCGCCGAGGTATTCCGGCAGGTAATGAAGGGTCCCGCGCCCGGCAGTCTCGCCGACCAGAGCGTTGACTGCGGTTATATTCGACTGATGCGCCAGCCTGTTCGCATACAGAGTTCGCTTCAGCAGGTCGAAAGTGTGCGGGTTCGCCTCGAAAGAATAGAGGCGGCCGTGATCCCTCATCAGACTGGCCGATATCGCGGTGTAAAGTCCGAAATTTGCCCCGATGTCGAGAACCACAGACTTGGGTTGCAAAAAACTGCGGAAAACCGGGAGGACATTTACCTCCATGTCCCAGCCGAGGAGGTAGTCGATGGCATCGAGCGAATTGGTGTCGACGCAGATGTACTCGCCGGAAGCGAGGCGGGCCAAGGCCCGATCGGCGCCTGCATAGATTGGCCCTTTCACATGTAATTCTCGACTTTGTGGCAAACCGGCTTTACCATATCAGCCGCTTCGCGCTTCGGAGAAACTTGGGGAGACGAACGCAACCCTCATCCTGGCGCGGCATCCAGGCTCTGCGGAGGTGCGGCCGTAAGATGCAAGTGGTGCCCCGCCCCGGCGATGCGATGCGAATCTTGTGCCTCTCCGCGGTCATAACATTCTCCGCGCTGGTGCTAGCCTGCACGCTATCGCCATCTTCGCGCGTTGAAGACCCTTTTATCGGAAACTGGGTCACAGCGGAGAACGCCAGCATCACAATCCGTCCTGATACGATCATTCAGCATCAGCCGGACGGGGAGAGCACGACGCTCGACCAGACCGCATGCCACGGAATGTTCCGCTTTGATCACGGCACGAAGAGCCGCCAAGACCTCACCGGCTTGGTGCCGCGTCAGCCCGACCTCCGCCAGAAGATCTCGGACATATTGGTCGAGCAGAGCTATCCGGTTGCTGAACTCAATTGCGACCGGGGCGATCAGATCTATGTCCTGCTCGATGATCGTCAATTGCTGGCGATCTACCGCGACGGCGACATCGGCGCAATAGAACGCCTAGCTCGCCGCTGATTGGGTGATGTTCCCCTTGGGAGACGGCTAGCAGTGCGATCGATCAGCGGAGAGCGGCGATGGTCGCTCCTCTACCCCGCTCTGCTCAGCCTGGGAGCCGGCGTTCTCGCGTCGTGCGCCGCAGAGGGACCGCCGCCGCCCCAGACCTCGGAGGTTCGCTCGCTGCCGCCGCACCCGGAGACGCCAGCCGTGCATAATGCCGCTCCGCGCCCGGCCCGCAAGCCGGCCCCACCGCCCGCCGGCATTCAGGCGCCGGCACCGGGCGGAGAACCGGCGGAGGGTGCGGCCGGCCCCGAAAGCTCCTCCCCATCTTCCGATTTGGCGGCGCTGTCGACCTCGCCGGGCGGGCAGGGCCACATCCCTTCGGAAGGCGAGCTGATCGGGCTGGACCAATCCGGGGCGATGCGCCTTTTGGGCCCGGCGACGGAGAAATCGGACGAACCGCCGGCGACGGTCTGGCGCTACAAGACGGGAAGCTGCGAGCTCGACCTGTTCTTTTACCTCGACCTGCGCAGCAACAGCATGCGAACGTTGCATTACTCCTTTAAAGGCGAGGGTGCCGAGATGGCGAGACGGCAGGAATGCTGGCGTTCCTTGATCGCCTCTCAAGGCGGCTAAGCCGGTTCGCCAATGCCGCACCTCCTTCTGGTGGATGATGACGACCTCTTTCGCGAGTTGCTCGGCCTCAATCTGATCGACGAAGGTTACGAGGTCACCAGTTTTGCAAATGGGCGCGATGTGCTGGCCTACCTCGATCAGGGCGGTGGCGCCGATGTGATGCTGCTGGATTGGCGCATGCCCAATCTCACGGGCCTGGATGTGCTGCGTCAGATCCGGGCTGCCGGCACGACGATCCCAGTCATTTTCCTAACGGCACTGTCCGACGACATCCATGAGGAGGCGGCGCTCGAGAGCGGCGCGGTTGATTTCATCGACAAGTCCCGCCGTCTGCCGATCCTGCTGAGGCGTCTGCAGTTGATCGCCGAGGGCGGCCGGCCGTCCAGCGAGCCGGAGCCGGCGCGGGGTTCAGCCCTGCAGCTGGGCCGGCTTACGCTGCGCTTCGATATCAGCCGGGCGGTCTGGGCGGGACGGATTCTCGACCTCACTCTGACCGAATTCAAGATCCTCACGCTGCTGGCCGAGAAAGCAGGGCAGGATGTCGGCTACCGCGAGATCTACGATCTGGTCCACGGCAAAAACTTCGCCGCCGGACACGGCTCCGAGGGGTATCGTGCCAATGTACGCACCTTCATCAAACGTATCCGCAAAAAGTTCCGCGATGTCGACCCAAGTTTCGACCACATCGAAAACTACGCTGGTTTTGGATACCGGTGGACCGCGGAAGGCTGAGGCCCGCCGCGGTAACCACTGGGCATGGTCGATTACGGCCAAGACCGCCTTTTTGGGGATCGTTTTCGTACTGGTTCCGGTGTTCCTTTACATCGAGTTCCGCTCTGCCCACGAGACGAGCCAAGAGCTGTTGTTGCGCAGCGTCCGCGCCGAGGGGCGCACCATCAGCCAGTCCTTGCTGCCGTTGCTGACGAACGCAGATCCCTCCGCCTTGCCGGAGATCGGCCGCGATCTCGCCAGGTATGCCGGCGAGGTAACGACGATAAAGCTGCTGCTGCAGCCGCCCTCCAATCAAAACGGTACGGCAGGGTTTTATTATGTAGCCTCCTGGCCACCGGTAGCGCCAAGCAATCTGGAGGCAGAGCGTGATACGCTGGCCAGTCAAGGTGTGCTCAACCGTCTGTCCGAGAACTGCAGAGACGAAATGCCGTTCTCACTGATCTACCACCGGCCGACCGGCGGCGCCGAGATAGTCACCGCGGTAACACCCGTGTCGACAGCGGCAGGCTGCTGGGCGGTGGTAGCCTCGTTTTCCGAAGATGCGTTCCCGGGAGCTCATCTTGGTCAGCCCTATTGGGCGACACCGCCGGTCATCATCGCCGCGCTGATCTACGTGACGATGGCAGCCATCACCTTTGCGACCTTGCTGAGCGTACGCCGTGGATTGCGGCGCTTTGCCCTGCGCGCTCGCCGAATTCGCGAGCGGGGTCCGGACGCAGGATCGTTCGCCGACCGCTACAACCTCCCCGAATTGGCCGATGTCGCGGCCGAGTTTGATCGGATGGTCGAGGCCCTGCATCGCTATGCTGCGGACATCCGGCAAACCGCGGAAGACAACGCCCACGCTTTCAAGACGCCAATCGCGGTCATTCGCCAATCGGTCGAGCCCTTGCGTCGCGCCTTGCCGCAAGACAATCAGCGCGCGCAGCGGGCGATGGGCGTTCTTGAACATTCGCTCGACCGGCTCGACGGGCTCGTCGCCTCGGCTCGCCGGCTCGATGAAGCGACTGCGGATCTAATCGCCGAGCCGCATGCGCCGGTCGACCTCGGCCGCGTAATCGGCGGCCTCATCCAGATCCGCTCCGCCATTCTCGCCAACGATGGTGTCTCGATCATTCTCGCCAGTCATGACCTGACGATCTCGGCCGACCTTTTGCCCGGTCTGTACGTGCTCGGAACTGAAGAGATGATCGAGACCGTCGTCGAAAACCTGATCGAGAACGCCGTTTCGTTTTCTCCGGCAGGAAGCGAGATCCTGGTTCATTTGGCCCGCGACGGCCGGTTCGCCCACCTGACGATATCCGACCAGGGTACCGGAGTTCCCACGGAGCAGCTCGAGCGCATCTTCGACCGCTACTACTCCGAGCGTCGCGCCGAGGCGGCCAGCGACGCGACGTCGAGCTATTTCGGGATCGGATTGTGGATTGCGCGCCGCAATGTCGAGGCAATGGGCGGGACCATCGAAGCGGAAAATCTAGAGCCGCAAGGATTGGCGATCCACGTTCGCCTGCCCTTGGCACCCGAGCGCGGTTGAAACGGGTCTGCGCGTTGGAAGCGAGGTTGAAGAGCGGGATATGGATCAAGGCGCTGATCCGCCGGTGCGACCTTGCCGCGATCCCCATCGCCGTGGTGGCTCGCGGCGATGGTGATGCCGGAGCTATACTGCTCAAGCTCAGCGGCGGCGTCGCCGAGGGCTGTTCGGTGCTGACGCAGGCGCGTGGACAGGACGGTGAGCTTGTGTGGATGCGGGCAACTGGTCCCGTCCCGGTCGCCGAGGCCGATGCGGATGCCTACATAGCCCGCCAACGACAGCGAGATCCGGACATCTGGGTCGTCGAGATCGAGCATCGGGAGGCCGGAAACGTGGTAGACGGAAGAGTGGTGTGATGAACGGCCGAGCAGCCGCGGCGAGCATATGAGTTTCAGCATCCTGATCGTCGACGACGAGCCCGACATCGCCGATCTGTTTCGCCAACGTTTCCGCCGAGAGGTGCGGCAAGGGCAGTACGTGCTCCATTTCGCGGCTTCCGGCGAAGGGGCCTTGCGCCGGCTCGCCGAAATCCGTCCCGAGCTGATCGTGATATTATCCGACATCAATATGCCGGGGATGGACGGCTTGGAATTGCTGAGGGAGGTGAGGCGGCTGCGGCCGGAGCTGCCGGTCTTGATGGTTACCGCTTACGGCGACGACGAGCGAAGGCATCGCGCCGACGAACTGGGCGCCGCAGACTTCCTGACCAAACCGGTGGATTTCGACCAGTTGAAGCAGCAGCTCATCCAGCTGATGCGGCCGAATTCTTAAGGCGATGGCGGGCAATTCGTTCGGCACATTGTTTCGTTTCACGACCTGGGGCGAAAGCCACGGGCCGGCGATCGGTGTCGTCGTCGACGGCGTGCCGCCGCGGCTGCCGCTTGCGGAACCCGACATTCAACACTGGCTCGACAAGCGTAAGCCCGGCCAGTCGCGCTACACGACGCAACGCCGCGAAGCCGATCTGGTGCGCATCATGAGCGGCACCTTCGACGGGCTGACAACCGGCACTCCGATCCAGCTGGTGATCGAAAATACCGACCAACGCTCGAAGGACTACCGCAACATCGCCGACCGGTTCCGTCCGGGTCACGCCGACTACACCTATTGGAGAAAATATGGAATCCGCGATTACCGCGGCGGCGGGCGCTCCTCGGCGCGCGAGACCGCCTCGCGGGTCGCCGCGGGAGCCGTCGCGCGCAAGATTCTCGGCCCAGGGGTGACGATCCGCGGGGCGCTCGTGCAGATCGGGCCGCATGCGATCGACCGCAGCACCTGGGACTGGCGCGCCACCGAGGAGAACCCGTTCTGGTGCCCGGATGCCGCCGCGGCGCTGCGCTGGGCAGATTATCTCGATGGTGTGCGCAAGTCCGGCTCATCGGTCGGCGCGGTCATCGAGATCGTCGCGAGCGGCGTCCCTGCCGGGCTCGGCGAGCCGGTCTACGACAAGCTCGACGGCGATCTCGCCCGTGCCTTGATGACGATCAACGCCGTCAAGGGGGTCGAGATCGGAGCCGGCTTCGCCGCGGCGGCGCTGCGCGGGGAAGACAACGCCGACGAGATGCGGATGGAGGGTGGCCAAGTCGCGTTTCTGTCGAACAACGCCGGCGGCATCCTCGGCGGGATCTCAACCGGCCAGGACATCATCGCCCGCTTTGCGGTCAAGCCGACCAGCTCGATCCTGCGCCCGATGCGCACCGTCGATGTCGACGGCAACGAGGTCGAGATCGAAACCCACGGCCGGCACGACCCCTGTGTCGGCATCCGCGCCGTCCCGGTCGGCGAGGCGATGGTTGCCTGCGTTCTAGCCGACCACCTCCTTCGCTATCGCGCTGTCGGCGGCGGCGTCTGACGCCGGCCCTCGCCGTTTTTGGATCACTGAAGTGCTGAGGCCGCGGCGAGAAACGCGCGGATCTTGTCGAGATCCTTAACCCCGGGGTGGCTCTCGACGCCGGACGAAACGTCGACGGCCGTGGCGCCGGAAATTCTGACCGCCTCCGGCAAGAGCTCGGCGGTCAGGCCGCCCGACAACATCCACGGAGCAAGCCACGGACGATCCGCGATCAGCGCCCAGTCGAAAGCGAGACCATTGCCGCCGGGAAGAGCGTCCGGCCGGCGCGGCGGCTTTGCGTCGAACAGCAAAATATCGGCGACATCCTCGTAGCGAGCGGCGCCGAGCACGTCTTCGAACCCCGCGATCGCCACCGCCTTCATTACCGGGCGGCCGAAGCGCCGCTTGGCCGCGGCCACTCGTTCCGGGCTTTCGCCGCCGTGGAATTGCAGAATGTCGATCGGCGCCGCCGCCAGAGCGGCCTCGATCACCCGATCGCCGGCGTCGACGAAGAGGCCGACCCGTGCGATCCCGGCGGGAACGCCGGCGCACAGCCGCGCGGCACGCTGCGGCGTCACCGCACGCGGGCTCCGAGGATAAAACACAAAGCCCAGATAAGCGGCGCCGGCGTCACTCGCCGCCGTGACCGCTTCCTCTGTCGAGAGACCACAAATCTTCGCGGCTACTCTCATCCCCTCGCTATATGGGGCCGCATCCCGCGTCAAGGGCGGGTTGCCGGAACCGAAATGTCGACCTGTCCTTGAGGCGGTTCCCGCTCTTTGGCGGCACTGATCTCGGCGTCGCGGTGTTGCCGGTAGACGCTGCGCAGGGTCGCGTAATAGTCGAGGGAATTGCGCTCCAGCTCGTCCAGGTCATGAAGATGTTGCGATCGCGTGTCGACCACATTCGCGCTCCCGGTAGCGACGCTCGCATAGGTCGCTGGCGCGCCGCCGACAAAGGTCAACGGGTTCATCGCCATGTCGACAACCGTGCCGACCGCATCCCGCGCATTCGACGGCCCTAGCAGAGGCAGCTCGACAAACGGGCCTTCTCCAACGCCCCAAACCGCCAAGGTCTGGCCAAAATCGGCCTTGTGCGGCGATAGCCCGAGCTTATCGGCCACATCGAAGATGCCGGCGACCCCCGCCGTGGAATTTACCGCGAGCCGCTGAACCGATTCCCAGGCATGCTTGACGTTGCCCTGCAGTGCGTCATTGACGGCGACGGCGGGCTCTTTGAGGTTTTGCACGACGTTGTGGATACCCTTTTGCACTTCCTCCGGAACATGGTCGGTGTAAGCTTGGGCGACCGGCCTCATTACCGCATGATCCGCTGCGACATTGGCCTTGAAAATCGCCCTGTTGACCGGCTCGGCCGGATCGTGCTCGGTGTCGGCGTCATCTGTGACGGTCGCATCGCGAGGCGCAGAGGCGCATCCGCCGCAGCACAGCACCAACGCGAAGACGACCGCCGAACGCACCCGTGACGTGCCTTCGCAGCTGGCGATCCGGGCAGGGGGACGGTTTTCGAGCACGACAATTTCTCCGCACGTCTTAATGTTCGGTGTTCCGCGCCGAAGCGGCGCGCGGATTTTCTTGAGCCCGGCCGCCGGGGTCAAGACGACGGTGATTGCCGTTCCGTCCTCGGCATGTTTCTGCGGCAGGGCGCGGTCAAGCCGCCGCGATCGAGCGAGCGCGATTCGGCACAAGCCTGAGAAGGGAAGTTACCGGGCCGCTACCGTAATCAGCCCGGCCTCAGGCGGTCGAGATCGGCTTGGTCGAACACGTAGCGCGTGTTGCAGAATTCGCAGGTCACGGTGGTGACCCCTTCTTTGCGCATGTCGTCGAGCTCATCCGGCGGAAAGGCGCGCAGGATCCCCTCGATACGCTCGCGCGAACAGCGGCATCGCGCTTCGAGCGAATGCGTGTTGTAAACCCGCACCCCCTCCTCGTGGAACAGGCGGTACAGCAGGCCATGCGGCGGTAAATCCGGGTTGACCAGCTCCTCGGGAGTGGCCGAGCTCATCAACACCATCGCCCGCCGCCAGCCGTCCTCGACATCATCGGCGACGACCGCATAGCCGCCCTCAGGCGGCACGCGCTGCAGCATCAAACCGCCTGCCCGCCAGGTGCCCCCCGGCCCGGAGCGGCCGACCGACAGCTTGATTCCCGCCTGAAGCTGCTCCGACTGCCGGAAATAGTGACGGGCGCATTCAGCGAGGGTCGATCCAGCGAGCTCGACGATGCCCTGGTAGCGATCGGTGTCCTCGCCTTGATCCACAGTGAAGGCGATATAACCGGAGCCGACGAGCAGCGGCACCGATGGCGAGGACGCCCGGGCTCGCGCGAGCGCCGCCTCGAGCTTCGCCTCGTCGTATTGCGCATAACCGCGCAAGGCGCCCTCGGTCGAGACGTCCGCGACCATCATCCGGATCGGTCCGTCGCCTTTCGTCTGGAGCGTGAAGATCCCGTCATATTTGAGCGCGCCGGCGAGCACGACGGCCAAGGTGATCGCTTCGCCGAGCATAGCCGCGACCGGTTCCGGGTAGTCGTGCTGCGAGAGGATGCGGTCGATCGCCGGGCCCAGCCGCACGAGGCGTCCGCGCAATGCAAAGGGATCGATCCTAAACGGCTGGATCAGATCGTCGGGTACGGTATTAGTGGGCGAATTCAATGGCGGGCGCTCCGGGGTCAATACTGAGCAGCAGTCCGATTGTCATTCCGCGATGTCCAAAGGGCAGGCCCCGAAACCAGGAACACCAACGTTCCGATAAATTACCCAGGCCCTCGTCCATATACCGGCTTCGGGAGCCAAACGACGGCTACCGGAGACACCAGGCGAGAATTCCCTTCTGGGCGTGCAGCCGGTTCTCCGCCTCGTCCCAGACAACCGATTGCGGGCCGTCGATAACCCCAGCAGTCACCTCTTCCCCACGCTTTGCCGGCAGGCAATGCATAAAAATGGCGTTGGGTTTGGCGTTCGCCATCAGGTTTTCATCGACACGGTACGGGGCGAGCATGTTGTGGCGGTTGACGCTCGCTTCAACGCCCATCGATATCCAAGTGTCGGTGACGACGCAATCCGCCCCCGAGACCGCATGGATCGGGTCGGCTGTCAATTCGACGCGGCCTCCTTCGCGGTGCGCCCAGTCGAAGAGCGGCTGCGGCGGGCTGAGCTCTTCCGGGCAGGCGAGCCGAAGTGTGAAGCCAAAACGGACCGCCGCGTGAATCCAACTGGCGGCGACGTTGTTGCCGTCGCCGCTCCAGGCCACGACCTTACCCGAGACTGGGCCCTTTTTTTCCTGCAACGTCATCACATCGGCCATGATCTGGCAGGGGTGGGACGTGTCAGTCAGCCCGTTGATGACCGGAACGGTGGCGTAGCGGGCGAGATCGTCGAGCTTGCGCGGCTGGTTGGTGCGGATCATGATCGCGTCGACATAGCGCGACAAGACGCGCGCGGTATCGGCCACGGTCTCGCCGCGGCCAATCTGGCTGTCGGTGGCGCTGAGATAGATCGTCTCGCCGCCGAGCTGGCGCATCGCGACCTCGAACGATACGCGGGTCCGCGTCGACGGTTTCTCGAAGATCATCGCCAAGATCTTGCCGGCGAGCGGCCGGTCGCGACGGCCGTTCTTGTACGCGAAGCCGGTGTCGAGGATCGTCCGCAACTCGGTGGGGTCGAACTGGTCGATGTCGAGGAAATGGCGCGGCGGATCCGGCGGCGCATGCTGCTCGCCGATCGACGCCAGTTCGCGCGCCGCGCTTCTCACGCCGGCCATTCCCGCGCCACTTTGTTCATGATGTCGAGTGCCTCGTCGATGTCGCGCTCGCCGACGATCAGCGGCGGCAGAATGCGGAGCACATTGTCGCCCGCCGTCAGAGTCAACAACCCGTTCTGCCGCAGTTTCGTGACAAAATCGCTTGCCGGCACGACGCAGCGGATGCCGAGCAACAGACCGGCGCCCCGCACTTCCGCGAACAGCTTGGGGTAGGACCCGGCGAACGTTTCGAGCCGCCCCCGCAGCAGCTGGGCCATCCGGTCGACTCGGGCGAAGAAGCCGGGCTCGAGCATCGTGTCGAGGACGGCATTGCCGGCCGCCATCGCCAGCGGATTGCCGCCAAAGGTCGACCCGTGGGTCCCCGCTACCATCCCGACGGCCGCGCGCTCTGTGGCGAGACACGCGCCGACCGGGAAACCGTTCCCGAGCGCCTTGGCGATCGCCATGATGTCGGGCGGCACACTCTCCCATTCATGGGCAAATAGCTTGCCGGTGCGCCCCATACCGCATTGAACCTCGTCATAGACGAGCATCAGGCCGAACTCGTCGGCAATGTCGCGCAACCCGCGCAGGTATCCCTCGGGCGGGGCCCGTACGCCGCCCTCGCCTTGGATCGGCTCGACCATGATCGCCGCGGTCTCCTTGCCGACCGCGGCGCGCATCTCGTTCAGATTGCCGAAGGCGACGTGGTCGAAGCCCTCCATGGGTGGCCCGAAACCCTTGAGATAGGCCTCGTTTCCGGCGGCGGCCAACGTCGCAAAAGTCCGGCCGTGGAACGAGCCGTGACAGCCGATCACGCGGTAGCGCTCGGAATGACCGGTCTCGGACTGGTATCTGCGCGCAATCTTGATCGCCAACTCGCACGCTTCGGCACCGGAATTGCCGAAGAAAACGGTGTCGGCGAAAGTGTTCTCGACAAGCCGCTGCGCCAGCCTCTCCTGCCCCGGAATGCGGAACAGGTTCGAGGTGTGCAACAACCGCTTCGCCTGCTCGGATAGGGCGGCAACGACATGCGGGTGGCAATGACCGAGGCCGGTCACCCCGATCCCGCTGGTGAAATCGAGAAACTTGCGACCGTCGGTCGCGTGAAGATAGAGGCCTTCGCCCCGGTCGACGGCGACATCCCACCGACCGTAGGTCGGCATAACGGCTGGTATCACGGAATTCTCTCCTGCGCGATTTTAGTGGTGGACGATCAGCGGGAACGCAGGTCTATCGTCGTCGCCGGTGCCCCACAAGCGCGGCTCCCCGGCCCTCTTCCCAATGCCGACTTACTTTGCCGGGATCGCCCATCATCGCCCTCTCCTCGCTTGCCGGGGCGGCGGCGCCGTCCCCTTCGCCGAGCAGGAAAGCGGCGGAGTATGGGGGGGGCTATAGCGCCTGTCAATTCGCGCGGGACCATCGTGGTGACTCAGTTTATCGTGGTGACTCAGTTTACTGAGTCACTGCCGCATGTATCGATCTCATGCCGAGCGAGGCTGCGTCCGATGGTGACCGCTGACTTCGGCCCCATCTTGCGGCGAAAGTCGCAAGAACCCCAGGGCGGACAGCAACGGGAGTAGAGCTATCAAAAAGAAGGCGACCCTAAAATCCTCGACTGTGACCATTCGCGGACCGGCGATCATCGCCAGCAGGGCGGCGCCGATCGCGATGCCAAAGCCTCTGGCCAGCTGCTGAGCAACGCCGCCGACGCTCGTGCTCTTGCTCAATACCGCGCCGGGCACGTCGGCGTAGCTGATCGTGTTGAGGCCGAGATACTGGATGCTGCGCACGCACCCGGACAGCAGAACGAACAGCACGATCAGCCAAGCCGGCGTGTCGGGGCGCAACAGGCCGCAGCCGGCAGTCACCGCCGCAGCGATACAGGCGGTGCCGGCGAGCAGCCGACGGAACCCGAAGAAGCGCAGAATGGTCCCCGAAAGCGTTCGCACGAGCATCGCGCCCAGGCTCGACGAAAACGACAGGAGACCGGATTGCAGCGGGCTGAAGCCAAACCCGACCTGGAACATCAGCGGCAACAAGAACGGCACCGCGTCTAGACCCATCCGGCAGACGCTGCCGGTAACCGTGCCAATGCGGAAGGTGCGGATGCGCAACAGACTGAGATCGAGGATCGGATCTTCGCGGTGCCCCGCATGCCAGCGATAGAGCAGCAGAATGGCGAAGGCAGCGGCGAAGAAAACCGCCCCGAGCGGGCTCGGGATCATCGGGCGCCCAACATTCTCGATTGCCAGCTCCAGCAATGCGAGGCCCAGTCCGGCGATGAAAAACCCGCGCAGATCGAAGCGTGTCGG
Organism: uncultured Alphaproteobacteria bacterium; assembly: GCA_963812675.1. Lineage (GTDB taxonomy): Bacteria > Pseudomonadota > Alphaproteobacteria > ATCC43930 > CGMCC-115725 > AP-15. Next base: position 539,034 of record CAWEWR010000007.1, on the reverse strand, counting down.
TGCCGGTGCGCGGAAGTCTTCGATCAGCCACAGCGCCAGCACCACGCCGGCGATCCCGATCGGGAGGTTGAGATAAAAGATTGCGCGCCAGGACAGATAAGTCGTCAGGAAGCCGCCGACGACCGGGCCGACTGTCGGTCCGATCATCGCCGGAATAGTCATCCAGTTCATTGCCGAAACGAGGGCCGACCTCGGGAAGCTGCGCAGCAGGATCAGGCGGCCGACGGGCGTCATCATCGCGCCGCCAAAGCCCTGCAGAACGCGCATCGCCAGCATTATCGGAAGGCTGGACGACAATCCGCACAGGGCCGATCCGGTGGCAAAGATCGCAATTGCAACGCAGAAGACGACCCGCGTGCCGAGCCGGTCGGCGATCCAGCCGCTGACCGGGATGAAAACGGCAAGGCTCAACAGATAGGTAGTGATCACCAGATTGAGCCGCAGCGGGCTTTCGCCGAGGCCTTTGGCCATGTCGGGGATCGCCACCGCGATCATTGTCGAATTGAGCCCCTCCATAAAAAAGGCGCAGCCGACCACCAGCGGGATAATGATCCTGAGGCGTGGCCTCCGCGTGGTGTCGGAGAGGTGGCTCGTCTCGCTCAGCCTGGGATGCTCGGTTCTTTACGGCTTTTTGCCGCTTGCGGTTGACACCTGTAGGGCGAGAGAACCATAGCCGATAGTGAACCAGCGATGGGGCCCAAAGGTGGAGGATAGTGAAGTAGGACCCGATGTCCTCGAGCGTTGGGCCCTCCACTATCTCGGGCGCTATGCCAGTTCAGCCGAGAACCTGCGGCGGGTGCTGACGCGACGGGTGCGCCGGCGCGCTCCCGAAGCCGTGCCGACGGCGGTAGCGCTGATCGACGCGCTCGTAGCGCGTTACCTGGAATCGGGGCTGCTCGACGATGCGGCTTACGCCGCCGCGCGGGTGCGATCGCTGCATCGCCGCGGCGAGTTGATGCGCGCGATGCGGGCCCGGCTGGCGGCGAAGGGAGTGCTGGCCGCCGATGTGGCCGATGCCGTGTCGGGTCTGCGGGCCGAGGAGCCCGACCCGGATCTCGCGGCGGCCTGTGTCTTCGCCCGGCGGCGCCGGCTCGGGCCATTCCGGCGATCTGCAGCCGACCTTCCACGCGAGCTCGGCGCGTTTGCGCGAGCGGGCTTCAGCCGCCGAGTGGCCGAGGCGGTGCTCGCCTGCCCCGATGTCGCAGCGGTCGAGGCGCTGTCGCGCGGGGAACCCGACTGACGTCTCCCGCGCTCGGATGCATAAAGGACCGTAGAAAATGCAATCTCAAACCGGCTCGCGGTCACGCATCAGTTTAGCGACCGTGCGGGCATCGTGATCGCTCTGCGCTTCCAGCGCGGCGATGACGCCGGGGCGGTCGGCCGCCGGGCGGTTCTGGCTCAGCTTGTATTTGCCTTCAAGCCGAGTGACGGCGATGTCGAGCCCGATGATGCCCTTCAGCATGGCCTCAACATAGGCCTCGGGGAGATCCGGCATTCGCCACGCTACCGGATTGCGGGCCTCGTGACGTTCCGACAGACGGACCAGAAACCGACGCAGCCATTCGGCATCCTCGACCAGCTGCACCATTCCATAAGCATGCACATCGACGTAGTTCCAGGTCGGCACACTCGGGCCAGTCGCATACCACTTGGGCGAGATGTAGGCGTGCGGCCCGTGGAAAATCGCCAGCACCTCGCCGCCTCGCGCGAGATCGGCGACTTGCGGGTTGGGGCGGGCGAGGTGGCCATGTAGGTGCAGCCGCTCGCCGTCGCGCTCGATCAGGAAAGGGATGTGGCCCGCCACGAGCCCCGCGCTGCCATGGCTGACGAGCAGGCCGAAATCGTACTGCTCGATGTGGTCCATCAAAACTTCCGGGCGCTTTTCGGTGAAGGCGGGCGGCAGGTAAACCATGCAATCGTCTCCCGTAGCCGACGCTCGGCGGCGTCAGCTCATATGCGCGATCAGCGGAGCAGCGAGCAGCCCTGCCCCGGACAGCAGCAGAATGGTCCCCGAGGCGCGGTTGATCGAATTCAGGTGACGCGCTTCGAAGGAGCGGAACAGCGATCCGAGCCCGAAGGTCAGCGCCAGCCACCACAGCAGCGAACCAAGCCACACCCCAAGCACCATCATTGCTGCGCGACCGAAGGTGGCGTCGGCGCCGCTGAGGCCGAGCGCGGAAAAGATGCCGAGGAAGGCCAGGATCGTGATCGGGTTGGTCAAGGTCAACGCGAATGTCGATAGAAAGTCCCGCAGCAGGCCCTCGGTATCGGGTTCGGAGGATTGCTTGGCTTGGGGTTCGGCGAGCAATGCGGAGCCGCCGACATAGAGCAGGTAGCAGCCGCCGGCCACGCGCAGCCATTGATGATAGCCGATCAGCCAATCGGAAACAAAAGTCAGCCCGAATGCGGCGATGAACCCGAAGAGCGCGTCCGCCGTCGCGGCGCCGAGCCCGGAGACGAAGCCGGCCCTCTTGCCCTCGAAGAGCGTCCGGCGGACGCACATGACGCCGACCGGGCCGACCGGCACGGCGATCACAATGCCGACGGCGATACCCTTCAGTAGGAATACTAAAAGCAATCTGAAATCCCGCCGCTGCGCCGTCACCGAAGTCGCGCTATGCTATTCGGCATTGCTGCAACCTACGAGCCCTCAGAGGTCGCGATGACCGAAACCGAAGCTGCCTTCCGCTTCCAGTTCGTTTCGATCGATGGCGAAATTCTGCCATTGGATGCCTGGCGCGGCCGGCCCGTGCTCGTCGTCAACACGGCCTCGTTTTGCGGGTACACCCCGCAATACAGCGATCTCGAAGCCTTGTGGCAGCGCTACCGCGATCGCGGCCTTATCGTGCTTGGCGTTCCGTCCAACGACTTTGGCCGGCAGGAGCCGGGCTCGGCCGACGAGATCAAGCAGTTCTGCGCTACGAATTACGCAGTCGACTTTCCGTTGACCGAAAAGTGCCGGGTCATCGGCGGCGAGGCGCACCCGTTCTACCGCTGGGTTGCGGACAACCTGGGCGAGGCCGGCGCGCCGCGCTGGAACTTCCACAAATATCTGGTGGGACCCGATGGCCAGCTCGCCGGTGCGTGGCCGGCGCAAGTCGCGCCGACGGACGGCCGCATCACCGCAGAAATCGAGCGGCTGCTGCCCCGGCGGTCTCAGTAGAGGCTGCCGGCGACGTGGTTGATCAGTACCCCGAGCAGGAGGTCGACGAAGACGACGAACACCGCGGCCCCTGCGGTCGTATCGAGCGCGATGCGGGCGATGAACCACTCGTAGACGAGAACGGCGATTGCGGCGGCGATCTCGATCGCCTGGGCCGGTTGGGCGCCCAGCACCCCGCTCTCGGTTTCCAGCCCAACCAGCACAAAAAGCGCGCTCTGCGGCAACTGTGACCAATTGTAGGGGACCATGAAGTCGAAGAAGCGGTGAGGCCGGCCGATCCGCTGCGTCACGATCAGCATCAGCAGCGGGAACGCGGTCCAGGCAATGATATAGGCAATCGTCTCGACTGTGATGATCAACAAGGCCCCGGACGTCTCCCATTCAGCGACCGTCACGCGCATTGAGAGCAGCACGAGATAGAGCGGGTAGCTGATGAAGGCAGCCCGGAACGAGCGCCAGAACCCGTCTACCGAGCGGTCGAAACACGCCAGCGCGCTGCGGTCGCCGCGCGCCAGTCGCAGCGCACCAAGCATCGCCAGCCGAACTTCCAGCCATGCCGTCGTCGGCATCAGATGGTCACCAGTAAGAAAGCCCCTCTCCGCCCTTTAGGGGGGAGAGGGAGGGGCCCAACCCCCATGGGTCCACGCGGAGCGCGGCCCGAGGACAGGCTCCGGGTTGGGAGGGTGAGGTGGGCGGCGCCGCGAACCGTCTCGTGGGCCCCCCTCATCCTACCCTCTCCCCCCGGCCAGCAGGGGGAGAGGGTAAATTAACCGTCGATAGGCAGAATATGCGGCAATCACTTGGAATGGTCGAAGAACAAATCGAGGAAGGTCTGATAGATAGCCGTAAGATCGTTCAGGTCCGAAAGCTCGACGCGCTCGTCCACCTTGTGCATCGTCAATCCGACGAGGCCGAATTCGGCGACCGGACAATGGGCCCGGATGAACCGGGCGTCGGAGGTGCCGCCGGTGGTGCTGAGTTCGGGCATCCTTCCGGTGACTTGCCGGATCGCCTCGGCAAGGCAGTCGCTGAGCACACCCGGTCTAACGACAAACGCTTCGCCGCTGACTGAAATATCGAGCGCGTAACGCCCGCCGACCTCATCGAGACGCTGCCTGAGCCAGCGCTCGAGCTTCTCGCTCGTCCAGCAATCGTTGAAGCGAATGTTGAACACCGCCCGCGCGGTCGCCGGGATCACGTTGGCGGCCGGGTTGCCAATGTCGATCGTGGAGATTTGCAGGGTGGAAGGCTGGAAATGCTCGGAGCCGCGATCCAATTCGGCCGCCGTCAGCGCGTGAAGCATTGCAACGAGACGATGGGCGGCATTTTCGGCGAGATGCGGGTAGGCTGTGTGGCCCTGCACCCCGTGCACCGTCAGACGGCCGGTCATGCTGCCGCGGCGACCGATCTTGACCATATCGCCCAACTGCTGCGCGCTGGTCGGCTCGCCAACGAGGCAGGCGTCGATCGTCTCGCCGCGCTCCGCCAGCCAATCCAGCACCTTGCGCGTTCCGTTGATGGCGTCGCCCTCCTCGTCCCCGGTGATCAACAGGCTGATCGATCCGGCGAAGTTCCGCCCGCGCTCGTCGAGATAGCGTCCGGCCGCTGCGATGAACGCGGCGATCGCTCCCTTCATGTCGACTGCGCCGCGGCCACACAGCGCGCCGTCCTGCAGGGTCGCGGAGAAGGGATCGAAGGACCAGGCTTCGGCCGTCCCGGTCGGCACCACGTCGGTATGGCCGGCGAAACACAGGTTAGGCCGGCCATCGCCCCGGCGGGCATAAAGATTGTTGATATCGCCAAAGACGAGTGGGTGACAGTCGAACCCCAGTTTCTCCAGTGCCGCCGCGACGAGGTCGAGCGCGCCCTCGTCCTTAGGGGTGACGCTCGGGCAGCGGATCAGCGCCGCGGCGAGTTCCGCCGGGTCGAGAGCCGTCCCGCTCATTCCCGCAGCAGCTCGTTGATCGAGGTCCGAGCGCGGGTGCCTTCGTCGACTTTCTTGACGATCACCGCGCAATAAAGACTCGGGCCCGGCCGGCCGTCGCGCAAGTCCTTGCCGGGTAGCGAGCCGGGCACGACCACCGAATAGGCAGGGACGCGGCCCATCAGGATCTCGCCGGTGTCGCGGTCGACGATTTTGGTCGTGGCGCCAATAAAGGTCCCCATCGCCAGCACTGCGCCGGTCTCGACGATGACTCCTTCGACGACCTCGCTGCGCGCCCCGATAAAGCAATTATCCTCGATGATGACCGGCTCCGCCTGCAATGGCTCGAGGACCCCGCCGATCCCGACGCCCCCCGAGAGATGGCAATTCTTGCCGATCTGCGCGCAAGAGCCGACCGTCGCCCAGGTGTCGATCATTGTGCCGGCATCGACATAGGCGCCGACATTCACAAAGCTCGGCATCAAAACGACGTTCGGCGCAATATAGGCGGAGTGGCGCACGATCGATCCTGGCACCGCGCGAAATCCGGCGTCTCGGAAGCGGTTCGACGACCATCCGGCGAATTTGGACGGCACCTTGTCCCACCACCGCGCCGCACCGCGCTCGGGGTCGATCGGACCGCCCGGGATCTCGACCATGTCGCTGAGGCGGAACGACAGCAATACCGCCTTTTTGAGCCATTGATGGACCTGCCAACCCTGCGCCGCCTTCTCGGCGACCCGCATTCGTCCGGCATCGAGCCCATCGAGCGCCTCCTCGACCGCCTCACGATGGGCGCCTCGGCTTTGAGGTCCGAGCGTATCGCGGTCTTCCCAGGCGGCATCGATAGTCGCGGCGAGATCGGCGTCGGTCATGACTTCACCGGGTGGGCTGGCGGTGGTCGGGGCGGCGCAACATGATCGACCCGGCCCCGCAGTGTCAACGCAACTCACGGCCGCGGGACAATGGTCCATCGCGTGGCCTGAACAGAAGCAGCAGGCTGAAGCAAAAGGTCTCTGGCCTCCTTCGTTAGGGGAATGATGGGTAACCTACTGACACTGGGATTCTGCCGACTGAGCATAAAAGGATTTAAATTTAGATGGCATTCGAACAAATGCTTGAACCAAAGGAAGCTGCGCGGGCCGTCCAAATTTCGACTCGATGTGGTGCCCATTGCGGCTATTTTCGCGACCAGGATCGCGCAAGCCACGATGGTCGAACTGCTGCCGCGTCATCCATGAAACGGCACGACAGGCGTCGCTCGAAGGCGTGCGACCGCGTGCTGTGAACGCTCTTTCGTCTGCTTTGCCTAGATTATCGGCGGCGAATCTCGTACCCGGGCCTGAGCCCCATCGGTTCGACACCCTTTCGGCTCGGGGTCACCGCCTTGAATATCTCAATGCGGCCAGCGGGTGGCCCGGACATCAAACAGTAATAATTTCTTGCACGCGGTCTTTTTTCGATGCGCTAATTCTCCATTTATCGGAGAATATCGGTGCAATAGCGTGTAGGGCTCGCTATTGGGAGACGAGGAGGGATAAACCAGATGGCGACGTTGGACGAGATTGGGCAGGAAAAGCAGCGGGTTTCCGAGCGGCTGGCGCGGATTGAGGCGGAACGGACAAAGCTGGCTGATCAGCTCAATGAACTGGAGATCACCGAACGCGTTTTGACGCGATTCGGCGGCAGTGCCGATACGGCCTCAAGGCGGCGGCGAGGACGCCCGACAAGAACTGCCCCGACAAGAACTGCCCCGACAAGAACTGCCCCGGCAAGAACTGCCCCGGCAGCCGGGCCGCAGCGTAGGGCGCGCGGCGGCCAGCAGGCGGCGGCGAGCGTGTCGTTGAGCGATGCTACTCTCCAGGCCGTCAAGGCGCATCCCGATGGGGCGACCGCGAACGACATCCTCAACCACTTGTCGCGGGAATTCGGCATGACGGTTCGGCCGAACCACCTCGGTATCGCACTGCAACGGCATCGGCGCGCTGGCCGTCTCGAAAACCGCGATCAGCGCTGGCACCTGCCGGCATCGGCGCAGCGGGAGCAATCAGAGCACGCCGCGGCGGCCGGCTGACCCCAGCCGGCTCCAGATCCCGAAAATAGGGCCGCAGCGGCGGGTCCTATTTGGCACCGCGTACGGCTTCTGAACGATTGGGCGCGCTGAGGGTAGGCTCTTCGGTTGCGCCCAAGCTGAACTCCCGCAAGCCAACCTCGGAACGGCGCCGCTACTCGATTTTGAGCAACCGCTTGGCATTGCCGTTCAACAGCTTCTCCTTGTCTTCCGCGCACAACGGCAAGGTTTCCGTCCACTTCGTGCCCGGCGGGTTGTCGACAAAAGGATAGTCGACCGAGAAGAGGATGCGGTCGATCCCCATTTCCATGACGCAGCACAGCAAGGCGGGATCGGAGAAGAAGCCGCTCGTCGTAATGTAGAAATGCTCGCAGAAGGTGTCGCGGAAGCCTTTGCCGCCCTTGCCGTCTCGCGCCAGGCCCATGTTGATGCGCCAGAGATAAAATGGCAGGCCCTCGCCGAGATGACCGAGGATGATTTTCAGACCGGGATAGGCGTCGAACACCCCACTCAACACCAGACGAACGCCTTGCGTTGCAGTCTCAACCGTGAAGCCCCAGGCGGCGCGCAGCAGCGAAGGGTACTGCGCCACATAGTCCTTGTAGTAGGCCTCGATGACCGCGGGATGTGGGGTCGAAGGATGCATGTAGAGCGGCACGTCAAGCGCCTCTGCCCGCTCAAAAATCGGCCAGAACTGTTTGTCGTCGAGGAACAGCCCGTTCGTCAGCCCGTTCACCAGCGCACCCTTGAAGCCGAGCTTGGTGACAGAACGTTCCAGCTCGTCGGCCGCAGCCTTCGGATCGGGAGTGGGGATTGCAGCAAAAGCGGCGAACCGGTCGGGATGCGCCCGCACTGTTTCGTAGAGCCGGTCGTTGGCACCGCGCGCCAGCCCGACCGCGGTCTCGGCATCCAGTTTCTGGAGTCCCGGATTGGCGTGCGACAAGACCTGCAAATCGATGCCGGCTTCGTCCATTTCCCGCAGCCGCAACTCGCCGACATCGTCGAGACGCTCGACGATCCGGGGCGCATTGGTCATGTCCAATCCGGTGATGTGCCGCTTCACCTCAGGGTCGAAGTAATGCTCCTCCAGCGCGATGATGTACGGTTTCGTCGCCATTCGCTCCTCCTCGCTTGCCCGCCATAGGCTAGGTGCAATGAACGCACACGCACTACCGGCCCGGCAGTCTACGAGCGTGGGCCCGTAGGTCATAACCTTCATCGGCCGCCTGCTCCGGCGACAATTCGGGGTCACCCGCCAACAGCCGCCGTGCGACGACGTGGTCGGCGCTTCGATTGACTGATTCGACGCCGATCAACCGCCTGCCCCGGAAGCAGAATACCGAGAATTTGCGGCCGGCCGGGTTGCCGCGGAGAACCGATGTGTCGTGGCCTATGGTAATGCCGGCGATCTGCAATTTCAGATCGCCTTGGTCGCTCCAGAACCACGGTACCTTTTGGTAGGGCACCGGCCGGCCGGCGAGACGATCAGCGACGCAGCGTCCTTGGTCTACCGCGTTCTGCACCAACTCAAGGCGCACGCGACCGGGCGCAAAGGGGGTCGGGAAATTCGCGCAATCGCCAATGGCGGAGATCGCCGGATCACTGGTCATAAGGTATTCGTCGACGACGACGCCGTTATCGACAGTGAGCCCGGCGTCGCCGGCCAGCTCGGCATTCGGGGTGACCCCGATGCAGATCAGGACCAGATCGGCGGCAATACGGCGCCCATCAGTCGTCTCGACCCCGGCAACCCGGCCGCTAGCGCCGAGGATGCGGGCTACACCAGTGCCCAGCGCGACTTCGGCTCCCCAGGCAATATGCGCCTCGGTAAAGAACCGCGACACTGGCTCGGAAACCACCCGGCCCATTGGCTGACGAGTCACTTCGATGATGTGGACCATGGTGCCGCGCGCGAGCGCGACGGCGGCGAATTCAAGGCCGATAAAGCCTGCGCCGACGACCGCAACCGCGCGCGCCTCCTCCAGCCGCTGCCGCAGGGCGTCCGCATCGGCGAGGGTGCGCAGCGCCAATACGCCGTCGAGTTCGGCTCCCGGCACGGCGAGCGGACGGCACCCGGCCCCGGTCGCAAAGATGAGATGGTCCCACGAGAACTCGATGCCCGAAGTCAAACGCAGGCGCCGCTGTCCGCGATCTATTGCCGTTACCGCGTCGCCGTAGACGAGGTCGATCTGCTGCCTGGCATAGAACTCGGTCGGCCGTAGCCACAAATCATCGGCTCCGGATTGACCGGCGAGGTACGATTTCGACAGCGGCGGGCGCTGGTAGGGCACGACTGGCTCGTCGCCGATCAGCACGACGCGGCCGGCGAAGCCGGTGTCGCGCAACGAGGCAGCCGCTTGGAAACCGGCCTGGCCGGCGCCGATGATGGCGACGACCGGACCCGCCATCAGACCTGCGTCTCTGGCAGATAAACGACGAGACCGTCGAATTCGGGAGTTGCGACCAATTGGCAGCTCAACCGGCTGTTCGGCTTGCGCTCACTCGCAGTGAATTCGAGCATCGCCTTCTCGTCGTCCGATTGGGGCGGGGTGCGGTCGAGCTGGTCGGGCTCGACATAGACGTGGCAGGTGGCGCACATCATCTCGCCGCCGCACTCGGCAACGATGCCGTCGACGCCATTGACGATCGCCGCCCGCATGACGCTGGTGCCGAGCGGCACATCGAGCACTTCGCGCGCCCCGTTCGGATGTACGTAGGTGACTTTCGGCATCGTATTCCTATCGGTTGGATACAGGGGCAATTGGACACCGGGCAAGCGACAGCCGATCTAAACCGCCACCGGCCACCCGGCGTCAAGTCCCGAGGTCGATCGCGACCTCATCGCCTCGCGCGACAAGCTTAGCGCCCAATCCTGCACTCTCACGCGCGATCCGGTCGAATGCCGCCGCTTCGTCCGCCAGCGCTCGGGGAACCGTGCGGTTGCGATCATCGTGCCGAACGAATTGGAACGTCAGCTTCCCGATCCGCTCTCCGTCCCAAATTGCCCGGACCATCATGCCGAGCCAGTCGCCGTGCATTCTGCCGCCATGGCCGGTGTGAAAGCAAAAGCTGCCGAGTCCGTAGAAGATCGGCGCGCCCCTGTATACCTCGATCGGCAGCGAAAAGTGCGGACCGTGGCCGATGACCATGCCGGCGCCCGCGTCGATTGCCCGGTGCGCGATCTCGGTCATGTAATGAAGCACGTCCTCACGGAGCCCCCAGTGAAACGATGCGATAACGATGTCGGCCCGCCGTCGCAGGTCAGCGATGTCTTCTTCGAGCCATCGCAGATAGGCCGGATCGGCCCAGGTCACGATCTCGGGCGGGATGCCCGGCCGGTTGGCCGGCGGGCGGCTGCCGTGCAGCGGGACATGATAGGCGGTGTGGCCGCGGATCACCGCGATGCCGGCGGTGTTGTCGCCGGCCTCGTGGTTGGTCGGCCAATAGACCGAGCTGCGCTGCAGAAAGCCGAACCGTACCCCGTGCCGCTCGAGGATCAGCGGAGCCCGCGCTGCCGCCCAGTTCGCCCCGGCCCCGGTATGCGCGATCCCGATTTCGTCCAGGCGGGCGATCGACCCGGTAATAGCCGCCTCGCCATAGTTGACGTTATTGGCGACGCCGACCGCATGAATGCCCGCCAATGTTAGGGCCTCGGCGGCTACCGAGGGATCGGCATAGAACCCCTCGTGCTCGACCGAATGCCCGCTCGGCGGTCGATAGAGACAGCATTCTAGATTCGAAAAGACGATGTCGGCGGCGCGGAATTCGCCCTCGACGAGCAAGAACGGCATTCTTGGATCAGTGACGTTCATCAGATTGACGTCACCGGTCAGAATCATCTTTGTCGGCATGCTACCCCCTTCCGCTCCGCCGCACGTCGACAGCGTGCCGGCGACGCGCCTAGCCTGCTCCACTTACGTCACATCGGGTTGATCTTCCAGTCTTCCATGCGGCTTGCTCCCGAGCAGATAGACGTAGAACATTGTGCCTGTTGCCACATGGATCCCGGCTTTCGCCGGGAAACCATTTTAATATGCCGCAGCCTGCGGTGTTCTTAATCGGACAGAATGAGCCGGCAGAGGGAGCCGAAGATGGGGCGGATAAAGGAATCACCTCTTGCGCTCTATCAGGCGCACCTGGAAGCGGGTGAATTGGCTTACCAATGGAGCCCCGAGGCCGGAAAAGCAGTGTTCTACCCGCGCGTCATCTGCCCCTTCACTGGCAGCAGTCGGCTCGAATGGCGGGTGAGCTCAGGTCTCGGGACGGTTTATGCCACGACGGTAACCCATCCCCGCGAAGGCGCGCCCTATAATGTCGCCCTCATTGATTGCGACGAGGGCTTCCGGCTGATGAGCCGGGTCGAACACATTGCGCCGGAAGCGGTGCGGATCGGCATGCGGGTCAGGTTCCGTGTTCATCGGCCCGGCGGCGACGAGCCGCCCTACCCGGTATTCACACCGCTGGGGACGGTATGATGGACGGGCTGCAGCGCGGCTCTGCAGCGATCGTCGGCATCGCCGAGTCCGATCTGGGCGCGGTCGCCAAGGAGATGACCCCGATCGATCTGATGGCGCAAGGCATCCAGCGGGCGCTAGCCGATTGCGGTCTCCACCTGCGCGATGTCGACGGCCTTCTCTGCGCGACGACGCAAAGCCGCACATCGGGCCTCGCATTGAGCGAATATCTCGGCATCTCGCCTGCCTTTATCGATACGACGATCCTCGGCGGCTCGTCTTTCATGTTTCATGTCGCGCACGCGCAGGCGGCGCTCCAGCTGGGCCTGTGCAAGGTCGTGGTCATCGCCTATGGCAGCACCCAGCGGACGGTTGGGCGCCGTCAGGCCTCGGTGCGCGAATACAACCCCTATGAAACTCCGTTCCGGCCGTTTCTGCCCGCGACCGCCTATGCGCTGGCGGCGTCGCGCCACATGCACCAATACGGCACGACGCGCGAGCAATTGGCGGCGGTCGCCGTGGCGGCGCGGGAATGGGCATTGCTCAACCCGGCGGCTTGGGAAAAGAAGCCGCTGACGGTCGATGAGGTGCTGTCGGCGCGCATGGTGAGCTATCCGTTCACCGTGCGCGATTGCTGTCTGATCACCGATGGCGGCGGCGCGGTGATCATGACCACCGCCGAACGCGCCCGGTCGCTGAAAAAGCCGCCGGTCTATGTCCTCGGCTGCGGTCAGGCGATCACTCACGCCAATATTTCGAGCATGCCGGATCTGACGGTGACCGGGGCCCTGCGGTCGGGGCGTGCGGCATACGAAATGGCGCGCCTTTCTCGCGGCGACATCGATGTCGTCGAGCTGTACGACGCCTTCACGATCAACACGATCCTTTTCCTCGAGGATCTGGGCTTCTGCCCGAAAGGCGAGGGGGGCCGCTTCGTATCCAACGGCCATATCGCGCCCGGCGGCGGTCTGCCGGTCAACACCAATGGCGGGGGCCTCTCCTATTGCCACCCCGGCATGTACGGGTTGTTCTTGTTAATCGAGGCGGCACGGCAGCTGCCGCCGCGAATGCGGCGCCCGCCAGATCGCCGATTGCGAGACCGCGATCGCGCACGGCAATGGCGGCGTGCTGTCGTCGCAGAGCTCAGTCATCCTCGGAACACAGGCGACGGTTTGAGACATTAACGGTTTGGTAAACCCACCCGGCGAAACCCGGTATTCGCGTCTACGAGCCGGTTTTGGACCCCCAAATGTCTCTTCCGGGACGGTACACTAGCGTCGGACTCGGCGCTCCGGAACGCGCCGGTTGGATTTCATCCGGTTGGGGTCTCGCCGCGCTGATTGTCGCCGTCGCGGTCTATTACCTGTTTCTGCTGAGCAACGGGACCCTCCAGCTGTTCGCACCGGAGATGCTGGATAAAGCGTTCGACAGCATGCTGGTTCACCTGCTGCGCGGCGAGGTCACCGTCGACCGCGAAGCGATCGATTTCGAGGCGTTTACGCATAACGGCAAAACCTACGCCTATTTTGGGGTGTTTCCGGCGTTGCTGCGGCTCTCCGCCATGCCGTTTGTCGACATTGCCCAGGTCCCGCTCGCGCGCTTGTCTTGTCTGACCGCGGTCGTCGTCTATGTCGCCGTGCAGTTGCGGATGCTGCTGATCGTACACCGAAGCCTACCGCCGCAGAATCGATGGCGCAGCTTTCTCGCCATCATGATGGCGGCGACGGTGCTCAGTGGGCCGCAGCTTTATATACTCGGCTCAGCCTCGATTTATCACGAACCGATACTCTGGTCAGCAGCAATGGCGGCAACATTCAACCTCGTCCTCGTGCGCGCCGCTTTTGGGGGGCGCGACCTCGGCGCGCGCGATTTGGTCTGGTTGGCCACCCTTGCCGGACTGGCGATCAACACCCGTGCTTCGATCGGTGTGGCGCTCTATCTCGGCACCATGCTTCTGGTTGCCTGGTCAGCGTGGAAGCGTCATGCAGCCGGACGCCGCGAGCAGCTGCGGACATTTCCTGCAGGAGGCGCGCCGACCACGATCCGGGCGGTGGCGGGCGATCCGAGCATCGCGCCGCCGATCGCCGTCCTGCTGCTGTTTGCCGCCGCAGTCGGCGCGGTCAACTTCGCGCGATGGGGCAACCCCTTCACCTTTGTCGACTTTCGATATTATTATTGGGGTTTAAGGCACGCCAACTTTCTCGACATCCTGCAAAATTATGGGGAGATCAACTTCGGCCGAATGTGGATCGGCGGGTTGTATTATGCGACGGGCATTCCATACCTACTGAAGGGAGTGCATCCGTTCGCCGAGTTCTTGGACAGCCGGCTTGCGACAATCGAAGCGCCGCCGTTCTCACCGTTCCTGACCAACCCGCTTACCATTTTGCTTGCCGGGGTCGGTCTTTACCACCTGTGGTGGAGACCCTCGCTTCCGCGCCAAGCGGTGGCGATCCTTCGTCTGGCACTGGTCGGCCACTCTTCCACCGTGCTCCTGATCCTCGCTGCCATGTATCTCACGATGCGCTACCGGTTCGATTTCGCGCCTTTCATGACAGTGGCGGCGCTCATTGGTTATCGAGCGATGTCGTTCACGGCGGCGGAAAAGCCGGAGAGCTGGCGCAAGCGGCTGAGCATCGCGGCGGCGAGTTTGTGCGTGGTTGGGATTTTAGGCAGCCATTACGTCCTTTTGATCCACAAGGTGTGGAGCATCGCCGTGCCGATGCCGGTCCGCCTCGCCCTGTTGCCCTTCGCACCCTTCGCTCGCGCTGCTTTCGAACCGTGACTACGTGTCGGTCCGCGGCCGGCAGACGGCGGGCCAGTCGCCCGAGTTTCCAACGTGGGACCGTCGAAAGCACGCGCGGCGGCCGTACGCCGCGCAATCCGGCGAGTACTCGCTTTTGATCTCGTGTCTAAACGGAGTTGAGTTGCGCTCAGCCGTGCTGCTGCCGAATCATGACTGGCGATCATAGGCTTTGCCCTAAAATCTCTGGTCGGCTAGGATGCTTCTTCATTTTCGCGAAATGGGAGTCTTTTAAAAAAGACGCGACAAGATTGGCCGGCGGCGAGTTTCGTAGCGGCGGCCTGCTGCATACTCCTGATTAATTCTGCCAGCTTGGATCTCACGTGAAATGCTAAGGCCTCCCGCCACCACCGCCGAGGTCGGCGTCCAGCGATGCGCCGGTCTCCGATTTCTCCGGTCCGATTGGCGTTTTGCCGCCGTGATCGCTGCGATCAACCCACCAGCTGCGCGGCCAACTTAGATGAAGGTGCGTCTCATACAGCTCGTAATCGGCCTCGCCTGCACTTTGTTCTTTCTGGCGATCGCCTTTTATCGAGTGCAATTGGGAGCCGTCACTGCGGCTCTGGCGGGCGCCGATCCTTTCTGGGTTGCAGCGGCGATGCTCGTATATACACTGAACCTGGCAGTTCGAGCGTGGCGGTGGCAGGTCATCCTGCGCCCGGTGGCGGCGATTCCTTTCCCGATCGTCGCGCGGGCGCTGCTGGTCGGCTATGGGTTGAACGCCGTAATGCCGGCGCGGCTGGGCGAGCTGTTCCGCGCCGAATTCTTCAAGAAAACCTACGGACTGTCACGGGTCTGGGGGCTGACCTCGATCGTCATCGAGCGGCTATTCGACGGGATTACAGTCGTCTGCTGTCTCGGATTCGGCCTGCTGTTCGCCGCTGCAGCAAGGCCAAACGCGGGGCTGCTGATAAAGGTACTGGTGACGGGCGGCGTTCTGTTCGGCGTTGTATTGGTTGCTGCCTTCTGCCTTTCCGGTTCCGTGATGTCGCGCGTAGTTGGACGATTTCCCGGATTATCCGGGCAGATGGCAATGGTGCAGCAAGGGTTCGAAATCCTGCGGACATGGCGGACGTTGGAGGTCGTCGGGATTACTCTCATCATATATGTGCCGGATGCGCTCACCCTGTGGTTTCTCGTCAAGGCGGTAGGGCTGACCCTAGGATTTCCTGACACCCTGGTCCTCCTCGGCGCAGCGAGCCTGAGCACGCTCGTGCCGTCCGGCCCCGCGTTTCTCGGAACGTTGCAATTTGCCTATGCATTGGCGGTAGAATTTGCCGGCGGTGCTCGCGCGCTCGGCATCGCTGCGGCAACTCTGGCGCAGCTCTGCCTGCTTCTCCCTCTCGCGGTGATCGCGGCGGCGATTATCGTGCACGGCTCTGGAACCGCTCTTTACGCCATTTTTGCAAGACAACGATCCGATGGTGGCCAGGCCGGCCAATGAGTTATCGCCAGCCGCCCCAGCCGCGGCAAAGAGCGAGATTTCGGAGACGGCTGTGACCGGGGTTCCTACAGAGTGGGAACCGGCGCCTCTGCTTTCGATCGTGATCCCCGTATACAATGAAGTGCAAACGCTCGGGCGCATTCTGAACGAGGTGGCAAAGGCGCTGCCCGAAATCCCAAAGCAAATCGTCATTGTCGACGACAGATCGAGCGATGGAACCTCCGATTGGCTGAGAAAAAACCTCGGCCAATCAGAGGGGAGCTGGCGCCGCTTGTCGCTGAACGCCCGCGGCGAACTCGAACTCTCCGTCAATGGTCCGCCCAATCACGCCGCGATTTCGTTTACCGTGCTGTTTCACGAACGCAACCGAGGCAAAGGCGCCGCGGTTAGAACCGGCTTGGCGAGCGCGTCCGGTGATGTCGTCGTCATCCAAGACGCCGACCTCGAATACGACCCGAACGACTGGTCGCGCATGCTTCCACTAATCGTCGAGCGGAAGGTGGCCGACGTTGTCTACGGATCCCGTTTCTACGGCCGGCCGCATCGTTCGCTTTATTTCCATCACTACCTCGGCAACCGGCTCATTTCGCTTTTATTCAACGTATTATACAACCAGATGTTGTCTGACATTGAGGTCTGTTATAAAATGTTTACGCAACAGGTTTTAAAAGACCTTAGACTCACCTCCGACGGTTTTGGCATCGAGATTGAAATATCTGCACAGATCGCGCGCGCGCGGCGCTGGCGAATTTACGAAGTGGGGATCAGCTATTATGGCCGCACCTACGATGAGGGGAAGAAGATCAATTGGATCGACGGCCTCAAGGCATTGGTTTATCTTTTCAAGTTCCGAATACGACTCAGATGAAGCATTGCGAAAGGCGGTCAGGGTATCGCCGAAGTCTCGGCATTTTTCAACGCAGCGGAAGATGCAACCACAGTTCCGGGGCAAACTGCTCCACTTGTGGATAGGCCTCACGCATAGCGGCATCCACCGCCGGGGTGCGGTGGAAGCTGCCGCCCGGCGCGTTTTCGGTAGTGATCATGAAAGCAAAACCGCCCGAGCGGATCATCTTCACCAAAGGCGCCTGGTCCCATCGTCCAAGCGAAGCTAATTCGGTCACGATCGCGGGCTCGAAGATCACCGGTTTCCCAGCGCGCATCAGCAGGGTCATGTTCTCGGAGGCTACCGGCTTCTCGGTCGCCGCGATGCGGCGCACGAGCGCTGCCTGCCGCTCGAGTTCCTGTTGTGGAATCGGTTCCGGGATCTCCCGGAACGGCAAGTTCAGCAGGCCGAGGATCAGCAGCGCCGTGACCGGCGAGAAGCGCCACCCGGTGCCCGCCAGGTCGCACAGCAACACGCCGACCAGCACGCAGCCGACACAGAGCCAGTCGAGCAGGTAGTTAAAATAGGCTCCGGATTTGAGCGCGGTGAACAGCATAAGGCTGGCTAGAGTGAAGTACAGCAGCAGCATGGCTCGCGCCGTCGTCGCCCGGTCCGCCAGGCGAAAGCGCAAAAGGTGTTGGCCTATCGCGCGCAACCTCGAGTCGGTCCTATTTTGCGGGTACAGCCCGAGCAGCGTCGCGCCGCCGGCCGTCAGCATCAGCGCTATAAACGGGAAGCTGCTCCGCTCGGGCCAGAACACCCAATAAGCATGCCGCAGGGCGAAGTTGTTGATGTTGTAGCCGACGATGTTGTGCAGGAACCCGCCCGCGGTCAATCCCTGCATCAGTCCGAGCGCCCCAAGGCCGAATATCCCTGCGAGCGCCGCGGCGCCCAGCGCGCCGCGTGGATTGCGCAGCAACGCGACCACGAACACCGCAACGCCGACCGGCAATTGCGTCTGTTTGGTGAACACCGAGGCGACGCAGAGCAGCAGCGCGATGGCGGTGCCCCAGAACCGCCCATTGGCCCAGGCGCCCACGACCAGTCCCATCATGCCGAACGCGATGGCCGCCATGTCGACCCGCATCAGGATGCCCCAATTACGCACCGCATGCAGGCAAAGCACCAGCAACCCGGCTGCCAGTGCGATTGCGAACTCGGCCCTGGCGATCGGCCGCCCGTGGCGGCGAGCCGATACCCATACGAGTCCGGCGACCGAGATCGCGATCAGTCCCGTAGAAAGCGATGAAACCAGGCGGCCGGCCGAGAGGAAGTCCGGTTGAAACCACAGCGCCGCCCGGGCGAGCAGATAATATAACGGCGGATAATGAAAGACGATGAACGGCAGGTCCTGCGAGTTGCTGTACATACGAGGGCCCGGGATCAGCACGGCCTGCTGCCACACGATCCCCTCCCCGTAGTCCCATTGGAACGGGTAGCGGATGGACGCGATGAAATCCAGGATGACGCCCGCCGTGTGCACCGACAGCAACGCGAGGAGAGTCCCCAGCAGCAGTAGACCGATCCAGTCCGCGATCCCGCGTTCTAGGCGTGGGCCGCTACGCATCACGACATCTCGCCGCGCAGGTTCAACGTCTCGGCCGGGCGCGTACGAGCATCTGCTTGCCAATCGGTTTGTATGGCGCGGCTAGCCAAATCCGAATAAGCAACGGCCTGACCGGCAGACGCCCCTTCACCGAAAGCGGCATGAACCGGGGTTCAACCAGGAACACCGCGTAGCCGTTGGCGACGAGGTAATCCGGTAGACTGATATGCGAGTAAACGCTCTTGTGATCGAAATCGTCGAAGTATTCGCGGAAGGCGTACCGGTAGTTCGGCTGAATGATCGTCAGCGTACCGCGCTCCGACAGCTTGCCGCGCAGGGCGTCGAGCGTGGCGGAGAATTCGTCTTTCGTCAGATGTTCGAACAGATTACTGGCAAAGGCGAAATCGACCGAGCCGTCGTCCAGGAAATCGAGGTTAGTGACGCTGCCCACCTTATGCTCGATCCCCGGCGCCAGGTACGCCGGAAAGCCGTCCCAGGAATTGAGCGCGATGCGGCGTCGAGCGACGACGGAGTTGATGAAGTTACAATAGCCGGCACCCAAGTCCAACACACAATCATCTGGCCGGACCATGGCGCTGAAGCGGTATCGCCACAGGCTGCGCCATACCACGTCCCGGCGGTCGTCCGCGACCAGCCGAGAGCCGTGGTAGTCGATTGCCGTCATGCCTGGGTGGTCCTCCAACCCCAGACGATGCCGAATAACATCCCCAATCCCACACAAAGCGCCCGCCTATTGTTGACGTTCCCACCCTTGCTGACACCGACGCGCGGATGAAAGGTGATCGGACATTCGACGATGTCGCAGCCGTGGCCGAGTGCGGTATCCAGAAAATGAGCGTTAAATTCCAGGTTTACGCCTGGGTTCAATTGCACCATCAGCGGAATGAGAGCCTCGCGGCGGCAAAGCTTATAAGTCGTGCCGACGTCGGTGATCGTGCTCCGGCCGAGGTGCTTTGCCTCGAGCAGCTTTCCAACGAACAGGTTGCCATAGTACATAAACGTGCTGAGCTGCGTCGCGCGTGCCCGCAGGCGCTCCACCGTGCGAGTGCCGTTTACAATATCAGCGTGCGGTGCGTAGGCCAAGAATTTGTCGAGGTCATACGCCCGGAACGTTCGGTCGCCCTCGCATAGCACGATTAATTCATGCCCGCGCGCGATGGCCTCCTGGAAGCAACGGTAGACACAGCGGCCATAGCCTTGCTGGGGCTCATTGACTGCGGTCGCTCCGGCCTCTCGCGCGCGCTTCAACGTATCGTCGCGGCTATTGTTGCTGACAACGATTACCTCTTCTACCAGCGGATGCGATCGGAAATCTCGAACTGCATCCGCGATGCTGGCCTCATCATTATAGGCGGTGAGCGCGACGACTAGACACGCGTCGGCGATCGGGTCGTACCTCACCTCGAGCTGAGGCGAACGCTTGTGTTTAAACAGCAAGAGCAAGTCAACCAAGGCCAAGCCCAAGCCGAGGATCAGCGGCATCCCGCTGTACCAGACAATCCATTCGTTGAAAGCGAGAAATCGTTCGCCGCCGCCTATCAAATGGCGCGGCAACGCCATCAAAACGCCGGATAGATACATCGTTACACCGAGGCATACCAGCAGTATACCGTGCATCAGTAGCGGAATACGACGAGTGCCTGGTCTCGTCATTGGTCTACACCGACATTCCCTCGATTCCCTACCGGCACCGCGATCGTCCGGTTTTGGGCGTCCCTCGCAACCAGCTCCCCGGGAGACGGGTACCTGGGCCGCCGCAGCGAGGGGGTTGCCTGCCTCGCACTGGTGTCGGCTGGGTCACTTTGAGACGCAGTGGCTGACCCGGCCCGCAAATCCCGCGCTCTCGCCGATCTGGATGCCTGCGGATTGATGCCGCTTGCGTTGCGAAGATCTTCAAGCCGATATTGTTTGACTTGGTGCCGGATCGAGTGCCGACGGGATCGGTCCCGCTACAGCTATGCATCGAATATCCGGCGTGTCGCAAGCTGGAATATGTGCGACGGAGGAGATGATATGCCCGAAGGCGGATTGGTTCGCTTTGAGAATGTGGATGGGATCGGGGTCATCACCGTCGACAACCCGCCAGTCAATGCGCTGAGCCCGGGGGTGCCCGAGGGCATCGTCGAGAATGTCGAGCGCGGCAACGGCGACCCGGCAATCAAGGCGATGGTGCTGATCGGCGCAGGCCGCAGCTTTATCGCCGGTGCCGATATCCGCCAGTTCGGCACGAGACGGCCGCCGTCTGTACCGGGAAGGCGCACGCACGAGGTGCTCGACAACAGCCAAAAGCCGGTGGTCGCGGCGATCCACGGCTATGCGCTTGGCGGCGGGCTGGAGATTGCGCTCGCCTCGAACTACCGCATCGCCGTGCCGAGCGCCAAAGTGGGCCTGCCTGAGGTATTGATCGGCATTCTGCCGGGCAGCGGCGGAACGCAGCGGTTGCCGCGGCTGATCGGCCCGAAGGCGGCGATGGAGATGATCGTGTCGGGCCGCCATGTTCCGGTCGAGGAGGCGCATCGCCTCGGCATCATCGACGAACTGGTCCCGGAAGGCGATGACCTGCGTCAGGCGGCGATTGCGATGGCGCGCCGCGTTGCCGACATGCGGCCATTGCCGCGCATCCGCGACCGCGACGACAAGCTCGCCGAGGCCAAGGCCGATCCCGGCATCTTCGATGCGATGCGCAAGTCGATCGCGCGGCGCGCCCGCAACCAGAAGGCGCCCTACAATTGCATCGCCGCGGTCGAGGCGGCCTGCAGCATGCCGTTCGACGACGGCATCAAGCGCGAGCGCGAGCTGTTCGACGAACTCGAAAATTCCGCCGAGGCGCGCGCCTTGCGTTATGCCTTCTTCGCCGAGCGGGAGGTCGCCAAATTGCCCGATATCCCGCGCGACACACCGCTGCGCCCGATCAAGACCGCGGCGATCGTCGGCGCCGGCACGATGGGCGGCGGCATTGCGATGAGCTTTGCCGAGTTCGGCTTCCCGGTGAAGCTCCTCGAGGTTAGCCGGGAGGCGCTCGACCGCGGTATCGCGCGGATCCGCGCCAATTACGAGACGAGCGTCAAGCGCGGCAGCCTCACCGAGGCCGAGATGAACCGCCGGATGGCGCTGATCGAGCCGGTCACCAGCTATGACGACATCGCCCAATGCGACGTCGTGATCGAGGCGGTGTTCGAGCGCATTCCGGTCAAGGAGGAGGTGTTCAAAAAGCTCGACGAGGTCATGAAACGCGGCGCGCTGCTGTACACGAATACCTCGGGCATCGACATCGACATCATGGCAAACGCGACGAAGCGGCCGCAGGACGTCGCCGGCACGCATTTCTTCGCCCCGGCCAACGTGATGAAACTGTTCGAGGTCGTGAAGGGGGCGAAGAGCGCGCCCGACACCCTGGCGACGGCGATGGATCTCGGCCGCAAGATCGGCAAGATCAGCGCGATGGCCGGCAATGGCGACGGCTTTGTCGCCAACCGCAGCCGCACCCCCTTCGGCACCGAGATGAACATCATGGTCGAGGAAGGGGCATTGCCCGAGCAGGTCGACAAGGTCATGGTCGATTTCGGCTATCCGATCGGCCCGTTCGCGACCGCCGATCTGTCGGGTCTCGACATCGGCTACGACAGCCGCCAGCGGCGAGCGGCGCAGATCCCCAATTATCGCAAGATGCCGATCGCCGACGCGATCGTCGAGGCCGGGCGGCTCGGCCAGAAGACCGGAGCCGGCTGGTTCCGCTACGAGAAGGGCGACCGCACCCCGCATCCCGACCCAGAGGTCGCGCGCATCATCAAGGAAAAGGCCGCCGAGATGGGGGTCGAGCAGCGCAGCTTCACGGACGAGGAGATCCTCCGCCGCCTCTTGTTCGCCTCGGTCAACGAAGCCTGCAAGATCCTCGAAGAGGGCAAAGCCTACCGCGCCAGCGACATCGACGTGATGTGGCTCAACGGCTTCGGCTTCCCGCGCTACCGCGGCGGGCTCATGTACTGGGCCGACGGCATCGGCGTCGCCGAGGTCTACCGCCAGATCCAGGCGTGGCACCAGCAATACGGCGAACGCTGGGCCCCCTCAGCCCTCCTGCGCCGCCTCGCCGAAACCGGCACCCCACTGCGCGAAGCGAAGCCTGGCCGGCCAATGTAGCCGACAACACCGCATCGCATGGGCCTCGAAAGCCCGGATCGTGGCTTTCGCGGACCTCAGACACCGCTTCGTCGGCCTACCCGAACGTTGCCGGCAATCGCGCAATGTCTACGTACAACCTCGCAATTGCCACAATCTCAAGGTAACGTCTTGGCATCGGTAGCTGTGAGGGGGGCAAGGGATTTCCATGAGGGAATTTGGTGACGCCTGATCTCGACCTGATAAAACAGGCGGAACAGGGGCCGGGTGGTTCCGCTACGAGAAGGGCGACCGCACCCCACACCCCGACCCCGAGGTCGTCCGCATCATCAAAGAGAAGGCGGCCGAGATGGGGGTCGCGCAGCGCAGCTTGTCGGACGAGGAGATCCTGCGCCGGCTCTTCTTAGCCTCGGTCAACGGTCTTATGAGAAGTTAATGCAAGGCTGATTGAAGGCCTCTCCCAATCTAATGATGGTCCGCCGACTGTATTGGCCGCTCGAGAGAGCGACGGGAACAACAGATTGGCAGATCGAATATGTCCAGCTTTGCGCCCGCAGCCGTGCTCACCTTGCACCACTTCGAAGTGAGCGAGAACGGCCGCGGCTATTGGGTTGCTAAAGACAAGGAAGGTCTGATAGGCGGAGTATTTCGCACTCAGAAGGATGCGCTGCGTTTCGCGCGGTTTGAGGCGGCGGGCGACAGCGCCTGCGTCAAAGTGATCTCGTCTCCCAGGCGCTGATCCGAGTGGGAGACGGGGGCCGCTGCGCGGATCCAGCTTTATGGCTTCTTGATGGTGGCGGCACCGGTTTCCGCTCGAAAACTTATTGGATGATCGCTCTCTAATAGCCGCACCCGTTGTCGGGTGAGGATCTGGACAGCAGCAATGGCGCTCATGAATTTGGCAGCAACTCGGGTCGTCATCCTCGCGAGGATCTCAGTGGGCATTCCGACTTCGGTTTGGGCTGGTCGTTACTCATGGCGTCATGCACTGAGCAAAGGCCGACCACAATGAGTTTGCGCATCGAGATCTGTCGCGACGTTTGGGGAAGCTGGAGTGTGCATGGGCCATCGCCCGTGCCGGTGTCCGATCTCCCCAGCCTGTCGGCGAGCATCGATTATGCCCGCCAGGCCTGCAATGCGGCCCCGGCCACTATCGAATTGTATGTCGACGGCATGTACATCGTGGCCCATCAGGAGCGCGGGTGGCCGAAAGCGCTCGTTAATCCCAAAATAGGGCAGAGCCGCCCGGTCCCGGCAGGATCTGATCCGGGCAGAGCAGCGCTATGGGGCCGGTTGGTCGCTTGGCTGCGAGGACGACGAGCCTCGAGTACTGGGGGCAGCCCTGCTTTCCCGAGGCAGCGGGAGGTCTCCAGTGCCGCAAGCCTTCTGTTAGTTTGATACAGATTCAGCAGCTCGGTCTCCGTCCTCCTGGTTCACCGAAAGACGCGCCTCGACGATGCGGTTGATCTCCGCTCGCGCTTCCGGATTTGCTGCGAGGAAACGCTCAAAATCGGCTTTCCGCAGAACGAGCAGGCGGCAATAGGTCAGAGCGACCACATCGGCCTGACGCGGTCGGCCCGACAGCAGAGCCATTTCTCCGAAGAACTCGCCGCTGCCGAGCCGCACGCGGCGCACTGGCAATCTGACCTCGACTGCCCCGGACGCGATAAAGAACACGGCGTCCCCGCGGTCCCCTCCGCGGATGATGCGCTCGTTCGGCACCGTGAAACGTGGCCGCAACAGCTGGGCTACACGCCCGAGCTGACGTTCGTCGAGGCCGGAGAGGATATCCAACCTCTCGATAAGGCGATGCGTGTCCAAACCAATCTCGAAGCGCGGCCGCGGCTCGGCGCGGGTACCGGATATTCCCCGCTTCAGATCGTCGTAGAGCTCCTGCGGGATCAATCCTTCCTCGAATAAGGCCTGGTACCGGCCCATCTCTTGCCGCAGCGCCGATTGGCGCAGGAACCTACCCTCGAGAGCCGCTACGTAGTCAGGGTATTGCCGACGAAGCGCATCCAAAGCATCGCCCACTTCTTCGCGGCGATGCTCGATAATTTCCCGGGTGATCTCGGTCAAACGTTCTCCGAAGACTGTGCCCAAACGCTCATTGTTGAAGCTAACCAACCGCTCGACCAGCAGCCGCGTTACCAGCAGCAGTTCGACACGGTCAGCCAGCCGATCGGCAAGAAACCGCTGAATCCCGAAATGCCGGTACAGGAAGTATGCAATGCGGAATGCGAGCGGAAACGAGAGCGCCGCTTCCGCAGCTCTATCATATCCGAGCCGGCCTTCGGAGCGCGCGCCCTCGACCAGCACGTCTGCATTCCGTAACAATACCTGAACGGTCCCCTGCGACGCGACCTGGTCGGCGCGGGTTTCTAGGACAAGTACTCGCTCCTGGTTGCCCAGAGCAACGAGTGTGATTGCGACCCGCTCCTCCTCGGGAAGCCGCTCGGCGTCATCTCGGGCGTCCACCGCGGTGATCCAGGTTTGGTAAGGTTCGACGACTTGCTCGACCGAGCTTTGAGCGAGACCGTGGTATTGCCCCATGTGGCGCACCGTATCGGCCACTTCGGCATAAGCAACGGCGAGAACCCGATCGCGGAGAACCTGGTTGCGCGGCGAAAGGCGATGGAGCCCGAGCACGGCAATGACCAGACGCAGCGTCGTGCCGTTGACGAACAGCGTGAACAGTACAAAACCGGTTGCGAGCACCGCTACGAAGCGCTGCGCGTGCTTATCGAGAGCTGAGTTCTCGGTGACTCCGAGCGCCAGCACTAACGTCAACGCACCGCGCAATCCGCCCCAGATGATCGCATATTTGTAGGCGGAACTGATCGGCTGGGTGAGTTTGACGAGCTCGAGGAGCGGCATGAGCACGAACAGGACCAGGGCGCGAGCCGCGAATGCCGCCGCTATCAGCACCCCGAGCAGCAGCAGATCATGAGGATCGATGTCGCCGAGCAGCCTTGGAACAAGGATCGAGGCGAGGATAAAGATCAAGGAGCGGGCCCAAAAGGCGATCTGGTCCCAAAGGTCGGTCAGGAACGACCAATTGTAGGGCGCAATGCGAGAACGGCCGAGCGCGCTGATGGTCAGAGCGGAGGCCAGCACGGCGACGACGCCCGATACATGAAGCAGGCGCTCGGCGACGATAAAAGCGCCATAAGCGAGCGCCAGGGTCAAAGTGGCCTCCGCGAGGCGGTCGTCGCGAACTGCTGGAACGACCGCCAGCAGCGCCCGGCCGGCAAGCATTCCGAACAGACCGCCGCCGACAAACGACATGAAGAACTCTTTCAGCCCGGCACCAAGATCCAGCTCACGAGCTGTCCCGATCATTCCGAGCAAGACGGCGAAGAGTGCGATCGCGGCCGCATCGTTGAGGAGAGCTTCGCCCTCGACGAGGCGGGTCAAGCGGGCTGGTGCGCCGATATCGCGAAAGATGGCGATTACCGCAGCGGGGTCGGTGGTCGACACTACAGAGCCCAGCAGCAGACAGACCACCAACGAGACTCGCCCAAACGGCCAAAGTGCCAAACCGACGACCGCAGTGGAAATCAACGTGGCAACGATCGCGAGCAGCAGGATCGGCGCCGCATCTTCCAGCATCCGCCTCACGTCGGTGGCGATTCCGGCCTCGAACACGAGCAAGGGCAGAAAGATATAGATAAAAGTGCCGGAGCTGACCGGGAGGTCGACGAAGACTTTGGAAAATGCATCCGCCTCGCGGGACCAGCCCAGATGCGTCACCAGGGCAGGAAACCCTCCCAGGGCCAGGCCAACCACGCCAAGCAGGACAGGCGTCGGCAGCTTCAAATAAGCCGCCAGTGGCTGACACAGACCGACCACGACCAGCAAAGCAGTAATGACGATCAGTACAAAAGCGATGTCGGGCATCGATGCCGAGAGTTGCTGAATCCAGAGAAGCAGGGCCGGTCGGATGCCCTGCTTCGGATATGGATTTTACCGTCGGTCGAGCCGCGGGGACACCGAAACCGAGAGACTTTGCTGGATTCGCGTTTCTCTAGCCGGCCGCAGCAGCCCCGATTTGATCCGATAGAGCATTCCCGGGCCGCCCCGCAAACCCACCGGCGGAGCATGATCCGTCGAGTGGAGTTCCGAGAAGCTGCTCCCATCGCGAATTGGCCCCAGCGACAAAGCCGGGAGGAATCTTTATAGCTCTTTTATAGAGCAAAACGTCAATGCCTCTCGAATCCTAATAGTGGAAAGTGCATTTGATCGGCGCAACCCGACCTGGGTCCGGAGAGCGGGCGCATCCGAGCCGGGACAATACGCGGCTATGGCTATCCTGGTTTTTGGGTCGATTTAATTTGCATCAAAGCCGCCCGGCTCGGCGTTCATAGCAAAGCGCAGGGGCTGCAAGACCTGCTGAGGTAATCACTATGCTCGATTTCGTGATGATCGCAATCGGCGTCGGCTTTTTCGTCGCCTCCATCCTCTACGTGCTCGCCTGCGAAAGAATGTGAGACGCCCATGCTGTTCGATTACATCCTCGGCTCGATCGGGACCATCGTGATCATGGTCTATCTCGTCTATGCGCTGATCAACCCCGAGCGGTTCTAGGAGCTCTTCATGACTATCAGCGGCTGGCTCCAGATCGCGCTGTTTGGCGTGATCGTCATTCTGATCACCCGGCCGTTCGGCGGGTATATGACGCGCGTCTTCAATGGCGAGCGGACATTCTTCAGCCCGATCTTGCGGCCGGTCGAAAGCGCGGTCTACTGGTGCTGCGGAGTCGACGAGAAAGAGGAGCAGCGCTGGCTGACCTATGCGGTGGCGATGCTGTTCTTCAGCGTCGTCGGCTTTGTGACCTTGTACGCGCTGCAACGGCTGCAGTGGTATCTGCCGTTCAACCCGCAGGAACAGACGGGCGTCGAACCGAGCAGCGCCTTCAACACCTCGGTCAGCTTTGTCACGAACACCAACTGGCAGTCCTACGTCCCGGAAACCACGATGGGCTATCTGGTGCAGATGGCTGGGCTGACGGTGCACAATTTCGTCTCGGCGGCGACCGGCATCGCGCTGGCGCTGGCGCTGATTCGCGGCTTTGCACGGCGCGAGGCGAAGGCGATCGGCAATTTCTGGGTCGATCTGACCCGCACCACGCTCTACGTCCTGCTGCCTTTATCGATCGTCATCGCCCTGTTTTACGTCTGGCAGGGGATGCCGCAGAATATCGGCCCATATGTCGATGCGACGACACTTGAAGGCGCCAAGCAGACGATTGCGCAAGGCCCGATCGCCTCGCAGGAAGCGATCAAGATCCTTGGCACAAACGGCGGTGGTTTCCTCAACGCCAACTCCGCGCATCCTTACGAGAACCCAACCCCGCTCACCAATCTCATCCAGCTGATCACGATCTTCTCGATCGGCGCCGCATTGACCAATGTCTTGGGCCGCATGGTCAATGACGAGCGCCAGGGCTGGGCGATCTTCGCCGCAATGGGAATCCTCTTCCTCGCCGGCGTGACTACCGCCTACTGGTCCGAATCGCACGGCAATCCGGCCATGGCCGCCTTCAACGTCGATGCCGCGCCTAGCGCCCTGCAGGCAGGCGGCAACATGGAAGGCAAGGAGGTACGGTTTGGTCCTGCCCTCTCGGCCCTCTATGCCACCGTGACGACCGACACCTCGTGCGGCGCCGTCAATTCGATGCATGACAGCTTTCTGCCGGTGGGTGGCATGGTGCCGCTCGTCGACATCCAGCTCGGCGAAGTGATCTTTGGCGGCGTCGGCTCTGGTCTTTACGGCATGCTCGCCTTCGCGATCGTCGCGATGTTTGTCGCCGGTCTGATGGTCGGGCGCACACCCGAATATCTCGGCAAAAAGCTCGAGGCGAAGGAGGTTAAGATGACCATCCTCGCGCTCTTGAGCCTGCCATTGTCGATCCTTGGCTGGACCGCGCTCGCCACGGTGGTGCCCGCAGGGCTTGCCGGTATCGCCAATACCGGGCCGCACGGTTTCTCGGAGATCCTCTATGCCTATACATCGGGCACCGGCAACAACGGCAGCGCCTTTGCGGGAATCTCAGCGAACACGCTCTTTTACAATACGACAATTGCGGGCGCGATGCTGATGGGGCGGTTCATATTCGTCATTCCTTTATTGGCCGTTGCCGGGTCTCTGGCGCAGAAGAAGCTCCTCGCACCTTCTGCTGGGACATTCCCGACGAACCGCCCGCTGTTTGTCGGCCTCCTCGTCGGCGTCGTGCTGATCATCGGCGGCCTCACCTATTTCCCGGCGATATCGCTCGGGCCGGCGGTCGAGCAGGTCGCGATGAACCAAAGCAAGCTCTATCCGGGACCGTAATGCCAATCGTCACCCCGCTTTCGCGGGAACGACGATCAACCCTACGTGGGACATTTGCTATGACCGACATCTCCCCCATCATGATCGGCTCGCCGGATACCGGGCTCTATAAGCGTCAGCTCCGGCCGCTCTCGATCTTCGACCGCTCGCTGATCGTGCCGGCGATCTGGGCATCGTTCCGCAAGCTCGATCCGCGCACCCTGGTCAAGAACCCGGTCGTGTTCTGCGTCGAGATCGTCTCGGTTCTGACCACGATTTTCTTCCTGCGCGATCTGATCGTCGGCAGTGGCACGATAATCGGTACCAATGCCCTATTCTCGGGGCAGATCACGGTTTGGCTCTGGTTCACCGTGGTATTCGCCAATTTCGCGGAAGCCGTGGCGGAGGGGCGTGGCAAAGCCCAAGCTGACGCACTGCGCCGCACCCGGACCGAGACCAAGGCCAAGCGGCTGCCGGCTGCACAGTCACGCAACTTCGACCTCGTCGACGCCACTGCGCTCAAGCCGGGGGATCTGGTGCTGGTCGAGATCGGCGACCTGATCCCGAGCGACGGCGAGGTCATCGAGGGTGTCGCGTCGGTCGACGAGTCGGCGATCACCGGCGAATCGGCGCCCGTGATCCGCGAGAGCGGCGGCGACCGCTCGGCGGTTACCGGCGGCACGCGGGTAACGTCGGACTGGCTCCGGGTCCGCATCACGGCCGCGCAGGGATCGACCTTCCTCGACCGCATGATTGCGCTCGTCGAAGGCGCGGTGCGGCAGAAAACACCGAACGAGATCGCCCTCAATATCCTGCTCGCCGGCATGACGCTGATCTTCGTCTTCGCCACCGTCAGCATCCCGAGCTTTGCTTCTTACGCAGGTGGTGCGGTGTCGGTCGTGGTCCTGGTCGCGCTCTTCGTTACCTTGATCCCGACAACGATCGGCGCCTTGTTGTCGGCGATCGGCATTGCCGGCATGGACCGACTGGTGCGCTTCAACGTATTGGCGATGTCCGGGCGCGCAGTCGAAGCGGCGGGCGATGTCGATACCTTGTTGCTCGATAAAACCGGCACGATCACACTCGGCAATCGTCAGGCGACCGAATTCATCGCGCTCCCTGGAGTCGACGCGAGTGAGCTCGCCGACGCCGCCCAGATCGCCTCACTGTCAGACGAGACGCCGGAAGGCCGCTCGATCGTCGTTCTCGCCAAAGAAAAATACGCCCTCCGAGCGCG
Source organism: uncultured Alphaproteobacteria bacterium (assembly GCA_963812675.1). Classification (GTDB taxonomy): domain Bacteria; phylum Pseudomonadota; class Alphaproteobacteria; order ATCC43930; family CGMCC-115725; genus AP-15. Next base: position 509,057 of record CAWEWR010000007.1, on the reverse strand, counting down.
CGAGATGGCTCCACTCAACGCCAGCTTTGTGCCGTTCTCGGCGCAGACCCGGATGAGCGGCATCGATGTCGACGGCGTCTGCATTCGCAAGGGGGCGGTTGATGCGATCATCGCGTTTGCCGAAGGCGGCAGCACGCGGCCGCTTCGGCGCGGCGTTGCCGGAGGCGCGCAGGTGGCGTTGCGCGCCGCCCCGGTTTCCGAGGCCGTCCGGCAGGTAACGACCATTGCCGAGCGAATCGCGAGAGAGGGCGGCACACCGCTCGCCGTCGCCAAGGACGAGCGGTTGCTGGGCGTGATTCACCTCAAGGACATCGTCAAAGGCGGCATCCGCGACCGCTTTGCGGAATTGCGGCAGATGGGCATCCGCACTGTGATGATCACCGGCGACAACCCGCTGACCGCGGCGGCGATCGCGGCTGAATCCGGGGTCGACGATTTCCTCGCGCAGGCGACACCCGAGAACAAGCTCGAGCTGATCCGCGAGGAACAATCGAGAGGAAAGCTCGTCGCAATGTGCGGTGACGGCACCAACGATGCGCCGGCGTTGGCCCAGGCCGATGTCGGCGTGGCGATGAACACCGGCACGATGGCGGCGCGTGAAGCCGGCAACATGGTCGACCTCGACAGCGACCCGACAAAGCTGATCGAGATCATCGCGATCGGCAAGCAGCTGCTGATGACCCGCGGCGCGCTCACCACCTTCTCGATCGCCAATGACGTCGCGAAATACTTCGCGATCATCCCGGCGATGTTCGTGGCGTTCTATCCCGAGCTTGGCGTTCTCAATGTCATGCACCTGCAGACCCCGGAGAGCGCCATTCTTTCGGCGATCATCTTTAACGCGCTGATCATCGTCGCGCTGATCCCGCTGAGCCTGCGCGGGGTCACCTACCGTCCGGCTGGCGCCGCCAGCATCCTGCGTCGAAACCTGCTGATCTACGGGGTCGGCGGGATCATCGTGCCGTTCATCGGCATTAAGCTGATCGATCTCGCCATCACCGCCATTGGCCTCGCCTGAGGACTCGTTCCATGTTGCGACAAATCCGTCCCGCCATCGTGATGATCACTGTCATGATGGTCATTACCGGTCTCATTTATCCGCTAGGCATGACCGGTATCGCGCAGCTCGTCTTTCCTCATCAGGCAAATGGCAGTCTGATAGAGAAGGACGGCAAGGTGATCGGCTCGGAGCTGATCGGCCAGAATTTCGCCGACGACAAATATTTTCACGGGCGTCCCTCGGCGACCACCGACACGGACCCCAACGATTCAACAAAGACGGTGCCTGCGCCCTACAACGCGGCGAATTCCGGCGGGTCGAACCTGGGGCCGACCAGCCAACCCCTGATCGACCGCGTCAAGGACGATGCCGAAAAGCTCAAGGCGGAAAATCCGTCGACGCCGATCCCGGTCGATCTCGTGACCACCTCGGCAAGCGGGCTCGACCCCGACATCACGCCGGCCGCCGCCGAGTTCCAGGTGCCGCGCGTCGCGAAGGCGCGCAACCTTTCGGTGGACAAGGTCCAAGCCCTGGTTGCCGACATGACCCAAGACCGATTTCTCGGCATCCTCGGCGAGAAGCGGGTCAATGTTCTCAAGCTCAATCTCGCACTGGATCAACTGCACTAGGAACCGTTTTCACCTTCCGGTGAAAGCCGGGACCCATTGTTCCGCCTTACTCGATAACGCGCTAGACTGATAAGATGGCCGAGCGCGAGGGAAGACCGTCACCCGAAGCACTGCTCGCCGCGGCAAAACAGGAAGGCCGCGGGCGGCTGAAGATTTTTCTCGGCGCTGCGCCGGGGGTCGGCAAGACCTATGAGATGCTGCTGTCGGCGCAGGCCAAGCGGCGAGAAGGCGTCGATGTCGTCGTCGGCGTCGTCGAGTCCCACGGCAGGCGCGAAACCGAAGCACTGCTTGAAGGCCTCGAAGTTGTCCCGAGACAGCAGGTCGAATACAAGGGGCACCTGCTGGCCGAAATGGATCTCGACGCGATCCTCGAGCGGCGGCCCCAGCTGGTTCTCATCGACGAGCTCGCCCACACCAACGCCCCCGGCAGCCGGCATCCCAAGCGCTATTTGGACGTCGAGGAGATAATTGCCGCCGGCGTCGATGTCTTTGCGACGCTCAATATTCAGCATGTCGAGAGCCTGAACGACGTCGTCGCCAAGATCACCCGGATCCGCGTGCGCGAGACGGTGCCCGACAGCATCCTCGACCAAGCGAACGACATCGAGGTCGTCGATCTCTCCCCGGAGGATCTGATCAAGCGTCTGCGCGAGGGCAAAGTCTATGTGCCGCAACAAGCGGAACGGGCGATCCGCCACTACTTCTCGGCCGGCAACCTCACCGCGCTCCGCGAACTGGCGCTGCGCCGCACCGCACAGCGGGTTGACGAGCAACTGCTGTCGCATATGCGCGCGCATGCGATTTCCGGCCCCTGGGCGGCGGGAGAGCGGCTTCTCGTCTGTGTCAGCGAAGCTCCGAGCACTGCGGGGTTGATCCGCTACGCGCGGCGGGTGGCGGATCACTTGCGAGCCCCGTGGACCGCGATCTATGTCGAGACCGCGCGGACGCAGCGTCTCAACGACGCTGAGCGCGACCGCATCGCCGATTTCCTGCGCCTCGCCGAGCGGCTCGGGGCTTCGACGATTACGATCCCGGGCCGCAATATTGCCGAGGAGGTCCTGGCCTACGCGACCGCGAACAACATCACCCAGATTGCCATCGGAAAGTCCGATCGCTCGCGATGGTTCGAGATGATCCACGGCTCCGTCGTTCACGACCTCGTGCGCAAAACGGGGCAGATCAGCGTTCACGTAATCTCGGCCGATGACAGCGAACCCGTGCCGCCCAAATCTGTCCAGACCCGCCCCAACATCGAGCCGTTCCGCGCCGAGCCGTATCTCGGCAGCGCAGCCGCAGTCGCGGTCGCCCTCGGTATCGGGCTGTTCCTTCAGCAAGTCATTGCGGTCCAAGGCGTCTCGCTGGTGTTTTTAACGGCGATACTTCTTTCGGCCGCCGCGTGGGGCCTGTGGCCGTCGCTGTTCGCCTGTTTCCTTAGCGTGCTCGCCTACAATTTCTTCTTTTTGCCGCCGCTTTATACTTTGACCGTCGCGGATCCCGAGAATGTGGTTGCGCTGTTCTTTTTCCTGATCGTGGCGGTGATCGTGAGCAATCTCACAGCCGGGACCCGTCGCCAGGTCGTGACGGCGCGATTGCGGGCAAAGACCACGGCCGAACTCTATGCCTTTAGCCGCAAGGTCGCCGGTATCGGCGCGCTCGACGATCTGTTGTGGGCGACCGCCTATCAGATCTCGTCGATGCTGAATGTTCGCACGGTTCTGTTGATGCCGATAAAGGACGGCGACGGGCTCGAAGTTGCCTCGGGCTACCCGCCCGAGGACCATCTCGACGGTGCGGACATGGCAGCAGCACGCTGGACCTGGGAGCACAATCGCGCGGCCGGGCGCGGTGCCGACACTTTGCCCGGCGGCAAGCGATTGTTTTTACCACTGCGCACCGGCAGCGGGCCGGTCGGCGTCATCGGGATCGACCGTGATGCGGCTGGGCCGTTGCTGACGCCGGATGAACGGCGGCTGCTCGACGCACTATGCGACCAAGCAGCGGTGGCGATCGAGCGCATCTCGCTCGCCAAAGGGCTCGACGAAGCCCGGGTGCTGGCCGAGACCGAGCGGCTGCGCGCGGCGCTGCTGACTTCGATCTCGCACGATCTGCGAACGCCGCTCGCCTCGATCCTCGGCACCGCCTCGAGCTTGCGCAGTTTTCCGGAGAAATACGGCGAGGCCGAACGCGAAGAGCTGCTCGGCACCCTGCAGGAAGAAGCCGAGCGCTTGAACCGGTTCGTCGCCAATCTCCTCGACATGACGCGGCTCGAATCCGGCGCCGTCGAGCTCAAGCTCGAATTGATCGACGTCGCGGAGATCGTCGGCTCGGCATTGCACCGGGCGGGAAATGTCATCACCGGGCACCGGGTCGAGGTCAATATCGAGCCTGGGTTGCCGATGCTACGTCTGGATGCGGTGCTGTTCGAGCAGGTATTGTTCAATTTGCTAGATAATGCCGCGAAATATTCCCCGGCCGGCAGCCGCGTCGATGTCCGAGCCAAACGCGACGGGGAACTCGTCGAGATCGAGGTCGTCGATGAGGGGCCCGGGATCCCGCCAGCCGATTTCGAGCGCATCTTCGACAAGTTCTATCGTGTTCAGGCCCAGGATCGTCGGCGTGCCGGCACCGGTCTGGGGCTCGCGATCTGTCGCGGCTTTGTCGAAGCGCTAGGGGGATGGATCGTCGCGCGCAACCGGCGCGACCGCTCCGGTGCCGTATTGACGATCCGAATGCCGGTCGTGCCGGAGATTCCTGCAAAGCGCGAACCGGAATTGGCGCATGGCTAACGCCTACACCGTGCTGGTCGTCGATGACGAGCCGCCGATACGGCGCTTTCTGCGCACCAGCCTCGGTGCTTCCGGTTATCGGATCGTCGAAGCGGAAGACGCCGCGGGAACCATGCGCTTGTTGGCAGCCGAAAAGCCGGATCTGGTGATCCTTGATCTCGGTCTTCCGGATAAGAGCGGGCTGGAACTGATTAGCGAGATCCGCAAGACATCGGCGGTGCCGATCGTTGTGTTGTCGGCGCGCCATGACGAGCGGTCGATGGTCGAGGCGCTCGACCTCGGCGCCGACGATTATGTCGGCAAGCCTTTCGGCATGGGCGAGCTGATGGCGCGCCTGCGTGCCGCTCTGCGCCATGCCTTCCAGGCGCAAGGGGAGTTGCCGGTCTTTATTTCGGGCGACTTGATGGTGGACCTCGTCCGCCGCCACGTCAGCCGCGGCGGGCAGGAGGTAAAGCTGTCCCCCAAGGAATTCGACCTGTTGCGGCATCTCGTCATGCACGCCGGCAAGGTGCTGACCCACCGACATCTGCTGCGCGAGGTCTGGGGCCCGGCGCAGGCCGAAGAGGTGCAATATTTGCGGGTTTTTATCCGCGGGCTGCGGCAAAAGCTCGAACCCGACCCGACCCGCCCGACCCACATCCTGACCGAGCTCGGCGTCGGCTATCGCCTGCAGCTTCCGCCGGAACAGCGGGCCTGAGCAGACGATAGAACGCGGCGCAAAGCCGCCCCTCCTACCGTCTTTACGCCGCGTCCCAAAATCTTTATCGGTTGTTGGTATCGAACGGCGCCGATCCACATCGGATCTTAATTCGGCGAATGTGGAATGGCGGCGCGGAGCTATGCGCTGTGCCGGCGGACCGGACCCATCCATTGCAGCTAGAGACGCTCGCACGACGTAGCGGATTTCAACTAAGCGCTGGTTCGAGCCTGACGCTCGCCGCGCTCGGCGTCGTATTCGGCGATATCGGCACTTCCCCGCTCTACGCCGTCCGGCAGTCGCTGATCGATTTCGGCGACATGAGCGAGCACGCCATCCTCGGCGCGCTCTCGCTCATCGTTTGGGCCTTGGTGCTGATCGTCATGGTCAAATACGTCCTCGTCATCATGCGGGCCGACAACCGCGGCGAGGGCGGACTGTTGGCGTTGACCGCCTTGGTGCTGCGCAGGACCAATCCGGCGCACAAGCGATATTTATGGATCATGGCTGCGGGCCTGGTCGGCGCCGCACTGTTTTACGGCGACGGTGTCATCACTCCCGCCATCTCGGTACTGAGCGCGGTGGAAGGCCTGAAAGTAGCGACGCCGTTTTTTGACCCCTACGTCGTTCCGATTTCGGTCGTTCTCCTGACCGGCTTGTTCTTGATGCAGCGCCGCGGAACGGCGGCGGTTGGGAGACTTTTTGGACCGGTGATGCTGGTGTGGTTCGTTGTGCTGGGCCTGCTTGGCATATGGAGCGTCAGCCACCACCCGCGCATCCTTTTGGCGCTCAATCCGATCCACGGATTTGCGCTGCTTCTCGGTGCGCCGTGGCGCGGTTTCTACATGCTCGGAGCGGTTTTCCTTGCGGTGACCGGTGCCGAGACCCTCTACGCCGATATGGGGCATTTTGGACGGAATGCATTGCGGACGGCCTGGGTCGGGCTCGTCTTTCCGGCGCTCCTGCTGAACTATTTCGGACAGGGGGCGGTGCTGCTCGGTAATCCCGATGCCCTCGAGCACCCGTTCTATCGCCTAGTGCCCGAATGGGGCCTCTATCCGCTGGTGGGTCTGGCGACGGTCGCGACGATCATCGCCTCACAGGCGGTGATCTCGGGCGCGTTCTCGATAACTCGCCAGGCGGTTCAGCTGGGCTATCTGCCGCGGCTGCAGATACGCCACACCTCGGAGCAGGAGATCGGGCAAGTTTACGTGCCGCGCATCAACAGCGCCCTGGTCGTCGCCGTCATCATCCTCGTGGTCGGGTTCCGCTCATCGGACAATCTCGGCGCCGCCTACGGCATCGCGGTCAGCGGCATGATGACAATCACTACGGGGCTGGCCTTTTTGTACATGCGCAGTGGGGGCTGGAGTCTCGCCGTCGCAGTACCAGTCTTTGCCGCCTTCGGCATCATCGACCTTACCTTCTTTAGCGCAAATTTGTTGAAGATCGCGGACGGCGGCTGGTTCCCGGTCGTCGTCGCCGTCGTCGTGTTCACGCTGATGGGAACATGGTGGCGCGGCCGTCGGTTGCTCGCCGAGTTGCGCGCCCGGGACGCGATGCCGCTCCAGCAGTTCGTCGGGGCACTCAAGCCCGACAGACCGGCCCACGTTCCGGGGACGGCCATTTTCATGTCGCGCGATTTGAACCGTGTCCCCGTCGCCTTACTGCATGCCCTGAAGCACTACAAGGTGCTGCACGAGCGCGTCGTCATCATGCAGGTCGAGACCGAGGACGTGCCGCGTGTTCCGGACGAGCAGCGGCTCGAAATCCGCGAGCTCGGCAAGGGCTTCTATACGATCCGCACCCGCTACGGGTTTATGGACGAACCGAATATCCTGCGCGCCCTGGCGCAATGCCGGGTCGGCGGCTTCCGCTTCAACCTGATGGAGACGTCGTTCATCATCGGGCGCGAAAGGCTGCGGCAGCGGCCGCGTCCAAACCATAAGGGATTGTGGCGCTGGCGTGACGCACTCTTCATTCTGATGTCGAACAACACGCTCGACGCGACCGAGTTCTTTCGGATCCCCGCGAACCGCGTCGTCGAGCTCGGCGGCCAAGTGGAGATCTGAACGAGATCCGTGCGGGCGCAGCCGGATCGCGAGTTGCGAGCATTTCTAGGAGGGGAAAAGGCCCCGCCTCGTCCTGACTAAGATTCGAGGCGGCGCGCGAATTTGGCCATATCGATGACGGCACGAGAATGCGACCCGGCCCCGATCTCTTTATCGCCCTCTGTTGCGCGCACTCGGAATTCGACCCGCCGCCCGTCTACTTTCGTGACCTCGGCCTCGCCGGTGACCACGCGTCCAACCGGCGTCGCTGCGAGGTGGCGGACATCGACCTCGGTGCCGACCGCACTTTCGCCGGAGTCGAGATAAGCCTTGATCGCATTGAGCGCAGCATTTTCCATGACCATGATCATCACCGGCGTGGCAAACACGGCGGGCAGCATCGCGTCCTTGAACCGGTTCGCGAGGTGCTCGGGCTGCACCAGCAGTGAAAATGAGCCTCTGGCCCCGAGAGGTATCTGCTTCATGGCATGCACTCCGGCGGTCTCAATCCATCTCGGCGAGTCTCAAGTTCACTCGTAGCCGGGCGGCGGCGTGAAGCCGCCGATCTCATCGGCGAGCAGACGCGCGAACTCGATGGTCGTCGGGTCTTCGCCTTCGGCCCCGATAATCTGCAACCCGACCGGCAGGCCCGCCGCAGTCAGGCCGATTGGGGCCGCCGTCGCCGGCAGGTAGGAGAGACTCGCCAATCCGGCCCAGAAGCGCTGGTCGCCATAGGGGATCAGCCGCCCGTTCACCGGGATCAGGCGCCGGTCGCGATCCGGATTGTGGTCGTGCGGAAAGGCGGCTGTGGCCGCGACCGGCGTCAGCAGCACGTCGAAGCGCTGGAAAAAGTCACGCCAGGCATATCGCAGTTTATTGCGCGCCTCGTTCGCAATGCCCCAGGCGCGGTGGTCGAGAGTGGCGCCCCGTGCCAATGTAGCTCGAAAGCTCATGTCGTCGGCTGCAATCGTTGCGGTGATTTCCTTTTGTGCGGCGAAATCCACGTCGCTGATGCGCGAGGCGGTGGCCGCCCGCAACAGGGTCATGAACAGCCGGTGGTGCTCGGCGTCTCCTATATCCAGCCGGGCGTTCTCGTCGACCGAGGCGCCGGTCCGCGCGATCGCGGCAACCGCCGCCTCGAAACGCTCGCGCACGCTGGCGTCGATTTCGGAGAGCGCCGAGATTGCCCACACCGCCACGCGGAACTCGCCGAGCCTGCGGCCACGCGGCGGCGGCAATTCGAGCCGCCAGGCCGCCTGCTGCAAGGCGTCCGGGCCGGCTAGGACCCGCAGGGCCAAAGCGATATCCTCGGCATCGCGTGCCATCGGGCCGACCACCGAGATATCGGTCGGCGTCACAGTCGCCGCGGGCCCATGGCCGCGCGACGGGATCAGGCCCCAGCTCGGCTTATGGCCATAAATGCCGCAGTAATGAGCAGGATTGCGCAATGAGCCGGCGATGTCGCTGCCCGCGCCCAGGGCGGACAGTCCGGCAGCCAATGCTGCAGCCTCCCCGCCCGACGAGCCGCCCGGCCCGCGCGACATGTCCCAGGGGTTGTTCGTCGTTCCGTGGATGTCGTTGTAACTCTGCGAATCCATCAGCATGTACGGGACATTGGTCTTCCCGAATACAATCGCACCGGCCTGCAACAGGCGATCGACCACGACCGCGTTGCTGGTGGCTATGTTTTCCGTCCACGGCGGATTGCCAAAGGTGGTCGGCAGCCCGGAGACGTTGAATGATTCCTTGACCGTCATCGGGATGCCGTGCAGCGGCCCCCACAGTTCGCCCTTGACTAGCGCGGCATCGGCGTCGCGGGCGCGCTGGCGGGCGGAGTTGATTTGCCAGGCGATGATTGCGTTGAGCGCCGGGTTGTAGCGCTCGGCGCGGGCGAGGTAGAAGTCAAGCAATTCGAGGCAGCCGACGCGGCGGTCGCGGATCTTGAGGGCCAGTTGAGCGGCGGAAACAAAGGCGTCGGCGTCCATCTCGCTTCCTCTCCAGGTCGCAACATGCGAGCCTACCAGCGGTTCGGAGCAGGTGCCACTAGGCGTCCGGCTGGCATGATTGATGCAGCGATATCAGCGCCTCGTCGGAGAACGCGATGATCGCTCGTTCCGCTCTGCCTTTCACCTTTCGTCATATTCTCGATCGAGTTGGTCTTCCCTCGATGCCGAAGCGTAGCGGTCCTGTCGGCGGGATCCGTCTAAACCGCTTCCAGGCTTTGTTCGCGGCGCTCGGAGATTGGTCGTCAGTGTCGGAACTGGCTTGGCGCCGCCAAACGTTTCCCGGCGACCGACCCGAGCGGTTCCGTCGATTCTGCCGAGATTGCGGGGAGGATACCCCGCATGAGGGCTTTGATGAGTTCGGTGCCGGCTGGTATGCCCAAATATGCAGCTGCCGGCACTGCGGACGGCAAGGCATGACCGTTTGGCCTCTTTCCTGGTGGTGAATACAATCTGGCTCAGCTGGAGCAACGAATTGCGCAATGCGGCTCTGTTTGGCTGTTTTTACAGCCGAATGACATAATTGTGACATTAGCAATACAATGGAGAACGCGAGCGGGACTCGGCGATCGGTATAGCGCAAACGGCTATCTCGCGGCGATAAGCAAACAGCAGGGGAACCACCATATTGGCATGTTTATGCCAAAATGTCAAAGAGTATAGTGCTTATGCAGCAACATAGGCGTGGAGCGCATGGCTGCGCGCCTCCTGGCCCGCCGCCGGCGGCCAAATCGTCCACGATGAGACTTGCCGAACCTGCGGCCTCCTGACTAGACCGATTTCTGATCATATTGGTTCGTCATTCCCGCGAAAGCGACGCGAAAGCGGGAACCCAGGGGCAAGCGACCTCACGGTTACCCCCTGTTCAAGCCAGGGGCAAGCTCTGGACCCCCGCTTGCCGCGGGGGCGACGAGGGGCGACGCATGCCCGGGTTGTCCGGCGTGTTCAGGTGAATTTCGCGGCAAGCGGCGGCGGACCGAGCCACGCCGGGTCGAGGCGACGGAGCAGCATCAGCAGTGTGTCAGTCAGCGCTACCAAATCCTTGCGCGCGGCTTCCGATGCCAGCGCGCCGTCGCGGAAATCGGCACCGGTAAGGTAGACGCCGGTCGGCGCGACCAGAGCCCCGAACCAGCCCAGAACCTGGCGCAATTGCGTGTCGACCGCGAGATAGTGATGCGCGGAACCGCCCATCGCGACGATGCCCACCGGCTTTCCCTGCAGCGCCTCGACCGGCACGATGTCGAGTAGGTTCTTCAGCACCCCGGGAAAGCTCGTCCGGTAGACCGGCGCGGCGATCAGCACCGCCGCCGCCGCAGCGATCCCCTCGACTGCACGGCGGGTTTCCGCTCCGTATCCGTCGAGCGGTCGCCCGTCGCAGGTGTCGATAGGCGTTTCGGCGAGGTTCATGATATCGACTTGGATGTCCTCGGCATTGCTGCGAACCGCCTCCGCCGCGGCCGCGATCGCCGCGGCGAGCCGGCCGGGCGGTGTGGCGGCGCCGACCAACATTAAAAGCCGTGGAACTTCAGCCATCGCCGAGCCTCCTCTTCGGGTAACGGAGCAGAATGTGTGTACCCATCTATGTCGCGGCCTGCGCAAGGCGGGCACGCCGGAGGGACTCATCTACGGCGTCGCGCCACGACCACGCCATAGTTGCGGCGTAGACTTGCGAGATCCGTGGTCGCGATACGCTGCTAAATCGTCAACTGAGGGAGTTGAGAATACCTGATCTCGACCTGATAAAACAGGCGGAACAGGGGTGCCGGAAAAAGGCGGCGTTTGCCGGCGCGGTTCGCCAATTTCAGTATTTGTGCCAATTTCAGTATTTGTAATGCCGGGCGACAATCGCCGAGCCTATGGGAGCGCATATGATCCGCACGGGAGACCAATACCGGGACTCGATCCGCGACGGCCGCCAGGTCTGGATCAATGGCGAGCGCGTCAAGGACGTGACCGCGCATCCGATGTTCCGGCCCGTCGTCGATATACGGGCGCGCATCTACGACATGCAGCACGATTCCCGGTTTGCAGACGCGTTGAGCTACTGCAGTGAGGCGGGCGAGGTCTGCGCGGTCGCCCTCAAGCTGCCGCGCACGCGCGCCGACTGGCACGCCAAGCGCGAGGCGGTCGAAGCGGTATTGAACGAGATCGGCGGCGTCGTGACGCGGGTCGGTGACGAGACAGTCGGCGAGATGTGGTCGCTGTTCGACGGGCAGTCCATCCTGGACGAGGTCGATCCTGCCTTCTCGGAAAACATCCGCCGGCACGTCGATCGCGTCGTGCGGTTGGACCCGTTTCACGTCTCGGCCAATACCGACCCCAAGGGCGACCGATCGAAGCGCCCGCAGGACCAGGACCCCGACATGCTCTTGCATGTCGTCAAGGAGACGGACGCCGGCATCGTCGTGCGCGGCGCCAAGTTCGAAACCGCCGCCGCCTACGCCAACCAGGCCTTCACGAAGCCGACCATCGCCAATTGGGGCGACGCCGAGCTTTCCGATTATGCGGTCGGCTTTATTTGCGACCTCGGCTCGCCGAACCTGAAGTTCATCTGCCGCACCGGCTTCGCCGGCCGCGCCTCTGTCGAGGATTACCCGCTCGCCAACCGCTTCGACGAGATCGACACGCTCGTCATCTTCGATGATGTATTGATCCCCTGGGAGAACGTGCTTTTTTATCGACATACCCGGGCCGCAAGCTTTATCCGCGCGACCTTGCACCGGTATAGCGCCTACGCCTTCGTGCTGCGCAGCCTCAAAGTCGCCGACATGATGATCGGGGCGGCGCTGTTCAACGCGCGCCAGACCGGCCTCGACAAGCAGCAGGCGGTTCAGGAGAAGCTGGCGCTGCTCGCCTGCTATCGCGAGGGGATCAATGCCCATCTGACCGCCGCGATCTCAATGGCCGAGGAGAGCCCGGGCGGCCTCCTGATGCCGAACCAATCGCTCCTTTACACTGGGCGCGTGCTGGCCTGTTCGCAGCTGAACACGATGATGCACCTCTGCCGCGAGCTGTGCGGCGGCCAGATCTGCGTCACCCCCGATTTCGCCGCATTCCAGGACCCCGAAACCGCACCGTGGCTTGAAAAATACTACACGATCAACGCTGATTGGCGATCCGAGGACCGCCGGCGCCTGCTCGCCTTCGCGCGCGACCTGCTCAACTCAGATTACGCCGGCCACCGGTTGACCTTCCAGCTGTTCGCCCAGTCGCCGCCCTTTGCCCACCTGGCCGCGGTTTACCGGAATTTCGACTGGGACACACCGCTCCGCTTCGTCCACAAATCCGCCGGCCTTTCGGACCAGGTGCTCGCCGGCATCGGGCCGCTGCGGTCGCGCACAACAAGCACGTGACGATGGCGGTGCGCTCGATCCCGTTCGTGATCCTGCTGTTCTTCGTTTTTTTCGCCGTCCCGCTGGCGCTTGACCCGGACATCCCGCCCTACCCGGAGGCAATCGCGGTTGGCAACGCAATATGAAAACCGGGTTCGGGAATGAAGAGTTCCTGCGGCTGTGCGACGCCGCGCAGCGCGTAACGGCCGACAGAAACCAGCCGGCTCCGCATTTCCGGGCCTAGCGCGTCGGCAAAGCTCGAGGACAGCAATAGATCCTGCTCGACCGACCGGCTCATCGCCAAAATCCGGCTGACCTCGTTGACGGCCGGGCCGATGACCGTGAAATCGAGGCGATCCTTGCTGCCGACATTGCCGTAGAAGACATCACCGACATGCAATGCGAGATAGACGGCGGTGGTCGGCAGGCCGGCTTGGCTCCGGTTTTGATTGAGCTTGGCGGCTCCGTTGCGCACCTGCGCCGCCGCCGCGAGGGCCGCGAGGCACGCTTCCTGGCGGTTCTCGGTGGTGAAGATCGCGAGTATGCCGTCGCCGACAAGCTTCAGTACATCGCCGTCATGCCCATGCACGGCCGAGATCACGACATCGGCATAGTCATTGAGCAGCGGGATGATCTGCTCCGGCGGGACATTGTCCGAGATGTGTGTGTAACCGTGCAGATCGCTCTCCCACAGCACGGCGCCAATCTTCTCGGCAACACCTCGCACGATGCGGCCGCTCATGACCCGCCGGCCAGCGTCGCGGCCGAGATAGGTTTCGGCGAGCGTTCCGGCCATGCGTGCGAGCGCCGCCGATTTGACCGCCAGCTTGAGAAACGGGGCTAGCCTTTTCAAAATAGCGACCGCGTCCTCGCCGAAGCCGTCCGCCGCATCGCTGGACCAGGTGGAATAGACGCAATCCATCTCGCCGATGACGCCCTCGGAAGCAAAGCGGTGGACGAGCACCAGAAAGTCGGTTGCTCCCTCGTCACGGGCCTGCGCGATGGTCGGGAAATCGGCCGGATCACCGGCGGCCAAACAGCGCCGCATCGCCGTTTCGCCCGATTGCAGCAGATGGAAAAAGGCGCTGTTGCGCCAATTTTCCGCGGCCTCGCCTTCATTGGTCCGGCCATAGTCCACCGCCTCGGCCGTGTTCGGCATATCGGAGCGCCAGCGGAAAGCACGGCCCTCATAGATCGGGTGAAGGGTGTCGAGAATAACGAGGGCGCGTGCCAACGGAACCCCCGCTTCGGCGACGCGCCGGCAGAACCCGGCCATCAGCTCGGTTTCGCTGCGGCCGATGAGCCCGGCCTCTGTCACCCAGCCGGCGAGCTCGCTCAAGGCTGCTTCGTGCATGTCAAGTCCCTCCGCGAGGCGGAACCGCTCCGCAGCAGATGATGGTGGTCGGGGGCGTAGAGCCGGCTTTCGGGAGCGTCTCTGTTGGCGAGAGGCCGGCCGACCAGCACCAAGGCGGTACGGGTGATACGGGCCGCTTTAACTTTATCCCGGATGTTAGTGAGAGTACCGCGGATCAGGCGTTCGTCCGGCCAGCTGACCCGGTAGGCGACGATTGCGGGACAATCGGGCCCGTAATGCGGCGTCAGCGCACGCACGACCCGGGCGAGGTTGTTGATCGACAGATGGATGGCCAAGGTCGCGCCGCTCGCGCCAAGCTGTTCGAGGGCTTCGCGCTCGGGCATCGGCGAGGAGCGCGTCGCGGTGCGCGTCAGGATCACCGTTTGGGCGATTTCCGGCAAGGTCAGCTCGCAGCCGAGCGCGGCTGCCGCTGCGGCAAAAGAGGGCACCCCCGGCGTCACGTCGAACGGGATGCCGAGCGCCTCGAGCCGCCGGATCTGCTCGGCGATCGCGCCATAGAGCGACGGATCGCCGGAATGCAACCGGGCGACGTCGAGCCCGTGGTGATCGGCATCCGCGAGATGGCCGACAATCTCGTCGAGGGTCAACGGCGCGGTGTCGATCACCAGTGCGCCCGGCGGAGCAGAGGCCAGGATTTCGACTGGGACCAATGAACCCGCGTAGAGGCAAACCGGGCAGCGCACGATCAGCCGCAGCCCGCGGACCGTGATCAGATCGGGTGCGCCGGGACCGGCGCCGATGAAATGCACTGTCACGGGAAGCAGCGGTCGAAATAGCCGCGGGGCGTGTAGAGGCGCACGGGATCGCTGTCGATCCGGCGGGTCTGGCTGCTGCCGACCAGGACGACCGTAAGCATGTCGATATCGGCGCTCGCGAGTTCCGACAAGCTGATGATGCGCCGCTCTTCTCGGCCACGCCCGAGATTGCGGCCGATAAAGACCGGTGTCTCGGGCGAGCGATGCTGCAGCAACATCTCAGCAGCCTCGGCCAGGCGCTTCTGCCGTCGCTTCGAGCGTGGGTTGTAGATCGCGACGACAAAATCGGCCGCCGCCGCCGCCTCGAGGCGAGTTTGGATAACCTCCCATGGCGTCATCAGATCGGAAAGGGAGATCACGCAGAAATCATGGCCGAGCGGCGCGCCGGCCCGTGACGCGGCGGCCTGAAAAGCAGCGACGCCCGGAATGACCATGAGATCGATCGTGCGCCATTCCGGCTTCCCCTCGGTATCGAGCAGCTCGAAGACGAGCGGCGCCAAGCCGTAGATGCCGGGGTCTCCGGAGGATACCAGGGCCACCGACCGTCCCTCCGCGGCGAGGTCGAGCGCCAGGCGCACCCGCGCCTCCTCCTCACCGATCGCGCTCGGATGGCAACTCTTGCCCTCGATCGCGCGGCCGAGCAGGTCGAGATATAAGCCGTAACCGACCACATCGCTCGCCTGCGCCAGCGCCGTGCTCGCCTCCGGGGTGCGCCAGACCGGATCGCCCGGGCCAATGCCGATGACGGCGAGCCTGCCGCGCGGGCGGCCAATTGCCTCGGCAATGATCGGCTGCGAGGCGCGCGCGATGGCGCAAGTCGCGCGTCGCGATTTGCGCTTTGGCACGGCCAGCACCCCACCTGGTCCGGCGGCGGCGAGCGCAGCACCTTCGGCGACGCCCCAGCAGCCGGTCGCCCGAAACGCCGCCGGCGAGCGCTCCGACAGACGCGGCGTCTCGACGAGGAGACGTGAAGCGGGAAAAAACCGCGCCGGCACCCCGAGCTCCGCCGCGAGCGCATGGATCGCCGGCTCGCCGAGCTTCAAGTCGACCGACACGACTGCTGCGACCGCGCCCGCCGCGAGCCCCGCCTCGGCGAGCGCCGAGCGCGCGAGATCCGCGATCTCTTCGGCAGAACAGCCGCGCTCGCAACCGATCCCGATCGCCAGGACCGGCGGATAGAGTACCAAACCGTCGGTTTCCGATTCCACCAACCGGTCCGTCACGAAGACCCGTCGGTTGCCCTGTTCCACCCAGCGGATTGCACCGCCACGCAACCATCCGGCGCAGCCGGTTTCGTCAACCAGGGAAACCGGCTCGCCCCGAAGGATCGCCGACACGATCGGCTTCACCTTCTCCGGATCGGCGATATGCCAGCCGGGCGGGGGTTCATCGAGAGCGACACCCAGGCGCACATCGCCGGCGGTGGTTATCGCCGCGATGCCCCCGATCATCTCGGCAATCGCGCGGGCCAGTGCATTGGCGCCACGATGTCCCCCAATCAGCGGCACCGCCACCGAGCCGTCCTCGGCGACCGCGACGACCGCCGGCTCCTCCTGCTTGGCGGCGAGGAACGGGGCGACGGAGCGGATCAATATGCCGCTGGCGCAGATGCCGACGATCGGCCGACCCGCATCGAACAGCCCGCCGATGTGGGTCGAGGCCCGATCGTAGCTCTCATCCCAGTCGCCAGGTTGTGCGCGCGGCCCGTGCAGCCGAGCGCCGGCCAGCGCCGTCCGCAGTCGCCGGCCGAGCGCGACGCCCCCTGGGCCGAGCACGACCACGGCAATGTCTTCGGGTAGTAACCCGATCATTATCCGAAAACTTCCGGTAAGCCGAATGTATCCATCGGGGCTCGCGAGTTAACTGCGATTGCTGCAATTTGTCGATTGTCTGCGAAAATTATCTGCTAAAGTTTCGGCAGGGGACGCTTGGGGGGTTAACCCATGCGATTGCTACTCTCTATCTGTTGTATCGCTGTGGTTGCGGGGCTTAACCCAGCAGTCGCGCAAGAATTGACCCAGGCCGAGGCAGTACCGGCTGTCGAGGCGCGCGCTCCTCTGCCGTCCGACTGGTCGCCGCCAGGCCGCGTCGGGCAGGTCAGCCTTGTCTTGGGAAATCTCGACCTCCGAATTTCCAGCGGGAGCGCCTGGGCTGATGCCGAGTTGAACCAGCCGATTTTCACAGGTGAAGCGCTGCGTACCGACCCGCGAGCGCGCGGAGAGATTCGGATCGGCGCGAATACGATCGACCTTTCCAACGACAGCGAGATTGAAATCGCGAGCTTGCGCGACGGGATGACTCAAATCCTCCTTTCTCGGGGGCGAATCGGCCTTCATTTGCGCCAAGCCGGCGAAAATGAAACCGTCGAGATCGATGTTCCACAGGGCGGCGTTTGGCTGCTCACTCCCGGCACGTACGACATCGATGCCGAGAACGGGGAGGGGCCATTGCGCGTCGCGGTTTTCGACGGGATGGCGCAGTTCGCCGGGCCCAGCGGCGATAGACGCATCCAGGGCGGTCAAGCGGCGGTCCTGAGACCGTCGGAGGCGGGTGATGCCGCCTCGATCGAACTGGCGACGGCGGACGACTTTGTCGCGTGGTGCCGTGACCGGGACTACGACGAGACGCGCTTGGCCGCGCCCTATTACGTTTCACGATACATGACCGGCTATGCCGAGCTCGATTCCGCTGGCCTCTGGAAGATCAACGAGCAATACGGGCCTGTGTGGTTTCCGACCCAGCCGGAAGACTGGGCACCCTATCGCTTCGGGCATTGGAGTTGGATTGCGCCGTGGGGTTGGACTTGGCTCGACGATCAGCCCTGGGGTTTTGCCCCGTCGCATTATGGCCGGTGGGGCCTGATTGACGACCACTGGGCATGGGTTCCCGGGAATTATGTTGCCCGGCCGCTTTATGCTCCGGCGGTCGTGGCGTTCCTCGGCACGCCAGGTATCGGGCTGAGCTCGGAGGAAGGAGCCACGGTCGCGTGGTTCCCGCTCGCTCCAGGCGAGGCGTATTGGCCGACCTACACGCGAGATCTCGATTACGTTCGCAACCTGAATGTCGGCACTGTCCAAGATGTCGCGGCGATCGGGGTACGAGCGGACGGAGAGCCGCCTTTGGAAACGTTCAACGAGGATTTCGTCAACCGGCTGCTCGCGACCGTAGTCCCGCGCGTGGTGTTTACCAATGGACGCGCGGTCGCCTCCGCGCGCGTATTCTTACCCGAGAAGCGGTTGCAGAACGCGCCAGTGCTGATGGCTTCACCGCAGATAGCCCCGGCCTCGGCCCAGCGGGTCGCCCGCGCGGCGAATTCACCCTCCATCCATACGACTGCGCAGCTAATGCGCAAAGGCGGTGCCAAGCCGATCCATACCGCCTCGATACAGTTGCGGGGCCGGGCCCAGCCGGTTGTTCTGCGCGGCGCGCACCTCCACGCTCCAGCGTATGCCGGCCAGCCGCGCGGTCGGCAGATGGTCGTGCTCCGGGTGGCTCACTCCCGTGGCGGCCCCGGCAAAAAGGGATAAGGTTGCGGGCACGACCACAGAAGCGACCGCAATGATCGATTATCGCAGCGACAACACCGGCCGAGCCGCACCGCAAATCTTAGAGGCGCTGGTTCGGGCCAATCACGACACCGCGTTGGGGTACGGCGCCGACGAGTGGACGGCGAACCTGCAGCGGCGCTTTTCAGACCTGTTCGAGACCGCCGTGCGGGTTTTTCCGGTCGCCACCGGGACTGCCGCCAATGCCATCGCCCTTGCCGCGCTCGGCCCGACCTGGGGCATCGTCTATTGCAGCGAAGCCGCCCACATCAACACTTCCGAAGCCAACGCTGCGGGGTTTTTCGGCGGCGGCCTCAAGCTGGCTGCGGTCGGCGGGCAACACGGCAAAATCGACGCCGTACAGGTGGCCGAGACGCTGGCCGGGATCTCGCCCACGCAGCTTCACAGAGGCCAGCCGAGCGCGGTCAGCCTGACCCAGGCGACCGATCTCGGAGCGGTGTATAGCCTCGACGAGGTCCGGGCGATTGCCGAGGCCGCCAAGCGGCGCGGTCTCAGGCTCCACATGGATGGTGCCCGTTTCGCCAATGCCGTGGCGCGGCTCGGGTGCAGCCCAGCCGATGCGACTTGGCGATCCGGGATCGACATCATGTCGTTCGGGGCCACCAAGAATGGCGGGGCGTTGTGCGACGCGATCGTCGTCTTTGCGCCCGACCTCGCGGACGGCCTTGCGGTGCAGCTGCGCCGCGCCGGCCAGGTCTGGTCCAAAATGCGTTTCGCGTCGGCGCAGCTGATTGCCTATGTCGAGAACGATCTCTGGCTGGAGATGGCGCGGGCCTCGAACCGGATTGCGGCGCGCATCGCCGCCGCCCTGGAGGACATCCCGGGGGTTCGGCTCTTGGCCCCGGTCGAGGCAAACGAGATCTTTCTCGAACTGCCGGACACGACGATGGATGCGTTGGAGCGCGACGGGTTCCAGTTCTATCGCCGCAGCCGAACCCTCGCCCGTTTCGTCTGCCGGTTCGACACGACCGAAGCCGAGGCGGACGCGCTCGCCGCGGCGCTGCGCCGACATCTCGGCACGGCAAACACCGCGCACGCAGCTGAATAGTCCCTGCCATCTTGAAGCGTCAGCGGATTTTGGCGTAGCTGAAGCAGTCTCTCGGTTCCGCGCCGATATTCGGGTGAATGATCCAGCGCCGCAAAGTTCCTTCCCGTTGAAGCCCTGCTTTTTCCATGACGCGGGCCGAGGCGGCGTTCTCGATGTCGCATACAGCGCCGATGCGCCAGATCGAGTCGTGGCGCAGCGCCCAGCCAACGACCTCCACCAGCGCTTCAGTCATCAGACCGCGCCCCCAATAGAGCCGGGCCAACACGTATCCAAAGTCGAGCATATAGGGCTTGAGCCGCCGTAGCTCGAAAGCCCCGAGCAGCTGGTTCTCGACCCGGCCAATCAGGGCATAGGTACGGGTTTTGTCGGGCGGGGCGGCCATGCAGCGGGCGATGTAATCCTCCGTCTCGGAGAGGGTCCTGTGTGAGCGCCAAGTCAAGAACTGCACGACAATCGGGTCTTGCGCATACCCGGTAAAGATCGCGGGTGCGTCGCCTTTACCGATCGGGCGCAAGATCAGACGCGCGGTTTCGAAAACATCGGGCAGCATGCAGCGGAGACTGCCACAAATCGACCGCAGCACAAGCATGCTGGTACGCATCCGGCTCGACGAGCAAGTTGCACCCGCCGTAAGGAAGCGTCAACCTGCGGGGATGAGTTGCCGCAATCGCGGCAGGCGCGAGGACCCGCGGGCCGGCCGGATTGGATCGACGAGGATACCCGCAGAGATGCGCTATGTGAGACGGGTACTGCAGCCCGGAGAAACCGTCGTGTACGAAACGAAAGTACATTGGTGGATATATTTTCACGCGATCTGGCTTTTATTCACCGCGGTTGTGCTTGTCGCTATTTCAGTCGGCATTCGACCCGAAATAAGTCTCGCCCTCAGGATCGGCGCAGCACTCTTGGTCCTGATCGCTCTTCCGACATGGCTTCGCGCATTTATCCGACGAGCAACGACTGAGCTTGCTGTGACCAGTCGTCGTGTCATTCACAAAGAAGGACTCTTCAGACGCAACACTTTCGAGATGAACCTTTCGCAGGTCGAAAGTGTAGGCGTCAACCAGTCGATACTTGGTCGAATCTTCGGTTTTGGTGAGTTATCTATTTTCGGCAGCGGTGCTCATCGGCAGGCGATACCGATCATCAGCGATCCGCTGACTTTTCGCAGTCACATCACCGCGGCTTGAGGCTCGGGCACCCCGGTCCCGCGATGCGAGCGGGCCCTTCTTGTCAGGCGCGGACAGGGACGCCCTTCTGCTCGAAGAGCTGCTGCAATTCACCGGTCTCGAACATTTCACGGATGATGTCGCAGCCGCCGACGAACTCGCCCTTGACGTAGAGCTGCGGGATCGTCGGCCAGTTCGAGAATTCCTTGATCCCCTGGCGGATCCCCGGGTCGGACAGCACATCGACGCCTTTGAACTTAACCCCGAGATGGCTGAGGATCTGCACCACCGCGGCGGAAAACCCGCATTGCGGAAAGACCGGCGATCCCTTCATGAACAGCACGACGGGGGTCTCGGAGATGTTCTGGCTGATACGCTGTTGAACCGTGTCGTCCATTTTTCTGGTCCTCGGGTTTTCGGGATGGATTTCCCGTCATTCCCGCGCAAGCGGGAATCCAGGGGACCGGGTTCTAAACGGTTGCCCTGGACCCCCGCTTTCGCGGGGGTGACGAACTTCAGTTAGGAAGGCGCAAAACATTCGGCTGCCTCAGTCCTCGGGGGCGCCGGTCTGCAACGCGAGCGCGTGCAGCTCGTTGCCCATCCGGCCGCGCAAGGCCTGGTACACCATCTGGTGTTGCTGGACCCGCGTCTTGCCGCGAAACGCGCCGGAGACGACATGCGCCGCGTAATGATCGCCGTCGCCGCGCAGGTCTTCGATCGAGACCTGGGCGTCGGGGAGGCTCTCTTTGATGAGCCGCTCGATCATCGCCGCGTCCATTACCATCCCCCGACTCCTTCCGCTCAAGCCTGCGCCATATAGCCCGGCAGCCAAGCCTCGTTGGTGGCCTTCAGTGTGTAAACCGATATGGCACCGGCGCCGGGGAGTGTCAACGAAGCCCCGCCGACCACGCCGATGAGGCGGGCCGGCACCTCCGCAGCGCCCGCCGCCTCCAACACAGCCCGCGCATCCTCCGCTTCGATCAAGTAGCGCGCCTGGTCTTCGCCGAAAAGGTAAGCGTGAAACGGCAATTCGGTCGGGAGGGGATAGAGCGCCAAGCCGCGCATACCCGCCATCGCCATCTCGGCGAGCGCGACGAGAAGCCCCCCATCCGACAGATCGTGACAGGCGGCGACAAATCCGCGTTGGATCATGGCGCGGACGAAATCGCCGTTGCGGCGTTCGGCGGCGAGATCGACGGGCGGCGGAGGACCCGCCTCGCGGCCTTCGATCTCGCGCAAATATAACGACGCGCCGAGATGTCCGCTTGTATCACCGATCAGGATCACGGCGTTACCGTCGCGCTTCAGCGCGAGATCGACCGCGGTGCCCGCATCGGCGATCATTCCGACGCCGCCGATGACCGGGGTTGGCAGGATCGCCCGGCCGCTTGTCTCGTTGTAGAGCGACACGTTGCCCGAGACGACCGGGTAGTCGAGGGCGAGACAAGCTTCCCGCATGCCCTCGATCGCGCCGATAAACTGCCCCATGATCTCCGGCCGCTCCGGGTTGCCGAAATTCATGTTGTCGGTGATCGCCAGGGGATCGGCGCCGACCGCAGTCAGGTTGCGCCAGCTCTCGGCAACGGCTTGCGCGCCGCCGCGCACCGGATCGGCGCGGCAATAGCGCGGCGTGCAGTCGGTCACCAGCGCCAGCGCCTTGCCGGCAATGGCCCCTGGGGACCCGACCCGAACCACAGCAGCATCGCCCCCGGGTCGCTTGACCGTGTTGCCCATCACGAGGTGATCGTATTGCTCCCAGATCCAGCGTTTGGAGGCAAGCGCCGGCGAGGCGAGGAGCCGCTCCAGGCATTCGAGCGGGTTGCGGTCGGGAAGCGAGGCTGGGTCGACTTCCGGTTCGGGATCGGGGCGCCGCCACGGGCGCCGGTAGACCGGTGCTTCGGTGACCAAAGGCCCGACCGGGATCTCGGCAGCGGTCTCTCCGCCGCTCCGCAGCACCAGCCGCCCGGTTTCGGTGACACGGCCGATCACCGCGAAGTCGAGCTCCCATTTCTCAAAAATATGGCGGGCCTCCGCCTCGCTGCCGGGGCGCAAGATCATCAGCATGCGCTCCTGGCTTTCGCTGAGCATGATCTCGTAGGGCGTCATGCCGCTCTCGCGCACCGGTACGCGGTCGAGATCGAGCTCGATGCCGAGCCCGCCCTTGCCGGCCATCTCGACCGCGGACGACGTCAACCCGGCCGCGCCCATGTCCTGGATCGCGACGATCGCATCTTTTTCCATCAGCTCAAGGCAGGCCTCGATCAGCAATTTCTCGGTAAACGGATCGCCGACCTGCACAGTCGGCCGCTTCTCGCCGGCGTCACCGCCGAACTCGGCGGAAGCCATCGTCGCGCCGTGGATCCCGTCGCGTCCGGTCTTGGCGCCGACATAAACGACGAGGTTGCCCGGCCCTGCTGCCGCTGAATAAAAGATCCGGTCGGCGCGCGCGAGGCCGACGCACATCGCGTTGACCAGGATGTTGCCGTCGTAGGAGGCGTGGAACTCGCACTCGCCACCGACCGTCGGCACGCCGACGCAGTTTCCGTAGCCGCCGATCCCGCTCACGACGCCGGACAGCAGATGGCGGATGCGCGGATGGTCCGGGCTGCCGAAGCGCAGTGAATCGAGGATCGCGATCGGCCGCGCCCCCATTGTGAAGACATCGCGCAGAATGCCGCCGACCCCGGTCGCCGCTCCCTGATACGGCTCGATAAAGGAGGGGTGGTTGTGGCTCTCGATCTTGAAGACGACGGCGTCGCCGTCCCCGATATCGACGACCCCGGCATTCTCGCCCGGCCCGCAAATCACCCGCGGCCCGGTCGTCGGCAATGTCTGCAGCCACACCTTCGACGATTTGTACGAGCAATGCTCGCTCCACATCACCGAGAAAATCCCAAGCTCGGTCATGTTGGGGTTGCGCGCGAGGATCGCGACGGCGCCCTCGAACTCTTCGGCGCTCAGCCCGTATTCGGCGGCGAGCTCCGGGGTGATGTTGCTTCGGTCCGTCACGGCATCCCAGAATCCTCCTCTCCCCCCGCCGGCCGGGGGGAGAGGGTCGGGGTGAGGGGGGCCGAGCCAGCAGAAACTTCCATAACAGCGAATGTGCGGCCCACACCCCCCTCACCCTGCCCTCTCCCCCCGCAAGCGGGAGGAGAGGAAAATAATTTGGCGAGATGCGACATAACCTGGTGCGCGCTATCTCAATTATTGCAGCGCGCTCACCAGCCCGTCGAAGAATGCCTGGCCGTCGGTGCGACCGAGCAGCGGGTCGGTGGCGTTCTCGGGATGCGGCATCAGGCCGAGAACGGTGCGGGTCTCGTTGAAAATGCCGGCGATCGCGCGCGCCGAGCCGTTGAAGTTTGCCTCCTCGTTGCTCTCACCGCTCGCTCCGCAATAGCGGAAGGCGACGAGCCCGCGTTGTTCGAGCCGGTCGAGCGTCTCCGGATCTGCGGTGTAATTGCCGTCGTGATGCGCAACCGGCACCCGGATAGTCTGACCGGCTTCGTAGCCGCAGGTGAAGATCGTCTGATTATTTTCGACGCGCAGATCAACTTCGCGACAAGTAAACCGCAGCGAGCGGTTCGGCAGTAGCGCACCCGGAAGGAGCCCGGCCTCGGTCAGGATCTGAAACCCGTTGCAAATGCCGAGGACGGGTGTGCCTCTGGCGGCGCGGTCGCGCACTTCGCGCATGATCGGCGAGTGCGCCGCGATGGCTCCGCAGCGCAAGTAGTCGCCATAGGCAAAGCCGCCCGGCAATACGATTAGATCGCTCGCCGGCAAATCGGCGTCGCGGTGCCAGACGCGCAACGGCTCCTGTCCGGAGGCGCGAACCAGCGCGGCGCAGACGTCGCGCTCGCGGTTGGAGCCTGGGAAAATGATAACGGCCGCTCTCACCAGCGCCACGCCCGTCTTGTGCTCACCGCGAGCAAATATTATCCTCCGGCGTCGAATCAAGCTTTATGGAAGGCCGGCAGTGAAAACAGCGACCGGACCGCGAGTCAATGTAACCGGCTTTGCGGGTCAGCTCAATTGCTCCAACAGGTTCTTCGCCTGCTTTAAGTCCGCTGTCATAAAACCTTCGGTGAAACGGTCGTAAACTGGCCGCAACACATCGCGGGCTTCCGCGGGGCGGCATTGATCTCGCCACAGCCGCGCGAGACTCGTCGCAGTTCGCAGCTCCCAGGAAAGGGCGCCTTGGCCGTGGGCCCAGTCGAGCGCGGCCCGGAAGTGTTCTTCAGCAGTGGCAGCCGCATCTGCCGCATTCTGCAACAAAATCAATTCAGCCTTGATGCGCAGCAGCTCGGGCAGGTACCAGCGCTCGTCGCGCGCTTTGCAACGTGAAAGCGCCTCGTCGACGGTTTCGAGCCCCACCGCGATCTCACCCGCTTTGCCGAGACAAGCCGCCAATTCGCCAAGGAGGAGAAGGAAGCGAGGCAGAAATTTCGCCTCGCCCGCCTGTTGAAGCCCGCCTTGCAGAGCCCGGAGCCCGGCATCGATATCGCCGCGTTTGGCGATCACCAGGCCAATGAAACAGCGAGCCCAGACATGCCACAGACGTATCGGGTGACGCTCGGTGTGGTCGAGCAGCATCGTGCCGTAGCGCTCGGCAGTCTCGAGATCGCCCGCCCAAAAGGCGATCGGGCATGCCCCCTGGCCCAAGACGCTGCAGAAGGACAAGGCCTGCCCGATAGCGTTCCCTTCCTCGATGTTGCGCTCGACGACCCGCAGCGCCCGCTCGACAAATCCTTGCAGCCACAGGATACGAGCCTGGAAATAGCGCGTCGATACCCGCATCTCGAACCGGACGCGGACGATCTGCTGCTGCGCCAGGACCGCGAGCTGGGCGAGCGCACGGTCTATATGATGGCGTGCCTCTCGTTGGTCGCCAAAGTAATGGTGAGCCGTGGCAAGGAGACGATCCGCCATCATCAGATCGATCGCATCGCTAGAATTTGCCGCGAGGCCGGCGAAGCGCCGAGCGTATTCGAGCGCGGCGCGAAGGTCACCATTGTTGAATTGATCGATGCACAAGCTCCAGAGGGCGCGGAGCCGGTAAGCCCGATCGTCGAGCCGTTCCGCAAGCGCGAGCGTGGTTGCCCAGGTGGGACCGGTCTCTCGGGCGCGGCCGACGCCGTACATCAGCGACCAGCCGAGCGCCGCGGAGAGCTGCATGCGCTGGCGCGCCGTCGTTGGATCGTCGCCTTCGAGAACCGCGAGTGCCTGCTCGACGCGCTGGCGGCTCTCGCCCAGAAGCGACAGCTGGACCCAGAGCGGCACAACGGCGACGGTCAATGCCGCGCCGATCTGCGGATCGCCGTCCGGAGAAAACGCCCAATCGAGCGCAGCTCGCACGTTTGCGAGATGTCGGCCGTAGATGGCCAGCCACTCGGCTTGCGGCCGTGATTCGCTCTCGGCTTCAGCGGGAGCGAACACGGCACAATAATATTCGGCGTGACGCCGCGCGATCTGTTTGAATTCGTGCGAGCTCTGCAGCTTTTCGAAGGCGTAGAGGCGGGTGGTGTCGAGAAGGTGATATTGAGCGGCAACGCCCCGCGGGTCGGCAGCCACCAGTGATTTGCCGACGAGGTTCGCGACGTGATCGACGATGTTGGGCGAGCCGGGATCGGCGGCGACTGCGATCGCAGCTTCCAATGGGAACTCGCCGACAAACACACTGAGCCGGCGCAGCGCCGCGCGCTCTTCTTCCGGAAGCAGCTGATAGCTCCAATCGAGCGCGGCGCCGAGCGTCTGGTGGCGGGGCAATGCGGTGCGCCGGCCCGCCGTCAGAAGCCTGAAGCGATCATCCAGGTGCGCCGCCAAGTCACGCACCCCAAAGACGCCGACGCGTGCCGCTGCCAGCTCAAGCGCCAGCGGAATCCCGTCGAGCCGGCGACAAATCTCCAGGACCGCCGGCACGTCGGACTCGCTCATCTCGAACTCGTCCATCGCCGCGGTGGCGCGTTCGTTGAACAGCTGCACGGCCGAGTAGCATAATGCCTCGGCAGCAAGATCAACCGAACCCGACGGGAGTTCCAGTGCTGCCAGACGATGCAGCGCTTCGCCCTCTGCTCGTAGGGGTTCGCGACTGGTAGTCAAAATACTCACGCCAGGTGCCGCCTTGAGCAGGGCCTCGGCTAGCGCCGCGGCCGCGTCGATGACGTGCTCGCAGCTGTCGAGCACGAGCAAGGCGGTCTTGTCCGCCAACCACGCGGCCAGCGCCCGCGTGTGGTCGCCACCCGAAGGATGGACTCGAAGCGCAGCGCCAAAGGCGCTTGGCACGAGCTCGGGATCTGACAAGGAGGCCAGTCCGACAAACCAGGCGCCGTCCTTATATAAAGCCCGCGCCCGGTCTGCGACAGCGACCGCCACTGTCGTTTTGCCGATCCCGCCTGGACCGACGATGGTCAGAAAGCGGCGCCGGACCAGCTGTGTAGTGAGTGCCGCGATAATCTCGTCGCGGCCGACAATGCGGGTGAGCGGCGCAGGCAAACTGCCGGCTTCTGCCATTCCGTCGGGCGCCGCGGTTGGGGAGGCCGCATTTTCGCGAGTTACCGGCGCGATGAAGGTGTACCCGCGGCCGGGGTTGTTTGCGATGTAGCGCCTGCCGGCATGGCCATCGCCGAGCGCTTTGCGCACCGCCGCGACATGGACCCTGAGTGCGGCCTCTTCGACGATCGTTTCCGGCCACGCCCGGGCAATGAGCTCCTGTTTCGAGATCGTCTCGCCAGCACGCTCAACGAGCGCAACCAAAATATCGAGCGCGCGGCTGCCGAGGCGCAGCGGTTTTCCGTCCTCGAAGAGGACGCGCTGAGCGGGGATCAGACTAAACGATCCGAAGGCGAAGGTTTCTTCATCCACCGGGGAGCGCCCTCAGAGGCTTCCCGATTAATATCGCGTATGGAGAAGTTTCACAAACGCCGATCGCCGCAACCTGCCCCTTCACTGGGTCGTAAGTGGCGTGCAAACAGCTGCAAAGACGGTTTGCGCAATTTCACAACCATTAACGAGACCGGCGTAGAGCGCCGCGCCAAATTGCGGGCCACAACCAATCGGAGGGCCCGTGATGACAACGACTCCTGGTGCCGAGACCGCCCTCTACCGCGAAAACCTGCCACTAAATAGTGCAGATCGATCGAGCAAGGCGGCAGCCGAAGGGACGCTTGAATTCGGCCGTTTCCGCCTGCTGTTGCGCCAGCGTCAATTGGTCGCCAACGGCGTGCCCGTAGAGTTGGGAACGCGCGGCTTCGACCTTCTCTTGGTCTTGGTGGAGGCAGACGGATCGCTGGTCACCAAAGACGAGCTGTTCAGCCGTGTGTGGCCGGGCATCGTTGTCGCCGAAGAGAACTTGAAAGTCCAAATCTCCGCGTTGCGCAAGGCTCTCGGCGAAGACCGCGACTTTATCCGCACCGAGTTCGGCCGGGGGTATCGGTTCGTTACGGCGGTCAAGTCGACCGGTGCGCGTCAGCGCTGGACACGACGGCTGCGGCTGCGCGAACGAACGGTTTCCCAATTGGCGCCGATACGCTCTTCTCCAGCTTCCTTCAATCGAAGGGCATGGCCATCGACCGGACCCAAATTCGGATGGTGCAAAGTCCTGGCTTTTGCCGCCGGGCTCGGGCTCAGCATGCTTTCCTACCCGGTCCATGCCGCGCCGGCGAGCGGCAGCGATACCGTGCAGGGCCTCTTCGATGCTCTGCTCGTCACAATGAAACACGGCCGGACGCTCGGCCAAAGCGGCCGTTTCGCGCAGCTGGCGCCGGTTATCCGCCGCAGCTTCGACACCGCCTCGATGGCGCGGTTGTCGGTCGGTCCGACGTGGACCGGTCTGAGCGAGGCCCAACGCCAGGAGGTGAGCGAGAGCATCGGCCGCTACATGTCCGCAATCTATGCCGACCGCTTCGACAGCTACGAGGGCCAAAAGCTGGAGGTGATTGGTGAACAACCCGTCGCATCAGGCGTCATGGTGAAGAGCCGGATCATCAAAGCCAACGGCGAGCCGGTGAAGGTCGATTACATGATGCGCCGGAATGGCGAAGGTTGGCTGATCTCCGACGTCTATCTCGACAGCGCGATCAGCGAGGTGGCGACACGCCGCTCGGAATTCGCCGCCATCCTGAAGAATGACGGTATTGACGGCCTGATCGCCGCCCTCAACCGGAAGGCCGACATCCTGACTGGGACTACGGCGAGGTCCTTCTAACAAGCGTGCCAGTCTAACAAGGATTGCCAGTCACAGGGGAAAATTCATGCCTATCGATACGACCGAGCCGGTGCTGGAGCCCCACACTGAACAATTCGTCGATGGGCTGGCCAATGCGCCGCCGATCGACACCCTGTCGCCCGACGCGGCACGTTCGGTTCTCGTTCGAGCGCAGTCGATACCGGTCGGCAAGCCGAGCGCGCAAATCGAGGATATCGCCTTCCCGGTCGGCCCCACCGGATCTGTGCCGGTGCGGATCGTTCGCCCGCCCAGAGCCGTCGGAGCGCTGCCGGTGGTAATGTATTTTCATGGCGGCGGCTGGGTTATGGGCGATCGAGACACTCACGATCGCCTCGTCCGCGAGATCGCGGTGGGCGTCGAGGCGGCGGTTGTGTTCGTCGACTACGCCCGAGCGCCGGAGGCCCGCTATCCGGTCGCGATCGAGCAAGCTTACGCCGCGACCTGCTACGTGGTCGACCATGGCGAAAGCTTGCGCATTGATCCATTGCGCCTCGCAGTTGCGGGTGACAGCGTCGGGGGCAACATGGCCGCAGCGGTGACCCTGATGGCCAAGGAGCGCCGCCGCCCGAAGATCAGCTTCCAGGTGTTGTTCTATCCGGTTACGGATGCCGGGTTCGACACGGCTTCCTACGCCCGCTTCGCGGATGGGCCCTGGTTGACAAAGCGCGCCATGGAATGGTTCTGGGACGCCTACCTGCCTGATCCCACCGTCCGCAGACGACCTACCGCGACGCCGCTCAATGCTTCGCTCGACCAGCTCGCGGGCCTGCCCGAGGCGCTCGTCGTGGTCGACGAGAACGACGTGCTTCGTGACGAGGGCGAAGCCTACGCGCGGAAGCTGTCGAACGCCGGCGTGCGAGTTACCTCTACCCGGTACAACGGCACGATCCACGATTTTGTCATGCTCAATGCGCTCGCCGATACGCCCGCCGCTCGCGGCGCCATAACGCAAGCAGTCTGCGCACTCAAAACGACGCTTGGGTAATCAACCTCCGGTCAGCTCGCGGCGGACGATCGCCGCACCCTTGGCGAGCGCCTTCAGTTTCGCGAAGGCGGTGTCGCGCGGAATATATTTCATGCCGCAATCGGGCGCCGGGATCAGCCGTTCGGGCGGAATGTGCTCGAGTGCGCGGCGGATGCGGGCGGCGACGGTTTCCGGGGTTTCCGGCTGAGGGTCGCCCATGCTGATGACGCCGAAGATGACGGTCTTGTCGCCGAGGCCGTCGAGGGTCGCAAGATCGAGATTTGGTTGCGCCGCCTCGATCGAGATTTGCTCGGCGACCGTGCCGGTCAGTTCAGGCAGGAAAGAATAGCCGCTCGGCTTGTTGCGGGCGACATAGGCGTAACCGAAGCAAAGGTGCAGCGCGGTCGGTCCGGGAATGCCCTCGAGCGCCCGGTCGATCGCCGGCAAGGCCAGGCGCCGCGCCTCGTCCGGCCGGGCCTGGACCCAGGGCTCGTCGAGCTGGATCACATCGGCGCCGGCCGCCTTTAGGTCGCGGAGTTCGGCATTGACCGCCGCTGCATAGTCCATGACCAGCTCTGCTTCGTCCTTGTAGTATTCGTTCTTTGCCTGGCGCGACATCGTGAACGGCCCGGGCAGCGTGATCTTAATCGTGCGGTCCGTATTGCGCCGCAGGAACTCGACGTCGCGCACTTCGACCGGGCGCAACCGCCGGATCGGGCCGACGACCCGCGGCACCGTAACCGAGCCGCCGGTGCGTCCCGGAACGGCCGCCGGGTTGTCGAGATCGACCCCGGAAAGCGCCGTCGCGAAGCGGTTCGAATAGCTTTCGCGGCGGATCTCGCCGTCGGTTATGATGTCGATGCCGGCGCGCTCCATGTCGCGAATCGCCAGCACGGTCGCATCATCCTGCGCCTGGTCGAGCCACGGCTCCGGTATCCGCCACAGCTCGCTCGCGCGCACCCGCACCGGCGGCAAATGGGTCAGCTTGCCGCGATCGATCAGCCAATCCGGCTGCGGATAGCTGCCGACGACGGTGGTGGGGAGCAGGGTTTCGGTCATCTGTGGGGCTCCACGACGATACGCCTAGCCGATCGTCTCGGCCATCGGCCGGATCGCGATTCCGGTCTTTTCGAGCTTCGCGCGGACCTGCTTGGCCATTGCGACTGCGGCCGGATTGTCGCCGTGGACACAGACAGTGTCGATCGAGACAGGGATGCGCTTGCCCGAATTGCTGATGATCGCCCCTTCGCTCACCATCGCCTGCACCCGCGCGGCGGCCTCCTCTGGGTCGTGCAGTACTGCGCCGGGGAGCTTGCGTGAGACCAGGTTGCCGGTGTCGTCATAGGCTCTGTCGGCGTAGATCTCGCGCGCCATTCTCAGGCCCAGCTCATGCGCGGCGCGTTCGAGCTCGGTGCCGGCCATCACGACATAGATCAGCTCGCGGTCGACAGCGGCGAGGGCGCGGCCGATGGCGAGGGCCGTGGGACGGTCGACCGCGGCGAGGTTGGCCAATGTGCCGTGGGCCTTGACATGGCCGACGTGGTGACCGGCCGCCCGAGCCACACCCTGCAAGGCGCCGATCTGATAGACGACCATCTTCTCGATGTCCTCGGGCTTCTCGCCCTGGATCTGGCGCCGGCCAAAGCCCCAGACGTCGAAGAAGCTCGGATGGGCGCCGATCCCGACGCGGTTTTCCTTGGCCCGGGTCACCGTCTCGAACATGACCAGCGGATCGCCGCCGTGAAAGCCGCAGGCGACATTCGCCGAAGAGACGATCTTCAGCATCTCGGCGTCGCTGCCCATCGTCCAGGCGCCAAAGCTCTCGCCCATGTCGCAGTTGAGGTCGATCACGTCCATCGCTGTTTCCTCGGGTCGTTCAGTACTCCTTATATGGGAGGAATTTGCCGCTGAGGGTCAGCTTGACGCGGTCGCCTTTCGGGTCGGGCTGGCGCTCGATCGACATGTCGAAATCGATCGCGCTCATGATCCCGTCGCCGAATTCCTCCTGGATCAATTCCTTCCAGGTCGTGCCGTAGACCTGGACGAGCTCGTAGAAGCGGTAGATCAAGGGATCGGTCGGCACCGCGGTCGGCAACGAGCCGCGATACGGGATCTCCTGGAGCAGCAGGCTTTCGTCGTCGCCGAGTTCGAAGAGCCTGGCCGCGCGCTCGGCCTGCTCCGGGCGCAGCCTCATCTGGCCCATCAGCGCCGCCGCCAGATAGACCGCCGAGCCGCCACCGATCTCGGCGATGATCATCTTCCAGGTAAGCCCCTTCGCGCGCTTGATCGGCGAGGATCTTTCGGGTCAGCTCGTCACGAGTCATCGACGCCTCCTGTACGCTCGGTGTGCATCGCACTCCCGCAATCTATGTGCCAATTCCACGCCGCCACGCGATCTTTGCCTGACAACGGCGATCCCGGTGGGCGGGCACGCAACGACGCCGCTGCGGCCGACATTCGCGGCAATCGGGCCGGCCGAACACACCTGTTTTGCCTGTTTTATCAGGTCGAGATCAGGTCACCGGCTTCGGCACGAGGTACGGAAGGTGGTCCTTCGGATAGCGCTGCGGTTCTCTACCGCAATTTGCGAATATACACAAACACGCGATTATGTCAAGACGGCTTTCGGCGAATCGGGCAGACACTCTGGCAATCCCCGCGAAAGCGTAGGACACTGCTTGCCTCCGCATCATTGGCGGGTGTCGGCAATGGATGTCGCGGATTGGCTGCGGGGGCTCGGGCTCGAGCAATACGAGCCGGCGTTCCGCGCAAACGAGATCGACGAAAGGGTATTGCCGAGCCTGACGGCCGAGGATCTGAAGGATCTCGGCGTCACCTTGGTCGGCCATCGCCGGCGACTGCTCGACGCCATCGCGGCGCTCGGCAGCCCCCTCCCTAACCCTCCCCTCCCCGGGCGTGTCCCGGGGATCACGGGGGAGGGAAGGGTGGGGGCCGAAGCGGAGCGCCGGCAGCTGACGGTGATGTTCTGCGATCTCGTCGGCTCGACGGCGCTGTCGGCGCGGCTCGACCCCGAGGATCTGCGCGAGGTCATTGCTGCATATCACCGCGCCGTCGCCGAGATCGTGGCCGGATTGGATGGTTTTGTCGCCAAATACATGGGCGACGGTGTCCTGGTCTATTTCGGCTACCCGCGAGCGCATGAGGACGACGCCGAGCGGGCGGTCCGGGCGGGGCTGGGCGTAGTCGATGCCGTCGGCCGCCTCGATGTCAAATCCGGCAGGCTGCAAGCGCGCGTCGGCATTGCCACCGGGCTGGTGGTCGTCGGCGACCTGATCGGCGAAGGCTCGGCGCAGGAACAATCGGTCGTCGGCGAAACGCCAAATCTCGCCGCCCGGCTGCAAGCCCTGGCCGAACCGGACGCGGTCGTCATCGCGGCGGGCACGCACCGGCTGGTCGGAGATCTGTCCACTCGTCGTCTTCGCGACGGGCACGCACCGGCTGGTCGCGATCTGTTCGATTACCAGAGTCTCGGTGAGGTCGAGGTTAAAGGGTTGCCGATGCCGGTCCGGGCCTTTCGGGTGCTCGGAGAGAGTTGGGTCGGCAGCCGGTTCGAGGCGCTGCGCTCCGGCGAGAGCCCACTCGTCGGTCGCGACGAGGAGCTCGAACTGTTGCAACGGAGATGGGAGCAGGCGAAAGCCGGTACCGGTCGCGTCGTGCTGATCTCGGCCGAGCCGGGGATCGGGAAATCGCGGCTGGCCGAGGCATTTCGGGAGAACCTCGCGGGCGAACCGCACACCCGATTGCGATATTTCTGCTCACCGCATCACCAGGACAGCGCCCTCTACCCGTTCATCGGGCAGCTCGAACGAGCCGCCGGCTTCGAGCGCGACGACGCGCCCACAACACGGCTCGACAAGCTGGAGGCGTTGGTCGCCGCGAACGCACCGGCTGAACGCGACTTGCCGTTGCTGGCCGATTTATTGTCGGTGCCGCTCGACAGCCGCTACCCGGCGCTCGATCTGAGCCCCCAGCGCAAGAAGGAAAGGACATTTGAAGCACTATTGCGACAGCTCGGCGGTTTGGCGAGTCGCGAGCCTATTCTGATGATCTTCGAGGATCTGCATTGGGCCGACCCGACCTCCCGCGAGCTGCTCGACCTGAGCGTTGAGCAGATCGATCGTCTGGCGATATTGCTGATCGCGACCTTCCGCCCGGAATATCAGCCGCCTTGGACGGGACAGCCGCATGTGACGACACTGTCTCTGCGTCGCCTCGGCCGGCACGAGAGCGACGAACTGGTTCGCGGAATCATCGGCAACACCGCGGCACTGCCGCGCGAGATCATGGCCGAAATCGTCGAGCGCACGGATGGCGTGCCGCTGTTCCTCGAAGAACTGACGAAAGCAGTCGTGGAAAATGCGGTGATCGGCTCGGTTCCGGCGGCATCGCTCGCAATTCCGGCGACGCTGCATGCCTCTTTGATGGCTCGTCTCGACCGGCTCGGCCCCGCTGCTAAGGAAGTCGCCCAAATCGGCGCCTGCATTGGGCGCGAGTTCTCCTACGAGCTGTTGGCCGCGGTCGCGCGCCGGAGCGAAACGGAATTGCAGGACGCGCTCGGTCCGCTGCTCGATGCCGGTCTGGTCTTTCAACGCGGAAACCCGCCACAGACCACTTTGCTGTTCAAGCACGCGCTCGTGCAGGACACCGCTTACAGCACGTTGCTGCGCGGACCGCGCCAAGCATTGCACGTGAATATCGCCCGCGCGCTCGAAGAGCAATTTCCTGGCCTCGCGGAAGCGCAGCCGCAGATCCTGGCTCACCACTTCAGCGAAGCCGGCTTGCTAGCGCAGGCAGTGGCGTATTGGTGTCGCGCCGGCCGGCAATCGGCAGTGAGATCGGCTCACGTCGAGGCCGGCGTGCAGTTGAGACGAGGGTTACGCTTGGTCGCCGATCTGCCCGATACCCCTGAGCGCAAGCAGCAGGAACTCGAGCTCCAGGTCACTCTCGCGGATTCGTTGGGAGCATCAAAGGGGCGGGCGCATCCGGAGGTGGCAGAGGTGCTCGGTCGGGCGCTCAGGTTGGTGTTGGAAACTGGGGCCGCGGGGACACTCCGCCACTTCTCGGTGCTGTACGGGCTCTGGCTCAGCGATTATTTCGGCGGCAGGCCAAGACCAGCTCTCGATCGGGCCAGAGAGTTCCTGCTGCTCGCCGAATCTCAATCAGATACCGGATTTTTACTGGCGGGCGCTCGGCTCATGGGTTCAACGCTCGCCCTGGCCGGAGATTTCCCGTCAGCGTTCTCGCACATCGAACGCGCGGTAACACTGTACACGACAGAAGAGCACCGGATACTGGTCGGCGCCGAACTCGGGGTCTCCGCACTGACCAGCTGGTCGTGGGTGCTCTGGCACAGGGGCTATCCCGACCAGGCTCGGGAGGCTGCTGATCGAGCACGTCGGCGCGCGCGGCAATCCGGCCATACACACACGATCGCCTGGGCTCTTATTGCGACCTGCCTGACGGCTGTGGTTGCGGAGCCTGCAGCCGAGGTCGAGGGTCTGGCAACCGAGGCCGTCGCGCTTGCCAACGAGCACGGACTCGCGATGTTTCGGGCGCAGGCCATGAGCTTTCAAGGGTGGGCCTTGCTCCAGCGCGGCGATCCCCAAGGTGCCGTCGCCCAAATCCAGGAAGGTCTGGCGGCGGCACGGGCAACACAGGCCCATATTTTCGAACCGATCTTTTTGGGATTCTTGGCGGAGGCTCTGGCGCAAACCGGCGCCATCCCGGAGGGACTGAAGGCTGTCGCTGATGCATTGCAAATCGCGGATGCATCAGGCCAAAATTGGGCCGACGCGGAATTGTATCGGCTTGCGAGGCGACTTGCTGATCGGCGCGCCATCGCCCGATAAGGCGGAAGCAGAATCCTGCTTTCGCAAAGCCCTCGCGACCGCGCTGGAGCAGGGAACGCGCGGGTTCGGGTTGCGCGCGGCGGTCCGCCTTGCCCGCCTGCTGCAGGACCAGGGGCGACGCACCGAAGCCCGCGACCTGCTCGCACCGGTCTACGGGTGGTTCACCGAGGGCTTCGGCACGCCCGATCTCAAAGAGGCAAAGACGCTGCTCGACGAACTCGGGGCCGCCTGATGGACGTAGCGGCGTGGCTGCGCGGCCTGGGTCTGGGGCGATACGAGCAAGCGTTCCACGACAACGAGATCGATTGGGAGGCGTTGCCCAAGCTCACGGCGGAAGATCTCAAGGATCTCGGCGTGGTGCTCGGGAGCCACCGCCGCAAGCTGCTCGAGGCCATCGCCGCGCTCGGCAGCCCCCTCCCTAACCCTCCCCCGCTCGCGGGGGAGGGAAGGGTGGGGGCGGAAGCGGAGCGCCGGCAGCTGACGGTGATGTTCTGCGATCTGGTCGGCTCGACCGCGCTCTCGGCGCGCCTCGATCCCGAGGATCTGCGCGAGGTCATCGGCGCGTATCACCGCGCTGTCGCCGAGGTCATCGGCCGGGTTCGATGGCTTTGTCGCCAAGTACATGGGCGACGGTGTCCTGGTCTATTTCGGCTACCCGCGAGCCCATGAGGACGATGCCGAGCGGGCGGTCCGGGCGGGGCTGGGCGTCAGTCGACGCCGTCGGCCGCCTCGATGTCAAATCCGTCGAAGCTCCAAGCGCGCGTCGGGATCGCCACCGGGCTGGTGGTCGTCGGCGATCTGATCGGCGAAGGCTCGGCGCAGGAACAATCGGTCGTCGGCGAAACGCCGAACCTCGCCGCCCGTCTGCAAGCCCTGGCCGAGCCGGACGCGGTCGTCATCGCCGCAGGCACGCGCCGGCTGGTCGGCGATCTCTTCGAGTACCGCGATCTCGGCGCCGTCGAGGTGAAGGGCATCGCCGCGCCGGTGCCGGCTTGGCAGGTGCTGCGTCCCAGCGCGATGGAGAGCCGGTTCGAGGCGCTTGCGCGGATCGGCGCTGAGCCCGCTGGTCGGCCGCGACGAGGAGATCGATCTGCTGTTGCGCCGCTGGGAGCGCGCCAAGGCGGGCGACGGCCAAGTCGTTCTCATCTCCGGCGAACCCGGCATCGGCAAGTCGCGCCTGAGCGCGGCATTGGCGGAACGCCTGCAGGCCGAGCCGCATATCTCCGGCTGCGCTACTTCTGCTCGCCCTATCTACCAGGATAGCGCGCTTTATCCGTTTATTGACCAGCTCGGCCGCGCCGCCGAGTTCGCGCCTGACGACGCACCCGCGGTGAGGCTGGAGAAGCTGGAGGGCCTGCTCTCCCGCGCTGCGCCGCCTGACGAAGATGTGGCGCTCATCGCCGATCTGCTGTCGTTGCCGCGCGTCAGATCGCCACCCGCTGCCGAACCTCAGCCCACAGCGCAAAAAGGAGCGGACACTGGAGGCGCTGCTCCGCCAACTCGAGGGCCTGACGCGCCACCAGCCGGTGATCATGCTTTTCGAGGACGCGCATTGGATTGACCCGACCTCGCGCGAACTGCTCGACCTCACCGTCGAGCGGGTCGGCAGTCTCCCCGTCCTGTTGATCGTGACGTTCCGCCCCGAATTCCAGCCGCCCTGGACCGGCCAACCGCAAGTGACGACGCTGGCGCTCAATCGTCTGGACCGGCGCGACAGAACTGTTTTGGTCGAGCAGATCGCCGGGGGCAAAGCATTGCCCGACGAAGTCGTTGCTCAGATTGCGGACCGCACCGACGGCATACCGCTTTTTGTCGAGGAATTGACCAAGAGCGTGCTGGAGAGCGGTGTGCCGCTGGTGGGGATTCCGACCACCTTGCATGACTCGCTGATGGCGCGGCTCGACCGCCTGGCATCGGTGCGGCTGGTCGCGCAGACCGGTGCGGCGATCGGACGCGAGTTTTCCTATGGGCTGCTGCGCGTTGTCTCCCGTTTTCCGGAAGATGAGCTGCAAACCGCTCTCGGCTCGCCTCGTCGCTTCTGAGCTGGTGTTCCAGCGCGGCACGCCGCCCGAGGCGGTCTACAGCTTCAAGCACGCGCTGGTTCAGGACGCGGCGCACGGCAGCCTACTGCGCAGTGCCCGGCAGCAGTTGCATGCGCAGATTGCCGAAGCGCTCGAAACCCATTTCCCGGAACTGATGGAGAGCCAGCCCGAGCTCTCTCGCGCAGCATTATGCCGAAGCTGGGCTCGTTGAAAAATCCGTCGAGCTACTGGGGCAAGGCCGGTCACAGCTCCGCCGCCCGCTCGGCGATGGCGGAAGCGGCCGCGCAATTGCAAAAGGGGCTGGACCAGCTGAAGCTGGTGCCAGACACCCCGGAACGCCAGCGACAAGAGCTTGAATTTATCAGTGCGTTGGGCGCGGTCTTGCAAGCGACCAAAGGCTACGCGGCGCCGGAAACGGGCCAGGCCTACGCCCGCGCAAGAGAGCTGTGGGAGCAGCTGGGTTCGCCCGTGGGGTTCCTTCAGATTCCCTACGGGCAGTCTCGTTATCACGTGGGCCGCGGTGAACTCGATTTGGCGCTGCGCTTGGACGAGGATTTGCTGCGCCTGAGCCGCCAGCGCAATGATTCCGCTGGGCTCGTTCTGGGTCACAACGCGCTCGGTCGAAACCTGCTGCTTGCCGGCAGGTTTGCGTCGTCCCGGTCGCATCTGGAAGAGGCGCTTGCGCTTTATGACCCGATCTTCCACCCCTCTCTTGGCCATCAGGTCGGAATCAACCCCCAGGTGAGCTTACTGGCGTTCCTGGGGATTGTCTTGTTCTGTCTGGGCTTTCCCGACAAGGCATTGGCACGGAGCAGCGCAGCAATTGCTGAGGCTCGGAAGTTGGCGCATCCATCTTCTTTGACTCTAAGCTTGTCAGTCGGGACCCTGCCTCTTTCGTTTGCGGGAGACGACGTAGCCTTGAATGAGCGAGCAGCACAGCTCGTTGCGGCAGCGAACGAGCAGGGTTTTCCCGTCTATGGCGCGATGGGAACGATCCATCGCGGCTGGGTTATGGTCAAGAATGGCGATGTGACCCGAGGGATATCGCTCCTGCGCAGCGGTTCGGCAGCCTACCGTGCCACCGGGACAGAGATGTGGACGCCCCATAATACTACCCTGCTAGCCCAGGCATGTGAGATCGCCGGGCAAATCGAAGAGGCCTTAGCCATCTTGGACGATGCGTTGCAGATTGTGGAAAGGACGCGGGCGCGCTGGTTCGAAGGAGAGCTGAACCGGCACAAAGGCCGGTTACTGCTGAAGAAAGGGCATACGGAGGCTGCCGAGGAACTGTATTTGAAAGCCCTGTGCATCGCCGTGGAGCAAGAGGCGAAGCTCTGGGAATTGCGCGCCGCCGTGAGCCTCGGCCGGCTCCGCCGCGATCAGGGCCGTCGCGCTGAAGCCCGCGATCTTCTTGCGCCCATCTACAACTGGTTCACCGAAGGCTTCGACACGCCCGACCTCAAAGAAGCAAAAGCGCTGCTGGCTGAGCTTGCCTGAACAGCCGGCCGTTTGTTTAAGCACTATGGTGACTGCGCGGCCGGTTTCTGAGTTACCAAAATCCCGAAATTTTATGTAATCTCCGTGCCATGACCGTCGAGATCCCGTTCCGCCGCGAATTTTCGTTCGAATATGGCCGGCTCGAACCGGTCGCGCCGATGATCCGCCGCATCGTGGCGCGCAATCCCAGCCCGTTTACCTTCCGCGGCACCGGGACCTATGTCGTGGGCCACGGGGAGGTCGTGGTGATCGATCCGGGGCCTGACCTCGCCGATCACGTCGAGGCGCTGCTCGCCGGCCTCGCGGGCGAGCAGGTCACGCATATCCTGATCACCCACACGCATCGCGACCACTCGCCGGCGGCGCGGGCGCTCCAGCGGGCGACCGGCGCGCCGACTTATGGGTTCGGCCCGCATGCGGGCGGAAAGCGCGGCGACCCGGGGGTCGAGGAAGGCGGCGACTGGGATTTCGTCCCCGACAAGACGATCGGCGACGGCGACCGGATCGCCGGCAAGGGTTGGGTCTTCGAGGCGGTGCACACGCCCGGCCACACCTCGAACCATCTGTGCTTCGCGTTGGCGGCCGAGGGGGTGCTGTTCAGCGGCGACCATGTCATGGGATGGTCGACCAGTGTTATCGCCCCGCCCGACGGCGACATGGCGGCCTATATGGTCTCGCTGGACAAGCTGCTCGGCCGTGCGGACGCGGTCTATTGGCCGACGCACGGACCGGCCATCACCGAGCCGCAGGATTACGTCCGCACCTTCATCGCGCATCGGCGCGAACGTGAGGCCGGCATTCTCGACTGCCTGCGGGCCGGCGTCGGGCGGATCGAGGCTATTGTCGAACGGCTATATACCGGCCTGCAGCCGGGGCTGCGCCGGGCCGCCGGACGTTCCGTCCATGCGCATTTGATCGATCTTGTCGGGCGCGGTATCGTCGAGAGCGATGGCCCGCCGGGACTGGACGCGCATTATCGCATAGCCCGCAATTGAGAGGCGACTGGGCGCGGTGAGGCGGTGGCCGTGCCAGCAGCCTGCGGGTTCTCCATCACTTCAATTACTGAGTGATCTCGACATGTAGCATTCGTTGGGGCCCACCGGCTTGAACGCCTGTTCCCCGGGAATCACGGCGATCTGCTTGTAGTAATCCCATGGCCCTTTGGATTCCGACGGCTTCTTGACCTCGAACAGATACATGTCCCGAACGAGCGTCCCGTCCTCGCGGATCCGGCCGTTCTTGGTCATGAAATCGTTGACCGGTGTCGCCTTCATCTGCTTGACGACAGTCGCACCGTCGGCGGTGCCGGCCGCCTTGACCGCTGCGAGGTAGTGCATGATCGAACCGTACACCCCGGCCTGGACCATGGTCGGCTCGCGCCTCACCTTGTCGAAATAGCGCTTCGACCAGGCCCGCGTCTGATCGTTCTGATCCCAGTAGAAGGCCGAGGTCAACCGCAGCCCCTGCGCGGTTTGCAGGCCGAGGTTGTGGATGTCGGAAATGAAGAGGAGCAGCGCGGCAAGATTCTGCCCGCCCTCACGGATGCCGAACTTGGCGGCCTGCTTGATCGAGTTGTCCGTGTCGGCGCCGGCATTGGCAAGCCCGATGACCTTTGCTTTCGAGGCCTGCGCCTGCGACAGGAAGGGGGAGAAATCGGCGGTCTTCAGCGGCGCCCGAACCGAGCTCAGAACCCAACCGCCGCTTTGCCGGATCACCTTTGCCGTGTCGCGCTCGAGGTCATAGCCAAAGGCGTAATCCGCTGTGATGAAGAACCAGGTGTCGCCACCGGATCTGACGACTGCACCACCGGTGCCGTTCGCCAATGCAACTGTATCGTAAGTCCAATGGACCGAGGTCGGTGAGCAGGCGCTGCCGGTGAGGTCGGAGGCGGCTGCGCCAGAGATCAGCAGCACCTTGTTGCGGTTGTGCGCGACCTCCTGGACGGCGAGGGCCACATTCGACGTCGCCACGTCGGCGATCGCGTCGACACCGTCATTGCCAAACCACTGATTGGCGATCGCCGCACCCAGATCGGGCTTGTTGTGGTGATCGGCGCTGACCAATTCGATCTTCTTGCCGTTCACGGAACCGCCGAAATCGGCGATTGCCAATCGCGCCGCCTCGACCGAGCCCGAGCCGCCGATATCGGCGTAAATGCTGGACATGTCAGTGAGCACGCCGATCTTGACGACATTGCCGGACAAGAAGGGCTCGATCTGGGCAGAGGCTGGCGCGGTCAACGCCAGGGCGGCGGCAAGACCGAGCGCTGCCGCAAGTCTCATCGGAATTCCTCCCGGGTCGCTCTCCCGTCGCGAGATAATCGTGCAGCCTGTCGAGGTTCTGAGCAAGATGCTTGTTACGAGGCGATGACGCGGCCATGCTCGAGGGCATGCACGGCCGCGGGCGATGCAGTTCTGCAACACCAGCAGGAGTTATTAACGCCCTTCTTCTCACTGTCATAATCAACCGTTAAACCTTTCCCCAGACGTTCATTTCGTTCGGGGAGCGCGATGACCGTAAAGCGAAATGTCGTCCGTAACGGGGTGATCGGCGGCCTGATCGCGAGCCTCGCCAGCGCAATTCTGCCAGTCTCGGTTACGGCGCAAACCGTGGGGAACGATCCGATCAAACAGCTGCAGGATCAGATCCGAAAAATTCAGCGAGAGTACCAGTCGCAAATTCGCGGCCTGCAGAAGCAGCTCGACGATTTGAAGGCGGCGCAGGCGGCGCCGAAGACGCCGCCTCCACCAGCAGGTCCACCAGCGGCGCCAGGGCTGGCGGTGCCGCCGCCGGGCGCCATACTCCCGCCGCCTGTGCCGGGGGGACCGGGGGCTCCGCCGCCTCCACCGGCCGCAGTGGCCGAGAAGCACGGAATTTTCGGCACCGGCATCGATGTCAGCATGGCAAACTCGTATATCGAGTTGGCCAGCATCTTCCGGACGCGCAACGAGACGGCCGATATCTCTTCAAACTTCAACACCGGCATACCGATGCCGAACAACCCAAATTATCATCTCTCGGAGTTTCGTGAGAGCGCGCACCAAAGCCGCCTCGCCTTGTTGGCTCAGGGCAGCGTCAACGAGGATACGAAACTGGCGGGTTATTTCGAGAGCGATTTCCAGAGCGCGGCCACCACTTCAAACTCGGTCGAGAGCAACAGCTATAACCCGCGGCTGCGGCTGGCCTATGCTACCCTCGACAAGCAAGATTGGGGGACGTACTTCCTCGGCGGGCAGGCCTGGAGCCTGCTCACGATGTTTAATCATGACATGACGCCTCGCCAGGAGGACATCCCGCTGACGATCGACGGGCAGTACGCTGTGGGGTTCACCTGGACCCGTAATCCGCAGTTCAGGGTAGTCCAGCATTTCGGCGATGTGTTTGCGGCGGGCCTGTCGCTGGAGAGTCCGCAGGCGGTGGTCTTCAGCGGCCCCAACGCTCCCTTGGTGCCGACGACTTTCAGCAACCCCGGCGGGATGCTGCTCAACCCTCTGGTCAACTATTCAACCGATATCGGTCCCGATGTCGTGGCCAAGCTCACGGTCGAACCCGGCTGGGGGCATTTCGAGCTCTATGGCCTCGGCCGCGCCTTCCGCAGCCGGGCGAATTTCTCGAACCGCACGATCTTCGGCGGCGGCGGCGGTGCCGGCGCCATTTTCCCGGTCATTCCGAAGCTCCTCGACCTGCAGGCGGACTTCCTGATCGGCGACGGTATCGGCCGGTATGGAACCGTGGGGCTGCCGGATGTGGCAGTCAAACCGACCGGCATCCTCGTGCCGATCCCGGAGCTTCAGGCGCTGGTCGGCCTGGTCGGCCACCCGACCGACTATATCGACCTCTATGCCTATGCCGGCCTGGAGCAGGCCAGCCAAACCTCGTTCACGGTCAACGGGACGCTGCCCTTCGGTTATGGCAATCCGCTCTACAGCAATACCGCATGCGTGCACGAGGCGGCGTCCGCGACCGCGGCCTCGACCAACTGCGCGGCAAATACCTCTCGCGTCTGGCAGATTACGGGTGGATTCTGGTGGGATGTCTACAAAGGCGATTTCGGCCGGCTGCGCGTCGGCGGGCAAGGATCTTACACCGAGCGTCAGGTCTTTGCCGGCATCGGCGGCGGGCCCAACACCAATGAAGGCATCTTCATGGCGTCGCTGAGATATTACCCGTTCTCACCTTGAACTTGATCCTCCGTAGCTTTTCCTTCCAAACCAGCCGCGAGGCAGCGGCCCCGAAACCCTTTCGCAATGACGTAAGTCTCCGCTGACTGGGCACGGCTCGCCGGCGGCTTGGCGTGGCGCAATTCGGCGAAGGCACGTTTGAGCTGCGCGAGGAGCACGCCCTCGGCGCCGCCCTGGAACACCTTGGCGACAAAGGCGCCGCCGGGCTTGAGGATCTGCTCGGCGACAAAGAATGCCGCCTCGGCGAGCGCGACGATCCGCAGATGGTCGGTCGCGGCATGGCCGGTGGTCGACGGCGCCATGTCGCTGAGTACAAGATCGGCCAAACCGCCGAGCTCGGCCGTGATGGCAGTCACCGCGGCGGGATCGTGAATATCGGTGCGCAGGATCGTGGCTCCGGCAATCGGTGCGGTCTCTGCGAGATCGATTGCGACAACGGCGCCGCGCGCGCCGACGCGCTCGACGGCGACTTGCGTCCAGCCGCCCGGCGCACAGCCGAGATCGACCACTCGGCGGCCCGGCAGCAACAGCCGGAAACGATCGTCAAGTTCGATCAATTTGAAGGCGGCGCGCGACCGGTACCCGAGGCGCTGCGCTTCGGCAACATAAGGGTCGTTCAGTTGACGCGACAGCCATTCGGTGGAGGACGGCTTACGCCGGCGCGCGCTGCGGACCCTTACGGCTGCGGCGCGTGTGGCAGGCAGGCCGGAGCGCTTCGCGCCACGCCGTCCCCGATCTCGGGACCGGCCGCCCCCACCCGCCATGTCACGCCCGCATCAGGTCGAAAAGGATGCCTTCCCTGACCCCGCGGTCGGCGACGCGCAGGCGGCCGACCGGCCAGGTCGCGCAGATCGCGTCGAGGATCGCGCAGCCGCTCAGCACCAGATCGGCGCGCTCGCGGCCGATGCACGGATTGGCGGCGCGTCCGGCGAGGTCGAGACCGGCCAGATGGGTCGAGACGACCGAGATCTGCTCGAAAGTCAAGACGCTCCCGTCGACCAGGGCACGGGTATAGCGCGGCAATGCCA
This sequence comes from uncultured Alphaproteobacteria bacterium, assembly GCA_963812675.1. GTDB lineage: Bacteria > Pseudomonadota > Alphaproteobacteria > ATCC43930 > CGMCC-115725 > AP-15. Next base: position 464,843 of record CAWEWR010000007.1, on the reverse strand, counting down.
GATGGATGCCGGCGAGCGTCGTTACCGTCCCCGAGCTGCCGAGCATCTGCACTCTGCCGGTTCTGACATGGCGCTGGATGTCGTTGGTGCGCTCGAACGGCGCCAACGCGGCCACCGCCTCGGCAACCATTGCGCGGTAGGTTGCCGGCGAAACTTCGCTGCCGCCGAACCGATCGGTGAGAGTGACGACGCCAAAAGGAAGGGACATCGAGCCGAGGATCTCGGGCCGCCCCCGATTGCCCCCGCCCCAGAGCCGCAGCCAGACGATTTCGGTGGAGCCCCCGCCGATATCGAAGACGATCGCGTAGGGAATGCGCGGATTGAGCAACGGCGCGCAGCCGGCGACGACGAGCCGCGCCTCCTCGGTGCTCGAGATGATTTCGATCTCGATCCCGATTTCCTCTCGCACGCAGGCGAGGAACGCCTCGCAATTCGCCGCCTGGCGGCAGGCCTCGGTGGCGACGTAGCGCCCCGCGGCGACCCGGCGGCTGGCGATCTTGTCGGCGCAGATTTTGAGCGCGTCGAGAGCGCGCGCCATGGCATCTTCGGAGAGTACTCCGCTCGCTGCCAGACCTTCACCGAGGCGGACGATGCGGGAAAAAGCATCGACGACGCGAAACCCCGAGCCTGCCGGCCGAGCTACCAAGAGGCGGCAGTTGTTCGTGCCGAGATCGAGCGCGGCATATTGCGGCGCGAAGCGTTGCGCGGTGATTTGCGGCCGGGCAGCGGGCCTGAAATCCGGCGCATGCGGGCGCCCCGCCCGCAACCCGGCGGAGATCGACTTTCCGTTGGTCTCGACTGCGCCGGGCACCAGCGGGGCGTCAGCCGGAGGGCGACCCCCTCCGGACGGAGCCCCTGTGCCGAGCGGCTTCTCCACGGCAGCATCCATCGTCATCGAAGCACGACCTGGCATCGTACCGCAACCGAGCGACGAATTAAAATCCCACAAATCTCACAGAAGTGCCTGGCGGCACGGTAACGCTAAGCCCTACCGTCCTGCGCCTCGTTGTGTTATCAATCCAACGCGCGATTGGCCCCGACTTGAGTCCGACGTCGGATGGGGGATCGTCTAACGGTAGGACAGCGGACTCTGACTCCGCCAGTCTAGGTTCGAATCCTAGTCCCCCAGCCAGCCTCTTTAAATCCAGATTGCTATCTCGTCCCGCTGATCTGTCGAAACTCGGAACTTTAAACTCAGGACGGCCTCCTTCTGTCATTAGGCCTCGCAAATCTAGGTTCCGGCAAGTAATCAGATTGCCAAAGTGACCAGCTTACTTTGACCCGATGGCGTTAAGCCATTAACCTTAAATCTCATTTGGCGGCAAAGAGCTACAATCATCCCTATAGCGGTCGGGAATTTTTTCTTTGTATTAATGTTTTGTTCATGATGAGGAGAAGCCGGAGGTGGGAGGATGGATAGGTGTGCCCATGTCAACCGAACCGTTTTAGTGGCATTCTGCGGGCTACTTGCTGCTACACCCGTCTATGCTGACTCGGAGCATAAAACAAAACCTGCGTCCTCCCACGAGGACCAGGACGCGATCTTACGTCATAAATTGCGCGATACGATAAACACCGGTCTTGTCGGCATCGTGTCCGAAGGGACGGACTACACGACCGATCTCGCATTGACCCTTGCCGCCGAACAGAACGGTTTGCGACTTCTACCAGTCGCTGGGGCCGGAGCGCTGCAAAATGCCGAGGATGTCATGTTCGCTCGCGGCATCGATTTTGGCATCGTGCAGACCGACGTGCTCGATCAAATCAAGCGCAATCCGCCCTTTCCGGGTGTCGAAAAATACCTGCAATACGTCACGAAGCTGTATGATCAAGACCTCCATGTCCTCGCCGGACCAGACATCCAGTCGATCGACGATTTGAGAGGGAAAAAAGTCAATTTCGGCCTGCGTGACAGCGGAACCTATACGACGGCAACCACTATCTTCAACACCCTCGGGGTCCAGTCCGATGTGACAACCCTACCCCAGCCGCTCGCCCTCGATAAGTTAAGGCTGGGGGAAATTTCGGCTTTGGTTTATGTAGCGACTAAGCCATCACGGCTATTCCAAGACATTAGACCGGAGGAACACCTTCACTTCCTGCCGATCAGGGCTGATATGCTGCCAAACTATACGATAATCACTATAAATTCCGACGATTATCCTGATCTAGTTTCGAAAGATGCTGCGGTCAGCACTGTCGCAGTCGGAACCGTTCTGGTGGCATACAATTGGCCTATGAAGTCGGAGCGCTATTCCCGAGTACATCGCTTCGTGCAAGCTTTCTTTGGAAATCTCAAGGACATCAAAGCCCGTCGTCCAAAATGGCGAGATTTTGATGTAAGTACCCCAGTTTCGGGATGGACCCGATTTCCGGCAGCCCAGCAGTGGTTAAAACAGGCCGAACTAATCCCCGCGCCCAATAAAGCTTCCGCTCCGCGGAATCTCGCTGTAAGCGAAACAACCGTGAACACGCGAGTTCCTGTCGGTCGGGAAGAGCTCGAAGCCATGTTCCGGGACTTTGCCGAATATCGGGCACAGCAACAGACGGTCATTACTAGTCAAAAAAATCCGCGTGCTGACGAAGCGTTGTTTCGGGACTTTGCCGAATATCAGAAACACCAACGGATGATCATCGCTTACCACGAGACCATCGGCGATCATTGATCGTGCAACCCGGCCCGACGCAATCCGGGGTTCAGCGTTGTTCCTGCCTGGGGGATAGCAGAGAACCGCCGATACCGATTGAGGTATCGGCGGCATCTCTTTGGGGGTCGCGGTGGATGTCACCGGCCAGAGGCCGTCCAGGCGATGGTTGCACGGATCTCGCCTAATCAGGCCGGGTCGGTGTGCTCGTCGCGAATGCGGAGGGAAAACTAGGTGGGAAATATCACAGGGCAAAATGGTGCAGGCGACGCACCGCTATCGCGTGCAGAAAGGCTGCTTTCCACCGTGCTGCTCTGCTCAGGGGTGGGATTGTTCGCCGTCTCGCTAGCCGTGACTTTTTTTTCGGGTCCGCCTGCACCTTCTACGCCTCCGGTGTTGACGGAAAAACCCCCGCCGCCACCTGCCGTAGTAGCGGAAAAACCCCCGCCTCCGCCTCCTATGGTGTCGGAGAAACCTTCACCACCCCCCGAACCAGAACCTCAACCGCCAGCCGATCATCCTCTTGCGAATGAGGTCGAGAAACCTCCTCCAGATCCTGCGGTTCGGGATTTGCTCGATCGTGGCTGGGCCTTGGTCGCCACGCCTTATTCCACAACCCGGTGGCAGGAAGCTCGTCAAAATTTCGAGAACGCTTTGCGGCTGGATGGAGAGTCTAATGAGGCCCGGATTGGCCTGGCTTCCGTGCTCGGTGGTAAAATGTCGGACGAATGGTCGCCAGTTCTACAGGAAGACCCAAAACGGGCTGAACGGTTACTGATCGAAGTGTTGGAAAAGGGAGATACGGCTAACCGGATGTCGACGGCGCATTTTGCATTGGGGGTGGTTCTGCAGATGCAGAACCAATTACCCGAGGCTCATCGTGAATTCGGATTTAGCGTGGCGCTCGATCCCAATAACGCTCGTGCTCACCTGCATCTCGGCGAGACCTCGTTGTACCTCGGCAATCCGACATGTCGGCAATTCGAAGAAGTGGTCCGTCTCAGCCCGAGTGATTATTCCATTGCTGCCGTTACCAATTGGGCGTTTGGCACGTGTCATCTGTTGTTGGGTAATCTGGATCAAGCAATCGAACTGCTGCAAACGGCACGTGCCGCTAACGATCACTTCTGGGTGTCCCACCTCTATCTGGCCGGAGCATACGGTCTGCAGGGTGATCTCGACAAAGCGAGAGCGTCCCTCGCGAAGTCGCTGAGATGGAAGCCAGCAATCAAAACATTGGCTCGGATGCAGGCTGAAAATCCGTGGCTCGGCGACCCCCGATATTGGGAATTGCAGGACAAAACGCTGAACCTCGGATTGCGGCGGATCGGTTTCCCCGATCAGTGAATTCGTATCAGTGTTTAGGAACTATCCCGTTCACGAAATCGCCGGGCCTCCGTGTCGGCTCGGGACCTTCACAGTAATCGCGTGCTAAGCTCGCCGTGGCCCGTTTGATTCCAGCCGATCAAGTTGTTCAGAGAGGGCTTAGATCATAATCCCGCGGATGCCGCGGTTCGCGCCTTGAGAGCCCCAGAGGGAGACGAGTCGATGACATCCACTCGCCGCGCTTTCGTCATCATGCCGTTTGGCGAGAAGAAAGCGCCCGACGGGACCCCGATCGACTTCGACGCCGTTTACCGGGACCTCTTTGCGCCGGCAATCGCGGCGGCCGGTCTGATGCCGCACCGCGCGGACGCCGACCGCCGCGGCGGCTCGATCCACCTCGACATGTTCCAGGATCTGCTCCTCGCCGAGTTTGTCGTCGCCGATCTGACCTTGGACAATCCTAATGTCTGGTACGAAATCGGCGTCCGGCACGCATTGCGCGCGGGCGGTGCGGTCCTTACCTTTGCGCTCCGCGACCGGCTGCCCTTTGACATCGCGGGGCAGCGCATGCAGCGCTATACGCTGAAGGGTGGACGGCTCGATCCAAACCTCGTGGAAGCGGAGCGCAATGCGCTCAAGGAAGCGATCGAGGCGACCCTCGGCGCTTGGCGCGGGCGGCGGGCGAGCCCGGTCTATCAACAGCTCCCCAACCTCAGAGAGCCGGACTGGAAGACCATCAAAGTCGGCGACGTCAACGAGTTCTGGCAGGCGCTGGAGGCGTGGCAGAGCCGCGTCGAGGTAGCGCGGCGCAAGCAGCGCCCTGGCGACATTCTCGTGCTCGCTGAGGAAACGCCAAACAGCGTGCTCGAATTCGAGGCCTTACGCACCGCAGCGCACGCCCTTGTCCGGCTCAGCCGGCCGCGCTACGCGCTAGGTGTCCTTGAACGCGCGCGCCAACTCGACCCGGACGATGTCGAAGCGCGCCAGCTCGAGGGCATCGCCTTGGGCCGCGCCGAGCGCTACGCCGAGGCTCGCGAAAGCCTTCGCCGTCTGGCCGAGGAACGCAAAGACGGCGAGACCTTGGGTCTCCTCGCACGCACTTGGAAGGATGAGTGGACGCAGATCTGGAACGCGCATCCACAGCGTAAGCTGGACCCTGTCGGCGCTGCGCGTGACACCGCGGCTACATTGCAAAACGCGGCCTCCGCCTATATCGCGGCTTTTCGCGCTGCTCCCGGCGACTGTTATCCGGGGATCAACGCGTTGACTTTGGGAAGGCTCTGGGAGCACGTCACCGGTCGGCACAGCAGGCTGCCGCTCGACCTGATTGCCGCCGGTGTCGACTGGACCACTGCAGCAGCGGCCGAGCGCAATAAGGACTATTGGTCGCTCGCCACCCGGGCGGAACTCGCCTTGATCGAGAATCGGAGGGACGACGCGATCGACGACTACTCCGAGGCGTCGGCGCTGGCGGTTGCCAATCGCGATTGGTTCGCGCTCGAACTCTTCCAGCCAGCAGCTCGATTTCCTCGGTGAGCTAAAATTTCAAAGCGAGATCGTCGCCGAAGCCGCCGCGGTGATCGATCGCGTCGAGCAGCAGCTGCGCGCTCTGCTCGGCGGCCGTCCGGAAGAGCGCTCGGAGCCGGACCATGTCCTATTGTTTAGCGGTCACATGATCGACAACCCGGCAGACCGCGGCGAAGGCAAGTCCAAGCCGCCCCGCTTCCCACCGTCAAAAATCGAGGCGGCGGTACCACGTATCCGCGCTGCGCTCGACGAGGTCGGGGCGGGCGCCGGCGATCTCGGTCTTTGCGGCGGTGCTTCCGGGGGCGACCTGCTGTTTGCCGAAGCCTGCCTCGAGCGCGGCATGCGGGTCGAGCTGCATCTTGCCCGCGCCGAAAACGAGTTCCTCGCCGAGTCGGTGACTTTTGCCGATCTGGACCATCGCTGGGAGCGCAGCTTCACCCAGGTAACGGAGAACCCCGGCAGCACTGTTCTCGTCATGCCGGAAGAGCTCGGGCCCGCGCCCGCAGGTGTCAGTGTCCACGACCGCTGCAACCGTTGGATGCTCTACTCGGCGCTGTCGCAAGGGCTGCGCCGTGCTTCCTTCATCACGCTGTGGAATGGCGAACCGGGCGACGGCCCAGGCGGAACGCAGAACATGATTGAGCTCGTCCGCAAGCTCACCGGCCGGCAGCCACTCATCATCGATCCCGCAACTCTGTGAGTTGCTAACGGTAACATGCGTTCCAAATTGATGCTCTACGAGGCCGCGGCGCGCAAATGCGGCCACCGCGCCAAAAGGACGGCGGCCGATCGCTTAAAAAAAGATTCCAGCTAAAACTGCTACACACTCTTCCGTCCAGCTTACGAGGATCGAGCTATGCAAAGCAACACATCGCAGGCCTTTGGAGCTTCCCTCCCCTTTATTCTGAGGTGGGAGGGTGGGTTCGTGGATGACCCGGACGATCGGGGTGGGCGCACCAACAAGGGCGTGACGCAAAACGTTTATCACGCTTGGCGGGCTGACCAAGGCCTGCCTCAACAGGATGTGCAGCAGATCAATGACCAGGAGGTAGCGGCGATTTATTTTCAGCGCTATTGGCTCCCCGCCAAATGCGACGTGCTCCGCAGCAAGCTGGATCTCGCCGCGTTCGATACCGCTGTCAATATGGGGCCCAACCGGGCGATCAAGATTCTGCAGGAGGCGGTCGGTTCCCCCGCCGATGGGGTGTTTGGGCCTGCGACAAAAGCCGCTTGCGACAGCTGTGACCTGGGTGAGGCGATGATCAACTACTGCGAAGTACGCGAGGGCATTTATCGCAACCTCGCGAAACGGCCGGGCCAGGACAGGTTCCTCAAAGGCTGGCTCAATCGTCTGAACGCTCTAAGGCACGAACTGGGTCTCCCCGGCTTCGAGGGCGCGACCGAGCCGGAACCCGATCCGGCAACACCCGCTCCGAAAATCCCGGATCTAGGGGCAGGCGCGCCACTCGAGGCGTGGCGCTAGGCACAATATCCTGGTCTTAGCTGCGATAGCGTTGGAGTTCTGAGCCGTGTTGATCAACGAGGCCGTGGCGGAACCCGTCCGGAGCCTTTCATTTTTCATAAAACGGCTCAGCGAGGTCGCAAAGCAGAGCGACAGCCAGCTGGTCTTGTCGGCTTGCCAGGAACTTGTCGAATACGCGCGGACCACCGGGCAGGTTCCTGATCGGGCTGCAGCAGGAGAGGTGCTCGAGCTGCTGCGCGGCTCCCGGCATTTTGAAGCGCTTTCGGTCCTCGCCGACGCGCTGATCAGAATGGGCCGGGACGAGTTGACCGTTTCACGGCACTACGTCCAGGGGCTGATCGATCAGGGCCTCCTGATCGCGGCGCACGAAGTGCTGGGCGGCGTGCTCCGGCGCGCCACCGACGATCCGAAGGAGTACTCGGAGGCGCGTGGGCTGATGGGCCGCGTCAACAAACAGATTTACATCGATGCCCGCGCTCGACCGAGCGATCTGGCGCGCCGGGCTCTGCGCCAGGCGATCGCATGCTACCGCGAAGTCTACGAGGAGGATCCCCAGAAACATCTATGGCACGGCGTGAACCTGCTCGCCCTGATGCACCGGGCACGCGCTGATGGAATTACAATCAAGGGGTTGCCCCACGCCGGAGTCCTCGCCAACGCTATCGTCGAGGCGGTGCGCAACCCCCAAGGACGCGCGGTTGAGGCGTGGGATTACGGATCTGCAGCGGAAGCCTGCATTGCTCTCGGGGACTGGGATGCCGCGACCCATTGGCTCGACCAATATGTTGCAGACCAGTCTACCGATCGTTTCGCTCTCGCCGGCACGCTGCGGCAGCTGACGGAGGTTTGGCGTTTCACTGCCGAAACGCCCGAAGCCGGCCAGCTCGTGGTGGCGCTGCGCGGAGCGCTTCTAAGATCAAGGGATGGACGCCTGGAGCTGACACCCAGCCAGTTGCAGCACACCGCCGACGCTCTGGACAATCCTGGCCCCCGGCTCGAGCGTGTGCTCGGGACGGTGGGACTGCAGACCATGACCTGGCTGCGCGCCGGGATGGAACGGGCGCGTTCCGTGGCGCTGATCCGCGGCCCCGGCGGCCGCGGTATCGGGACCGGTTTTCTGGTGCGTGGCGGTGATCTGCATCCGGTACTCGGCGACGAGCTTGTCGTCGTGACCAACGCGCATGTGGTGAGCGCGCTCCAGGACGATGGCGGCATCGAGCCGGATCAGGCGCTGATCACGTTCGAGGCGCAAAATGGCACTGCCGGAACCCAGGCCAAGCACCGCGTGCAGAAGCTGTTGTGGGGCTCACCCAAACAGCATCTCGACACTAGCCTGTTGCGCCTCGCCCCCATGGTTCAGGGCATCGCACCGTGCCCGATTGCCAAAAGCCTGCCGCCGCCCAAAAATGACCAGCGGGTCTACATAATTGGCCATCCCAAAGGCGGCGAGCTTTCCTTTTCGCTGCAGGACAACGAGTTGCTGGATCACGAGGGCCCCCCTGCCGGTACACCGAGACAGCCGGAGCGATGCCTCATCCACTATCGCGCACCGACGGAACCGGGCAGCTCCGGCAGCCCGGTATTCAATGAGGCGCCGGATTGGCAGGTAATCGGCCTACACCATGCCGGCGGCGAGTATGTGCGCAAGCTCAACGGCCAGTCCGGCACCTACGCCGCCAACGAAGCCATCTGGATCCAGTCGATCGCCAAAGCAATGGCGGAAAGCTTTACTCCGTGATCCAATTCGGGCGATCACCTGTTTCCGGATCGCCGATCCTTCACTGGCTGGCGGAAACTTCCCGCGGCTCTCCCGCAATCTTGGCATCAGCATTGCCGGGAGCAGTTGGCGGGTTGTTGCCGCGCTCTCGCCAAAATATGTTCTGTTCTTCGGCGATGATACCCTCGATGGCTTCGACAAAGCTCAGGTAAGCCTCGCGATCGGGCAATCCTCTGTAGGAACCGGCACCGTGGGTATAGAGGCGACGCTCGCGCTTCATCCGCTCCGAAGCGGTCCGATACGATATCCAAGTCTCGCTATAGCGGGCGATGCGTTGCCAACCCGCCGCGATCGCGACGATGGCGCCGATCGACCCCGACACAACCGGCACCCACGGTGCAGCCCCAAACACCTGGATAAACGTAATCAATGACCCCAGCACGATGGTGAGGAGCGCCAATAATTCAGAATGTGTCTTGAACAAGCCGGCTTTCTCACTGTACCACCTGCGCTGATCAGCCAGGTCATTTTTGAAGTATCGTTCGGCCAACGCATCTCGCTCTTTTGCCGTGGGGTCATCTACAGCGTTGTCCACGGCCTTTGGAGTTCCGGGCGGCGACTGGGTCGGCTGTTTGTTTGAGTTGTCGCCGTCGCTTGGTAAGGCTTGCTCCCTGGCTCCAGCCCCACCATCAATGGGGACGACCGAGGAATCCGTCATGGAGTGAGCCACGGTGCTCCTCTCTCCTTCTGTCTGGACACCACCGAGATCCTACCCCCGCGGGGTTCAGCCAGCAATGTTATGGGTGTCGATCAGCCTCCACAAGCCGCAAACCGCTCCGTAGACGGAAGAATACCCACCAATTTGCCCTTGAGTTGCGCCGTCCGATCGGGAGAAGATCGCTGGCTCGCACGGCACTGTCGGGTTGAGACTACATGACTACAGTCTTCATCAGTTACAGAAGGGAGATCACTGCCGGTGAGGCCCGGGCTTTGTTCAACGAACTTTTAGGGAAGCTAGGCAAGAACTCGGTGTTCATGGACGTGGATAGCATCGCCCTCGGCCGTGACTTCCGCGGCGCACTGCAAAAAACCCTGGAAATCTTGCGACCTCATGCTGGTGCTGATCGGCAAAGACTGGGCCGAGGTTAAAGACGAAGAGGGACGACCGCGCTTACACAATCCCGGAGATTTCGTGCGTCTCGAGATCGAAGCCGCGCTCAAGCGCGACATCGTTGTCACGCCGATCCTGGTGCAAGGGGCGCATATGCCCACCCCCGAGCAATTACCCGCAGAGATCAGGGACCTGGTTTACCGCAATGGGTTTGAGTTGAGCCACAACCGGTGGGAGTCGGATTTTGCGGAAATGACCAGGCGGCTACATCTCGACATTGCCAAAGAGGGCAGGCGAGTCGAGCAGTCCACCTCCACCATCGCCGCGCTCGATGCCTCTACTGCACCAGCCGCGCAACCGGCCTCCCCAGGCCGGCGGTTCTTTAGTCAGCCACCCAGGGTGACGCGGCGGCAGGCACTGGGTGTTGCTGTGCTTACTGCCGCTGGGGCCGGCGCCATCATCGCCGCACCTTCCATCCGCAAGCTGTTATCAAAACCGTCATTGCGGACTGTTGCTTTCGACGTCGCAACCGTCGATTTAAAAGGGGTCCGGAGCCGGCCGGAAAAATACAAGGCCGCGGTATTCAGCGAAAGGCTCGGTCCCGCTGGCGGGCTCGATATGGTCTCGATCCCAGAGGGCAGTTTCACGATGGGCTCGCCGGTCGATGAGCCTGAGCGACAGGGCAATGAAGGTCCGCAGCACCATGTCACGCTCGCGCCGTTTTTTATCAGCGCATCGCCCGTCACTCAGGCCCAGTGGTCCGCAGCAATATTGGCGCACCCCGACCAAATCCGCCGAAACCTCGATCCGAACTCGTCGTTCTTCAAGGGCATCGATCTTCCCGTCGAGAGCATCACTTGGCACCAGGCGGAAGAATTTTGCCTGCGTCTCACGGCGATCACTGGGCGGGCCTATCGGCTGCCGAGCGAAGCCGAATGGGAATATGCCTGCCGCGCGGGAACAATGGGACCCTTTCATTTCGGGCCGACCATCACCCCTGAGCTGGCGAACTATTGTGGAACCGGCGGCGCGGTATGCGGCGAAAGCGATGGCAAGAGCGTCGCCTCCGACGTCTATAACGATAAGAAGTATGGATCCGGCGCCTATGGTGAGGGCCCCATTGGGGTTTTTCGAGGCAAGACGACGCCTCCGGGAACATTTCCACCGAACCGGTTTGGCCTCTACGACATGCACGGCAACGTTTGGGAGTATTGCCTGGACAAGTGGAGCGCCAATTATGCAGATGTCCCGGTGGACGGCAGCGCCAACCTCACGGGTTCCGCCGACAGCCAGCGGATATTGCGCGGCGGCTCATGGTCGCACAACCCTGCGATCTGCCGCTCTGCCTACCGCGACAGCAATGCCCCCGACTTCTCAGGCTGGCAGGGCCGCATCGGTATCAGGGTGGTTTGCACCATTTAAGGCCAGCCGGAACGAGCCTGTCTCCGATCCTTCTTAATCGAATGATATTTTCGATCGATCGTAGAACGCCCAAAAAGGGGGACGGCCATGGCGAGCCAACTCGGCAAGATTGACCACATTGTCCAGCTTATGCTCGAGAACCGATCGTTCGATCACATGCTCGGCTTTCTCTACGCCGACAGCGGAAATCGATCGCCTGCCGGGCAGGATTTCGAGGGACTCACCGGGGAGGAATGGAATCCGGACGATCTGGGGCGGCAGGTCAAGGTTTACCGGATTGAGGCCACTGACCAGCATCACTATCTGATGCCGGGCGCCGATCCAGGAGAGGGCTTTTACAACACCAACTACCAGCTGTTTTCCAACGATGATCCCGGGGCGGGCGCCGTTCCAAATAACAAAGGTTTCGTAATCAATTTCAAGGCCGCGATCGCCTCGGACCTAGCCAAGCATTATAAGGACACGCTTCCCGGGACCCAGCCTTCCCAGATTATGGGTATGTATACGCCCGAGCTGCTGCCGATCCTGTCCGGGCTCGCCAAAGGCTTCGCCGTCTGCGACGCTTGGTTTTCGTCGGTTCCTTCGATGACGATTCCCAACCGGACCTTCGCGCTGGCGGGGACCTCGCAAGGGCATATGGACGATCACACCAAGATCTCCACCTCCCCCAGCATTTTTGGCCGGCTCTCGGACAAGGGTCTCGATTGGGCGATCTTCGGCTACAACCGCGATCCGCTGACGCGTCACGATTTCCCCGACACGCAGAACGCCGATGACAGTCATTTCGGGCACTTCCGCGATTTCCAGGCACGCGCGAGCGCAGGCACATTGCCGGCCTTTACATTCTTGGAGCCGAGCTGGGACGCCACCGGCAATAGCCAGCATCCTAACTACGACGTCGCAGCCGGCGAGCAGCTCATTCACGATGTCTATTACACGCTGCGCAATGGCAAGAACTGGACCTCCACCTTGCTCATCATTAACTATGACGAGCATGGTGGCTGCTACGACCATGTCGCGCCCCCCGCCGGCGCCGTGCCGCCCGGAGACGGGACCATCGGCGAATTTGGCTTCGACTTCACCCGTTTCGGTGTGCGCGTGCCGGCTGTTCTAGTTTCCCCCCTGATCGCCGCCGGCACGGTCTACCGCGCCGCGCAAGGGCGGATCGACCATACCTCTGTTCTCAAGACGATTCACGAGCGCTGGAGCACCGATCCGCTGACCCAGCGGGACCGCGCGGCTGCATCGCTCGGCGACGTGCTCACCCTGGCGACGGCACGCCACGACGACCCGCTCAACGGCGTCGCGATCCCGGTCTCGACAGGTCATCATCCCAACGCTTCATCGCCGTCGAAGATCGACCGGATCCAGGCAGCACGGGTCGCCGCTCTGCCGCTCCGCAATGAGAAGGGCCACTATGAGGAGGCGTCGCCGGTGCTGACTTCGGCGGCAGAACTCAGCGACTTCATCCGCGATCGCTCCGCCGCCTGGAAGGAGCATGTACAGCGACAACGGCAGCGGCGGGGCGAGAGCTCCGAGGGTGCGACGCCGCACGATCCGCACACATCGGCCAGCTAGGGATTAAAGGCAAGCGATGCTTCCGCCCGACGACAAGCTCGCGATCTGTTTCGCCCATGTCGCCTATCAGCTGCATGAGCGGTTTTCGGCCCTTGATACCGGCATCAATAGCTTCGCCGTTCGCGATCACGAGACGTTGGAGAACCGGGTGGGGGAGGCCGACGTGCTCGTAATCTCCGGGTTGTGGCACGACGGCCTTCTCGACCGCGCAGGCAAGCTTCGCTTCATCCAGGCGATTGGCGCCGGGACCGACCAGTTTCCGCTCGAGGAACTGAAGAAGCGGGGCATCCGCCTCGCCAGCGCGCGCGGCGTCAACTACCGCGCGGTCGCGGAGCACGCGATGGCTCTCATTCTCGCATTGAGCCGCCGGCTTCCCGAGGCGCGGGACAACCAGGCAAAGCGCGTCTGGCGCGGCATGATCGGCGATCTCTCCCGGCGGGAGGACGAGCTCGGCGGCAAGACGCTCCTTGTCGTCGGCTTGGGGCAGATCGGCGGCCGTCTCGCCGAGCTTGCTAAAGCCTTCGATATGCGCGTCGTCGGGCTGCGGCGCAATCCGGCCGCCGGCCGCGGCGCGGCGGACTCGGTGCACGCGATGGGCGATCTCAAGTCCGTCTTGCCCGAGGCCGATTTTGTCGCCCTGACCTGTCCGCTGGCTAAGGAGACCGAGAAACTCCTCGACGCCGGGGCGCTCGCCCGGATGAAATCCTCGGCTTATCTCGTCAATATTGCTCGCGGACGGGTGGTCGACGAGGCAGCGCTCGTCGAGGCGCTTGCCGCGCGGCGCATCGCCGGCGCCGGCATTGACGTGACGGCGGAAGAGCCGCTTGCGTCGAACTCGCCGCTGTGGGGAATGGAGCACGTGCTCCTCACCCCGCACACCGCTGGCGAGACTCGGCGTTACGAGGACAATGTGATCGAAATCCTGCGCGACAATCTAGGGCGCCTCTGGCGCGGCGAAGAACCATTGCGCAATCAGGTGATCTGACCACCCCCAAATTAAGGAGGCATCATGCGTCCCCAGGCCGCTGCGATGAAGACGCTCCTCGGCCAACCCGGACTCCAGATCATGCCCGGCTGTGGCGACGGCATGGGCGCTCGATTGGTTGAGGAAGCCGGCTTTGCTATCGGCTTCGCCTCAGGCTCCAGCATTTGCGCGATGCGTCTCGCCATGCCCGACATGGACCTGCTGACCTTCCCCGAAATGGCCGACGCGATCGAGTCCATCATCGCCGCGGCGCCGAACGTGCTGTGGTTGGCCGATGGCGATACCGGCTATGGCAATGCCCTCGCGGTACAGAAGACGATCCGCGCTTACGCCCGCCGCGGCGCCGCCGCGGTGCTGATCGAGGACAAGGTTTGGCCCCGCCCGCTCGGCCATAACGGGGCCAAATTGGTGATCGAGCGCGAGGCCGCCATCCTGCGCTGCCGTGCCGCCGCCGAGGCATGCCGCGAGGAGGGCATCCTGTTGCTCGCCCGCAGCGACGCCCGCACCTCCCGCGGGTTCGATGAAGCATTGACGCGATTGAAGGCGTTCGTCGCCGAAGGCGCCGACATCCTGTTTCTGGACTCGCCTCAGTCTCAGGCGGAGATGCGCGCGGCGGTGGAAGCGTGCAATGGTAAACCGTCACTCGCCGTCAGCTCGCCCGCCGGCAAGCACTTCATGCCCGGCAATGCGGAGCTGGAACGGATCGGCATCAAAATTGTCGTGTACCCGCAGGAGATCCTCGCCGCCACCGTACACGCGGTGCGCGCGGCTCTCGGCGGCCTGAAGGGCGGGGTAAAGCCGCCAATGGCGAGCCCGTCGGAACTGGCAACGGCGATCCGCTCGGCGGACTATCTCGCGCGGGATGCACGCTGGCCGGACCCGCGGTGAGCGAGGGGGCTTTCCGTCTACTCCGTCCGGTGCGATGGTCATCCCATGGTCCCACTCTCCGTTCTCGATCTTTCCCCGATCACGGATGGCAGCGATGCCGGTCAGGCGTTGCGGAATTCGCTCGACCTCGCGCGTCACGTCGAGGCGCTTGGCTACCGGCGTTTCTGGATGGCGGAGCACCATAACCTGCCGGGAATTGCGAGCGCGGCGACCGCGGTGGCGCTGGCGCACATCGCGGCCGGCACGAGCAGTATCCGGATCGGCGCGGGCGGCATCATGCTGCCGAACCACGCCCCACTGCTGATCGCGGAACAGTTCGGCACGCTCGCCGCGCTGCATCCGGGGCGGGTCGAGCTGGGTCTGGGACGCGCCCCGGGCTCGGATCAGATCACCGCCCGCGCGGTGCGCCGCGACTTGCTCGGAGGCGCGGAAAACTTCCCTCAGGATGTCGTCGAACTAATGGCCTATTTCCGTCCCGCCGAACCGGGCCAGGCGGTGCAAGCGGTTCCCGGCGCCGGGCTGGAGGTGCCGATCTGGATCCTCGGGTCCAGCCTCTATGGCGCGCAGGTCGCGGCGTATCTGGGTCTGCCGTTCGCCTTCGCTTCGCATTTCGCGCCGGCGATGATGATGGAAGCGATGGCGATTTATCGGCAGCGCTTCCGCCCGTCCGCACAGCTTGCCGCCCCCAACATCATGCTCGGAATTACCGTTGTCGCGGCGGAATCGGATGAGGAGGCGCGGTTCCTGTACTCGTCACTGCAGCAGTCGATGCTGAACAACAGGACCGGTCGTCGGGGCCGAGTGCCGCCACCAGTCGAGGATTTCGAGGCGCGGCTCGATCCATACGCCCGCGCGATCCTGGATGACGGGCTGTCCTGCGCCGTCGTCGGTGCACCGGACACAGTCCGCCGCGGCCTCGACGATTTCATCAACCGGACCGGTGCCGACGAGCTGATGGTGACCGCGAACATCTTCGACCACGACAAGCGAAAACGATCCTTCGAGATCGTCGCCGAAGTGCACGGCGGGATGATGGAAGCCGCGCCCGCTCACTCATAAAAATGTGACGCAGCGAAATCCGACACCAGTCGATTGAGCTCTTCCGGCTTCTCCAAATAGAGCGCGTGACCGGCGCCGGGTATGACATGCACCGACACGACTGGAAAGGCGGCTGCGATCTCCAGATTGCCCGCCGCCGGCGTGATTACATCGGCTTGGCCAACCACGATCTGGATCGGCAGTCCAGCCGGCAGCCGGGCGAGATCCGCCGTGATGTCCCCGGTCGAAAGCATGTGGGCGGCCTGCGCGTAGCCCTCGGCTGGAATGCGCGCCATTATCTCGATGACCGCCCGTCGCATAGCCTCGCTCGCTTCGGGGCCGAGTAGGCGGGGGCCGCGCTTTGCCGCCATGCCATGCGGACCGAGCTGGGTGAGGTCATCGAGACGCTGCGCGAGAAGCTGCTGTCGCTCCGGCGGGGGAAGCCGCCCGTGACCTCTGGCGACGCCGGCGAGCGTCAGGCTGAGGACGCGCCGTGGCTGCTCCGCGGCGAAGCGGGCGGCGATCAAAGTCCCGAGCGATTGCCCGACCAGATGGCAGCGATCGATGCCAAGCGCGGCGAGCCACGCATCGAGCGCTGCCGCATAATCGCTCGCATCGGGATGCTCGATCGCAAGCGGCGTCGAAGCGCCATAGCCGGGGGCATCCCAGGCGGCTACCCGAAATCGAGGGGACAGCGCCTCCAGCTGGTATCGGAACGACGCGGCGGACGATCCTATGCCGTGCAACAGGACAAGCGGCGGGCCGCTGCCGGCCTCCAGATAGGAGAAGATGGCGTCCCCGGCCCGCACAGTCCGGCTTTCAGCATCGGCAATGGTCATGCCATTTGAAATCGGACGTCATCCGCCTTTGGGGTGCCGGCAAGCAACATGAACTCTGCGTCGGTAACGCCATCGTTGCGGAAATAATGCACCTGGCCGGACGGGTTGAAGATCACGTCCTTCGGGCCGAGCCGCTCCTCGACCTTATGCCCGGACGCCTCCCAACCGACGGTGATGCAGCCCTCGACGACAAAATACGCGTCCTCGACAGGGCGCGAATAGCCGCGCACCCCGAGGCCCTTCGGCAAGTGGACCATATCCATCCGGTACTGGCCGGGTGGAGCACCGCCCCCGCCCACATAGACCAATCGGGCGAACCCGGCATCCCACACCGGCTGTTTTTCGGCATAACGCACGATATGCCGAGCGAACTCTTGCTGGCGCGGATCATCACTGTCGGGGTCGAAGACGCGGGTTTTCCCGGGCGCGGCACCGAAACGGCGGGCGGCCTGCGGATCGCTGTCGCGCGGGTGGCAGACATAGACCGGCGGCTTCGGCATGCCCGTGCCGACGCTGATCGACATCAGCACCGGCTCGACCCCGTCGTTGCGGAAGCCGTGCGGCCGGCCCGCCTTGTTCAGCACCATGTCTTTTGGCCCCAAGCGCGCCTCGATCACCTCGTCACCCCACGCCCAGCCGACCGTCAGCACACCCTCGAGGACGAGAAAATGCTCGACGACCTCATGCGAATGACAGGCGGCGTACTTTCCGACGGGTTGATGCACCAAGCTCAACGTGAACTGGCCTGGTTTGAGCGTGCTCGGGTCGTCGGCTTTGGGCGAGCCGCCGGCGCCGATATAGCGCATCTGTGCCCGCTCCAATTCGGGGAAACCGCGGCTCCCGGGAAAGGCATCCCAGTCGAAAGTCTTGTCGGTATGGCGCCCGATGAAGCTCCGGATCTCGTGGGACAAGTTGAGCGGCCTTGCTGGTGCGGCAATTGACATTACGGGCTCCTGATAGCGGGTGTTTCATTTCGCGGCTAATGTTGCCGTCGCGACCGACAGAGGCGAGAACCGGCGTTCCATCTCACGGCGAGTACGAACTGCGTCGGTGTCCGCTATCGCAACATCCGGCCAGGTTATGATCCGGCCGGCCGGGATGTCGCGCAAGAGCGTGACGTTATGAGCCAATCCGATCGGCAGAGCTTGTTCCAGGAGGCTGCGTTCCGCCGGTACCAGCTTGCCCCAGACCGTATAGCCGCCTTCGCCGTCGAGCCTTTCGCTCGCGGATAGCGCCCGCTTCGAGACGGCGACGACATCGCCGCGGAAGCCGCTTGCTTGCCCCGTCGGCTCCGAGCGCAAGGCTGCCGACAGCACGGAAATGCCGAGTTCCAGGCCGATCAGATGATAGGGCTTGTACATCGCCGCATACCAGCCGCCGGCGTCAGTCCTCAGCCCGTATTCCTTGAAACAGGCCTTGGCGTATTCGTTTGGCGCTTTCAGCACGACGTAAACGCCCCAGCGCAGATCGCGGAATACGGGCCGGCCGTCGCGCTCGAGCGACGAGACCACCTCGACCATGCCGTCCTGTTCGAGAACGCCGCCCGCTTGCTTTGCGCGCAGAACATGCGGCAGATCGTCGACCCCGCAAGGCGGGAAGCCGAGACCGTTGGCCGGCACCGCGAGCCCCGTGGCGTTCGCGATTGCGGCCATCTCGATTGCGGATTTCGTCCCGTCGAGAAAGGAGTTGAACATCTGCGGGTTCATGCCGCCGCGGCCGGCCTCCTCCGGCGTCAGGCCGTAATGCGCCCAGACATCGTCTGGTGTCACCGCGTGATAGGCCGGCAGATATTTGGTGCCCTTGCCGGCGGCAACGACTTCAAAGCCGCACGCGCGCCCCCAGTCGACCAGCTCGCAGGTGAGCGCCGGCTGATCGCCGTAGGCCAGCGAATAGACAACCCCTTTGGACCGCGCCTCCGCCGCGAGGAGCGGTCCTGCCAGCACATCCGCCTCCACATTCACCATCACGATGTGCTTGCCCGCGGCGACGGCGGCACGGGCGTGCGCAATGCCCGCTGCCGGCGAGCCGGTTGCCTCGACCACGACATCGACACCGGGGTGCCCGCACGCCTCATTGCCGGATGCGACAAACGCCGTGCGCTCGATCCGCGCCGCGTCCCACCCGACCCTATGGCACGCGAGGCGGGCTCGGTCCGGGTCGAGGTCGGCGATGACGGGGACTTCCAGGCCGCGGATCGTCGGCACCTGCGAGAGGAACATCGAGCCAAACTTGCCGGCGCCGATGAGACCGACCCGTACCGGCGGACCGCCGGCCAAAATGCGCTGCTGCAATAGCCGATGGAGGTTCATGGGAGGCGCCTCCTATTCCGCGGCAGCTCTCTTGTAATAATTGCGGGCGTAGTTCAGGAGCGCGCCGTCCGCGACCGGTTCGATCGGCGTGAAGTCCCGATGGGCAATCCACTCCGGCCGCGTCGGCGTGCGGATATAGTTCGATACCGCGCACAGCGTCAGGTAGACGATGCGGCGCGGGTAAGGCGTGATGTTCGGCGCCGAGCCGTGCACCAGATTGCCGTGGAACATCAGCACCGATCCCGGCTTCCCGGTCGGCGCGACGATGCCGCCTTCCTGCGCCAGCCTGGTGACGGTTTCCTTGTCGAGCGTCCATAAAGGATAGGACGTTGTCTCGACATCGTGTTCTGCCGCCAGCGTCCCGTGCTTATGGCTCTTCGGGATGAGCATCAGCGGGCCGTTGATCGGCATCACTTCGTCCATGAACACGGCGATGTTCATCGCGCGCGGCTCCGGCATGCCGTCGTCGCGCGCCCAGGTGCCGTAATCCTGGTGCCATTGCCAGACATCGCCCTCGAACGCCGCCTTCGCGTTGATCTTGAACTGGTGGGTGTAGACTTTTTCGCCGAAAATCTGCTCCAGCGGCTCGACCAGGCGCGGATGCGTGCCGAGGAGACGAAAAGCCTCGTTATAGGTGTGCGCGGCAAAAGCGGTCCGCGGCGCGCCGGTCTTCTCCCGCCACACCTCCGGGCGATTTGATTTGTAGATCTCCTCGGCCTCGTCCCGCAGGACCGCGACTTCCTCTTCGGAGAAGCAGTCGGGCAGAAAGAAATATCCCTCCTCCTCGAACTGCCGGATCTGCTCGGGTGTGAGTCTCACGGCTTTCCTCCTCTAGCTATGCGCTGCACGGCGGCGGTCGTTTAATATAACACTATGAGGGGGGTCGCACCTTGCTCAGAACGGCGGTGCGCCCCATGCCAAGTGGACGTGACGCGCGCCAGAGCTTGCCGTTGCTGCGATCGAACCCTTAGCATCTGATCGCCACCGAACTCGGGTTCGCTCCGACC
Source organism: uncultured Alphaproteobacteria bacterium (assembly GCA_963812675.1). Lineage (GTDB taxonomy): Bacteria > Pseudomonadota > Alphaproteobacteria > ATCC43930 > CGMCC-115725 > AP-15. Next base: position 444,968 of record CAWEWR010000007.1, on the reverse strand, counting down.
CACGCGTCAAATGCGAGCGCATAGGTTCAGCACCCCTCGCTTGGATCATCATGGCCATGACCAGCTTTGACACCCTTATCCAGGATCTCGTGATCGCCAACCGCATCCTTGCAACGGAGGAAGTGGTGGACGCGTACGGTCATGTCAGTGTCCGACACCCGGACAATCCGAGGCATTTTCTGATCGCGCGATCGGTCGCCCCGGAACTGGTCACCGCCGAAGATATCGTCGAACTCGACCTCGACGGGCAGCCGGTACGCGACGAAAAGCGTACGCTCTACCTGGAGCGGTTCATTCACGCCGCGATCTTCGAGGCTCGGCCGGATGTAACGGCGGTGGTGCACGCGCATGCCGAGGACACGCTGGCCTTCGGTGTCGCCGATGCGATAAAGCTGCGGCCGGTGATCCATTCGGGAAGCTTCATCGGGACAGAGGTGCCGGTCTGGGACATCGCCGACAATTTTGGCGCCACCAACCTGCTCGTCACGAATATGGAGCAGGGCCGCGATCTCGCGAAACGCCTTGGTGAATACAATGTAGCGTTGATGCGCGGCCACGGTTTTGCATCAGCCGGCCGCTCGCTGATCGAGGTCGTGCGGATGTCGGTCTATCTGCCGCGCAACGCACGCACGCTGATGCGGGCGAAGCAGCTGGGGGGCACGATCAAGTACCTGTCGCAGGGCGAGATCGATGCCCGCAACCGCGGGTACAGCCCATATTCGACCGAGACTTGGCGTGCCTGGGAGTACTGGGCGAATAAGGCCGGCTGTGGGCATATGCTCACCCGGCCTGATGACGAGCGGACGCGCGCTCCCAGGAGCTGAGGGATTTGCGCCGGTGGAAGCGCAGATGACGGCAAACCGAAGAGAAATGCTCCGTCACGCTGCCGGCGTGCTGACCAGCCTTGCATCCATCGGCTGCGGTCTGGCGAGCCCTGCGTTGTCTCAGACACCGCAGCGCAGACGGGAAGTCGTCGTCAACGGAAAGCGCGTTCGGACTGTAGACGTCCACGCCCATTGCCACGTGCCGGAGGCGAACGCCCTAATGGGGTTGAAGGTACAGTTGCAATCGCTCGTGATCTCGCCCGAACGCATCAAAGTGATGGATGAGCAGGGTATCGATACCGAAGCACTCAGCATCAACCCGATCTTTTGGCACCAGGCCGAGCCCGACCTCGCCGGTCAGGTGGTTGAGCTGCAAAACGAGAAGCTCGTGGAGATCTGTGCGGCGCAGCCGGATCGGTTTGTCGCTCTGGCGTCGGTTGCGCTGCAGCATCCGGATCTCGCCGCCGAGCAGCTCGAATATGCCGTCAAGCAGCTCGGATTGCGCGGGGCGCTGATCGGCGGCAGCGTCAACGGCGAAGAGCTCTCGGATCCGAAGTTTCATCCGTTCTGGGCCAAGGCCGAACAGCTTGGCTCGTTGATATTCATTCATCCGCAAGGCACGGCCGAGCTGAGCACTTCCGGCCGGCTCAAGGGAAACGGCGTGCTGGACAATGTCATCGGTAACCCGCTCGAGACGACGATCGCCCTGTCGCATTTGATTTTCGAGGGAACGCTCGATGCCTACCCGGGACTTAAGATCTGCGCCGCTCACGCCGGCGGCTATCTGCCCTCTTATGCCGCCCGGTCGGACCAAGGCTGTCTGACCTTCCCCGCGCGATGCACCAAGACACTAAAGAAGAAGCCGACCGAATACCTGAAGCAGCTCTATTACAACTCGATGGTTTTCACACCGGAAGGACTGCGCCACCTGATCGCCGAGGTCGGCGCGAGCCAAATCGTTTTGGGAACGGATTATCCGTTTCCTTGGACCAAAACGGCGGTCGACCACATCCTCATCACCCCGGGGTTGAGCGATGCCGAGCGCGTGGCGATGCTCGGAGAGACTGCAGAGAAGCTCCTGGCGATCAAGCCAGCGTAGATTACAACCATATTCCGTTCGGCGGCTTGATTGTGATTAGCTCGAAATACGTCGTGAGGAGGTAGGACTGGCCTCCGGCTGATGGGGTAAGGTGGCCCTCCTGCTGTAACCTGGTTACCGATGTTCCCGCCGAGCCGAATTGTCTGCCTCACCGAAGAAACCGTCGAGACGCTGTATCTGCTGGGCCAGCAAGACCGCATCGTCGGCATCTCCGGCTATGTCGTGCGCCCGCCGCAGGCTCGCCGCGAGAAGCCGAGGGTCAGCGCCTTCACGTCGGCGAACATCGATAAGATCCTCGCCCTGAAGCCCGATCTCGTCCTGACGTTCTCCGATCTCCAGGCAGGCATAGTGGCCGATCTCGTACGCCGTGGGCTCGACGTCCATGCCTTCAATCAGCGAAGTATCGTCGGGATCCTCGATATGATTCGGACGTTGGGCGCGATAGTCGATGCGAGCGAACCGGCTCGGCAGCTCGCAGGAATGCTCGAAACGCGTTTGGCCGAGGTCCGAAGCGGCGCGGAGCGGTTGCCGAAGCGGCCAAGGGTATTTTTCGAGGAATGGGACGATCCGTTGATCTCCGGAATTGGGTGGGTCTCGGAGCTCGTCGAGATCGCCGGCGGCATCGACATCTTCGCCGATCGTAGCAACCAGAGTGCGGCCAAGGACCGCGTGGTAACGGTCGAGGAGGTAGTCGCGCGGGAACCCGACCTCATCATCGGCTCGTGGTGCGGTAAGAAATTTCGACCCGAGCGGGTGATGGCACGGGCTGGCTTCGGGCAAACCCCGGCCGTGCAGCACCAATATCTCTACGAAATCAAATCATCGTTGATTTTGCAGCCGGGGCCAGCCGCATTGACGGATGGCCTTTCGGAGCTTCAAAAGATCATTCAGCGGTGGGCGGGATCGAATTTTTGAGCTACCCGTCATCCCAATCCGGAGCGTGAGGAGGATGCCAAGCTGGGCCGCTGCCGTTACCGAGATCTACCGCTATCCGGTAAAGGGGATGAGCGCCGAGGCTATGGAACGAGTGATGCTCGCGCCCGGCGAATGCCTGCCGCACGATCGGCGTTTCGCGATTGCGCTCGGTTCGACAACTTTTGACCCAGAGCACCCGGAGTGGCTGCCGAAGACCCATTTCATCATGCTCATGCGCGACGAAAAGCTGGCGCAGCTGCGGACCCGGCTCGACGCCGAAACTGGCGTGCTGACGATCGCGGAAGACGGCCGAGTGGTGCTGCGCGCGCGGGCCACAGATGCGGAGGGGTGCAGGGTCATCGCAGAGTTCTTCACGAATTTCCTCGGCGGCGCAGTGAATGGACCTCTGCGCGTGGTCGCGGCGCCAGGGCACGCCTTTGCCGATGCGCGCCGCAAGCCGAATGCGACGACGGATAAATACATCTCGCTGATCAACCGCGCCAGCATCAGGGCTCTTGAAGGGGCGATGGGCGTGCCGGTCGACCCCCTGCGATTTCGCGCGAACGTCTACTTTGACGGCGCATCGGCCTGGAGCGAACACGATTGGCTCAACACTGAAATTTCCGTTGGAGCTGCGCGGTTGCGGGTGATCTCGCCGATAACCAGATGCGCCGCAACCCAAGTCAATCCAGCGACCGCAAATCGGGACCTCGATATCGTTTCAGCACTCGGGCGCGTTTTCGGCCACATCAATATGGGCGTGTACGCCGAGGTGGTGACAGGAGGCGAGATTGCCGTCGGCGATGCGCTGCTACGGAGCTCTAGCTCCTGACTACCAGTGCAGGCGGCGTCTCCGCGGAACCCTCGCGGACAGGTTGGCCGCCGTTAATTCAGTCCGTAAAAACCCACTGCTATAGGCGCCGCCTTGGGTAGGCTCTCACCGCTTTCGTCGCCTCGCTGCAAGGGCGGAAATCTGCTAATCGCAGCCACCTCATCTATTGAACCAAAAAATAATTGGACTTGGAGTGGCGGGCCACGCCCGATGAAGATGAGCACTATGTCTACGCCATAGACCTATCGCCGCCATGACCCGCTTGCGCCCTTTCGTGTTTTCCGGTAATATTTCCGGAAATATCGGATGCGATGATGGCTGGCAAAGCAAAATCCCCTCTTGCGAAACATCGTGCGCGGATGGAGCGCCAGGGTCTCGTGCGGGTCGAGGTTAATGTCCGTAAAGAGGACGCGAGCCTGGTTCGCCAAGTGGCTTCGGCCTTGTCAGACCCCTCGCGGCGGGCTGAAGCGCGCCTGCTTCTTCGACAACGCTTTGTCGAACCATGCAAGGTGAGCCTGAAGGCCCTGCTTGCGTCCGCGCCGCTCGATGGGATCGACCTCGATCGCAGCCGTGATCCTGGGCGTGACGTTGATCTGTGAGCTATCTGATTGACACTAACATTATTTCTGAGGTTCGGAAGGGCGCTCACTGCGACCCACATGTGTCGGCCTGGTACACGTCCATCGCAGACGAGGATATTTTTCTCAGCGCGCTCGTACTTGGCGAGATCAGAAAAGGCGTTGAACTTGCACGGCCGCGAGACGCGGGCAAAGCGGCGGCACTTGAACGCTGGTTGCGGGACGTTGAGGCTGCATTCGATGGGCGCGTGTTGGGCATCGACAACTCGGTCTCCGATAAGTGGGGTCGCATGTCTGCCATCAGAACTGTCCCTGTTATCGACGGCCTGCTCGCAGCGACCGCTCTGACCCACGGGTTGACGCTCGTGACACGCAATGATCGCGATGTCGCTGGACTAGGCGCAACAGTGCTTAATCCGTTCAAGGACCCAGCAAACCGCAACTGAAAGTGTGCCAGCGGCTTTTGGATGCCACAGCGCACCATGGCGCAGAATTCGGTAGGGTGGCGGGCCGCGACCGACGATAATGAACACTACGTCCACGCCATAGCCCTATGAGTTCCCAAGCCGGATGCCCGCGCTGCCGCCGGGAGCTATTGTGGTCGTCACCCGCCGAAAAGGCCTAAAGACCCATGACCACCGCGAGTTCGTTCAAGAATGTGGTAACGCGCCGCTTTCTCGACGCGTGGGCCTCGGGGGACCCGTTCAGGCCGCTCGAGCAGGAAATCCGGATAGTGCAGTTTGGTCGGCCCCTAGCGGAGGAACAACTCGCCAGAGCGGGTAAGTTGATGTCGGACCGGCCCGATGTCTGGTTGCGCGTTCATCTCCCGAATAGCCGCGACTTGGCGTTCCTGCAATACTTCTCCGGTCTGAAGCTGCTCGATCTGGAAATCTACGAGTTGGAGAGCCTCGACGGACTGGACTCGCTACGAACCTCGCTGACGGCGTTTCATTTTGGCAAAACCCGGAAGGTGTTTGCATTGCGGTTTCTGCAGGATTTTCCGCATCTGCGGAATCTGTTTCTTGGCGGACATCGTAAGGAAATCGATGTGTTGGGCCGCCTCGTCGATCTCACGGAGCTCAGCATGCGGGGAATTACGTTGCCGGATCTCACTCTGATCCTGCCGCTGACGCATCTGCGTGGGCTATCGATGCATCTAGGGGGGACCCGCGATTTGCGGCTGCTGCCTCGATTCGCGGAACTTGAAGAACTCAACTTGCTGCGGATTACTGGCCTTTCTGATCTTTCGATGTTGGCGGAACTCACCGGGCTCAAGACGCTGACGTTGGATTGGCTGAGAAATGTAACGAGCTTGCCCAGGCTCGCGCCTCTGAAACAACTTGAGACTGTCTCCATGGAAACGATGAAGGGACTGACGAGCATTGACGCGATCGCGGCCGCGCCTGCCCTGCGGCAGCTCGCAATCATCACAATGCCGCAACTGGCAGCCGCGGATTTCGCCTGCCTGGTTGGCCATCCAAGTCTGCGGGTTCTTATGGCCTATCCCGGAGGCAAGAGGGTCAACGACGAGATCAAGCGCATGTTTCCGGGCATCGCGGTGTAAGCATCGTGTCGATGACGGAGCCTCGGGACCCTCTTCGCCCTGTCGGGCTTTGGGTGGCGGAGGGGATGGGATTCGAACCCACGATACGGCTGTTAACCGTATAACGGTTTAGCAAACCGCCGCCTTCAGCCACTCGGCCACCCCTCCACCGATGAGTGGGGTTGACACGGCGTATGCCCTGGCTTTGTAGACAGCGGAATGGTCCGAGTCAATTCGCAGCGCTTTCGGTATTGCGCTCGGCTTGAAGGCCCTCGTGGTTATTCGATGGACCGTTTTCTTCGTCCGATTCGATCCGCGCGCATAAAATCGAGACCGACTGAATGAGCAGCGAGGACTTCGAACGCCTCCTCACCGAGGTGCGCGCCTGCACTGTATGCGCGCCCCACCTGCCGCTCGGGCCACGACCGGTCTTGCGCGGAGGACCCTCGGCCCGGCTGCTGATAATCAGCCAGGCGCCGGGGATGCGGGTGCACGAGACCGGGGTCTCGTTCAACGACCGCAGCGGTGACAGACTGCGCGAATGGCTCGCTCTCGGTCCCGAGATCTTCTACGACGAGAGCCGGGTTACGATCATGCCGATCGGTTTGTGTTACCCCGGCCGCGATGCCAGGGGCGGCGACCTGCCGCCGCGCCGCGAATGCGCGCCTCGCTGGCATCCGCCGCTGCGCGCGACCCTTCCGGCTATCGGGCTGACTTTGCTCGTTGGCAGCTACGTCATCCATTATTACCTGCCCCATACGCGACGGCGCTCGATGACCGAAACCGTCGAACAGTGGCGCGACTTTCTCCCGGAATATTTCGTATTGCCCCATCCGAGTTGGCACACGGTGGGCTGGCTGCGCAACAATCCCTGGTTCGAGAACGAGGCCTTGCCGGAACTGCGTTCCCGGATCGGCAGGGTGCTGGAAAACCACCGTCGCTGATTCGATACATCAGTCGCGAGAGCTTTCCGTCGCTCCGGCGTTGGCCATAGGCGAACGACGGCCAGTCCAATGCGCATGCAATCGGCTGGAATCCGCCGAGACCGCTTGCAGAAGGCTCGCGACGAACTCGCGACGCTACTCGGTAAGCGATAATACCAGGCGCGACAGGTAAGCCGGTCGTGCTAACGACCGTTGCTCCACCTCAAATGCTCCGATACGCGCTCAGGCTCGCGTTCGGCATTTGCGTTCAGCCGATCGAGCACGATCGTGGTGCGCGCCGCCACCCGCATCAGATCCGATGCAGCTTGGCGAAGCCGCTGGCGGACACCAGGCGACGCCTCCGCGAGGGCGGCGGCGAAGCTCGAGCGAAATGCCGCGATGGCGGCTTCGGCTCGGCCATGAAGCTCAGGGTCCAGGCCGGCGGTTAGTGCTGAATTTCGGCCCGCAGCTCGTTGCGGGAGAGCGGCTTGGCTTCGGTCGCCGAGCATTGGCGTGACCAGTTCACGGGGTGGGCGAGGCTCGACCGGCGGTCCAGCGGGGGGCCTGACCTCGCGCGGAGCCAATCGCGCAATTCCGTTCTCTTCGCCGCGGTGTTCGACGGCGCACGTGGCCTCCGGTGTCGTCGCGGTTCTTGGTTCGCCGGGGAAGCTTATTGCCGAATCCGATTTTCCGTTGAACCCGGGATCTGGGTTCCGCGCGGCACGCTGTCTGCTTCGCTTGAGAATGTAATGAATAGCCGGCGGGGTGCAGCCGTAACTCTGGGCAATCCTGGTTATTGACTCGCCCTTTGCATACCGTGCCGCAATGGCGCTCCATTCGCCTTGCGGGATTTTGGACATGTCTACTCCTGCTTTACCAGAGGCCTCTGCGCAGCTTTCGCGGGGATCTTCCCATCGCCCGAAAGGGCGCCGCCGAACTTTCTGGGTTTGCAGCGCAAACGCCCCAGGACATCAAATCGGCGTCCGAAAGGTGCTCCAAGCGAAAATGGTCATGTTATCAACTATTTTCAAGATACGGACCGATAGTGCAAAAATTCCTTTCTTGGTTTCATTAGTGCTCAGCTAGTCCCGTAAATCGACAAGACCTCGATTGTTTCTGTTCATCGACTTTGATCCGCGCTACCAGAGATGAGCGTTGCCGTCCGGTAGTGGGCTGGGACGAAGCGGGGTTGCCCAGCGTGTCGTAACCTGATCGTACGGTGCCATATAGCAGTTTGCGGCCGCGCCGCCCGGATGCATCGAAGGGTGCGCATCATCGTTTATTAAATATGTGTTAGATGATGGAGGGCATCATGAACGAAGTGCGGGTCGGAACACTGCTCTGCCAAACCAAGCCGGCCCGGTCATGAAAGCTCTTTCGATGTTCGCCTTCGTCTCGCAGCCCTCGCCCCGAATGAGATCGATCGTCCTTTCGTTTGGGGTCGTCGCGTCGGCGATGGGTTGCACTCAGGCAGATCGGTTTTACGCGGCGGGCGGCGGCTCGCCGGCACCGAGCTTTGCGCCGATCGTGCAGGAAGTCATGCCTGCGGTGGTCAATGTTTCGGCTGTCCAGAGGGTGAGTAAGGCGGCGGTCGACCGCGAGGGGACGCAAGCCGGCCGCCTCGAAGATCGGGTTGCCCTGAGCGGGCTCCCGCCATCGGTGGTCGACGAATTGCTGCGCCGCTTTCTCGACGGACGCCGCAGGAAAAGCGAGCCCGAGGCGAAGGTCGCCAGTGTGGCACTGGGCTCCGGATTCATCATCGACCCGAGCGGGTATGTCGTCACCGATGATCATGTCGTCGAAAATGCCGAAGCGGTGACGGTCGTTCTTCGGGATGCGACCGAATACCCGGCTCGGATCGTCGGACGCGACCCGCTGACCGATATCGCCTTGCTCAAGATCGACGGGGCGAGCCCACTGCCGAATATCCGTTGGGGCGACAGCGACGCGGCTCGGGTGGGAGACTGGGTGCTCGCGATCGGCAGCCCGTTCGGCCTCGACAACACGGTCAGCAGCGGCATCATTTCCGGGCGCGGACGTGATATTCACGCCGGTCCGTATGACGATTTTCTGCAGATCGACGCAGCGATGAACCGCGGCAATTCCGGCGGCCCGACCTTCGACCTCAAAGGTAATGTCATCGGCATCAACACGGCCATCTATTCTCCCAATGGCGGATCCGTCGGCATCGGTTTTGCGATACCAGCGAACCGAGCCAAGCCGGTGGTCGAGCAGCTGAAGGAGCACGGCAAGGTGGCGCGCGGCTGGCTCGGTGTCCAAATCCAGCCCGTGACTGCCGAGGTCGCTCGAAATGTGGGGCTAGCAAATCTCGCCGGTGCGCTTGTGGCCAAGGTGGGCGCCGGCAGTCCCGCCGCGGCAGCCGGGTTTGAGCAAGGCGACGTCATTCTGTCGATCAACGGGCAAGAGATCAGACGAATGCACGACCTACCATTGGTCATCGCCGAGACGCCTATCGGCCGGATCGCCCTGGTTACGGTGTGGCGCAGAAACGCTGCGCTGGCCCTGCAGCCAGTAATCGGTGAAATGCCGGTGAACCCGATCGTTGCGGAGTTGAGCCAAGGAAAAGCCGGAAGCCGAAGTTCGGCGGGGGCGGTCACCGCGCCCATACCGGTCTCGGCCTCGTCGCCGGCGATCTGACCCTGGGTGAGCGGGCGCCGCCCGGGTGTTGAAGCAAGAAATAATCGACGCTAAGTTGGTCGCGTGTCAGACCCCCGCTGCCGCGGTTCGCCAGGGAGGAAATCAATGCCGGACCATGTCTACCGTATCATTGAAGTCGCAGGTTCCTCGGAGAACAGTATCGAGGACGCGATCAAGAACGCGGTTGCCCGGGCTTCCCGTACCTTGCGTCAGGTAGGCTGGTTCGAAGTTCTGCAGACCCGCGGCCACGTTGAAGACGGCAAAGTCGCGCATTTCCAAGTCATTTGCAAAGTTGGGTTTACTCTCGAAGACTGCTGAACCCTGAGCCCGGCGGCGGATCAGCCGCCGCGCTTTGTCGCAAATAGGACGAGGAGGCCGGCGAGCCCGGCGACTACACCGGCTGACCAGAAGGTCGCTCTGAAGCCGGTCAAGAAGCTCGCGGCCGGCAGGTCCCCGTTGCCAAGCCGCGTCGCTTCTATCGTGTGAAATATGAGGGTCAGAAGCGTCGCCCCGGTGACGACCCCGACCGAGCGGCTCAGCATCGCGATGCTGCCGGCTACTCCGCGGTGGTGCCGCGGCAAGGTCCGCATGATGATGTCCATGTAAGCGACTTGGAACAAGCCGACACCAAAGCCCTGCAGCACCAGGGTGCTCAAGATCGTGACAGCTTGTCCGGCGGTGCCGGGCTGCCAGCCGCCAATCAGCACCAGACCCGTAGCGCAGAGTGAGGCGCCGAGAACGGCGACCCGGCCCGCGGGGACGCGCTCTATGGCCCATCCCGCCAGCGGGGAGGCGACGAGACTGCCGACAAAAGAGGCGCCGAGAACGCCGCCCGCTATTATCGGCGACAGCCCGGTGAGGCGTACGAGGTAGTAGGGGCCCAGCAAGAGAACGGAAAAGCTCGTCAGATAAATCAGCACACTTGCAATATTGAGTCCTGCGAAGCCGCCGGTTCGGAACAATCCGAGATTGATGATCGGTTGGGCGACCCGTCTTTCCCAGTGGAAAAAACCCAAAAGGCAGGTGGTGGCTGTCACCAGCAGCAAGGCCGCGAGAAACTCCTGCCCTCGCAGGTGTTGAAGCCGGTTGAGGGTCAGCAAAAGCGTGCTGATACCGAGCGCGAGCAGAATGGCGCCGACGATGTCGACCGGCTCCCGCAGGGCCGGCCGAGACATCGTCTGCGTCTCTGCCGGGTACAGGAGCGCAATCAGCGCGAGCGGGGCGCGAAACCAAAATACTGCCGGCCAACCCCAGAGTTGGACGAGCAGGCCCCCGAGCAACGGCCCGGCGGCAGAGCCGATCGCATACATTAACGTGAACATGCCGACCGCGCGGCTGCGCCGGTCTTCGGGAAACATCCCGGTCACCAGCGCCGGAGCGCAGCTGACGATCAACGAAGCGCCGATCCCTTGCAGAAACCGGCAGAGGAGCAGCCAGCCATAATTCGGTGCTGCCGCGCAGAGCAGGTATGCGACACTGCTCCACAGGAGCCCGATGCGGAACACGCGGCCGTGGCCCCAGATGTCGCCGACCCGCCCGAAGGCGAGCATCAGGCTGGAATAGGTCAGCACGTAGCAGATGACCACCCACTGGATCATCTCGACCGGCAATCCGAAGCTGCCGGTAATCTCGGGAAAGGCAATGTTGACCGCGGTGTCGAGCGGAACGACGGACGTCCCCAGACCGACCAGGACAAGCCGTAACACCTGACTCGGGGTCATCGGTGCTCGAGGAGCGATATTCGGCCCCGTGCGGTGTATCATGCCCGCGATGTCGCAATCGGAACGATTGACTGGAACCGGCTTCGCCCTCGCCGTTCACGGCGGCGCCGGAACGATCCCGCGAAACGAGACCGGCCTTTCCCGCGGGGCGTCATATCATGACGGCCTGCGCCGCGCCTTGACGACGGGCCGTGACGTTCTTGCCGCGTGCGGGAGCGCCCTCGACGCCGTGACCGAGGCCGTCGCGGCGCTCGAAGACGACCTGTTGTTCAATGCCGGCCGCGGCAGCGTGTTCACCCGTGCCGGGACACAGGAGATGGACGCCTGCGTCATGGATGGCACGGACCGCCGGGCGGGCGCGGTGGCGGGCGTCTTCGGACCCCGCAACCCGGTGCGGGCCGCGCGCGCCGTGATGGAGCGGTCGCGCCATGTGCTGCTGATCGGAGAGGGGGCACTCGCCTTTTGCCGCGAGAACGGCGTCGCGTTCTGCGAGCCCGACTATTTCCACACCGAAGCGCGTTGGCGCGAACTGCAGCGCGCCCTCGAAGATCCGGGTCGCGAGCCGCGGCAATACGGCACTGTGGGCGCCGTCGCCAGAGACTGCCGCGGCAATCTCGCCGCCGCTACCTCGACCGGCGGAATGACGGGAAAAGCGCCCGGCCGCGTCGGCGACACCCCGATTATCGGCGCCGGCGCCTATGCCGACAACGCGACCTGCGCGGTCTCGGCGACGGGTCATGGCGAATTCTTCATCCGGCACGTCGCCGCCTTCGCGATTGCCACGCGCCTCCGCTACGGTGGTCAATCTCTGGAACAAGCGGCGCGGGCGGTCATCGACGAGCTGGCGGCCGCCGGAGGCTCCGGCGGCGTCGTCGCGGTCGACCATGCCGGGGTCCTCGCGTTGCCGTTCAACACCGCTGGGATGTATCGCGGCTATGTACGGGACGGCGGGGCGATCCACACCGCGATTTACGACGAGCCCTTTCGATCGGAATAGGGGAGGGCAGGGTGTTCGGGCTCATCGCACGTCCCAGGCCGCCTGCAATGCCGCCGCGATGTCGTCGAGCGCCGGCTGTGCGGCCTCGATGATCTTTCCCATGGTCAGGAAGCCGTGGACCTGGTCCGGGAAATGCCGCAGCTGCACCGCGACGCCGGCCTCTTGTAGCCGGCGGGCATAAGCTTGGCCCTCGTCGCAAAGCACGTCGTTTCCGGCGGTCAGGACCAGGGCGGGCGCCACGCCGGAGAGATCGGCGGCCCGCAACGGCGATGCGCGCCAATCCTCGACATCGGCGGGCCCGCGCAGATAGTGCTCGCGGAACCACTTCATCGTCGGCCGGGTCAGCAGATACCCCTCGGCGAAGCGGTCGTGGGAGGCGTGCGTCATGCCGCACTCGACGGTCGGGTACAATAAGGCCTGACAGCGCAGCTTCGGTCCTCCTCGATCACGCGCAATGAGGCTGACCACCGCGGCAAGGTTGCCGCCGGCGCTGTCGCCGGCGACGGCCAGGCGCTCGCGATCGACGCCGAGGGCTGCGGCCTTCTGCGCGATCCATGAAGTCGCGGCAAAGCAATCCTCGACCGCCGCGGGAAACTTGTGCTCGGGAGCGAGGCGGTAATCGACCGCGACGACGATGCACAGCGCCGCATTGGCGAGATGGCGGCAGAGGCTGTCATGGGTGTCGAGGTCGCCGATGACCCAGCCGCCGCCATGGAAGTAGACGAGGGCGGGAAGGGTGTCGCCGGGCGCCGTCCCCGCGCCGCGATAGAGCCGCAACGGGATGGCCGCGCCGGTCGGCCCCGGTGCGGAGAGTTCGCGAACTTCGGCAACCGGCGGCGGATCGGGCGCGAGCACCTCGCGCGCCGCGAGAAATAGTTCACGCGCCTCGGGCGCGCTCAGCGTCTCATAGGGCGGCCGTCCGGACAGCCGCGCCATCTCGAGAACCCGCTCGGCATCGCGATCGAGCGCCATCAAGGGGCTCCTCTCGGAAAGGGTCGACTCTGTCATTTTAAAGATTGGGCGCTGCCGCACACCAGACCCTCTTGCGGCAGACGCAGAAAAGCCCCGGTCGGGGAAGACCGGGGCTTCTGCGGCCTGCCGGTGTGCCGGTCCAACAGGCCAATCCGCATCGTTGGGGGACATAACGATGCCGCCATCAAAATGCCGATATTCTACCGAAAAAGCAATTCCAAATCGACCAAATTAACTACGAATTGGGTGCACCTCACAATCCGAGCATCCGCGGCAGCCATAATGAGACGGACGGGATGTAGGTGACCAGCATCAGCACGAAGAACATCACGCCATAAAAAGGCCAGATCTCGCGCACGACCTGCTCGATCGTGACCCGGCCGACGGCGCAGCCGACGAAGAGGATCGCACCGACTGGCGGGTGGCACAAGCCGATGCCCAGGTTGAGCAGCATGATCATGCCGAAATGCACCGGATCGACGCCGAACTTCATGACGACCGGTAAGAGGATCGGCGTGACGATGAGGATCGAGGGCGCCATGTCCAACAGGCAGCCGAGCACCAGCAGCAGAATGTTGATCAGGAACAGGATCACGTTCTTGTCGCTCGACAAAGTCAGCAACAATGCCGTGACCCGTGCCGGCACCTGCATCAGCGCCATGACGTAGCCGACGCTCGACGCGAAGGCGATTAGGGTCATGACCATCGCCACGGTACGCACCGTGCGGTGGATCAGCTCGGGCAAGTCGCGCCAGCGGTAGTCGCGATAGATGAACATCGTCACGAAGAAGGCCCAGATACAGGCGACGGCGCCGGCCTCGATCGCGGTGAACACCCCGCCGAGAATGCCGCCGAGGATGATCGCCAATGTGACGAGCCCCCAAAGGGCGTCGATGGCGATCTTGACCGCCTGGCGCAATGGCACGGTCTCGCCGCGCGGGTGACCGTTGCGGTAGGCGAGCACCAGGCACAGCACGACGAGGGAGGCGCCGAGCAACAGCCCCGGCATGACCCCGGCCATGAAAAGGCTGATGATCGAGATCGTGCCGCCGGTGGCGAGGGAGTAGATCACCGCGTTGTGGCTCGGCGGCACGAGCAATGCCTGCACCGAAGCGCTGATCGTCACATTGGTCGCAAAGACGCGCGGATAGCCGGTCTGTTCCATCTGCGGGATCATCACCGAGCCGATCGCCGAGGTGTCGGCCACTGCCGAGCCGGAGATGCCGCTGAGGAACGTCGTCGCGAGGACGTTGACCGCCGACAATCCGCCGCGGACGCGGACCAGCCCCACCAGAACATTGGCGAAGGCTACAAGGCGGCGCGCCATGCCGCCTTCCGCCATGATCGCGCCGGCCAGCACGAAGAACGGAATCGTCAGCATCGCGAACTTGCTGACCCCGCTCGACACCTGAAGCATTACCGCCTCGAGCGGGATGCCGATCCAATAGGCGCCGGCAAGCGCGCCGAGGCCGAGCGCATAGGCGATCGGCACACCGAGCGCAAAGCAGACGAGGAGGGTCCCGACGACAATCAGGATTTCCATTTGGCAGTTCGCTTTGCGTCAGTGTGGAGCCGGTTCGCCGGCCTGTGGCGGGCGTCCGATCAGCAGGCGCTCGGCGACGAAGAGCAGGGTGACGGCGCCGCCCGTCGGGATTGGGAGGTAAGTGAGCCCGACCGACAATGCGGGAAACTCGGCGATCGACTGGTGCCAAGTCGTGCCGACCAATCGCGCACCCCAGACCACCATGAACAAGCTGACCAGTGCGACCAGCCCTTCGGCGAATGGTTCGACGACTCGCCGCACTGGTGGGGAAAGGGCCCGCACCAACACCGAAACGCTCATATGTGTGCCGGCGCGATAGCAGGCCGCGGCGCCGAAAAATGTCAGGACGATCGTCAATAAAATCGCCATCGGTTCGGGCCAGGACGCCGCACTGTTCAGCACATAACGGGTAAAGACGCCCCACGGGATCACCGCCGAGATCAGCACCAAAGCCCCTCCGGCGACGATGACGCAGAAGCGGTAGAGCGCGTCCATTGCGGTGCGGTAGAGCCGCCCCCACCCTAACCCTCCCCCGCCAGCGGGGGAGGGAGGGGAACGCGGTGTTCTCAACCCTCCCCCGCGAGCGGGGGAGGGAAGGGTGGGGGCGATTCGCGCAGGAGCCTGGCTGCCCGCATAAAAAGTGGCGATAATTAGTTCACTGCCTGAATGCGCTTGATCAGCTCGCTGTATTTGGCGCCGTATTTGTCCCAGACCGGCTTTACCGCAGCTTCGAACGGCGCCTTGTCGGGGACCATATCGACTTCGATGCCCGAGGACTTCATCTTGGCCATCGCCTCGTCTTCGACTTTCTTCCATAGCTGGCGTTCGTCCAGTTGCGCCTCGCGCGCCAGCTTTTTGACCAGCGCCTGGTCGTCTTTCGAGAGCCCGTCCCAGGTGGCGCGCGAGAATACGAGGATCTCGGGCACGATCAAATGCTCGGTCAAAGTGTAATACTTGGCGACCTGGTAATGGTTGTCGAAGACAAAGCTCGGCGGGTTGTTCTCGGCGCCGTCGACGACGCCGGTCTGCAACGCGCTGAATACCTGGTCATACCCCATCGCGACGCCATTGCCGCCGAGCGCGTTCATCATGTCGACGAACATCGGGTTGCCCATGACGCGCACCTTCAGCCCCTTCAGATCGTCGATGCTCTTGATCGGCTTTTTCGTGTCGTAGACGCTGCGCGCGCCGGCATCCATCCAGGCGAGGCCGATCAACCGCGTATTGGGGTTGTTGCTGACCTTGTCGAGCAGCTCCTGGCCGATCGGGCCGTCAATGATTTTTTCCATATGCTCGGTGCTGCGAAAGAGGAACGGCAGGTTGAAGACGTTGAGGTCGTCGACGACCGGCCCCAATGCCCCGACGCTGACCCGCGCGAGCTGCAAAGCGCCGACCTGCGCCTGCTCGATCGCCTCCTTCTCCCCGCCCAATTGCATCGAGGCATACATCTGGATGCTGAGCCGCCCGCCGGTCGCCGCTTCGAGCTTTTTCCCCATGTTCTCGACCGCCTGGACGGTCGGATAGCCTTCGGGATGCACGTCGGATGCTTTGAACACCATCTTTTGGTCCGCCGCTTTGGCGCCTGCGCCGACCAGGCCAAGCAGCAATGCTGCCATGGCGAGCTGCAACGCACGGTGTCTACCCATGACGTAAGCCTCCGTTCTTGTGTTGTTTCGCGGCGCAATGTTGGTCAGGTCATACGACAAATCGGCGGCTTACCGAAAGGGGCGGTTTTTAGTCCGGCTCTGCCGAAGGCGAGGCTTGAAGCCGGACCTGCCGAACCGCATTGACACAGCCCTCGCCGGCGACTCGGTATTCGTAAATCGGGATTTCTACCGCGCTTCCCCTGATCTTCTCATGGCCGATCGGGATCAGTCGCGCTTCGTCGCCGCGTAGGTTTTCGGCGACATCCCCGGAAATTGCACACGCGACACTGTGTGTCTTTGCCGCTTCCTCTATACGGGCCGCGATATTGATCGTGGTGCCGTAGATCCCGATGGCACGCTTGGTGTCGCCCTGCTCGCTGACCACGACCTCGCCGCCATGGACTCCGATCCGAAACGATGGGACGACGCCAAACTGCTCCATATACTCGCGCCGCTCTCGCCGGATCGTCGCGAAGACGGCGTCGATCGTCCGCAAGATCCTGCTATCTCTGATTGCCTCGCGCCAATCCCACAGCGCAATCAAGCCGTCGCCCTTGTACAGGTAGATCTCGCCGCCGTGGTCGGTGATCGGCTTGGAAATGTCGAAGAGAAATTTGCCGACCAGCGCTTTCGTGCGAACCGCGCCCAGCTCCTCGGCGAGTGCTGTGGAATTGTTGATGTCTAGGAACACGAGGACCTTTTCCTGCAGCACTGGCCGGTGGTAGGTGCCGACCGTGAGGTGGAACAAGGTTTCGATACCGATGAAATGAGCCGTTCGCATCACGACGATGCCAATAACGGAAAACGCAATTACCACCGGGATCACCACCGGCAGCCGGCCATACGGCACCGGAAGTTTGTAAAATGGCCAAAGGATCACGTGAGTGACATGGATGGCGATTAGGAAGAGGATGACCACCACAATCGTGTAAACCACCATCGCGCGCAGTGGATGGATATTTCGGAACCACCGGCCCCGCAGGCTTTGGACATAAAATTCCTCAAAGAGACCGACCCCGATGCCGACGAGGATGGCATTGACAACGCCGAACATGCCAGGACGGCCGTTGGCCCTGGTCACCAACCAGGCCAATACCGCAAAGATCACGACGGCCAACAGGATCGAAGTTAGTTTGCGTCGTGTCGAAATCGAGAGCGGAGCGAAGGCAAAGTCCATGGTCGTCGTGATCGCGCCTATTTCTGGCGAGAGAAGGGAACGAAGCCGTCGCGGTTCGGCATCTGCACCTTTGCCAAGGTCTGTGCGTTCATGACCGCGTTCTCGGCGATGATGCCGTTCAGCTGAAGGATGTAGGCGCAGACCGCGTAGACCTCGTCATCGCTCAGCGATCTCGGCGCATTGGCCGGCATCGCGCGGCGCACATAGTCGAACAATGTCGTTGCATAAGGCCAAAAACTGCCCACGGTCCTCACGGGTGGCTGATCGCCGGTCAGCGTGCCGAGCCCGCCGACCAGCTGATCATTGGGCTTGCCGGACCCCTTCTCGCCGTGGCAGGGCAGGCATTTTGCGACATAGACCGCTTCGCCTTGCTGCGGGCTCCCGCTGCCGGGCGGCAGGCCGGCGCCGTCGGGGCCGATGCTGATGTCCCATACGGCGATTTCTTCGGGTGTTGCGGGATGCCCGAGATCGGGCGTCTCCGCGAGCGCGACCGTCGATACAACGAGCAATGCCGACGCGGCGCTCAAATGCCTACGCATAGACATGCCGGATCTCCCCGTGCTCGCCGATCGCCCAGCTGGTGATGCCGTTGAAGTGATAGAACGTCTTCGTGCCGCGTTCGGCGATCAATGCGTCACGCGTCGGCTGGACATAGCCGGAGGCGTCCGTCGCGCGGCTCTGCAGCACTGCCGGGCCGCCGTCCCAGCGCCACGGGATGCGGAACCGGGTCAGCGCCTTTGGCAAGACCGGCTCCTGCAACGCCGCCGGGGCCCAGCTTTTTCCGCCGTCAGCCGAGACCTCGACCCGACTTATGTTGCCGTAACCGGACCAGGCGAGGCCCGAGATTTCGTAAAGGCCGGCACCCTTCAGGGTCAAACCCGGCGAGGGATGAGTGATCACCGATTTGGTTTCGATCGGGAAGACGAATTGCAAGGACTTACCGCTGGGCAACAGGATGGTATATTTGGAGGTCTCGTCCTTTGTCATGGTGGGGCCTGCGGTGACCTTGATTCGCCGCAGCCATTTGACGTTCATGTTGCCTTCATAGCCGGGCAACAGCAGGCGCAGCGGATAGCCGTTCGACGGCCGGACGCGCTCGCCATTCTGGTAGAGCGCAACCAATGCTTCGTCCACCGCCTTCATCGGGACGCTGCGGCTCATGCCGGCCGCGTCGGCGCCCTCCGCGAGCAGCCACTGTGCTTGCGGCTCGACACCCGCTTCCTCGAGGAGGAGCGCGAGCCTGACACCGGTCCACTCGGCACAGGACAGTAGCCCGTGGCTGGCTTGCAAGTCGAACTGGGCCGGCTCCTTCTGGTAAAGAGCGCCGGTGTTGCCGCCGCATTCTATGAAGGCGATACGCGTCTCCATCGGATATCGGGCGAGCGCCTCAAGGGTGAAAACAAGCGGCCGCTTGACGAGGCCATGGATCAGCAGTCGGTGAGCCGCCGGATCGATGTCGGGGATGCCGGAGTGGTGGCGCTCGAAGTGGATGCCGTTCGGAGTGATCGTGCCGTTGAGCCGCTGAAGCGGTGTTCGCGATGCGCCGGTACCCGTCGTGCCCGGCGCACTCGCAAACGTCCTGACGATCTTTGCTTCAAACTTTGAGGGCTGCCCGTAACCGGTAAAGGGATCGCCCGGCTTCGTCATCCATGGTTCGACCGAAAGCTCTGCGGCGCCGAAGGCAGGCCGAGCAGGGATTACCCCCGCGCCGGCCAAAGCAGCCCCGGCGACGAGCAGACCCCGCCGATCCAGGACACCGTTTCCCGCGGCCAATTCCGGCTCCTCACCCGCCGATCGCTTCCTGCCCATCGCTCCCTGCCGTAAATATGCCGAGTGCCTTTTTCGAGCGAGAGCATGCCGCGAGATGTGCCGGCGCGCAAACCCGAGGTGCCGGCAGGTCGAACTCGAACCATTCGGCAGTTGGCGGGCGCCGCGGATAAATGCATTGTTGTCCGGCTGCACGTGTCGAGAGAGGAGCTATGCGATTAAGCGTGGTGACGTTTTTGCGTCCGGGCACGGAGCCGCGCGATCGGCCGTTGGGCCGCATCGTCGATTATGCCCGCCGGATCGAAAGAAGGGGGTTTCCCGGGATCTGGGTCACCAACTCGCTCGGGCGCGGCCGGCCAACCCTCGACCCGCTCGTCGCTCTCGGGGTGCTGTCCGCCGCGACCGAGCGGGTCGAGCTCGGCACCGCGGTGCTGCAAGTCTCGCTGCGCAACCCGATCGAGCTCGCCCATCGCGTGCAGTCGGTTCAGGCAGTGTCGAGCGGCCGCCTGCGTCTCGGCGTCGGCAGCGGATCGACGCAGGCCGATTTCGATCTCCTCGGCGCTAATTACGATCAACGCTTTCGTACCTTGATGAGCTCGCTGGAAATCATGCGGCGGGCCTGGCGCGGCGAGCCGGTCAACGGCGGCACCTTGTCGCCGTGGCCCGGATGTGAGGGCGGGCCGCCGGTATTGCTCGGCGCTTGGCGCAACCCGCGCTGGATCAATTATGCCGCAAAGCAGTGCCAAGGCTGGATCGCCTCGGGCCTCTACAGCAGCTGGGAGGATCTCGAAAACGGCATGCGCCTTTATCGCGACGCCGGCGGCACCAACGCGGTCCTTGCCAACGTCGTCGTCGACCTCAACGCCCGGGCCGAAGCCGGCAGTCTGGCCGAGCGCGCCAAGGTCTCGCTGGTCTGTCTGCCCGACGACGCGCGCCAGCGGCTGAAGCGCCTCGAGCGCATCGGCTTCGACGAGGTTCTCCTCGTCTCTCCGGCCGGCGCGCTCGACGAGCTCGAACGTGTCCGCGATTTTCTCTAGCAGCCCAATAAAGTGGGCCTTCAATCCAGGGAGGATGAGATGGACAAGGCGCTGTCGGGCATTCGCGTGGTCGACATGACCCACAACCAGGCCGGGCCTGCATGCGCGCAGATCCTGGGCTTTCTCGGCGCTGATGTGATCAAGCTCGAAGAGCCGAAAGGCGGTGACATCGCCCGCCGCAACATGCGCGACCGGGAGGGCAGCGACAGCCTCTTTTTTCTGCTGTTCAACGCCAACAAGCGCAGCCTGACGCTCAATCTGAAGACCGGCCGCGGCAAGGAGCTGTTCAAACAGCTGATCGCCAAATCGGATGTGCTGGTCGAGAATTTCAGCCCAGGTGCGCTCAACCGGCTCGGCCTCGGCTGGGAGGTTCTGTCGAAGATCAATCGACGGTTGATCTATGCGACGATCAAGGGTTTTGGCAGCTACGGGCCTTATGCCGCTTATAAGAGCTTCGAGCCGGTGGCGCAGGCGATGGGCGGCGCGATGAGCATCACCGGTTTCCCGGAGAACCCGCCGACTTTTGTCGTGCCGGCAATCGGGGATTCCGGCACCGGAATGCACATGGCGATCGGCATCCTCGCAGCACTGCAGCAGCGCCACCATTCCGGCCGCGGGCAGTGTGTCGAAGTATCGATGCAGGACGCCGTGGTGAATTTGATCCGGGTCAGCTTGCGCGACCATCAGCGCTTCGGCCAGGCGATGCCGCGGCGCGGCAACCAGATGGGGCAAGGGGTGCCGGGCACGACCTACCCTTGCGCGCCGGGCGGCCCGAACGACTACGTCTTCATCACGGCGCAGCAGCAGATGTGGCCGGCCATGGCAGGGGCGATGGGCCGGCCTGAATTGGCGGAGGATCCGCGCTTCAATACGACGGAGATGCGCTGGGAAAACCGTGACGCGCTGAACGCGATTATTGAAGAATGGACGCGCGGCCGCAGCAAGCACGAGGTCATGCGACTGTTGGGCGAGGCGGGCGTGCCGTGCGGCGCCTGCCAGGATACCGGCGAGGTGCTCGCCGATCCGCATCTGAAGGCGCGCGAGATGATCCTCGATCTCGATTACCCGACACGCGGCACCTACAAGACCGTTGGGTGCCCGATCAAATTGTCGGACTCGCCGGCCGAGGTGAGCCGCCCACCACTCCTCGGCGAGCACACTGACGCTTTGCTGAGAGAGCTTTGCGGGGTTGACCCCGATGAATTCAAACGGCTGCGCGAGGCCGGCGTCATATGACCGGAGCATCGAAATGATCGGTTGGCGGGCGCGACTTGGGTTTCTGCTTCCGCCGGGAAACCCGACGGTCGAGCCCGAGATGATCGCATTGGCGCCCGAGGGGGTTTCCGTGCATTTCCACCGCATGGCCGCATACGGGGCTCCCGGCTCCCTCGAAGGCCAGGACGAGCGAACTCGCTCGATGATCGACCATATCGACGGCAGCATCGAGCTGCTCGCATCGGTCGAGCCGGATGTCATCGTCGTGGCTCATACTGCGACCAGCTATTATCTCGGCCGCGAAGGTGAAGCCGATCTGCTGGCTCGGCTCGAGAAATCGACCGGCAAGCGCGTGATCACGGCCTTCGGGTCGGTGCTGCGAGCGCTCGAGCGGCTCAATGTGCGCCGGCTCGCGCTCGGAACGCCCTATTCGGCGCAGACGACATTGCAGGGCAAGGCGCATTTGGAAGCGCACGGCCTAGAGGTCGTCAATTTTGCCAATCTGCAGGGGGTCACCAACATCTACGACGAGACGGCCGAGCGGGCTTATGGGCTGGCGCGGCTCGTCGACCGGGCCGATGCCGACGCCGTCTTCCTAAGCGGCACCGGCATGCCGACATTGCCGGTATTGGAGCTGTTGGAGCAGGATCTGGGGAAGCCGGTCATTTCCAGCGCCTCCGCAATGATGTGGCACGCGCTTCGTCTCGCCGGGGTTCGTCAGCCTATTGCGGGGTATGGGCACCTGCTGACCTTAGGTTGCAGCGCGCCATAGAAACCTTTCACCGACATTTTACGCCGGGAGAAGTTTTATTTCTGCCGGGCAGAGCCTTGACGATCCTTCTTGCTCACCTACGTCAGACTGGCAGACCACAACAGGAGGCCAAGCGATGTCACGCCTCCAATTGGCTGAGTACCGGCCGAGAGCTGTTGCATCAGCACATTTCCTCCCCGTCACGGCCGATTGACAACTCGGCAGCGGGAATTCAGGGCGTGAGCCTTCCTCGAGAGGGCAACATCTCAAAACGCACATTTTGAGGTTATCGGTCAACTAGTGGCACCGGATCTGCCGCCGGAGGGAGTCCTTGGCGGTGTGTCAATAAAGTGACCGGATAACCCTTGCGGCGCCGAGCATCGCACATTCGACGAGCCATCAGCCGACGAGCCATCAGCCCACTGGAAGCCACAACACAAAGTGGAGATAACGCATGCATTGTACCGAACACCACGCGATCGGAGTGCGCCTGTTGCAACCTCTTGCGGCCGCCGCACTGATCGTCTCGGGCCTGATCATGACGCCGGCGGCAAACGCCCAGATGACCCCGCCGCAGGCGCGTCCTGAGCAGCAATCCCCACAGGCGCAGCCCCCTCAGGCGCCGTCGCCGTCGCTGACCGTTTCGGACGAGAAGCTGAACGCCGCGGCGGTCGCCATTGGGCGGGTGACCAGCATCAGGCAGAGCTATGAGCCAAAGATTGCTGCAGCGCCACCGGCCGACAAACAGCGTGTGGCCGAGGAGGCGAACGACGCGATGAAGAAGGCGGTTACCGACCAGGGCCTTACCGTGGACGAGTACAATTCAATTATTCGCACGGCGCAAAATGACCCGTCGGTCCGTCAAAAGCTCTCTCAGCGTATTCCTCCTTCCAGCCAGTAGAGGTGCGAATGGCGTCTAACAACCGTATGACCGAGGCGCAGCATATGGCGCAAACGCTTGGGGTCGTTCTTGGAGCTGCCTCCTGCTGCGAGGAAGTGACCGACGAGCGTGTCAATTCCGTCTCTGCAAGGTTGAGACAGCTCGTCTTGGCGACGGCTGACAACGTAGCCGATGCCAGGGCTGCCGATCAGCAGTTTTCTGTTGCGCTCGACGCCGGCAGGGTGGCGGTCGAAACCGGGAAAATCAATCCTGATGACGCAGAGGCTGCGCTGATCGAACTCGAACAGCAACTCTCAACATAGCAGCGACTTCTCAACGTAGCAGCGACAGGGCGGGGCGGTTCAGTGCCGCCCCGCCGCATTCTTTTCATTCAACCGCGAGCGCGAACACCTGTTGCGGGGCGCTAAATCCGGCAAGCCTGAATTCGCCGAGCGCGGTAAACGCTTCCGGGCAGTGTCGCGCGAATTCATCCGAGGCGAGGATCTCGCGGCCCAGCTGGCCGGTCAGCTTTTCAATCCGCGCGGCACAGTTAACGGCTGGACCAATGCAGGTGAAATCGAGCCGATTGCCGCTGCCGATATTTCCGTAGAGGACGTCGCCAATGTGCAGCGCGAGGCCGAAGCGCAACCCCGGCATGGCCGATCTCCCGAGCTCTGCGACATTTGTCTGCGTCTGCCGGGCGGCGGCAAGCGTGCGTTTGCATACCTCGGCCTCATCGCCGGCGATCGTAAAAATCGCCAAGAGCCCGTCGCCCATGAACTTCAACACCTCGGCGCCATGGTCGAGGATCACCGGTACCTGGCAATCGAAGTAACGATTGAGAAGGCCGATCAGCTCCCGCGGCGGCACAGTGTCGGCCAATGCGGTAAACCCGCGCATGTCTGACAGCCAGACGGCTGCGTGTATCTCCTCGATATCGCCGCGCCGGATCCGCCCGGCAAGAATGCGCTCGCCGGCGTCATGCCCGACATAGGTGTCGAGCAGAGTGCTCGCCATCCGCCGCAATGCTCGGATCTCGGCGACCCTCGCCAGTGGCGTAATAATGGCTTCGATGCCGGCGATCTGCGCGTCGGTGAAACCGCCGGGCTCCCGCGTCGTGCAAGTGACGGCGTGAATGGCGCCGTCAGTGAAGAGAAGCGGCGAGGCGAGATAATCGGTTATTCCTTCGGCGCGAAGCTCCGAAAGGACCGGGAAATCCAATGCACAATCCGGGTCGGCAAGCTTGCGGCGGAGCGCGCGCCCGGTCGCATAGACTTGAGCAATCGGATTCTCGAGGAAATCGGCACTTTCGAGAAGCTCGAATGGCGCTTCTGAAACCTCGACTTCAGTCCCGGGCCGCCAAATAAATCGGCGGCCCATGACCTGCGGGTGCAAGGTGCGCACGAACACCGCGACCCGCCATAGCGGGATACCGCCGGCAACCAGCCGTTCGGACAATTGCGCCAATACCTGCTGCGGCTGCGGCGCCGAGCGGGCGCCGTCGGTCAGCCATTCGGCGGTCGCTCTGATATCAGCGGGGTCCATCGGCACCAAATTGATCGTTTCCGCGTCGCGGCGCATATTATGGTTGTTGTGCGAGAATGGGGAGCAGCATGGCACTCGAGGTCACACCGCTTCACCCGACACTCCGCGCCGAGCTGCGCGGCGTCGATTTGACGCGGCCGGTGGCGCCCACGGTCTTCACCGAGATTGAGGCTGCCTTCAACCGCTACGGCATCCTCGCCTTTCCCGAGCAGCCGCTGAGCGACGAGCAGCAGCTCGCTTTCAGCCAGCTGTTCGGGCCACTCGAAGTCAATCCGAACTATGCCGGCGCAAAGATGCGGCTGCGCCCCGATGTCGCCGACATTTCGAACCTCGACGCCGAAGGCCGGGTGCTGCCGCGCGACGATCGGCGTAACCTGTTCAACCTCGGCAACCAGCTCTGGCATACCGACAGCTCGTTCAAGCGCATCCCGGCGAAATGCTCGCTGCTGTCGGCCCGCGAGCTTCCGACCCGTGGTCCGATGGGCGGTGGCGAGACCGAGTTCGCCGATCTGCGGGCGGCGTGGGATGCGCTGCCCGAGGCGAGAAAGCGCGAGCTCGACGGGCTCGTCGTCGAGCACAGCATCTTTCGCTCGCGCAGCCAGATCGGCTTTGCCGATTTCAACGACGAGATCTTCAAGCAACTGCCGCCGGTGCCGCAGGTTTTGGTGCGGCATCATCCGGCCTCGGGCCGCACCAGCCTCTATCTCGCCTCGCATGCCTCGCACATTATCGGCTGGCCGGTCGAGGAGGGGAGGGCGCTGATCGAGGAGCTGATCGCCTTCGCGACCCAGCCGCAATTCGTCTACCAGCACCGCTGGACCGTCGGCGATCTCGTCATCTGGGACAATCGCTGCACGATGCATCGCGGCCGCCCCTACGACGACACGCAGCGCCGCGTGTTGCACCGCACGACAGTGTCGGATTACGCGAACACGCTCGAGCAGGAAGGGCTGGTCGCAATCTCCGCCGCCTGAGCGGCGACACTGCCGCGTGTCGCGCTCGCGTTTGCATCCCGAGGACTGGCAAGAACGCGGATCCTCTGGCACGTCGTGGTCCGGCGTGCTACGCTGTAGCACGACCACTGAGGGGTCAAAGGAGGATTATCTTGCCTGACGACCACGCCGGATCGAGCCATGTTTCGTTGCGCGTTCCTGATCAGGTAATCGAGGCCTTTGACAAGCTGGCAACGATGCTCGACCGTCCCCGCTCCTGGGTGATGCTGCGGGCCCTGAGACAATATCTCGAGGACGAAGGCGCGGAGATTGTCGAGGATGTCGAGAGCCTGGCGGAACTCGACCGAGGCGAAAGCGCTCCGCTCGAGGATTCGATTAAAGTAGCCCAAAAGATCGTCAGCGGATCCAGGACGCGGCCAGTGCGCAGGAAATGACGGTCCGCGTCCTCCGCTCTCGACGTGCGGCAGCGGAGATAGAAGAGATCGCGAGCTATCTTGCCGAGAACAGCCCGGCGCTGGGACAGCGTTTCGTGGCGGCGCTGGAACAAGCACAACGGCAGCTGTCGGAGTTCCCCAACTCGGGTGCACCTGGTGCTCTCCCAGGCACGCGGCGGCTGATACTTGGAAATTACATCGTCTCATACCGGCGGCGCGGGGATAACGTCGAGATCTTTGCGGTCAGGCACGCGCGCCGAAGCAATGCACGCTCACCCTGAGCCTGCCGGAACCCGCTGGACCCGCCGATGTTTGCCGGGTTGACCGCGGCTGACCACGATGAGCGGCTGATGGTTTGGCGGGTATCCAAGATCGATCCGACGACTAACGTCGCCGCCGCGGCCGTGCTGAAGGCGTTCGAATTGGCGCGTCGCTCCGGACGCCCCTCGGTCGAATGTTACCAGGCGGGTGTGGAGGCCTGGCGGCACCAGCATCCGGATCAATCCGCCGAATACGCCGCAAAGCAGGCGGTGGCCGTGATCCTCGCGACGCATGCGAAGATCCGGATCGAGGAATAGCTTCTCCTTGACATCGATGAAGCGCTGCCGTTTGCATCCCGGGGATGGACGAAGTTTCACGGCCCGGCGCGAAGCAGGGCACTGAACGAGCGGAGCGCGAGAAGCGCTTGGCCAAGGCCTTGCGCGATAATCTAAAGCGGCGCAAGGAGCAGGCGCGCGCCCAGGAGCGGCGTGCCGCAGCGCTCGCCAAAAAAGGCGCGCGAGGCGGCGGCGAGCCGCCGGCTTGAGCGGCCCTTCGCTGTCCAGTAAAAGCACTCCGACGCCGGCTTGACCGTTAATTGAATAAACTGCCGGCGCGTGTTGGGCGGCGGAGAGCAACCGAGGCGATGGACAAGATCTGCATCAAGGGCGGCGAGCCGCTCAAAGGCGTAATTCCGATCGGCGGCGCCAAAAACGCCGCTCTGCCGCTGATGGCCGCGTCCCTGCTGACGCCAGAAACCTTGATCCTGAAGAATGTTCCGGCTTTGGCCGATATCGCCACGATGGCAAACCTGTTGGCTCAGCACGGCGTGGCGGTCACGCGGGGCGGAGAGGGCGCCGATTCGGGACACGTCCTCGAATTGTCGGCGGGGCACATCACGTCGAGCACTGCGCCCTATGACCTGGTCCGGAAAATGCGGGCCTCGGTCCTCGTCCTCGGGCCGCTGGTCGCGCGCTGCGGGCGGGCGCGCGTTTCGCTGCCGGGCGGTTGCGCAATCGGCACCAGGCCTGTCGACCTGCACATCAAAGGATTGCAGCGGCTCGGCGCCGAGGTAGAGCTTCACGGAGGCTATATCGACGCGCGCGCGCCCAGAGGCTTGCGGGGCGCGGAGATTGCCTTTCCCGCGGTCTCGGTGGGCGCCACCGAGAATTTGTTGATGGCGGCCACCCTGGCGGAGGGCGAGACCCTGCTCATCAACGCCGCTCGCGAGCCGGAAATTACCGATCTGGCCGAGTGCCTTGTGGCGATGGGCGCGCACATCGACGGGATCGGCACCGACCGTTTAAATATTCTCGGCGTCTCGCGGCTGCATGGGACGACCCATTCGATCATCCCGGACCGGATCGAAACCGGGACCTACATCATGGCGGCGGCGGCTACCAATGGCGAGGTCAGGCTGACCGGGACCCGCCTCGATCTCGTGGCGGCAGTCGCGCGCATTCTCGACGGCGCCGGTGTCGAAGTTGCGGCAACCGCCGACGGGCTGACGGTGCGGCGATATGCCGAACGCCTCGAAGGCGTCGACGTAATGACCGAACCCTATCCGGGCTTTCCGACCGATCTGCAAGCGCAAATCATGGCGCTGATGACGATCGCCACTGGCGCCTCGATGATCACCGAGACGATTTTCGAGAATCGGTTCATGCATGTCCCGGAATTGGCGCGCATGGGGGCCAACATCAACGTGCACGGCGCCTCCGCGTTGGTGCGCGGCGTGCCGCGGCTGATGGGCGCACCGGTTATGGCGACGGATTTGCGGGCCTCGGTGTCGCTCGTCGTCGCCGGTCTCGCCGCGGCCGGGGAAACCGTGATCAACCGCGTCTATCACCTGGACCGCGGTTATGAACGGCTCGAGGAAAAGCTCTCGGGGTGCAATGCCCGGATCGAGAGGTTGCGGGATGGCGCCTGACGACGGCACCGCGCTGAAACTGCGCGCCGAGGACGCCGAAGACCTGGCGGTGATCTCGGCCTGTCTGCAGGACGCTCTGGTTGCGGTTCGCGATCTCGCTTATGCGCCGGAAGAGCGCAGCTTTCTGTTCGTCGCGAACCGCTTTCGCTGGGAAAACGGGCTCGGCCCGGCGCCCGGCGAGGTTCCCTATGAACGGGTCTTGTGCGGGATCACATTCAGCGAGGTCGCGGCGGCGGCGTACAGCGGGTTCCGCCGCACCGATGACGGCCGGATATTGTCGTTGCTGGCAATCCGGCCGGAAGATGGGGCAGTCCGTCTCGAATTTTCCCGCGGTGCCGTGATCCGGCTAGATGTCGCGCGGATCCTCTGCCACGCCAGGGACCTCGGCGATCCATGGCCGACACCATGGCGGCCCCGGCACGAGGTGGATGAATTTTCGTGACGACTGAACCCGGGTCCATCCGCGGCGATCCCTTGATCGTGGCATTGCCGAACGGGCGTATCCTCGGCGAGGTGATGCCGCTGTTGCGCCAAATCGGCATCGAGCCGGAGCCGGCCTTCGACGACCCCGCTTCGCGTCAGCTGCGCTTCACAACCAGCGAGCCGGGTCTCGATTTGATCCGCGTGCGCAGCTTCGATGCCGCCACTTTTGTCGCCTTCGGCGCCGCTCAGCTCGGCATTGCCGGCAATGACGTGCTGATGGAATTCGACTACTCGGAGATTTACGCGCCGCTCGATCTCGACGTCGGGCATTGCCGGCTCGCCGTCGCGGCGACGGCGGACGCGCTCGGGCAGGCCGACGTCGGGCGATCGAGTCATGTGCGCGTCGCGACGAAGTACCCGGAAGTCACCCGCCGGCATTTTGCGGCGCGAGGGATCCAGGCGGAATGCATCAAGCTCAACGGCGCGGTCGAGCTGGCGCCGCGTCTGGGGCTCTGCCATCACATCGTCGATCTCGTGCAGACCGGCGCCACTCTCAAGGCGAATGGTTTGATCGAGATCGAGTTGATTGCCGAGGTCACCTCTCGGCTGATCGTCAACCGCCCGGCACTGAAGACCCGCCCCGAAGAAGTCGGCGGCTGGATCGAGCGCTTTCGTCAAGCGATCAGCCGCCGAAAACCCTCACTCACCCAGCCCCCACCCATTCCCTCCCCCGCAACCGGGGGAGGGTCGGGGAGGGGGCTGGGTTCCCCCTCTCCCGCAGTGCGGGAGAGGGTTAAGACCGGACTCGCGCCGCCCCTCTCCCGCACTGCGGGAGAGGGTGGCGAGCGCAGCGAGGCGGGTGAGGGCAGGGGGCGCTGATGCCGGTCATACTCTCCACTGGCGACCCCGGTTTCGAGACCGAGTTCCGACAGCTGCTCGCGGCAAAGCGGGAAAGCGCGGCCGATGTCGACGCGGCGGTCGCCGAGATCATTGAGGATGTCGTTACCCGCGGCGATGCGGCGCTGATCGATTATACGCGCCGCTTCGACGGGATGGATCTCACGCCAGGCAACCTTCGGCTGACCGCAGGCGAGATCGCCGATGGCGCCGCGGCGGCGCCCCCCGAAACGGTGGCCGCGCTGCGCGTCGCGGCTGAGCGGATCGAGAGCTTTCATCGCCACCAGCTGCCCGTTCCGATCGACTATGTCGACGAGACCGGTGTACGGCTCGCCGCCCGCTGGCGCCCGGTCGCCGCGGCCGGGCTCTACGTCCCGGGCGGCACCGCCGCCTACCCCTCATCGGTGTTGATGAACGCCATCCCGGCGAAAGTGGCCGGGGTCGAGCGGCTGGTCATGACCGTGCCCACCCCGCGCGGCGTGCTGAACCCGCTCGTCCTTGCCGCCGGCCAAATGGTCGGGATCGACGAGATCTACCGGGTCGGCGGCGCGCAGGCGATCGCGGCGCTCGCCTACGGCACGGCGACGATCGCTCCGGTCGACAAGATCGTCGGTCCGGGAAACGCCTATGTCGCGGCGGCCAAGCGGCGGGTGTTCGGCAAGGTCGGGATCGACATGATCGCCGGGCCGTCCGAGATCCTGGTGGTCGCGGACCGGCACAACGACCTGGAATGGATCGCCGCCGATCTGTTGTCTCAGGCGGAGCACGACGAGGCGGCGCAGGCGATCCTCGTTACCGACGACACTGGTTTTGCAGCCGCGGTCGAGGCGGCGGTAGAGCGCCACCTGGCGCAGCTGCCGCGGGCTCAGATCGCGCGCGCCAGTTGGCAGGCGCACGGCGCCATTCTGATCGTGTCCGATTGGGACGAGGCGCCGGCGCTGATCGACCGGATTGCGCCCGAGCATCTCGAGCTGGCGCTCGACGAGGCCGATGCGTTGGCCGAGCGGGTCCATCATGTCGGGGCCATCTTTCTCGGCCGCCACACGCCCGAGGCGATCGGCGACTACATCGCCGGACCGAACCATGTCCTGCCGACGTCCCGCAGCGCGCGTTTCGCGTCGGGTCTCGGTGTTCTCGATTTTCTGAAGCGCACTTCGCTCGTCCGCTGCGACGCGGCGAGTCTCGCGGCGCTCGCCCCGTCGGCGATCCGTCTCGCCGAAGCGGAGGGGCTGGACGCGCACGCATTGTCATTGTCGATCCGGCTCGGTCGGGCGCGCGCGGGGTAACTCGATAAGTTATGGGCGAGCAGGACGCCTCGCGAATTGCCGGCATCACTCTCGACGAGCATACGGTCGTCCGCCGCAGCCCCGACATCGAGCACGAGCGCGCAGTGGCGATCTTCGATCTCCTCGAAGAGAACCATTTCGCCCCGGTTTCGGGCTGCAACGGGCCTTACCATCTGCATTTGGCGATCGAGGAGAACCGCCTCAGCATCGAAATCCGCTCGATGCCGAACGGCTCGAACGAAACGATCACTCTGCCGCTGGCGCCGTTTCGCGGCATCGTCAAGGACTACTTCATGGTCTGCGACAGCTATTACGAAGCGATCCGCCGTTCGAGCCTCGCGCAAATCGAGGCGATCGACATCGGCAGGCGATCCTTGCACAACGAGGGGTCCGCGCTGCTGATCGAGCGGCTCGCCGACAAGGTCGAGATCGATCTCGATACGGCCCGGCGCCTCTTCACGCTGATTTGCGTGCTGCATCTGCGGGGGTGACCGTGTGACGGGGCCGCCCCTTGTGCTCGCCTCCGCATCACCGCGCCGCCTCAAATTGCTGCGCCAAGTGGGCCTTGTGCCCGACTGCATCGATGCGGCCGATATTGACGAGACCCCCCGCCGCGGCGAGTTACCGCCGGCACATGCCTTGCGCCTCGCGGAGGAAAAGGCGCGGATGGTAATTCCGCGCCATCCCGGCGCCTTCATCCTCGCCGCCGACACCGTCGTCGCCTGCGGCCGGCGCATCTTGCCGAAGACCGAAGACGAGGCGAGCGCCCGGTTCTGCCTCGAAATGCTGTCGGGGCGCCGCCATCGGGTTCACGGCGCAGTCGCCCTGGCGAGCCCCGGCGGTTGCCTGGTGACACGCCGGGTCGACAGTCAGGTCACCTTCAAACGGTTGAGTGAGGCCGAGATCCGGGCTTATCTGCGCACCGGCGAATGGCAGGGCAAGGCCGGCGGCTACGCCATTCAAGGACGGGCGGCGGCGCTGATCCGCTGGGTCAGCGGCTCCTATTCAAACGTCGTTGGGCTGCCGCTCTTCGAGACTACCCAGCTGCTCGCCGGCCGCGGCTATCGACCGAATTGGCTCGCGAGCTTCTGATATCGGCGGGCCCTGGCGAGTGGCGCGCGGCGCTGCTCGAAGAGGGCGTTCCCGTCGAGCTCTTCGTCGAGCGTGGCGACCGCGGCGAAGCCGGCAGCATTCATTTGGGCCGGGTGCGCCAGCTGGTGCCGGCGCTCGGCGCGGCGCTCGTCGATATCGGCGGCGACCGGCCCGCCTTCCTGCCGCAAAGCGAGGTTCTTCCGCGCGGCAAGAGGCTATACGAAGGCGAGCGCGTAATCGTGCAAATCCGCCGCGAGGCCCAGGCCGGCAAAGCCGCTCGGGTGACGATGGCCGCGATTTTGCGCGGCCGGCTCGTCGAGCTGATTGTCGGCCGCCCCGGTTCCGCAGATGGCACGGCGCTCCTCACCCAACTAGCCCCCACCCTAACCCTCCCCCGCTCGCGGGAGAGGGAAATGGACTCCCTTCCCCGTGGTAACGGGGGAGGGCAGGGGTGGGGGCTAAGGTTTCTCGAACCGGCGCCGGCCGACGCGCTTGCGGCCGAGGCGGCGGCATTGGCGCGGCGCTGGTGTGAGATCGCTGATCGCGCTTCACGGCTGGAACCGCCGGCCCGGCTCGATCCGGTGGCATCTTTTGCCGCGGCGCTCGCCAGGTCGATGCCTGCCGCGCCCGACGAGATCCTTGTGGATGACCCGGCGGCGATTCCCGAACTCCGCCCAGCGTTCCCCGACAGCTCCGTCGCACACCGCCCTGAAACCGAGTGGCCGATCGATCTCGATGCGGCATTCGACGAGGCGCTGTCCGCTACACTAGCGCTCCCCGGCGGCGGTTCGGTGCATTTCGAGGCGACCCGAGCCGGCGTGTTGATCGACGTCGACACGGGCACTCAGGAAACGGGGTCGCCGGAGCGCACCGGGATGATGGCCAACCTCGCCGCCGCCGCGACCATCGCCCGGCAGATCCGGCTGCGCAATTTGGGCGGCGGCATCGTCGTCGATTTTGTCGGGATGGACAGACGGTCGGCGCGCGAAAAGCTGCGCGCGGCGCTTGCCGAGGTGCTCGCCCCCGATCCGGCAGCCCCGCAACTCCTCGGGTGGACGCGGCTCGGACATTTCGAGCTGGTGCGGCCGCGCCGCGGCCGCCCGCTCGCTGAGGCGTTGCTCGAGCCGCGCTCCGGCGGCGTTCTCGTCAAGACTGCGGTCACGGTCGCGCACGAAGCGCTGCGGGCGCTGCGCCGTGCAGCGCGGGCGCAGCCCGGCCGACGATGGCGCCTCACTGTCGCGCCGGACGTCGCGGCTGCGTTAGCGGGGGCCGCGGCCGACGCCGTACGGCAAGCCGAGCAGCGATTCGCCCGCAGCATTGTGATCGAGACCGACCCCGGCTATGAGCGCGAACGTTTTCAAATCTCGGCGCTTTGAGTATATCGGCTCGGCAATGGCCTCCATCTCGTCGATCGAGAGACCCGCACCCCGGCCGTGCCCGATCTGCGGCAAGCCGCCTCTGCCGCAATATCGGCCATTCTGTTCGGCGCGCTGCGCGCAGATCGATCTCGGCCGCTGGCTCAAGGGCAATTACAGCATCCCGACCGAAGAGGCGCCCGACGAAGGCAACGGCGAGGAAGCCGGTTGACCATGCGTCGGGAGACCGCGAGCATGCGCCGATGAGCGCCTCCCCCCAGTCCAGACGTTACAAGGTCATCTACGCCGACCCGCCCTGGACCTTCGCCACCTATTCGCGAAAGGGGAAGGGCCGGAGCCCCGAAGCCTATTACGACTGCATGTCGCTGGCGGACATAAAGGCGTTGCCGGTTGCCGAGTGGGCGGCAGACGATTGCGTGCTGCTGCTGTGGGCGACAGACCCTTTGCTCGAGAAGGCATTGGAGACTGTCCGCGCCTGGGGATTTACCTACAAGACGGTTGGCTTCTATTGGGCAAAGCTGAAGAAGCTGGATACTTCGTTCAGTGAACGGAGTTTCTTTACCGGGCTCGGCTTCTGGACGCGCGCGAACCCTGAGCTGTGCCTGCTCGCAACGCGCGGCAAGCCCCATCGCCGCGGGGCCAATGTCCGCAAGCTGATTGTCTCGCCGCGTCGCGAGCACAGCCGCAAACCGGACGAGGCCTACGAGCGCATCGAGGCGTTATGCGAGGGGCCTTATCTCGAAATGTTCGCCCGCTTCGCGCGGCCGGGCTGGGATAGCTGGGGAATCGAGACCGAATTGCCGGGGGTTCGGCGGCGCCGCTGGCGCGCCAACAGCTATCCCGACGCGCCCGAGGCCGCCGAGTAGCGCCGCCTACCCGAAGAACCCTCACCCGCCTCTCTGCGCTCGGCACCCTCTCCCGCGGTGCGGGCGAGGGGAGGCCCAGCCCGCAGGGCTGGGTGGGTGAGGGTCTTCACCAACCGTTAAACGCCCTGTCCCAGAGTGCGACGGGCGAGAATTGGGACCGGAGCGGGTCGTGATCGGCTGGGCGTTGCGTTGGGTGCTGCTGTGCTGCGGTATCGTACTCGTCGGTGTCGGACTGCTGGACCACCGTGGGGCGCTGTTGCTGGACAGTGCCTCGCCATCCCGACCGGAGAGGCAGGCCGCCGTGTCGGCCCCGCGCTCGTTCGCCTCGGTCGCCAATACGATCGTCTATACGGCAAACGAACAGGGTCACGTCGTGCTCGATGCCGCAATCAACGGTGCTCCGGTCCGCATGCTCGTCGACACCGGCGCCAGCCTGGTGACGCTCACCCCGGCGGATGCCCGCGCCGCCGGCGTCGATCCGGCCGGACTGGCGTTCAGCGGACATGTCCAAACCGCCAACGGCATCGCGCGCATGGCTCCGGTTACGCTGCGCGAAATCCGCATCGGCCAGCTGTCGCTCTATGATGTGCCCGCCAGTGTGCTCGAACACCTCAACGTTTCGCTGCTCGGCATGAGCTTCCTCAGCCGGCTGCAGGGCTACGAAATGCGCGACGGCAAGCTCACGATAACTTGGTAGAGGCCGATCCCCAGCGGCAGAGGTTGATCAGCCAAGCGTTTCGGCTGGAATGGGTGACGATTGGCTGGATGGCGGTCGAGGCCGCGGTCGCGGTCGCCTCGGGTATCGCGGCGCACAGCATCACGCTGATCGCCTTCGGGCTCGACAGCGTCATCGAACTCGCCTCCGCCAGCGTCCTCATCTGGCGTCTGTCGCACGAACTGAGGTTCGGCCGCGAAATCTCCGAGCGAGCGGAAACAATTGCTCGGCGGATCGCCGGCGGATTGCTGTTTGCCCTCGCCGCCTATGTCGTCGCGGCAGCCGGTTGGAGCTTGTGGCGCGGCGGCGGCGAGGCGTTCTCCTGGCCCGGCTTGGCTGTTGCGCTGCTGTCGATCCCGATCATGCTCGTGCTGGCCCGGCGCAAGCTCGCTCTGGCCGATCAGCTCGGCAGCCGAGCCCTGCGCGCCGACGCCGCCGAGTTGATCGCTTGCCTTTGGCTGTCCGTTGTCGTCGTGGTCGGTCTCTTCGCCCAACTCGCGTTCCGAGGGTGGTGGATCGACAGCGTCACCTCGCTCGCAATCGTCTGGTTCTTGGTCAAGGAGGGGCGCGAGGCCTGGGAGAGCGAGGAGGACGACTAGATCGCGCGGTATCTTTACGGCGGCGCGGGTGACCGCGGCTCATGCGAGAGGTGGCCCGACTTGACCCAAAGGCGGCAGCCCCGCGGCCCGGCCGCGGCTCGTAATGTCGAACCGGTGGGCAGCCTCAGCCAGGAATATTGGGCGAACTCCTCCCCGCCCTCCGTGAAGCCGCCGTCCAGGACGAGCAACTCGATCCCGCCGGGAACAGGTACCGCGATTCTAATGCCAGGCGCCCAGCGTTCCAGCAGAACAAGCTCCCCGGCGCTCTCGTACAGCACTGCAAATTCGACACCCGGGATATCGGGCGCGGGCTCGAGAGAAAGGGCGGTGGTGTCGGTGCGGACAGGTGTCCGGTCGTCCGGGTCGAACTGCCAGAGCTTGACGAAGATCGTGCAGCCCGGCTCGGAGCGGAGCGTATGGCTGCTGGTCGGCGGGTTGCGGACATAGGTGCCGGCGGGATAGTCGCCGTGCTCGTCCTGAAAGACGCCGTCCAGCACCAGGAACTCCTCGCCGCCGCCGTGGGTGTGCGCTGAGAAATGGCTGTGCGGGGCGTAGCGGACGATCGACGTGGCGCGCGCCACCTCGTCGCCGATGCGGTCGAGCATGCGGCGGTCCACCCCGGGGATCGGCGAGGGCGTCCAGTCCAGCCGGGCTGCATGCACCGCCGCGCGAGCGCCAAAATCCGCGTTGAGGTTCATTTTTGAGGTGTATCGAAACTTGGGCACAAAGCCTTGATGCGAGGAGCCTCATTTCGGGAGCGGACTTAGATCCCGTAGAGGTTCTCGGGCTTGGCCGGGATCTTGCCGAGCTCTACCTGTTTGACCTTCTCGACGAGCTTGACGTGGGTTGGGGCGGGACGTCCGACTTCCTGGCCTTTGGCGGCGATCACACCGTTGATGAAGTCGATCTCGGTGCGCCGGCCTTTCAGCATGTCCTGGCCCATCGACGGCCGGGCCAATTCGCTGCGGGTGTTCGACTGCAGCGCGGCGAGGATTGCCGATTCGACCTCGTCGAGCGCGGCGCGGTCGCCCTCAGCGGCGCGCGCTATCGTTTCGGGCTCGTGCATGCGGATGTGTTCGAGCTGGTAGCCGAGCGCCTGGCCGACGCGCACCCCCTCGCCGGCGAGGCGGATGCTGAGGCGGCGGATCTTGTCGTCGCGGTTCATGTCGTTGCCCGACAGGCCGGTGGCGGCCGCGACGCCGTTGGCCATGCCGTTGACGCACAGCTTCGACCAGCGCTCGCCCCACAGATTGGTCGTCGCCTTGACGCTGTCGATCGTGCGGATGATGTCCGCGAGCTCTTCGATTTGCTTGGTGATGCGGCCGTGCAATTCGCCGGCGCGGTAGACCTCGTAGGGCGAGGATCCCTTTGCGGCGGTGCGCCGAACCCGCCCCGGCGCGTAGAGCTCGGCGCCGAGCAGCGCGGGGATGACACCGACCGTCTTGTCGGGGCCGACGATCCCGACGATACGCTCCTCGTTCATGCAGTTCTGTAACGATACGACGTACCCGTCGGGCGCCAGATACTGGGCGATCAACATCGTCGCCCATTCCGTGTCATAGGACTTGACCGCCACCATCGCGATGTCGATCGGTTCATGTTTTGCGAGCTCTTGCACCTCGGTCAGATGCATTGTCTTCGGTTGGGCGCAGACATATTCCTCCGCCGTCACGCCTTCGATCGCGAGCCCGTCCTTGCGGATCGTCTCGATGTGCTCGGGCCACGGGTCGATCAATGTCACGTCGAACCCGTTGTGCGAGAGATGACCGCCGGTGTAGCCGCCGATTGCGCCGGCACCGATCACCGCAATACGCTTGTCCATGATCTCGTCCTTTCTTGACCCGGGCCCGGCCATGATAAGCTGATCGCAGGTCGCGGAAAAAGCTCAAAACCCGGCACCTTCCTTTCTGGGGATCTCATTGTCGACTGCACGAAACCTGCTGGCCGTTCTGGCCATCGTACTGCTCTGCGCCGGATCTTGTGCGCCGCAGCCGGGCGCGCCTCGGCCCGGCAGGCTGCAGTTGAGCAACCCCAATTTCGGGCTGATCAACGTCGAGGCGGTGATCACCGCCAACCCGGACTGCGCAGCGCGCGACGACGGCTACGTCTCGACCCTCGAATTCGCGATGCCGAACAATGCCACCAAGTTCATCGAGGCGCCGCCGGGCACAGATATTTGCTGGCGCAGCGACCGCAATCCCGGCCGGCCGGTCCCGGGCAGATGGTCGCGCTGGGACCGAGCCTATCTCGTGCCGGGCAAGCTGGTGGATGCGACGCTATAGCGGGCGCAGGCAGTTCAGCGTCGCAGGCTGAAGCGAATCGTCACCGATACCTGCATTTCCCGCTCGGGCATTCCGACCGGGAAGGGCGGCAAGTTGGCGCCCCGCATCATCTCTTCGACCGACTGGTCGAGATCCGGGTAGCCGGAGCTCGAGGTGACCGCAAAGTCGAGCACCCGCCCGCTGCGGTCTACCGAGAACCGGAGCACCGCGCGACCTTCTTCGCCGTGCTGACGGGCGGCGTCGGGATATCGCTTGTGGCTTTCGAGCCAGGCGCTCAACAGCCCACGGTATCCGGCGCTCACCTCGGGTGACGGGACCGGCGCCGGCACCGGCGTCGCGGCCATCGCCGTCTGCGGCGGCGCCGATTGAGCCGGCGCGGCGGGGAGTTGCGGCTGCGGGATCGGGAGGTAGGCCTGGGTGGTCTGAGGCTCTTCCTGATGCCGTGGGACAGGCTTTGGCGGTTTCTTGACGACGGGCTTCTGCGGCGGAGGCGGAGGGGGCGGCGGCTCACTCGCCGCGACAGGCGCCTCGGGCTGGGGTGGCGGCGGCTCGGGAGGAGGTGGCTCGGGCGGCGGAGGTTCGGGAGGCGGCGGTTCGGCCGCAACGACTGGCGGCTCGGGCGGGGGTGGAACTGCCTCCGGCTGCGGCTCCGGCGGGGGCGGCGGCTGTTCGAAAACCACCTCGATCCCGCCTTTCGCAATCGGCTCTTGCAACGGAGGGGGGTTAGCGGAGAGGAACAGCACCAGCAACGTCAGGCAAGCCGCGTGCCCGCCCACCGATAGCATCAAAGGGAGCTTGATGCCGCTCACTTCGGGCCGGCCGCCTCGGCGATCAGGGACACCTTCGAGAACCCGGCCTGATTGACCAGGCCCAAGGCGTCCATCAGCTGCGCGTAGGTGTTCGTCTTGTCGCTGCGGACGTACACGATGCGGTTAGGATCCTCCGCGGCGAGTGCGGCGAGTTGGGGCTCGAGCTCGTCGGCGTTGATCGGCTCGTCGCCGATGAACACCCCGCCGTCGCGGTTGAGGCTGATGATGACCGGTTTTTTCGGTTCGGTCAGCTGGCTCGCCCGGGATTTCGGCAGGTCGAGCGGGACACCAACCGTCAGCAAAGGCGCCGTCACCATGAAAATGACGAGAAGTACCAGCATCACGTCGACCATCGGGGTCACATTGATCTCGGCGAGCGGCGCGTAGCGCTCCTCGCCGGCTTCGCCCGAGGGCGGCAGTGACAACGCCATCGTCAGGCCTCCGCGCCGGCCCGGGCGAGCAGACCGCCGGAGCGGCCGATCAGCCCTTGCATGCGCCCGGCAAAGCGACCGAGATCGACCGTGATCTTGTTGTAGGCGACCACTGCCGGGATCGCCGCGGCGAGACCCATCGCGGTCGCGAACAAGGCCTCGGCAATCCCTGGCGCGACGACCGCAAGGCTGGTGCTGTTGGCCGCGGCGATCCCCTCGAAGCTGCGCATGATCCCCCAGACGGTGCCAAAGAGGCCGATGAACGGCGCGGCCGAGCCGAGGGTCGCGAGGAACGGCAGGCGCAGTTCGAGGCGCCGCAGCTCGGCGTTGAGGGCGAGCCGCATCGCCCGCTCGATGCGCTCGCGGCGTTCGCCCGCCGTCTCGGGCTGCGGCCGCGGCTCGGCCGCACTCTCGGCGAGGCCGGCGGATATCACCAGGCCGGCCGGGTCCCGCCCTTCTGTCGCCGACAGCTCTTGCGGCGAGCGCGCCGCGGCGGCCCGCGCCTCGTGCTCGCGCGCGGCCCGGCTCGCCGCTGCGAGCCGCCAGAGCTTGTCGATGATCACCGCCCAGCTCCACACCGAAGCCGCGAGCAGCAACAGCAGCACGCCCTTCACGACGGGGTCTGCGTTGAAAAACAGCTTGACGATCGAAAGAGTTGCGGTGGGGTCGTTCACGATCGGCCTCTAAACTTCACTCGATGACGAGACCCAGGCTTGAAGCAGCAAGAATGTGGCACTGCCGCGGCATTAGAAGCGCTAGGTGAGCCCCAAGAAGGGGTTGCGGGGGCTATCCTAAATTATCTGTCCGGCGGCGCAGAACATCGTTCCTGTGGATTGCGGGCTCGGCGCGACGGTCCCCCGAATTACATCCGCTGCAAGGGCGAGGTAAAGATGCTGCACGGCCCGCCGAGGATCCCTCGACCTGGCCGGTGACGCCAATCGGGCGGCCGACCGATGGCCGGATTACTGGGGTGGCGGCCGCAGATTTCCGCGTGGTTCGTAGGTGGTGACTCGCAACGAACCCAGGACGTAGTCGACGTTGCTCGCTACCACAGAACGCCGATCGTTGCGGCAAACACTCGCGTGGATGATGTAGACTCGACCGATACCCCATTGGGGTCCGCGCTTTTCGATCGCGAGGCACTCGCTAAGACCAACGGAGAATTCCATTGTGCTCAGATCTCCGTCGTCGCGAAAATTGCGCCACCCGTTGCCCTTTCTCGTCATTTGGTTCATGTCCGCGAAATCCTCACGCATATCGCCGGATCCGGTCAGCACAGCGCAGAATTTATGCTGGTGACCAATTCCGCTGACGTAATAAGGATCGAAAACCATGACGTCAGCTTCGATTGTTAGATTGCCGAGATTGGTCATGACCAAGTCATGGGCAATTCGGCAATTCGAGTTCGGACCGTTAGGTAACAAGCCCGGCGCCGTCTCTTGCGGTGTGCCGGTTTTGCAGGTACCAGCCTCGGCAACACCGACCCGCGAGTTGCGGCACGGGATGTCCGGCCATTTGTCCTCCTCGACCCGCGGATTGCCGAAATAGGGAACGAATTTCTTCGCAGGAGGGGTGACCGGTCGCGGCGCGGTTACCGTGACTTCGGGCAGCGGCGCGAGTTTCTGTTCGTCCGCCGCGCCGGCCGGCGCCGAGCAGGCGATTGCTGCCAGGGTCGCGGCCGCAGCCAATCTCGAAATGGCCTTGTATCCTATGCGGTCGTTTACGAGAACACGATCATCCCGCGTCCGAATTGTCAAGCCGATGCCGATCAAATCCGGCCGTAAAACGCATGGCTCAACATTTTGTCTTTCTTGCCCGTTCCGCATGGCGCCCCATCGAGCCGCAACTTTTTGCTTCCGACGGGGTAACATCGGAACTATTCGCCGTATCCGACTCTGTATCGGCCAGGGCACAAGCATTGAGCCCCAACTCGGATCGCGAGGGCCGGGTCGATAGAACACGAACTCCCATCCTTTATTCTTACGCAAATACTTGCCATGGGCAGCGCCTCCACCGGCGCTGCAATTTTTGGTTGGAGAATGTTGCCATCGTTCCCCGCTAAAGGCGGTGTTTGCGTGCGGCCGGCTTTCGCTTGAACAAGCTCCTGCAATGAAGGCGATGCCATTGGCGGAGACGCTGTGCATCCAGCCGCACCTGATAAGACCGACAGAATCAGGAGGGTTGTACTCAAGCTATGACCGTGTGGTGTCACAGGCGATACCCCGTTGTCGTAAACACGAGCGAGCTATGAACGCGCGGGCTTTCATTCCAGAGCCGCCTATGGCCTCTTTCCCTCCGGGTTCGTAGAACGTGAATAAGCGATTGCCTGGAGAGTGCTCCACGAGGGCCGCCAAAAAATTTCCAAAAAATTGCAAATCTAGTGGTGAAATCTGACATTTGATACCCTCCGCTGGGGTCGGTTGAGGATGCCTCCGACGCGGAAAGATCAGAAAGTTACGCTATTTCGCCCGCGAATAGTTGACTAACGCGTAATGAGATCCCTCCAAGTATTGACTGTCGTATTTAACGACGCCGGCTTCTGGCGAGTAGTAATAGACGATAGATAAGGCTTGCGATTTACCCCACGGCACGTCGGTCCCTTCTATTTTGAAAGCGTCGAAGGTGCCCGCCGGACCCGTTACTTTTTCGTAGGAGACCACATTTGCCTTACGGATGCGATTGGCATTCACATTCAATTCATGCAGGTATCCGCCCGCTGCCGCAACAGATGGACCACTACCTTGAGATCCACGTTGAACACTGTATGAAAGCTCCCATCGCTTGCCGACGAACAGGGGAAAGGAGAGCATCGGGAGGTACGGAGTAAAGGTTACCGGCTCCCAGCTGCCAACGCGCCGCACCGTGTTATCCTCTGATGTGTTACAGACGGTGGATTGTCGGGCATCTGAAACTTTTGCTGAATAGCAATTCAGATCGCCATCTCGGCCGAGATAAGTAAAAGCTACAATTTCGGCATTCCACCGATAGGTAAAGGTATCGCCTACCGACGGCACAAGAGGTCGATCAAGGTTTGGCGCTTGGCTCTGCCCGTTTCCGGGGTTGAGAGCACCAATCGTCGCGCTAACAACAAACGTTAGAAGTCCGAGGCGTCCAGGGCGGTTAGGTCGCATCGTTGACCCCAAATGCACGTTATCCGCGTGTCGACGGTTTGATTAGGCTGTTCCGGCCGGGATCACTGGCGGCGCACGGTTCGCACGGGGGAGCCGCTATCTTGCCTTTTGCCACACAAAATCATAAGCACAGGCGCGCGACATGGTACGTCCGCGTGCCGTGCCGTTGCGGTCTATTCTGCCGCTGAGGATTACCTCGTCACCGGGCATGATCCCTTCTGGCCAGGCAACAGGACTAATTAGTCGCATTGCCAACTCGCCCTGCGGCCCGACGGTTCCTTCGAACTGTCTGCCGGTGGTGGCATTGCTGATCCGGGCCCGGACTCGCTCGATAATGAGCGGGGCTCCGGCCGCGCCTCGGCGACATTGGAATTT
This sequence comes from uncultured Alphaproteobacteria bacterium, assembly GCA_963812675.1. Taxonomy (GTDB): domain Bacteria; phylum Pseudomonadota; class Alphaproteobacteria; order ATCC43930; family CGMCC-115725; genus AP-15. The sequence goes on along the minus strand of CAWEWR010000007.1, from coordinate 402,488 downwards.
GGCTTTCAGGTAGGGGTCCCCATTAGCGAGGCCTTCGTAATTTTTCGGCGTCGAAGAGACGAGCGTGTATGTCCCCTCAAACGCGGTCATGGCGATCGAAGGCGCTGGAGTTTGCGCCTCCGCAGCACCAAACAAACCGAAAATTCCACCGATCGCCAGCCATCCGATGCTCTTTGTCATGTACCCTCTCAATTTTTGTCATGTACCCTCTCAATTTGTAAGTTCCCTCCGGGTTCGTAGAACGTGAATAAGCGATTGCCTGGAGAGTGGTCCATGAGAGCCGCCCAAAAACTTCCAAATCACTCCAAAAAGTTCCAAATCTAGCGGGTTTCGATCGTCTCGCTTCCCTGCTGCACGAGCGTTACACTGCGAATCCGATAAGGCTCAGGCCACAACAGCCGGGGAGGGAGCGCATGGACGGTCTCGGTTCGGCTAAAGTCGTTCTCTTCGAGGGCTTTCGGCTCGATGTGACGGGTGGCGGACTGTTCCGGCTCGATCAGGCGGGGACCGTGACCCCGGTATCGATCAGCTCGCGCGCATTGGATCTGCTTAGCCTTCTGGTGGAGCGGCAGGGGCAGCTGGTCTCGAAAGATGCCATTATGGAAGCCGTCTGGCCCGGGATGGTAGTCGAAGAAGGCAACCTGACCGTCCAGATATCGGCGTTGCGCCGTGTTCTCGATGAGAACCGAGAAGTGGGCAGCTGCATCCAGACGGTGCCCGGACGTGGCTACCGCTTCATCGCCCCCGTGACAGGGGTTGAGCCCACCGCCCGACCGCAAGCGACCCCGTCTTCGGGCAACGGGAGTGACCGCCCCGTCGTCGATAATATGAGATGGCGAATTCGAGTTCTGTCCGCCGCGATCGGCAGCTCGCGGGCACCGATCTGGCGAGCGCATTACGGACGAGGCCGCATCGTGGCCGCGGTTATCGGCGCGCTTTGTATTATCTTCATCGTGGTCGCGGCTATGCGTTGGCAATCGCCCCGGTCCGGAGAAGGACGCCCGGTGCCTCGGCTGTCGATTATTGTGCTGCCGTTCACCAATCTCACCGACGACCGGGAGCAACAATACTTCGCTGACGGGATCACAGAGGATTTGACGACCGAACTCTCGCGGATCGCGCCTGTGTTCGTGATCTCGCAAGGCACCGCTTTCGGCTATCGTGGTAGTCCGGCCGATGCGAAGCAGATCGGTCGCGAAGTCGGCGTTCGCTATGTCTTCGAGGGAAGCGTCCGCCGATCGGGCCGAGAGGTCCGCGTAGACGCCAAGCTGATCGATGCCGAGAGCGGCGCGCTTCTATGGGCGGAGCGGTTCGACCGCGATGCGGGCGATTTCTTTACACTGCAAGACGAAATGACGAGCCGCATCGCCGTCACATTAAATTTGGAGCTGTTGGCCGTGGCGGCGATGCGGCCGGTCGAGCATCCCGACGCGCTGGATTATATTCTGCGAGGGCGCGCCGTATACTTGAGGGTGCCGCCACGTGACGGCCATGCGGAGGCAATAAGCCTCTTCGAGCGGGCGTTAGCGCTCGATCCGCGATCCGTCGAAGCACAGATTCGGTTGGCAATGGCGCTAACGGGCCGCGTGCTCGACGAAGTCACGGACTCGGCCGAGGCCGACATCGCCCGAGCACAAGAACTCGTAAGGCAAGTGCTGATGGCATCACCCCGCGATCCACTTGCCCACTATGCTAAGGGCCTGGCGCTGCGCGCCCAGCATCGGTACGACGACGCCGTTCCCGAATATGACGCCGCGGTCGCGTCCAATCGTAATTGGGCGGGCGCGTACGCCGATCTCGGATGGTGCAAGTTTTTCGTGGGGTCGATAGAGCAGGCGATACCGCTCATGAAACGAGCCGCCCACCTCAGCCCTCGCGATCCGCAAATCGGTAATTGGGACAGCCGAATCGGGCTCATGTATCTCGTGCAGTCCCGCGTCGATGACGCGATCCTCTGGCTCGAAAAGGCGCGGGTCGCGGCACCGGACTTGCCTTGGGTTCACCTTCGCCTCGCCTCCGCTTATAGCCTCAAGGGCGAGACTAAGCGCGCCGCCGCAGAACTTGCCGAAGCCCAGCGGATGGGGAACGGTCGTCACGATTTGAGCATAGGGCGCCTGAAGGCCGGACTTTTGGCACCGGCGAACATGGACCCCGTCCTCGAAACAACCTATTACGCCGGCCTGCGCAAGGCTGGGGTCCGCGAGCAATGAAGACAGCCGCGCGCGGCGCTGCCGCCCAACCTGGCTGTCCGCTGATAGGGCGCTGCAGATGCAGCAAATGACAGAAACGCCTCAATAATTGCGAGCCCGCCGGTGCCCGCCTGGGCTCCGCGGTGGGCACAGAGCATGTCAAAACCGTTGGGTGAGGCCGGCGAGGATGGTGCGGCGCGGACCGAATTGCGGCGCAAAGACGCCGAGCCCGGTGCCGCTGCGAATCTGGTAGACTTGATCGAGCAGGTTGATGATGTCCAAGCGCAGCTCCAGCCCCTTGTAGAGTCCGGTGTCGACCGGCTGGACGATGCTGAAATTCACCTGCTGATAGCCGGGCAGCGCGGCCCCGTTCGGAGGCCCGCCCGGTAGAGTGGTTCTGAGACCGCTGGCGGCGGTAAGGTCGACCGAAAAGAGGGTATTCCAGACCGGGACTTTGTACTTGATGCCGGCCGATGATGTGTAGGTCTGGTCGTGATCGGTGTGGATAGCATTAGTCGATATATAGGATAGGTCGTCTGGAGAGAAGTTGAACTGGCTCGATATGATGTTTTTTGCGAGCTCCTGTGACGCGGAGAAATTGCCGTAGAACGACCAGTTGTCGATATCATAGCTGAGGGTCAGTTCGACGCCTTTGACCCATCCTTTCTGGTAATTGAACGGGGTGAAGAGGATCGGCGCACCGAACTGCCCTTCGTCAATCAAATCGCTGGCGAGTTTGTAATAACCATCGATGCCGCCTTTGAGCCCAGGCAGGATGATTTGCGTGGCGCCGACATCAAAGTAATGCGACCGTTCCGCCTTGGCGACTGAGTTGAGCGTGCCGGGCGGAGCGCCGGTCGTATTGGCAAAGAGCGCGATCGTCGGCGCGGCAATCAGCTCGAACGGAGGGGGCGTGAAGTAGCGCGAATAGCCGGCATGAAATGTCGTCGCCTCGGTCGGCTGCCAAACCAAATTCGCGCGGGGGCTCAGCTGCCGCTCGCTGACAAACTCGGCGAACTGGTCGTAGCGCGCGCCGAAATTTAGGGTCAACGACGGAATTATTTTCCATTCGTCCTGCAGATAATAGCTGTAGATCCATCCGGTCTTGCTGCCCGAATTGAAGATCGAGAGCGGCTGGTCGGTGGTTTGAACGCCGTTCTGGTCGACCGGCAGAACATTTGATGTAGAGCTGAATGGCGAGCGCTCTCGCTGGATGTAAAAGCCGCTGCGAACCGTGTGGTCGGGCGCAGCCCGCCAGCTGCCGTCGCCTTGCACACCGCTTGCCCAGCTCTGCCGGTACGCGGTCTGGGCGATGCCGTTGAACAAAAGGTCCCCCGTGGGATCCCCCGGAGAGAAGTAGACGCTGCTGAATTGGTTGAACCCCGCGATCTGGAAATCGATATCGTCAACATGCTTCTGCCAGGCGAGGATCTGGAAATTATTGATCTGCAGCTGGTTCTCGTTGAGGGAGGCCGAGGCGAAGTCGCTGGCGCCGTTTACAGTGAGCCCGAGGGTCGGGGTCTGACCGGCGACTTGCGGGATCTGGTATTGGCTGCGCGAGGCACCGAGAATGGCGGTCAACCGCGATGTCGGATCGATGATGCCGGAGACATAGGCAAACCCTTTTGGCTGAGTGGAGTTGTCGTGGATCGCGTTGAAGGTTGGGGCGGGGTTCTCGATCCCCTCGTTGTTCCGCAGGTACTCGCCGGTCGCGTAATAATCGACCTGCCCAACCCGGCCGCCCCATTCGGCGCTCGGCTGAAACGTGCCTTGCTGCCCGCCATAAAGCGTCGCCGAGCCGCCCGGATCGAGGGTCCCGGTCTTGGTCTGGATATCGATGATGCCGGTGGTGCGCAGCCCGTATTGCGCCGGAAGGCTGCCGGTGATCAGCGCCACAGAATTGGCAAGCCTGGTCTGCAGCGATTGTCCGAAGACGTTGATCCCCTCCGGCAGCTGAACCCCGTTGATACGGAATTGAAGATTGGCGTGGTCGTTGCGCACGTGGAGCTGGCCGAACGAATCCTGCGCGACCCCCGGAGCCTGCAGCAGGAGCCGGTTCAACGGTTGGTTGTCGCCCTGCGGCTGAGTCTCGATCGCTTGCCGGCTGAAGTCGTAGACGGTTGCGCCGAGGCTGGGCTGAATCTCGTAGCGCGCAATATCGAGCTGCTTGGCGATGACATCCAGATCGAGCGACAGGCCCTCTTCCGGGGGAGGCGGGGGCGTCTGCTGTGCAATCGCCGGATCTCCCACAAACGATATAGCGAGGGCAGTGAGAAGGACGGGGGGCATGCGCCGCGCCCCCGCGCAAACCGGGTTGGCCATTGGATTCCTCTAAATGTTCGGGGTGCGCAGCAAGGTGCTGCGGCAGGTCAGTGGGATAGAGGCAGCGTCAGGCCACCGGTGGTGCGCGGGACCGAAAAAAGAAGTAGCGCGCGAGAGGCGCGTCGACCGCCATCAGTTGGGGCTGATGCAGCCGTGTCTGGTCAGGCAGGCTCGGCGCGAAGAAATCTACCGGGACCGCGCCATGGTGGCCGAGCGCGAAGCAAATCTGACAATCGTGGTGGTCTGCGGCCGGCATGGCCGGGGAGGTCGGCGTCGCCAGGATGAGGCCGAAGGCGTCGTGCTGGCGAAAGGGAATTTCATGATGATGCCAGCCGAAGAGGACAGCCTGGACCAGGATCGCGAACGCGCCCGTCAGCGCGGCAACCCGGCGCCCTATCCCTCGAGCCCGACCGATCAGGACCATCGTCGAGCGGCCCCCCGCATCTCGATATACACGCCCCCGCACCGGCCGCCGAATTCGGCACCCGATTGATATACTATAACGGCCCCGGGAAATCGTGGCTAGGGCGGATTTCAACCAAGTGGTTTCGCAGTCACTGCGCGTACGCCAATCCCCTTAGTCACCGCCCGGCAGCCCCCTTGCCAAGCTCCGCAACCCTCTCCCCCAATTCGGGGTTGAGGGAATGGCGAGGGGGGCTTGCCTTGCGGTCCGCTTGAAGTTGTCGAGGGCTGGTCCCAGCTTCGCGAGTTATGAGACTTGCAACGATCATGTGCGCGACCGCCGCCCTTGCCGCTTGTGCCACTCCATCGTCCGATTACGCTGGGGCCGCGGCCGAGCTCGATCAGGCGCGCGCCGAGATTGCGCCGCCTCTCGGCGCGACGACGTACACGCTCGACAGTCGCCGTCTGCTCGATCAGCCAGGCGACGAAAACCGCAGCCTGGCGCAATCGCTTCGGCAACTCCCTGGCGTTACGCTCGGGCCGAGCGGCGAACTGCGCGTGCGCGGTCAGTAGCCGCCGGGACGATGCCGCGAGAGGCGTTCCTCTCTAGGCAGACGCCAAGGGACCGTGGTCGTCGCAGTGATCGCCGTGCGGGTGGTGAAGATGGCCGGAGACCCGATAATCCACATGGTCGCCGTGCGGCACCGCATCGTGGCCGCATCCGGGCCCGTGGACATGACCCGAATCGTGCCCACCGCAGCGATGGTCGGAGGTGCAGCTGTCGGGGTTCTGGCGTGACACCTCGATCACGTGCTCGTCGACATGACCTTCGTGCGGGTGATGAAGGTGACCATCGTGCAGGTAATCGGTGTGGCCGCCGTGACGCACGGCGGAGTGTCCACAGCCCGGGCCGTGCTGATGCGCATGGTCGGAATGGGTGGGGGCGGAGCAAGTCGTCATGAGATAGCGCCTTTCCGTATTCAAAATGCTCAAACGCCGCGGCGCGGCTTGTGCGGCGGCGTTAATAATTTGACAGTTGGTAAATCGGGGCCAGAGTGGCAAGGGCGGACCGCTTGAACCAGTCAGGCCCCTCTGGGACAGGGTCTGCGAACCCCTTTCCCCAGAACGAGATCTGGTCTTATCCTAAAAAGCACCGGATGGGAGAAAGTCCGATGAGACCTGCCATCGCCGCGATTGCGTTTGTGGCGCTCTTCTGCCTCGGCGGGGAGGCGCGAAGCGACGGTGTCGACCTCGAGGTGATCCTCGCGGCCGACGTCTCGCGCAGCATCGACGACGCCGAATTCGATCTGCAGCGCAAGGGCTATGCCGCGGCGCTCAGCGATCCGCGCGTGCTCACGGCCATTCACGCCCGGCCGGGTGCGGCAATCGGCGTGTGCTTCATCGAGTGGTCGGGGGACGAGGACCAGCAGGTCGTCGTCGATTGGACCGAGATCCGCGACGAGGAGGATGCCGGCAGCATGGCCGCCGCGATCCTAGCCGCGCCGCGCTCGTTCATGGGGCGGACATCGATCAGCGCCGCGATCGATTTCGCGATGGCGCATTTTGTGAGCTCGAAATGGCAGGCCAAGCGCCGGATCATCGACATTTCCGGCGACGGCACGAATAATTCCGGCCGTCCCATCACCGAGGCGCGCGACCAGGCCATCGCGCAAGGCGTGACGATCAACGGTCTGGCGATCATCAACGACAAGCCGAATCTGGGCTATTCCGCGCACACGCAGCCGCCGGGCGGGCTGCCGCTCTATTACCAGCAGAACGTCATCGGCGGACCGAACGCCTTTATGTTGTCCGTAAAGGACTTTAATACGTTCGCCGACGCGATGGCGCAAAAGCTCGCCAAGGAAATCGATGTGGCGAGGGCTGCAGCCGCAAGACAGGTGTCCTTTAGCAATACGGGGGAGATGAAATTTGAGTGAATCGGTGCTGAGGCGGCAATTGCTGTCCGCCACCGCATGGGTCGGCGGCTTGGCCGCCCTTGCAGCCGGGCGCTCCGCGAAGGCGTGGCAGGTGGAAGAAATCGACCCGGCGAGCCGTCTGGGTCGCGCCTATGCCGAGCGTTGCGGCGGTCCTTCTGAGCATCAGGCTCTGCTGACCCAATTGCAGGCGCAGCTCGCCAAAGACCCCTCTGCACAGTCACTCACGGCAGCCTGCCCGATTTGCGGCTGCCCGGTCACCGTAAGCCGGCCATAAGAGTTCGAGGAGAAGCTGAAGAGCGGCGGGCGGGCAACTGCCGACCAGAAATTGGGCGATCCTGATGGCCCACTACCGAAAAGCCCTTGCGGCCGCAACGATACTCAACGCGGCGATTTCTGTGGTAGAGGCTGTGGCCGGATTTGAAGCCCACAGCCTCAGTCTCATGATGGACGCTGTCCACAACTTCTCCGATGAAATGGCGCTCGTTTTTCTTTATCTAGCCTTCATCCTTTCGCAGGGTGTATCTCGGAATCTTCTGCGCACCGCAAATTTCTTCAACTCGCTCGGCTTGATCGTGATCAGCGGCGTTCTCGCGTGGCAGGCCGTTGAGCGATTTCTGAACCCTATTCCGGTTCAAGGGGCGATCCCGCTGCTGGTTGGGGTCGCGGCTGCCGCCGCAAATTGGGGGGTGGCCTGTTTTCTTTGGAAGCCAGGGCGCAACAATGCAGCGATCCGTCTGGCCTATATACACAATATGGGCGACGTTTATGTCTCTCTCGCTCCTGTGGTTGCCGGATTGTTGGTGATCTTTACAGGGCAGTCGGTTTTCGATCCGAGCGTCGCGGCCGTTATAGCGGTATGGATTGTCCTTTCTACTGTCCAGGAGGTTTTGGGATCGCGCGAAGAGTTGATGTGGCCGAAAAAAATCGTGTGCGGTCACTCGGATCACGATCAACGCGGCCTTGCGACGGGCTGGGATTGATCACGCCCTTAGAATGACATCACGGGCGATCTCTGGATCGCGATCCTTGCCAACTTGGAGCGGACGACAGCCGGGTCGCGAAGGATGCGGGGAACCTTGGGCGCCACTTCGCTCTCGACCCGGCACGATCGAGCAGAACGGTCTGTGCTCGCCTGTCCGGATCGGGGCAGACTGTCTCCACTAGGTAATCGGTGCGCGGGCTCCTACACTGTGCCTGCGATGACGATCCGCCGCGATCTGTTTCCTCCCATCGAGCCCTATCGTACTGGCATGCTGCGGCTCGATGCGCGGCATACGATGTATTGGGAGCAGTCGGGTAATCCGCGCGGTGTCCCGGCGCTGTTTCTGCACGGAGGCCCCGGCGCCGGCGCGACCCCGGTGCATCGGCGGTTTTTCGATCCTGAATATTGGCGGATCGTGATTTTCGATCAGCGCGGCGCCGGCCGATCGACGCCGCTCGGCGAGATCGCCGACAACACGCCGGCTCATCTCGTGGCCGATATCGAACATCTGCGCTCCTCGCTGGGCATCGACAAATGGCTGGTATTTGGCGGGTCCTGGGGCTCCACATTGGCATTGCATTACGCCGAGACGCACCCGCTCCGCTGCGTCGGACTCGTGCTGCGTGGGATATTTCTGTGCCGGCGCGAGGAGATCGAGTGGTTTCTTTACGGCATTCGCAGAGTGTTTCCCGAGGCGTGGCGCGCCTTTTCGGGATTTCTCCCCGAGGCCGAGCGCCGCGACATTCTCGCCGCCTATTACCGGCGCCTGCGCGACCCGGACCCGCGCGTCCACATGCCCGCGGCGCGCGCCTGGAGCATCTACGAGGGCGCCTGCTCGACTTTGTTGCCCAATCCCGAGACGGTGGCCGCCTTCAGCGAGGATCGGCTCGCTCTCGGCCTGGCGCGAATCGAAGCGCATTTCTTCAGTTGCCATCTGTTCACCGGCGAATGTGATCTGATCGCGCGTGTCGCGCAGATCCGGCATTTGCCTGCAGTTGTCGTGCAGGGCCGTTACGACATGGTCTGCCCGGTCGGCAGTGCGGACGAATTAGTACGCGCCTGGCCCGGAGCCAGCTATGTGATCGTTCCCGATGCCGGCCACTCGGCGATGGAACCTGGAATTCGCGAGCAGTTGATCCTCGCGACGGAACGAATGAAGCAGATCTGAATTTGCCGACCGGTTTTGCTTGTGCAGCATGGTTTGCTTTTTAGGATAAAAGAGGCGCGGTCTCGACCGAGCCGCGATCGGGGTGGGGGAAAGCGTGAGCAAGAGATCTATGAGCTGGCTGGGGGTGATCTTGCTCTTGGCATTCTGCATCGCAACCGCGCCTCCCGCGACCGCGCAAATTGCCTTGGGGTCCTTCGTCACCCTGGGGTCCCCCGCGGATCCGCCGAGCATCGGGACCGGCGCCGGGGTTTTCGACATCAACCCCGACCAGAAAAAACCCGATGCGAGGCGCAACGCCCAGCTGCAGGGCGAATACCGGTTTGGCGATGTACTATGGATCGTTGCGCCGTTTGTCGGCCTGATGGGCACCAGCGCCGGCGCGTTCTACGGCTATGCCGGTTTCGGCTTCGACGTGAATTTTGGTGCGAACTGGGTGGTGACCCCGACCTTCGCCGGCGGGTACTGGTACCGCGGAGGCGGTCTCAATCTCGGCTCCTGGTGGGAGTTCCGCAGCGGCGCCGAGTTGGATTACCGCTTCGCAAACCGAAGCCGCCTTGGTCTTGCCTTTTATCATATATCGAATGCCGGTTTGGGCAAGCAGAACCCGGGGGAGCAGGCCTTGCTGCTCGTCTATACCGTGCCGCTTCGCTGATTTCGATCCTGCGCATCTCGCCGCCGCGAGCCGGCGAAATCAATCCCTGATGGCTTCGTGGACGATGCCGCGGCTCGCGCCGACTACTCGCGCCGCGCTCTGGATTCTGCTCAGCGGGATCTGCGCGGTAATGATGAATGTGTTAATCCGCGTCGCGGCACAGGCGATGCACCCGTTCGAAGTCGCCTTCTTTCGTTGCCTGTTCGGACTTGTGTTCCTGCTTCCCTGGATCATCAAAGGCGGTGCGGCTGTGGTGCGCGGCCGCAACGCCGGCTTTTATCTGTTGCGGGCGGCGATCGGCCTAGTCTCGATGGCGACCTGGTTCTATGGGATTACCTTGGTGCCGTTGGCGACTGCGACCGCCGTCAACTTCACGGCGCCCCTCTTTGCCACGATAGCGGCGGTGCTGGTCCTCCACGAGGACGTCAGGCTTCGCCGCTGGAGCGCGGTCGTCATCGGCTTTATCGGCGTGCTCGTGATCATGCGGCCGGGCAGCGAGCGGCTCGATGCGAACCTCTTGATCCTGCTGCTGTCGGCGGCGACCGCGGCGATGAACAACATCACCGTCAAATTTCTCGCGCGCACCGAGCCGCCGGGCAAAATCGTCGCTATGTTCATGATCTATCTGACGCCGTTGTCGCTTATCCCCGCGCTGTTCGTCTGGCGATGGCCGGACCCGTCGGCTTTGGGCGCGCTCGTCGGGCTCGGCTGCCTCGGCACGATCGCACATCTTTCGGTTGCCCGGGCGCTCGCGGCAGCCGATGCCAGCGCTTGCGCGCCCTTTGAGTTTGCCCGGCTGCCCTTTGCGGCGCTCATCGGCTTTCTATGGTTCGGCGAAGTTACCGATGTGTGGACCTGGGTGGGAGCCGCAATCATCGCCGGATCGTCGATCTATGTCGCATATCGCGAGGCCCGGCTAGCTAGGCTGGCGCGCCGCGGCGAGAGGCGTGCAGCGCGGTCGCCTCGGCGATAAGGTTTTCCGGCTTAGATCATCGGCAGGAGGAGCCCATGGAGATCGCAGGGCAGGCGGCAATCGTCAGCGGCGGAGCCTCTGGCCTCGGCCGGGCGACGGCAGAGGCGCTGACCGCAGCAGGGGTCAAGGTGACGCTTCTGGATGTCAACGAGGCCGCGGCGGCCGCCGCGGCGCGCGAGATAAGCGGGTTCGCCATCGCCTGCGATGTGACCGACGCCGCTTCGGTCGAAGCGGCCATTGCGGCGGCGCACCAGCGGCACGGCCCCGCGCGCATCGCCGTCAATTGCGCCGGCGTCGGCACCGCCGGCCGCATCGTCGGGCACGACGGCCCGTTGCCGCTCGACGCGTTTCGGCGCGTCATCGAGATCAATCTGATCGGCAGCTTCAACCTGCTGCGGGTCGCCGCGGCGGAGATGACCGTTCTCGACCCGCTCCCCGACGGCGAGCGCGGCATCATCGTCTCGACTGCTTCGGTAGCGGCCTATGAAGGTCAGATCGGGCAGGCGGCCTACAGCGCCTCGAAAGGCGGCATCGTTTCGCTGACCTTGCCGGCGGCGCGCGAACTGGCGCGCTATGGAGTGCGGGTCGTGGCGATTGCCCCAGGGATCTTTGCAACGCCGATGGTGGAAGGCCTGGCACAGAACGTCCAGGACAGACTCGCTGCGAGCGTGCCCTTTCCGAGCCGGCTCGGCCGGCCCGAGGAGTACGCCGCGCTGGTGCTGCACCTGTGCCAGAACCGGATGATCAACGGCGAGGTGATCCGGCTCGACGGCGCCTTGCGCATGGCGCCGCGCTGAGCCGCAGCGCTAGGGGAGGGTAGGGCGGCGGTCCCTTTCGGGAGCGATTTCGTCGATCGCGTGCGCCAGCCGGATGTCGAGCTCGCTGAGCCCGCCCGCGTCGTGCGTCGACAGGATGACCTCGACCCGGTTGTAGACGTTGAACAGCTCGGGGTGGTGGTCCATTTTTTCCGCCAGGAGCGCCATTCGCGACATGAAGCCCCACGCTTCGGAGAAATTCTCGAAATGGTAGGTCTTGCGGATCGCATCGCGGTCGTCGACCTCGACCCAGCCATGCAGCTCGTGCAGCGCGGTGTGCCGCTGCGCTCCGACCAGCCTCTCGACCATGCCAACCTCCGTTAATCACGGGAGTGATATCATGCCGGATCGTCTGCCGCCATCGCTCGCCGAGATCGAGGCAATGGCGGAACATGCGCTGGGCACCATCCCGCAGGAGCTGAAACGCCAGCTCGGACGCGTTGTGATCCGAGTCGAGGAGTTCCCCGACGAGGAGACCGAGACGGCGATGGGCCTCGAAAGCCCATTCGATATTCTCGGCCTTTACCAGGGCGTGGCGCTACCGCACAAGAGCGTCAGCGATCTGCGGCCGGATCTCGACATGATCTTCCTCTATCGCCGTCCGATCCTCGATTACTGGTGCGAGAGCGGCGAAGATTTGGGGCATCTGGTGCGGCACGTGCTGATCCACGAGATCGGCCATCATTTCGGCTTCAGCGACGAGGACATGGAGAGGATCGAGTCGTCGGAGTGAGCTTAGGCGTCAATACAGCTCGGCGCCTGCCTTCGATCAGGCCGGGGTTGGCGCATCTGGATGGAGCAGCTCGGCGTTGCGCAAATCAGCCCACAAGGCCGGCGGGATCGGGTATTGCATCAGGTTCGCGTTAGCCTCGAACTCAGCGACATTGCGCGGCCCGGGGAGGATCGCCGCGACGGCTGGATGAGCCAGTGGAAACTGCAGCGCCGCGGCGACGAGAGGCACCCGATGACTGTCGCAGATCGCCCTTATCTTTTTGACCCGGCTGACGATCTCTGGGGGTGCCGGCCGATAGTTCCAACTCTCGCGGCCGGCGAGAATGCCGGTATTGAACGGTGCCCCGATTACGACCGATATGCCGGAGCGCAGGCATTGGGGGAGCAGGTCATCGAGCGGCGTCTGCTCGAGGAGCGTATAGCGCCCGGCGAGAAGAAAGACATCCCACTCACCCCAATCGATCGCCTCGAGCAGAACTTCCCACTCGTTGACCCCGATCCCGATCGCCCCCAGCTTGCGGGATGAGCGCAATTGTTCGAGCGCGCGATATCCGCTGTCGCGAAAGGTGCGCATGATTCCGGGATGCGCATCTTTGCCGTGCTGCCGCGCACCGATGTCATGAACGTAAAGGATGTCGATCCGAGCCAAGCCCAGGCGCTGCAAGCTGTCCTCGAACGAACGCATGATCCCATCGTAGGAATAATCAAAGACATCCTCGAACGGCATCGGATGCCGCAGCGCACCAGGAATGCCGGCACTCGTCTGCGGCCGCAGCAGCCGCCCTGCCTTGGTCGACAAGACCCAATTTTCGCGGGGCAACTCGCGCAGGGCATCGCCGACGATTCGGCACGCCTTGCCGAAACCATAGAAAGGCGCAGTATCGAAATAGCGAACACCGGCTCTCCACGCCGCCCTTACCACCGCCTCTCCTTCGTCTCGAGTGACGGGGATACGGTGCCCCCCGAGAGTTCCGGTGCCGAGCCCCAGGACCGTCAATCTGAGGGGCGTGCGCCCCACCTGGCGTGTCTCGAAGCCCTCCATACGCCTTTCTCCGTCACCGCGATTGATATTATATCAGAGTACAACCAGCCGCTGTAATCGGAGTTGCGGCTGGTTGCACCCCGCGCGGGACTCTGTCACATGATCCTTGCCTTTGGGTCAATAAATGCCGATCTCATCGTCCCGGTTCCAAAATTGCCTCAGCCCGGAGAGACCGTGCTGGGCGGCGCGTATGAACTTCTACCCGGCGGCAAGGGTGCCAATCAGGCGCTTGCGGCGTGCCGAGCCGGAGCAGATGTTGTGCTCGTGGGTGCCGTCGGCCGCGACGAGTTTGCTGCGATCGCCCTTGCTTTGTTGCGTGGCGAGGGCGTTGATACGCGTTTGGTGCACGAGCTCGAACTCCCGACTGGCTGTGCCTTGATAATGGTGTCTGCCGCGGGCGAGAACATTATCGCCGTGGCTCCCGGCGCCAACATGGGCGTGCGTTGCGACTGGGTATCCGAGGATTTGCTCGACGCCGACACGACCCTCGTCGCCCAGCTCGAAGTTCCGCCCGGCGAAACCCAAGGCCTGATCAGACGTGTCCGGAGACGCGGCGGCCGATGTGTACTCAATCTGGCGCCGGCCCTGCCGATCGATCTGACGCTGTTGCCGGAAATTGATTTATTGGTCGCGAACGAAAGCGAGGCCGCGACGATCTCGTCCGATCCAATGGGGATTGCCGGCCGGTTGCGGCAGGGGCTCGTGGTGACGCGCGGCGCTGCGGGGGCCACTGCGTTTCTCGCCGATGGGAGCCGCCTCGATTTGCCGGCGCTTGCCATCGAGCCGGTAGATACAACCGGCGCCGGTGACACCTTTGTCGGGGTTCTCGCGGCGGCGCTCGATTTGGGGGCGAGCGTCGAACCCGCGCTGCGGCGTGCCAGTGCCGCTGCTGGCCTTGCATGCCTCGCCCGTGGCGCTCAAACCGCAATACCGGGCGCAGCGGCAATTGACGCGGCAATGGCGGGCCTGCCGCCCCGTTAGGCCAGGGGCACGCAGTACTCCTGAAACTCGCTCAATATGTCGATATAGAGCTGACGCTTGAACGGGACTATCAGCTCCGGCAGGCGAAATGGCGCAACCCATTGCCAAGCGTCGAATTCCGGATGCTCGGTGGCGAGGTTTATGTCGCTGTCCCGGCCGGTGAAGCGCATGACAAACCATTTTTGGCGCTGACCCCGGTAGCGCCCGCCCCATACGCTGGCGGCGAGTTCAATCGGCAGATCGTAATGCAGCCAACCCCGGCTCTCCCCGATGATCTCGGCCTTGGCGGTGCCGATCTCCTCCTTCAGCTCTCGCAGCGCCGCCTGGCGCGGGGTCTCGCCCGGGTCGATTCCGCCTTGCGGCATCTGCCATGCCGGCATCGTCGGCATGTCGAGGCGGCGTGCGACGAATACCTCTCCCTTCGCATTGAGGAGCATGATGCCGACCGCCGGACGATAGCCGAGCGGCCCGCCGTCCTTGTTGGCCTTCATCCGATACCGCCCATCCGATACCGTCGGGGCCGCGCCGGTTAGCGTATCGTCAGTTGACGACGCGTCCGTTGAACATCGAGATGCCACGCAGCATGTCGACCGCCCTAGCCAGCTGGTAGTCGGCGGGCGTGCCCATGATCGACGGATCGACGGATGTCTGCTCCGGGGGGCCGTCTCCGGAGTCGTCCTTTTTCAAATCCGTTGCGGTGGCGACCTTGTCGCCCTTCTCCCCCTTCTCGGGTGTCTTCTCGATTTTGGCGGCTTCGACGACGATGTCCGGATCGATTCCTTTCGCCTGAATCGAGCGTCCCGAGGGCGTGTAATAGCGCGCGGTGGTCAACCGCATAGCCCCGTGGCCAGGGAGCGGGATGATTGTTTGCACCGATCCTTTGCCAAAGGATTTCGTCCCGAGAAGGATCGCGCGATGGTGGTCCTGCAACGCGCCGGCGACAATCTCGCTGGCCGAGGCAGACCCGCCATTGATCAATACTGCTACCGGCAGACCGCTCGCGATGTCGCCTGGGCGAGCATTATAGCGCTGCGCATCCTCGCTACGACGGCCGCGAGTGGACACGATTTCCCCCTTGTCGAGAAAGGCGTCCGAAACCGCAACCGCCTGGTCGAGGAGCCCACCTGGGTTGTTGCGCAGATCGAGGACTACCCCGGAGAGCTTATTGCCGGCCTGCTGCTTTAGGTTCTTCATTGCATTGTTGAGGCCGACATCGGTCTGCTCGTTAAAGCTGGTGATCCGAATGTAGCCGATCGTGTCGCCCTCGAGGTGGGAGCGGACTGACTGGATCTTGATCGTTGCGCGGGTCAACTTGACGTCGAAGGGGTCCTTTCCCTCGCGCCGAATTGTCAGCTTGATTTCGCTGCCGATCAGGCCGCGCATTTTCTCGACCGCCTCTGGAAGGGTCATCCCCTGCACGGGGTCACCATCAAGGTGAGTTATCAGGTCGCCGGGCTTCAGACCGGCGCGCGCCGCCGGCGTATCATCGATTGGCGAGACAACCTTGACGAGACCGCTCTCCATGGAAACCTCGATCCCCAGCCCGCCAAACTCGCCGCGGGTCTGCACCTTCATATCGTTGAAGTTCTTTGTGTTCAGGTAATTCGAATGGGGATCGAGCGAGGTCAGCATTCCGTTGATCGCCGACTCTACCAGCGTGTCGTCGCTGACTTCGTCGACATATTCGGCGCGTACGCGCTCGAAGACCTCGCCGAATAAATTGAGCTGCTTGTAGGTTTCCGCCGAGTTGGCTGTCGGCGCTGCGCCGATGTCCTGGCGCAGCGAGAACACGAGGACAGTGGCGGCGACCACCACCATGAGACCCGAACGCTTCATCCATTCACCCTATGTCTCGGGCCCAATCGGCACGACGCACTTGGCATATGATATCCGGCAGTGCGCGCGATGATCAAGTCGAGCCGCCGCGGCGAATTGGTGCGGTTCAATCCGCTGCGTGCCGTCCCGCGGTCGATGAGATGAGCGAGTGGCCGGTCATAACGGCGGGCTTCGTCAGGCCGAGAATTTCGAGCAACGTCGGGGCGATGTCCGAAAGGCGGCCGTTTTCGAGGTGGCCGATTTCTGCCGCTGGGTTCACCACAACGAACGGCACCGGGTTGAGCGTGTGAGCGGTGTGCGGCTCACCGGTTTCGGGGTCGCGCATCATTTCCGCGTTGCCGTGATCGGCGGTAATGACGAGGGTGCCGCCGGCCTTTTCGACGGCCTCCGACAGTCGGCCGAGGCAAGTGTCGACGGTCTCAACCGCTTTGGTCGCGGCGTCCATACGGCCGGTATGACCGACCATGTCTGTATTTGCGTAATTTAACACGATGACGTTGAATCGCCCGGACCGGATTGCTTCGACAACCTTGTCGGTAACTTCTGGCGCCGACATCTCAGGCTGCCGATCGTAGGTGGCGACCTTCGGCGAAGGAACGAGAATCCGTTCCTCGCCTGGAAAGACCGTCTCGCGCCCGCCGTTGAAAAAGAACGTGACATGCGCGTACTTCTCGGTCTCTGCGATCCGTAGCTGGGTCAGCCCGGCCCGTGACACCACCTCGCCAAAGCTGTCCTCGAGGTTCTCGGGCGGGAACATCGTGGCAAGAAATCGATTGAGCTCGGTCGAATATTCGACGAGGCCGAGAGTGACGCTAAACGAGATCCGCTTCTCCCGCTCGAAGCCGGAGAATTCGGGGTCGAGCAGGGTAGTGGCCATCTCGCGCACCCGGTCGGCGCGGAAATTTGCGATCAGCAGGCCGTCGCCGTCGTGCATTCCGGGATAGTGGGCTATTGCGGTGGGCGCGACGAATTCGTCGGTTTCGCCTCGGGAATAGGCGGCTTCGACTGCCTGCAGCGGATCATCGGCCTGCGCACCGTCGCCGCTAACGATTGCCCTGTAGGCTTTTTCGACGCGGTCCCAGCGCTTGTCCCGGTCCATCGCGTAATATCGGCCGCAGATCGTCGCAATCCGCAGATCGCGAAGGCCTGCCACGTCGTCCTCAAACTGCTTCACGAAGCAAGCAGCCGATTTGGGCGGCGTATCGCGCCCGTCCAGAAAGGCGTGAACCGCGACGCGCACTCCGGCCTCGGCGAGGATGCGGGCGAGGGCGGAGATCTGGCGCTGGTGCGAATGAACCCCACCGGGCGACATCAGGCCCATCAGGTGAGCGGTCCCGCGGCTCCCCTTCAGTTTGGCTATGAAATCGCACAATGCGGGCATCGCGGCGAGCCGGCCCTCGGCGATCGCGGCGTCGATGCGCGGCAGGTCCTGAAAGACCACGCGCCCTGCCCCGATATTGGTGTGGCCGACCTCCGAGTTCCCCATCTGCCCGTCCGGCAGGCCGACATAATGCTCGCTTGCCTGCAATTGCGCGTGCGGCCAGCGCGCCGTCAGCCGGTGCCAATTCGGCGCCCGTGCCAGTTCGATTGCATTGTCGTCGGCCCTAGCGCGCTCGCCCCATCCGTCGAGAATGCACAGAACGAGGGGTCGGGGACGCGGAACGGAATTCATCTCGAAGCAGCCTCGGCCGGAATGGCTTTATCGGTATACGCGAAACCGAGCCGGAGGAGGTAGCGTTCCCAGCGTTGCCGTCTTATTCCCGGTGATAGGGGTGGCCCACGAGTATCTGCTGTGCGCGGTAGAGCTGCTCGAGCAGCATGCCTCTGACGAGCAGATGCGGCCAGGTCATCGGGCCGAGCGACAGGGTCGCGTCGGCGCGTTCGAGAACTGCCGAATGCAGACCGTCGGCGCCGCCGATCGCGAAGGCGATCTCGGGGCAACCCTGGTCGCGCCAGTTGGCGATCCGCTCGGCCAATAAGCGGCTCGACCACGGCGCACCCCGCTCATCAAGGGCAACGAACGGAACGCGGGACGGCAGGTCGGCGAGGATCAATTCGCCTTCGCGAAGTTTTCGTTGCTCGGGCGGAAGAGGGCGCCTTTCATCCAGTTCGACAATCGCCGGGGGTGGCCCGATCCTGCCGGCATAGAGTTGCTGCAGGTCTTTGAAGGGGCCGCCGCGCAGCCTGCCGATGACGAGAAGGCGAAAACGGATCGGACGGCCGCCGGGCTAAAGGCGAACGGCTTCGCTGTCGGGCAGGGCTCCACCCCACATCTTTTCGAGATTGTAGTAGTTGCGGATCTCGGGTCGGAAGAGGTGGATGATCACATCGCCGGCGTCGATCAGCACCCAGTCGGCCTGCGTCTTGCCTTCAATCGAAATCCGGGTGCGGCGGGAGAGGGTTTGCTCGAGGTGCTCGGTCAGGGCCAGCACCTGACGCGTCGAGCGGCCGCTGGCGATCACCATGTGGTCGGCGATCGTCGTTTTGCCGGCAAGGTCGATCGTGACGATCTCCTCTGCTTTGCCGTCCTCGAGCGCCTGTACGACGAGATCAAGGAGTGTCGGCTGGGATTCTATCGGTTTGGTGCGGTATAACAGGGCAGCTATGGTCGACAATTCGGGTTTTTGCTCCGCAAATCTATTCGAGGGGGTTTCGTGGCGCTCTGACCGAATTCTGGTCGCCGAGCGGTCGTCTAAGCGAGCATGGAAAAACACCCAAGCTGGGGGGTCCATTTCTGCCAGCCGACGCTCGTCGGAAGCTGCGACACGGTATCGGGCAAGCCGCTTCGCAGCCGCTCCGGAAAGCGCTTTTAGAGAATAGGAAGGGCGATCGAACACGGCAATGGGCACGGTCCGAAAGATCTCGGGCCAGCGCTCCCATCGGGGGATCTGGACGAGGTTGTCGCCGCCCATCAGCCACACAAAGCGCAGCCGGGGGAAGCGACGACGCAGCGCCTTTAAGGTGTCGGCGGTGTAACGCGAGGATCCCAGCCGGCCTTCGACGTCGGTGACGAGGATACGGCGGTTGGCTTCGGCAATCCGGCGAGCCCCCTCCAAGCGGACCGGGAACGGGGCCATGCCGTCGACCGGTTTCAACGGATTTTGCGGCGATACCAGCCACCAGATCTGGTCCAGATCGAGGTGTTTGAGCGCGAGCGCGCTAATGTGCAAGTGCCCGCCATGGGCCGGGTTGAACGAGCCGCCCAGCAGCCCGATGCGGCGATGCCGTCCGGCCGACGGCAGGGTTTCCGTCCGGCCGATCAGGGGCGCACCTGCCCGGTGCCGCGCACCAGGTATTTGTATGTCGTCAGCTGCTCGGCGCCGACAGGCCCCCGCGGCGGCAGGCGTTGGGTCGAGATGCCGATCTCGGCACCCATCCCGAACTCGCCGCCATCGGCGAATTGCGTCGAAGCGTTGACCAAGACGATCGCGCTGTCGACCTCACGAAGGAAGCGCTCCGCGGTCTCCTTGTCTTCGGTGATGATGGCGTCGGTATGATGCGAGCCAAAGCGGGCGATGTGCTCGATTGCGCCATCGATGCCGTCGACGATGTGAACCGCGAGGATCGCGTCGAGATATTCGGTACGCCAATCGGCTTCGGTCGCCGGAACCAATCCTGGATCGATCGCAAGCACCTCCGGGCCGCCGCGGAGTTCGCAGCCGGCGGCCCGCAGGTCGGCGAGGATCGCGGGGAGCTGCGCCTTGGCGGCGCGATCGACAAGCAGGGTCTCGGTGGCCCCGCAGATCGATACCCGCCGCATCTTGGCGTTGAGCACGATCTTGCGCGCCTTTTCCGGATCCGCGGCGGCATCGACATAGGTGTGGCACAACCCCTCGAGATGCGCGATGACCGGGATGCGGCTCTCGCGCTGTACCCGCTCGATCAGCGACGGTCCGCCGCGCGGCACGATAATGTCAATGACGCCGCTCATCGCCAGCATCAGCCCGACCGCAGCCCGGTCGCGGGTCGGCACCAGCTGAATGGCGGCTTCCGGCAGGCCGGCAGAGCGCAACCCCTCGGCCAGCGCCTCCACCAGCGCCTGCGACGAGTAAAAGCTCTCGGACCCGCCGCGCAGGATCGCGGCGTTGCCGGATTTGAGCGCAAGTCCGCCGGCATCTGCAGTGACGTTCGGCCGGCTCTCGTAAATGATTCCGATCACACCCAGCGGCACCGCGACACGCTGGATGTAAAGCCCGTTGGGTCGCGTCCATTCGGCGAGGACACGCCCGACCGGGTCGCTCAACGCGGCAACGCTTTCCAGTCCGGCGGCGATCGCCTCGACGCGTTTGGGGTCGAGGGCCAGCCGATCCCGCAACGCGGCCGAGAGGCCCTGCGCTCCGGGCTCGGCAAGGTCGCGGGCATTGGCCGCGAGGATGTCCGCTTCACGGGCTCTGATGGCCGCCGCAGCATTCTTCAATGCCGCAATCTTGGAATCGGCGGAAGCAAGGCTGAGCGCAACGGCTGCCTCCCGGGCGCGCCGCCCGATCATGGCCATTTCAGCGTTCAGATCCGACCCCGATCTCGTCGTCGGGTCGCGGACAAGCGTCTCGGTCGTCATCGGGGTTCGGTCACCACCAGATCGTCGCGATGAATGATCTCATCGCGTCCACGGTACCCGAGGATCTCTGCGATTTCACCACTCTTGTGGCCGGCGATGCGTCGGATATCGGCGCTCGAATAAGCCGAAAGGCCGCGAGCGGCCTCAGCTCCGGATCGGCTGCGGATAATGACCGCGTCGCCGCGTTCGAAGACCCCCTCGACCGCGACGACGCCGGCCGGCAGCAGGCTCGTGCCGCGCTGCAATGCCCGCAACGCGCCGTCATCGACGATCACCGCGCCGGACGGATTGACCGCCCCGGCGATCCATGCCTTGCGCGCCGAGCGCGGCTCACCTCGCGGCAGGAACAAGGTCGCCTTCTCTCCAGCCTCGATGGCGGCGAGCGGCCCGGCCGCGGATCCGGCAGTTCTCCCCTTCGCGATCAGCATGCGGCAGCCGGCGCCCATTGCAATGCGGGCGGCGGCGATTTTTGTCACCATGCCGCCCGAGCTGTAGCCGAGCGGCGCCTCGCCCGCCATCGCCTCGATTTCGGGCCCGATCTCGCAGACCAGCGCGATATGCCGCGCGTTCGGGTCATTACGCGGGTCGGCAGTGTAGAGCCCGTCGATGTCCGACAGCAGCACCAGCATGTCGGCGCTTGTCATCTGCGCCACCCGCGCCGCCAGCCGGTCGTTGTCGCCAAAGCGGATCTCGGCGGTGGCTATCGTGTCGTTCTCGTTGACGACCGGAACCGCGCCGAGCGACAGCAGCTGAGCAAACGTCGCTCGGGCGTTCAGATGGCGGCGGCGTTCTTCCGTATCGTCCTGAGTCAGCAGGATTTGCGCGACGGTGATGCCGTGTCGCGCGAGCGCCTCCTGGTAGGCGTGGGCGAGGCGGATCTGCCCGGTCGCCGCGGCGGCCTGTTGCTCCTCGAGCCTGAGCCGCCGTCCGGCAAGTCCGAGATGTCGCCGTCCGACTGCAATCGCCCCGGACGACACGAGGATCACTTCCTGCCCACGCGATCGACATCGCGCAACGTCATCGGCGAGGGCCGCCAGCCATCGGCGGCGCACCTCTCCCTCTTCGGCGGCCAACAGCGCAGAGCCGATCTTCACCACGAGCCGCCGCGCCGTGACGAGCGCCTGGGCAGGGCGGCAAGCGGTATCGTCCGACCCTGCGGTCATGACGAAGGAACGAGAGGGATCGCCTCCGAATGGGCTTCATTCCTGTCCACACGCTCCGCCGACAGAGTAGTGAGCACTCCCTCCAACAACTCCGTTACACCGGCTCCCGTCGCTCCGGACAGCGGACGGACCTTGGTGTCGGGTCGGGCGACTTGGCGCAACTCGTCGGATTTTGCGGTGATGATCTGGGCATCGAGAGCATCGATCTTGTTAAGTCCGATGATCTCCGGTTTTTCGGCGAGGCCGTGACCATATCGGGCCAATTCTTTGCGGATCGTGCGGTAGGCGTCGGCGACGTCGTCGAGCGTGCCGTCGATCAGGTGAAGAACAACGGCGCAGCGTTCGACATGGCCGAGGAAACGGGTGCCGATGCCGGCGCCTTCGCTCGCTCCCTCGATCAGCCCGGGGAGGTCAGCCAAGACAAATTCCTCATCGTGCAGCCGAACGACACCGAGCTGTGGCTTCAGGGTCGTGAAAGGGTAATCGGCGATTTTGGGTCGGGCATGAGTGACCGCGGCAAGGAAGGTCGATTTGCCCGCATTGGGCAAGCCGACGAGGCCGGCATCGGCGATCAGCTTCAAGCGCAGCCAGACCCAGGCCTCGCGGCCCGACCAACCGGGATCGGAACGGCGGGGCGCGCGATTGGTCGAGCTCTTGTAATGCGCATTGCCGAAGCCGCCGTCGCCACCCTTCAAAAAGACGAGCTTCTGCCCAGGACGGGTAAGGTCGGCGAGAACCATCCGGTTGTCCTCGTCCATCACCTGAGTCCCGACCGGAACGTGTAACACAAGATCCTCGCCATTGGCGCCGGTGCGTTCGCGTCCGGCGCCGGGGCGGCCGTCTTGCGCCCGAAAATGCTGCCGATACCGGTAATCGATCAAGGTGTTCAGGTTGTCGACCGCGACAAAGGCGATGTCCCCCCCTTTCCCGCCATTACCCCCATTGGGGCCGCCGAACTCGATGAATTTCTCGCGGCGAAAGCTCATCGCGCCGCGCCCGCCGTCACCGCTCTTCAAGTAAATCTTGCACTGGTCGAGGAATTGCATTTGCGCAAACTAAAAGGGGAGCAGCCGGGCCGCTCCCCTTTGGCTCCGTCCGTTTCGGGGAACGGCTATTCGGCGGCCTCGGCCGGCGGCGGCGAGGGAGGCACCACCGAAATATAGGTTCGTCCGGCTCGCCCGGTGTGAAACTTGACCGCACCTTGCGCGGTCGCAAACAGAGTGTGGTCACGGCCGATCCCGACATGCGCGCCGGGATGGAATTTGGTGCCGCGCTGCCGCACGATGATGTGGCCGGGGATGACGATCTCGCCACCGAATTTCTTGACGCCGAGCCGCCGGCCGGCGCTGTCGCGCCCGTTGCGCGATGAACCGCCCGCTTTCTTATGTGCCATCTGCTGCTCCTTGCTCGGGCTCCGTCCGCGCTGCGCCGCTCGTGCTTCTGATGTCGGTGATGCGCAATACCGTCTGCTGCTGGCGGTGCCCTTTCTTACGGCGGTAATTGTGCCGCCGCTTCTTCTTGAAGACGATGATCTTGGCCGCCCGCGTCTGCTCGACAACGGTGGCGCTGACCGACGCGCCGTCGAGAAGCGGTGTGCCGGTCGCGACCTCGACCCCTTCGCCGATCATCAGCACCTGGCCGAGCTCGATCGTGGCGCCGGGCTCGGCGGGCAGTTTCTCGACCGAGATGACGTCGTCCTTGGCAACCTTGTACTGTTTGCCGCCGGTGCGGATGACTGCGAACATGATACCCGTCGAGAAAACCTGCCGTAGACCCAACGCTACCGGCGATGGCGCGTGCATGCGACCGGATTCGGCCAACCCCGTCCGCGAGCCGCGCAATATAGGTCCGCAGCTCGGCCTGTCAACCATCTCCAGCGCGGCTTTGACGGCACATGAGGCGGTCTCTAGACTGGTGCGCGACCAAAGGCGGCCGGCATAAGCCGGCGCCTTATCGACGAGGAGCGTCCAGGAATATGGACACCGGCATCATTGGCGCAAGCGAGGACGAGGCCCTGCAGTTCCACGCCGGCGGGCGTCCGGGAAAGCTGTCGATCGCGCCGACCAAACCGCTGACGACGCAGCGCGATCTGACGCTGGCCTATTCTCCCGGCGTCGCGTTCCCGTGCCTGCACATCCAACGCCATCCCGGCACCGTCTTCGATTACACCTCAAAGGGCAATTTCGTCGCGGTGATCTCGAACGGCACCGCGGTTTTGGGGCTCGGCGACCTGGGGGCGCTCGCCGCCAAGCCCGTCATGGAGGGCAAATGCGCATTGTTCAAGCGCTTTGCCGATATCGACTCGATCGATCTCGAGATCGATACTCGCGATGTCGACGAGTTCGTCAATTGCGTGCGCTTTCTGCACCCGGCCTTCGGCGGCATCAATCTCGAGGACATCAAGGCGCCCGAATGCTTCATCATCGAAGAGCGGCTGCGCGAGCTTCTCGACATTCCGGTGTTTCACGATGACCAGCACGGCACGGCAATCATCGCGGCGGCCGGTCTGATCAACGCGCTGCACCTCACCGGCCGCGAGCTCCACACGACGAAAATGGTGGTCAACGGCGCCGGCGCCGCCTCGATCGCCTGCGTCGAGCTGCTGAAAACGATGGGATTGCCGTCCGAGAATGTCGTGCTGTGCGACACACGCGGCGTCATCTACCACGGTCGCACGGAGGGCATGAACCAGTGGAAATCGGCCCATGCCGCCGAGACCAAGGCGCGCACTCTCGCCGAGGCGATCGAGGGAACAGACGCCTTCTTTGGCCTCTCCGCCAAGGGGGCGGTCGACCAGTCGATGGTCCGCTCTATGGCGGACAAGCCGATCATTTTCGCAATGGCAAACCCAGATCCGGAGATCACCCCCGAGGAGGTGCGGGCCGTGCGTTCCGACGCGATCATCGCCACCGGACGCTCCGATTATCCCAACCAGGTCAACAATGTTCTGGGGTTTCCGTACATCTTTCGCGGTGCCCTCGACGTGCGCGCCTCGACGATCAACGACGCGATGAAGATCGCGGCAGCCGAAGCATTGGCCGAGCTCGCGCGCGAGGACGTGCCAGACGAGGTTGCCGCCGCCTATTCCGGGGAGCGCCTGCTCTACGGGCCCGATTACATCATCCCGGCGCCATTTGATCCTCGGCTGATCTGGGCGGTACCGTCGGCGGTCGCCAAGGCCGCCATGGATTCCGGCGTGGCGCGCAAGCCCATTCTCGATCTGAGCGTCTACAAGCGCAGCTTGCGCGCGCGCCTCGATCCGACCGCCGCAGGGCTCGAGCTGATCTTCGAACGCGTGCGCGCCGCGCCGAAGCGCGTGGTCTTTGCCGAGGGCGAGGAGGAGAAGACGATCCGCGCCGCACTGCTGTTCGTTGAAAGCGGTTATGGCACTCCGGTGCTGGTGGGCCGCGAGGAACGGATCAAATCGACAATGGACGCCATGGGGTTGACCTCGCCGCAGGGTCTCGAGTTTCACAATGCGAGACTGTCGCACCACAACAAGCGGTACACCGACTTCCTTTATGCCCGCCAGCAGCGTCAGGGGATGCTGTATCGCGACTGCCAGCGCCTGGTGAACCAGGATCGCAACGTCTTTGCCGCCTGCATGGTCGCCTGCGGCGATGCGGATGCGATGGTGACGGGGGTCACCCGCAACTCGTTCGATGCTCTCGACGAGATTTCGCGGGTTATCGCAGTCAGTCCCGGCTCTGTGCTCTTCGGCCTGACCGTGCTGCTCGCGCGCGAGCGCACCGTTCTGCTCGCCGACACGCTCGTCCATGAGGTGCCGAGCTCGGCCCAGCTCGCCGACATTACGATACAGGCGGCAGCCAAGGCCCACGAGCTGGGCATCGTTCCCCGCGTCGCGTTGTTGTCGTATTCCAACTTCGGTAATCCGATGGGCAAGGACGGCCAGCGCGTGCGCGATGCCGTCGCGCTGCTCGACCGACGCGGCGCCGATTTCGAATATGACGGCGAAATGAGCGCCGACGTCGCCCTCAACGAGCGCCTGATGCACCAGCTATATCCATTTTGCCGGCTCACCGGCCCGGCCAACATTCTCGTCATGCCCGAGCTGCACAGCGCAAATATTGCGGCAAAACTGCTGCCTGAGCTCGGTGGAGGGACCGCCGTCGGCCCGCTCCTCCTCGGGCTGTCGCACCCCGTCCAAATCGTCAACATGGGGGCGACCGTATCGGACCTGGTGAACCTCGCCGCCCTCTCGGCGCACGACGCGATCGGCTGATCGCGGAATTAGCGCACGGCCACCGGAGCGATCGGGGCCGCAGAGAGTGATCGCCAGGCGGCCGCAGAGCCTGTATCGCATCGCCCGGATGGCAGTTGTGGTCTGTGCTCCGAGCCTGATCGTCGTTGGTGCGCTTGCAGGATGGGGTTTGCTTCCGGTCCATGTGGCATTGATCGCCTTCGCCGTCATATGGGTCTCGACGGTACTCGTCGTCGGCCGCTCGATCTCCGACCTGACCCTGGTCCGCGACGACATCGAGAGCCTCGGCCCAGACGCGAATACCGGGGCTGTCGCACGGCAGGTGGACCGCAGCCTCGCTCCGATGGCGCGCGAGATCTGGCTCGCGATCGCCAGGCTCGCCCGGCTCTGGCGCGAACGCGTCCGTGTCGTCGACGAGAGGCTGGCGGCCGCGGAGGCGGTCATCGCAGCGGTGCCGGACCCCCTGATCTTGCTCGACGAGCGGCGCCGGATCGTACGCGCCAACGCACAGGCGGCGGCATTCATCAGTGTCACGCCCGAGCCGCGCGATCTTGCTGGCGCGTTGCGCAACCCAGCGGTGCTGGCTGCGGCGGATGCGGTATTGCGTGGCGAAAGGGCTCGGGTAATCGACTTTTCCCTGAACGTTCCGGTGGAGCGCCAGCTGCGCGCACGCTTTGCCCGTATCGACCATCCGTCACCCGATGGCGCGGTCGCGGTATTGGCGCTGCATGACATCACAGAGTTGAAGCGGGCTGAGCAGATGCGGGCCGACTTTATCGCCAATGCGAGCCACGAACTGCGCACCCCGCTCGCCACTTTGATCGGTTTTATCGAGACCTTGCGCGGACCCGCGCGCGAGGACGCGGAAGCCCGCGAGAGGTTTCTCGCGATCATGCACGGCCAAGCCTCGCGTATGACCCGGTTGGTCGAAGATTTGATGTCGCTATCCCGGATCGAGCTGAACGAGCATATGATGCCAAAGGACCGGGTCGCGCTGAGCCCCTTGCTGCGCCAGATCGCCGAGACGCTGGAGCTGCGCGCCGGCGACCGCGGCATGCACATCCGGCTGGCGGTGCCGCCTGATCTCCCGGATGTGCTCGGCGATCGCGACGAACTCGCCCAAGTCTTCCAGAACCTCATCGACAATGCGATCAAGTATGGGCGCATGGGGTCGGAAATCACGCTCCGGGCGGCGATCGGGTTGGGCCCGAGTCGCGGGAGCAGGGCCTCTGATACCGCAATGGTATGCGTAGCGGTGTGCGATCAAGGCGACGGCATATTACGAGAGCACCTGCCCCGGCTGACCGAACGATTTTACCGGGTCGACACCGCGCGCTCCCGCGAAATGGGTGGCACCGGGCTCGGCTTGGCGATCGTCAAGCACATCCTCAACCACCATCGCGGAGCTCTCGAGATCGAAAGCACGCCCGGGGTCGGCTCGGTCTTCACGGTATTCTTGTGCCCTCACCCCGCCGGTTCCTTAGTGAATCATATCTGACCGATCCGCCAGGAAAATCGCGTCACCGCAGCGTTGCATCCCGCTGGGGTGCCACCGAGCCACTCGGGCGCAATCTTCGGTCCCCGCCCAACTTTTGATTTCATCAGCAAACCCCGATGGCTGTATCTGCAGCGAATCAGCAGCCAAGATCTGGCCTTCTGGTAGAATAGCCGCTGCCCCGTCGGCTCCATTCCAGAAACCGGTTTGGCGCAGACTATGCTCCGCGAAGTTGGCAATTTTGCGGATCGACAAGGCTTCGGACCTCCGGTTTCGGCTCCGGCAGCTGTAGGCCTGCAATAAAACTGTCATGTTGCGCGATCACTTCGGCACACGCTATGTTATCGAAATATCGAAACGTCCCAACAAACAAGACGGATTTGACCCCTGGAGGAAGCCATGAAGAGCTGTGATCGTGTTGCCGAGCTGGGCCGTCGCCAGTTCTTGAGGGGCGGAGCCACGACCGCTGTTGCGACGGTTGCCTCCGGAGTGATGCCGCGCCACGCCGACGCCACGCCAGCCCTTGCGCGCATCAACTATCCCAGCACCAGATTAGCCAACGTTAGAGATCTGAAAGTCGACACCCCGGTGCAGATCCAATATCCCGACAAGGGCTCGCCTGGGGTCATCATCAGGCTCGGACGGAAGGTCGAGGGCGGCGTCGGCCCCAACGGCGACATCGTCGCGTTCTCGACGCTTTGCCCGCACAAGGGTTATCCGCTCGCCTATGTCGCTGCCGACAAGACGCTGAACTGCCCGGGGCACTACTCGCGCTTCGACTGCGAGAACGGAGGCCAGGAGATCTGGGGCCACGCCACGCAGAACTTGGCCCAGTTTCGGCTACGCGTCGCGAGCAATGGCGACATCTTCGCCGAGGGCGTCGACGAGCTGATCTACGGCCGCCTCAGCAATACTTTGATGGCGTGAGAGAGGGAGACGAGCGATGGCCTACAAGCGCAACATCGACCGCCTGCCAATCCCACCGAAAGACGTAAAAGTGCAGAACGTCACCTGCCCGTTCTGCATTGTCGGATGCGGTTACAAGGCTATCAGCTGGCCTGTGGACAAACAGGGTGGACCGAGGGCGAACGGAAACTTTTTTGGCGTCGATCTTGCTCACCAACAGGAAGCAGAGACCGCCAACTGGTTCTCGCCGGCAATGTACAACATCGTCAAGCAGAATGGCCGCGAGGTGCACCTGGTCATCAAGCCCGACAAGGACTGCGAGGTGAATTCGGGCCTCGGTTCGATCCGCGGGGCGCGCCAAGGGGAACTCTCCTACTCGACGATCACCGGCACGCAAGGCCAGCGGCTGACGGAACCGCTCGTCTATCGTTACGGCCGGATGCTCCCGACCTCCTGGGATGACGCGCTGTCGCTCGCCGCCGAGGTGACCCGCCGCGTCATCGAGGAGCAGGGCGAGGATGGCCTGATCGTGTCTGCCTTTGACCACGGCGGCGCCGGCGGCGGTTACGAGAACACCTGGGCCACCGGCAAGCTCTATTTCGAGAGCATGAAGATAAAGAATGTCCGTATCCACAATCGGCCCGCCTACAATTCCGAGGTCCACGCGACGCGCGACATGGGGGTTGGCGAGCTCAACAATTGCTATGAGGATGCGGAGCTTGCCGACACCATCGTTGCAGTTGGAACGAACGCCCTCGAAACCCAGACGAATTACTTCCTCAATCACTGGCTGACGAACCTGCGCGGGACCACGGCAGGCAAAAAGCGCCAGCAGCTTCCGAACGAGCCGCATGAAGCAACGCGGGTCGTCATCATCGACCCGCGGCGTACCGTCACCGTTAATGCCTGCGAAGACGCATCCGGAAAGGCGAACGTCCTTCATCTGGCGCTCGAATTGGGTACCGATCTGATCCTCTTCAACGCGCTGATGACCGAGATCGCAGCGAGGGGGTGGGTGGATCGTGATTTCATCGGGAAGTCGACGACCGGTTTTGACGAGATGCTGGGCGCCAACAAGGTCGGCATTGACGAGGCGGCTCGCGTCACGGGCCTCAAACCCGACGATATCCGAAAGGCGGCAAGCTGGATCGCCGAGCCCAAGCAGGGCGGCGCCCGAAGGCGGACAATGTTCGCTTATGAGAAGGGATTGATCTGGGGCAACGACAATTACCGGACCAACGGCGCCCTCGTGAATATCGCGCTGGCGACCGGCAATGTCGGGCGCCCGGGTGGCGGGTGCGTCCGCATGGGCGGCCACCAGGAAGGCTATGTTAGACCCGACTATCCCGGCGGGAAGCCGGCCCCCTATGTCGATCAGCTGTTGATCGGCGGCAAAGGCGGCGTCCACCACATCTGGGCGTGCGATAACTTCAAGACGACGCTCAATGCGATGGAATTCCAGCGCGTCTACAAGAAGCGGACCGATCTCGTGAAATACGCGATGAACGAGGTCCCTTACGGCGATCGCGATCGCATGATCGACGCGATCATGGGCGCAATCCGGCAGGGCGGCCTTTTTGCCATCGATGTCGATATTGTGCCGACCAAGATCGGCCAGGATTGCCACCTGGTCCTTCCGGCGGCGACCTCGGGCGAGATGAACCTCACCTCGATGAACGGGGAGCGGCGGATGCGGCTGACCGAGCGCTATATGGACCCGCCGGGGAGTTCGAAGCCCGACTGCCTGATCGTCGCCGGGCTCGCCCAGGCGCTCGAAAAATCGTGGCGCGGGGCGGGCAAGAACGACATTGCCGACAAGTTCAAGGGCTATGACTGGAAGACAGAAGAAGACGCCTTCATGGACGGCTATCACCAGCACGCCGAGGGTGGGAAGTTCGTAACCTACGATCGACTCCGCGCTATGGGAACGAACGGCTTCCAGGAACCGGCTGTCGACTTCAAGGACGGCAAGATCATCGGCACCAAGCGTCTCTACGCGGACGGAAAATTTGGTAAATCGGGCAAGGCCCAGTTCATGGCGACCCAATGGCGGGGGCTCGAAGCGCCCGGCAAACAACAGGAAAAAGAAAAATTTGCGTATCTCATCAACAACGGGCGGGCCAATCACGTCTGGCAATCGGTATACCTCGATCAGTACAATGATTTCGTGATGGACCGCTGGCCGCTTCCGTTCCTCGAATTGAACCCGGAGGACATGAAAGAGTTGGGGCTCAACCCCGGCGATCTCGTCGAGGTCTATAACGACAACGGCTCGACCCAGGCGATGGCTCAGCCGCGGCCGACGGCAAAGCGCAAGCAAACCTTCATGCTGTTCGCCTACCCGACCGGGACGATGGGGAACGTGGTGTCGAAAGGCGTCAACGAGCTGATTATCCCCAACTACAAGCAGACCTGGGCCAACATCCGCAAGATCGCCGACGCGCCCGAGGTCACTCGCCACTTAAGCTTCAAGTCCCAGGAGTACGTCTCAGGCTGACCGCTCGACCGGGACGTCACCAGATCAGTGGCTTCGAAGCCAAAACGCCTTGAAGGCGGCGGCAACGAGAATGACGCCGAGCATCAGCTTGAGCACTTCGGCCGAGGTGGACCCGGCGAACGCGCCGCCGGCTGCTGCGCCAACAAAGCTTTCAATCCCCATCGGCAGCCCGATGCGCAACAATGTGGAGCGGCCTGGCAGCAATCCCATTCGGCCGTAGCGGAACAGCCCCATGCACACGGTCGGAATC
This sequence comes from uncultured Alphaproteobacteria bacterium, assembly GCA_963812675.1. Classification (GTDB taxonomy): domain Bacteria; phylum Pseudomonadota; class Alphaproteobacteria; order ATCC43930; family CGMCC-115725; genus AP-15. The sequence goes on along the minus strand of CAWEWR010000007.1, from coordinate 371,366 downwards.
GAGATTAATAGCACGGCGCTTCCGGCCGTGTGGATGTCGGCACCGAAAACAAAGATCAGGGTCGGGATCAGCAGCTCGCCGCCGGCGACGCCAAGGAAGGTGCTGGCCGTGCCGATGCACAGACCGAGGGCGACACCGGCAATGATTTCCGCGCCGGGTTCGGCAGGCACGAGCGCAGGCAGGCTCGCAGGGAGAAACCGTTCGCCGATCAGCAGTACACCGATTGCCATCAGCAAGATTGCAATGGCCCGTTCCAGTCGATGATCGGAAACGCGCGACAGCAGCCGCGCGGCGAACCATGCGGCCGTGACGCCGCCGACCCCGAGGGCGACGATCGCCGCGGCAAACGTCCCAACCCCAACAAGCGAGCCGGTGTGCCACCGTACGATCAGCGCCGCTACCAAGGTCACGAGGCTGAGGATTTGGTTAATCGGCACGGCCGCGCGAGCGCTGAAGCCGATAAGGCCAACCAATATCGGTAAACGGAACTCGCCGCCGCCGAGACCGATCAGGCCGCCGATGCCGCCAATCAGAAGGGCACAGCCGAGAGCTAAGGTAACGGTGCGCCAACCCGCCAAAGCGGGCGTGGCAGCAGCGGCAACCGAACTCGTCATGCGTCAGCCAGTGCGCTATGGGAAGTTGGCTATAACGTGTAACGCATGGCAAGCCGCTATGGCAATTGGGCCATAACGATGGCCTTCAGATTTTTGGGACTACCTCCGGCCGCGCGCGGCGCGCGAGCGCCGCCGCATCGTCAGCGGCCGTGGCTGCGGCCCTCTCGTGGATACGTCGATACCGTTCGAGCACCTCGGCTCCGAACGGCGTCAGCGTTGCGCCGCCGCCTCCCGCGCCGCCCGGCGCCGCGGTCACAACCGGCTCGGTGAACGCCTGATTCATGCTGTCGAGCAGAAGCCACGCGCGCTTGTAGGACATGCCCATATCACGCGCGGCGGCCGAGATCGAACCGGTATCCCGGATGCTTTCGAGCAGCGCGGCCTTACCGGGACCGATGCGTGCCCCCGACTCAAAGACGATGCTGATCTTGATCCTCGCCATTCCGGCGCTCTCGCACGGAAGGCGCCGACTGGCGCCAAGAACATGAGCCGTGACGATGCCGAAGGTGATAGACCCGATTTCGGGTGATGCCAATAAGCCTATGCGGGCATGGCTGCGGTCGTCGCTCCCGCCTTGAGCGCCATCAAGGCGAGCAGCGCCGCAAGGCTGATGCCGGCTGAGACGCCGAGCACTCCGACCCCGAGATGCTCCATCAGAATGCCAAAGACGAGGGGAGCCGCCGCCTGCGTCGCGCGCGCCGGTGCGGCGAGGATGCCGGTGCGCAACCCGTAGCCAACCGGACCGAATATAGCGAGCGGAAGTGTGCCTTTGGCAATCGTCAGCATGCCATTCCCGGCCCCATGAAATAGCGCAAATGCAGTGATTGCCGCCGGACCGAAGGCGGCCAGCGCGAGCGCGCCGATCGGATGCAATACGGCCGCGATCCGCGCCGATACCAGTGGATGCGTCCAACGCAGCGCGCTGAATTCGACGAGCCGCGCGCCGACCTGTGCCGGGCCGACGAGTGCGGCCGCCGCGATCGCGGCCGTCGAACTCGCACCGGCGATCTCGAGGAGCCGAGGCAAATGCGCCGCCATGGCGCCGGTGACGAACCATGTCGCAGCAAACACGAATGCCAGAATTGCCATCGCACCCCGCGGAGTCGGGGCCGCGCCGGCCTGGGTCTCGGCCATACGAGCAGGCGGCGGCGCATGCGGAATCAGAAGACGGTTGAGGGGCAGTCCGACCAGCAGGTTGAGCGCCGCCCAAATCAGGCAAGCACCACGCCATCCAACACTCGCGTCGAGAAACGCCGACAACGGCCATCCGACGGTGCTCGCGAAGCCGGCAATCAGCGTGATCCCGGTAATCGGCCCGCGCGCTGCTCGGCCATAAAGCCCGCTGAGCGTCGCGAACGCCGAATCATAGAGGCCCAAAGCCATCCCGACCCCGAGCACTGCCCAAGCTGCCGCCAGGCCGACAATGCCCTGAGCGAGGGCAAGAACGACCAGCCCGGCGGCGAGCACCAGGTTCGACAGCGCGAGCACGCCGCGGCCGCCACGATTGTCAATTGCTCGACCGACCGCCGGCCCAAGGACAGCCGATAGCAGCAACGAACCCGAGAAGACGCCAAACACCACGGCGCGCGAGACGCCAAGTCCATCCGCAATCGGGTCGGCGAGGACGGCCGGCAGGTAATAGCTCGACCCCCAGGCGAGGGTCTGCGCGACCCCGAGTGCAGCAACGACGACGGCGCGCCTCACTGGGTATCGCCCGTCACTCCCCAGTCCCATGCCTGCGCAGCAGCGGGAGCGCAAGCAAGAGAGCCACGAGCTGTGCGAGAATGAAGCCTGGCGCGTCGGCCGGGCGGATGCCGGCAAAGGTATCGGTCAGCGCCCGGGCGACGGTCACGGCCGGGTTGGCAAACGAAGTCGAGGCAGTAAACCAATAGGCGCCGGTGATGTAGGCCGCGACCGCGAAAGCCGTCACCGGCTCGCGATGCGCGCGGCAACCCCATATCACGGTCAGCAGGCCAAACGTCGCTATGACCTCGGCGACCCACTGCGGAAGTCCTGTGCGCACGTGCTGCGAGAGCTGCCACACGGGCAGATCGAACATGATGTGCGCGAGCCACACGCCGAGGATCGCACCGATGAGCTGCGCGACGATGTAGGGCGGCACCGCGTGCCAGCGCAAACCCTCGGTCGCCGCGGCGGCAAGCGTCACAACCGGGTTCATGTGCGCGCCCGATTGCGGCCCAAAGGCGAGGATCAGGGCCGTCAGCGCCCCGCCCGTGGCGATTGCGTTTGCGAGCAGCGCGAGGCCGACATTTCCGCCGCATAGCCGCTCGGCCATGATGCCGGAGCCGACGACGGCGATCAGGAGAAATGCCGTCGCGACGAGCTCGGTGAATGCCTCGTGGACAAGAGGGCGAGTGAGCGCGCCGCGGCGTAACGCCGTTGCGATCGAGGTCACGGCGCCGGTTCCACATTTGCGACTATCCGCAGACGGCCGATCTCGTCGACGTTACGCTTGATCGCGAGTTGATCGAGGGCTTCGAGCCGGAGGCTGGTGAACAGTTTGATCCGGTTTTCGAGCGTGACATAGGCATCGCGGAAGGCTCTGCGCTTCTCGGCTTCCGTGCCCTCAACGGCGGCGGGGTCCGGCACGCCCCAATGAGCGGTCACCGGATTGCCCGGCCAGACCGGGCAGACCTCGCTGGCCGCCTGGTCGCAGACGGTGAAGACAAAATCCATTTCCGGCGCGCCCGGTTTGGCGAATTCGTCCCAGCTTTTGCTGCGCAGCCCGCTCATATCGAGATGAGCCTTTTCGAGGAGGTCGAGCGCCAGCGGGTGCACGACACCCTTGGGAAAGCTGCCGGCGCTATAAGCCTTGAAGCGCCCTTCGCCCCAGCGCTTGAGAAGCGTCTCGGCCATGATGCTCCTCGCCGAGTTGCCGGTGCAGAGAAAGAGGACGTTGTAGGTCTTCATTGCCACAGGCCGCTCCTAAGCGGCGCAGCAGGACGGCGCGCAGCAGGCTTTCGCAGCACCCGGCTCCGTCGTCAGTTCCGCAATAGACGGCTCGCAACATACCGCGCTCTCGGTAGCTTCTCTTAGCCTTCCGCGCGACCCCTCGCCGTAAACGGTGGCCTCACCATAGGTGAAGAAGGTTTCCCAGGGCACGCCTTGCGGGTCGGCGATCCATTGCTTGTCGGACTTGGCGTAGCAGCAGGTGGTGGCCTTCGCTTCGACAATCGGCCGCTCGGCCCGACTGAGCCGGTCGTAGACCTCGGCGAGCTCTCCCTCGTGCTCCGCCTGGATGCCGAGATGCGAGATGCCTGCGACCCCGCCTTCACGTTTGCTGATCGCAAAGTTGACCCGAGGGTCCTCCAGCATCCACTTCGCATAATCGCCCTTGGCGACGGTCGGCTCAGCCGCGAACAGCGTCGAGTAGAACCGGATCGACTGAGCCAGATCGTCAACGGATACGTGTACGTGCAGACGCTTCATCACTCTCTCCTTTGGCGAAGGTATCGGCGGGATTGCAGACAGGCACGCATGCGCCGCGGCCGCAGCAATTCTCGGTCAGATAGGCCATCAGCTCATTCATCGTGCCGTACTCGGCGGAATAGATCAGCTGGCGACTCAAGCGCCGCTGCGTAATCAAGCCGGCATGGACGAGCTGCTGAAGGTGAAAGGACAGCGATGAGGGCATTACGCCGATCTTCTCGGCGATGACGCCCGCGGGCAGCCCTTCGGGACCGCAGGTCACGAGCAACCGGAAAAGCTCGAGCCGGGTTTCCTGGGCAAGAGCGCCGAGTGCAGAGATCGCGCGTTTTTGATCCATCGGCCGCCACAAAAGTTTCATGTTTCAACGACAGTCGAATCTATTGACCCGAACCGGATTTGTCAAGGACATTTTGCAAAATATCGAAATCAAACTCGGCGCTGCCGCGGGGGGCGACAATGGACGACCGAAGTCAAGGAGATGATCCGCAACTGATACGGCAGCGGCGTTGCCGGCATGGACGCCGATCTCGAGCTCCGTTGCAAATCTTCAGGCGTCCCGCTTTGATCAGCTGAACGGCTGTCCCTTGAACGACGACCGTGTCAACGACGGTGAGCCGAAGCGAGAAGCTTCGTGACGTAGCGTTGTCACGAAAGTGCAATTAAAACGTCATAAAACCTAATCAATGCGTCGTTAAGAAAGTCGTGACCCTTTTGGGTCGGCCTCGCTCTCGGTTGATGGAGCAACCCGTGAACGCTTTTCGCACCGCATTTTTTGGGATGGCCGCCGCCGCGGCGATCGGCCTCGCCGCTCAGGCGGCGGAGATTTCCGGTGCCGGCGCCACATTCCCCTATCCGATCTACGCCAAATGGGCGGAAGCCTACGCGGCAAAGACCGGTCTGAAGATGAATTATCAGTCGATCGGTTCGGGTGGTGGCATCGCCCAGATCAAAGCCCGGACGGTCGATTTCGGCGCTTCGGACATGCCGCTCAAGCCCGACGAGCTCGAAAAGGCCGGTCTGGTGCAGTTTCCGCCAGTCATCGGCGGCGAAGTGATGGTTTTGAACCTTCCCGGCGTCCAATCGGGGCAAATGACCCTCGATGGACCGACCATTGCCAACATCTATCTCGGCAAGATCACCAAATGGAATGACCCGGCTATAGCGAAACTCAATCCCGGCCTGAAACTGCCCGATACTGCAATCGCTGTCGTCCACCGCTCCGATGGCTCCGGAACCACCTTTATCTTCGCCGACTATCTCTCAAAGGTGAGCCCGGAATGGAAGGACAAGGTGGGCGAGGGCACCTCGGTTGAATGGCCGACGGGGCTCGGCGGCAAGGGCAATGAGGGCGTTGCGGCGCTGACGGCGCGCACGGCGGGCGCCATCGGTTATGTCGAATATGCCTATGCGCTGCAGAACAAGATGATCCATACCAAGCTGATCAACCACGACGGCGCGACATTGGAGCCCGGCAGTAATGTCTTCCAGGCGGCCGCGGCCAATGCAGATTGGAAAAGCGCACCGGGTTTCTACCTGATACTCACAAATCAGCCTGGCAAGGAAAGCTGGCCGATTACCGGCGCGACTTTCATTCTGATGCACAAGAAGCAGGATCACCCCGACAGAGCGAAGGAGGTCCTCAATTTCTTCGACTGGACCTATAAGAATGGCGGGCAGCTTGCCGAATTGCTCGACTATATTCCAATGCCGGCAAACGCGGTCGCGATCTTCGAAGACAGCTGGAAACAGATCGTCGGCCCCGATGGCAAGCCGATATGGGACGGGAAATCGTCCTGACGCCGTTGCTGGGCTGGGGGAGGCGGGGCTTCGGCCCCCTCCTGATCTTGCTGCGGAACGCTTAGGGATCGCATAGTGGCGGCTGATATCGCAGTCGTTTCACGGGGAGTGGCGCAGGCCCGGCGCGCCGGCACGATCGGCGACGCGGTATTCCGTGCGTTGACCTTTCTGTTTGCGCTTCTCGTCCTACTGATCCTCGGCGGGGTCATCGTCGCGCTGGTCGATGGGGCGTTGCCGGCATTGCGGACTTTCGGCTTATCCTTTCTCGTCACCGAGGTCTGGAACCCGGTCACCGAAAAGTTCGGGGCGCTCGCCCCGATCTACGGAACACTCGTCACATCGGCCATCGCGATGCTGGTTGGCATCCCGGTTGCGTTCGGGGTGGCGGTGTTCATCACCGAAATTTGCCCGCTCTGGCTGAAACGGCCGCTCGCCACAATGATCGAGCTGCTGGCGGCGATCCCCAGCATCATCTACGGCATCTGGGGGCTGTTCGTATTCGCGCCCTTTGTCCAGGAATATATCGAGCCGGCAATCATCGATTCGTTCGGACAGATCCCAGGTATCGGCGCCTTGTTTGCCGGTCCGCCGCTCGGGATCGGCGTGTTGACTGCCGGTTTTATCCTTTCGATTATGGTGCTGCCGTTTATTTCCGCGATCATGCGCGATGTCTTTGAGACCGTGCCGGCAATACTGAAGGAGAGCGCCTACGGTCTCGGCGCAACGCGGGCCGAGGTCGTCTGGCGTGTCGTTCTGCCGTTCACCCGTATCGGCGTCGTCGGCGGAATCATGCTCGGCCTCGGCCGGGCGCTGGGCGAGACGATGGCCGTCACCTTTGTCATCGGCAACGCGCATCGCATCAGCACGTCGATCCTGCAGCCGGGAACGACGATCTCGGCGACGCTGGCGAACGAGTTCACCGAGGCGGTGGGCGATCTCTATCTGTCGTCGCTGATCGCGCTGGGTTTCATCCTGTTTGTCATCACCTTTATCGTGCTCGCAATTGCGAAATTGATGCTGATAGAGCTGCAAAGGCGCGCCGGAGGCTGAGTCCGATGGACCCTTACGCCCGACGTCGCGTCGTCAACGGAACGGTCATGAGCTTGTCGGTCGCGGCGACCGCCTTTGGGCTCCTGTGGCTCGTTCTCGTGCTATGGACGCTGCTTTGGAATGGCATTGGCGCGATAACCCCGGCGCTGTTCAGCCAGATGACCCCGCCGCCCGGCAGTGCTGGGGGCTTGTTGAATGCAATCTTCGGCAGCATAATGATGACCTTGACCGGCACATTGATCGGGACGCCGACAGGCATTCTGGCCGGCACCTTTCTTGCGGAATACAGCCGCGGCAGCCGCTTTGGCGAGGTCGTCCGCTTTATCAACGACATTTTGCTGAGCGCGCCTTCGATCATCGTTGGGCTCTTCGTCTATGAGCTGATGGTCGTTCCGATGGGGCACTTCTCGGCTTGGGCCGGGGCTGTCGCGCTTGCCATTATCGTGATCCCGGTCGTCGTGCGGACCACCGAGGACATGCTCAACCTGGTCCCGAACTCGCTGCGCGAAGCGGCTTCGGCTCTGGGCTCGCCGAAGTGGAAGGTGATCGTGATGATCTCTTACCGCGCGGCGGTCCAGGGCATGGTGACCGGCGTCATGCTCGCGGTCGCGCGCATCGCCGGTGAAACGGCGCCGCTGCTTTTCACCGCGCTCAACAACCAGTTCTGGAGCACCGACCTCAATGCGCCGATGGCGAACCTCCCGGTTGTCATCTTCCAGTTTGCGATGAGCCCTTATGCCGATTGGCAAACGCTGGCATGGGGCGGTGCACTGCTGATCACGATCACGGTCCTGATTCTGAACATCAGCGCCCGAGCCCTTGCGTCCTGGAGCGCGTTCAAGCCATGAGCCCGGCCACTGCGCGGCAAGCAATGCCGATGTCATCACCTGATTTGCCGCGGACGGAGGCGCAGCCCGCGCCCGTTCAAAAAGTTCTGATCCGCAACGTCGATTTTTATTACAACACGTTCAAGGCTCTGAAGAACATAACGATGCCGCTGCACGACGGGAGGGTGACCGCTTTCATCGGCCCGTCCGGCTGCGGCAAGTCAACATTGCTTCGCGTCCTCAACAGGATTTACGAACTCTACCCCGGCCAACGCGCGACCGGAGAGGTCATCGTCGACGGCGAAAATATCCTGGCGCCGGGGCTGGATCTCAATCTCCTGCGGGCGAGGATCGGCATGGTCTTTCAGAAGCCGACCCCGTTTCCGATGTCGATTTACGACAACATCGCATTCGGCATCCGGCTGTACGAAAATCTGCCCCAGCATGAGCTCGACGACCGGGTCGAATCGGCGCTGCGCCGCGCGGCGCTGTGGGACGAGGTCAAGGACAAGCTCCGACAGAGCGGGCTCGGGCTGTCGGGCGGCCAGCAGCAACGCTTGTGTATTGCGCGAGCCGTAGCCGTCCAACCGGAGATCCTGTTGCTCGATGAGCCCGCCTCGGCATTGGACCCGATTTCGACTCAGCGCATCGAAGAGCTGATCGCCGAGCTGAAGGCCGATTACTGTATCGCGATCGTCACGCACAACATGCAGCAGGCGGCACGCAGCTCGGATTACACCGCCTTCATGTATCTCGGCGAGCTGATCGAATTCGATGAAACTGAGCGCATCTTTACGCATCCGAAACAGAAGCACACGGAAGACTATATTACTGGACGGTTTGGTTGAGCCGGCCGAAGCAGCGAGGTTGACCGATGGCGTCCGAGCACATCGCCCGAGGGTATGACGAGGAGCTTCGCAAGCTGAACAACACGGTGGCCGAAATGGGCGGACTTGCCGAAAGCCAGCTCGGCACGGCAATCGAGGCGGTCATGGCGCGCGACACCGAGCTTGCCGCGCATGTTGTCGAAGGCGACGTCAAGGTGGATGCGCTCGAACGCGAGCTCGACAATCTCGCAATCCGGCTTTTGGCGTTGCGCCAACCAGTAGCGCGCGATCTGCGCGAAATCTTCTCCGCGCTGAAGATCGGGAGCGATCTGGAGCGAATTGGTGATTACGCGGCCAATGTGGCCAAGCGTTCGATTGCCCTCAGCCAATCACCGGCGGTCCGACCAGTCTACGCCTTGCCGCGCATGGCGCATTTGGCGCAGCTGCTGATCAAGGACGTTTTGGACAGCTACGTGCAACGCGATGCCGACAAGGCATATTCCGTGTGGAAGCGCGACGCCGAGCTGGACGACATGTATTCGAGCCTTTTCCGTGAGCTGTTGACGTATATGATGGAAGATCCGCGCAGTATCGGTTCGTGCACCCATCTTCTGTTTATGGCGAAGAACATCGAGAGAATTGGTGACCATGCAACGAATATTGCGGAAAACTTGTACTACTTGGTGAACGGAACCCCGCTGGAGGAGGCCCGGCCGAAGGGTGATACATCGAGCCTCGAGGTTCTGATGCCGAACCGAGCCCCGCAATGATAAAGCCGCTCGTCCTGATCGTCGAAGACGAAGCGCCGCTCGTCACCATGTTGCGCTACAACCTCGAAAAGGAAGGCTTTCAGGTCTGCGAGGCCGGCGACGGCGAGGAAGCGCTTGTACAAATCGCCGAGCGCAAGCCCGACCTGGTGCTGTTGGACTGGATGCTCCCTCTGGTTTCGGGGATCGAGGTTTGCCGCCGCATCCGGCGGTCTCCCGAGACCCGCTCGCTGCCGGTCGTCATCCTGACGGCGCGCGGCGAGGAAACCGACCGGGTGCGCGGGCTCGACAGCGGTGCCGATGACTATGTTGTCAAGCCGTTCAGCCCGGGCGAACTGGTCGCACGGCTGCGCGCGGTGATGCGGCGCGCTCAGCCCGGCGGCGCGCAAAACGTGTTGCAGTTCGCCGATGTGGAAGTCGATACGGCCGCACATCGGGTATCGCGCGCGGGTAGGCCGATTCACCTCGGTCCCACGGAGTTCCGGCTACTTCGTTATCTGATCACCCATCCCGGGCGGGTGTTCTCGCGCGAGCAATTGTTGGATGCAGTCTGGGGTCATGATGTCTATGTCGAGGCGCGGACTGTCGATGTTCACATCCGCCGTCTGCGCAAGGCGCTGAACGCCGATGACGCTGTCGATGTGGTACGCACGGTCCGCTCGGCCGGCTACGCTCTGGACCATCCCATTAGATAGTGTGGGCGGTTTCCCAAAATTCGCACCGTGGCGAAGAACCCTCACCCGTCTCACTGCGCTCGCCACCCTTCTCCCGCGGCCGCGGGAAGGGTCTACAACGCACTAGAGGTCGGACTTTCTGAGATCGAGGCTGAGAGGAATTGAGCATCAGGGATCGAGCCCGACCAGACTGCGGGCATAGGCCCGCGCCTCGAACGGGCGCAAATCGTCGGCGGTCTCGCCGACTCCGATCGCGTGGATCGGAATTCCGTATTTTTCCGCCAGGGATACCAGGACGCCGCCGCGCGCGGTGCCGTCGAGCTTGGTCATTACGATGCCAGTGACGCCGACCATCTCGCGGAAGATTTCCGCCTGCGCGTGCGCGTTTTGGCCGGTCGTCGCGTCGAGCACGAGCAATACCGAATGCGGTGCCTGCGGATCGACCTTTTTGAGGACGCGGACGATCTTCTGCAATTCCGACATCAGATTGGCCTTGTTGTGCAGCCGCCCCGCCGTGTCGATCAGCAGGATGTCGCTGCCCTCGGTGCGGCCCTGCTCGAAGGCCTCATAGGCGAGCCCCGCGGCATCGGACCCGGACGGACGGGTGATGACCCGGCAACCGGTCCGCTCGCCCCAGATCTGCAATTGCTCAACCCCGGCGGCGCGGAACGTGTCGCCTGCCGCGAGCATCACATCGTGTCCCGCGTCGCGGTATTGCTTTGCGAGCTTGGCGATCGTCGTCGTCTTCCCACTGCCGTTGACACCGACGACGAGAATCACGAACGGCTTACGGCCGAGATCGAGCCGCAGCGGCTTCATCACCGGCTCGACGAGGCGGATGACCTCCTCAGCGAGTGCGCCGCGGACCTCCTCGGGCGAGACCTCCTGATTGAAGCGGCTTCGGCGCAGCTCCTCGGTCACTTCGGCGGCGATGCCGATACCCATATCGCTCGCAATCAACAGCTCTTCGAGCTCGAGCAGCGCCGCATCATCGAGTCGGCGACGGTTGAAGATCGTGTTGATGCCCGCGTTCAGCCGCTCCGAGCTGCGCGCCATGCCGGCCTTGAGTCGGGCGAACCAGCCGCGGCGTTCCTCAGCTTCGGCGTTGGCAGAAGGGATCTGTGCCGGCGCGGCCTCTAGCCTCGCAGATTCCAAGGGCTCTAAGGATTCAGCTTGTTCCGGGTGAACCGCGGGCAAGGGGCGCCGCCAAAAACCGTCGCTCCACAGCCCGCGCTCCTCCTGGTCCGCATTGCTCGACGCAGCCTCGGTAGCGGAATTCTTCTCGGTCACGTCGGGTTCGGGTGAAGGCGCCGGTTGCAGTTCTGCGACTGTCGTTTCCTCCTCCGGCTTCCGGTTTTCCGTTTCTTCCGCAGCGGCATCGGCTTCCGGATCGGGTCCTGGAACCGCTCCGGGAGTAGGTCGTCTCCAGAACCTCATCGACAAGCTGCTCCGATAAGATTGCGCCCGCTGACCCCGACAAGGCGCATGCGCCGAACCGAGCCCACGTCGCCGGACTCGGTGAAGCTCACCGGAGCATAAAAGGCGGCGCGGCCCAGGCCGGGTCGCTCGATCAGGACATCGGTTTCAGTGCCGATTCGAGCCGAAAGTTCTCCGGCGAAAGCGGCCAGCCCTGCTGCCCGCAGCCTCGCCGCCCGCTCCTTGATCACTGCGCCGGGCAGTTGCGGCATCCGGGCCGCGGGTGTGCCCGCCCGCATGCTGTAGGGGAACACGTGGACAAAGGCGAGCCCGCATTCGCCGATCAGGTCGAGAGTGTGGCGAAACATCTCCTCCGTCTCGGTCGGAAACCCAGCGATCAGGTCGGCACCGAGCGCCACCTCGGGACGCAATTCTCGGGCGCGCTCTGCAACAACAATCGAGTCGCGTCGAGAGTGGCGCCGCTTCATGCGCTTTAGAACAAGATCGTCGCCGGCCTGCAGCGACAAGTGCAGGTGCGGCATCAGCCGCTCTTCTTCGGCCAATAACCGCCACAGCTCCGCGTCGATTTCGGCCGGGTCGAGGGAGGAGAGGCGGAGACGCCGCAGTTCGGGCACGGCTGCGAGGAGCCGCCTCACCATCTGTCCAAGGCTCGGCGTTCCGGGCAGGTCAGTCCCATAGGCGGTAAGATCGACACCGGTCATCACGATCTCCCGGTAATCGGCCGCGACCAGACGGCGCGCCTGATCGGCTATGACCCCCATTGGGATCGATCGGCTGGCTCCCCGAGCATGGGGGATGATGCAAAAGGTGCAGCGGTGATCGCAGCCCTGCTGAACCTCCAAAAACGCGCGGCATTTGCCTTCGAAGCCGTCGACGAGGTGCGGCGCGGTTTCGATTGAATTGGGCGGCGCAGCCTTCCCCGGTAGATAGCTCTGTGGCCACAGCTTTTCCTGATTGTCGAGCACGCGGTCGACTTCGGGCAGCGCAGCATAACGGTCCGGCGACAAATGGGCGGCACAACCCGTCACGACGATTTTTGCTCCAGGGTGCCGTCGCCGCGCCCGGCGGATCGCTTGGCGCGCTTGCCGCTCGGCCTCGGCGGTGACCGCGCAAGTATTGACGATAACGGCATTCGTCAGCCCGGCGGCGGTCGCGGCGTGACGAATGACCTCGGATTCGAACGCGTTCAGCCGGCAGCCGAACGTGATGATCTCGTTGTCAGGCATTGACGCTCAGCCCGCGGTCAGCAGATCCGTGTCGAACACGCCCTCGAAACTGAGCGTTGCCGGCCCTGTCATGATGACGTGGCCATCCTCGCGCCAAGTTATGTCCAGTGTGCCGCCATCGAGCTCGACGTCGGCGCGGCGCTCGGTGAGCCCCCGCCGGTGGGCAGCAACGAGCGCGGCGCACGCGCCGGTGCCGCAGGCCGGGGTGATCCCGGCGCCTCGCTCCCAGACGCGCAGCCGGATGCTGCGACGATCACCGATTTCGGCGATACCGATATTTGCGCGTTCCGGAAAGAGCGGGTGATGCTCGAGTGCCGGCCCAAGCGCCTCGAGATCGACCGCGTCAACGTCATCCACAAAAAAGGTCGCGTGCGGGTTGCCGATGCTTGTGCAGACCGGCTCCGTCAAGGGACCCAATGTCAAGTCGACCCGGTCGGTGTCCATGGCGCGCGCCAGCGGGATTTCGCGCCAAGCGGTTCGCGCCGGTCCTATATCCACCGCATAGCACCGGTCGGCCAGCACCTCCGCCTCGAGGAGCTCCGCCGTGGTCTCAATCCGCACTCGGGGCTCGCGGGTCTCGCGATAGAGCAAGTCGGCGACGCAGCGGGTGGCGTTGCCGCAGGCCTCGGCCTCGCTGCCATCCGCATTGCGGATGCGCATCAGAACCTGCGCCGCGGGATGACGCGGCGGCTCGAGCAGGATGACCTGATCGCATCCGATGCCGGTCCGCCGATCTGCCAATATGCGTGCGGCCCCGGCGCCGAAAGCGATCGCGCGGCGGCGAAAATCGAGCACGACAAAATCGTTGCCGAGCCCGTGCATTTTGAAAAACGGGACCTTGCCCATCGCGCCGCTTATATGGCGGCAAGGGCGGCTCTGTCCAACGCCGCAGAGATTCGGCGCCGGACAGGCGGTGCTGTGTGTCAGTTCACCGTATAATGCACCACACCAGAGCTCGCGTGTCTGGCGCTCGGCTTGCCGTGCTTCACGCTTATCGTCCTGACCGCACCGCGCGCCGACTGCGCTCTCCCCGCGCCATATCGGCCGGATCTTTGGGCGACGGCGTATCTGCCGTGCCCTCTGCTGTGGGTATAGGCCGAGCGGGCTCCCTCGAAAGTCGGCCGTGCCGGGGCCATTTCATCAACGGCAGACCAATCGCTCTGGCTCGTGTCCGCGGTCCGGGCGGATACCGGAGCGGCTTCGTTGGCGAAGTAACTGGGCGTGTCCCCCGACGGGTTGAAATTCTTCGAACCGTAGTCGGGAAGTTCCACGGCGAACGCCGGCAGGCACGCAAAGGCGAGCGCACCCGTGAGAAAGGTGATCGTCAGCTTCAACATTGCAGTTCCCCCTGCCTCCTCCATAGCTGGATGGCGGAGGAACGCCAAATTTGGGCCGCTAACCCGCGGAATCCGTTAGTGCGGATTGGTGCCGGCCCGGGATGTTCGAGAGAATCGATCGCCAAGCTGCGATGCTTCGCTACCGCTGGCCTGCATCCCGGCATTTGATCATGCGCAGTGGCGTGTAGGTCAGCGCTACGTTGCCGCCCTGCTTGATGACGCCGATGCGGGTACGCACGAGACCGCGGTCGGGGCGGCTCTTGCTGCGCCTGGCCTCGATAACCTCGCATTCGGCATGGATCGTGTCGCCGGCGAAGACCGGGTTCTCGACATTGAGCTCCATGTGCAGAAAGGCAAACCCGGTATGCTGCATCGTCGACTGCACTAGCAATCCCTCGGCGAAGGCATAGACCAATGCCGCCGGCGCAAGCCGTTGCTTGATGTCCGATTCATGCGCGAGGAATTCGAGGTCGGTGAACAACACCTCAACCATGCCGGTGCAGTTGACGAAATTGGTGATGTCGGCCTCGGTGACGGTGCGCCCGATCGTCTTGAACTGCCGTCCGACCGGCAAATCCTCGAAACAAAAACCGAGCCCCACCGTCTCCATACCGTCCTCCTCGAAAAAGCGATTCTATCGTCATCCCCGCGAAAGCGGGGATCCAGAGGTTCCGAGGCCGGAATTTGCCATCCTGGATTCCCGCTTTCGCGGGAATGACGAGGATCAACCGATCTTCCCAGAAGGCCCGAAATAGCGCGGCAAGGCGAACTGCGGCCTCTCGCTGCGATTAACGGTCGGCGACGGGCGGCAGGCCGGCTTCGCGGCGGGTGTCGTTGATGATCTGCAACACGCGCTGCCGGTAGGGCAGATACTGCAGCCCGAATTCCTGGATCAGCCGGGTGTTGTCGATCAGGTAATTGCCCGAGGTCTCCTTGCCGCCGGTCTCGTGCTCGAAGCTGATCTGCGCATCGGGCAGGAACTCGCGCACGAGAGTGGCGAGATCGCCGAGGCTGATCGGGGTGCCGCCGGTATTGTAGACCGCGTGGCGCGGCTTGTCGGTCAGCAATACCCGGGCGAATACTTCGGCGATATCGTCGACATGGACCGGACAGCGCATCGCGTCCTTGTACGGGAACGAGATCGCCTCACCGCGCGCCGGGAAAGTAATGCACTTTACGTGGTCGACTGACCCCACGATCTTGTCGGGGCCGGTGACGTTGGCGGGGCGGATCGCGGTGATCTCCATGCCGTATTTCTCGCGGTAATCCTGCGCCTGCCATTCGTTGAAGATCTTGTGCATCGCATATTGGACGTGGCCGTGGCGGAAATCGTCCTCGGTCACCACGCGGTCGCCGTAGAAGTGCTGCTCGCCGCTGACCGCCAGCGAGCTCGCGAACACCACCCGGTTGACCCCGCAGAGGCGCGCCGCCTCGAAGCAATTGTCCATGCCGACGATGTTGAGCTTGGTCGCGACGTGCGGGGCGTGCTCGCTCCCGAGAAAATAGGCGAGATTGACGACCCGCGACGGTTTCGCCGCGACCGTGACCGCCATGACGTCATCGAACTGCGTGACGTCGCCGCGCACGACACGGACTTGGTTACCCAGTTGCCCGTAGGACGCCGTGCCGGGGTTCAGATCCATGCACACGACTTCCTCACCGCGCTGCGCCAGTAGCGGCACGAGACGCCGGCCGATAAAGCCGGTCCCGCCGAGGATCAAAGTCGACATAGGTGTTGTCTCCCTATAGCTATGCGGATTGCCCGCCTTGACGTTATCCCGGCCGCCACCCATCGGCAACGACCCTGTAACAGAAAACCATGACTCAAATTACGACCAGCTTCTGCTGGGTGCGGCACGCGCCCGTAGCGCATGGCGGCCGGATATACGGCCAAATCGATCTTTCCTGCGACTGTTCCGAAACGGCGTTGTTTACCGGCCTTGCGGAAAAACTGCCGCGCAGGGCAATCTGGGTGACCAGCAACCTGCGGCGCACTCACGAGACGGCGGCGGCGATCGTCCGCGCCGGTCTCCCCGGACCGCAGCCGATCCCCGGCCTCGGCGCAATCATGATGCCGGAGCTCGCCGAACAGGATTTCGGTGAGTGGCAGGGCCTGACGTACGAGGAGCTGGAGGAGTCCCGGGCCGGCGATTTCCACCGCTTCTGGCACGCGCCGGCCCACGAGACCCCACCGGGCGGCGAGAGCTTCGTCGCCGTCATCGAGCGGGTGTCCCAGGCAGTTCACCGGCTGGCCGAGACACATCCCGGACGCGACATCATCGCCGTCGCGCATGGCGGCACGATCCGCGCCGCGCTGGCATTGGCGCTCGACCTCGAACCCGAAGCCGCGCTCGCCTTCACGATCGAGAATTGCTCGATCACCCGCATCGACCGGATCGACGGCCCCGGCATGGGTCACGGCTGGCGCGTCGCCCGAGTGAACCAGCCTCCCCGCTGAGCTGGTGAGGTTGCGGGCGCGTAGAGGTCAGCCGCAATCCTGGATAAAAAAGTTGACCCAATTATTGGGCGGGTTCAAGCTCCGTCGCTAACAGAAAAAACTGCGCCCGCGGAAGGGCCGCGAGGCGCCAGACCAGGGAAGGAAGACGGTCATGGGAAACCTGAGCCGGCGCTCGGTGCTTCGCAGTTCACTCGGGCTTGCGGCCGCTGGGGCGTTGGCGCGGCCTTACATCGCCAACGCGGCGGCCACGACCGCGGAGGTGTGGTGGGTGCAGGGCTTTGCCCAGGAAGAAGACATCGCCTTCAAGCAGATGGTCGCCGACTACGAGAAGGCCAGCGGCAACCAGATCGAGTACAGCATCCTGCCGTTTGCCGCGATGCGGCAGAAGGAGATTGCCGCGGTGACCAGCGGCGTCGTACCCGACTTAATCAATGTCGGCGACTACTGGTTTGCCGTGCTGAGCGCCTGGAACGACCAGCTCGTTGACCTGACCGACGTCATCGAGACGCAGAACTCGCTGTTCACGCCGACGGCGCTGCAGACCGTGAACGCCTACAACAGCGTAGCGAAAAAGCGCAGCTATTACATGATCCCGCACCGCATGACCGTCATCCCGTTCCATGTCTGGAAATCGCTGCTCGACAAGGCCGGCTACAAACCCGCCGACATCCCAAACACCTGGGACGCGTTTATCGACTTTTTCCAGCAGGTGCAGACGAAATTGCGGGCGCAGGGCATGCGCAACATCTATGCCTACAGCTTTATGATATCGTCGGTCGGGTTCGACGTGATCGGTCACTTCGACCATTTCATGGTCGCCTATGGCGGCAAGGACTTGTTCACGCCGGACGGCAAAGTGCACACCGACGAGCCGCAGATCAAGGAGGCTGCGGTCAAGGCGGTCACCAGATTGACGACGGCCTACAAGCAAGGTTTTCTCCCGCCGGGAGTGGTGAACTGGAACGACAACGACGACAACAACGCCTTCCACGCCAAGCTCGTCGCCATGGATTTCGACGGCACGATCTCGACTGAGGTGGCGCTGTGGAAAGACAAGGAAGCATACAACGACATCCTGACCCTCGGCTTGCCGCTCTCGAACGAAGGCAAACCGCTGCCGAGCGTCATGGGCACCGCTGCGGCGGTGGTGCCGAAGGGCGCCAAGAACATCGACGCCGCCAAGGAGTTTCTCAAATATTCGATCGAGCCAAAGGTGCTCGGTACCTATCTGAAAGGCGGGCTCGGCCGGTTCCTGCCGTCCATGCCGTCGATCGTCGAGAACGACAAGGCGTTCTGGCTCGACCCGAAGAACGAGCCGCTCGAGGCCTATACCCGGCAGGGCGTCTACGGTCCGACGATCCCGCCCTATGAGGTGTACAATCCGGCGCGGGCGGAGGTCAGCACCGAGCACGTGTTCGCCCTCGCGATGAACGATGTGATAACCAATGGGATGACACCGGAAGCGGCGATCGACAAGGCGTTCAAGCGCTGCGAGGCGATCTTCGCGAAATACCCGATCGCGCAGGCCTGAGCGCAATCAACGAGCGCGCAGCGATCCTTAACAGCGCGTCCGAGTGGCGACGAGCATTTGAGCCCAGCGCATCGCCGTTCTATAGTCGCCCGGGAAAGATAACCAGAGCGCCCGCGTCTCGACGTGCGGCGTGATCAGGAAGGAAAGCGGGCATGACGATTTTCACTAGGCGTTCGGTGCTTCGCAGTTCTCTTGGACTCGCCGCCGTCGGCTCCTTGGCGCGGCCGTATATCGCCAACGCCGCAGCCACGACCGCCGAGGTGTGGTGGGTGCAGGGGTTCGTCCCGGAGGAGGACACAGCATTCAAAAAGGTCGTGGCCGATTACGAGAAGGCCAGCGGCAACAAGATCGAGCTCAGCATCATACCGTTCGCACCGGGGCGGCAGAAAATCGTCGCGGCGATGACGAGCGGCATCGTCCCGGACATGTTTACCAACAATCCGGCAGAGATCACCGCAATTTACGCCTGGGACGACAAGCTCGTCGATGTCACCGACGTTGTCGAGACGCAAAAGGAAGAGTACCTTGAGAGCTCGCTACTCAACACCTACTGTTATAATAATGTCACTAAGAAACGCAGCTATTATGGGGTGCCCTACACGAGCGCCACACTACCGAACCATGTCTGGCGGCCGCTGGTCGAAAAAGCGGGATATAAGATGGAAGACATCCCGAAGACCTGGGACGCTTATTACGATTTCTTCAGGGAGGTGCAGAAAAAGCTGAAATCCCAAGGCGTGCGCAACGTCTACGGTCTCGGGCTGAACGTGACGACCAACGGAAACGACCCTAACAATGTGTTCAATTACTTCCTGATCGCGTATGGGGGCCAGGACATCGTTACAAAGGACGGCAAGCTGCATCTCGACGACCCGAAGGTGCGTGAAGCGGCGATCAAGGCACTGACCTATCCGGCGACGACCTACAAGGAAGGCTTTGTGCCGCCGGGCGCGATCAACTGGAACGACGCCGACGACAACAACGCCTTTCACGCCAAGCAGATCGTGATGGACCTCGACGGCACGATCTCGACCGAGGTCGCCGTGCTGTCTCAAGGAAAGAAGGACGATTACGACGATATCGTGACAATGGGCCTGGCGCTCAGCAACGACGGCAAGCCGGTGCCGGCGCAAGCGAACAGTGGCACCGGCCTGATCCCCAAGGGCGCAAAGAACGTCGAAGTGGCCAAGGAGTTTCTCAAATACTTTATCCAGCCGAAGGTCAACAACGAGTGGCTGAAGACAGGCCTCGGGCGGAACATCCCGTGCATGCCCTCGGTCGTAAAGAACGACCCGTGGTGGTTTGCTGACCCGCACCGGGACGCTTATGTCAAGCAAGGGGTATTGGGGCCCACTCTGCCTGCCTTGTGGGCTTACAACCCGGCCTACGCGCAGGTCCAGAACGAGCACATCTGGAGCGTCGGCTGGGTTGACATCATGAAAGAGGGTATGGCGCCGCAAGCCGCGGCGGAGAAGGCGTTCAAGCGGGTTGAGGAGATCTTCTCAAAATACCCGATCACCTAGTGCTCGGACGCATCCAGATGATTTCAATCCCGGGTCCCCCCCTTCGACTTCGCGGCGAAAGCCGGGACCTATTTCCGCGGTGGGCACCGGCCTTTGCCGGTGTGGCGGAGTTTTTGGTTGCTAGCATTGTTCCGGGGTCGCCGAATGAAGCGTCTGAATGGATCTGAGTACTAGGACTGAGCAGGATCATCGAATTCCGCCGGGTCGCACGGCGCCGAGGCCCGAGACCCTTCGCAGCCCGAACATAGAGGGCAACGGGCATGATCACTCTGACGCGGCGCTCGGCTCTGCACCGTTCCGCGGCTCTGGCGGCGGCGACGTTGGTGCGGCCCTATATCGCGAACGCGGCGGCGACGACCGCGACGGTGTGGTGGACTCAGGGTTTCGCCCAAGAAGAGGATATATCGTTTAAAAAGATCGTCGCCGATTACGAGAAGGCCAGCGGCAACACGATCGACTACAGCATCGTGCCCTATGCGCCGATGCGCCAGAAGATCGTCTCAGCGATGACGAGCGGCGTCGTCCCCGACCTGTTTCAGAACACCCCGGCCGAGATCATTGCGCTCTATGCGTGGCAGGACAAGCTGGTCGACGTGAGCGAGATCGTCGAGCCGCAACGGGAGGAATACACCGAGACCGCGCTGCTCACGGTCCACTGCTACAACAATGTCGAGAAGAAGCGCAGCTATTACGGTGTGCCTTATACCGTTGGCGCTTCGATGAACCATATTTGGCGGCCGCTGGTCGAGAAGGCAGGCTATTCGATGGAGGACCTGCCGAAGACCTGGGATGCCTATTACGACTTCTTCAAGGACGTGCAGAAGAAATTGCGCGCCCAGAGCCTGCGCAATGTCTATGGCCTTGGTTTCCAGATGAACACCGCCGGCAACGACTCCAACGCGCGGGCCAACGATTTCCTGATCGCGTATGGCGGTCAGGACATCGTCACCAAGGATGGCAAATTGCACCTCGACGAACCGCAGGTGCGCAAGGCGGCGGTCGAGATGCTGACCTATCCGACCACCGCCTACAAGGAAGGCTATGTGCCGCCGGGAGCGATCAACTGGAACGACGCCGACGACAACAACGCCTTCCACGCCCAGCAGATCGTCATGGATATCGAGGGCTCGCTGTCGGGCGAGGTTGCCATCATCAAGGACGAGCAAGCGTACTATCACGATATCGTGACGATGCCCCTGGCGCTCAGCAACGATGGCAAGCCGGTGCCGGCCCAGCAAGGAAGCCTCTGCGGCCTGATCCCGAAAGGGGCAAAAAACGTCGCGTTGGCCAAAGACTTCCTTAAATATTTGATCCAGCCGAAGGTGCTGAACGAGTATCTGAAGACGGGGCTTGGCCGCAATATGCCGGCGATGCCGGCGATCGTGAAGAACGATCCGTGGTGGCTCGATCCCAAAGATCCGCACCGGGCGCCCTACGTCCGGCAGGGCCTGTTCGGCCCGACCGTGCCGACCTTCTGGACCTCCAACCCGGCTTATGCCCAGGTCCAGAACGAGCATGTCTGGCAGACGGCCTGGGCCGAGATCATTCAGGACAGGGCGACGCCGCAGGCGGCCGCGGAGAAGGCATTCAAGCGGGTAGAGGAAATCTTCGCGAAGTACCCGATCGCCCAGGGCTGAGAGGGACCGCACGCCGCAATCTTTTGCAGTTGATAGGCGGCACCTGGCTCCACGGCGCCGGCACTTGCACGGCTCGGATTTCGCCTGGGCGGTTGCCTTTGCCGTTCCTTACGCGGCGGTGTTCTGTGCCTTCGTCGTGTATCCGATCGGCTATGCGCTGTGGATGGCAAGCAGGCCCTCTCTCTACGCTGATCTGATCGCCGATCGGCTTTATTTGCCAACGGTCGTCAATACCTTGGTTTTCGTCGGCCTTGGCGTGAACGTAAAAATGTTCTTGGCCTTGCTGCTGTCCGGTTTTTTCCTGCGGCCGCGCAGGTGGATCAGGGTTCTGCTGGCCGTCTTTATTTTGCCGTGGGCGCTGGCGGCGGTGCAAACCTGCATTTCATTCCATTGGATGCTGATTGGGGAGCAGGGCTTGGTCGATGGCCTGATGTCTGCGCTATTCGGCATTGACGGTCCGCTGTGGTTCAATAATCGCTGGCTCGGGCTGGGATCAAACGTCATCGCGTATATCTGGAAATGGATGCCGTTCTGGACGCTGATCTTCCTCGCCGCCCGCATGACGATCCCGAGGGTCATTTATGACGCTGCCGAGGTTGACGGAGCGACCGGCCCCCGCAGCTTCGTCCATGTCACTTTCCCGCTACTGGCGAACCTTTATCTGATCTGCACCTTGCTCTCGACCCTCTGGACCCTGGGCGATTTCACGACCGTCTATCTTGTCTCGGGCGGCGGGCCGGCGGGCTCCACGGAAGTGCTGGCGACGCTCGGCTTCCGCTACGCCTTCGATGCCAGCAAGCCGGCGCTCGGCGTCGCCGCTGTGATGTCGGCGCTCCCGGCGCTGATCCCGATCGTGCTTCTCCTGATGCGCAGGCTGCATACGAGCGAAATACAGCTATGAACCTGCCGCTGGATCGCCTGCCGCCGATGCCATCGCTGCGCCGCCGCAACCGGCGCCGGCGGATCCTCACCGAAGTGGGCTCGGTGATGCTCGGCGTGGTCCTCCTGATCTGGTCGCTGCTGCCGGTCTACAACATGCTGCTGATCGCGCTGGACCCCGAAGAAGGGGAAATCGAGTTCGTCGGCAATCTCTGGCCGCCCGCGCCGTCGCTCGAGGGGTTCATCGATGTCGTAACGCAGGAGGCCCGGTATCTCGAGGAGTTCTGGCACCAATTTGGCAATAGCCTCTATATCGGCCTGCTGACGATGGTTCTGACCGTGCTGATCGGGTCCCTGGCGAGCTTCACGGTGAGCCGCCTGCGGCTGAGCAACGGCTCGCTGCTGACCAACGCCGCGCTCCTCACTTACGCGATCCCCGCATCTTTCCTTATAGTCCCGTATTATCGGATCATGCACAGCTACGGGCTGTTTGGTGGCCGCTGGGCGGTGATTGCAGCTCAGGTGACGTTCGCGACCCCGTTTGCCATCCTGATATTACAGCTCTACGCGAGGCTCATACCGGTTGAACTGGACGACGCGGCTCGTGTCGACGGGGCATCCCCCGTCCAGCTATATTTGCGCATCTATCTGCCTTTGATGACGCCGGCGCTGGCGGTGGTCGCCATATATGCGCTGTTGCTCGCATGGAACGACTATTTGTATCAAGCCGTGCTGCTCTCTGTACAAAACATGACGGTTTCGGTAACCCAGGGCCAATTGTTCACCGATAATGACGCACCATGGAACGCGATGATGGCCGCCGCCATTATCTATGTGCTACCGCCTGTCGCGATCTTTTTCGCCCTCCGCCGCTACATCGCCGCAAGCCTCAGGACGGCAGCGATTACCATTTGAGGGCGGCGAACGGAAGTTCTACATTGGGTGAGCACAACTCGAACGCGGCCGTTATTGGTTCGCGGGCGTCAAATCGGAGGAAAAGAACATGGCCATTCTAACGCGGCGTTCGGTGCTCCGCAGTTCACTCGGGCTCGCCGCCGGCGCCCTGGCGCGGCCCCATATCGCCAACGCGGCGGCCATGACCGCCGAGGTGTGGTGGGTGCAAGGCTTCGCCCAAGAGGAGGATATCGCCTTTAAAAAGTTGATCGCAGATTACGAGAAGGCGAGCGGCAACAAGATCGAGGACAGCATCATCCCGTTCGCGCCGATGCGCCAAAAGGCGATTTCGGCGATTACCGCCGGCGTCGTCCCGGATGTCATGGAGTTGGCCGACTTTTCGTTTCTCCCGCTGAATGCCTGGGCCGACAAGCTCGTCGACGTCAGTGACATCGTCGAGCCCGTAAAGTCGCAATATGTCGATACCGCACTTCGTGCGACTTACAACTATAATAATGTCGCGAAAAAGCGAGCCTATTATGCGGTGCCGATGAAGGCGGCCGGCATCCCGTTCCACATCTGGCAGTCTCTAGTCGAGAAGGCGGGGTTTAAAGTTTCCGATATCCCTAATACGTGGGATGCTTTTCTCGATTTTTTCATGCCGGTACAAGATAAACTGCGAGCGCAGGGGATGCGCAATATTTACGCCTATGGTTATCAGCTGACCGCGAACGGGGTCGACCCTGCCATTACCTTTCAAGGCTTTTTGATGGCCTATGGCGGCAAGAACCTCGTCACGGCGGACGGCAAGCTACACACCGACGACCCGCAGGTGAAGGACGCGGCAGTCAAGGCGATCGCCAAGTTGACCACCCCGTTCAAGCAAGGCTATGTGCCGCCGGGTGTCGTCAACTGGAACGACGCCGACGACAACAACGCCTTCCACGCCAAGCTCATAGTGATGGATTTCGACGGGTCGCTGTCGACTGAGGTCGCCCTGTACAAAAAAAAGGAGCAATACGACGATATCGTGACGCGCGCCCTGCCGCTCGGCAATGACGGCAAAGAAGTGCCGAGCCCGATGCCGATCTTTGGGGCGCTGATTCCGAAGGGGGCGAAAAACGTCACAGTCGCCAAGGAGTTTCTGAAATACGCGGTCCAGCCGAACGTGCTGAACGAATACCTCAAAGGCGGGCTCGGCCGATGGGCGTTGCCGCTGCCGGAAATAGCCAAGAGCGACCCGTTTTGGTTCCATGAGGACCCGCATCGCACGGCTTACGCCGAGGAGACTCTGACACATCCGACACTTCCGCTTTACGAGGCGTTCAACCCCGCCATGGCCGAAGTTAATTCCGAGCATGTCTTCAGCATCGCCATGCTCGATGTCATGAACAATGGGACGACGCCAGAAGAAGCGATCGACAAGGCCTTCAAGCGGGCCGAGGCGATCTTCGCGAAATACCCAATCACGGAGGCGTGAGCGCGGGCAACGATGGCTCGAGCGATTAACATTTGAGCCCGCCGAGCGGCTGTTCTATATTGCCGTCGGGAGACAACAACCAGAACGTGGCCGGGTTGATTCGCGGCATGAACGGGAAGGAAGGCGGTATGACGATCCTCACCAGGCGTTCGGTGCTTCGCGGCTCTCTCAGCCTCGTCGCGGCCGGCGCCTTGGCGCGGCCTCATATCGCCAACTCGGCGGCTACGACTGCGGAAGTTTGGTGGGTTCAGGGCTTCGCAAAAGAAGAAGATTCCGCGCTCAAGAAGATGGTCGCCGATTACGAGAAGGCCAGCGGCAACAGAATCGATCTGAGCATCATCCCCTTCGCGCCAATGCGCCAGAAGGCGGTGGCAGCGATCCAGAGCGGCGTCGTTCCTGATATTATAAATACTCCGGATCTAGAGTTTGCCCCTTTGAACTCGTGGGATGACAAGTTCCTCGATGTCAGCGACATCGTCGAAACTCAGAAAAAAGATTTCTCCTCGATCGCTATCGACTCATGCTTTCTTTACAACGGCGTCACAAGAAAGCGCGGCTACACAGTGGTGCCGTTGCGGATCACCGGGTGGCCGTTCCATATCTGGCGGCCCCTCGTCGAAAAGGCGGGGTACAAGATCTCGGACCTGCCAAATACTTGGGATGCGTTCCTCGACTTCTTCATGCCGGTGCAGGATAAATTGCGTGCCGACGGGATGCGCAACATCTACGCTTACGGTTATCAACTGACCGCCAATGGCGTAGACCCGATCGCGACTTATAACGCGTTCCTGATTGCTTATGGCGGCAAGAACCTTGTCACGCCGGACGGCAGGCTCAATACC
The DNA here is from genome assembly GCA_963812675.1 of uncultured Alphaproteobacteria bacterium. Classification (GTDB taxonomy): domain Bacteria; phylum Pseudomonadota; class Alphaproteobacteria; order ATCC43930; family CGMCC-115725; genus AP-15. The sequence goes on along the minus strand of CAWEWR010000007.1, from coordinate 346,116 downwards.
GGCGACGAGCAGGTGCGAGCCGCGGCGGCCAAGGCCATCGAGAAACTGACTACCGCCTTCAAGAAAGGTTATGTCCCACCAGGGGTCGTCAACTGGAACGACGCCGACGACAACAACGCTTTTCATGCCAAGCTGATGGTGATGGATCTCGACGGCACGATCTCAACCGAGGTCGCGATCTATGACAAAAAAGAGGATTACGACGCCATCGAGACACGCGGTCTGCCGCTCGGCAATGACGGTCAGCCGCTGACGGCGCAAATCATCACCGATGGCGCGGTCATTCCGAAGGGGGCGAAAAATGTCGCGCCGGCCAAGGAACTTCTGACGTATTGGATCCAGCCGAAGGTGCTGAACGAGTGGCTGAAGGGCGGCCTCGGCCGCTTTATGCTGCCGATCCCGGAGCTGGTTCGGAGCGACCCGTTCTGGCTCAAGGATGACCCACACCGCAAGGCTTATGCCGAATTGACCTTGCTCGGTCCGCAAATGCCGATCTATGAGGTCTACAACCCCGCCATCGCCCAAATAAATTCCGAGCATCTCTTCAGCGTCGCTGAGTTCGATGTCATGAACGAGGGGATGGCGCCCGAGAAGGCTGTCGACAAGGCATTCAAGCGAGCCGAAGAGATCTTCGCCAAATACCCGATCCAGCAGGCTTGAGAGGCGTTCATGACCACCGTATCGGCTATCGAGCTCGGCCGCCCGGCAGTCCGGCGGCAATCATTGTGGCGCTATTGGCGCGGCGGTCTGCAAGGCTCGGAGTTTACCTGGGCCGTCGCCTTTGTCATACCGTATATCGCGGTGTTCCTGGCGTTCGTGATTTATCCCGCGTTCTACGGGCTGTGGATGGGCAGCAACCCGGCTCTCTATAGCGAGGTGTTCTCCGACCCGATCTACTTGAACACCGTCGTCAACACGATGATTTTTCTCGCCTTTGGAGTAAACGTAAAGCTGTTTCTGGCGCTGATGCTGTCCGGTTTTTTTATGCGCCCGGGCTGGTGGACAAAGGCGCTGTTGATGATTTTCGTGCTGCCGTGGGCAATTCCGGCGTTGCCGACCTTTATCTCGATTCACTGGATGCTGAACGGCGAATGGGGACTGGTCAATAATGCGCTCTATATTTTGTTCGGCGTCGACGGCCCGTCCTGGCTCAATTCGCGCTGGCTCGCATTAGGCTCAGCGGTATTCTCCCATGTCTGGAAATGGACGCCGTTCTGGACCGTGATCCTGCTCGCCGGCCGGATGTCGATACCGCAGGAAATCTATGACGCGGCCAAAGTGGACGGCGCCACCGGGTTGCGCCGTTTTCTCCACGTGACTTTCCCGCTGCTCGCCAACATGTACTTGGTCCTGACCCTCCTCGCGACGATCTTTTTGCTTGGGGACTTCAACTCAGTCTATTTCGTGACCGGTGGCGGCCCGGCCAACTCGACGCATCTCTTGGCAACGCTCGGCGTCGTTCGTGACATGCTGGAGCTCGGGAAGCCGCAACTCGGGGTCGCGGCGGTCATGTCGGCGCTGCCATTGCTGATCCCGCTGGTGATCATCCTGATGCGCAAGCTCAAGACTTCGGAGGCGCAGCTATGAGCACAATAGCGGTAGACGCAAGGCCAACCGCAGCCGCCGCACGGCCGGCGGAGCGGATGCGGCGCGCCGCCCGGCGCTGGCGCTACGCGACCAACGCCGGAGCTGCGCTGCTCAGCGCGGTCATCCTGGTGTGGACGCTGACGCCGATCTACAACATCATCATGGTGTCGCTCGAGTCCGAGGGCGACGTGGCGGTGACGACCATCTGGCCGTCGCAACCCTCGGCCGAGAGCTTCTGGGTCGTCCTCACCGAAGGCCACTGGTATCTCGAGGCTTTCTGGCACCAATTCGGCAACAGCGTTTTTCTGGCCGCTATGGTCACATTGCTGGTGCTGACGATCGGCTCGTTGACCAGCTTTTCGATCAGCCGGATGCGCATCCGCAACGGCTGGATGATCACCAACGCGGCGCTGCTGACCTATGTGATCCCGGGCTCGTTCCTGGCGATCCCGTTCTATCTGATCATGAACCGCTATGGTATGCAGAACAACCCGTGGTCGGTGATCGCGGTGTTGGTGACCTTCACCACGCCTTACGCGATCTTCATCTTCCAGGAATACGGCAGGAGCATTCCCCTTGAGCTCGACGAGTTGGCGCGGATCGACGGCGCCTCGCCGATTCAGATCTATTTCCGCATCTACCTGCCGCTGATGGCGCCGGCATTGGTCGCGGTCGGCACTTACGCGCTGCTGGCGGCGTGGAACGAGTACCTGTACCAATTCCTGCTGCTGTCGAACGACCGGAGCATGACCGTCGCGGTGGCCCTCGGAAAGTTCCTCAACAGTGACGTGGCGCCGTGGAACTACATGATGGCCACCGCCATCATCTACGCCTTGCCGCCGCTCGCGACCTATTACATATTCCGCCGCCGCATGTCCTCTGGCCTGACCATGGGCGGCGTCAAGGGCTGAGCGCTGTTGCCTCTGCCTTTATGGCAGGGCGCGTGGCGATAAAAGCCGATCAGAACGGGTCGAGTTCGGTGTCCCAGTAGAGGTAGTCGCGCCAGCTCTCGTGCAGGTAGTTGGGCGGAAAGGCGCGGCCGTTCTCTTGCAGCATATAGGTCGTCGGCTGCACCGGGCGATGCCGCGGATACATTCCGCTCTCCCGCGGCAAGCGGTTGCCTTTCCACAGATTGCAGGTGCCGCAAGCGGTCACGACATTGGTCCAGATGGTACGACCGCCCCGGGAGCGCGGCACCAGGTGGTCAAAGGTCAGATCGTGTGAGGGATAAGGCTCGCCGCAATATTGGCAGGTAAACCGGTCGCGCAGAAAGACATTGAACCGAGTGAACGCCGGATGGCGGGCGGCGGGCACGTATTCCTTCAACGAGACGACGCTCGGCAATTGCATTTCCAGCGAGGGGCTGCGCACGCAGACATCGTAATGATCGATAATGTTGACGCGATCGAGGAATACCGCCTTGACCGCATCCTGCCACGACCACAGTGACAGCGGAAAATAGCTCAACGGCCGAAAATCCGCGTTCAGCACCAAAGCCGGGCAATTGTCCAGACTTACCGTCACGAAACACCCGTCCCGCTAACAGACGCTCGCGGGCCGGAATAGCACGCGATTGTGACGGCTTGATAACGAATTCACCAAGCCCGGGCAAGATTTCGCAGTGAGTATTGGCGTCACCGGGTCGGGACCGGCTTTTCCCCGTGATAATCGTAGAATCCACGGCTCGCCTTGCGCCCGAGCCAGCCGGCTTCGACATATTTCACGAGCAGCGGGCAGGGTCGGTACTTGCTGTCGGCGAGCCCCTCATAGAGCACCTGCATGACCGACAGGCAGGTGTCGAGCCCGATAAAATCGGCGAGTTCGAGCGGCCCCATCGGGTGATTGGCGCCGAGCTTCATCGCCGTATCGATCGCCTCGACGGAGCCGACGCCCTCGTAGAGCGTATAGACCGCCTCGTTGATCATCGGCAGCAGGATGCGGTTGACGATAAACGCGGGAAAGTCCTCCGCCGCGACCGGGGTCTTGCCGAGCCTCAAGGCCAGTTCGCGAGTCGCGGCAAAGGTATCTTCATCGGTGGCGATGCCGCGAATCAGCTCGACCAGGCTCATCGCCGGCACCGGGTTCATGAAATGCATGCCGATGAATTTGCCAGGCCGGTCGGTCGCAGAAGCGAGTCTGGTAATCGAAATCGACGACGTGTTGGTGGCGATCAGCGCATCGGGCTTCAGGATCGGGGTCAACTTCTTGAAGATTTCGCGTTTGATCTCTTCGTTCTCGGCTGCCGCCTCGATCACCATGTCGCAATCGGCGAACAGCACGTAATCGAGCCCTATTTGAATTTGGTCCAGCACGGCATTCTTGTCTTCTTCACGAATCGTCCCGCGCGCGACCTGACGCCCCAGGCTGCGCTCGATCGCCTGGCGGCCGCGCTGCAGCGCTTCCTCGCTGATGTCGGTCACCACTACATCGATCCCGGCGAGCGCGCAAACATGGGCGATGCCGCCGCCCATCTGCCCCGCGCCGATAATGCCGATACGGCGCGGCCATTCAAGTGAGACCCCGGCCACAGACATCGGGGCCGTGCTCACTGGCGGCGCTCGAGCTCGTCGGCGAGCTCGGGAAGGATCTTGAACAAATCGCCGACCAAGCCGTAATCGGCAATTTGAAATATGGGCGCTTCCTCATCTTTATTGATCGCGACGATGACTTTCGAATCCTTCATCCCGGCGAGGTGCTGGATGGCGCCGGAAATACCGACAGCGATGTAGAGCTCGGGCGCGACGATTTTGCCAGTCTGGCCGACCTGGTAATCATTGGGCACAAAGCCGGCGTCGACGGCGGCGCGCGAGGCGCCGACCGCGGCCCCGAGCTGGTCGGCGACCTTCTCCAAGAGATGGAAATTCTCCCCGGACTGCATACCCCGGCCGCCCGAGACGATGACCCGGGCGCTGGTCAGCTCGGGCCGTTCCGATTTCGACAACTCAGCTCCGACAAATTCCGACAGCCCCGTTGCACCCGTCGTCTCCACCGGCTCGATCGCCGCCGAGCCTCCCGCCCCCTCGACCGGCGGGAACGCGGTCCCGCGGACCGTGATGACTTTGACGGAATCCTTGGATTGCACCGTCGCAAGCGCATTGCCAGCGTAAATGGGCCGCACGAAAGTGTCCGGCGAAACAACCGCGCTGATGTCCGAGATCTGCATAACGTCGAGCAGAGCGGCGACGCGCGGCATCAAATTCTTTCCGGAGGTCGTCGCCGTGGCCATCAGGTGCGAATAATTCTGCGCGAGCTCGACGACGAGCGGCGCCACATTTTCGGCGAGCCCATGCTCGTAAGCGGCATCGTCGGCGAGCAGCACCTTCCTCGCTCCGGCGATCTTGGCGGCGGCCTCGGCGACGGCGCGGCAATCCTTGCCGGCAACCACAATATCGACCTCGCCAGCGGCGATTTCGTTTGCCGCCGCAACCGCGTTGAGGGTCGCGGGCTTCAGCGCCCCGTTATCATGTTCGGCGACGACCAGAGCAGCCATCAGATCACCCGCGCCTCTGTCTTCAGCTTGTCGACGAGTTCGGCAACCGAGCCGACCTTGTGGCCACCCTGGCGCTTTGCCGGCTCCTCGACCTTGAGCACGACAAGGCGCGGCGCCGGGTCGACGCCGAGCGCCTCGGGCGTCGTCGTCGCAATCGGCTTCTTCTTCGCCCTCATGATATTGGGCAGCGAGGCGTAGCGCGGCTCGTTGAGCCGCAGATCCGTGGTGATCACCGCCGGCAATTTGATCGAGACCGTCTCGAGCCCGCCATCGACCTCGCGGGTGACCTCGGCGTGCCCGTCGCCGATCTTGACCTTCGAGGCGAAGGTCGCCTGCGGCCAGCCGAGCAGAGCCGACAGCATCTGGCCCGTCTGGTTGCAGTCGTCGTCGATGGCCTGTTTGCCGATGATGACGATCTCGGGGTTTTCCTGCAGGATCACGGCCTTCAACAGCTTGGCGACGGCGAGCGGCTGCAGTTCGGCATCGGTCTGCACCAGAATGCCGCGGTCGGCACCCATCGCCAGCGCGGTGCGGATCGTCTCCTGGCACTGTGAGGCACCGAGCGACACCGCGATGATCTCGCTGACGATCCCGGCCTCGCGCAATCGCAGCGCCTCCTCGACGGCGATCTCGTCGAATGGGTTCATCGACATCTTGACGTTGGCGGTCTCGACCCCGGTCTTGTCCGCCTTGACGCGGATCTTGACGTTGTAGTCGATGACCCGCTTGACCGCGACCAGCGCTTTCATCTCGTCCTCGCCGTTGCGCCGCCGGCATGCATTATCCCGCCGGCCGGATCATGATTTGTGCACGGGCCCGGTACGAAGGCAAGAGCCTCATCCGCCGTGAGGGCGGCGGTTGAGGCTAGCCACAGCAGAGTTCAAGCGCCGCAGCATGAGGGTATCGAGCGTTCCTGCCGGCAACCGATGCCGCCGAGGGCGACAAGCTCGGCAGCGGAGCGAAGCCGGCGAGCCGGGCTCGGGCATCGGTGTCGGGCCGTCTATCGTATCGATCGAGATGCGAAGAAAAGGGATTGGTGGGACGAGTAGTAGCGGAGGGGTTTAGTGCCCCGTCCGCTTCATAGCACTCGGATGACCAAATATGTGCCCGCCGCGATGACGAGCCATGGGGCGATCACCATCGCCGCGATGGCGAACACTCGCCAGTAATGCATGCGACGATGTGCTCGGCGAGTACTCGCCCCTTCTGCTTTAGGAAATGTGAACCAAGGCTCATTTGCCATGTCCTATGCTGGGCAGAAAATTGTTAATCAATCGTTTGGTCCTATTTGCGCCCGGGTACCGCAAATTACGTTCCCCGACGCGATGTTGCTGACGGTCGGGAGTGTCGAGGGCCGCGGCGCGACGGTTGCTGGGTCAGCGGTTGGCGCCGGGGCGCCAGAGGACGTCGCGGGCGCCGCCGTCGTTGACCCGGCGGCCGAGGACAAAGAGGTGGTCGGAGAGGCGGTTCAGGTATTTGAGCGCTTCGGGGTTGACCGCCTCGCCGGCGGCGAGCTCGCTGACCAGGCGCTCGGCTCGCCGCGTGATCGTCCGCGCGAGATGGAGGTAGGCCGCAAATGGGGTTCCGCCGGGCAGGATGAACGAGTTGAGCGGCCGCAAGCTCCCATTCATCGCGTCGATCTCGTGCTCGAGGCGCTCGACTTGGGGCGCGGCGATGCGCAATGCGCCGGTCGCGCGCCGGCCATCTTCCGGCGTGCATAGATCCGCGCCTAAATCGAAAAGGTCGTTCTGGACGCGGTCGAGCATCTCGTCGGCAGCCGGATCCGCATGTAGTCGGGCGATCCCGATCGCCGCATTGGCTTCGTCGACGGTCCCATAGGCGGCGACCCGCAATGAACACTTTGGCACACGCGTGCCGTCGCCGAGCGAGGTCTCGCCGCCGTCACCGCCGCGCGTATAGATCCGGGTCAGCCGAACCATCTTCGATACCCGGGGCTTAATGCCGCGCCAGCAACATCAGCATCGCCAGCAGCACCAGCGCCAGCGCCTGCATGATGACGCGCGACTGCATCAGCTTATTGGAGCGGCGCGGATCGCCGCCGCGCAGCAAGCTCGCGACGCCAAAGCCGAGCACGGTCAGGGTGCCGAGCATCGCGAGAACGAGCAGGATCGTCAGAAAAACCGTCATGCGGGGAATATGGCCCGTTTAGCCGGACCTGGCCAGAGATCCTTCTGGGGATGATAGCGGCGCGAGTCCCCCTCCCACCGTCAAGATGTAATCGTCCGCGAGATTAGCCTCGCAGCCGCTCGGTCGATACGATCGAGGTGGCGGCAGGTGTCGATGAGTTCGGCGAACTGCGTCTCGCGGATTGCGAGGCCGGGGGTGATCGGGCGGATGCGGCGGGCTTGTTCCTCGAAATCCCAGATGAATTCGCGGCCGGTGCCTTCTTTCGTAAAGCTGCGGCCGTCTCTGGTGAAGACTGTGATGCGCGGGCCGAACAATGTGCGGCGCACGGTCGGGATCAGGGTTACCCGGTGCATCAGTTCGAGGACCTCGGGCGGGTCTGTCTCTCCGGGGTTGGGCCGATCGCCGCGCAATAGCGGATAGCCGCGCCGGGCGGCGCCCCAGGCGGTGAAATATTGCGTGCTGCCGACCTGCGGCGGGTTGTCGATGCCGCGGCTCGGGAAGGCCGGGCTCGGATATTCGGTTTCGAGCCAGTTTACCACGGCCTCGATGCGATCGATGTCCTCATAGCGAAGGTTGTGCTCTGCGCAGAGCTTTGCCGTCACGTCGACATGAGCGATGTTGTAGCCGGCAGTCGAGTAGATGCGGTAGAGCGTCTCGAGAAAAAGCCACTCGCGACCCAGGCCTTCGGTGATCTTTGCGATGTCGGCGCGGTTTGCGCCGGTGAAGCTGTAGCGCAATTCGCCGCGGTTGTTGCCGGCGTAGGCGTGGTAAAACCCAGCCTCGCCCTCCAACACCGTTTCGCCGCCCGGAGTCCCGTGCTTCGCCAATGCGACGGCGAGCAGTGCGTTGCGCACCGCGCCGCCCTCGCGCAATGAGCGCCCGCCGCTGCGCGCCCCTTCGAGATTCCCGGCCGCCAGGTTGACGCATTGCGCAATGGCGCCGTGGATCTGGTTTTCATCGAGCCGGTGCAATTTGGCAGCGGCGACCGCGGCACCAAAGATGCCGAACACCGGCCCCGCATGGAAGCCGCGCGACATGACGGTCGGGATGAACTCGGCGGCCATGCGCTCCATGACCTCATAGCCGGCGGCGACGGCGGTCAGGAACTCCTCACCCGGCGCGCCGGTGATCTCTGCCGCCGTAAGCGCGGCCGGAAGGATAGCGATACCCGGGTGGGTCAGCATGCGGAAGGTGTCCCACTTGCCGCCGGCGAAGATCATCTCTGCATTCACAAAGGCGGCCCCGGCCTTGGTGAGCCTCGTGCCGTGGCACAGCACGGTTGCGGTCCCGCCGCCGCCTGCTTCTTCCTCCTGCATCAACGCCAATGCCTGCCGGCTCGCGGGCGTGTCGCGGGCAATCAGCGCCGAGCTCAGCGCCTGCAGGGTGACGCCTTTGGCGCGGTCGACGACCTCGGGTGGCAAATTTTCGTACTGGAGGCTGGTTACGAACCCGGCGAACTCTCGGCTCAGCGACATCATGGGTCCTTTCGCGGGGACGGCATCGGCCTATCTTAGCTGTCGATGGACCAAACTCCCACGCCTCCCTCTCCCCGCCCGCTTCCGCACAGCTCGCACTGGGGCGCCTTCTCGGTCCTGGTCCGCGACGGCGGCGTCGAGGTCGTCCCGCATCCGCGCGACCCCAACCCCTCCCCTCTGCTCGGCAACATCCCCGCTTCGGTGTCGCACCACGCGCGGGTTGCCCGGCCGATGATCCGGCGTGGCTGGCTCGAAGGTGGCCCCGGCGCAGACCAAGGGCGCGGCCGTGAGGCATTTGTCCCAGTCGAATGGCCGCGCGCGCTCGATCTCGTCGCAGCGGAATTGCGCCGGGTCTACGCAGTTTATGGTCCGCGCGCAGTCTTTGGCGGCTCATATGGCTGGGCCAGCGCCGGGCGTTTCCACGACGCGCCGCGCCAGCTCCATCGGTTTCTGAATGTGGCTGGCGGCTATGTTTTCTCGGTGGGCAGCTACAGCTCGGGCGCCGCGTCGGTGATCCTGCCGCACGTCATCGGGCCGCAGGAGGCCGTCGCCGGCAACAACGTCAGCTGGGACGAGCTGGTCGCGCACAGCGCCCTCGTGCTGGCCTTTGGTGGCATGGCGCTGAAGAACAACGATGTCGGCGGCGGCGGGACCAGTGTGCATATCGCGCAAGCCCGGTTGCGGGCCGCCCGCAGCCGTGGCGCCGAATTTCACCTGATCGGACCGCTGCGCGACGACCTGCCGGCCGCGGCCGAGGCGGTCTGGCACCCGATCCGCCCGGGCACGGATGTGGCGCTGATGCTCGGCATCGCGCACACGCTGGCAACGGAAGGCCGGCACGACCGCGCCTTCCTCGGCCGGTACTGCGTCGGCTACGAGATCTTCGAGGGCTACCTCCTCGGTCGCGATGACGGTCAGCCGAAGGATGCCGGCTGGGCGTCCGCAATTTGCGGCGTGCCTGCGGATGAAATTATCGGGCTGGCGCGGCATGCCGCCGGCCGGCGCACTCTGATCACCTGCTCCCAGTCATTGCAGCGGGCCGAGCATGGCGAGCAGCCGGTCTGGATGGGTGTCGTGCTCGCGGCGATGCTCGGCCAGATCGGATTGCCGGGGGGCGGGTTCGCCTATGCGCTGGGGTCGACCTCAAATACCGGAAAGCCGGCATTGGCCGTACCGCTCCCGACATTGCCGATCGAGCGCAACAGCATTGCCGATTTAATTCCGGTGGCGCGAATCGCCGACATGCTGCTCCATCCGCGGGAGCCATTCGATTTCAACGGCCAGCCGCTCACCTACCCCGACATCAAGCTGGTCTATTGGGCGGGCGGCAACCCGTTCCACCACCATCAGGATCTGAACCGGCTGCGCGACGCCTTTGCCCGGCCCGAGACCGTCATCGTGCATGAGTTGGCATGGACCGCGACCGCCCGGCACGCCGATATCGTGTTGCCGGCGACCGTCACCTTGGAGCGCGAGGACATCGGTGGCTCACCGGGTGATCCGCTGCTGGTCGCAATGCACCGGGCGGTGGCGCCTTATGGCGAAGCGCGCGACGATTACGCCATCTTTTCTGGGGTGGCCGAGCGCCTCGGCATTGCCCAGCGATTCAGCGAGGCCCGCTCGGGACGACAGTGGCTGCGGCATCTCTACGAGCCGACCCGCCGTAATCTGCTGGATCGTGGGGCGGAAGCTCCCGAGTTCGACGAGTTCTGGGAAGCGGGCGAGCTGACTTTGCCAACCTTGCCCTGGGACGGCGGGATCGTGCGGGCATTCCGCCGCGACCCCGTGGCGGCGCCCCTACCTACGCCGAGCGGCAAGATTGAGATCGCGTCCGCGAAGATTGCAGGGTTCGGTTACACGGACTGCCCGGGACATCCGGCTTGGCAGCCGCCCGCGGAGCGCCCAAATTCGCGGTTTCCCTTGCAGCTCATCGCCAACCAGCCGGCGACCCGCTTGCACAGTCAATTGGATTTCGGCGCCACCAGCCTCAAATCGAAGATCAAGGGCCGCGAGCCGGTCCGCATCCATCCGCAAGACGCCGCGGCACGAGGCATCGGCGCCGGTGACATCGTGCGCCTCTACAACGATCGCGGGGCATGCCTTGCCGGCGCGGTGCTGAGTGAGGCACTGCGCCCCGGCACAGTCCAGCTCTCCACCGGCGCCTGGTACGACCCCGAGGACCCCACCGCCGACAACCCGATCTGCGTGCACGGCAACCCGAATGTCCTGACGCGCGACGCGGCCACGTCAAAGCTCGCGCAAGGCTGCACCGGACAGCTCACCGTAATCGAGATCGAGCGGTTCGACCGCCCATTACCGGTAGTAAAGGCATTCGATCCGCCGTGAAGTTTGTCGATGAATCCCGTGACGAGCCTTGATCATTCAGATTCTCGAGGAGCACGCCGTGAAGATCCGTGACATCGAGGTATTTCAGGTGCAATGGGCGCCCGAGGACAAGCCGGCGCAACGCAGCGCTTGGGTCAGAGTTCATTGCGACGACGGCTCGTTCGGCATTGGCGAGGCGTCGCCGATGCAGGGCGGCTTAGCTTCGCTCGGGATCGTCAAGCACAATCTGGCGCCGACGCTGATCGGCAAGGACCCGCTCGATCATGCTGTGCTGCTCGACACATTGTTGCATACCTTCGTCAAACTCGGACCCGAGGGTGCGCTGACCGGCGCCTTGGCGGCGCTCGACATTGCGCTGTGGGATCTGAAGGGCAAGCTGTTCAATCAGCCGATCTACAAATTGCTCGGCGGCGCCTGGCGCACCAGCCTACCCTTTTACGCCTCGATCGGCGGCAATGGCGCACGCAGCGTCGACGAGGTGCTGCGCGTTGTCGAAGCGCGGCTGAAGGATAAGCCGGCAGCGGTGAAGATCCGCTTCGACAACGACCGCACCAGGCCGGACATCGATATCCCCGGCGATATCGCCAAGGCGCGCGCGGTTCGGCGACTGGTCGGGGATGATTTGCCGCTCGCCTTCGATGCCAATAACGGCTACTCGGTCGGCGGCGCGATCCGCGTCGGGCGCGTGCTCGAAGAACTCGGCTACTGGTGGTTCGAGGAGCCGGTGCAGCACTACCATGTGAAGGCAATGGGCGAAGTCGCGCAAAAGCTCGACATCACAGTCTCCGCGGGTGAACAGACCTATACGCTGGCCGGATTGGCGGAGTTGATCGCGGCCGGAGTCCGGATGGTGCAGCCGGACATCGTCAAGATGGGCGGCATCACCGGCCTGATGCGCTGCGTCGCGCTGGCCAATGCGCATGGCGTCGAGCTGGTGCCGCACCAGACGCAGCCGACGATCGGCCATTTGGCCAATTTGCATCTGGCGGCAAGCCAAGCACACGCTACCAAGCCGTGCGAGCTGAACGACCCGTCGCCGCGCATGCGCGCGGTGTTCGAAAATCCCCCGCGGCCCGTCGACGGCTTCTTTCACCTGCCGCAGACGTTGGGATTGGGACTGCAGATCGATGAGACGGAATTGGCGAAACGGCGCGTGCCGATCGACTGAGGAGAAGCGATGAACCCAATGGTCACAGCGGTCAGCCGCAGCGCGAAACACACGCTGGTCAAAGCCAACCAGGACAGTCGACAACCGTCATCCCGGGATGCCCGAAGGGCAGGCCCGGGACCCATGAACACGGGCGCTGCATAGCTCTGAAGGGCCGGGGTTCATGGGTTCCGGGCTCGCGGGCGATGCCCGCGCCCCGGAATGACGATTGTAACCGCCGTGCCGTTGCCGGGCGCCAGAGGGTGTGAGAATTTAGCCAGATGAACCCGCGGTCTGCCGGTTTGGCGCTCGGCTTTTCGAGCGTCGGCCACTTTTTTGCGCATCTGCTGATGCTGCTCTACCCGACCGTCCTGCTCGTGCTCGAAGGACGATGGGGCATGTCGTACGGCGATCTCCTGTCGCTGTCGCTCGGCGGGTTTGTATTGTTCGGCCTCGGCGCGCTGCCGGCAGGCTGGCTCGGCGACCGGTGGAGCGCCGAGGGCATGATGGTCATCTTTTTCATCGGCACCGGCGGCGCGGCGATCGCCACCGGCCTGACCGACGGGCCGGTGGCGCTGGCGCTCGGTCTAGCCGCGATCGGACTGTTCGGCTCGATTTATCACCCGGTCGGCACTGCGTGGCTGGTCCGCAACGCGAGGAATCGCGGGCGGGCGCTCGGGGTCAACGGCATTGCCGGCAGTATCGGCCTCGCCGCAGCGGCGTTCGTCGCCGGCGCTCTGGCGCAGGCGATCGGCTGGCGGGCGGCCTTCATCATACCGGGAGCACTGTGCGCTACGACCGGCGCGGTTTTGCTCTGCTGTATGCGCGGCGGAAGCCTCGTCGCAGCGGCGGCCGACCGCCGGCCCGAGCGGAAGGCCTCGCGCAATGACGTGATCCGCACGTTCATCGTGCTGTCCTTCACGATGCTGGCCGACGGCACGATCTCGCAATCGATCACGGTCGCCTTGCCGAAGGCGTTTGCCGCCGGGCTGACCGGCCTCACCGATGGCGGGACCCTCGATGCCGGCGGCTTCGTGACCTTGGTATTCCTGGTCGCGGCGACCGCTCAGCTGGCCGGCGGCTGGCTCGCCGACCACTTCCCGATGAAGGCGGTATACGTCCTCGCCTGGGCGGCTCAGGCCCCGCTCTTCGTCATCGCCATGCAGGCGCGCAATGTGCCGCTGCTCGGCGTGATGATGGCGGTCAATTATCTTGGCGTGCTGTCGGTACCGGCGGAAAATGCGCTGCTCGCGCGTTACAGCCCGCCGCAGTGGCGGGCCACCGCGTTCGGCGCCAAGTTCCTCTTGGCGCTCGGCGTCAGCACGATCGGGGTCAAGCTCGTCGCCGTGATCTATGACGGCGCCGGGAGTTTCGCCCCGCTGTGGCTGACCCTGGCCGGCTGCGCGGGTTTTGTCGCCGTCGCAGGATTGTTCCTGCCCGGCCGCTTGCGGCGCACCGCCCCGATTTTCACACCGCAGCCGGCCGAATAACTGAAGATATTCGCCCGTCTGGCACACGCCTCGAATTAGATCTATAAACCGCCCGCCGTGCCTTCCCGACCTATTCCGTCGCGCAACGGCCAGGAGCAAATCGTGAGTGAACCGCTGCCCGTCGTCTATCTCGCGCGGCACGGCGAAACTGCCTGGAGCCTCTCCGGCCAGCATACCGGCCGCACCGATCTGCCATTGACGGAGCGCGGCGAGCGTCAGGCGCGGGCTCTCGGGCAGCGGCTGCGCGGAGAGCGTTTCGCCAAAGTGTTTACCAGCCCATCGCAGCGGGCGCGGCGGACGGCCGAGCTGGCCGGGTCGAGCAGTCTGGCCGAAGTCGATCCCGACCTCGCAGAATGGGATTACGGCCAATATGAGGGCCGTCGCACCGCCGATATCCTCGCCGAGAATCCGGGCTGGTTCTTGTTCCGCGACGGCGCTCCGGGGGGCGAAACTCCGGAGCAGGCGGGAGCGCGCGCCGACCGGGTGGTTCAGCGCGTGCGCGCCGTCCACGGCAACGTCGCGATTTTTTCGAGCGGGCATATTTCGCGGGTGTTCGCGGCTCGCTGGCTCGGCCTCGAAGCGGCGGCTGGCCGTTATCTCTTGCTCGACACCTCCAGCCTCAGCATTCTCGGCTACGAGCACAGTCTGGCGGAGCCGGCGATCAGACTGTGGAACGAAACCCACCGACCGGAATAGATCGGCTCGAAGGGAACCCGCCCGATGATCACCGCCGACACGACCGTATTCCTCGTCGACGTTGACAATACCTTGGTCGACAACGACCATATCCAAGCCGATCTGAAGCGCCATTTGCAGCGCGAATTCGGGGCGGCCTGCCGCGACCGCTATTGGGCGATCCTGGAGAATCTGTTCACCGAGCTCGGCTACCGCGATTATCTGGGCGCGTTGCAGCGCTACCGCGCCGAGCGGCCGCGGGAAATTCACCTGCTGTCGATGTCGTCCTACCTGGTCGATTATCCTTTTGCCAATCGGCTCTACCCGCAGGCGCTCGATGTTCTCGAACGCTTCCGCGGCTGGGGGCAGACCGCGATCCTGTCCGATGGCGACGTGGTTTTTCAGCCGCGCAAGGTCGAGCGCTCCGGGATCTCGGAAGCGGTCGACGGGCACGTGTTGATCTACATCCACAAGGAGCAGGAGCTCGACGACGTGCAGCAGCGCTATCCGGCGCGGCATTATGTCCTGGTGGACGACAAGCCGCGGATCTTGGCGGCGGTCAAGGAGATCTGGGGCGATCGGGTGACTACGGTACTGCCGCGTCAGGGCCAATACGCCAACGATGCCCGGGTCGTCGCGTCATTGCCGCCCGCCGACCTGACGGTCGAGCGCATCGGCGACCTGCTCGCGTATGATTTTCCCGCCTTGGTCAAGAAATCCTCGTAACGCAGCTGTTGGAGGGAAGTCCCCATGCAACTCGGAATGGTCGGCCTCGGCCGGATGGGCGCCAACATGGTCCGGCGGCTTCTCAAGGGAGGCCACGAGTGCGTCGTCTTCGACATGTCGCCGAAGGCGGTCGGTGAACTCGTCGCAGAACACGCCGTCGGGTCCGCCTCGCTCGCCGAGCTCGTCAAAAAGCTGGAAAAGCCGCGGGCGGTCTGGCTGATGGTGCCGGCCGCCGTTGTCGACAAGAGCATTGCCGACATCCTGCCGGCGCTCGAGCCCGACGACATCCTGATCGACGGCGGCAATTCCTACTACATCGACGACATCCGGCGCGCCAAGGAGCTGATGCCGCGCCGCATCCACTACGTCGATGTCGGGACCAGCGGCGGGGTCTGGGGACTGGAGCGCGGCTACTGCATGATGATCGGCGGCGAAAAGCCGGTCGTCCAACGTCTCGATCCGATCTTTGCGACATTGGCTCCGGGCAAAGGCGACATTCCGCCGACCGCGGGCCGAGAGAAACTGGGCGCCAGCACCGCCGAACAAGGCTACCTGCACTGCGGCCCCAACGGCGCCGGCCACTTCGTCAAGATGGTGCACAACGGCATCGAATACGGATTGATGGCGGCTTATGCCGAAGGCCTAAACATCCTGCATTCCGCCAATGTCGGAAAACAGACCCATGCCGCCGATGCCGAGACTACGCCGCTGCGCGATCCCGAGCACTACCAATATGACCTCAACCTGCCCGATATCACGGAGTTATGGCGGCGCGGCAGTGTGATCGCCTCATGGCTGCTGGACCTGACCGCGGATGCGCTTGCCAAGGACCCGCAGCTGGCGGGCTTTGCCGGCCGGGTTTCGGATTCGGGCGAAGGGCGTTGGACGATCAAGGCCGCGATCGACGAGGCCGTGCCGGCGCATGTGCTGTCGGCGGCGCTATACGATCGTTTCGCCTCGCGCGGCGAGGCCGAGTTCGCCAACAAACTGCTTTCGGCGATGCGCTACGAGTTCGGCGGCCACGTCGAGAAACCAGCGGGCTAGCAGCCCCGGCGCCGGCCCGCTGTTCTCGCTGTTTTTTGCAGCGAATTATTAGCAACCGGCATCGAGTTAACGGCGGAAATCCTCGACTTCCGACGGTCCGGCTCACCGAAAACAGCGGAAGCCCCCGCTGTTTTGCCGCTGTTTTCCGCTGTTCGATGGAGAATGTGAAAGAGCCGCGAAGGCAAGCATGACGGTCGAAACCGTTCTCGGAGCGGATATCGGGTTTGCAAGCGCAGGCGGGCGTGCCGCGCAGATTGGCGCATTGGTGAAATGACATTTTGAAATGATATCATAACTGTCGTATATTGTCAAATTAATAAATGCCATTTTAGGAAGCCGTCCATCGCGACCGGGCAAGGGCGAGGTCGGGTCGGTTTGAGCCGTTGGGCGGTCGATGATCGCGACGAGCCGCGAACGGCTTCACCGGGTGTAAAGCAGCCGATTGCCAAAAATCTCACTCGTCGGACGCCTCGTCTTCGTCGGAAACCACTCCCGCGGCTGTCGACGTAGGGAGTTGCTTCACGCGGTCAGCAAAGACACTGCGAAACCGCTCCATTTTGTCGAGCATCCAAGCATGGAATTCGTCCCAATGGTCCTGATCCGCAAGATCGGAGGCGTGTCGATAGATTGTAACGCGTGAGGCCAACTTCCCCGGCAACCGCTCCCAGTCCAACTTCTCCCCAAACTCGGTTTCGATTTGCGCCTTCTGATCGAAGAGCATGTCGAACGCCGCCTTATCAGCGTCGTGTCGCATGTTAAGTCCAACCCTGATCCACTGATGTTCGGTGCTGATGGCGGTACTGATCCGAAACCCTGTTCGACCGATCGGAAAATTGAACCAGTGACGCCTATTTGCTCGTCTTATTTTGAAGAGTGCGCCTTTATTGGTGAGGAATTTACCAAAAGAGGCCCAATAGGCGATCCGGAGGGGCGCGGCTCCGCTCAATTCGTCTTCATTTAGACGCCGCGCGACGGCGCGTGTGCTTCGCGCCCATTCGTTTGGGCTCGCTATCACATTGAAGCGTGGCGCAGGAGGAGACTGATCGATTTGCCACAACTCCATTTCGATAGCGAAAAACGAAAATTCCTCGTCTGTGTGCGTGTTCAGCCAGTCTACCGCCGCACGGTGCTCAGGTTGGATCTTCTCGGCGAGCCACACGATCGTTCTCGCATCCTGAACTCCCGCTAAATACGTCAGGATTTGGCCGAGGTGTCGGTGGTCGGTTCGCCCAAACTGGTTCTCTATGATTACCAGGTGATCGATTTCACTGTCCTCGTCCGCCAGTCGGGCCAGGATATCGGCCCGAAATGACCCGACCCAGCTTTCAGACTCCTTGACCTCCAAATCCATTCCGAGTGTCTCGCCGAGAAGGGCTATGTTCGCCGGCTCAGCGAGCCATGGAGTGAAGTTGTCATCCTCCGTGGGCCACGCTGTGGTCAGCGCCACTTTCGAGAAGCGGCCGAGTGGAATAATTGCGCTCATTTCAGCTGACATTCCCCAGATGCCGGTGAGGACGAGGGCCAATCGTCTATCACCCTGCGTCCACGATAAGAAGGGTGATCGGCCATCGCTGGATTGGGGCGTGAACTCAGACCATCTTCGTGCCAACGAATGGCTCATAAGGGTCGAGAGGGGTCCACCGATCGCGGCACCAAACGTCAGATTTGCACCCGATATGGCCGCGGCGCCGAAACCGCCGGCAGCCGGTTAAGCCTGTGCCGCAGTACTTCATCGCGGCGGCGGTCTGCTCCCCTGACCATCGCGAGGTACCCCATCCGGATAGAAGAGGATTCTCTGCCAGTGAGCAGGCATTCCGCTCGCCGGCACATTGGTGTGCTTATGGAAGATATCCCAGTTCACATTTTCGCCGAAGTCGGTGACGGGGTTGGAGAGTTCCTTAAAGCCGTGCTCAATCTTCACCCACCCACTGTGAAAGACGGTGGCTGACACGTAGAACTTGACCGAGACGACGCGCCGTGTGGTCCGCAGAAATTCGAGCGCTTCTGCGCTAGCGAGCTTTATAAAATTTGGCTCGTTGTACCATCTCGGCGGAATCTTCACGAACACGATTCCTGGCTGATCATCGGGCAACTGTTTTCGTGCTTTGCTAAGGGAATAGCCAATCGACCTGGTGTTGAAATCCGTTCCCTCAACTTTGCACTTGGCGTCGCCACAAACGTGAAGGCCGTTGGGATAAATGATATCCACGTCGTAGTCGGCTCCGGTCACGCCTGTCGGCTTCACATAACGGAACAGAACGTGATGCCAGAAGAGCATCCGGCCAAGGTCGAGTTCCGCATACGTGGCTTCAATGTCCCCCTGCCGCATCCGGTCAAGGCAGTCGTCAAAGCCCTCGACGAGTTGAAGGTTGTAGAGCAACTCCGCCAGGTCGATCAGCCGATAAGCCGACAAGTCAAGGCTAACCTGGCTCGATTCATCCATGGTAACAAACCCCGGCTTGCGCTGTCTCGGCATTACGTGACGGTCAAACCACTGATCGCCCATGAAAGCGCGAACCACAGCGCCCGCCAGCGCGAAAGAGGACCGCATGCCATTGGATTTGATTTCGGGAGGCAGCCCTTCGTAGGCCACCCGAATAGCTTTTAGCTCGACCCGCTTTGTCTCAACCATCGGCACGCTGCCGCGACCGCGCTTCTCAGCGCGCCCTCCATCCTCGGTAATCTCATTTCGCGAACCATCGCGCTCCCGCACGAAATCAGCTTCCATAGCTTTTACATACCCCGCCCGCGAATGTCCGGAAAGGGGTCGAAAACGGACATTCGCGCCAGATTTCTGGGCGACGGATTTATTGTCTGTCGCTGTTCCACGCGAGAATTTGATGGAGGATGATGGCGCCGAAGGTTGCGGCGCCGATCCCGCCCATCGTGAAGGCGCCGAACTTGAGTGTGAGGTCGCCCGCCCCTGCCGTAAGCGCGGCAGCGACGGTGATCAGATTTCGCGGGTCGGAGAAATCTACCCTATTTTTTACCCAGATCCGGCCTGCCATGGCGGCTATCAAGCCAAACGGCACGATCGACAAGCCGCCGATGACGGGACCCGGGATCGATAGAATAAGAGCACCGAATTTTGGCGAGAAGCCCAGCAGGATCGAGACGATGGCAGCAACGACAAACAGAAGCGTTGAAGGCGAACCGCATTGCCGGGCGCCGCGCTCAACGTCTTCGACCAGGAGCCGACGCCGCAGGATAACCCGCTCCTGACCCTGCCGAATTTCATCGCCGCCCCGCATGTCGCCGGCGTCACGCGAGAGGCGGTTGACCGCATGGGGGTCGCTGCCGTCGAGAACATCTTGAGCGTCCTCGACGGCAAGCCGATCCGCGACAACGTCATCAACAAGGAAGTGCTGGATTAGGGAGCGCGCCTTTAATTGCACGATTGTTCAGCACACAGAGCGATGGAATTGAACAAGGCCGGGGGCAAAATGGTGGTGCTTGTCTGGCCGTTAAGTGGGTAGGCACCACGCTCACATCCTTTGTCGCCATCCTGTTGCTCTTGACATCGCGGCCCTGCATGGCCCCCGTCAGCCCAACGCCCCCATCCATTCGGCGACAGCCCGCCCGATCTCGTCTGGGGAATCTTCCTGAACGAAATGGATCCCCGCTACCGTCTTCTCGGTCAGCGCTGGCCACCCGCGGACGAGGTTGACCAGCGTATCATTGGCGAGGATCGCACCTGGCTCAGCCTTCAGGAACAGTTTGGGCACATTGCTCGTCCCCAGCCAGTCCGCGTATTCAGTCGCGATCGCATGCACATCGGCGGGCTCGCCCTCGATGGGGATCTGCCGCGGCCACGTCAGCGTCGGCCGTCGCCCCTCGCCGGGCTCGGCGAACGGCCGTCGATACTCCGCCATCTCCTCGTCGGAGAGCTTACGCAGGATGGCGTTCGGCAGGATCTCTTCAATGAAATAGTTGTTCTGCAGAACCATCGTCTCGCCGGCCTCCGAACGCACCGCTTCCAAAGCCGGACGCATTCCCATCTTGTCCCAGTGGTCCCGGCCCTGCGGCGCCACGATCGCCTCCATAAACGCGATACCCTTCACAGCGTCGCGGTGGCGGTTGGCCCAGTCGAAGCCGAGGGCGGAGCCCCAGTCATGGATGACGAAGGTGACCCGCTCGCGCACATCCAGGGCCCCGAGCAGGGCATCGAGGTAGCGGCGGTGCTCGACGAAGCGATACGAGCCGGGGCCGCTGTCGGGCAGCTTGTCGGAGTCGCCCATGCCGATCAGATCAGGGGCGATGCAGCGGCCTAGTGGCTGCAGGTGTGGCAACACGTTGCGCCAGAGGTACGACGAGGTGGGATTGCCGTGCAACAGCACGATGGGGTCGCCCTGTCCCGCCTCCACATACGCCATCTCGCGGCCGAGGACCCGCCGCCGCTGTTTTTGGTACGGAAATGCCGCGGAGATCATGTTCGTCATGTTCGCTTCTCCTGTAGTAACCGACTAAGATTTACTTGGATAACGACGAGGCCGCCGAATTTCTCCAGCACGATCGCGCGCCTGGCAATTCTCCGGTGCGGTCAGGGAGACAGGAGGTCGCGGATCGCGGCGGCGATTTCGTCGCAGTGCGTCTCCAGCGCAAAGTGCCCAGTGTCGAGGAAGCGGACGAGCGCGTCCGGAAGGTCCCGTTTGAACGCCTCGGCGCCCGCCGGCAGGAAGAACGGATCGTTCTTGCCCCACACTGCAAGGAAAGGCGGCTTGTGAGTGCGGAAATACTTCTGGAACGTCGGGTAGAGGGCGACGTTGGTCTTGTAGTCTGCGAATAGGTCAAGCTGCAACTCATCCGCGCCGGGCCGGGTCAAGTAGAAATTGTCAAGCGAGTAGCCATCTGGAGAAACAGTCGAAGCGTCGGGAACGCCGTGCGTGTATTGCCAAACGGTCGTCTCGGGCTCCAAAAAGACGCGGAGTGCGTTCCGGTTGGTCTGCGATGCGTCTTCCCAATAAGCGCGGATCGGGTTCCAGCCGTCGCTCAGGCCTTCCTGATAGGCGTTTCCATTCTGCGAAATGATTGCCGTGATCCTCTCTGGATGCTTCACGGCGAGCCTGAATCCGGTCGGCGCACCGTAGTCGAAGACATAGACCGCATAGCGATCGAAACCGACCACCTCGGTGAAGCGATCGATCGTCTGCGCGATCTGGTCGAAGGTGCAGCCGCGGCCCGGCATGTCGGACTTTCCGAACCCCGGCAGGTCGGGAGCGATCATGTGGAAGCGATCGACCAGAAGCGGGATGAGATCGCGAAACATATGGCTCGCGCTCGGAAAACCATGAAGCAGCAACAGCTTCGGAGCGTCCCGCGCGCCGGCCTCACGATAGAAGAGATTAACGCCACCTAAGTCGGCAGTTCGATACTTGATCGCGGTCATAGCGCTTTTCCTCTGCGACACGATACTTTCCACGGTTACGACAAATTTCAGCTCTGCAGTCTTGCAGCCGTGCGAGACTGGTCGCGGTCAACCTGCAACTACCTCGCCGATCGCCTCGCGAATAATGTCCACGACGACGGAGGGCGCGGTCACCATCGGTGTATGATCGACGGGGTACGGGCGCACCTTTGCGTGCATCCGCTGGGCCATGAAGCGCTGAGTTTCATGGACGATCATGTGATCCTGCTCCGCCACGAGGAACCAAGTCGGGCGATCCTTCCACAGCGGTCGATCCACCGCTACCGTGATGCAGGCAGGCGAGATCGGCCGCTGAACCGCCGCCAGCACGACCTGTTCCTCGACGGGGGCATGTTGGGCGAAGGCTGCGGCGAAGGCTTCCTCGGGCAGATAGATCAGCCCATGCTGGTCGGGAGCCAGCTTGGGAGCCTGCGGGTGAGGCTCGGCACGGTAGAACACGTCGGCGACGGTTTCGCCCTCGTCCGGTGCCAAAGCGGCGACGTAGACGAGTGCCTTGACCTTCTCGTCGCGCGTCGCCGCGATGACGGCGCCAGCATAAGCATGGCCGACGAGAACGACCACGCCCGTTGCGCGCTCCAGCGTGCGATCGAGCGCCGCTACATCATCTTGGAACGATGTCAGCGGCAACGGCGCCGCGATCACCTTGATACCGTCGGCCGCCAGCGGCCCGATAACCTTTGCCCAGCTTGATCCGTCGGCCCAGGCACCATGAACCAGAACAACGCTCGCTTGGCTCAAGGACATCTCCGCTCTCCCTCAAAAATGGAGCCGTAATCCCATGATGCGGTTGCCGCGCTTCTTTAATCGGGTGCTCAAAGCCTTTGACGCCTGCTATGAGGGCGGCAATCGCCGTCTCTCACCGCGAATGACTGGCTTACGCGCGGCGAGAAGCGGGACCAAATCACGGAACATGTGGCCGGCGCTCGGGAAGCGATGCAGCGGGAGCACTGTCGGGCCGTCTGCCGCACCGGCTTCGCGGTAGAACACGTCGAGGCCGTCGACCTCGGCCGTGCGGTAATTGACGGTGGTCATGGTTGGCTCCCGAGCGGGGATAGCATCGCAGCCTCGAAGTATGCATTGCATCAGACAACTGAATTACGCAAAAACGCGTTTCTCTATTTCAGTTGGCGCAACAGCATGCAGGATCGAACTCGAAGCCGTGGTGATCTTCGTGGCGGTCGCCGAACAACAGAGCTTTGCCGAAGCTGCACGACAGTTAAATCGCTCGCCGGCTTCGGTCACCCGCGGGGTCGCCGCGCTCGAAGAGCGGCTGCAAACCCGCCTTTTCAATCGGACGACCCGCTCAGTCGCGCTAACCGATGCCGGCGCGCGTTATCTCGAAAACTGCCGGCGACTGCTCGCAGTCTATGACGAGCTCGAAGCAGTGAATTTCGCCGAGCGAGTCGAGCCCCGCGGCTGGATCAATGTTACAGCCCCCGTAATGTTCGGCCGGCTTCACGTACTGCCTCTCGTGCAAAGCTTTCTCGACAAATATCCTCAGGTGGACATTCGGCTGCTGTTGCTCGACCGGGTCGTCTCTTTGGTGGACGAGGGGCTCGATCTCGGCGTCAGGATCGGTCAGCTCCCGGACTCCTCACTGCGGGCAGTCTTGGTCGGGCAGGTCCGGCGCGTCGTTTGCGCAGCTCCGCAATACATTGCCCGCTACGGCGTGCCGGCGACGCCGCGCGATCTCGGCAACCACTGTGTGGTGGCGTGCACAGCCGTCACACCTATTCCCGACCGCTGGTCGTTTCACGGTCCGAGCGGCGTCACTTCCGTAGCCGTCACGCCCCGGCTGGTGGTGAACACCACCGCCGCAGCGGTGGACGCTGCACTCGAGGGTTTCGGGCTTGCCTGCATCCTATCCTATCAGGCGGAGTCGCATCTAGCGGCAGGCTTGCTGCAGATCGCTCTCGTCGATTACGAACCCCCACCCGCACCCATTCACATCGTGCATCCGGAAGGCCGCCACCTCCCGGCCAAGGTCCGCTTGCTTCTCGACCACGCCGCTGAAGCGCTGCGTGCCAAATTCGGGCGAAAATAAAAGAACTCTCCTGTTGATCGTTGGTTGTTGTTAGCATGCGGACGATTAACCAGGAAGTGCTGGATTAAGACTAAGGAGACCCAATCGATGTCGCAAGAGCAATCGCCGCGCCTGAGCCATGTCGGGCTCTATGTCAATGACGTGCCGAAAATGACCGACTTCTACACCCGGGTGCTCGGTTTCGTGGTCAGCGACGGCGCGCCAGACGGGCGCATCACTTTCCTCAGCCGCAATCCCAGCGACCACCACCAGGTTGTGCTGGTGCGCGGCCGCAATGGCGATCTCGAAACGCCGATGGTGCAGCAGGTGTCGTTCAACGTCGGCACTCTGGCCAATGTGCAGCGCGTCTTCCGAAGAGTGCGCGAGGCCGGCTGCAAGGTCATCGACCCGCGCTGCCACGGCAATGCCTGGTCGGTCTATTTCAGCGACCCCGAAGGCAACCGCATCGAGATGTTCTGCGATACGCCGTGGTACGTGCCGCAGCCGCTGGGCTTCGAGATCGATCTCGACAAGTCCGCGGACGAACTCTACCGCGAAACCGAGGCGATCTGCCGCGCCAAGCCCGGCTTCAAGCCGATCGAGGAATGGCGCGCCGATATCGCCGCCAAGATAGCGGCGACCATGGACGCCTAAGATTGGCCGCGAGGCAGGCCCGAGGGTAAAGTCTGTATTAAACATCGTCATCACCGGGCTTGACCCGGTGATCCACGTTCTTTGGGCGCGCGGATCCAGTAGGCGCCGAAGGCGTGGATGGCCGGATCAAGTCCGGCCATGACGGGTGGTGGGGAGGACGCATCGTGGCTGATGAAGCCGAAATGACACTCACGCTGACCGATGCACCGGATGACGACGAGCGCGCGGTGATCGCGGAGGGGTTGCGCGCCTACAACGAGGCGCAGGCGGGATACTCGGACAGTCGTGAACTCGCCGTCCTCGTCCGCGATCCCGAAACCAAGAAGGTCGTCGGCGGCCTGCACGGCCGCACGTCACTGGGCCTCTTGCGGGTAGAGCGGTTTTTTCTGCCGGAGGATTTGCGGCGCGGCCGGCTTGGCAGCCGGATCCTCGCCATGGCAGAGGAGGAAGGGCGGCGACGCGGCTGTACCCGCGCGGTGTTGTCCACCGTCCACTTTCAGGCGCCGGGGTTCTACCTGAAGCAGGGTTGGGAGGTCGCCGCCCGGATCGAATGCGAGCCGCCCGGCCATACGCGCTTCTACATGACCAAGAAGCTGTCCTAAATTCATCGGGAGGAGCCCTTATGACCGCGGCCGCTTTTGCTCCGCCCGTCCGCGCCAAACCCACACTGACGCGAGTCATCGTCGCCGCTTCGCTCGGCAATGCACTCGAATGGTTCGATTTTCTGGTTTATGGCTATTTCGCGGTCACGATCTCGAAAGTGTTCTTCCCGAGCGCCAACGAGACCGCGTCGCTGCTGGCGACCTTAGGCACTTTTAGCGTCTCGTTTCTGGTGCGCCCGATCGGCGCAATCCTGATCGGCGCCTATACCGATCGCGCTGGCCGCAAGGCCGGGCTCACCCTCTCGATCCTATTGATGGTCATCGGCACGACGCTGACGGCGGTGATGCCGGGATATGCGACAATCGGGCTCGCCGCGCCCATCCTGATCCTGGTCGCCCGGGTGCTGCAGGGTTTTTCCGTCGGCGGCGAATTTGGCAGCGCCGTCACTTTTCTGGCCGAACAAACAGCATCGCGCAAGGGCTTTGTCGCGAGCTGGCAATGGGCCAGCACCGGGATCACCGGCGCGTTGGCGTCGGGGTTCGGGATTCTGCTGACCAGCATCCTGTCGCCGGAGCAGCTTGTGGACTGGGGCTGGCGCGTCCCGTTCCTGTTCGGGATATTGGTTGGCCCCGTCGGGCTCTATATTCGCCGCCGGCTCGACGAGACCCCGGAATACGTCGAGATCAAGCCGACCCGCACTCCGGTGCGCGACGTGCTGCGCGAGCACCCGATCGAGGTCCTCCTGGCGATGGGCGCAGCAGTAGTCTCGAACAGCTCGGCCTACATCATCCTCTATATTCCGACCTACGCGATGAAGGAGCTGCACCTGCCGCAGGCGACCGGCTTCACCGCGACCTTCGTCGGAGCCGTCATCCTCGGCATTGTCTCGCCATTCGCCGGACACCTCTCCGACAGGTTCGGACGCAGCGGCCTGTTGACAGGAACGGCATGGCTCTTTTTTCTCACTACTTATCCGGTTTTTTATCTGATGGTCGCGTCACCCTCGCTCGCGACGGCGATCTTTGCCGCCGGTTGGCTCAGCCTCGTCAAGGCCGGCTATAGCGGGGTATTGCCGTCGCAGCTCGCCGAGCTGTTTCCGACCCGGATCCGCGGGATCGGCGTGTCATTGAGCTTTGCCATTGCCGTGACGATCTTCGGCGGCTTCACGCCCTTTGTCGCGACCTGGCTCATCGCCGTTACCGGCAACAGCCTGTCGCCGAGCTTTTATATCATGTTCACTGCCGCGCTCAGCATCATCGCTCTCGTCTTTGTGCGCCTCCGCCGGTATCCGCGTTAAGAGCTACCCTCACCCACCAAGCTCTTTGAGCTTGGTCGCCCCTCTCCCGCGGTGCGGGAGAGGAGCTTTGTGCTGAATGCGTTCTAGCCCCTCTCCTGCATCGCGGGCGAGGGTGCCGAGCGGCAGCGAGGCGGGTGAGGGGCCCGCCGCCGGAAAGACATATTGGTGTGTTACCTCGTCGAGCTTGAGGCAGTCACGCCTCGGGCCGTGCCCGGGATGGATGCGGCTGGCAGGCTGGCTGTATTTTTGCTGCAGAAACAGCCAGGACGGTCGTCGGGCGACGGCGCTTGACACTCGTCGGGTTAGCTGGCGGGATCGGTCATTGTCGCGAAACCCGAGGAGGATGACATGGCGCGGCCAAATGGAGTGCGGGAAGCCTGGCAGCAGGGCAGGGCGGTCATCAACAGCTGGCTCGGGATCCCGAGCAGCTTTTCGGCCGAGGTCATGGCCAGCATGGGGTGGGACTCACTGGTCGTCGACATGCAGCACGGCATGATCGACTACCAGATGATGGTGACGATGCTGCAGGGGATCTCGACCACCAATGTGACGCCACTGGTGCGGGTGCCGTGGAACGATCCGGCGCACATCCAGAAGGCGCTCGACGCCGGCGCCTACGGCATTGTCTGCCCGATGATCAACAACCGCGCCGAGGCCGAGAAATTTGTCGGCTCGTGCCGCTACGCGCCGCTCGGGTACCGCAGCTCCGGGCCGATCCGCGCCTCGCTTTATGGCGGGGCGGACTACCATGCCAAGGCCAACGACATCGTCGTCGCTCTCGGCATGATCGAGACGCAGGAGGCGCTCGACAATCTCGACGCGATCCTGTCGACCCCGGGGCTCGACGCGATTTATGTGGGCCCGTCGGATTTGTCGATCTCGCTCGGTTATGCGCCTGGCGGCGACAAGCCCGACGAGTGGATGATGACGGCGCTGCAGAAGGTGCTCGACGGTTGCAAGCGGCACAAGGTGCAGCCCGGCATCCATTGCGGCGCCCCGTCCTATGCCAAGAAGATGATCGAGATGGGGTTCACCTTCGTCACCGTCGGCGGCGACAACCGCTTCATGACGATGGGCGGCCAGGCGGCGCTGCAGGAGATGCGCTCGGGTGCCGCAGCGGCGGCCCCGAAGTCCAGCAGTCCGTATTGACGCGGGGTCTCGCGCTCAGAAGAACCGGTCGAGCGCTTCCCGGTGGATCTCGACCGGGAAATGGGCGCGCAACGCCCGGGTGAATTCCTCGGCGAGATCCGCCTGCTGCGCGGTGTCGAGTTCGTGCGACAATCCCGCCGCCGCGGTCTGCGACACATCTTCGGGGCGTTGCACCTCGTCGAGCTGCGCGACGTATGACCCGGCCGCATCGGAAGCGGTGACGACCTCGCCGGGCTTTGCCGCGAACAGCTTGCCGACAAGCGACGGCGGGACCGCAGTGTCGTTCTCCGGATGCCGGGTGAAGGGCGGCGAGGTGGTCGCCTTCAGCCCTTTCTCGCCGGCTACCGTCGCCAGACGCGTTTCGGGGGTGACCGCCGCCGCGAGTTCTTCGGCCTGTTTAGCGACGATTTCACGCCGCTGGTCGGCCTGCCAGGACCCCACCGCTTTGTCCTTCACCTGGTCTAGCGGTTTGACTTGGGACTGGATGATCTTGTCGGTTCGTAGAGCGAAGATCGCACCGTCCGGCGTTTCGGTGACCCGGCTCGTCTGGCCTTCGCTGGTCGCAAACGCAAGTTTCAAGGCGTCATTGGCGGAGACCGGCAACGTCACCGGCTTGTCCTGAGGATCGTGACCGCCGACATCGACCGCTTCGACGGTCGTCGTCTTCAGCCCGAATTTCTCGGCGGCATCGCCGAGCGTCGCGCCGCCCGCCAGCGCGTCATCGACTTGGTTCGCGACCTTATAGATTCGATCGACCGCTTCTTGCTGCGCGAGCTCGGCTTCGAGCTTGGGCTTGGCCTGATCGAAGGTTTGCGTGACCGGCGGCTCGATTTTGACGACCCGCAGAATGTGCCAGCCGAGCGGGGTCTTGACCGGTTCGCTCGGCTTGTTCAGCGGCAATTCGAAAGCGACGTCGCTGAGCGCGCTCGGCATCTCCTCGCGCCGCATCAGGCCGAGCTCGATCGTATCCGGGTCCTGCCCGGCTATCGTGGTTGCGACCTCCCGCCAGTCCTTGCCGGCGGCCAGCGCCGCTTCGGCCTCCTTCGCCTTCTCCTCCAACGGCGCCAGGATCTGCTCCACATCCCGCCGCTCGGGGATCTGCAACTCGTCCTGACGCTGGTCGTACTCCTCCTTCAGCTTGGCCTCGGGGATCTCGATGTCCTTGGCGACATCCGACGGGTCGAGGCTCACGAGGGTGAAGCCCCGGTATTCCGGGGCGCGAAAGAGGTCCGGATGCTTCTCGTAATACGCTTTCAGCTCGTCCTCGCTCGGCTGCCCGACATCGGGGACGCCGGCGGTCGGCAGCGCGACAATGTCGGCGGTCCGCTTCTCGTTGCGGTAGCGATAGAGCAGGTCGACCACCGGTTGCGGTGCTGCTGCCCCGGCCGTCACCGCATGCAGCAGGTCGTTGCGCGGGATGTCATGGCGCAGCAATGCAACGTACTGGTCCTCGGTGAGGTTGTTCGCGGCGAGCACCGCGTTGAAAAGGCCGCGGTCGAAACGCCCGTCGGATCCTCTGAAGCTCGGGTTGGCGGTGATCACATTGCGGATCAGATCATCCGAAATGTCGAGCCTCAGCCGGGCCGCCTCCTGATCGATCAGGCTGCGGTCGATCAATTGGGCGAGGGTCTGGTCGACGAGACCCAGCTGCTTGGCCTGCTGCAGGTCGATCGCACTGCCGAAGCGGGCGCTCAGCTGTTCGAGCGCCCGCCGCAGCGCCTTCTGCAGCTCCTCGGCTCGGATGCTTTGATCACCGACCGTGGCGACTGCCGTGTCGGTGCCGCGGGTGCGGAAAATATCGCCGATCCCCCAGATGCCGAATGTCAGGATCAGGAGCGCGAACAGGATCTTGACGACATAGGATCCCGCTCTCGAGCGGATCGCTTGAAGCATGGAGGCAGATGGCCTCTTTCTGCGAGCGCGGCCGGTTGACCCGCCCGAACGCCGGTGTGATCGTATCGACTAGATGATAGGGACCGGGCAGCGGGGTAGCAACATGGCGATTGGCACAAAACTCGTCGCAGGCAATTGGAAGATGAACGGCTTGCGCCAAGACGGCGCGATGCTGGCGCGCGCGCTCGCAGAGCGCACCACCGCGGCAGGCGCTACGCCCGGCTGCGAGCTTCTCGTCTGCCCGCCCGCGACGCTGCTCTCGACCGTGAGCGGCATCCTCGCCGGAAGCGGCATTGCGCTTGGCGGACAGGATTGCCATGCCGCTCCCAAGGGCGCCTACACGGGTGACATCAGCGCCGAGATGCTGGCCGACCTCGGCTGCAGTTACGTGATCCTCGGTCATTCCGAGCGCCGTCAGGGTCATGGCGAAACGGATGCTGCTGTTCGGGACAAGATCGCCGCGGCGTGGAGAGCGGGTCTGGTAGCGATTCTATGCGTCGGCGAAACACAGCGGCAGCGTCAGGCTGGGGAGGCAGTCGAAATCGTGTCGTCGCAGCTCGCCGGCTCGATCCCGGACTCCGCCGCCGCGGCCCCGTTCGTCGTCGCTTACGAGCCGGTCTGGGCGATCGGCACCGGGCAGCTCTGCGCGATCGATGACATCGCCGCGATGCACACCGAGATCCGCCGCCGCGTACCGTCGGGGACGCGCATCCTTTACGGCGGCTCGGTCAACCCGAGGAACGCCGACGCGATCCTCACTCTCTCCGAGGTCGATGGCGCGCTCGTTGGCGGCGCCAGCCTCAACGCCGACGATTTCTGGGCGATTGCGCGGAGCTGCCCGGCTAGATAGGCCGAGGTTCTGGTCAGCCGCATAGAGAGTGAATAGATATACGCGATGCTCATCCTGCTCCTCGCCGTTCACATCCTCGTCGCGATCTCGCTTGTCGGGGTGGTCCTGTTGCAGAAGAGCGAGGGGGGTGCGCTCGGCATGGGCGGGGGCGGCATGTCGGGGTTCATGACCGGCCGTTCGACGTCAAATCTGCTGACCCGGGCGACCGCGATTCTCGCCGCCGCGTTCATGACGACGAGCGCGCTACTTGTTGTCCTGCACAACCGCGAGCGCGCGCCGCGCTCGATCCTCGAACAGGGTGCTCCAGCGCCGCCGGCGGTTCCGGCAGCGCCAGCGCCACCGCCGACTGCGCCGGCGGAGCCCCCTCAGCCCAGTGCACCCTTGGCGCGCTGATCGGCCTCCCTCTCCAAATATTGTTTCAATGTGACGCGCGCCTCTGATGCTGTAGACTGGAGTTCCATGACGCGGTTCATCTTTATTACCGGCGGCGTGGTCTCCTCTCTCGGCAAGGGTCTCTCGGCGGCGGCGCTCGGCGCACTGCTGCAGGCGCGCGGGTTCAAGGTGCGGCTCAGAAAGCTCGACCCGTACCTCAACGTCGATCCGGGCACGATGAGCCCCTACCAGCACGGGGAGGTTTACGTCACCGACGATGGCGCCGAGACCGATCTCGATCTCGGCCATTACGAGCGCTATGTCGGCGTCGCCGCGCGGCGCAGCGATTCGGTCACCACCGGCCGGATCTACTCCACAGTGATCGGCCGCGAACGACGCGGCGAGTATCTCGGGGCGACGGTGCAGGTGATCCCCCACATTACCGATGCGATCAAGGAGTTCATCCTGGCCGATCTCGACGGCGAGGATTTCGTGATTTGCGAGATCGGCGGCACGGTCGGCGACATCGAGAGCCTGCCGTTTCTCGAGGCGATTCGGCAACTCGGCAACGAATTGGGACGCGAGCGGGTCCTTTTCGTGCATTTGACCTTGGTCCCGTGGATTGCGTCGGCCGGGGAGCTAAAGACCAAACCGACCCAACATTCCGCAAAGGAGCTCCTCGGCCTCGGGATTCAGCCTGACATCCTGTTGTGCCGCTGCGAGCGGCCGATCCCTCCCGATGCACGCAAGAAGATCGCCCTGTTCTGCAATCTGCGGGAGAACCGGGTGATTCCGGCGCTCGACGTCGAGACGATCTATGCCGTGCCCGGCGCCTACCATGCGGAAGGGTTCGACCGCGAGGTGTGCATGCATTTCGGGCTCGATGCTCCGGAGCCCGACCTCGACCGCTGGCACGACATCGTCGACTTGATTCGCAAGCCCGAAGGGCGGGTGACAATCGCCGTGGTCGGCAAATACACGCATCTGCCTGACAGCTACAAATCGCTGGCGGAGGCGATGACCCATGGCGGGATAGCCAACCATGTCGGGGTCGATCTCGACTGGATCGATTCAGAGGTGTTCGAAACCGAAACCGAGGCGGTCCACAAGCTCGAGGGGGTGCACGGCATTCTGGTGCCCGGCGGGTTTGGGGTCCGCGGCACTCACGGCATGATCGAAGCTGCCCGTTTTGCGCGCGAGCGCCGAGTGCCGTATTTCGGCATCTGCTTTGGCATGCACATGGCAATTATTGAGGCGGCGCGCGACCTCGCCGACCTGCCAGGCGCCGGCTCTACCGAATTCGGGCCGTGCCGCCACCCGGTGGTCGGGCTGATGACCGAATGGACACGCGGCAATACCGTCGAGCGGCGAAACTCGACCGACGATCTCGGCGGCACGATGCGGCTCGGCGCCTATCCAGCGATGCTGGCGCCGGGAAGCCGGGTAGCCGAGATCTATCGCGCCGAACGGATCAGCGAACGTCATCGTCACCGTTACGAGGTCAATGTCGGCTACAAAGAGAGGCTGGAAGCGACCGGGTTGCGGTTTTCCGGCATGTCACCCGACGGCATGCTGCCCGAGATTGTCGAGATCCCGGATCATCCCTGGTATATCGGCGTGCAATTTCACCCGGAACTCAAATCCAAACCCTTCGACCCGCATCCGCTGTTCACCTCCTTCATCCGCGCCGCACTCGATCAGTCCCGCCTGGTGTGAGAGGTTTGTCGAAATGCGTTCACGAAAGCGGCCGGTAGTTCCTCCCTCTCCGCCTTTGGGGGCGGAGAGGGTCGGGGTGAGGTGGGGGACCCTTCGGCTCCGAATCGCGTTGCCGCCCACCTTACCCTCCCGGTCGCTGCCGCGCCCGGGCCCCTCCCTCTCCCCCCTTAAGGGCGGAGAGGAGCAAAGGCGGGAATAGCCATGGCCGAAGTGGTCACCCCGCGCCATGTTAGGGTCGGGGTCGGCCACATCACCTTGGGCAACGATTTGCCTGTGATTTTTATCGTCGGGCCGAATACGCTGGAGTTGCGTGCGCATGCGCTTGAGATGAGCGCCGCGTTGGCGGAGATCGCCGGTAAGCTCGGGGTCGGCCTGGTCTACAAGACTTCGTTTGACAAGGCCAACCGGTCTTCCCTGCGGTCGGAGCGCGGCATTGGACTCAGAGCGGGGTTGCCGATCCTCGCTGAGGTGCGGGAAACCACCGGGCTGCCGGTGTTGACCGATGTACACGAACAAGAGCAGTGCGCCCCGGTGGCCGAAATCGTTGATATCCTGCAGATCCCCGCTTTTCTGTGCCGTCAGACGGATTTGTTGCTGGCGGCAGGCGCGACCGGCAAGCCGATCAATGTCAAAAAAGGTCAGTTCCTAGCCCCGTGGGACATCAAGAACGCCGCCGCAAAGATCGCCTCGACCGGCAACGAGCGGATACTGCTGTGCGAACGCGGCACGAGCTTCGGCTATAATACGCTTGTTGTTGATATGCGCGCGCTCCCGATCATGGCACAGACCGGCTACCCGATCGTCTTCGACGCCACGCATTCCGTGGCCCAGCCGGGCGGCCTCGGAGATCGATCGGGAGGAGAGCGCGAATTCGCACCCGTGCTGGCGCGCGCTGCAGCGGCGGTCGGCGTCGCCGCGATCTTCATCGAAACGCATCGAGATCCCGACCACACCACTTCCGCCGAGGCGGCGACCATGGTGCCGCTGAAGGCGCTCCCGGCGCTGCTCGAAAACCTGATCGCCTTCGACCGCCTCGCCAAAGCGCGCCCAATGAATGCGATATAGAGTATTCTCCCTCTCCTCCACCGGGGCTTTGCGCGAGGAGAGCAAGATAGAGCACCATTCTTAGACATCCGCCGGTTCTGCACGGCTGAACCAAATAGGGGCTCAGGAAATGAAAGCCTCGATAGCTAGGAGCGGATATGACAATTTTCACTTTAAGAAAGCAGCAAGGTGAAAATCGCCATTTTCAACGAAACTAAGAACGCAAAGGGCCAAAGTATGGTTGCGCTCTACTACGAGCGCGTCGTGCTAGTGATTTCGCAAAATCCTCAGCGGATAAGGCTGTTACAATTTTCAAACTGAGAGACGACCCGATGTTTCCGTGCCGAAAAAGCGATGGTAGAATTGCCATAATCGTGTCGCACCCTCTGCCCCGTTTGGCGCCCGCGATCGGGTGCCGCCATGGAGGGCGCCGATGCCTGATCTCGACCTGATAAAACAGGTGAAACAGGTGCCGCGAGACGACCGGGGCCGCTTCCGGAGGGGGTAGCATCGGGGGGCGGCGGTCGCCTATAAGAATGGGCATCCTTGCCGGCTTCCAGCATCGGGGGCCCCATGACCGCCATTGCCGATATTCACGCGCGCGAGATCCTCGACAGCCGAGGCAATCCGACCGTCGAGGTCGAGGTAACCTTGGAGACCGGGGTGATTGGCCGGGCGGCGGTTCCATCCGGCGCGTCGACCGGTGCGCACGAGGCGATCGAAAAGCGAGACGGCGGATCGCGGTTCGGGGGGAGGGGGGTGCTGCAGGCAGTCGAGGCGGTGAATGGCGAGATATTCGACGCCCTTTCCGGCTTCGACGCCGAGGATCAGCTGGCCGTCGACCGCGTACTGATCGGGCTCGACGGCACGCCGAACAAATCCCGGCTGGGCGCCAACGCGATCCTCGGAGTCAGCCTCGCCTGTGCGAAGGCCGCGGCGGCCGAGGCCGGCATCCCGCTCTACCGCTATGTCGGCGGCGTATTCGCCCGCACGATGCCGGTGCCCATGATGAACATCGTCAATGGCGGCGTTCATGCCGACAACCCGATCGACATCCAGGAATTCATGGTGATGCCGGTCGGCGCCGCGTCATGCACCGAGGCGATTCGCACGGGCGCGGAAATTTTCCACGCTTTGCGCAAGAAGCTCGCCGACGCCGGTCACAACACCAATGTCGGAGACGAGGGCGGGTTTGCGCCCAACCTTGCCTCGGCCGATGCGGCGCTGGGCATGATCATGCAGGCGATCGAGGCCGCCGGTTACCACCCCGGTGACGACGTCGTGCTGGCGCTCGACCCGGCCGCCAGCGAATTTTACCGCGACGGCGCCTATCATCTCGCCGGAGAAGGTAAGACCCTCGATGCCGCCGGGCTCGTCGCCTATTGGGCCGATCTCGTCGGCCGCTATCCGATCGTCTCGATCGAGGACGGAATGGCCGAGGACGATTGGGAAGGCTGGGCTCAGCTGACGCGCGAGCTCGGAAGCAATGTCCAGCTCGTCGGGGACGATTTGTTCGTCACCAACTCGCAGCGGCTGCGCGACGGGATCAGTCGCGGCGTCGCCAATGCGCTCCTCGTCAAGGTCAACCAGATCGGCACGCTTTCCGAGACGCTCGAGGCCGTCGAAATTGCACAACGAGCAGGCTGGGCGACGGTGTTTTCGCATCGCTCCGGAGAAACCGAGGACACGACGATCGCCGATCTGGCCGTGGCGACCAATTGCGGTCAGATCAAGACAGGATCGCTGTCGCGCTCGGACCGGCTGGCCAAATACAACCAACTGATCCGCATCGAGGAGCAGCTCGGCGACTCGGCGGTCTATGCCGGCCGATCGGTGTTGCGGCGATAGCGCATTCGGAGAACATCTTCGGCCGCGCTGATTGCGTCAGTTGACGACTCCAGCCCGCCATGGTCCTTTTGCGCCATGAGCATCGCGCGTGCAATGCGGCGGCGCACCCATTTGGTCGTCGGTCCGGTTCTCGGGATCGCGCTGACGGGATATTTCGCCTATCACCTTGTCGAGGGCGAGCGCGGTTTTAAGGCATGGCTGCGGTTGAACGGGGAGATCCGCACCGCCACCGCCAACCTGGAGGCGGTTCGGACGCAGCGCGCAACCCTTGAAATCAAGGTTTCGAACCTCCGACCGGAACATGTCGACCCGGACCTGCTCGACGAACGCATCCGCGCCACCTTGAACCTCGTCTCACCGGACGACATCGTCCTTATGCAGCCGACGACCCCGCGTTAGCGGTGTCCGGCTGATGAAGTCGGCAGCGCCAGCCGCCGTTAAATTGTTTGCTCCTAAGGATTTGCACCGGCCGAGGTTGCAACGGCGCGGATTTGTCACCATGCTCCGGCAAAGTCTCGCGGTCGCGCTTTTTGCGGCCGTGCGGAGGGAGCGATCATGGCGGTCAAGCGCAAAACCGGTTCAGTTAAGTTCGCCGATCTGGGCGTCTCGCGGGAAGAGCTGCTGCGGTATTACCGTGACATGCTGTCGATCAGGCGGTTCGAAGAAAGAGCCGGACAGATGTACGGCATGGGACTGATCGGCGGCTTCTGCCATCTTTATATCGGCCAGGAGGCGGTCGTCGTCGGCATGCAGGCGGCGCTCAACGAAGGCGACACGATCGTCACCTCTTATCGCGACCACGGGCACATGCTGGCCGCCGGGATGGATCCCAAGGGGGTGATGGCCGAGTTGACCGGGCGCCGGAGCGGCTATTCGCATGGCAAGGGCGGCTCGATGCACATGTTCAGCCGCGAGAAAAACTTCTTCGGAGGCCACGGCATTGTCGGTGCCCAAGTGCCGATCGGCACCGGTCTCGCCTTTGCTCATCATTACCGCGGCAACGGCCTGATTTGCGTCACCTATCTCGGCGACGGGGCGATCAATCAGGGGCAGGTTTACGAGAGCTTCAATATGTCGGCCTTGTGGAAGCTGCCGATAATCTACGCGATCGAAAATAATCGCTATGGGATGGGGACCTCGATCGACCGTGCCTCCGCCCGCACCGACCTGTTCCACCGCGGGATGGCCTACGGCATCCCGGGAGAGCAGATCGACGGGATGAATGTGCTGGCGGTCTATGAAGCCGGGCTCGCCGCTGCCGAACACACCCGTTCGGGTCAAGGGCCAATCATCCTGGAGATGATGACCTACCGGTATCGCGGACATTCGATGTCGGATCCCGCCAAGTACCGCACCCGGGACGAGGTCAACAAGATGCGCACCGAGCACGATCCGATAGAGCAGGTACGACACCGTCTGCTGGAGGACGGCGCGGACGAG
The DNA here is from genome assembly GCA_963812675.1 of uncultured Alphaproteobacteria bacterium. Lineage (GTDB taxonomy): Bacteria > Pseudomonadota > Alphaproteobacteria > ATCC43930 > CGMCC-115725 > AP-15. Next base: position 309,674 of record CAWEWR010000007.1, on the reverse strand, counting down.
GCGCAGCTCAAGCAAATCGAGAGCGAGGTCAGGGACCGGGTCGCCGAAGCGGCGCAATTCGCCCAAGACAGCCCGGAGCCGGACCCCGCCGAGTTGTGGACGGATGTGCTGGCAGAAGCCTGATTGCTTGGACATTGCCATGGCTACAGAAGTCTTGATGCCGGCCCTGTCGCCGACAATGACCGAGGGCAAGATAGCGCGCTGGCTGAAAAGCGAAGGAGAGCCGGTCCGGGCCGGCGATGTGCTCGCCGAAATCGAGACCGACAAGGCGACGATGGAGGTCGAAGCGATCGACGAAGGCGTGTTGAGTAAAATCGTGATCCCGGAAGGTACCGAGCACGTTGCGGTCAATACTCCTATCGCCGTCATCGCCGGGAATGGCGAGGAAGCCGGCGCCGCCGCAACGATTACTCCGGTCGCCAAGGCGCCTGAAAAAGCTCCCGCGGAGGCGCCGCCCCGGTCCGCACTGCCGCCAGCCCCCTCCGCCGTCGCGCAGCGCGCTGTACCGGCAGAGAGCGAGTACACCGGCAAGACCACGACGATGACCGTGCGCGAGGCATTGCGCGACGCGATGGCCGAGGAGATGCGACGCGACGACACGGTCTTTCTGATCGGCGAAGAGGTGGCCGAATACCAGGGAGCTTACAAAGTCAGCCAGGGCCTATTGCAGGAGTTCGGGGCGCGCCGCGTCATCGACACGCCGATCACCGAGCAGGGCTTCACCGGCCTGGGGGTCGGCGCCGGATTTGCCGGCCTGCGGCCGATTGTCGAATTCATGACCTTCAACTTCGCAATGCAGGCAATCGACCAGATCATCAATTCGGCCGGTAAGACCCGCTACATGTCGGGCGGCCAGATGAGCTGCCCGATTGTGTTCCGCGGACCAAATGGCATCGCGGCGCGCGTCGCCGCGCAACATTCGCAATGCTATGCGAGCTGGTATGCCCATGTGCCCGGCCTCAGGGTCGTCGCCCCGTACACCGGTGCAGACCACAAGGGGTTGCTGAAGGCGGCTATCCGCGACCCGAACCCGGTCGTCTTTCTCGAGCACGAGCTGGTCTATGGCGAAAGCTTCGCCGTGCCGGACGATCCCGAGTTCATCGTCCCGATCGGCCGGGCGCGGATCGCCCGGGCGGGCGAGCACGTCACGATCACGGCCTTTTCGCGAATGGTGAAACTGGCGATGCAGGCCGCCGAGGAGCTCGAAAAGGCGGGCATTTCCGCCGAAATTATCGATCTGCGCACATTGCGGCCGTTCGATGTAGAAACGGTCGTCGCGTCAGTCAAAAAGACGAACCGGGTTGTCGCTGTCGAAGAAGGGTGGCCCTTTGCCGGCATCGGGTCGGAAGTAGCCGCGATCATGATGGAGGAGTGCTTCGACTGGCTCGACGCCCCGGTGAAGCGGGTCACCGGCAAAGATGTTCCGCTGCCTTACGCGGCTAATCTCGAGCGGCTCGCGGTCCCGCAGGTGGAGGACATTGTCGCCGCAGCACGCGAGGTCGCCTACCGCTGATCGGCGGAGGAGGGAAGGGGAGATGCCGATCGAAATCCTGATGCCGGCGCTCTCGCCGACAATGACCGAAGGCAACGTCACAAAGTGGCTCAAAAAAGAGGGTGACGAGGTGCATTCGGGCGACGTGCTCGCCGAGATCGAGACTGACAAGGCAACAATGGAGTTCGAAGCCGTCGATGACGGCCGCCTGGGCAGGATCCTCGTTCCGGAAGGCGCGGAGGGGATCAAAGTCAATCAGCCGATCGCGTTGCTTCTGGGTGAGGGCGAGGACCCTTCAGCCCTCGATAAACTCGCCGAACAGCCGGCCGTCGCTGCGGCGTCAGCCGCCGAGCCCCCGCGGGCAGCCGAGCCCCGGCCCGTGGCTCGGCCTGCCCCGAGAAAGGGCGGCAACGGAAAAGGCCGCATCTTTGCCAGCCCGCTGGCGCGCCGCATGGCGCAACAGGCCGGGCTGGATCTCGCCGGGATCACCGGTTCGGGTCCGCAGGGACGTATCGTCAAGGCCGATATCGAAGCTGCGCTTTCTGTCGAACGGCTGGCAGCAGCTCCGGCACGACCAATTGTACGACCCACGGCCCAGCCGCAAGCCGCACCACCGACCACACCAGCTGCGCCGCCTACCCTGTCCAAGGAGCGCGCGCTGGCGCTGGCCGGCAATCCGCCCTACACCGAGCGGCCTCTCACGGCGATGCGCCGCGTCATCGCCCGGCGGCTGACAGAATCCAAACAAACGGTTCCGCATTTCTATCTGACCGTCGATTGCGAGATCGACGAGCTTCTGAAATTCCGCGCCGAGCTCAACGCCAAATCCGATGCCTACCGGATATCGGTGAACGACTTCGTGATCCGCGCGGCGGCGCTGGCTTTGCGGCAGGTGCCCGCGGCCAACGCCTCGTGGAGCGACGAGGCGATCCTCCTCTGGGACTCGGTCGATATCGCCGTAGCCGTCGCCCTCGAGGACGGGCTGATCACGCCAATCGTCAAGAATGCCGACCGCAAGGGGCTGGCGGCGATTGCCAACGAGACCAAGGACCTCGCGGCGCGCGCTCGGGCAGGCAAACTGAAGCTGGAGGAGTTTCAGGGCGGGACCTTTTCGATCTCCAATCTCGGCATGTTCGGGGTCCGCGATTTCGCCGCGGTGATCAATCCGCCGCATGGCGGCATCCTGGCCGTCGGCGCCGGCGAGCAGCGGCCGGTCGTCAAGAACGGCGCGCTGGCGATCGCGACCGTGATGAGCTGCACACTATCCTGCGATCACCGAGCCGTCGACGGCGCCGTCGGCGCGCAGTTCCTCGCCGCCTTCAAAAAGCTCGTTGAAGACCCGCTGACGATGCTTCTCTGACCAAAAACGAGGGCAACGGATGGCGGAGAACACATTCGACCTCATCGTCGTCGGTGGCGGGCCGGGAGGCTATGTCGCCGCAATCCGGGCGGCGCAGCTCGGAATGAAAACGGCGGTCGTCGAGCGCGAGCATTTGGGCGGCATTTGCCTCAACTGGGGCTGCATTCCGACCAAGGCGCTGCTGCGCAGTTCGGAAATCTACCATTTGCTCCACCGCCTCGACGATTTCGGGTTCTCCGCCAAGGACATCAGCTTCGATGCTGGGAAGGTCGTGGCGCGATCTCGTGCGGTCGCCAAGCAATTGTCGAATGGCGTCGCCTATCTGTTACGGAAGAACAAGGTCACGGTTTTCGACGGCCAGGGACGTTTGGCAGGAAAAGGCCGGCTGGCGGTGGCAAAGGACGGCAATCCCGTCACCGAACTTGCCGCCCAGCACATCGTGCTGGCTACCGGTGCAAGAGCGCGCAGCCTCCCAGGGCTCGAACCCGATGGCGAGCGCGTGTGGACCTACAAGGAGGCGATGGTGCCGCCCGCGATCCCCAAATCTCTCCTGGTCGTCGGTTCGGGCGCGATCGGGATCGAATTCGCCAGCTTTTACCATGACATGGGCGCAGAGGTGACTGTGGTTGAGGTGCTCGATCGCGTGCTTCCGGTAGAGGACGAGGAGATCTCGGCTTTCGCCCGCAAATCGTTCGAGAAGCAGGGGATCAAAATCCATACCGCGGCGACCGTGGTGGCCCTCGAGCGCGCCGGGGAGGGTGTCACCGCGCGGATCGAGGCGGACGGCAAGGGATTCGAAACCAACGTCGAGCGCGTGATCCTGGCTGTCGGCATCGTTGGCAACATAGAAGGCATAGGCCTGGAAAACAGCGGTGTCGTCGTCGACCGGACCCACATTGTCGTCGATGAGTGGCTGCGCACTGGGGAGCCGGGGATCTATGCCGTCGGCGATGTCGTCGGGCCGCCGTGGCTGGCTCATAAAGCCAGTCACGAGGGGGTGATCTGTGTCGAGCACATCGCCGGGATCAACGACGTCCACCCGCTCGATGTCCACAACATCCCGGCCTGCACCTATTGTCGGCCGCAGGTCGCCAGCGTCGGGCTGACCGAAAAGGCCGCGCGCGATGCCGGCTACGAAGTCAAGGTCGGCCATTTCCCTTTCATCGGCAACGGCAAGGCTATTGCGCTCGGTGAGCCCGAAGGGATGGTCAAGACGATCTTCGACAGCAAAACCGGCGAGCTGTTGGGCGCGCATATGATCGGCGCCGAAGTGACCGAGCTGATCCAGGGCTATACGATCGCTAAGACCCTGGAAACCACCGAGACCGACTTGATCCGCACGATTTTCCCGCACCCGACCCTGTCGGAGACGATGCACGAGGCCGTGCTCGACGCATACGGGCGCGCCATCCATTTCTAGCCGAAGACGGTGCAGGCGGCGATCGTGGTCCGCGCCGCATGATTTGATCGCCGCCGCTCACTGCTTGCGCGGCAGGGAAAAACGGCTAGGCCGCGGGGCGGATTGCGATTTCCTTGATCTCGCTGCCAACGAACGGCTCGTACTCGCGGAAATTGGCTTCGAATTGTTGGGTCAGCCCGCGGGCGGTCTCGTCATAGGCCTGCGTGTCGGACCAAGTGCTGCGGGGGTCGAGCACCTCGTTCGGTACCTCGGGGCAGCTCTCCGGCACGAAGAGGCCGAAATTCGCCTCCTTGCGGACGGGTGCCGCGGCGAGTTGGCCGTCGAGTGCAGCGCGCAAGAGGGCGCGGGTGTGGGCGATCGGCATGCGCCGGCCGACCCCGTAGGTGCCGCCCGACCAGCCGGTGTTGACGAGCCAGCACTGCGCGCCGTGCTCGTGGATCAGGGCGCCCAGCATCTTGGCGTAGACCGCCGGATGGCGCGGCATGAAGGGGGCGCCGAAGCAGGTCGAAAACGTCGCCTCGGGGGCGTTGCCGAGCCCTTTCTCGGTGCCCGCGACGCGCGCCGTATACCCCGACAGAAAATGATACATCGCCTGCTCGGCGGTCAATTTGGCGATTGGCGGCATGACCCCGAAGGCGTCCGCCGTCAGCATCACGACGTTCTTCGGATGCGGCGCCAGCCCCACGGGATCGGCGTTCGGGATGAACTCGATTGGATAGCAGGCTCGCGTGTTCTCGGTCAGGCTCTGGTCGTCGACGTCGGGCATGCGCGTTTCGGGATGGAGCACGACATTCTCGAGCACCGTTCCGAAGCGGGTGATCGTCGCATAGATCTCGGGCTCGTTGACCGGCGACAGATTGATGACTTTGGCGTAGCAGCCGCCCTCGAAATTGAAGATGCCCTTGGGGCTCCAGCCGTGCTCGTCATCGCCGATCAGGGTACGCGAATTGTCGGCGGAAAGCGTGGTCTTGCCGGTGCCCGACAGTCCGAAAAAGATCGCGCAGTCGCCTTTCGGGCCGACATTGGCCGAAGCATGCATCGGCAGCACGCCGCGCGCCGGCAATACGAAGTTGAGATACCCGAACACCGACTTCTTAATCTCGCCGGCGTATTCGGTGCCGCCAATAAGCACCAGCCGTTCGGCAAAATTAACGAGGATGAAGACCTCGGAATTAATCCTGTCCTGCTCGCGGATCGCGAGGAATTTCGGGGCGTGCAGGATGGTGAAGGCCGGCTCGAACCCCGGCAGCTCGTCGGCTGGAGGACGAATAAACATGTTGCGCGAAAAGAGGCTGTGCCAGGCGCTATCGGTGACCACCCGCACCGGCAGGCGGTAGGTCGGATCGGCGCCGGCGTAAAGATCCTGGACGAAGAGCTCGCGACCCTGCAGGTAGGCTAGCAACCGCTGATGCAGGCTCGAGAACTGCTCGGGCGAGACCGGCTGGTTGATCTTGCCCCAATCCACCGTATCCTTGGTGCCCGGCTCCTCGACAATGTATTTGTCCCGCGGGGTGCGGCCGGTGAACAGCCCTGTCGAGACGGAGAAACTGCCGCCCAAGGCGAGTTCGCCCTCGCCCCGCCGGACGCCATGTTCATAGAGCGCCGGTGCGGACAGGTTCCAGTGCACGGTCCCGAGGTGGTGCATGCCTTGACGGTCGAGGCCGAAGCGGCTCTTCTTTGCGGTCATCGGATCGTCTTCGTCATCGAACGCTTCCTCCTCCTATGACCGGCCTTTTTGCATCCGCACTACCGGCCCAGATTAGCGCCGTACCACAACACGGGCGACCATGTCAAAATCCCCTCAACGGAGGCGTTATTCCCGCGCCTTCTGGGCGAGTTCGACAAGCGCGGCACGCGCCGCCGCGGGGGTCAGCGCCGGCGCCGGAAAGTCGAGCCGGGCAGTTTCGCCGTCTTGCTGCAGATCGGCCCCTTCCGGATCGATCCCGGTCATCCGCCACTCGGCCCCCGCGCGGCCGAGCAGACCCCGCGCATAATCGGCTATCGCATCGGCATGATGCTCGTTCATGTGCCCGAGGATCTCCCGCTCTGCCGCAGCGAGAGAGGCGGAGTCGACGCCAAACAGCAGATCTCGCCCGTCGATCCATTGAATCCGGCCGAAACCGGCCACCAGGTGCCCGCGTTCGACCGCGACCCTATAAAGACGGAAATCGGCGAAACCGGAGTAGACGGCGCTCGTCGGGTGGTGCGCGGTGAAGCGGGCGAGACATCGCGGGTCCTCGAGAGCTCTGGCCTGCCCGATCACGGTCAGGCGCGGCCCGGTCAGCGGATCCCGGTAGCCCGCTGTGCCATCGATCAGTAGTGAGATCCGCGGATCGAACGCGATGTTCCGGCTATGCTGCGCCAGATCGGACAACAGCAGAAGCGGGCTCGCATCGAGATCGGCGACGATCAGTACGAGTGACGCGTAGGGCATGCCGCCCATGCTAGTGGCCAGTGTTCCGCGCAACGCTCGGCGCAGCAACTGCCGGCCGATTCTCGCAGGATCGCCGTCCGGCTCTATTTCACGCATCCTGCAAGTGAGCAGCACCGGACCGGCTGCGTCAAGCTGCGCCGTGCTGCAAAAGCGTCCGCCGCGATGCCTCGTCTAGGTAAACAAAGGCCCTTCCCGGTGAATATCGCAGGGATAGAGCGCAGGCCGGTTGTCTAAAATAGGGACAGTGGGTTTGCCTTTGCCGGATTCGGTCATATTTTACACTTAGAGGGAACGGTTCACCTATCATCCGGCGGCTCAGAAGGATTTTGGGGGAGAAGGTGCCGAACACGATTGCTCTTGTCGACGACGACCGCAACATCCTGGCGTCCGTGTCAATGGCGCTCGAGGCCGAAGGGTTTGCGGTGCGCTGCTACAGCGACGGCGCCGAGGCTCTGAAGGGATTGAGCGCGCAACCGGTCGACATAGCGGTGCTCGATATCAAGATGCCGCGCATGGACGGCATGGAGCTTCTCGGCCAGCTCAGGCGGCAGAGCCACATCCCGGTCATCTTTCTGACTTCAAAGGACGACGAGGTTGACGAGCTGCTCGGTCTGCGCATGGGCGCCGACGACTACATCAGGAAGCCGTTTTCGCAGAGGCTCTTGATCGAGCGCATCCGCGCCCTGATCAGGCGCGGCGAGCTCGCGCGCGAGCGGGAGAACTCGCATGGCGAGCCGGTCATTGTGCGCGGCCAGCTGATTCTCGATCCGGCACGCCATCTATGCACCTGGAAGGGGGAACACGTCGAGCTGACGGTGACCGAGTTCCTGATACTCAAATCGCTCGCGCACCGTCCCGGGCACGTCAAAAACCGCGACCAGCTGATGGATGCGGCCTATGGCGAGCACATCTATGTCGACGACCGGACGATCGACAGTCACATCAAGCGTTTGCGCAAGAAATTCAAGAACGTCGATACGGATTTCGCGCAGATCGAAACGCTCTATGGCGTCGGGTATCGATACCGCGACCGTTGAGCCCGCCGCCGCGCCTGCGTCGCTTTCGGCGGTCGCCGAGCATCCTTCCGCCCCTCGATCGAGCGCGAGAGCCGCGCCCGGCCCCAGCACCGATCTGCGGCCGAGAAACGGAAGGCGTTGGACCGTCTCCCCGCTTACGCGGCGCATCCTCGCTGTCAACGTCCTGGCGCTTGCTCTTCTCGCCGGCGGGTTCCTCTACCTCGGGAAATACCAGGCAAGCCTCATCGGCCAACAGATCGAAGCTTTGAAGACTCAGGGCGAGGTGTTTGCCGCGGCCCTCGGTGAGGGCGCGGTCCTCGACTCGGTCGACGAGGGCGAGGTCCTGTTGCCCGACTTGGCTCGCCAAATGATGCGCCGGCTGGTTGAGCCGACGCGTACCCGAGCTCGGCTGTTTGACATAAAAGGCGACATTATTGCCGACAGTCGAATTCTGCGGGGGCCGGGCGATGCCGTGCAAGTCCACGAGTTGGAGCCGCCAGAGAGGGAAGGTGCGGTTCTGCGGATTGCCGATCAGATATACGATTGGATTCTCAACATTGTGCCGCGTCACAGGAGCTACTCGGTCTATCTTGAAAGCGCGTTCCCGCGCGCGGAGGATTATGCCGAAGTCGTGCGAGCATTGCGCGGCGAGACCGGTTCGGCGATCAGAAGCGACCCGCAGACCGGCGGGCTGGTGTTTAGCGTCGCAATTCCGATCCAGCGCTACAAGCAGGTGCTCGGCGCAGTCATGTTGTCGACCGGCAGCGCCGAGATCGAGGAAGAGCTGAGAACCGTTCGCCTCGAGCTACTGCGCATCTTCGGGGTGGCATTGTTGGTCACCGTGCTGCTGTCATTCTACCTCGCGGGCACGATTGCGCGGCCCATCCGCCGGCTGGCCGCGGCGGCAGAGCGCGCGCGCGGCCGTCGGGCGCGGGTCGAGATACCCGACTTTACCCGGCGCGGTGATGAGATCGGCGATCTCTCCCGGTCGCTGCGCGAGATGACCGACGCGCTGTGGCAGCGCATGAGTGCCATTGAAAGTTTTGCCGCCGACGTTGCCCATGAGATCAAAAACCCGCTTAGCTCGCTGCGCAGCGCGGTCGAGACGGCGGTCCGGATCGACGATGCGGCAAATCAGCGGCGGCTGATGGCGATCATCCTCAACGACGTTCAGCGGCTCGATCGTCTGATCACCGATATTTCCGACGCCTCGCGGCTCGACGCGGAGCTCGGCCGCCTTGAGCTGGAACCGGTCGACATCGCGGCGATGCTGGGTACCCTGGTCGAGGTTTATGAGGCGACCCGGACGGACGACGCGCCTCGTCTGGTGCTCGCGATCGCCAAGAGTGAGCGCGAACTCGTCGTGCCGGGGATCGAAACGAGATTATCCCAGGTGTTCCGCAACATCATCGGAAATGCGGTATCGTTCAGTCCACCACTCGGTGAAATTAGGCTGACCGCGCGACATGACGGCCGGGCGGTTGTCGTAACCGTCGAAGATGAGGGACCCGGTATTCCCGGAGAAAAGTTGACTGCGATTTTCGACCGCTTCTATACGGAGCGACCGCTCGGCGAGCAATTCGGGACACATTCCGGGCTCGGGCTCTCGATCTCGAAACAGATCGTCGAGGCGCATCGCGGTATGATCTGGGCGGAAAACCGAAAAGATCCAAGTGGGGCCACGATCGGCGCTCGCTTCTCTGTTCGGTTACCGGCGGCCGCGTGACGAAAACGGTTCCGACCGATCCCATTCTGGTCCACGCCACCGCGATTGCTATCAACGGACGCGCGGTTCTGCTCCGTGGTCCGTCCGGAGCGGGAAAATCAGATTTGGCTCTGCGGCTGATCGACTGCGGAGCGCGTCTCATCGCGGATGATCAGGTAGAGCTGCGGCGGTCAGGAGAGCGCGTCTTGGTCTCGGCACCGGCCGCGATAGCGGGCCTAATCGAGGTCCGCGGGGTTGGGATCTTGCAGGTCGAGCCGCTGGCAGAGGCCGCGCTCGCAATGTGCGTCGATCTGACACCGTTGGCCGAGGTCGAGCGTCTTCCCAAAATTCGTTGCGAGAACGTGCTCGGGCTCTCGGTTCCATCGATCGCGCTGTCAGCATTCGAGGCTTCCGCCGCGGCAAAGTTGCGCTTCGCTTTGCGCGAGTTTTCAGCTCACTCGGTGCCCGCTACAATCGGGTGATGATGACCGAAAGTGGTCACGCCGAGCGGTGCCCCGCCGGAAACGCGGCGCCGGCCCGTGTGCTCCTGGTGACCGGAATGTCGGGGGCAGGGCGGTCGACGGCGCTGAAGACGCTCGAGGATATGGGCTACGAAGCCTTCGACAACCTGCCGCTCTCGCTGATACCAGCTCTGATCGAGAGCGTCGCGGCCGATGCGCGCGCTATTGCCGTCGGCGCCGATCTGCGCACCCGGGGCTTCGCCACCGAGAGCATGCTCGAACCTCTCGATGCGGTCGTCGGCCGGACGGGCCGCGAGCTCAAGGTATTATTTATCGATTGTGATGACGATCCGCTGCAACGGCGCTATACCGAGACCCGCCGGCCCCACCCCCTCGCCGGCGACCGACCCGTAACGGACGGTATTCGGCTCGAACGCCGAGTGGTTTCTGCCCTGCGCGACCGTGCTGACCTGGTGATTGACACCTCCAACCTGAGCGCAGCCGATTTGAAACGGCTGTTGAACGGCCAATTCGCCCTGGCGGCCAGCGGTCTTCGCCTTTTCGTCACCTCTTTCGCGTATCGCCACGGCATACCGCGAGATGCCGATCTGATCTTCGACGTGCGTTTCCTCGATAATCCGCATTATATCCCCGAGCTTCGCCAGCTGACCGGACGCGATCTTGCTGTCGCCGCGCATATCGAGCAGGATCCGGACCTCGCGCCCTTTCTCGTCGGGTTATGGCGGCTTTTGGAGCCGTTGCTGCCCCGCTACGAACAGGAAGGTAAGACCTATCTGACCATCGCTATCGGCTGCACGGGCGGCCGCCATCGTTCGGTCTACGTGGCGGAGCGGCTGGCCGCGCAACTCGGCGCCGCCGGGCTGCGAGTGGAGCTGGCGCATCGCGATCTTGTTCAATCCAGCTCTCCCGCCTTGATCACGCCTGGCGCGCCTCCCGCCGCGAGCTGAACGGCAGCGGTTGTTCGAGCAGAGGGAATTAATGATCGGAATGGTTTTGGTGACCCACGGGCGGCTCGCATCGGAATTCGTCGCCGCGCTCGAGCATGTCGTCGGGCCGCAGACGCAGATCGAGGCCGTGTGCATTGGCCCCGATGACGACATGGAAAAGCGCCGCCAGGATATTCTGCGCTCAATTGCCGCAGTCGATACCGGCGACGGCGCCGTCTTGCTGACCGACATGTTTGGAGGCACCCCGTCCAACCTGGCCATCTCGGTCATGGACCGCGCCAGGATCGAGGTGATTGCCGGCGTCAACCTGCCGATGCTGATCAAACTTGCCAGCCTGCGTCAGAGCGAGAGCCTCGAACGAACCGTGCTCGGCGCCCAGGAAGCCGGGCGCAAGTACATCAACGTCGCTTCTCAGCTGCTCAGCGACGCGCGCCGATGAGCGATCGACCGGCCGACGAACGACCGACGCAGGATTCGCGCCCACCGCCCGGGACGGTCTGCCGGATTGCGACGATCTGCAATCAGCGCGGGCTTCACGCGCGCGCCGCCGCCCGGTTTGTCAAGACCGCCGGGCTCTTCAACGCCGAGATTTGGGTGCGCAAGAACGGCACCGAAGTCTCCGGCCGCTCGATCATGGGCTTGATGATGCTGGCCGCAGCGCCCGGCACGGTCATCTGGCTCGCCGCCACCGGCCCGGACGCCGAGGCGGCGGTGACGGCGCTCGCCAAGCTCGTCGAATGCAAATTTGATGAGGATTGAGGAGGGCGCCGGCTCTGCGCCGCAGAGCAGCGGTGGCGAATATCGACTGCCGGGCCTTGCCGTTTCCCCCGGAATTGCCATTGGCCCGGCTCATATCGTCGAGGGGGGCGATCTTCCGGTAGCCGAGAACCACCTCCCACAGGGCGAAATCGAAGCCGAACGACACCGCTTTGCGGAAGCCGTCGCGGTTTCGCTGAAGCAGCTTCGCAAGGTGAAGGCGAAAGCCGCGGGGCTGCCCAGCTCCGCCGCCGAGGAGGTCGGCTACCTTCTCGATGCCCACCTTGCGATGCTATCGAACTCGCGCCTCGTTCGCGGCGCCGACGAACGCATTGCCCGCACCCGGATCAACGCCGAGCGCGCGGTGCAGATCGAAATCGACGAAATTGCCGAGAGCTTCGCCGCGATGCGCGATCCGTACCTGGCGGCGCGGATCGAGGACATCCGGCTCGTCGGCACGCGCCTCATCCGCAACCTGATCAAGAAGCCCTATGTTGCTTATTCCGCCGTGGCGGACGGCGCCGTCATTCTCGCGGAGGAGCTGACCCCGGCCGATACCGCGCTGATCAACCCGGAGCGCGTGGCCGGCTTTGCGGCGGTCTCCGGCGGCGCCGAAAGCCATACGGCGATCGTTGCGCGAGCGCTCGGCCTCCCGGCAGTTCTCGCGGTACCCGGCCTCCTCGATCGCGCGCAGGCCGGCGTCACCACGGTGATCGACGGCATCGACGGCTGTGTGATCATCGACCCATCGGCCGAGACGATTTGCGACTACGAGGCCCGGCGCGACGCCGTGGCGCGCGAAAGGCGAGGTCTGGCGCGCCTGCGCAGGCTTCCCGCGATCACCCGCGACGGGGTCGAGATCACCCTCGAAGGCAATCTCGAATTGCCAATCGAGCTGCAGCAGGCGGTGGCCAATGGTGCGATGGGGCTCGGTCTCGTCCGTTCGGAGTTTCTCTACATGAACCGCGACGACCTGCCGGGCGAGGAGGAGCAATACGCGGTCTTCTCGGCGATGGTACGCGGCATGGACGGAAAGCCGGTCACCGTGCGCACCTTCGACCTCGGCGGCGATAAAATCGCTCGGTCGCTCAGCGGCCACAGCGTCGAGCCGGCGAACCCCGCCCTCGGCCTGCGGGCGATCCGCCTGTCGCTACAGGATCGCCGGCTGTTGGACCCGCAGCTCGCGGCAATGCTGCGCGCGGCGAGCGACGGGCCGCTGCGTATCCTGTTGCCGATGATTTCGACGGCCAGCGAGATCCGCCGCGTGCGCGAGGCAGTCGACCAGGTCGCCCGGCGCCTGCGTCGGCGCGGCGTGCGGCTGCCCAAGGCCCTGCCGCCATTGGGCGCGATGATCGAGGTGCCGGGCGCCGCGCTCGCCGCCGACGCGCTGGCCGCAGAGGCGGATTTCTTCGCGATCGGCACCAACGACCTGATCCAATACACGCTGGCGATCGACCGCAGCGACGAGCAGGTTGCCCATCTCTATAACCCGCTGCATCCGGCGGTGCTGCGGCTGATCCAGTTTGCGGTGGAGGCGGCATTGCGCCGCGGCATGCCGATCAGCGTGTGCGGTGAAATGGCTGGCGAGCCGCGCTTCACGCCCCTCTTGCTCGGCCTGGGGCTGCGCAACCTCTCGATGGCACCGCGCAACATCCCGCGTGTCAAGCAGCGCATCCGCAACCTCGACATGGTCGCCGCGACGCGCCGGGCGCGGGCGATCATGGACCAGTCCGACACCGGCCGCATCGCCGCCCTCCTCGACGACTTCAACACCGTCGCGCTGCCGCAGTAAAATCGCTGCGCTGCGGTAGGCGGGCAGAAAAGGCGAATTACTTGGCTGAGGCGGCTGTGTTGTTCGACGGGCGGCCGATCTATGGGCGGAGGAGGGCACGAGCCGGCCTTTTGGGCTTCACAGCGTACCCGACTCCGCAATGCCGCTTTAAATGCAATCGTAAATAGACCCAACATTTGCTCGCCGCTGCATCTGCAGCGAATCTGCAGCGGAATCTCTCCTTGTGGTTGAATTTTGATTTTATCACGTGGTGCCAGCTAAAACGGGTCGGAGGAGGTTTTCAACTGCGCGACTTTGGACACCAGATCGCAGCGCTCCACCAGTTTGGGATTGCCCTTGATCACCTCGAACGCGGTCTCCTCGCCCTCGCACCAGAAGCGGATGTCGAGCTTGTGCTTGCCGATGCGGAGGTCATAGACCACCAGGTCGGGCAGCCATTTCGGAAGCGACGGGTCGATATAGAGCTTGTTGCGCGGCGCATCTGGCAGAAAGCCCAATAGCGCCTGGGTCAGCATGAAGGCCGACCCAGCGGCCCAGGCTTGCGGGACGTTCGCGCCGATGTATTGGACCGGGAAGTTGGTTTCTTCGCGCGGGAACGCGGTGTACAGCTCGGGCAATTGGTTGAGCCGGAAATAGCTCGCTGCCTTGCTGATGTCGTGTGCGATCTGCGCTGCCTCCGCGGAGAAACCGTAAAGTTTGAAACCCATCGCGATGAAGGCGTTGTCGTGTGGCCAGACCGAACCCGTCTGGTAATTGTATGGATTGAACGCCGCATGGTCGGCGGAAAGCGTGCGGATTCCCCACCCGGTCCACATATCCGGGGCCATCAGTCGCTCGACGACTCTCTTTGCGCGTTCGGGAGGCATGATTCCGGACCATAGGCAATGTCCGGCGTTGGACGTGACTGACAGCACCTTCTTCTTGTCGCCGTCGAGCGCATAGGCATAGAAGCCGAGCTCTTCGTCCCAGAATGCTGCGTTGAAGCGCTCGAACAGCGCAGCAGCTTTCTCGCGCAATGCCTGCGCGCGGTCCGGCTTGCCGAGTGCATCGAATACCTCGGCCATGCGCAACCAGGCATTATAGACATAGCCTTGAAGCTCACACAGTGCCTTCGGCCCTTTGACCAGTGAGCCGTCCGGATACACAACCGCATCACCCGAATCCTTCCAGCCCATATTCTCATAACCGACCGAAGATCGCGTCTGGTACTCCTGGAAACCGTCGCCGTCGCGATCCCCATATTCGTCAATCCAGGAGAGGCATCCTTCTGCAGTTTCGAGATGCTTTTCCAAGATGCCCTGGTCGCCGACGGCACGCCAGGCAGCATGCAAGGCAATCAGGAAGAGCGGCGTCGCGTCTGCAGTGCCGTAATAAGGCGTGTGCGGGATCAGTTTGAAATGTGCAAGTTCGCCATAGCGCATTTCGTGCAGTATCTTGCCCGGCTCGGCATCGCGGTAGTCGTCCTCCTCCTTTGCCTGCAATGAGCCGAGAACCTCCAATGTTCCGCATGCAAACTCCGGATAAACGAGGGCGTTCTGCAGCGAGACGATCAGGCTGTCGCGTCCGAACGGCGCGACAAACCAGGGAAGCCCCGCGGCCGGCAAGAAAACCATATGATCGGTCCCTTTGATCGGCAGGCGAAGGGCGGCCATATCTTCGAGTGCCTGGCGGAATAGGCGATAAAATTCCTCGTTGCTGGTGCGGATCTTGACAACTTTTTCCAGCCAGTCTGCCAATGTCTCGGCGTGGCGCGATTTGTGGCTGTAGCCGACGCAGTCATTCGGCGACGCAACATGCCGGTCGCCGTCGGTCAGCGTATAGCGAAGGCAGCAATGCCATGACTTACCCGGTTTGAGGGCAATCTCGAAGCTGAGCCGTCCGTTGGCGTATACCGCTTTTGATGACGATTGAATCGGAGAGATCGTCACGGCGCGAGTGAAGTCAGCGTTGCGGTAGGTGGTGCGGAGATGCTGGTGCGACGCAGACCATTCGGTGGTAATCCGGCCACGGCGCACAATTTGGCCCGCTTTCACCTCGAAGACGTCGGCAAAGTCGCAGCGCAGCGCGATCTCGAGCTGGAAGATCACCGGCTTCAGGCCGTGGTTGACGATGTCGAGATCCTCGTGCAAGCCGCCGCTGATCGATCGGCTGAGGGTGAGGCCCAAGGTGCGCGGCGGGATCGTGCCGTCTTCGGTGAGGAAAGAGCGGTTCGTGAGAAAGATGCGGGCTGCGTAGTAGCTGATGGCGCCGCCGTTCAGCAGTTCCCAGGGTTCGCCGTTGGCATAAATGCTCCAGCTGCTGACAACCCGCGTGTCGAAGAAATAAAGGCCCTTTTCGCTCGGCCAATTGATCTGCCCGTCCTCCTCGCTGATCAGCACCGTCTGGCCTTGATGGATCGCGATCTGCGGTGGGCCGACCTGAACCTTGACCGTCATGAAGTGCTCCCGTAATCGGCTGTCATGCGCGCAATCAGACGAAATATGCCCGTTTTCCGGAGTTTACAGGGGGAGCACTTCCGCTCCCCGAAGTCGCGGGGTGCGTTTATCCTAATCGCATCCATCGAGTGCCGAACGAGCCCGAGTGCCGGCTGGGCATTGCGTCCTCCTCGCGAGACAATCCGGGACCCTGGTTACGAGGTCCACTGCCCTTCGACCCACAACCAGCCGCTGGGCCCTTGCTCCCAATAATCGGGGATCCAGTTGGCGGTCGGCGACGGGCGCTGGGCGTAGTGCCCCGGTACCCAGACATATTGTTGCCCGTTCCAGCGCCAGTGGCCGAATTTCCAGAGGACATGGGGCGAAGGTGCCGGGGGTGGGATTTCGGCGCGTCTGGGCGGCGGAGGATGCGGGGCGACGGCAACCGGGTTTGGCGCCTCGTCCGAAGCGGCGAGTGCCCCCCGCTCGGGCGGAGCCTGCGGCGCCGAGCAGGCCGCCAACACCAAGACGCTCGACGCCGCTATGGCGAGGACGGTCGTCCAATCGACATGTTGCATCCGATCCTCCCTCTGCTCCTGTGGCGCGGGTTGACCCCGTTCCCTCGTTGCGTGCGAATGGTACCGAACCGGGTCGCCTTCCACAAGCTGCGGCCGCTTCCAAAGGCCCTGTGCTATACTGGCCAATTACCGCCGGCGGGGACGCGACGAGAGGTGTGGTGCGATGCGGGCTGAGGGATGGCTTTATTGGATGACGGTCGGGCTGTCTGCCGCGGCCGGGGCCCTCGTCGTGGCGTACATCATCCTCGTGCAAGACAACCGGACGGTACAGGCGGACGTCAACCGGCGGCAACAATTCATCAATCAGAGCATCCAGCTCGGCCGCATCAACGAGGCGCTGATTTGCACGCTCGCGGCGGCCGCGGTGAGCAACAAGGACGACAAGCTGCGCGATCTGCTGGCTGATAACGGGATCACGATCAACGCATCGGGGGAGCCGGTGCCCTCGGCAAGCACGCCGGCCGAAAAAACCGTTCCTGCAGCAACCGGAAAGACCCCGTGATGGTAATGCGGAGCGGTACCGGCGGCGCGATGCCAGGGGGATGGTGGCTGCCTGTCGTGATTGTCGCCGTGTCTTTTTTCGTGCTGATGTCGTTCGAGACGGGGTATGCGATCCACGACCGCGACGCGCTGGCCGAGCAGCAGCGGCTGCAGGAACCGGCCGCGCAGGAGGCGATCAAGCTGCGTCAGAAGCTCGAGGGGCTCGCCGGCAAGACCGCGCAACTCGCCGCCGAGGGCGACGAGGGCGCCAAGGCGGTCGTAGACCAGATGAAGCGCCAAGGCATTACGATGTCCCCGCCAAAACAGTAGGCGGCTGCCGGCCCTGCCCTTGGTCTCGTTGGGGCTTGACAGTGGACGGCCGGCGCGTGGAGATGCCGCTAAGGCGGAATGGCCCTGAGGAGGAACCGACCATGCTCGACGGCTACATCTACAACGCGCTGCGCACCCCCTTCGGCCGCCACGCCGGCGCCCTCGCCCGAATGCGGCCTGACGACATGCTGGCCGCGGTCGTTTCCGAGGTCGTCAAGCAAAGCCCGTTCGACCCGGAAAAGATCGAGGACGTCGTCGTCGGCTGCGCCAATCAGGCGGGCGAGGACAGCCGCTGCGTCGCGCGACACGCCGGGCTGTTGGCCGGGCTGCCGATCGAGGTCGCCGGCTCGGTATTGCAGCGCAATTGCGGCAGCGGGCTGAACGCGATCGTCATGGCGGCGCAGGCGGTGACTTGCGGCGAGGGCGAGGTCATGGTCGCCGGCGGCGTCGAGAGCATGAGCCGCGCCCCGTTCGTCATGAACAAGGCGGAAACCCCGTTCAGCCGCGACGGCCGGGTCTTTGATTCGACGATCGGCGCGCGCTTCCCGAACCCGAAGATCGAGCGCCAGTTCGGCGCCGACACGATGCCGGAGACCGCCGACAATCTGGCGCGCGACTACCAGATCACGCGCGAGGCCTGTGACGTCTTCGCCGCCGCCTCGCAGCGCAAATACGCCGCCGCCAAGGCCGATGGGTTCTTCGAGGGCGAGATCCTCGCCGTCGAGGTGCCGGGCGGCCGGGCGGGGCCGGTCAAGGTCGCCGAAGACGAGCACCCGCGGCCGCAGACGGATCTGGCTGCGCTCGCCCGGCTAAAGCCACTGCAGGAGGGCGGCGTCACCACCGCCGGCAATGCCTCCGGCATCAATGACGGCGCGGTGGCGATGATCGTCGCCAGCCGCAAGGCGGGTGACGCCGCCGGGGCCGAGCCGCTCGCCCGCGTTGTCGCCAGCGGCGTCGCGGGGGTGCCGCCGCGGATCATGGGCATCGGCCCGGTCGAGGCCTCGAAAAAGGCGCTCGCCCGCGCCGGGCTCAGCCTCTCCGACATCGACGTGATCGAGATCAACGAGGCCTTCGCCGCCCAGGTGCTGTCTTGCCTGCGCGGCCTCGAACTGCCGTTCGACGACAGCCGGGTCAACATGAACGGCGGCGCGATCGCGGTCGGGCACCCATTGGGCGCCTCGGGTCCCCGCATTGCCCTGACCGCCGCCCGCCAGTTGCGGCGTACCGGCGGTCGCTACGCGCTGGTCACGATGTGCGTCGGCGTCGGCCAGGGCATCGCCGCGGTGCTCGAACGGGTCTGAGATCCTTCCTCCCGAGCATGGCCTCCCCAGATAGGAGGCCATGACCTCCGTTCCGACTTTTGCCACGCGGCCGACCTTTCTCGGCCTCGAGCGCTCAAATGCCGACGCCACGATCTGCGTCGCCGGCATCCCATTCGATCTCGGTACCTCAAATCGCCCCGGCGCCCGCTTCGGGCCTGCTGCGATCCGCCAGGCGAGCCGCATGCTGGTCGATGGCGACCATCCGGCGTCCTGGGCCGACATCGAAAAGATAGATCTCGCCGATGTCGGTGATTTTCGCATCGCGCATGGCGACATCGAGGGCACGCTCGCCAAGATCGAGGAGCAGGCGGCGGCATTTCGCCACCTCGTCGCACTCGGCGGCGATCACACGATCACGCTCGCCTTGTTGCGCACGCTCGCCCGCCGCCAGGGCCCGGTCGGGCTGGTGCACTTCGACGGCCACGTCGATACCTGGCCGGAGAGCTTCGGGCTCGTCTTCGGGCATGGCTCGCCGTTTTACCATGCGATCGAGGAGGGCCTGATCGACCCGCGCCGCACGATCCAGATCGGGATCCGCTCGCCGCTGCACCGCGACATCTTCGATTGGACCGTCGGCACGGGCGTGACGATTGTCTCGGCCGAGGAGGTGCACGAAACGAGCCCGCAGGCCGTCGCCGAGCGGATCCGCGCGGTCATCGGGACCGAGCCCGCTTATATGAGCTTCGATGTTGACGCGCTCGACCCCGCTTTCGCACCGGGCACCGGCACGCCCGAAGTAGGCGGCCTGGCGACCTGGCAGGCACGCGCCATCTTGCGCCGTCTCTCCGGCCTCAACTTCGCTGGGATGGATGTCGTTGAGGTGTCCCCGCCCTACGATGTCGCCGAGATCACAGCACTCGCGGCGGCGACGATGGCCTGGGACTACATCGCTCTGCTCGCGCCACACGCTACGCGATAGACGCGTCGGCGCATATCGCCTATATTACGGAGGTAGTCGACCGACGCGACGTCCGCCGGCCGACTGCTCCTAGGCCCGGCTCAGGCTGACGACGACGTGTAGGATACGCCGCCGCCAAACCTTCAGCCGGAGCACCAGGAGAAAGGGCATCTTGCTCATGCTCTTTCCTCCGTGTAAGGCAGGCCGGCCTATTCCGGCCTGCCGACACGTATTGATGCCCGGCATGCTGAAGATTTCGAAAAATCCTTGAATCGGCTGGCGTTTTTCCTATTTTAGACGCCGACGCAATCGCACGTGCCTAGAACCCCGTTTCGCAAGGGGTGCTGCTACGACGTAACGCGTCCTTTTCGGTCGAGCCGGTCACCCGTGGGCCGGTGTCCTTAAGGGAAACGGATATGTTCCGGCACGCGATGCGAAGTCCTCGCACCATCGTCTGACGCCCTCCGGGCGGTTTCGCCCGGCGCGGCGCTTCACCCTGATCGGTCATACCGACTCCGGCGCTTTTGGCGCGCGGAGCGGCATGTCGCCTCCTGGTTTCGGAGGATGGCGCGATGGCGCAAGCCCGTCTTCTCTCTGCCCGCCCGCAAGGGCGCGCTGTTTTCCCCACGATCGATGCGGTCGTCGGCCGGACGCGGCCGAGCGATCCGTTGCTTTGCCTGCGTCCGGCAGCGATCGCCGGCGCCGCGGGGCGGTTTGTCGAGTTCTTTCCGGGCGATGTTCTCTATGCCGTCAAGTGCAACCCCGAGCCGCGCGTGCTGCGCGCGCTGTGGTCTGGAGGCATTCGCCATTTCGATTGCGCCTCGCTCGCCGAGGTGGCGCTCGTCCGCAAGCTGCTGCCTGCCGCAGAGGTGCATTTCATGCACCCGGTCAAATCACGGCCGGCAATCCGCGATGCCTTCGACGTCCATCGCGTGACCGATTTCGCGTTCGACAGCGCGGACGAGCTCGCGAAGATCCTGCAGGAGACGGTACCGGTCGGGCTCGTCGGCGATCCCCCGGTCTTGGGTTTGTTTGTGCGCCTCGCCTTGCCCAGGGGCGGCGCGGTCTACGACCTGTCCGGCAAGTTCGGCGCATCGCTCGACGAGGCGGCCGGCCTGCTGCGTGCGGCCCGCCCGCACGCCGCCCGTCTCGGCATCGCCTTCCATGTCGGCTCGCAGTGCCTCGAGCCCGATGCCTATGCGCGGGCAATGGCACTGGCCGGTGAAGCGATCGCGAAAAGCGCGATTCCGGTCGACATCGTCGACGTCGGCGGCGGGTTCCCGGTGAGCTACCCCGACATCTCGCCGCCGCCGCTCGCCGGCTACATCGCGCCGATCGAGGCTGGCGCCGCGGCGCTGCCGGCTGGTGTAAGGCTGTGGGCCGAGCCCGGGCGGGCGCTTGTCGCGGGAGGCGGGTCGGTCGTGGTGCAGGTCCAGCTACGGCGCGGCGAAACGCTCTACGTCAATGATGGAGTTTACGGCAATCTCAGCGACGCTGGCGCCCTCGGGTTCCGCTTCCCGGCGCGCCGCATTCGTCTCGGCGACGCCGGTGATCCGGAAGAGGGGCTGGCGGATTTCGCGCTGTTCGGGCCGACCTGCGACAGCGCTGACCGGATGGGCGGGCCGTTTCAGCTGCCCGCCGACATGCGCGAAGGCGATTGGGTCGAGCTCGGCCAACTCGGCGCCTATGGCGCCTGCCTGCGCACCGGCTTCAACGGCTTTGGCCGGGCCGACCTGGTCGAGGTCGCCGACCCGCCGATGCTGGTAACGCCGGGGTATGAATAGCCGGCCAGACCTCGCGCCCAACCCCCACCCCAACCCTCCCCCGCAAGCGGCCGCGCTGCGGGAAAGGGGGGACCAAGCCGCAGGGCTTGGCGGGTGATGGGTCGCTCTTCGGGGTGGGGCAGGTCATAGCATGCGCGGTCTGATCGGCATTCTGTTCTTGCTTGCACTGGCCTGGGCACTCGGCGAGCGGGGGCGCGACGATCGCCAGCGGCGCATTCCGTGGCGAACCGTCATGGTGGGCCTCGGACTGCAGGCGACCCTCGCGATGTTGCTGATGCGGCTGCCGGCGGCCTCACACTTGTTTCTGCTGCTTAACCGCGCGGCGCTGGCATTGCAGCAGGCGACCGACCGGGGAACCGCGTTTGTCTTCGGTTACCTCGGCGGCGGCGCGTTGCCGTTCGTCGAGACATCGCCCGGCGCGAGCTTTATTCTCGCCTTCAAGGTGCTGCCGTTGGTGCTGACGATTAGCGCTCTCTCGGCATTGCTGTATTATTGGGGCGTGTTGCAGGTGGTGACCCGCGGCTTTGCTTGGGTCTTACGGCGCAGCATGGGCATATCCGGCGCGCTCGCGCTCGGTGCGGCAGTCCACATCTATGTCGGTATGATCGAAGCGCCACTGCTGATCCGGCCCTACCTCGCGCGGATGCAGCGCGGCGAATTGTTTGCCGTCATGAGCTGCGGCATGGCTGGTGTCGCCGGAACGGTAATGGTGGTGTACGCCACGATGCTCGGCCCGGTCATACCGGATGCGCTCGGCAACATCCTCATTTGCTCCGTCATCAGCACACCGGCGGCGCTGGCGGTGGCGGCGCTGATGGTGCCGTTCGTGCCCAGTCAGGACAGGGCCGAGATCACCTTCGACGACGAGCCGACCGGGGCCTTCGACGCGCTAGTCAAGGGTACGAGGGACGGAATAGCGCCGCTGGTCGGTATTGTCACCATGCTGATCGTCGCTGTGGCGCTGGTGGCGCTGGTCAACATGGCGCTCGGCCAGCTGCCGGGCGGCATTAGCTTGCAGGGGCTCTTCGCGCTCGCGTTCCGCCCGGTGATGTGGCTGATCGGCGTGCCCTGGGCCGAGAGCGCCGAAGCGGCCGCGCTGATGGGCACCAAGACCGTGCTGAACGAGTTTGTCGCCTATCTGGATCTCGCGAAACTGCCGGGGGAGGCGCTCGGCCCGCATTCACGGCTGATCGTCACCTATGCGCTCTGCGGTTTCGCCAATTTCGGCTCGCTCGGCATCCTGGTCGGCGGGCTTGGTGCGATGGTGCCGCAGCGCCGCCGGGAGATCACCGAACTCGGCCTCCGTTCGATCGTTTCCGGCACGATCGCGACCTGCATGAGCGGGGCAATCGCCGGGCTGCTGCACGAACAATGGTAATATGGGGCTGCCGGAGGAAATCTATTCCGCATTGACCCGATGCTCGGCGCAGGCGATGTCGTGCGCAATGGCGTCGTTTACACCTCTGCGGTATCCCATCCCGAACCCCACGGCCCAACCCGCCGCTACGCACCCGAAGATGGCGAGGCAGATCCGTGCGACTTCAAGCGCCCAGACCATTGAGCCGTCCGCCGAGCGGAACCAGGTCATCTATTGGGCACGCACGGACCCCACCACCAATCGCCGCGCCAGTCGCGCCAGAGCGCCTGATGCCAGTCGTTCCCGCAGCCTTGGTCACCCAGCGCGAAGGATAGAGCAGGGCCGAGCGGGAGCCAGTTTTCCAGGTTTGGGTTCGGGGCTGCCTGTGCCGATGAAACAGCCAAGGCCGTCAAGACCGCGAGGACGACGGGGATGACACGCATTTGAGCCTCCGGGGGAAGAGGAGGCGGCAGTCTGCACGGGAAACCATTGACACAACCTGAACGGGCGCTATGCGATCACCTTGCCCGTCACCGAAATCGAAACGATGCTGCAAGGACAGCGCGTTTGCGTGACCGGGCACATCAGCTTCTTTCGCGGACGGCCCGAGATGATCCTGAGCGCCTCTTCCGCCGGGTGTGCGGCGCTCGGAGGTAGGCTCGCTGTCGGCGCACGCGCCGATCAGGGGCTCTCATAGCCTCTGCCGGGGTCAAAATATGATGCTGCCGGAAAGGATTGAACTTTCGACCTCTCCCTTACCAAGGGAGTGCTCTACCACTGAGCTACGGCAGCGCCGGGGTCCCGCAGATACACGACACCCCTGAAATTGGCAAGTCGAGCGGGTTTTACGCGGCTAGCGAGATACCGAGCGAGGCGATATCCGGCTCGATCCGGGGCGTGAGGACACCCACTTTGCGCAGGTTGCGGACCAGACCGGCGTGCAGATCGCGGCGAAAGTATTTGCGAAACGCGGTCTCGTCGCCGCCGGCGGCGCGTTCCCGCCGCAAGAGCTTGATTTGTTCGATGGCGGCCCGGTCGAACCCCAACTCCTCGTAGGCGGCTAGCGGGAAGATCCCTCGCAAAGTGCGGTTCAATGCCCACACCGCAAAGTCTTCCATCTCGCGCCGCTCCGCGGACGAGGCCTCGGCTACGACGGCCGGCAATGACAGCATGCCAAAACCCATATGGCGCGCTTCGTCCTGCAGAATCCGCCGGCAGACCTGGCGCAGGATCGCATCCTTCGACGACTCGGCCAGCATGCGGAAGAGCGACACGGCAAAGGTCTCCGCGACAAGCTGCAGGCCGATCGTCTTCAGGTACCAGGCCGAGGTGCCGAGCAGGGTATCGAAGATTTCCCTGACATTGCCGGCCAGCGGGTAGGTCTCGCCGTCGAGGCGCAACGTCACATAGCGATGCAGTACCTCGTTGTGCCGCGCCTCGTCGACGACCTGCGTCGCCTGGAACAATTTGGCGTCCTGCCCCACCACATTCTCGACCAGCTGGCTGCACACGAGCATCGCGCCGTGCTCGCCGGCCATCAGCGTCGAGATGCGCCACCGGCTGACGCAGCGGTTGAGCTCGACCCGCTGCGCCTCGGACAGGCCGTCCCAGAATTTCGTCCCGTGAATGTCGACCAGATCATCAGCAATCAGACCGCCGTCACCCTCGAGCGGCTGCTCCCAGTCGATGTCGGTGGCGGCATTCCACTGATCGATCTTGGCCTGCTCATAGAGGCGCCGCATGTCCGGCTGTTCGCTGTCATAGACATGGTGAAAGTAGGCGATGTTGCGGATGTCGATGTGGTGCCCACGTTCCATGCGGTGCCTCCCGAGCCTATCCTATGAATCATAGTGCATCCGCCCGCACTTGCAAACCTTCGGCGCGAGCGTGTTGCTTCACCTCGCATTCTTGGTTTCTCTCCCGCACGGTTATTTCGGCCGGCGAGCCATCAGGGCGGCCAATATGCTGACCGCGGAGAGCACGGCAAAGCAGTGCAGCGACAACGCGTAGCTGGCCGTCCAGTCGTGCAGCGCTCCCGAGAGCAGCGGGCCCGCCGCTTGCGCCAGCACCTGCGCCGACAACGCGACACTGCGGATCGCCGCATAATTGGCGCGCCCGAAATAATCGGCCCAGGCGAGCGGCAGCAACGTCAGGAGCCCGCCGATGCCAAAGCCGAACATCGCGGCGGCAACATACCCTTGTCCGGACGACGATATTCCGACCATCAGCAATGTCGCGGCAGCCAGAAACACGCCAATGGCCGCCAAGGGATACCTGATCGGCAACGATCGCGGCAGAAACCCGCAAGCAAGGCTCGCGACCGCCGACATCAGCGAAAAGGTGCTGACGATGGTTGCCGCCACTGTCGGCGCGACACCGCGTTCGATCAGATGGGCGGCCTGATGCAGGCTGACTCCGGCCTGCACCGGGTAGACCAGCACCGTGTATAGCAGCAGAAGCCAGAATGCGGCAGTGCCGACGGCTTCCCGGCGCGAGAAACTCGGCTCGTCGAGGAGCGGTCGATGGCCGGCGACATCGGCGGCGGGCTGCCGGTCGGGGAGCAACCCCAGATCCTCCGGCCGGCGCACCATGAAGAGCCAGACCGGCAGAAAGCCGGCCACCAATGTCAGCGATCCGATTGCCAGCCAGCCGGACCGCCAGCCGCTCTGCTGCATGGCCAGCTGCGCGATCAGCGGCATTGCGACAAGACCGACCGCCTGCGCTACCGTTACGAGCGAGGTGGCGAAGGGACGGCGGGCGACAAACCAATTGTTTACGGCGCTATAAATAGCGAGATCGAACGGACCGGCCCAAACCATCCGCGCGACGCAGAAAAGCAGGTAAAAGACGAGCAGCGACTGGGTCAGTGAGAGCAGCATCATCGCCGCTCCCGTCGCCAGCACTGCGAGGGACAATGCCGCGCGCGAGCCGTACCGGTCGACCAGCGGGCCGATCAGCGGCGAGGTCAGCGCCGCCAGCACACCGCCCAATGACACCGCCCCCGACAGCGCGGCGCGCGACCAGCCGAATTCGCGGGTCAGCGGTTCGACAAAGATCGACAATGTGGCGACCGCCGGCCCTTGCCGTGAGAAACCGGCGCAGCACAGGCACCCGAGGATGACCCAGCCATAAAAGAACGGCAGCCGCCCGCTCACCAGGCGCGGCAGCGCCAGCGGTCCGCTCACGTCGTTCCCGCGAAAGCGGGAACCCAGGGCCACCGACTCCGAGCGGACCCCTCTCGGCCCCCGCTTGCGCGGGGGCGACGGATAATTCTGGGCACCTCAGCGCCGCAGTGTCAGCTCGGCACCAACCCGCCATCGACGTTGTAGGCCTGGCCGGTGATGTTGCGGGCGGCGGGCGAGGCGAGGAACACCGCCATCGCGGCGATGTCCTCCGGCTGGTTGGCGCGGCCGATCGGAATGCGCGCCTCGGCTTCGGCGTTGAGTTCGGCGACCGTGATGCCGCGCTCGGCGGCCCGCTCCACGGCGTTGCGCGCGCCGAGCTCAGTCCGTGTCACCCCCGGGCAGATCGCATTGACATTGATGTTGTGGCGTCCGAGCTGCTGCGCCGCCATCCAGGTCAACGAGATGACGGCGCCCTTGCTGGCGGCGTAAGCGGCGTTCGACGCGCCGGGATAGCCGCGTCCTGAGATCGAGGCGATATTGATGATCCGGCCGCCGCCTCCCTGGCTTATCATCTCCCGGGCGGCCCGCTGCAGGCAGAAGAACACGCCCTTAGCGTTGACCCGGTGGATGCGGTCCCAATCCGCCTCGGTCAGGTCCATGATTTGCGCATAGCGCGTGACCCCGGCATTGTTGACGATGACGTCGAGGCGCCCCAACTCGGCCACCGTGCGTGCGATCATCGCATCGATGCTCGCGACATCGCCGCAATCGGCCTCGAGCGCGATCGCGCGCCGCGCATTGCCGGCCGCCTGGTCGGCCGTCCGCTGCGCCGCTGCAACATCGATGTCGGCGGCGGCGACGTCGGCGCCGATTTCGGCCATCGCGAGTGCTGTGGCGCGCCCGATCCCCGCCCCCGCGCCCGTCACCAACACGATCTTATCCTGCAAAATCGACATGTCCTCCCTCCCGCGTTCCCTCGATCCGGCAGCACACACGCTGCCGGGCCACGTCGCGCCCAGCTTAACCGACACTCGTGCCGGGCGGTACCGCTCGGACTGCAGATCTTGATCAGCAAGGATCCGGTACGGAGAACGGTGATGCCGCTGGTAGCTCTAGAAGATGCAACTGGCTACGGGGCTTCGCTCTTTGTATCCTACAAGCGAAACCTAAACGGGAAGAACGGAATGCTGCGATGGCTGGGACCGGGCCTCCTACTCGGCGCGGGGCTTGGGAGCGCCGCGTGGGCGCAGGGCTGGGATAAATTCGACGGCCAGTACATTGGAGAGCTTACCCTCACGAAAGTAATCAATGACTGCACCCAGCCTCCGCCGGGGGCGCTTTACCCTCTAACGATATCTAGAGGTGAAGTCCGGTTTAAGTATGTCCCGCGATTCGACACCACATTGAGCGGGAAAATTGATGAAAAAGGGGTTTTCAAAGCGTCCGCCCGCTTGCGAAGGGGATTTGTACAGATGACCGGACGCATCCAAGGGAATAATCTTACCGCTGAGATAGTATCTCCAAGCTGCAAATACACTTTTAAGACAAGGTATTAGGCCTGCAAGTAAGGATATACCCCTTACGATCTCTTTGCAACTTTTTGTTGTCTTTGCTGCAATCGCTGGTTGCGAGCAGTGCTGATTGCTCAAAACGGAGACCGCGCGCCTGCGCGATTCCCTGGCTAGGCAAGTTGCGCCAACACTAAACCAAAGTTTAATACGAATGATCCTCTGGCGGTATTCACGCATCCACCGGTGCAATAACATCGCCTGAAGCGCCCTGCTAGCCTCAATCCGTTGTTCTACGAAAAACCTGAGGTCGGTCGTGAAAGCGGATAGAGCGATGTCTAGTCAGTCGATCGAACCAAAAATGTCACTGTGCAAAGCGGTAGCTTTTGCCGCTGGGCTCGGCCTCGCCGTGCTTTCCTGTCCCGCCCATGCCGCGCCGGCGAGCAGCGGTGATACCGTGCAGGGCCTCTATGATGCACTGCTCAGCACGATGAAGAACGGCCGGATTCTGGGTCAGAGCGGTCGCTTTACACAACTGGAGCCAGTTATTCGGCGCAGCTTCGACATCGCCACAATGGCACGGTTGTCTGTCGGCGCGTCCTGGGCCGGTCTGACCGAGGCGCAGCGCCAGGAGATGTCAGAGAGCTTTGGGCGCTACATTTCGGCGATCTATGCCGACCGCTTCGACAGCTACGCCGGAGAGAAGCTCGAGGTAACCGGTGAGCAGCCCGCCCCATCGGGTGTCATGGTGAAGAGCCAGATCATCAAGGCCAGCGGCGAGCCGGTCAAGGTCGATTACATGATGCGCCGCAACGGCGATGGCTGGCTGATTTCCGACATCTATCTCGACGGCGCTATCAGCGAGGTGGCCACGCGGCGCTCAGAATTCGCCGCCGTCCTGAAGAAGGATGGCATCGACGGTCTGATCGCGGCTCTCAACCGCAAAGCCGACATGCTTACCGGGACCTCGGCAAGATCCTCTTAGGAATTAGGTCGGCTGAGCCAACTCGAACATCAGATGACTCCCTCTTCGGCAAGCCGCTCGACTTCGCTCGGGGTACGTCCGAGCAGCCCGGTCAGCACCCACATATTGTCCTCGCCGTAGCACGGCGCCCCGCGATTCGTCGGGCCGCCGATATAGACCGGGGTCTTGCTGAACTTCATCGGCAGCTCGTAAATCGGCCATGTACCGATCTTTGTGCCGGTGACTTCGGTCAGCCATTCGAGGTGCCGCAGCTGCGGGTCAATGTCGACCCGGTCTTCGGCGTTCTGGCATACCCCGGCCGGCACCCCGGCGCGCTGCAACTTCATCATGCAGTCCCAGCGGTCCTGCATTATGGTCCACGCTGCCACTACGGCGTCGAGCGAATCTTGGTGCAACAACCGGTGCTCCAAGGTGTCGAAGCGGCGGTCGTCGAGCCATTCGCCGTGCCCGGCGACCTGCGCCATCGCGCGCCATTCCCCGTCGGTGAAGCAGGCAATCGCGATCCAGCGATCCTTTCCTGCGCAACGATAGGCGCCGTGCGGCGCTGCCGGCTTATCGGGCGAGCGGTTGCCGTAGCGGCGGAAGGTGCGTTCATTGGCCGACCAGTCGAGGATCGTCGCGCCAGTGAGGAAAATGCCGGACTCGCATTGCGAGGCGTCGATCCATTGGCCCTCGCCGGTGCGCTCGCGGTGATAGATCGCGCCGAGCAGTGCCAGCGCATAGCCGTAGGCGCCCATCCAGTCGAGGTAGGAATAGCCCCAGCCGACCGGCATCGCCGGCTCCGGCAGGCCCGACATCTCGCCCTGGCCGCCAAACGCCGCCGCGACCGGACCGACCGTGCGCATCCGCCCGTAAGTGCCGTGCACGCCCATGCCCGATTGCTGGATGTAGATGATGTCGGGCCGGATCGACCTCATGACATCGTAGCCGAGCCCCAGGCGCTGCAGTACGCCGGGTGAGAAACCCTCCGCGACGACATCGCAGATGCGCACCAGATCCTTGGCGATCTGGAGCCCCTTTGGATGCCGAATGTTCAGCGAGATGCCCCGCTTGCCGGCATTCTTGTTGTTGAACTGGCCGCCCATATCGGAGTCGCGAACGCCGGGCAGCGGACCGGTCGCGGCATCGCGCGCGGCGCGGCCGCCGACCGGCGCCATTGCCGCCAGCCGCGTGTCGGGATTGTCCTTCCACTCGACCTTGAAGCTCTCCGCGCCCATCGCCGCGAGAAACCGCGTGCCGCCGGCTGAGGCGAGAAACCACGCGAAATCGAGAATCTTGATCCCCTGCAGCGGGAACGGCTTGTTGTGCAGTGCTGAGACCCGCGGATTTTCGACCGGCCGCGGCGGTGCCGGGATACTCGGGCGGACCGGCTCGCCGAGCACCGCCTCGGTATCCTCGCCAAGCAGCGGCGCGCGGCGACCGACCTGCCAGCTTGTCTTGCTGGCGAGCCATTTGCTGGTCGGGTAGCGGAAGCTGCGGCCAAGCTCCGGGTGCTCGACATCGGCGAAGGTCTTGCGGGTCAGCCAATGCTCGTCGAGCGCATTCTCGTGCGGCTTGCGCAGCGGCGCCCAGAGGAGTCCGGCGTCCTGCGCCTCGCGCCACGGCATGTCCTTATAGGTCCAGGCGCGCACGAAGCGCTGCACCACGTCGAGCATATGCGCCCGCTTTTCGTCACTGCCGGCCGTGCCGGGCACCTGACGCGCCCGCAAATCGGCGTCCGATGGCGGCAGCTGCAAATCAGCTTGCGCGCCATATTTCGACAGCAGCGGCACGAGGTTCTTCAGGTCCCGCGCGCCCATGCCATGGGTGATGAACCAACGCCCGTCCTTGGTATGACAAATGCCCGGCGAGTGATTGGGAAATTCGGCGGCATGGCGGTTGGTCAGCCGCCACAGCGGCACCCGCCGCATGACCCAATACATGATGTCCTGCTCGGGGTTCTTCGACACCGCCTCGTGGATCGCCAGGGAGACATCCTGCCCCTCGCCGCTGCGCTCGCGATGGATCAGCGCGGCGATGATCCCGGTCGCCAATTGCTCGCCGGCGATGTGATAGGCATGCCAGATCTGCGGCGCGATCGGCGGCGTGTCGTATTCGAGGTTCGGGTCGGGGTCATACCCGCAATTCATCATCACGCCGCCAAGCGCGAGATGGATCAGGTCGGAGCCTTTGAAATCGGCCCACGGGCCGTCATCGCCGAACGGGGTCATCCGCGCGGTGACCAGAGTCGGGAACCGCGCGTTGAGCGCAGCGCGATCCAGACGCAGCGCTGCGTTGAGTGCGCCGCAGCTCGCATCGAGCAGGATGTCGGCGCCGCACAGCAGGCTGAGCAGGTGCTCACATGCCGTGGCCTCGCGCAAATCGAGCACCACGGATTTCTTGTTGCGGTTATAGTTCCAGAAGAAGAGCGAGCGTTCGAGACCCGGCCGGTCCTCGAGAAACGGCCCGATCCGCCTTGTGGCGTTGCCTTCGGGCGGTTCGATCTTGACAACCTCGGCGCCGAGCCCGGCCAGCAATAGCCCGGTATATTCAGCACGCTCGTCGGCGATTTCGATGACCCTGAGGCCCGCCAGCATGCCGGGTCCGGCATTGCCCATCATTTCGCCCGGCCCGGCTGCGATCCCTTCTTGCGTCGCCAAGACGTTCTCCCTTCAAATGTCTCCAGGTTCCCCCGCTGGGAGAGGATAATCCCGCCGATGAGCGACTGGAGCAAGGTGACCCGGCCGATCCCGGTTCCGAACGAGTGGACGAAGCCATTCTGGGACGCGGCCAGGCGGGGCGTTCTGGAATTGCAGCGGTGCCAGAGTTGCGGCCATTTCCAGCACCCGCCCTATGCGACCTGTACGCAATGTGTCGCTACGGACCTGAAATTCGAACCGGTGCGCGGGGCCGGTACGATCTACGCGTACACGATCATGTACCACACCGGCGACAAGCGCTTTGCATCCGCGGTGCCCTACGCCAGCATCATCGTCGAACTCGACGACGCGCCCGGCGCCTTGCTCGCAAGCAACCTGCTCGAAGCCGAGTATACCAAGGCGAAGGTCGGGCGGCGCGTCGAGGTCGTCTTCGAAAAGCTGAATGACGACACCACCTTGCCGCAGTTCCGCCTCGCGCGCACGACGCCGGCTTAAGGCCCCTCTCCGTCCTTCAAGGGGGGAGAGGGAGGGGCCCGTCGCGCAGCGATGGGAGGGTGAGGTGGGTGGGGCCGGCGCTCTGGAATCCCCCGCCTCACCCCAACCCTCTCCGCCCCAGGGGCGGAGAGGGAGTATTGCTGAAGGGAAAGGGCAGATGTGGGAAAACCGGTGCAAGGTGGCGGTGAGCGGCGTGGGGTTTTCGAAAGTTACGCGCTCGGCCGAGATTCCGCTCGCCGCGCACGCGCTGACGGCGGTCACGGAGGCGGTCGCGGATTCGGGGCTCGAGATGTCCGACATCGACGGGCTGGCAACCTACCCGGAATTGCCGGCCACCGGGCATGCGGAGGTCGACGGCATTTCGATCGTGTCCGTCAACTGCATGATGGCGATGCTGAAATTGCCCGACCTCGCCTGGCACATCCAGGTCGGAACGACAAACATCGGCGGCGCCGTGCAGCAGGCGGTCAACGCGCTCATCGCCGGGGTGTGCAAATACGCGGTGGTGTGGCGGGCGATGCACAACCCGCGCGGCACCTACCAGAACTTGCCCGGCGCTTATGCGCAGGGCGCTGCGCAGTTCACCGCGCCCTACGGCTTTGGCGGGCCGGGGCAGGGCATGGCGGTCGCCTATACCCGCTGGCTGGAGCGGCACAACCAGAACCGCGAGAAGATGGCGACCCTTGCGGTGACGCAGCGCCGCCACACGCAGCACAATCCGCATGCCTATTTCTATGGCGTGCCACTGACGCGCGAGGACTACCTCGCCTCGCGGATGGTCGCCTACCCATTCTGCCTCTTCGATTGTGATATCCCGGTGCAAGGGGGGGTCGCCATCGTATTGACGACGGCCGACCGGGCGCGCGGCCTGAGGCCGAAGCCGGCCTACCTCGCCGGCTACGGGCAAAGGCTGCATTTCGAGGTAGCAGGCCGCATCGGCAGCCTTGCCGATTACATGGAGGGCGGCCGGAGCTCCGCGAAATTAACCTGGGAGCGCTCCGGCCTCGGTCCACAGGACGTTGACGTGGCGCAAATCTATGACGGCTTCTCGGCGTCGGTAATCTATGGCCTCGAATCCTACGGCTTCTGCAATGAGGGCGAGGCGCTCGAGTTCATTCAGGACGGCCGCATCGAGCTCGACGGCGAATTGCCGCTCAACACCTTTGGC
This sequence comes from uncultured Alphaproteobacteria bacterium, assembly GCA_963812675.1. Classification (GTDB taxonomy): domain Bacteria; phylum Pseudomonadota; class Alphaproteobacteria; order ATCC43930; family CGMCC-115725; genus AP-15. Next base: position 277,187 of record CAWEWR010000007.1, on the reverse strand, counting down.
GGCAGCCTCGGGACGGGCCGCATCCACGGCCTGTGGCACATAATCGAAGGGGCGTTGCAGGCCTCCGGCCGCGCCGGCTCACGCCAAGTCGAGGACGCCAACGTGTCGTTTGTCGGCGCCAGCGCCCCGATCGTGACCGGCACCACCTTTATTTTCGTCGGCGATCCGTACTGATCGCCATTCGTAGCCTAACGGGCTGGGACGCAGGCGCCGTTGTAATAGGTGTACCCGTAATTGCAGGTCACCGGCGGCGTAAGCATGTTGGCGGTGCCGGTGACAGCGCCGCCAGCGGCGCCGAGCGCTCCGCCGACGACCGCACCGACGGGACCGCCGGTTGCGTAGCCGCTCGACGCCCCGGCCGCCTCCCCGGATACCGTGCCGGTAACCGGGTTCCCATACCCGGGCGCCCGCACCGGTTGGCAGACGCCGTTGATGTAGGCGTAGCCCGGCGCACAGGCATATTGCGCCATCGCGGCGCTCGACGTGCCCGCCGCCAGAGCGGCGGCGATCACAAAAACCTTTAACCTCGTTGGCATCGCTACCTCCGCGCAAAAAACGGCAAAGCGCCGCTACCGAGGTAGTCAACGCTGTACAAATCGATCGCGTTCCGCGCGTAGCGCAGCCCCACTTTCTTACCTGCGCAAATACGATGATCTGCCGCGGTTAAGCGGCGGAGGGGACGCTGTTGGGCCCGAATTTGCCCGCTCGAGGAAGGAGGTGCTACGCAGCCGCGCGATTACGGCCCGTTTCCCTATATCCCGATCAAGAACCGGCCAAAACTGGAGTGGCCCGGCGGCGCCTTGGTCGTACGTTGCCGACCGGGTCAACACGACCAGCCTTATTTCATGGATGTCGGCGGCAGGCGGTTGATGTCGATTCCGTACTCCTACGAAATCAACGATGCTCCGCACTTCAGTGCCGGAACGGCACGATCGACGAGTTCGAAAAGATGATTCGCCGCCAGTTCGACACGCTCTACGCCGAGGGTGCCCGCTCGGGCCGGGTGATGGCGATTTGCATGCATGCCTATCTGATCAGTGTGCCGCACCGCATCGCCATCTTGGATTCCGCGCTGCAATACATTCGCTCCGCATGACCGGGTTTGGTTCGCTACAGGCGAAGAGATCGTGCGGGCGTGGCTGCAACCGGGCGCACCATTTTAGGTCACCACGAACCCAGCGCCTCGGCGAGCCCGAATAGCGCACCGCCGGCGCAGAACAACACCAGCGGATGAATGAGTGGCCGGCGCAAGATCAAGACCGTCGTAACGATTGCTGCGAGCCAGATGGCGAGTCCGCCAGGTGAAACCCGCAATACGGCGATCCCGCCGGCAAGGATCAGTCCGGCGGCGATCGGTGCCAGACCCCGCTCGACCGCCGAGTGCCAGACCGAACCGCGCCAGTGGCCCCATAACCGGGCGGTGGCGTAGACGAGCAGCGACGAGGGCAGGTAAAGGGCGATTGTTGCAGTCAAGGCGCCCGCCAAACCCGCCACCTTCCAGCCGATCAAGGTCGAAAGCATTGTCCCGGGGCCGGGCGCGGCACGCGATATTGCAAAGAGGTCGGCAAACTCGCGCTGCGTTGTCCAGGCGTGGACGCTCACGGACTGGTGTTCGATCTCGGCCAGGAGGGACGCGCCGCCGCCGATCGACAGCAGCGACAAGGGTGCAAATACGAGTGTCAACGCCAGCAATGTCCTGAAGTCCTCAGGCATGGCCACTTCGCCTGTCAAGGAGCGCCAGCCCGACGCTGACCGGAGCGAGGCAGAGGACGACAGGTATCATCGGCCAGCGCAACACGCCGACCGAGAGTACGGTCGCAGCGGTAAGCGCGAGCGGCCCGGCGCTCGCCCTCCCGAACCGTACGAGTTTGAGGCCGGTGGCGAACGTAAGGCCAATCGCTGCTGCCGCAACGCCGTCGAGCACGGCGTGAAGGGTGACGCTTTGGTCAATTCGTGCGTAGCCGGCCGCTAGCGCCAGAATGATGGCCAGCGGACCCGACAATAGCCCGATAACAGCCGCGAGCGCCCCGTACCCGCCGCGCAGACGTTGGCCGACCTGGACGGTGAGGTTGACGCCCCCGGAACCCGGCATGAGGCGCCCGAGCGCTGCGCCCGACAGAAACTCAGTATCGTTGATCCAGCGCCGACGCTCAACGATTTCGCGATAGAGCCAGCCCGCGGTGCCGCCCCCGAAGCTCACAAGGCCGAGGCGAAAGAAAGCAGCAAATACCGCCGGCAATCCGACCCTTTGGCGAATTTCGATCGTCCGTCCGATCATTTTCTGCTCCAACCGGCTATCATCCGGCTCCGCCTGCCTCTTAGAGGAGAAGCGCCATTCGCTTCTGGAGTCAGAAAATGACTCCCGCGGTGGGCACGATAGCGCATTGCAGCACTGGCCTGGGCTCGGCATGGTAGAAGCATGATCGAGCACAACACGACAATTACCCGCATTTCGGAAAACGCTATGGAGGGTGCCCGCTACACGGTCACCGTACGCGGACTTGTTTTGATGTGCAGCATCGGAATACGCGCGAGTGAGCGTCGGCGCAAGCAGCGCGTTCGCGTTTCGCTCGACCTCGTGGCTGCAGATCCCTTCCCCGGAGAGGATCGGCGGCGGATTATCAATTACGAGAAAATTGTCGCCGGGATCCGCGAAGTCGCGAGCGCGGGACATATCGATTTGTGCGAGGGTTTCGCCGAGCGGGTCTGCACGGTTTGCTTCGCCGATCCGCGCGTCGCACAGGTCCGCGTGTGGGTCGAAAAGCTCGATGTCTTCCCGGACACCGAAGGGGTCGGCGCCATCTTCGAGCGGGCTCGGCCGAATGACACCTCACCCGGATGAATGCAGCTCAACTCGCAGCGACGGCCCGCCACACGGCGAGCGCTTGGCGGGTCTCGGCGACGTCGTGAACGCGCAAGACTTGAACACCCTGCTGAACCGCCGATAGCGCGGCCGCGAGGGAACCGGGCAGGCGCGCCTGCGGCGGCTCGCCCCGGCTCAACTGGGCGATCGTCGATTTGCGTGACACGCCGAGCACGATGCCGCAGCCGAGAGTATGAAACGAGGCAATTCCGGATAGCAACTCCACGTTGTGAGACACGAGCTTGCCGAACCCGATGCCCGGGTCGACGGCGATATGTTCGCTTGGGATCCCAGCGGCAATGCAAGCCTCTATGCGTGCTTTCAAAAACTCCAGCACTTCGATCAACGGTGAATTATAAACCGGCCTGCACTGCATAGTCCGCGGTTCACCGCGCATATGCATCAGCACGACCGATGCCCCGCGCCTGGCGATCAGGGCGGCGCCCTTCGGATCGTGCGTCAGCGCCGATACGTCGTTGATGATCTGCGCCCCGGCGTCGAGCGCTGCCTCCATGACTGCTTTGTGGCGGGTATCGATCGATACGACGGTGCCGGACTCCACCAGCGCGCGCACGACCGGCTCGACGCGCAGAATCTCTTCTCCCGGATGGAGTTCACCGGCCCCGGGCCGCGTCGATTCGCCCCCAACGTCGATAATATCGGCTCCGGCGGTCAACAGTGCCCGGCCATGGGCGACCGCGCGCTCCGTATCGAACCACCGTCCGGCGTCGGAGAAGCTGTCGGGCGTTACGTTGAGGACGCCCATGACGAGAGGGCGATTGAGATCGAACCCCGCCCATGGTGGTCGCGGCGCCGATAGGAGCGCGAGCTGCTCTCGCACCCGGTGCGCGAAGCGCGCGCCAGCTCCGGCAATCCATAGCTCGAACTCGGCAATCGACGCCGTCACCGAGATCGGGCGCCGGTCGGACCCGAGACCTAGGGCCGCTATCAAACTAAACGCCAGGCTAGGACCGGTCAGGGGCCGGGCGTGGCCGGAGGCAATCGCCTCCACGGCGGCGCGGCCGCTGATCAGGCCCAGCGGACGGAGCCACAGACGATCACCGCTGACGCCTTCCAGCTCCGTCCAGCCGACATTCATCGCTCATTGCCCCTCGTCAGCGCCGCCTCGATGACCGTAATTCCCGGCTCCCTACTATTTGACGGTGGTCGCCATTCAAGGCGAGAGCTACCGGCTCAAGGACAAGCGCCGGACCGGTTTACTGAAGGCGTCGGTAATTGACCAGATCATGTCGGCGCCGGGCATGACCAGGAGCTTGGCCGGCGCCTGCACAGAAACTTTTGTTCGACTTGCCTCAATAGGCAGTTGGAGCCGCTTTGTCCGGGTAGTGTGCAGGAGAGACCCGCGCGCCGCCACCGGTCTAACGGAGCCGCGCGGGAGGAGCGTCAGATTAAAGCGGCGAACCTGCCCAAAGCGGGTCGGAGCTCAACCGGCGTCGATAGTCGCGCTGCCGTCCATCGCGGAGAGGCGGCAGGAGGCTGCGCCCGTGGGGCCGGCGAGCAGTGTAGGGCGAGGACGTGATCAGTCTCATCATGGTTGCGTCGCCACCAGTGTAATCTGATCGGTGATCGTGCTCAAATTGGGACCGACGCCGGGGCCGCTCGGGTTGACGATGACGTTGCCGCTAGTGGGCGAGCCCGTCAATGCGAAGATGCCGCCGGCATCGAAATTCGGCGAGCCAAAGGCGATCGTGCCGACAAACGGCGATCCGTCGCTCATCGTCACCGTGTAGGTCGCCACTACCGCGCCGACCGAGGTCGTGTCCGGCACCTGAGGTGTGTTCGGACTCACGGTGATCACGGCCTGAGGGGGCGTTGGTGCCGGTGGCGGCGGTGCTGGAGGAGGCGGCGGAGGTGCTGGCGGCGGTTCAGGCGGCGGTGCCGCGCCGGTTGCGGTAATCGCGGCGCTCGTCGCTATGACATTAAAACTGTTGTTGACGAAGAGCCGGACCTCGTATTGCCCGGCCGTCGGCGGCACCACGAGATGAACCGTCCCCGCAGTAATGCCGCCTGAGGTCGGGGCTGAAGGGCTCATCCCATCGGTCGACAGCCATTTCCACGATGCCGGATTTCCAGGGCCGCTGGGTGACCCCACGGTGTAGACGCCGAGCCAGTCGGCCGGGTTGCCGGGTCCATTGGACACCGTGGCAGTGATAGCCGCGCCGCCCGCCACGGTCACCGGGGTACTCGAACCGTTGATCTGCACAGTCGGTGAGTTCGGAGGTGGTGGTGGCGGCGGCGATGGCGGTGCTGGCGGCGGTGGCGGCGGCGGCGGTGCTGGAGGAGGCGGTGCTGGCGGTGCTGGAGGCGGCGGCGGTGGAGGAGGGGGTGGCGGAGCGGCTATCCCGACCTCGACTGTGAAAGTTGCGGAGCCCCTGAATATGGTTGTAGATCCTATTGCGCGGATCCGGACCGAGTAGTGCCCTGGGATCGCCGGTACACCCCACGCGGTTACCAGGTTGTTGCCCGCGATTGCGAAGTAACCGATAGACCCCTTCGTCAGCATATAATTGCACGAAATGACGGCCCCCGATGCGTCACTCGCGGTTAGGACACCTACTGTTGTCCCGGCTGGTACGTTATTGCCGACGTTTAAATTACTAATGGTGATCGCCATGATTCTCTCTGCGTTAAATACGTGCAGTCGTGCTGCGTGACAAATGCCGGCTCGCCCCAGCCGCCACCCTGCCGTCCGACGGGCCAATTACGCTCGAATGTCGATGACACCCTTACTCTAAGCCGCCGATGCCTGACTTGATCGGGGCGGCAGCGCCCGATGATCTCCCAGGCCCAAGGAGACTCAGATTGGCGGAGGTTCTGAGGAACGGCCGACGAGGCGAGACAGCCAAAAGCGTCTGCCTCGGATGGACCTCAAATCAGCTCGCTCGGGCTACCGGACTCGTCACCTTTGCATATTGCGGTAATGTAGCCTTTTATTCTGAATTTGTCAATAACTAAATTATTGTTAACATCGACACAGAATCAGGAACCTGCGAATTGTTTCCAGACAGTTTGCATTGGGGCCGGCCCTCAATAAGTCGTGCCAAGCTTTAGATAACGGTAACGATCGATTGTCTTTACTCCGATCTCGTGCTGTTTGCCTTGCCGGATCACGGTCAGCTCGGCCATGAACCCGGCATCGCCCCGGCCCCGCAACGCGCGATAAAGATCCGCCAGATCGCGGACCTCCGACCCGTCGATCGCGACCACCCGGTCGCTACCCGATCGTTACGATGAGGCCGGCGTCGTCGATCACCACGCCGAGCCGTCGCGTTTGGTGCCGAGCAGGCTTGCGGTCCGCGCCTCGGCGGGGATCTCGGCTTCCACGCGCACGACCGCCTCGAGCCGACGCGCGGGATCCGCGGCCGGCTCGGCGGCAACAGCATGGGGTTCGGCGACCAGCAGCAGCGCCGAAGCAAGAAGGCCGGCTACCCAAAAGGTCCGCGTTTCGCTCGCCATGCGCCACCTCCCTCAGGGTGCGCCCGCGGCGGTTGTGGCTTCCGCCGGCCTTTCCGCAGCTGCGCGGGAAGTGCCGGGCGGCTTGCGCCGACCGGCGGCATAGGAAGCGATGACGCCGACGATGCTGCGGCGGAAAACCAGCACGCAGAACACGAAAATTATGCCCTGGACGACGGTGATCCAGGAGCCGAGCTGGGCCAGATAATGCTGCATCGCCGTCAGAAAGAATGCGCCGGCGACCGGGCCGAGGACCGTTCCGAGCCCGCCGACCAAGGTCATCAGTACGACCTCGCCTGACATTGTCCATTGGACGTCGGTCAGCGACGCCAGCTGAAAGACCAGCGATTTTAGCGAACCGGCCAGGCCGGACAAGCCGGCCGAAAGGATAAACGCAAGCAGCTTGTAACGGTCGGCATCGTAGCCGAGCGAGACGGCGCGCGGCTCGTTCTCGCGGATCGCCTTAATGACCTGGCCGAAGGGTGAATGGACGGTTCTGACAATGACCGCAAAGCCGATCAGAAAGACGGCCAGCACAAAATAGTACATCGTCAATGTGTCGCTGAGATCGACAACCCCCAAAAGCTTCCCGCGCGGCACCGCCTGGATGCCGTCTTCGCCGCCCGTAAAGCGCGCCTGCAGGGCGACGAAATAGACCATCTGCGCCAAGGCGAGGGTGATCATCGCGAAATAAATGCCTTGGCGGCGGATCGCCAGCCAGCCGACGACTGTGCCGAGCAGAGTGGCTGCGGCGGCCCCGGCGAGAATACCGAGCTCAGGCGTCAAGCCCCACACCTTGACGCTGTGCGCGGTGATATAGGCGGCGGTACCGAAGAAGGCCGCGTGGCCGAACGACAACAGCCCGACATAGCCGATCAGCAGGTTGAAGGCGCAGGCGAAGAGCGCAAAGCAAAGCGCCTCCATGACAAAGACAGGGTAGACAATGAACGGCGCGACCAGCGCCAATCCGAGCAGGACCGCCGCCAGGACTCGGTTCCATCTGCCGATTTCGGCCACCTCAGCGGGCCCGCCCAAAAAAGCCGACTGGCTTGATCAGCAATACCAGGGCCATGACCACAAAGATCACGGTGCTCGACGCCTCCGGGTAGAACACCTTCGTCAGCCCCTCGACCAGCCCCAGGGCGAAGCCGCTGACGATCGCGCCGAGGATCGAGCCCATGCCGCCGATCACGACGACCGCAAAGACCGTGATGATGATGTTCGACCCCATCAACGGGCTGACCTGGTAAATCGGCGCCGCCATTACGCCGGCGAGCGCCGCCAGCGCGACGCCGGCTCCGTAGGTCAACGTGATCATCCTCGGCACGTTGATGCCGAAGGCCTGGACCAGGACCGGGTTCTCGGTTGCCGCCCGCAGATACGCGCCGAGCCGGGTGCGCTCGACCGTAAACCAGGTGGCGAGGCACATGACGAGAGAGGCAAGGATGACCCAGGCTCGGTAATTCGGCAGAAACATGAAGCCGAGATTGCGGCCGCCCTGCAGCTCGGGGGGGATCGCATAGGGCTGGCCTGAGGAACCGAATTGCTGACGGAACACGCCTTCGATGATCAGCACCAGACCAAAAGTCAAAAGGAGCCCGTAGAGGTGGTCGAGACCGTAGATATGGCGCAGCAGAAGCCGCTCGATCGCGATCCCGAGGGCACCGACGATAATCGGCGCCAGGATCAGCGCCGGCCAATATCCAAGTCCTAATGCGTTCAGCAGAAACCACGCGCAAAAGGCGCCCAACATGTATTGCGCGCCATGCGCGAAGTTGATGATGTTGAGGAGCCCGAAGATGACGGCCAGCCCGAGACTCAGCAAGGCGTAAAAAGCGCCGTTGATCAGCCCGACAAGCAGTTGCGCGAACATCGCCGGGGCCGGCGGGAGGGTCAGGTGAACCCAGTCGAGCATTTTGAGTTCATTGCGAGGGAGCGCTTGGTTGGCCGGCGCCATAGAGCTCGGCGGCGTCATGGGCGAGCAAGGATCGCGATGCGGGCCGCATATAGACCATATGACCACCATCATAGACCCGAAGCTGAATGGCCGACCGCGTCGCGGCGGGGATTTCCAATTGGTCGACGAGCCAGCGCGAGCTGAGATACGGCGTCACCAAGTCATAGCGTCCATTGACGATCAAAACCTTCGTCGCCGGGTGCTCGAGCAGCGCCGCCTCGAGCGATGACATCGCCAGCCCGTCGGTGCCGTGCTGTCGTTCGCCTTCCCAGTTCCATTGCTGCGAGACATCGTGGGGCAGCACGCGGTAGGGCTGATCGGTATGGACCCCGAGCACCTCGGAGAGATAGGTGTTGAATGCCGTGCCGTAGGCGGCGACGGCCGGCTGCAGCACCGGGTCGCCGGTGGCGCCCGCCCCCTCTTCGGGACCTCCCGCCCGGGTGATCGTGCTGTCGTATAGGCTGACTACCTCCCCTTGGCCCCGCCGCACCTCGCTCGCGAAAATGTGGCGCGGGATGCGGCCACGGTAGCGGCGCACGATATCCGCCGGAACCCCGGCGATTTCTGCCACCTTCGCAATGAAGGGGTTGCCGTGCGCCGGCTGTCCGTTGAGTCCGGCAAGACCGACCAGGTAGTCCGAGAGCGCAAAGCGCTCGGCCTCCGCGACGCTGCCGGCGGCGGGAGCCGCGTCGTAGACGGCCGCGGTCGCGGCGTAGGACGGCAGGATGAAGGCGGCGGCGAGAAGATCGCGTTCGGTCTGATGCAGGGCCGAGAGGTCGAGCGCCGGCGAGACCAGGACGAGACCTCTGACGATCACGTCGACATCGTGCGGCAGCGTTTGCGCCATCGCTGCCGCCCGGAAGCCGCCATAGCTCTCACCGACGAGCCAAACCGGCGAAGTCCAGCGCTGATGCCGGGTCAGCCAGAGGCGAATCACCGAGCCGAGCGAGCCGATATCGGCACGCACATCCCAAAAAGGTTTGTCCGGGTTTTCCTCCTTGCCCTTGCCCCGGCTGAAACCGGTGCCGACCGGGTCGATAAAGACGAGATCGGTAAAGCCCAGCCAGGTCGCCGGATTGTTGACGAGATGAATCGGTGGGGTCGGCACCGCGCCGCTTTCCGGCGTCTCTAGGATCTGCGGGCCGAGCGCGCCGAGATGCAGAAAGACCGAGGCCGCGCCGGGACCGCCATTGAAGACGAAGCTGACCGGCCTGCCGCTGCCATTTTCGCCATCTGTTAGATAGCTGACCGTGAAGATCGATGCGGTGGCGTTGCCCTTGGCATCGGTGACCGGCAGAGTCTCGGCGACCGCTTCGTAGTCGAGCCGGCGCTCGTTTAGCTCCATCGTATGATGGGTCGCTACCCGCGCCGGCAGCTCGCCATTTGGCTTTTCCTCCGCCCGCGACCCGGGCGTCCAGAGGATGGCCAACAGCAACAAAGACACGACCGCAATAGATTTCGGCATCGAGCGCCTCGAACTTTGCCTGGCAGCGGCCCGGCAGAAGGGCGACAGGTGAGAGCGAACTATGTCGATTCTGTGAGATCGGGGCGGTAAGCTCCAGCACTATCGAATTTCTGGGAGGGTCATATGCCGAGTTCCGCCCGCGTTGCGCTGATCACCGGCTGCGGCAAGCCGATCGGCATCGGCAATTCGACCGCTCGCGCGCTCGCCGCGGCCGGCGTGACCGTCGTAGTCTCCGACGTCGTGCCTACGGGTGTCGCCAACGAGCACAATGTCGAAGGCGACATGGACAGCTCGTGGGGAGGTGTCGACAGCCTCGTCGAGGATCTCGTGCGCAGCGGCAAAACGGCATCCTCGACGCTTGGCGACGTCAGTGTCGAGGCCGATGCCGGGCGCATGGTCGAGGAAGTGCTGGGGCTCTACGGCCGGCTCGACATTCTCGTCAACAATGCCGGCGCGCCGCAGGGCGCCGACCGCAACGAGATCGAGGATGTGCCGGTCGAGGCCTGGGACCGCACGATGGGCGTCAACGCCCGCGGCGCCTTCCTGATGTCGCGCGCCGCCGTGGCGGCAATGCGCAAAGCCGGCTGGGGCCGCATCGTCAGCGTCTCCTCGAAGGCGGCGTTCCGCCCCGGCAAGCATCGCGCCGCCTATGCCGCCTCAAAGGCGGCGATCATCGGGTTCACCAAGTCGCTCGCCTTCGATCTGGCGCCTCACGGGATCACCGTCAACGCCGTCTGTCCCGGGCCGATCCGGACCTCGCGGGCAATTAGCACCAACCGGCGCGAGTACGGCGACGATCTCGAAATCGGCTTTGCCGAACGCGCCAGGGCGATCCCGGTCGGCCGCTTCGGCAGCCCCGACGAGGTCGCGGCGATGATCGCGTTTCTCGCTTCCGATCAAGCCGCGTTCGTCACCGGCCAAGCGATCGGCGTCGACGGAGGCTGGTGAGGGCGGCTAGGCCGGGATGATCAAGCCGATGCTCGCGCTCGCCCTGACGGCTCTTCTGACCGCCTGCGTCAGTCCGGAAAATGTCCGGGCCGCCCCCGAAGACACCTGGACCTGGCAGGTAAACCGGAATTACCAGCAGTTTGCGCACTGCGTCACCGACACGCTGAACAGCGCGCCGGTGCACTCCTGGTTTTACGAGGCGCCACGGCCGATAACGAGTTTCGACCAGCAGTGGCAAAGACATCGCGTAATCCTGAAGTCGATCGATCCCTTGGGGGTCGAACAGGTGCGCATTGAAGTCAATGGCATCGACGAACTCCACACGCGCGTCGTTGCCGGTGCGAAAAACTTGCAAGCATTGGGCGGCGGCGCGCCTATGGTCTATGTCAGAGCCTATGTCGATGTCTGCGCGCGAGCGTGACGAAAATCACGGGATGGGGAGTGTCGGATGAAGAAGATCGAGATCACCGCGTATGGTGCCCCGGAAGAGGTCGCACATTGCGTCGATGCACCGGCTGTCGGCGATCCCGGCCCTGGTGAGGTCGTTTTCGACATCCTCGCTTTTCCGATCAACCCGGCGGACATCTCGTTCTGCCGCGGCAGTTACCGGCTGCGGCCGCCATTGCCGGCGACACCCGGCGCCGAAGGCCTCGGGCGCGTCATTGCCGTCGGCGCCGGCGTTACGCACGTCAAACCCGGCGACCTGGTGATCAATATGCAGCGCGAGAATTGGACGCAGCGCCGCCGCGTCAAGGCCGAGGACGCGGTGCCGATCCCGCCGGGTCTAGGTATGGCGCAAGCGGCGATGCTGCGCATCAATCCGCCAACGGCGCTGTTGCTGCTGGAGGATCACGTCGCACTGAATCCGGGGGATTGGGTGATCCAGAACGTCGCGAACTCGGCGGTCGGGCGGCATGTGATCGTGCTGGCCAAGGCGCGCGACGCGCGCACGGTCAATGTCGTGCGCCGCGACGACGTCGCTGGAGAACTGCGCGACCTCGGAGCCGATGCCGTGGTGAAAGACGGACCCGATTTGGCCGAGCGCGCCCGCGCAGCTACCGGCGGAGCGCCGATACGGCTCGGCATCGACGCCGTCTCCGGCGAGGCCTGCAAGCGGATCGGCGACTGCGTCGCCGATGGTGGCGTCGTGGTCAGCTACGGGTCGATGTCGGGTCAGGACCCGGTGATGAGCCGGGCGGCGGTCAACATGCGCGGCGTCAATCTGACCGGTTTCAATCTCGGCCGCGGCCTCGCGAAGCGCACACAGGAGCAGGTGCGCGGGATCTATGCCGACCTCGCGGCCAAGCTCCGCGACGGCATTCTCAAGGCGCCGATCGATGCGTTCTACCCCATCGAGGAGATCCGATCGGCACTCATCAGGGCGCAGCAAGGCGGCCGGCACGGCAAGGTTCTGGTGCTGCCCAACGGGCCGCTCCAATGACAGGTTCGAGCCACCAAGGCCTGATCCTGGACCAGTTCACTCGCCAGGCGACATCGTTCAACACGGCTGCCCCGATCACCAATGCGGACGCGCTGCGGATGATCGTCGATGCGGCTCGGCCCGGGCCGGACGATACCGTTCTCGATGTCGCCTGCGGCGGCGGCATAGTCGTGTGCGCCTTCGCCCCGCATGTGCGCCGCGCGACGGGCATCGACGTGACCCCGGCAATGCTCGCTGAGGCACAGAGGCTCGCGCAGGAAAAGGGGTTGTCGAACGTCGAGTGGCGGCAGGGGGACGTAAATTCTCTGCCGTTCGAAGATGACAGCTTTACCATCGTGGTCACGCGTTTCGCGGTGCACCATTTCCCCGACCCGGCCGGGGTCTTGCGCGAAATGGCCCGCGTCTGCAAGCCCGGTGGACGCCTCGTCGTCATCGATATGTATGCCTCGCAGGACCCTGCCAAAGCGGCGGAGTTCAACCGTTTGGAGCGTCTGCGCGACTCCTCCCATATGCGCTCGCTGACCTTGGCCGAGCTCAAGGGCCTATTCGGCAAAGCCGGACTGCCGGAGCCTGAGGCGAGCTTCTACGAATTGCGAGACGAGGTGCACAACCTGTTGGCCCGCTCCTTCCCCGAGCCGGGCGACGATACCAAGATCATCGAGCTGTTCCGGGCTTCTGCCGCGGATGATCGCCTCGGTGTCCCTGTCCGTATCGAGGGCGAGCGGATCCACTACGCCTATCCGGTGGCAATCCTCGCCGCGCGACGGCCCGCGCAATGAGGTTCCCGGCGCCCTTCGAGCGTTACGAAGGCGAGGTTCTGCGCGAGTGGATCGACGCCAACGAGCACATGAACCTGGCCTATTACACGGTCCTGTTCGACTACGCGACCGATGTGCTGTTCGACGCCATTGGCATCGGCCGCCAATACAAAGACGGCACAGGTAACGGCACCTTCGCGGTCGAAACCCACAATTTGTACGAGCGCGAGCTGCTACAGGGTGATCGCGTGCGCATCGGCACGCAGATCCTCGGCATGGATGGCAAACGCCTGCACCTGGCGCACGAAATGCTGATGGCCGCCGACGGGCAGCGCGCCGCGACGCAAGAATTGATGTACCTGCACGTCGACCTGTCGACCCGCCGCGTCGTGCCGTTCCCGCCCGAGGTGCGGGAGCGGGTCGCTACGGCAGCGGCGGCGCACGCCCGGCTCGCGCGCCCCGCTTGGGCCGGACGTTGTATCGCGATGCCAATGTGACAATCCGTATTCCAATAACACCAGGACTCGCGGAATTTTGTGGCCTGCAATCCCCGCAACCCGTGCGCTCGTAGCCGGCCGCCGTTGCCCTTCACCTCGTAAAAGGCCGCCCTGATTACGCTGAAGAACGCGATCCGGAAGTCGCGCTCGGACGCATCAGCGTGCGGTTGGCTGGCTGGTTTCTTTATACGACGATAGCGTTCACCGAAAAATACAGACCCTTTAGACCCAAGTTAATTTCCTGTTTCGGCCCTGGTGCACCTGGCGAACACCTGTCGCAAATTTTTACACTTTGTTCCCGCGCACTCTAAATAACGGCCATTTACCATTATTTTGCTTGACATTTTAGCGTATGGCCCGACTTTTGCTCACTAAAGTTTAGGGACAAAGGTATCAGTATGCCGACGAACATGCGAGCCTCGCTTTACCTTGCGGCGATTTCTGGAGTCTTGAGTATTGCGATGCTCGCGGGCCCGGCGTCCGCGGGGATCGAAGACCCGCAGGCCGATGTCACGGGGATCATCAGCCAGGGCATGCCCTTTATTGGCGGCGATATCCACAGCCAAGGGATGATGGCCGCTAGCGGTGCTTGGGCGGGAGAGATTTACAGCCAGGGGATGATGATGTCGACTGGCGACATCTACAGCCAGGGAATGGAGATCACGATCCTCGGTGGGACGACAAACAGTCAGGGCACTGACATCTCCGCAAACCTCGGCGGGACGACAAATAGCCAGGGGACCGACATCTCTGCAGACCTCGGCGGGTCGACAAATAGCCAGGGCACCGACACCTCTGCAGACCTCGACGGGTCGACAAATAGCCAGGGCACCGACACCGTTGCAAACCTAGGCGGGACGACTAATTCGACGCCGCCCGGCCAGGGGTGCATCGGCACCGCTCCCAACTGCACGACCAACGTCACAAACACGCCGACGGTCTTAAACCCGCCGATCAATCAATCTGCGCTGTCGATTGGCGTCGTTGCTACCGCGAGCGCCGACGCGATCCCAGAGCCCGCCAGCTTGGCGTTGCTCGCCGCGGCTCTCCTCTGGTTGGGCTTGGTGCCGCAACGGCGGAACCGAATGTAAAGAGAACCGACGCTCCAAGAAAAGTACGGCGGCTTTTGGGCTTGCGCGTATTCGTGGTCCGGACTCAACTCCGCCACTCGAGAATGCGAGGCTGCACCGGGTTTTCGAACGGACGTCCTTCGGCGCGGGCGCGGAGATATTCGCGCTTCAGCCGGTAGTACCATTTTGCCTGGGTGTCGGCGTCGTCGATCAGGGTGAGCGGCGGGCTGAACCGGAGCCCCTGCTGCTGGCGCTCCATGATGTCGCGATCCTGCCGCAGAAAGGCACGCACATAGTGCCGCAATGCGGGCTTCAGCAGCCCGAGCCAGGGCAAGGTCCAATAGACGCAGTGGTTGATCTCGCTCACCCGGTCGTCTATCGGGGTGATCGCGGTCAGATTGGTTACCCGGTGCCGGCCGGCACGAATATGCTCGATCCGCATACTCGGCAGCCGGAACACGATTTCGGTTTCGGGGGCACCGCCCAGAAGCCGATAGGCCCGCGAATTGCGCGACGGCGCGTGGCGGGTCATCGCAAAACCGAACGGGGAGGGAGCAAAGGCCTTGGCCTTTTGCTGGATCGACCGGCGCGAGCGCCACCACCAGGCACGATGCACGAAAGGCCCGTGCGCCGGGTCCATCAGCCCGATCACCGCATGGTCGATCGCCGCGGCGAATTGGACGCTCTCGACGAGGTCGGGCGCGCGTCCATCAAACCCGTCGAGCACAGGAATGTCCGGCGCCGCCGCCGGGTCGTCGCCGAAAAACACCCAGATGTTGCCCTGGACTTCGCGCGCCGGATAGCGGCGGGTACGGATATGGCCGGGCGTAAAGCTCTGGCCCGGCACCAGCGATGGGATCAGGGTGCATTGCCCGCGCGTGTCGAACCGCCAGCCGTGATAGCAGCATTCGATCTCCTGCCCGTCGAAATGCCCCGCGCTGAGCGGCATGCCGCGGTGTGGACAAAGATCGCGCAACGCGAAGGGCGCACCGGCCTCGTCGCGGCCGATCAGCATCGGCTCGCCGAGCATCAGCTTTGCCACCACTGCCCGGCGCCGCAGACGGCGGCTCGGCAGTGCATAGTACCAGGCCTCGCGCAATGGCGCGGCGGCGTCGCTCGCTGCGGGTCTCATCGGGCAGCTCGTGAGTGATCGTCCAT
The DNA here is from genome assembly GCA_963812675.1 of uncultured Alphaproteobacteria bacterium. Lineage (GTDB taxonomy): Bacteria > Pseudomonadota > Alphaproteobacteria > ATCC43930 > CGMCC-115725 > AP-15. Next base: position 261,556 of record CAWEWR010000007.1, on the reverse strand, counting down.
CCGGCAGGAATGCACCCTCGACTATACCGGCTTTCGCAGAGTGTGGGGCCAAGGCGACGCGATGCGCTATGCTCCGGCCGCCGGCCGGGCTATTTTCATAGCAATTGGCTGGCCTTGAAACTGCGCGAATTCCGCTGCCGTGATCCGAGTCATACGACATCCCGGCCCCCGGTCGAACCACCCGCCCGGCGCGGTCCTGGCGATGGGGAATTTCGATGGTCTGCACCGCGGGCATGCCGTGGTGATCGGTCAGACCTGCGAGCTCGCGCGGGAAGCGGGTCGCCCGACCGGCGTGCTGACCTTCGAGCCGCATCCGCGCAACGTGTTCTTCCCCGCGACCGAGCCCTTCCGGCTGACGCCGTTCCGCGTCAAGGAGCGCGAACTGGCGCGGCTCGGCATCGATCTGCTGTTCGTCCAACATTTCGACCTCGCCTTCTCGAAGAAGAGCGCCGAGGAATTCATCGCCGAAGTGATCGTCGGAGCGATCGGGGCCTCGCATGTCGTGGTCGGCTGGGATTGCACCTTTGGCAACCGGCGCCGCGGAACGCCCGAATCTCTGCGCGCCGCCGGTCTGCAGCACGGCTTCGGGGTGACCGTGCTCGAACCAGTCCGCGGCGAGGATGCGACCGTGTACTCCTCGACCCATATCCGCGAGCTGCTGAAGACCGGCAAGCCGCGCGAGGCGGCCGTGCTCCTCGGCCGCTTCTGGGAGATCGACGGGCGCGTCGCCACCGGCGACAGGCGCGGCCGGACAATCGGCTTTCCGACCGCGAATCTCGGTCTCGACGACTACCTGCACCCGGCCTTCGGGGTCTATGCGGTGCGTGCTTCCGGCGACGGTCCGGACGACCCGCTCGCCGGCCGCACAATCGGCGGGGTCGCTAATATCGGTCTGCGCCCGACGGTCGGCGGCCTCGTGCCGCGGCTCGAGGCCCACCTGTTCGACATCGACGTTGACCTTTACGGGCGCCACTTGCGCGTCGCACTGGTCGATTTCATCCGGCCGGAACAGAAATTCGCCGGTCTCGACGCGCTGAAAGCGCAGATCGCCGAGGACGCCGCGAAGGCGCGCACCATCCTCGCCGCCACCCCTCGCTGACTTCTGCGGCGGAGCGGCGTTTTGTTCCGCATCGCGGCTGCTCGCACGACTAACGCGACCATGTCGCAATCGAGTCTCGGGACGCCGGTCGGCTGGGCGCGGCTGCGCCTTCTGAGCTTATTCGCAGCAAGAGGTGCCATGTTGACCGGGCGCGTACACGCAAAAAGCAGGTAAGGCCGTATGGAAAATTGCGGCACTGCGATTATTGAGAGTTTCACACCTTTCAGGACGGAAACACGGCGGGAGCTGAATCAGCGCCGCATTCGTCGTGCGGCTGCTCTGCGGGCGTCATCTTCTTTGCTGATGAGGTAGGCGCAGGGAATAGGGATGAGAACCCCACCCATCAGGACGGCAATGCCTATACTCGCCCATGCATGGTGGCTCACCCAATTGTCTCCTACAAGAATATCTAAGGCAAGCACAGTGAGGCCGCCCTTGGCCAGTCCGTTCAGAAAAAAGGCGGTACTCAAAACGCCAATTGCACCCCGCCTGATGATGCGGGTCGGTAATCTCCACCACGCGAGCTTTGCATCGTTCAGGGTATCCACGACGGGAGAGGCTAGCGCCAAATGTCTTACCCGTCTGTGAAAAGCGATCGCTCAGTGGGTACCGTTCGGGTGTGCCACCACCGTTGCAGGTTCGCAAGGTCTCACGATGAATCGGCTAATCAATGATCCTCATCAACAAAAGGTCTGGAAACAGCGCGACGCGATTCCCAATTAGAAAGAAACCGGTTTGCGATTTCTGATGAATCAATGATCGTAAGGTTCTCAGTGTCTCTATGCTCTGCGGCAGCAGTGAAATTATACGAGCCGGTCACGACAATATGCCTATCGACTACGATTACTTTATTGTGATCGATCGCCGGGCGATAGTCGATGAAAACGGGTATCCGTGCACGCACGACGAACTCCGCTCCGCCGCCGGATGACGCGCGGTCGTCGGACTTGTCAAGAATTGCAACCACATCGACGCCCCGGCCTTTAGCGGAGACCAGAGCGGTTAGGATTGGCAAGGACGTGAAGCCGTACGCCTGAAGCCGTATCTGGGACTGTGCATGATCGAGAATGCTAACGATCAGTTTTGCGCAAGTTTGGGCCGGGGTGAAGCATGTTGTTACTGATGAGCTCGGGGTCTCGACCGGTGCCGGAGACGAAACGGGCTCCGTCTGGACAGAGATTGCCCGATATTCCGGCGACAGAAGGCCCAGCCCCAATAAGACGGTGCTAAGCAAGACGATCCCGGCCAACGCCACTGCAGGTCGCGGCAGGTGATGTCTGCGCAGGCTCCTTGAGGATAAATCTCTGCGAGGGGGAGCAACGAGCTTTTTCCTCAATGAACGCAAGTCTGTTCACCCTAATGGTGCGACAGGTAGACTATTGCGACGATCGCCGCGACCACAATCAGAAAACAGATCAGCCCCCACGCGCCGCTGGCCGACCGCTTTGGTTCCGGCGGTCCTTTCCGAAACTGGGGATCGAGCCTTGGATCGATCCATATCTGCACAGAATGCTTATGGATTTTGATTTTCGCATGAACAGAGCCTGTATGTCCCGAGTGGTCGCGTATCTGTGCTTGGAGCAAAGGAAGTTGCTCGTTGAGGCTATCGATGGCGATCTTCCTGTCCATCTGTCTGAAATAGTTCAAGAGATGCTCCTTTACAGAAACGTCTTCCGCTGCCAGCCAGTCGAACCGATTCTTTACATTGTCAGGGATGTCGTAATCCAAAATCTCTGCGGTCAACGTTTCATGGATTCGATCCATGACGAGCTTAGGGTCGGCGTTTGGGCCGAGAGTAAAATGATGCGTCGAGGTTGTGCCGAAATGACGCCATACGTTACCGGCCAGTTCAAGTTTAGTTGCTATCGGCATTCTCGGCGGAAGAAGGTCGAAAAGTCTCTTCGCAACACGGCCGGACATTTGGGTGGACCCAGACTTCCATTTGTAAAACGCTTGTCTAGCGTACTCCTCTTTTGGCGCGCCATACTGGCGGCTGTAGGCGACAAAAACGGCATTCAGTTCGGCGTCCTCGAGACCGAAGAAATATTTCTTCACGTCGGAGACTGTCCCGCCCATTTCTTTTTCGAATTGCCGGGCTTCTTCAATGTGCCGTCGAGCCGCCTGCTGTCCGGCAATCGAGGCACAAGAGCGGCGGCGGTAATATCGCCTGGACGACATTACTTGGTGCCGAGAGCTCTCTGGAGAAGGCCGATGATCCTGTACTTAGAACGGACCTTCAGCACAATTCGGTAGTCACTCCCCTCGAAAGTCCTCTCGGCCTTGAGCGACTTCGTTTTTGGCCGGGCGAGTTGTGCCCGCCAGAGTTCGAGAGTTTCGCGGGCAGCATCGATCAAAAAAGACTTCGCTGCGCCAGGAATGTCCGACTTGTCGAGCGAGGCGCGTAGCTTATCAATCACCGAGCTCGCTTCGTCGGCCGTCCGAACTATGATAGACGCCCTGAACATCAGTGGTGGAAAACGATCAGGGCCACAATGACTGCCGCGATAGCTGTAATGCCGATAATCCACAAAAGACGGTCCGGGACGCCCGCTGCCGAGGGGGATAGCTTGCCCGACGCGGCCCGGTCAGTGTTCCCGATCACCACCTCGGTCCTGCCGATGGCTGTCGTCTGCGTGTGCGTCGCAGTCATCGAGACGTTCGCCTGCGTGGCTTTGGATGCTTCGGTGTTAAATGAATTGAGAGTCATCGCTAGGGACGCATTATCGATCTTTAGCTCTTCGGCTTTCTTTTTCAGGTCGATCATCCCGGACGCGTATTGGCGCTTTAGCTCGGCCATCTGTTCTGGCGGCATACCTGTCAGATCGATCAGACTGTTTGATCCGAGATTGATTACGTCCGCGTTGGGAGCGCCGGGCGCGTTCGATCTCTCGATCTCCTGGGCCATTTTATCCCTCACATCCTTGCAAAGGTGCGTTGTGGTGGCCGCCTGTGTTCAAAGCACCCGCTGTTTCAAGGCGGTGCAGGCAACCTCGTCCAAAATCGAGGGCGTAGGTGCGCGTAAATGGTGATAGGAACGCATGCTTTTGGCCCGCCTCGCCGAACTTTAGGTTGCCGGAGGCCTTGAAGGAATCCGCAACGAGAAGCAGCCAACACTCCTCGCAGGCTTTAAGATACGCGGGCAGGCGGGCGGCCTTTTCGGTAATCGCCTTTTGGACAATGTCGGATACGTTGCTCTCGATTACACTGAATTCGAAGTCAGCGCGCCAACGGCCCACTTCGCGGCGGCACTGGCGGTGGATCTGTATCAGATCGACTTCAGATGGTTGGCCCGGTCGGTGTTCGAGTTGGACCGTATCTCCATGGGCTGGCATGTTGTCAGCCACGACTTGCACAATGGCATCGGTGATCCGTTGGCGATCTGCTGCACGGAGCGGCCTGCGAAGATTGAAAAATAGGGTCACGTCAGCGGGTGGGAGATTCAGGCGTTCGGCCTTGCGACATGCCCCATCGAAGATGCTCTCTTGCGTGCTTTCGAGGGCCGGGCCGTCCTGCGATGTGAACAATCTTGTAACTTCCACTCCAACTATATTGTTGCCCATCCGAATTCGGAAGTCGGGACCGTCGGCGTGTCTAATAACTCCCGATTGTATATCGAGTTTATATTGTATACCCGGTTCGGAATGGTGGCTCGATTGTATGTCGGGTTCAAAATGGTAGAATGATCGGAAATGCGCAGCCTCCATACAATGACCGTTCCGCCGGTCTAAATCGTACGGTGCTCTCAACGTCGATCTCGATTTCGGTGCCTGTTTTGTCATTGTAACCCCATCGGTCTATCGCGCTGACAAGACCGATGAGTTACGCTCATCGGCCCGCAACCTTCCTCAGCGGCATTTTCACCGGTAATTCCTAATTGGCGTTGAATCATGGGTATGGTGGGTTCGCCGCCCCGCGCTCGCTGTAAAAGCCGCATAACCCCCAATCCGGAAAGCCCGAGCATTGCGGGGCTCCTCACCCCGATGTCGCTTTCCGCCCATGCCGTCCGTCGCTCGCTTTCTTGGTGCCCTGCGCTCCCGGCGCATAAGCCCATGGGGAGCGGCTTGTCCCCACGGTCCTACCCGACTTGGATCCGGGCCGCGTGCCCGAGCTGTGGCACTTGATGAGAACGTATAGTGAACCCATATGTTCGGCCCCGTTTGCCCCAGAGCCCCGCTGATGCCGGAAATCGCTGCCGATCCGCCTGCGTCCTCCTGTAACTGCCTGTACTCCAGTCCTCGATTCCAGGAATCCCAATCACTTGAGCCTGATCCCTTTCTGCCTCGCGCGCGCGAAGCGCGCGGGCCTTTCGCAAAGGGAAGCTCCGGTAATCCGCACGGGCGGCCGCACGGCACTCCCGATCCAAGGCGGCGCGTGCCCGATCTCGCGGCTCGGCAGCTGGGCGCGCCGGCGCTGTCGGATCTGCTCGACCGCAAGCCGCATCCGTTGCGGCCCCTCGCCGCTCAACTCTTGCCGCCGCCGCTCGCTGCCGTCGACCCGGTGCGGTGCCGGTTTGTCGATGTGGCAACTGGACCGGCTTCAGCCGACTTTGAACATATGGCCGACCTGCCCTTGACGGCGCGGCGCGGACTGACTGCGAGCTTCCGCGCGTTCGATCTGCCGCTCGCGGATGTGCGAGAGGACGGCGCCGAGATGCTTGTTCTCGACGATGGTGGCCTGCGAGACCTGCCGCAGCTTGTCAAAAGTGGTGTAAGGCAGGTCGCGCCCGCGGTAGCGGATCGCCAGCCGGCCGTCGGGATAATCGACGACCGTGACGCGCTTGCGGCGGAGTTCGCGGGTGATCGCGTTCGGTTCGATCAGGAACACGACCTTGTCGTATTGCAGGGTCAAGCTGTTGGAGACCGTCCGCTCTTCGCGCCAGGCGAAGACGTTGGCAAGGTCGTCGCCGGCTGATAATGGCCGATGGAGGTTCTTGGGGTTGTGCGGCTCCTTGCCGAAGCGGGCGTTGTAATCGGCCAGGAAACCCGGCAGCAGTTCATTGCCGGCGGCGATCGTGCTGACACCCTGAAGGCGAAGCTGCTTGACCAGGCGATCCTGCAAGGTCTTGTTGGCGCGCTCGACGCGGCCCTTCGCTTGTGGCGTGTTGGCGCACAGAATGTCGATGTTGAGCGCGTGCAGCGACCGTCCGAACTGGGTCATGCCGTCGCCCTGGACTGCCCCGGCGCTATTGACCCGAAAGACGCCGTGCTTGTTGCTGTAGAACGCGACCGGCTTGCCATGCGCCTCGAGATACTCGCGGGTCGCCTGGAAGTAGTCAAAGGTTGATTCCGTCTCGACGAACTTCAGGTGCATCAGGCGGCTGGTGGCGTCGTCGACATAAACGAGCAGGGTGGATTGCGGGCCGCGGTCCTCGAACCACCAGTGCTCGGAGCCGTCGATCTGCACCAGCTCACCGAGACAATCGCGTCGCGTCCGCGGTTGATGAATGCGCTTCAGCCGGTCTTTCCGCCGAACCCAAAGGCCGGCGCCGATCATCCATTGCCGCAGCGTCTCGACCCCGAGATCCAGGCCATGAAGTTCCGACAGCTTCTCGGCCGCCAGGGTCGGGCCAAAATCGGCGTAGCGCTCACGCACAATGGCCAGCACGGTTTCCCGGAACACCGAACCCAGAGCGCGGTTGCTCGGCCCGCCGCGCTTGCGTGAAATCAGACCGTCTGCACCATCAGCCCGGAAGGCTTGCAGCAGTCGGTAGATCTGTCTTCGGCCGACGCCAATCAGCCCCGTGGCGTCTGCGACAGATAGCCGTCCGTCAGCGACATCGATCAGCACCCGCAGGCGGGTCAGCTCGTTGCGGCTCATCGTGATCACCGTCATCCCACGCCACCTCGACAAGCCTCAGGCAACCGAGGAGCGTGACATCTCTATCGGTGAGGCCGGTGACGTTTCTATCGGTGATCTACATCAGATGTCGGCGCAAGATAGAAATGTCACCCGGCGTGCAAAGTAGAGATGACACTCCCGGTGGCGGCGGACACGGCCAGCGCGACATTGAAACACAGCTACACACTGGATCGGGATTGCGCTATTTTTGTCGGTGACCGGTGAAGCGGAAGCGGGCTCTGCTGGGGAGCAACCCGCTGAGGAATAGCCGGTTGGAGACTCACTGCGATAAACCGGGAGCCGATCGGAACGGGTCGGCTCCCGCCATTTGGCGGTTGCCAAGCCATCATCTCTTTCTTCGAGCATCGTAGTAGATCTTCCGATCCCTCAAAAACCCACCCTCGCCACGGCGCGATGGTGGCCGGCTTGGGGGCGATCGGCTGGCGCTGCGACAGCGCCATGGCGTGGCGCCCGCCCCTTTGATGGCAGACCCGGCGCTTCGAGGTTGTTCGGTGGCCGCTGCCGCGCAGTGTGCCCGCGCTGCTGCCGCGCCGGGTAGGCGGCCTGTTGCGCCTTTATCTGCTCCAACACGGCCGACAGCCGCTTGTTGTCGACGATCGCGCCGGGCGGCACTGTCTGGATTTTGTCGAACACCTTGAAATCGAGCGCCGTTCCGTTGAATTGAACCGCGAACCGCCCGTCCGGATAGTTCACCACATCCACCTTCTTGCCCACCAAGCCATGGGCCAGCGGCGTCGGGTCGAGGAGCAGCATCATCCGGTCGTAGTGCAGGGTCAGGTTGCGCGTCACCGTGCGCTCTTCCCGCCAAGCCAGAATCTCGTCCAGATCATCGGTTCGTCCCAGCGGCCGATGCAGGTTCTTGGCATTGGCCGGGGCGCGGCCGAAACGCGTGTTGTAGGCGGTGATGAACCCTGGCAGCCAAGTGTTCGCCGCGGCTATTGACGATACCCCCGCCAGCCGCAGCTCCCCCGCCTTCGCGGGGGCAGGCTCTTGACCATCCGATCCTGCAACGTACCAAAGGCTCGTTCGATGCGTCCCTTCGCCTGCGGGCTGTTGGCGCAAATGATGTCGATGTTCAACGCCAACAGGGCGCGGCCGAACTGGGTGACACCGTCGCCGCCGGCAGCCTCCTTGCGGTTCACCCGGAAGATGCCGTGCTTGTCGCTGTACAACGCCACCGGCTTGCCGTGCTCCTCCAGATAGGCGCGCGTCGTCCGGAAGTAATCGAACGCCGATTCCGAGGTGACGAACCGCAGCTGCATCAACCGGCTCGTCGCATCATCCACAAAACCCAGCAGCGTACACGGCGGGCCGCGGTCCTCGAACCAGGCGTGCTCCGAGCCGTCGATCTGCACCAGTTCGCCCAGACAATCGCGCCGCCGGCGCGGCTGATGCGGCGAGGGGAGACGATGCCGACGGTCCTGCCACAGCCCATCGGCGATCATCCAACCGCGCAAGGTCTCGCGCGACACCGAGCAACCGTGATGCTCTGCCAGCTTCTCCGCTGCCAGGGTCGGGCCAAAATCGGCATATCGCTCGCGCACGATCGACAGCGCCAGGGTGCGAACCTCAGCGGGTAGCCGATGGTTGCTGGGCTTGCCTCGGGGCTTGGAAAGGAGGCTCGCGGCACCGTCCTGCTTGAGGCCGCGCAGTAGACGAAATACCTGACGCCGCTGCAGGCCGATCAGCGCACAGGCGTCACTGACCCGCAGGCCACCCGACTGAACTCGCAACAGCACCTCAAGACGGCTGAACTCCTGCTTGCTCATCGACAACACCGCCACCACGGTGCACCTCCCCGGACCCCAAAACCCGGGGGAGTGTCACCTCTACTTTGCAGAGGGGTGTCATCTCTATATTGCGCTTACATCAGAATGTCGCATAATATATATTATGGAAAATCGTCGCCCCTTTAAATCTGACGGCCCGCCTACATCGACACGGCACCTACTGGTCGCCTTTACTGCGTTGGCGAAGGAAGCCCAAGGCTGCTGAACAGCGGACCGAGGTGCTCCGCGTAGTGCCGCCAGCGGCCAATCGACGAAGTGTAGATCGGCTGCCGCACCTGCCACGCACTCGATGTAAGCACCGGACGGTTGGTCTCGTGAAAGGCCAGACAGCGCTCGTCCCAAGGCAGGCCGAGAAAATCCACGAGCCTGCAACTCCAGACCTCCTGGTCGCCGACCAATGCCTCGTACGGCACATCGAGGATCGGGTTCGGCAAGGTGGCGTGCCAATGCGCCATGAGTCGCTGGTAGTCGCGGTAGTAGCGGCCGAGTTGCTGGAGGTCGCAGCTGAAGGGATGACGGGGCCCGAAATCCTGAAAATAGCAGGAAAGGCAGGTGTCGAGCGGATCGCGCAGGCAGTGGAGCAGACGGGCGCGCGGAAAAAGCAGCGCGATCAAGCCAAGGTGCCAAAAATTATGAGGCATCTTGTCGATGCTGCAAACAGCCCCGCGGGCATCCTGTTCGAGTTGGGTCAAATGCGCCTCGGCAAGGAGCCCGGCCGTGATCTCGTCAAGCGCCGCGACACACTCGGGATAAGGTTGGCGGCGCCCCAACCGTTCGGGGAGTCCACGCACCAGCTCGGCCATTTGCTCGAGCTCGCCGTGTCCGTGGACCTGGGGATGGCTGGCGAGGATCTGCTCGACCAAAGTCGTGCCCGAGCGCGGCATCCCAACAATGAAGACGGGCCGCTCGGAACGGCTGCCGATCTTTTCTTTGTCGTCGAATAGCTCCCTGCTGAAGCTCGCCGTCAAACGGTCGACTACCGACGCTTCTTCATCGGGCTGGTACCGGTGCCCAGCCTTGCGGAGATCGTTGCCCGCCCTGTAACAGCGGAACGCCTCATCGTAATCGCCGGCTTCGTCGTACAGCTTGGCAATGGCAAAATTCAGCCACGCGCGGCGGTCGGAGTCGGGCGAGCCTTGTGCTAATATCTGCTCGAGCTGCCGGACCCGCGCCTCCCTGTTGGCGGAACTGCGCATCATCGCCAGGCTGTAATGAGCCTCGGCGTGGTCCGGCTGATGAGCGAGCGCCTTTTCCTGCCAGGCGACCGCCTCCTCGAAGCGGCCCTCGGATTCATAGGTCCGCCCGATCTTGACGCAGTTCTCGGCGTTGTCGGGTTCGAGCTCGAGGGCCCTGGTGAAAGCGGCGCGCGACTCCTCGAAACGGCCTTGTAAGAATTGGGCCCGGCCGATCGCGTGGTGCAGGGCGGGCGACGTCGGCGCGAGCGCCAACGCGCGCTCGTAGCAACCTATCGCTTCATCGAATTGCCCCAAATCGTAGAGAACGCCTCCGAGTTGGCCAAGCGATTCGACGATCTGGGAGCTCGGCGCGCGCGTCGTGTGCTCCGGGCGTTCGAGCGGACGAGGCGCAATCGCGAGCTGATACTGAGCATCGGCGAGCTCGATTGCTCGGACGATGTGGCCGTGAGCCGCTTCGGGCTCGCCCTTGGCCCTCAGCAGGATGCCCAATCTGAGATGAGCGGCGGGGTGACCGGGTTTGAGGGCGGCGGCGCGCTGGCAATGCGCAACGGCCTCGTCGAGACGCCCGAGTTCGGTCAACGCAATCGCGAGATTGAGGTGGGTATCGGCGTGGTCGGGGCGGGCTCTGGCCGCCGTCTCGAGTTCCTTTGAGGCGGCGGAGTACGCCTTCTGCCCTAGCAATGCCAGACCGAGCCCAAAATGCGCCAGCGCCGACTTCGGCTCTAGCGCCAGCGTCCGCCGGAAGCAACGGGCCGCGTCCTCTGGCCGTCGCGTTTCGAGATATGCGTTGCCCAGATCGCCATGATAGGCGGCGACGCGGCCATTTATCGCGATCGCCTGGCGAATGAGATCGATCGCCCGGGGATGATCTCCTTTTCGCTGCGCGATGATCCCCAGCATGTAAACCGCCGTGTGGTCACGCGGTGCTAAGGAAAGTATGCCGTGCAACAACGCCTCGGCTTCGTCGAGCCGTTCACCCTGGCACAGCGCAGCGGCCTGAGCGAGAAGCGGGCTCGGACCGGCCGAAACGCGGCCGGGCCCGCCCGACGGCGCGCGGCCGTAATTACGGTTCGTTCGACTCAACTTCGCCGTCGCCTTATTTTTGGCCGGTGTGTGGCGGAAATCACTGACAAAAGCACGCGCAACCGCATGTGATCATGAACGAATTAGCCGGGGCGCACCCGCGCTCCAAGCTTGGATGAGTGCAGCGATCATTCACATACGAATGAACTTGTCGAGGATCGAGTTTTTACGGAAGGTCTCTTTGGGACAAGCTCTGCAACCTCGTGCTGCAAAACGGCAAACCCCGCCGAGGCGGGGTTTGCCCAGTGCCGGTGATCGACCGAACGCGAACGATCAGGTCTTGCGGCGCCGGCGAACCAGACCGAAGCCGGCCAAGGCAGCGCCGAGGATCGAGAGTGTCGTCGGCTCCGGGACCCCGGGGTTCGGTACGATACCGGTGAAGCTGGCGGCGCTCAGTGGTTCCTCCAACGAGAAAAATGCGCTGCCGCCAGGCGCGATCCCGCCCGGGAAGTTCACAGTGAGGCTCGTGAGCAGGTTGTTCGAGAAGGTATCCAGCGTGCCCCCGGGGTTGGCGGTCATGGAGGTCGAGATCGCCCCCTCATAGCCGGTCCCGTTGGGACCCGTTCCCGTCCGGCCGAGACCGGGCAGGCCGCTGGTGGGGTTTGGGTTGACTTGGATGCCGTCACCGTCGAACCCGCCGATATCCGTCTTGGCCTTGAGAAAGAGCGAGGTGATGGTGCTCGTGCTGTTGTTAGTCACGCCGACCAAGGTGTCCTCGACCCCGTCAAAGGGGCCCTGGCCGGTAGCCGTGACGGTGGCCGGCCCGCTGGCAGGTATGTTGATGATGATGCCGCAGTTAGTATCTAATCCTACATTCGGGCATACGTTCGCGGCGGCCGGCATCGCGCCGCCGACGAGGGCGCTTCCAGCGAGCATCGTGCCGGCGAGAAGGTATTGTTTCAAGCTCAGTTCCATTGGCCCTTGCCTCCTGATCGGTTACATTACGGATACCGTACGTCTCAGAGCAAGTGCCGTGCCAAGCTACTATTTATATGATATTTCAATTATTTAGAGGATACCTGGTGACCGCTCACCGCCCGAACTATCGGAATTCTTTACAGTAGCCACCGCGTTTCGGCGGAATTTTTTCAGCTCTGCCAACCCAGGATTCGCACGCTGCGGTGGTAGCCGTTGGGTGCCGTTAACCTGAACGTTCTGCAGAAACATAAGCAAGGTCAATCAACTGTCAGGCGCCCCCGCCAACGACCAGGGTCGCACCCCCCGCTCTCGGCCCGGCTGGTGCCACCCGCCCCGCCCCGGCCCGAGTGTAAAGTTTTCCGATACGAGCCTCATCCGTACCGGTGGAACCACCCGTCTGCGGTGCCGCCCTCGGGCCGCAGAAATGCATGCAATTCCGGATCTTGCCGGTCCCTCGCTCCATCACAGGAACTCGGCCAATGCCGTATCTGTGTAAAGTTCCGGCATGGCCGGGAAGGCTGGAGGCTGTTCGCCGGCTTCGCTGCGTATCGCTGCCGTCCACCCTTCAGTGTCTGGAAGGCCGGTCCATGCTATGTTCGCCGAAATCAGGCGAGAGAAGCGAGCATGAGGGAAAGTCAACCCATCGCCGGTGCCGGCACCTCGGCTGCGCAAAGATTTGAGGAGGCGCTTTCACTCCATCGCGGGGGCAATCTGCGCGAAGCCGCGCGGCTTTACCGGGCGATCCTGGCGAGCGACCGCGAGCACTTCGGTTCTCTTGTCCATCTCGGCGTGATCTGCCTGCAAGAGGGCGGCCTCGACGAGGCCGAAGCGCTGTTCCGCGAGGCGCTCGACTGCAACCCGGATTCCGCCGCCGCCCACGCCAACCTGGCCAACGCGAGGTTGGCGCTGGGCCGTCTCGAGGACGCCGTCGCCGGCTATGATAGAGCCCTCGCGCTCGACCCGCACCATGCCGAAGCGAATTTTGGCCTCGCCAGCGCTTTCCATGCATTGCGACGGCATGAAGACGCAATCCCTTGTTACCAAAGGGCGCTGGCCGTCGACCCCGATTATGCCGAGGCGAGTTACGGAATTGCCACCGCCCTTCAAGCGCTGAACCGGCATGACCAGGCGATCGGTTTCTACGAGAAGGCCCTTGCCGTCGACCCCGACTTTGCCGAGGCGAATTTCGGCATCGCCACCGCCCTCCAGGCGCTGAACCGCCATACCCGGGCGATCGCTTTCTACGAGAAGGCCGTTGCCGTCGCCCCCGACTATGTCGAGGCCAATGACGGCCTCGGCACCGCGCTCCAGGCGCTGGACCGCCATGACGACGCGATCCCGCTCTACGAGAAGGCGCTCGCGATAAGGCCGGGCAATGGCGTAACGCACAACAAGCTCGGCGTCGCGCTCGAGCAGATCGGCAGGCTCGACGAAGCGCGCCTCGCCTTCGAGCGAGCCATCGGTTTGGAGCCGAGGAACACAGGGTTTTATCGTAATCTGTTCGACACCAAGAAAATTGCGGCGGGGGACCGGCATCTCGCGGCTCTGCAAGCCTTGGCGCAGGACGCGGCAACGCTCCCGGGCGACGATCGGATCCAACTTCATTTTGCGTTGGGCAAGGCCCTCGCGGATATGGGCGAGCATCAGCGATCCTTCGACCATTTCCTCGAAGGCAATGCGCTCAAGCGGCGACAGGTCGAGCATGACGAGGCGGCCGCCATGCGGATGTTCGAGCGGATCCGAGCGGTTTTCGGGACCGCGCTGATGCGCTCGAAGGCGCGTCAGGGCGATCCATCTTGCCTGCCTATCTTCATCCTCGGCATGCCGCGCTCCGGCTCTACCTTGATCGAGCAGATCCTGGCGAGCCACCCGAAGGTCCTCGGCGCAGGGGAGCGACTGGACCTCAGAGACGCGTTGAACAGCTTCGGCGAGGCCGCCAGCGTCACCTTGCCTTTCCCTGAGGTGTTCGTGGTGGCGACGGGTGAGGAGCTGCGCTGGCTCGGCACCGGGTATCTCGATCGCCTCAAGACCGCCACCTCCGGCGCGGCTGATCTTTGGCAGCGCATCACCGACAAAATGCCGGCGAACTTTCGCCTGGTCGGTCTGATCCATCTCGCGCTGCCGAACGCACGCATCATCCATACCTGCCGGGATCCGGTGGATACATGCCTTTCCTGCTTCTCGACCCTGTTCGCTGGGGATCAACCCTTCGCTTACGACCTCGGCGAGCTCGGCCGGTATTACCGTGCCTACAGCTCACTGATGGATCATTGGCGGGGCGTGTTGCCGCAAGGCGTGATCCTCGACGTGCAATACGAGGAGCTGGTCGCCGATTTCGAGCCGCAAGCACGTCGCATCGTCGCGCATTGCGGTCTCGAATGGCACGATGCCTGCCTCGCGTATGACAAGACGGCGCGGCCGGTCAAAACCGCGAGCTCGGCCCAGGTGCGCCGGCCGATCTACCGCAGCTCGGTCGGCCGCTGGCGTCCCGAGGCAGATATGCTGAAGCCCCTTCTCGATGGGCTCGGGCCGGATTTGGCCGGCGGTCGCACGGGCGGCCGCAAGTAGGCCTGATTTGAGCGATGCCTGAGCAAAAGAGAACGGGCGGCTGAATACCAGCCGCCCGCTTAGCCGAGTTGTAGCAGGTTTAGGCGAGCTTCCGGCGGCGGCGCGCCAGACCGAGACCGGCGAGCCCAGCGCCGAGAAGCGCGAGACTGGCAGGTTCCGGGGTTGGGGTTACTGGCGTGATGTTGATGCTCGGCGCCGATTCCAGGGAGAAGTAGGCAGAGCCTCCGTTGGGGATGCCGCTTGCCCCGAAAACGACGGTTCCGGTGTCGTCGAACACTGTGGTCGTTTGAATGTTGGTGAAACAGTCGTTGGCGCCGGTCAGGTCGAAATTAGCGGTGCTCGACACTTTTCCGCCGTACCCCGACCCATCGGGTGCTCCTCCCGCCGCCGAGTTGTAAAACTGCAGGCCGTCGCCGTCGAAAGCGAACAAGCCACCGCCATTACCGCTGCCGACGAAGCTGAGCGAGGTTATCGTGCTCCCGGAATTGTTGACAATGCCGACGAGGTTGTCATCGGAACCGTCATACGGGTTCGCGTTGGGGACGGTTGTCACGAAGGAGCCACCGGGTCCCGCGGTGATTATGACGTTGCACGTCGTAACCCCGTTGATATTGGGACAAAGAGCGGCGTTCACCGACCCACCGGCAAGCGTGGCAGCGCTAAGGATCGCGCTGGCCATCAGATAGTGCTTAAGATTCATTAACAACTCCTGACTGTATCATTTGTTGTGTACCAACGTTATAGTAGCAATGCTTGTGCCAGTGCAATTTTGTCTAAGTTTTTCAGCGGTTTAACTTGCGTTGACTGATTTACTGTCGGCTGGTTCGTCGGGCTCTCTTACAGCCATTTCGTTAAAGCCGGCGTCGGCTGCGGCATGCCTGGGAAGTAGACCCGCTTCCCAGCAGAGGATTCCGTCGCGCCTGCACAGCACTCCGACAGGCTCTCCGCGAAACTGCTTTTCCCGAACGGCTAGAGGTCGCTCAGCTCAATCACAAGGCCGTCCCTGCCGGGTTCGACGCCGCTCGGTAATTCGGCGCTGAGCTCGCTGTAATCGAGGCTCTGATCCATATGGGTCAGCACGGCGCGCTGCGGACGGACGCGGGCGATCCACGACAAGGTCTTCGCAAGGTGAGAGTGCGTGGGATGCGGTTCGCGCCTGAGGCAGTCGACGACCCACAGTTCGACCCCGTCAACTGCGGCGAACGCCGCCTCGTCGAGCTCGGTGACGTCCGTCGAATACGCAAAACCGCCGATCCGCAGTCCGAGGGTCGTGCTGAAGCCATGGTCCTGGGCGAACGGGATGACCGGGATCCCGGCGATCTCAAACGGGCCTCTGATCTCGTGCGGCTCGAGGGTCGGCTTATGAAACCGGCCCGGCTCCGACGGCGGCTCGAGGACGTATCCGAAGCGGCGGCCGATCTCGCTCAAGGTCTTCGCGTCCGCAAAGAGCGGGATCGCCCGCCCCACCAGCCGGTTGACCGAGCGCAAATCGTCGATCCCGTGCAGGTGGTCGGCATGCGCATGGGTCACCACGACGGCGTCCAAGCGCGATACCCCGGCGTCGATCAATTGCTCGCGCAGATCGGGCGAGGTATCGATCAGGATGACAACGTCCCCGATCTCGACCAATGCCGACACGCGCCGGCGGCGATTGCGCGGATCGGCCGGATCGCAGCGTCCCCAGTCCGGGCCGATCGCCGGCACGCCGGTCGAGGCGCCGCAGCCGAGGATTGTGACCCTCATCCTTCGGTCGGGGACGCCTTGGTGAAGAGGCGGAAGAAATTGTCGCGCGTCGCCGCCGCGACTTGCTCCGGATCGACGCCCTTGAGCGCAGCCACGGCCGCTGCGGTCGCCGCCACGAATGCCGGCTCGTTGCGCTTGCCCCGATAGGGCACCGGCGCGAGATAGGGGGCGTCGGTTTCGACCAGCAGCCGGTCGAGCGGCAGGTCGCGCACGATGGCGCGCAGCTCCTCCGCCTTGCGGAATGTCACGATACCGGAGATCGAAACATAAAATCCGAGCGCGATCGCTGTTTCGGCAAGCGCCCGGCCGCTGCTGAAGCAGTGCAGGACCCCGGGCGGCGGCCGCTCTTCTTCGAGGATCTGCGCGATCTCGCGATCCGCCTCGCGGGCATGGATGATCAACGGCAGGCCGCTGGCGCGCGACGCCGCGATATGGACCCGGAAGACGCGCTCCTGAGTGTCGCGCGGGCTCAGATCGTAATGGAAGTCGAGGCCGGTCTCGCCGATGCCGACGACCTTCGGGTGTCCGGATAACGCGAGAAGCCGGTCGCTGAGCAGCGAGGCGTGATCGACAGTCTCATGCGGATGCGCCCCGACCGAACACCAGATATCATCATAGGCCTCGGCGATCGCGCGCACCCCGGCGAATTGGTCGAGCCGGCTGCAGATCGTCAGCATCGTTCCGACCCCGGCCGCCCGGGCGCGCCCGACCACAGCATCCCGCTCAGCCGCAAAATCCGGGAAATCGAGATGGCAATGGCTGTCGACGAGCATGAGCCCCCTGCCCTCACCTCTCATCCGGCCGCTTCTTCAACAAAACGCGGGAAAATTCCCTCCGGCTTTGGCAATCGCGTGCCCGGAGCGAGCGGCGCCTCGGCCAAGGTGGCGAAATCGCGCGCCGTCTGCGGCACCGCCAGTTGGTCGAGGAGCTTTCGCGCCGCGCCGGGCACGAAGGGCTGCACCAGGATCGCCAGATGCCGCAGCGTCTCGGCTAGCGTGTAGAGGACCGTACCCATGCGGGCCGGGTCGCTGCGGCTGAGCGCCCAGGGAGCTTGCTCGTCGACATAGCGGTTGGCCTCGCCGACCACCCGCCAGATCGCCTCTAGCGCCAGATGAAAAGCCTGCTCCGCGATATGCCCGCGCACTGTCCCGAGGAGGTTTTGCGCAGCGTCGAGCAACGCCGTGTCACCAGCGTGCAATTCCCCATAATCGGGCACGCAGCCAGCGCAATTGCGGTTGATCATCACCAGCACGCGCTGCGCCAGATTACCGAAATCATTGGCAAGATTGCCGTTGAGCCGGCCCACTACGGCGCGGTGCGAAAAGTCCCCGTCACTGCCGAACGGCAATTCGCGCAGCACAAAATAACGCACCGCATCGAGCCCGTAGGTATCGACGAGCTGCTTCGGCGTGATGAAGTTGTTCAGCGATTTCGACATCTTCTGTCCCTCAACCGTCCACCAGCCGTGGGCGAAGACGCGGCGCGGCGGCTCGATCCCCGCAGCCATTAGAAAAGCCGGCCAATAGACCGCGTGAAACCGCACGATGTCCTTGCCGACGACGTGAATATCGGCAGGCCAGAAAGTCGAAAATTCGGGACTTTCGGTATCGGGATAGCCGACCGCGGTTATGTAGTTGGTCAGCGCGTCGAGCCACACATAGATCACGTGGTCCGGGTTGCCCGGGACCGGAATTCCCCAGTTGAAGCTGGTTCGCGAGATCGACAGGTCGCGCAGACCCGACTTGACAAAGCTGACGACCTCGTTGCGCCGGCTGCGCGGCGCCACCGCATCCGGGTTCGCGTCATAATAGGCTAGAAGCCGGTCCTGCCACGCGGAAAGCCGGAAGAAGTAGTTCTCCTCCTCCAGCCACTCGACCTCGGCGCCGGTCGGCGCCTTCCCATCGACCAACTCGCCTTCGTCGTAAAAGGCCTCGTCGCGCACCGAATACCACCCGGCAAAGCGTCCGAGATAAATCTCGCCGCGCCGCTCCAGTTCCTGCCAGAGCGCTTGGACGCCGCGGACGTGGCGCGGCTCGGTGGTGCGGATGAAATCGTCATTGCTGATGTCGAGAAGCCGCGTCATATCGCGAAACGCCTCGGAAATCCGGTCGGTAAATTGCTGTGGCGAGATGCCGGCAAGGCGCGCCGATTGCTCGACCTTTTGGCCGTGCTCGTCGGTGCCGGTCAGGAATTTCACGCGACGCCCGTCGAGCCGCATGAAGCGCGCCAGCGCGTCGCACGCCACCGTCGTATAGGCGTGCCCCAAATGCGGCGTGTCGTTGACGTAATAAATCGGCGTCGTGACGAAGAAGGGCCGGTCGGCGGTCATGACTGTCTCCAAACCCCAAATATGGGGCCGTGCCGATCGCGATCCAGCCGGCGGCCGGCGCCGCCGTTTTATCGCGCCAGTTCCTCGACGGCAAAGAGCGCGCCGAGGATCGTCTGCTTGCGATCGAGGTTGAGGTGGTCGGTGTTGGCGAAGCCGCGGCCGATCCGGTCCCGCAGATCCGCCCAGCGCGCCGCATCGGCGCAAGCGGCGAGACGCTGCACAACCTCCCCTTCCCCGGCGACCAGCTCCCCCGGTTCGAACGGCCGACCGGCGGCCCGAAGGGCCGTCCTGGCAAGAAACTGCGACAGCAGCTCTTCACTGGCTCGGTAGGCCTCCTCCGCATCCGGGCGGGCGATCTTGTCGGCGAAGGCATAGAGCTCGGCGATCTCGACATGCGGAACTTTCGCCAGGATGCCCAGAATTGAGCGGTAGAGCGCCAGCCCGCCGGCGTCCGCGAGCTCGACGGCCCGGCCAATGCTGCCTTCGGCCAGTCCCGCCAGCGCCTCGGCCTCGAGTCGCGCGAGCTCGGGGCGGTACTGCGCGAGGAGCTGCAAGACCAGCGGACGTGCGAGTGCTGTCAACGGAAAGTGCCGGCAGCGCGAGCGGACAGTCGGCAGCAGCAGGCCCGGGCTGTGACTCACCAGCAGCAATACCCCCCGCCGCGGCGGCTCTTCGAGGATCTTCAAGAGCGCATTGGCGGCGTTGCGGTTCATCTCCTCGGCACCGTCGACTATGACGATCCGCCACCCCTCCTCCGCCGCGGTCAGCCGGAAAAAACCGGCGATCGCGCGCGTATCCTCGACGATGATGTCGCTGCGCAGCCGGCGGCGCCGCGGATCATAGACGCGCTCGACGGTGAGCAGATCGGCGTGGCCGCCGGATGCAACCCGGCGGAACAGGCCGCCCTCGGGATCGATCGCCAGCCCGCCTTCCCCAGTGCCGCTAAACTTCCCGTCCGCGAGGTCTCCGGGCCCGGTGAGCAGGAAGCGAGCGAGCCGAAAGGCGAGCGTCGCCTTGCCAACGCCGCGCGGCCCGCTCAGCAAGATTGCGTGCGGCAAACGCCCCGCCTCGACAAGCCGGCGCAGCTCGCGCTCGGCTTCCGCATGGCCGAGGAGCGCCGGGTTCTCCCGCGGCGCGAGCACGCCTCGCGTTCCGTCGCTCGCTGCCCTCACCCTCCCGCTGACGCGGGTCCCTCCCTCTCCCCGCGCGCGGGGAGAGGGAGGGGGTGAGGGGCAAGCGCCAGGCTCATTCGCTGCTCAACCGCTTGGAGCACGGCGTGGTGCACGGTCTGGGGGTCGCCCGAGGCGTCGACCAGGATGCAGCGAGCAGGGTTCTCGGCGACGATCTGCCGGAACCCTTGGCGCAGTTTTTCGTGGAAGTCGCGATCGAGGCGTTCGAACCGATCGGCGGGTGAGCGTGCGGCCGCGCGGGCGAGCCCGATTTCAACCGGCAGATCGAGGATCACGGTCAGGTCCGGTGCGAAATCGCCAACGGCAATGCGGTGCAGTATGGCGAGATCCCGGAGCGCAACTCCTCTGCCGTAGCCCTGGTAGGCCGTGGTGGAATCGGCGAAGCGGTCGGACACCACCCATACGCCTTGCGCCAGAGCAGGGGCGATGACGCGGGTAACGTGATCACGGCGTGCGGCGACGAGCAGTAAGGTTTCGCTGATCGCATCCCAGCGCTCGCCCTCGCCTTCGAGCAGCAGCCGCCGGATCGCTTCGGCACCGGGTGAGCCACCGGGCTCGCGGGTCGCTCGTGCCGGAATCCCCGCCCGATCCAGCGCCGCCACGAGCATTCCGACCTGCGTCGACTTGCCGGCGCCTTCGCCGCCCTCGATCGAGATGAACCGGCCGCGCGGATCCGTCACGTCAATGCCGGCCGCCCCACACCAGATAGCCGGCGAGGGTCGCGACGCGGCCGAGGGGGTCCATGCGGTCGACATCCGCACCGGCAACGAGCGGCACCTCGGTCGGCGGCACGTCGGGAGCGGTCACCACCAGCTTCCCGATTGTCTGGCCTTTCTTGACCGGCGCCGGAATCGGGCGGTCGTAATCGACCGTGACCTTCATGTCCTTGCGCGACTTGCGCGGCAGGGTCACCACCAGATCGTTGGCGACGGTAAGCGGTACCTTCGGGTCCGAACCGAGCCACACATCAGCGTCATCGACCTTGTCTCCGGCAGCGAACAGCTTGTAGTCGTTGAACTCCCGGAATGCCCATTCGATCAATCTCTCGCTTTCCTGGGCGCGCGCTTTCATCGTCGGCAAGCCGCCGAGCACGAGGATGATGCGGCGGTCATCGCGCTTGACCGAAGCAGTCAGGCTGTAACCCGCCTCCTCGGTATGGCCGGTTTTCAATCCGTCGGCGCCGACCCCTTTATAGAGCAGCGGGTTGCGATTACCTTGTTTGATGTTGTTGAACTCGTACCCCATTTCACTGTAGTAGTGATAGTACTCTGGAAAGTCTTTGATTGTCCGGATTGACAAGGTCGCTAAATCGCGCGCCGTCATCCAATGGTCGGGGCTGGGCAGACCGTCGACATTGGCAAAATGGCTGTCCTCGAGCCCCATTTCCTTTGCCTTCTGGTTCATCAGCTCGACAAATGCTTCCTCGCTCCCGGCGAGGCCTTCGGCGAGGACGAGGCAGGCGTCGTTGCCGGATTGGATGATCACGCCCTTCAGCAGATCGTCAATTTTGATGCGTCCGCCGATCGGCACAAACATCTTCGAGCCTTGCAGCCGCCAGGCGCGCTCGCTGACCGGCAATTCGTCGTCGAGCTTGGCGCGCCCCTGCTTCAGCATGTCGAAAACGACATAGGCGGTCATGATCTTGCTCATCGAAGCCGGTGGCATGTGTTCGCCGGCGCCTTTGTCGAGCAGCACCGTCCCGGTCTCGACCTCGATCACAAAAGCGTGCGTCGCCTGTGTTTCCATGCCCGCGGTCGGAGTTGCTGGGACCTGAGCGGCGGCGGTGGGCTTTGCCTTGGCATGGCCTCGTGCGCCCGCCGCCGGATGGCCGTTGAGCCCGGCTACGAGCAAGACCGCCGCAATAACGGCGGCAATCGAGCGCGCCATAAAAACTCTCCCGATTTTCCGATCCGCCATTCTCTCTCACTCTCTGTTCCGGTCCGAGAACGCCTCCCGCCCGGATGAAGTCCTTCCTGAGGACTTTGCAGCGATCAGCCTCGCGCCATGCTGTCGGCCAGATACCCGACGGCGGTCGCGAAATACGTGGATTTGTTCCACTTCATGATCGTGCGGAAATTGTCATAGACGAGGAAAGCTGGCCCACCGGCGCCGTCCGGCATGACCAGCGAGGCCTCACCCTCGCGGCCCGCGAGTGGGCCGGCATCGATGCTGCGGACGCCGAGCCGGCTCCACTCGCCGGTCGGCCGCTTGACCTCGAGCCCGGAGTAGCGGGCGTCGAAGCCGGCCGGCAGCATGACCTCGCGTCCCCAGTTCTCGCCGCCGCGCCAACCCAGCCGCGAGATGAAATTTGCGATCGATGCCAGCGCGTCGGCGCGGTCGTTCCAGATATCCTTCCGGCCGTCGCCATCGTAATCGACCGCGTATCCGAGGAAGGTCGAGGGCATGAACTGGCACTGACCCATGGCACCCGCCCAAGAGCCCATCATGTTGTCGGCCCTGACGTGTCCCTGATCGAGAATGCGCAATGCCGAGATCAGCTCGCCGCGGAAATAGGAGCTGCGGCGTCCGTCATAGGCTAACGTCGCCAGCGACGAGACCACCGCGTAGTTGCCCATGACTTTACCGAAATCGCTTTCGATCCCCCACAGGGCCACGACAAAGCGCGGCTCGACATTGAACCGCCGCCATATGCCGTCGAGCAGCATTCGATTTTCGGCCAACTCGCGGCGTGCGCCGTCCATCCGCTGCGAGGTTACGACCTTCTGGAGATATTCGTTGAAGGTCATCGTGCTCTCGGGCTGCTTGCGGTCGAGCTCGATGACGTGCGGCAGGTACTCCGCGTTGCGCAGCGCAACCTCGACCGTCGATGCTCGAACCCCTTGCGCCGCGGCGTCGCGACGGACCCCTGACAGGAAAGCGTAGAAATCGCCCTCGCCTGCCTCCGCCCGCCGCAGGGCCGCCCCTGACGCGGCGATAAACGGAACCGAGAAGATCAGCCGACGGCTCACTCGCAGAGACGTCATCAATATTGACTCACCGCTGTTCGCAATCTCTGCTCGTCTCTTGCCACAAGCGAGCCGAACCCCGCAACGATCGCCGCGTCTCACCGGAGATTCCGCCGTCCCCGCTTTTGCCGGGTGCCGCTTACGCCTGCGTCCTTCCCGAAATCGCAGGCAGCCTTCCACGCTTGTTCCCGGAGCGCTCAAAGCCTATCCTGCCGCAACGTACTCAAGGGAGGATGGCATGGGACGAGATTCTGGGCCTCGGGGTTACTCACTTTCCGCCGCTCTCGGGAACCGATGAAAACCTTGGCCGCATTCTGAAGCGTGCGCTCGACGACCCGGCGGTGCCGGAACGGATGCGGGACCCGTCGGGTTGGCCCGCGGCGATGCGCGAGGAATACGGCGCCGACGCTGGCCTGACCGCCGCCAGACACCACCGCGAGGCGCTCCTCACCGGCTTTCGCAACGCTCGGCGGGTGTTGGACGAGTTCGCCCCCGACTTTGTCGTGATCTGGGGCGACGACCAATACGAGAACTTCAAGGAAGACGTCATCCCGCCGTTCTGCGTGCTGGCCTATGAATCGCTGGCGACCAAGCCGTGGGAATACTATCGCGGCCCGAATGTGTGGAACGAGCCGATGGAGACGTCCTTCGAGTACAAGGGCCATCGCGACGCCGGGAAGTTCATCGCCGGCGGCATGCTGGAGGCCGGGTTCGACGTCTCCTACGCCTATAAGCCGCTGCATCACCAGCTTGGCCACGCCTTTCTGAATACGCTGTTGTTCCTCGATTAC
Organism: uncultured Alphaproteobacteria bacterium; assembly: GCA_963812675.1. Lineage (GTDB taxonomy): Bacteria > Pseudomonadota > Alphaproteobacteria > ATCC43930 > CGMCC-115725 > AP-15. The sequence goes on along the minus strand of CAWEWR010000007.1, from coordinate 238,024 downwards.
GACCGCAAAGGCTTCCCATATCCGGTCGTGCCGTTCCAGGTTAATTGCTACGGCCGCCGCGTCGTCGCGCAGCAGGCCGGCGCGCGCGGGTTGAGCCAGTTCCCGTCGGATGACCAACTCGATCCCCCCTCCCCTGCCCCATGGCGCTGTTTCGATCTCGGCGCGGCTTGCGCCAGGGTTGTCGAGCAGAGCCCGTGGCGGGTCGCGCTGATCGCGTCCTCCAGCTGGTCGCACGCCTTCCTGACGCCCAAGCACTACCTGCTCTACCCCGACGTCGAAGCCGACCGCGCGCTCTATGACGCATTGCAGGCCGCCGATTATGCGACTTGGCGGCAGCGGCCGTTGAGCGCGATCGAGGACAGCGGCCAGCAGGAGGTCCTGAACTGGATGTGCCTCGTCGGCGCGATGAACGAGCTCGGGCGGCGGCCGACCGAAACCTCCTACGTGCAGAGCTACATCTTCAACTCGAACAAATGCTTCGCCGTATTCGAGCCTTGAGGCCATGCCCCAGCTACCGGGGAAAGACCTGGCGCAGGAGCTGATCGAGAAAAGCCACAGCGAGAGCCGCGCAACACCAGTAGAGAATGTGATCCAGAGCCATCCGCCGCGATGGCCTGGATGACGGTGCGGCGCACCGGCTGATCGGCCGGCTGTGGACCCTCGAGCGAATGTTCTATTACATCTACGGCGGCTGGGGTCAGGGCCTCGAAATCAACGACTTCCCGCCGTCGATCAAATACCTGTTCTCGAAGCAGATCGTCGACGAGTTGACGCACGAGATGCTCTATCTCGACGCGTTGCTGCGCAAGGGGTTCGCCGCCACACAAAAGGACGCCTTTCGCCATCCCTCCGGCTGTTTCGTGATGGATTCGGCGCTGGCCTATTATGTTTTCTCGCTGCGCAACCTGGCCACCTACCCTCACCCGATCCGGATCGCCGCGTTGAATTTGGGACCGAAGGTCCTGGAGCTGGCCTGGATGGAGGGACTGACGGAAACGATCGCCGACCCCGACCTCAAAGGCGTCTTCGAGAGCCAGTACGTCGAGAACCGCAGCCACATCAATATGGGCCGGCGCATTGTCGAAGAATTCGTTGAAAAACCGGTCGAGGCCGAGCTGTGCCGTTGGGCCTGCTCCGTCGCGAAGCGTGACTACGGCCGGTTCTTGGGCGAGCTGAGCGCCTTCGTCCTCGGACATGAGGCGCCACGACCACCGGCGCCGCGCCGGCAAGTGACCGATTGAAGGGAAGCGGCATGCCCAGTCTCAAGATCGATCACCAGCGCTGCACCGAGTGCCGGATGTGCTACATCGTGTGCCGCGAGATCGACATCAACGCCGTCTACGTGGCGCTGGAGCCGTTGCACCGCATCGAAATCGATCTGCAGAAATGCACTTATCCCGGCTGCACGGCGTGCCTGATGTATTGCCCGGCGGAAGGCTCGATCATCGAGGTCGAGAGCGGCCGCCCAATGGTGCCACCGCCGCCCGAAGCCTGGCAGGAGGCTTGAACCAATGCATCCGATCCTCGACCGGTTTCTCGACAAATGGGTGTGGCCGACAATGCCCGGCGCGCCCGGGGCCGATTTCCGGCTGCGCCTCACCCGAGAGAAATGCGTCAAAGGCTGGGAAATTTCACTGCAGCGTACGCTCGGCGAAATCGAGGAGGAGCTGGGCCGCAACGACGAGGCCTGGAAAAAGGAGCGCGCCTTGCGCGGCTATGCCGCCGAGGGCGTCCACATGTCGATCAAGCAGATGTCGGGGCAACTACTGTCGGTCGATATCGCCGACCAGGAACGCTACATCGATCTGCAGCGCATGCGCGCGCGCCAGATCTGGGATGAATGCAAGCACAGCAAACTGCACGCCGACGTCTTGCTCGGCAAAGGCTGGATCAAAAACGAGCGCGAATTGATGGACATCGCGCAAGCCAATACCCAGCCATTGCCCGCCTATTTCGGCCTGTCGATGATGTTTCCGCACATCCACCCGCTGGCCCGCGCCGCGCAGAACTATTACCAGGAAGCCAATGCCTGCATCGGCATCATGGCCTATCTCGACCGGGTCGACGATCCGCTGGTCCGGCACGAGCATTTGAGCCAGCGCGACGAAGAGCTGATGCATTTCATGGAAGGCAAGTTCCAGATCGATTTCCTCTGCACGACGGCAGGAGACGCAAAAGCCGGTCGAGGACGCGCTGGACTATCTGCTGCACCAGGTCGGCGGCATAAGCGGATAAGATGAAGGTGCGGATCGACTACGCGATCTGCAATTCCTGCGGCCTGTGCCGCGAGGTGTGTCCGGAATCGGCGATCCGCCCGATGCTATTGGAACCGCGGCACCTCTACGAGGTGCAGCCAGTCAAATGCACCGGCTGCGGCGAATGCCTGGAATACTGCCCCGCCCCGGGAGCATTGGTGCAATATCAGCCCCCACCCTTCCCTCCCCCGCTTGCGGGGGAGGGTTAGGGAGGGGGCGACCGGAACGGAAGGAGACGGATATGGCGCGGCAATACAATTTGATGTCGGCTGATGGGCATCTCGAGGTACCGCCGGAGCGATGGATCCATCGGGTGCCGGAGAAACACCGAGACCGCGCGCCGCACACCGTGCATCTGCCGGATGGCGGCGACGCGCTGATGATCGAGGGTCAGCCGCTGTTGGAGGCGAATTTCCTCGATCTGCGCGCCGGCCGGGCCGAGGGGACGTGGCAGCCCTTTGGCCTCAAGGTTGCCGACGCCGCCGGCACCGGCTCACCCGAGCAGCGGGTCCGGGAGCAGGACCAGGACGGCATGGACGCCGAGGTCCTGTTCGCGGCGATGGTCGCGGGGCCCGTCTTCTGGCGCAATATCGCGCATGACGAGGTCTACAAGGCTGTCATTCGCGGCTACAACGACTGGCTCGCCGAAGAATACTGCGCCGTGGCGCCCGACCGTCTGATCGGCATGGGGGTCATCCCGATCACCAATGTCGACGACGCGATCGCCGAGATGAAGCATTGCAAGAAGCTCGGCCTCAAAGGGATCCTATTGGGCGCATTGCCCAGTGCCAAAGGCTACCCGACACCGGAGGACGACAAATTCTGGGCCGCCGCGGTCGACATGGAAATGCCGGTCACCGTGCACGTGCAGTTCTACCGCACTGGGGCCCGCGCTACGCAGCCCACCTTCAAGTACCCGAAGGAAGACCCGGTGATCATGCAGCGGCTGCGACGGCCCTTCCTCGAATGGCTGTGCAACTTCGGACTGGCGCCGTCGGTCAGCATTGCGCAGCTGGTGCTTGCGGGCGTGTTCGAGCGCCATCCGAAGCTGAAGATCTTCTTCGCCGAGACGCGCCTCGGCTGGGTCCCGTTCTGGCTCGAGCACATGGACCTGTGGTACCAGCGGCATCTCGGCTGGGCGCAGGAATATCTCGGCTTCAGGCCGCTAAAGGAATTGCCGAGCCACTACGTGCGCGAGCACGTCTATTTTAGCGTGCAATACGAGCGGGTCGCGATCGAAGAACGCCACCATGTCGGCGTCGACCGCATCATGTTCGCGACCGACTTCCCGCACATCGAGAATGAATGGCCCAATTCCCGGCCGATCATCGACAAGATCTACGCCGACATCCCGGAACCCGACAAACGCAAGATCTGGGCCGGCAACGCCGTCGAGTTCTTCCATCTGAGGAACTGAAAACCCCTCACCCACCAAGCCCTTGCGGGCTTGGTCCCCCCTCTCCCGCACTGCGGGAGAGGAGCTTGAGCTCAACGCCCAAAATAGGCCCCTCTCCCGCATTGCGGGAGAGGGTGCCGAGCGCAGCGAGGCGGGTGAGGGTCCTCCTTCAATTCGCAAGAAAAGCCCTTGCTTCCGCAAGCTCTGGACGGTCGCTGTCGGCACTCGCCAATGTGACGAGCTTGCCGTAGGCCTCGCGGGCCTTGGTCGTGTCGCCGGTTTGCTTGGCGGCGCGGGCAATTCCGAGGATGCCACGGAAGCGGTTGCGCTCGGCGTGCACGGTTTGCTCGTACTCCTTGAGCGCCGCAGCTGGGTCGTTGAGCTCGAGCAGCAGGTCGGCGAGCAGTTCGCGTGCCGGCACCACTTCGGCCGGGGTCGCCGGATGCTTGTCCATCGAGGCGTCGAGATCGGCAGCTGCGCGCACCAGCTCGACGGCCTCTTTGTCGTTGCCCTGAGCATGCGCCAGGATCCCGGAGGCGGCAAGCCGCTGGACCTCAACTTGCTTCGCCCAGTAATCGTCCTTGGCTTGATCAAGTTTTTGTTTCAGCGACTGAAGCTTGGCGATCTCGGTCTCGGCACCCGCAATGTCGCCGGTGTGAGCCGCGCCGAGCGCCCGCGTGAAGGAGATCATCGCCTCGGCCCACGGGAAGCGTTCCCACGGAAACGGCATCGAGGGCGCCGTGAGGGCGGCGGCTTCCGGCCAGTTCCGGCGTTCGACCGCATAACGCGCCGGCATTGCCGCGATGGCGTAGGCCATCGGCAGGTTCGGCACGTTGGCTCGCCTGAAAGTCAGCAGCTCGTCGACGACGCGCTTTGCGTCGCGGTCCTGCCCCATCTGCAGATACGCGTATTCCATATAGTCCATCGAGTGGACGGCTTCGCCGTTGAAGGCGTCGGGGCCGAGCTCCTCCCTGACATAGGCGAGCCCGGCAGCTGTCGCCGCTCGGTTGGCGTCGACCGATTGCCGCCACATTCCCAGCCGCGTGAAGATGTGCGACGGCATGTGGAGCGCATGCGGCACCGCGGGCGCGATGCCGGCATAGCACAGCGCTGCGGTCAGCCCGTCTTCGGCCATTTCCGCCGAGTCGTTGGCGTGGATCAGGTAATGCGCGACCCCCGGGTGGTTGGGCAGCTCCGCCCGTACTGTCTCCAGGATCGCGCGCGCCTTTTTCTGATTGGCGTAGGTCTTGTCGGTCGCCGGCGCAGTCGCGACCAGGGCGAGGGAATAGAACACGCCGGCCTCCCGATCATCGGGATAGCGCAGATGCACCTGCTCCATCGCTTTTTCGTAAGCGACGGCGCGCGTGCGGTGATCGATCTTGTCGTTGTCCCGATAGAAGGCCGCGATCGCTGCGATGTAATCGCCTTCGCGATCGGTCTTCTGCTTCGCGGCCACCGCCTTTTCGACGGCCTCCGACCCCGCCTTCAGCGACGCCGCATTGGGCGGGTACCACAGCGGGTACCAATGGCTCATCGCGATGCCCCAATAGCCCATCGCGCAATCGGGTTCTACCTCGGTGACTGCAGTAAAGGCCTTGACCGCCTCCTCGTACCAGAAGGAGTGCAAGATCCAGACGGCCTGGTTGAACTTCTTCTGCGCCGCCGCGCCGCAGGAAATCGGAAAATCGACCTCACTACTCTTCGCCGCAGCAGCGGGTTTGTCCCCGGCCGTCGCGCGCGCAACAGGCAGATGCGAAAATCCGACTAGCGCCGCTGTGATCAAGATCAGAGGAAGGTGATTTCGTTTCATCGGGATCTCCTTCAATGCCGAAGCTCGGCACTTGAATCGGGCGCCCCATCTTAATCATGATCCCCGTTCGATGTGAGTGTGAGCTTGCTCACACTTGTCACTGCTCGGACCATAAATTTTCGCGACATCGAGTAAGGCGGTAAACTCCGCCTTGTTGCGATCCTCCGGTCAATCGAGCATGACGTTCTGGGGGGCGCGGGATTACCATCGGCGGGTTCCGATGCTTGCGGACCGGTCGGGAGGGCGATGATGGGTGAGTTTGCATTGGGGCAGGCGGTGCCGCGGTTCGAGGATCCGCGGTTATTGCGCGGCGGCGGGCGGTATGTCGATGACATGGTGTTGCCGCGGATGGCGTTTGGCCATGTATTGCGATCGCCGCATGCGCATGCCCGGATCCGCTCGATCGATACGACCGCCGCCAAGGCCGCACCGGGCGTGCTCGCCGTGCTGACCGGGGCGGATTGGGAGGGATCGGGTTGGGGCGAACTGCCGTCGGCTACCGGGAACAAGCGGCGCGACGGTTCGCCCGCCTATCGCCCGCGCTACCCGGCATTGGTCAAGGACCGGGTGCGCTGGGTCGGGGATTACGTTGCTTTTGTGGTTGCCGAGAACGCCCATCAGGCGGCGGACGCGGCCGAACTGATCGCGGTTGACTACGAGCCGCTGCCGGCGATCGTCTCGACCGCTGCTGCGATGGAGCCCGGCGCACCGCGGGTCTGGGACGACTGCCCCGACAACATCTCTTTTGTCTATCTCGAAGGCGACAAGTCTTCGGCCGACGCAGCGTTCGACCGCGCCGCGCGTATCGTACGCCACCGGTTCGTCATCAACCGGGTGACCGCGGCGACGATGGAGCCACGGGGTTGTATCGGCGACTACAACCCTGCGGCCGACCATTACACGATCTACACGACCCTGCAGCGCACCCATGCCTACCGCTCGGAACTGGCGCGGCAGATCCTCAAGGTCCCGGAAAGCAAGGTGCGCGTCGTCGCCGGCGACATCGGCGGCAGCTTCGGCATGAAGTCGGCGATCTATAACGAGGTCGCGCTGGTGTTGCTCGCCTCCAAAATGACCGGACGGCCGGTCAAATGGACGAGCACGCGGACCGAGTCCTTCCTCGGCGATGCGCAGGCGCGTGACAACGTGACCGAGGCGGAGCTGGCGCTCGACACCGACGGTCATTTTCTGGGGCTGCGCGTGCGCACGATCGCGGCGGTCGGCGCTTATCCGCAGGCCGGCTCCAACGCCTTTGTCGCCAACCTCGGAACCTTGGCCGGGGTCTACCGCACGCCGGCGGTCTACGCCGATGTGACCGCTGTTTACAGCAACACGAACCCGATGCGGGCCTATCGCGGCAACGGCCGCCCCGAAGCGGCCTACGTCATCGAGCGGATGGTCGACCTCGCGGCCGACGCGCTCGGCATCGACCCGATCGAATTGCGCCGGCGCAACATGATCCCGCCCGAGGCGATGCCGTTCAAATCGGGCCTTACTTTCACTTACGATTGCGGCGAGTTCGAGAAGGGCCTCGACATGGCGCTCGACCTCGCCGATTTCGCCGGGTTCGAGGACCGTCGTGCCGAGGCGCGGCGGCGCGGCAAGTTGCGCGGCTTCGGCATCTCGGACACGATCGAACGCGCCGCGGCAGGCGGGTTCGAAGCGGCGGAGATCCGGTTCGACCGCACCGGCACCGTCACCTTGCTGTCGGGCTCGATCACGCAGGGCCAAGGGCACGAAACCGTCTACAAGCAGTTGCTCTGCGACCGGCTCGGCATCGATCCCGGCCAGGTGCATTACGTCCAGGGCGATACCGAAAAGGTGGCGATCGGTGAAGGCACCGGCGGCTCGCGTTCGGCGGCGCTCGGCGGGTCCGCGGTCCATCTCGCGACCGAGAAGATCGTCACCAAAGCAAAGACCATCGCCGCTTCCATCCTTGGCGCCGACGGTAACGAGATCGAGTTCGAAGATGGTCTCTTCTCCGCGCCTCGCTCGAACCGCAGGTTGACGATCGGGGAAGTCGCGAGGGAGTCCTTGAACCCGGAAAACCTGCCGGAGGGAATGGATTTGGGCTTGATCGCCGGCGCCACGTTCAGCTGCAAGGAGCAGAATTTCCCGAACGGCTGCCATATTTGCGAGCTCGAAATCGACGCCGAGACCGGCGAGGTCGAGATCCTGCGCTACAGCGTCGTCGACGATGTCGGCGCGGTCATGAACCCGCTGTTGCTGGAGGGGCAGATCTGCGGCGGCATCGCGCAAGGGGTGGGTCAGGTCCTGATGGAGGACATCCGCTTCGACCCCGCCTCGGGTCAGCTGTTGACCGGCTCCTTCATGGATTACGCGATGCCGCGGGCGGACGATCTCTCGGCGATCCACTGCGACAGCAACCCGGTGCCGACCAAGACCAACCCGCTCGGCGTCAAGGGCGCTGGCGAAGCCGGCAATGTCGGCGCCCTCCCCGCCGTCGCCAATGCCCTCGCCGACGCCCTCTCCCCACTCGGCATCCGCCATGTCGAGATGCCAGCCACCCCCGAACGCCTGTGGCGCGTTATCAGCCGATCAGGTAGCCGCTCGCTCGCAAGCGGATGAACGTGCGGTGGTCAGCCCTGCTTTCGCCACGCAAGGTTGTAGGCGCAGTAACCCACGAGTTGGCCTTTGATTTGCTGCGCGTCGATGCGGCCATCGAACTTTTGGCCGTAGCCAGTGCTCATAGTCAAGGAGCCGTCAGGCGTCGCGCTTCCCTCGAGTGTTCGATCGCCCCACCTCACCTTGGCGTGTCCATTGGTGATCGTCAGCCGCGCCGGAGCGCGGAAATTCTGGCAACTCCTTGCTCCGGCATAACCTTGCGTGCGAGCACGACCACCTCCCAGGGTGTTTCCGCTACTGATGTTCTCCGCGGAGATCCCGACGTAGGTCCCGTCGAATGCGCTGCTCGTAGGCGCCGGCGCTGCGGGCGATTGCGCATGGGCCGGCAGACCCGCCGCGAGGATAAGCAGGGTGCCCAGCAAGCTGCCCGGGAGACGTATCTGCATTGCGATTAGGCCACGACCAGATCGGGCATGAGCACCTCTCCCTTGGTTTCCGGTCCGAGCAGCAGCGCGATCACAAAGCTCGCCGCTCCGACGCAGGTGCCGACCAGCATCGGGATCGCAAAGCCGAGACGGTAATGGCTGGCGAACCAGGTCAGCACCAGCGGGACAAAGCCGCCGAATATTGCCCCTTGATGATAGCAGAAAGCGCTCGCCGTCGCCCGGACCTCGGTCGGGAAGCGCGTCCAGGGTCCAGCCGAGCCACGATGCGACCCAGGCGTACCACTGGTCCTTCGTCGGCTCCTTCCACCAGGGAATTGGCGTCCCTGCCGGCGCGACGGCTGTCCTCATCGCCGATACCTCTCCCTGAACCCCTGCCCTACTCCGCGGCTTGCGGCATTTGCTTCAGGTCGGTCGAGTAGCGCAGATGCACCGGAGCGTTCGCCTCAAACGGGTCGGTCAAACCGAGTTCCTTGCCGATCTCGCGCATCGCCGGCATGACCTCCTGGCCGAGGAGGCGGATGCAGGTCCGCGCATCTTCGTTACTGACCGTGCCGTCATTGCCCCAGATCCCGTAAATGCTCGGCCGGGTTTCTTCGAGGACGCGGCGCAATTTGGGGATGACCGTCTTTGGCGTGCCAAAGAAGACGCGCCCGTCGGCAACCTGCTGGTCAAAAGTCGGCCGCCCGCGCGGGTTCTCGGCGCGCCCGACCGCGAACTCGACGAAGTTGCGGCGCAGCGCCGGCGAGAAATAGCCCGACGGGTTCGACCACACCGGGTGCGCTAGGCCAGTGAACTCGCCCTGCATCCACAGGAACTGGCGGGCGTTCTTCTCGGCCTTTTCCTCGCTGTCGGAGACATGCACCTGCTGCAGGTAGCCGCGGTTCTCGGGGCCCGCCTCGTAGCCGGTCTCGAGCGCGACCTTGTCGTACAGCTCCCAGATCTTCTTGGTCGCCTCGATCGAGGTGTTGAGCGCGATGTAAGGATAGCGCTGCTGCGCCGCCCAGATGATCGTCTCCTGGCTCAGGACGCCGGGCACCCAAATGCGCGGATAGGGCTTCTGCAACGGCACCGCCCACGGGTTGACGACGCGGTGCTGGTAATGCGTGCCCTCCCAGCGGAACGGCCCCTGGCGCGTCCAGGCGGCGACGATCAGATCATGCGCCTCCTGGAAGCGTTCGCGGTTGTAGGCCGGGTTGACGCCGGCGGCGAGCGACTCCTGGCCACCGCCGCGCACGATGCCGGGGACCAGGCGGCCCTTCGAGATCATGTCGATCATCGACAATTCCTCGGCGAGCCTGACCGGGTTCTCGGCCAAGGGCAGCGGATTGCCGAGCAAGACGATCTTCGCCTTTTTGGTCACCGCTGCGAGGATCGAGGCAAAGATGTTGCATTTCGCCTGCATGCAGAACGGCGCGTTGTGGTGCTCGTTGAGCATGAAGCCTTCGACGCCCTGTTCCTCGGCGTAGATGTAATGCTCAAGATATTCGTTATAGAGCCGGCTGCCGGCGACCGGATCGAAATGCTTGTTCGAGAACATCAACGCAGTATGGCCGACTTCAAGCCCGATATCGGCCGGGTAGGTCGACATCGGCTGCTCTGTGAAGTACATGACAAACATGGCTTCCTCCTTGGCCGAGATCGCCCCGGCGGCTTCGTTAGGTTTCCTCGACGAAGGTCCGGACGAGGCGCGCGAGCTGATCCGGCTGCTCCATCTCGACGCAATGCCCGGAAGAGCGCACGAGCTCGAACCGCGCCTTCGGGAGCAGGGCGGCATAACGCTCTCCTGCGCTGCGCGGCACGATCTTGTCGTCGTCGCCCCAAACGATGAGCGCCGGGGCGCGCACTCCGCCGAGCAGATGAGGCAAACTCTGATTGTACATGTACGGCTTCCAGGCGATCCGGAAGCTCATCTCGCGGCACAAATCCCATCCGACCAATTGGTCGGTCGACACATCGCCGTAGACCCGGGCGAAGGCGTCCTGGTCGTGAAAACCGGCGCGGGCGTAGTCGAGATAGCTGACGATCGCCTGGTCGAAGATATCGCCGTCGGGCGGCTTCAGGCCCATCGCTCCGACGAGGACCAGCCGGTGGAATTCACGCGGCGCCATCGTCGCCATTTCCGCCGCGATCCACCCGCCAAAGCCGAGCCCTATCAGCGAGGCGCGCTCGATGCCGAGATTGGACAGCAGCCACTGATACATCACTGCGACGTCGCGCACGTTGCGCAGCCACTGCGGCCGTTCCGACTTGCCATAGCCCGGATGGTGCGGGACCAGCACGTCGAAATGGCTGGCCAGCTCGTCGTAAAACGGGAGCCGGTCGGGAGTGCCGATATCATGGTGCAATACCGCGACCGGGCGCCCACTGCCGGCGCGCGCCAGATGCAGCTTTGTGCCGGCTACCTCGACGACCGACTCGCTCCAATCCTTGCCCGCCGCCATCGCGATCCCTCTCGCTTTTCGCCGAACTCTAGCCTAACGCCACGTTAGCGGCCCCCGCAACCAACCGTTTGCTCATTGCAGGGTTGCAATTTAGTAAGCGTTCAGGATCATCAGTTAGACTTATCAGTTGCATTGCGCCAGCATCCGGGTGACCGGCTCCAAATTTCGACTAAGCTGCGAAGGGTGACGGAGTTGGAGAGGTCGATGCTCGTAGTTACGACGGAAAAGGTCGTCGGTCACCGGGTGACTGAGATGAAGGGTCAATGCTTTGGGGTCGTGGTGCGCAGCCGGGGGCTGGGTGGCAACATCATGGCCGGGCTGCGCTCTATCGTGGGCGGCGAAATCCACGAATACACCCAGCTGCTCGAAGAGGCGCGACGCCATGCGGTCGACCGGCTGGTACGGAACGCCACTGCGATGGGTGCCAACGCGGTGCTGATGATGCGGTTCGATTCCGCCGAAATCGGCCAGACGATGAGCGAGATCGTCGCCTACGGCACGGCGGCCGTCATCGAGCGCGAACCAGCTTGAGCCGGCCGGTGCTGCGCGCCGCAAATTTCGTCGTTTACGGCACCTGTCTAGTCACAGATTGCCGTTCTCATGAGGCCCGTCCCGTAATGCAGTACTGGGCTCCCAAGGGCAAGAAGGCCAAACACGATTCCAGAAATCGAAGATGCTTGAGAGCGCGCGGAAAGAAAACACGAAAACTAAGAGATAAATTGTCAAACCCGGCATCTCGAAATGCCCTGCGCATCCGCCAAGGCGGGATAAGGACCGCGTCTTGATCAAACGGACAGGTGTTGACCGCGCGGAGCGTCAAGGGATTTAGGGGATTGTGTTCATAGAGGTACAGTCTGGAGCCCTTAATCAGCACCCGGCGAATTTCTTGCAGCAAGGCGAGGTGTTCGGCACCTGGGATGTGGTGAAAGACGCAGGCGGAAAAGGCGATGTCGAAGACCTCTGATCTCAGGGGCAGGTTTCCGCCTTCGAACAGCACATAATCGGCTGCATCTCTGAATTGGTCATTCGCGATGTCCAGGCTTCGGGGCGACACGTCGGCACAAACGAGATGACACGCAGGAAAGTAACGACGCCAAAACGGGACCGAACTTCCGACCCCACATCCGAAGTCGAGAACTTTCAAATTCTCACTTGCGTTCTTGGCGTTTCGCGTTTGGTTAAATACATCTCTGATCTTGTATTCTGCAAAGTACTCAGGGGTTTCGCCGGTGACCCCGATATTTTGCGCGTGAAGAGCGTGATACTCGTCTGCGAACCGATCAAACGCCGCGCGATTCATCGACCCTCTCAGAAACATTTCCGGCGGCATTGCTGGTGTGTCGGCAAACTTGTTTTCGCGCCTCGACCTCGGTTGCAGTGAGGATCTCAGATATGACAAACAGCGGACGGCTCTTTGCCTCGAGGTATAAGCGGCCCAAGTATTCGCCCATAATGCCAAGTATAAAGAGCTGCGAACTTCCGAGGAGGACTATGGCGGCCATGACGCTGGCCCAGCCCGCTACCGCGCGCTCCGTCAGGACGCCGGCGGCGACATAGCCGATGAGTAAGAGCCCCACTACTCCCGAAATGGCACCTAGGTAAGACGCGATCCGTAGCGGGCGCGTAGAAAAGCCTGTCACGGCATCGAGGGCAAACCTAAGCATCTTTCGGAACGGGTAGTTTCCGACGCCGGCGAACCGCGGCGCACGAGTGTAGCGGATCGGCACCTGCCGCAGACCGATCCAGCTCACCATCCCGCGAACAAAGCGATCCCGTTCCGGCATCGTGTTCAGGACGCTGAGCGCCCTTCGCGAGATCAATCGAAAGTCGCCCGTGTCGCGCGGGATTTCGATCTCGACTAATCGCTCGAGGAGCAAATAGAACAAGCTCGCGCTGACTCGCTTGAACCAGGTTTCCCCTTGTCGCGCATCGCGTTGGCCATAGACCACGTCGGCTCCTTCATCCATTGCAGGCATCATCTGGTGAAGCAGCTCCGGGGGGTCTTGCAAATCCGCGTCGATGATCAGGATGCGGTTACCGCGGGTGAACTGAAGGCCCGCGGTAAGAGCCAGTTGATGACCGTGGTTGCGCGACAGATTGATGGCAACAACGTGTGGATCGGCAGCTGCGAGCTCTCCCATAACCGACCAAGTGCCGTCCCGCGAGCCGTCGTTCACCAGGACTACCTCGTAGTCCTCACCAACCTCGCCGCGACAGGCTGAGCTGACCCGCCCGTGAAACTCGCGAAGCGCTGCTGCCTCGTTGTAGCAAGGAGCCACTATCGAAAGGGCAAGCCGCGCCTCATCAGCCTGATCGGCGACAAAGCCCAATTTCGGTTGCCCCAATAGCACTCTAGGGAAAGCGACTTCTTTCATTCTCCGTTCCATGAGAGAGCCGCAATCGCGAAGGCGCGGCCGCCAGCGCAACCGCGCTCTGCCGCACGACTACCCATCTCAACTTCAACAAGACCTGCATCGTCACCGATTTGGTTGTTCATGTCCAGTAGCCTTTCGAGACGAGGGTGGCCGGCTCTCGGCGGCGCCCTCAGTCGCCGGGGCGGTTTGCAACATCGCCGATAATGATTTATCAGTAATGCAGGCCGGATCGACCTAGCTGCTCCGAGATGATTTGGGTAAGGACGCGCGGTTGGCTATTGAGTTGTCCGCGTATCAGCCATAGTGTATCGGGTGCGGCGCCTCGCCACTGATTTGAGAAAGCATTTGCGGAAGTTCAAATTGTGCGAAGACCTCCGGGCCGGTCTCCCGCCCCTGGAACGGTCGAGCATTTCGTGGTCCGAGCGCGCGATTGCCTGATATGAAGACCCCGGCAATATATAAAGACCGCGGCGATCCGCTGCCGGCGGCGGGGGCATGGTCTCTTTCAATCACGAAGCTCGATTGGGGGCAGCTGCTCGCCGTCCTGATTTTTGCAGCTTTGCTGCGGCTCCTGTTCTTTTCCGGTGGTTTGGGGACTGATGAAATCGTCTACTTGACGCATGCCTATCACCTCCTCCGGGGGGATTACCTGCACACCGGCTACATCGGCGGCATGCGGGACGGGATCAACGCTTTCCTTGCCGCCTCCCTGTGGCTGTTCGGGAAGGGAGTTGCGGGTGCGGGAGGGCTGTTCTTTGCCTGTTCACTGGGACAGGTAGCTCTCGCCTACGGTTTCGCGCATCATCTTTGGGGCCGTCAAGCCGCGCTTTGGGCGGGCTTGGCAATGGCGGCGGTCCCGATCGAGGTCACCCAAGCCGGCGGTCTCAATCCTGACCCCTATCTGGGGTTCGTAATTGGCTTGTCTGTGATAACGTTTTACTTCGCGGAGCGCGATGACCGACCAGGACTCTATTTATTCGCCGGACTGTTAGCCGGTTGGGTGTGCTGGATTAAGCAGGTGGTGGTACTCTACGGTGTCGTATTCATTTTTCTAGCTGTTACAAATCGACGATTGCGGTGGAACTGGATTTGGTTCGTTTCTGGTGCCACGCTTTTAGTTCTTGCACAGCTGATTTTGTTCGAGATCGCCTACCATGACCCATTTTACTTTTTCAAAATAAATTACGCTTTTATCGTAGAAACTCACATTAGCGGGAACCATAGTGATACTTCACTATTTCGCTATTTTATTCTCCTCTTCATTAAGATATATCATACTGGACTGCTGGGATGGCTTGCTCTGGCCGCCTGCTCATTCGCGTTTCGACGAAGGGAGCAGCCCGGATTGCAGTTCGTGCTGATATGGTGCTTAGGACTGATCTTCATTTTCACCGCGGTCCCGATTTCTTTCTCACCCCTCAAATTTATTGCCAAGCAATCCAACTATCTCGACATATTTGCGATGCCCTTGGCTCTGCTCACTGGTTGGTTCCTGGCCCAGCAACTGCGCAGTATTGCACTGCTGCTCGGTGCGGCGATGGTTCTGTCCGGCGTTATGCTCGCAGCGTTGGAGCAACAAGTAATACAGGTCGTCACGGTTAATGGCCGCGCGGCGGCGGAGTTCGCCGAAGCGCATTCCGGTGCGCCGGTATTTGGCCCGCTTACTGCACAACGGCAGAGCATATTAGCGCGCCTGTTCCGCGGATCGCTCGACGCCAGCAACGACATCCGGCCGTGGGCAGATTTGAGCGGCGTGTCTGCGGGAGAAGGCCCGGCCGGCGATGTCGTCGCCTATCTCATCGACGATCCACAAATGCGGATTTGGCCGGATGCTACGAAGGAGGTGCCTCTCTCGGAAACAGTGCGCCAATGCCTGGTTCCGTTGGGCCCGCTCGAGCAAGGCGATCTCGGTCTCGGTCGGTCGGTGGTGGCCGCGCTGCGAGACGTCCTTTCGGTGTTGCCGGCACCCTATGCGGCTGCGACGCTCGGAGCCACAAATTCGTTGTGGCAGGTCTCACCAGCGCAGGTTTATGTGGTTACCCGCGAATGCGCGCATGAGGCGCAAGGCAAATTGGCGTCGCGATCTCAGCCTCGGCTTGCCGAGCGCTCAGCGGAGGAATTGTGTTTAAAAATCCTTGCCATGCCACTCATAGGGTAAAAGATTAAATCAAACGATAGATCTTATCCATAGACCCCGGGCGTCGATCCGGCAGTCCAGCGGAAGGGCGCGCGTTGGCAATTTTAGGTCTGCATCAAGCCCTCGATCTCGGCGACGAGGCCGCCTCCTTGGCCGCGATCCCCCGCGGCCTCCGGATTCTTGGGCCTCCCGAGGCCTTGCAGAAACTCCATGATTCGTATACTCTCGAGCCTCCGGGCCCAGATCCATCTGCTTCTCTTTATTTTGACAACGGACCGATGTAGGAGGCCATTAATCGAACACGAAGATAGTGGGGTGATGATAGCTATCAACAGAGCTTTCGTCTGGAGTTTATTGCAGTAGGAACGGGTGGACCGGCATGTCGGCCATTAATAATATTGCTACACAGCACGAGCGCGAGGTAACCGCTGGCAAGCGCTTTAGTTTTGGCCGGAACTGGGCGAGTTTTTTGAAACGGCTAAATCAAGACCGGATCACCGAAGCAGAAAAGAACCTGATAGAATTTCTTGGAGAGAAAGCGCTCGCCGGCAGAGCCTTTTTGGATGTCGGGAGCGGTTCGGGGCTTTCCTCGCTCGCGGCCCGCCGCCTTGGAGCTACAGTTACCTCGTTCGACTATGACGGTCAGAGCGTCGCCTGTACCGAGGAGCTGCGCCGCCGCTATCTGCCGGACGACCCGTCTTGGACAATCGAGCAGGGCTCGGTGCTCGACACGCAGTATCTCGCAGGGCTGGGCCAATTCGACATCGTTTACTCTTGGGGTGTCCTGCACCACACGGGTGCGATGTGGCAAGCAATGGGCAATTTAAAACCAATGGTAAAGGCGGGGGGGTTGTTGTTCATCGCCATCTACAACGATTGTGGCGAAGTTAGCCAGTCGTGGCTCGAGCGGAAACGCCGTTACAATGCGTTGCCGCAACTCCTTCGTCCATTTTATGCCATTTACGTCTGGACGCCACAGGAGCTCCGATCACTCGCCGGCTCGCTGCGTTCGGGAGAGTTAAGGACATACATTCGGGAGCTGACCAGCGCCAGCAGCGGACGCGGGATGAGCTGGCTACATGACGTGGTCGATTGGGTCGGCGGCTACCCCTACGAGTACGCATCCGTCAGAGATATCACCGAATTTTACCAGGGTGACGGTTTCGAGCCGGTCAAGATCCGCGAGAACAGGTCGTACGGCTGCCATCAGCTGGTGTTCAAGCGCGGTCGGTGACCCAAAATTGAGATCCGGGCCGGACCACCGCCCCAAATGAAGGTTTTGATCGTCAGCTTCGCGTTCCCGCCTTCGAATGTCATCGGAGCGGTACGCGTGGGCAAGTTCGCGCGCTACCTCGATCGTCGCGGCCATGATGTGCGTGTCCTGACAACCGATCTCGTCGAAGACCGGAGCCTACCGCTCGAGATCTCGCGGGAACGGGTATTTTTTACAGAGTATCGTCAGCGTCAACACGGGATCGATCGGTTGGCTAGGTTTATGCGCAGCCGCAGAGCCCTCCCGGCCGAAGGTCGCGGCGAGGAGGCGCCTTCGCAAATTGGCGCTTCAGCGAGGTCGTTTCGCCAAATCTTTCGCTGTCACTATTTTGGGCTGATCCACATTCCTGACATGCGGACCGATTGGCTCAGGACCGCCATTCCCGCAGGCCGGCGAATGATCAGCGAATGGAAGCCCGATATCATCTTCGCCAGCGCGCCACCGTTTACCGGGCTGTTGGTCGCCAGCCGGCTCGCCCGTGCCGACAAGATCCCCTGGGTTGCCGATTTTCGCGATCTGTGGGTCGATAATCCGTATTATAGCGAGCCCGGCTGGCGCAAGTGGATCGACGCGATCCTGGAGTGGCGGATCTTGCGACGCGCCGCGGGAATAGTGACCGTTTCGCCGATCAGTGCGGAACAATTACGCCGGCGCCACGGCAAAGAGGCCGCAGTGGTATATAACGGGTTCGCGGAGGAAGATTTCCCGCCCGTCGCGCAGCGAGCGGACCCGCAGGGGCTGCTTACCATCCGGCACATGGGCTCGATCTATCGCGGCTTTCGCGACCCCTCTGCACTATTCTCTGCCATCGCATTGCTGCCCGATCAGCTACGGACTCGCATAAACGTCGAGTTCTTCAGCGACGCCGGCGATGCTGTCCTCGATGCGGCAGCAGCATATCGGGTCGAGAACGTGGTGGCCATCAAGCCGCGTGTTCCCTATCGACGCGCGCTCGCACTGCAGATGGAGGCCGATATACTACTGTTGCTGCAATCGAGTGATCAGCGGGACAAAGGCAACCTGCCCGCCAAGCTATTCGAATATTTGTACGCGCGACGGCCGATTCTGTTTATCGGCTATGAGCGCGGTATCGCAGCGCGGCTTGTCATCGAGCGGAGGGCCGGGCTGGTTTCCAACAGCCCGATCCAAATTCGCGACCAGTTACAGAGATGGTTCGAGGATAAACGCGCCGGGCGCCTCGAAAGGCTCGATCCCTCGGTCAGCCTGGGCCTTGGCCGCGACGATCAATACGCCAAGCTGGAACGCCTTTTCGAGGAGATTGTCGAAGGACAGGTCAGCACAGCTGATCGGCTGCCGCTCGGGGAAGCCAGGGCGATCAATTAGCCTGCTTGGCCCGCCAGGGATCTGAAGCAGGCAAGATGTTCTGTCAAATTGCAGTACACTAATGCTTAACCCCCTTCGGATCACCTTGGATGCCGGATCTGAATCGTGTATCAATTCGTCCTCCCGACATACGAATGATGCGAGTCGGCGTGTATTTCGGTCAAGCGGACATGGCGTCGTGAGACGATACCCGAGACGCGCATGAAGCACGATGCCGCGCTAGCGGGACTCCCGCTCGCACTATGCATTGGACTTTTCGCGACCGCGGCTCCAATTCGGCGCTCGATCATCAGGTTCGCTTTGTACTTGATGAAGTTTTTGGGGCTTTTCCAACTCGCACGCCACGTTACGCGCCATGGATTGCGTATCATATGTTACCACGGCTTTGCCGTTGCGGAAGAGTACAAGTACCGAAGTACACTTTTCATCAGAGACGATTTTTTCCGCAAACGAATGGAATATTTGAGGCGGGAACGCTATCCGATTTTGCCTTTGCGAGATGCGCTGGATGCGCTGACGGCGGGCCAGCTTCCGCCGTGCTCGACGGTTATAACCATGGACGACGGCTGGCGCGGAGTTTATACGGTCGGTTTGCCGATCATTCGGGAACTGGACATCCCGGTTACAGTCTACGTAACGACCTATTATGTCGAGAACCGGATGCCAGTCTATACCGTAACAGTTTCTTACTTGTTCTGGCGAGCCGTCCCGCGGCCGGTCGATTTGCCGCGCGGGATCGGAACTTTCGACCTGGAATGCGAGGCGGAAAAGGCTGAGGAGGTGGCGCAGAAATTCGGCGCGACGTTGCCGCCGGACGACCGCCTCGAGTTCTTGAGGGAGCTGGCGGCGGCGCTTGACGTCTCTTTTTCTGAGATAGAAAGCCAGCACCTTTTCGAGGTCATGGATGAACATCAGCTGCGCTGCCTCGCCACGGCCGGCGTCGATGTCCAGCTCCATTCGCACCGGCATCAATGGCCGCTGTACGATAAGGAGATGGTGGAATCCGAAATTGCCGAAAACCGCCGATTTCTTCAGCGCGCCGTCTCCCACCCGCTGGAGCATTTTTGCTATCCGAGCGGCGTGTATGGTCTCCACCAGGGAGAATGGCTGGCGGAATTGGGGGTGAAGAGTGCGACGACGATCGAACCCGGATTGAACTACCGCCACACTTCCCGCTTCGCGCTGCGTCGTTTGGTCGATGGCGGTCCTGTATCGGAGATCGAATTCGCCGCCGAGATGACCGGCTTTATGGAACTCGTGCGTTTGTTGCGACGCCGGTTGCGTGCCGGCCGAGCCATAATAGCTGGAAAGCACGTTTACCGAAATGAAGAAGGTCGACCGCCCTCGCCTCGCAACGAAGGTCGACGTTAGATGCGCGGCATCGGATTTTTTATGGTGTTCGTCGCGTGCCTGCCGTTCATTTTCGTGTCGCCCTTCAATGGCGTGTTGGCCTGGTACGTTTTTTCCCTCGGGAATTTCCACACCCTGATTTGGGGCGGACCGTTTGCCGGTCTCAATTACGCCTACGTTATTGCCGTCCTTACCTGTCTTTCCTGGTGCTTCTCTCGAACAGACCAGAAACGGATGCCGATTACCTCCCTGGTCATCCTGACGCTGCTGTTCTCCATATGGATTACGTTTACCTCATGGTTCGCACTGGCTCCGGGTGAGGATGTCTGGAACAAATGGATCACCGTCCAGAAGATTTTGTTTATGTGCCTCGTCGGCTACGCCCTGACGACGACGCGCGAACGGCTGAACCAGCTGATCTGGGCCGTCGTGCTGACCATCGGGCTTTGGGGAGTAAAAGGGGCGCTCTCGAGCATCCTACATGGCGGCGGCGAAATCCACGGACCCGACGGCGGCATGCTCGCGGACAACAACGACTTCGGCCTCGGGCTCATATTGATGTTACCGTTACTGTTTTATCAGTGGCATCTCGCCACTAACCGCTATGTTCGCCGCGGGCTGATGTTGATGGGGTTTCTGGTCACTCTGGCGGTGTTCTTTACCTATTCTCGAGGCGCATTGGTCGGGGTATGCGCGATGGGAGCGGTTTTCTGGCTCAGATCGCGCGCCAAGTTTACGACGGCGCTGCTGATTGCAGCGCTCGCGGCTTCCATCTATAGCGTCGCACCCGAACAGTGGTTTAAGCGGATGGGGACGATAGAAACCTATCAGGACGATGGCTCGGCAATGAGCCGGATCCATCTCTGGCAGGTCTCGCTTCGGATCGCCGAGCTTCATCCGATCACCGGGGGCGGCTTCAGGGTGACGTTCTGGCCGACGGTCACAAACAACATGCTGCACGGCACCGACTTAGGGAGGCTGACAAAACCTCGCGCGGCGCACAGTATCTACTTCGACGCGCTTTCCGAGCATGGTTGGGTAGGGCTTTTCTTGTTCTTGATGATCTTTGGCTACTCATGGGTGAACTGCGCCTGGCTAATACGTCGTTCGCGCAACAGACGCGATCTCCTCTGGGCAAATCTGTTGGGAAGGATGGGGCAAGCGGTGCTCGCAGGCTATGCGACTGCGGGCGCCTTTGCGTCTCAGGCTTACTTGGATGAATATTGGTGCATCATCTTTATTTTCGAGGCTGCACGGCGACTGCTTGCCAAAGAAATAGCCCCGGCGGGCCTCTTCGCTGGCGCCGGAGCGAGGCCCTTGCCTGTCCCTCGGCATGGAGTCACCCCGGCGGTGTTGGAAGGCGGAAACGCTCTAGCTATGGTAAATCAACCCCGTAAGTAAAAACCCTGGCCCGACGGTCGATCGGCCGCGCCCGGCGCCCTTAAGTGAAGTGCATATTGGCGTCGGGGCGCCGAGCTTACGCAAGAACGATCGCAAGGTCTTGCTCGTGGGGTATATTGTAGTCGGCAGAGCGGAGGTTGCAATCAATTCGCCTAACTTTTATTGACGAAGCGTTCTGCGTGATCCTTGTCGCGTTGTACCTCTTCAGCCAGTTCCTCCCTTTGGCTGAGCAGGCCCGATCGAGGGCGGTTCCACACTTGCTTTTGGCCGGGGCCTAGGCGTTCGGTGCAAAACCGGTTATCAGCTTGTGGCACACTATGAGGAGGGCCGATGTCGAATCTGGTCGGCGAAAATACCGTGGCTTTCGTCAAAGGTGTGGCGGCGGAAGCGCGGCGAGTTGAGACGCCCTGCGGGGACGGTCACATGGTTTGGCATGTATGGGGAGACGGTCCGCCGCTTGCCTTGTTGCACGGCGGCTACGGCTCGTGGACCCACTGGATTCGCAACGTCATTCCGTTGTCACGGACTTTCACCGTAGCGGCACCAGATCTGCCGGGTCTGGGCGAGTCGGCTACACCGCCCGAGCCGCACACCGCGGAGGGATTGGCCAGCATCGTCGTCGAAGGACTTGAGCTTGTGTTTCCGGAGCGTGGCGGTCTGAACATTGCCGGATTTTCTTTCGGCGGCGTGCTCGGCGGTCATGTCGCCGCGCAACTCGGCGATCGCGTGCGCGTCTTTACGATCGTAGGGTCGAACGGCCTCGGGCTGGTTCGTCAGCCGACTGCGCTACGGCGGCTCCCGGAAAACGCCTCGGAGGCTGAGGCGCTGGCCGTCGCTCGTCATAATCTCGCAGCCCTGATGATCGCCGATCCGGCAAAAATCGACGAACTCTCGGTCTACATCCAGGCGCAGAACGCGCCGCGGGGCCGCGTGAAGAGCCGGAGGTTCTCGCGCGCGGACACGCTCGCCCGGGCGCTACCGCTCATCAAGGCTCGCATCGACGGGATTTGGGGTGGGCGCGACGCCACCGCCTACCCCCACCTCGATGATCGCGCCCAGGCATTGCGCAATGTCCAACCAGGCGCCCGGTTCGAAGTGATCTGCGGAGCGGGGCATTGGGTTCAATACGAAGCAGCCAACCAGTTCAACCGGCTTCTGGCCGACATCGCCGGTGACGGCAGGCGATGACCCCCCTTCCTGCGTTGCTGCCGATCGATCTGCGGAACGTCCTCGGCGGCACTCGACACGGACAAGGCGGCAGCCGCAAAGCCGCTAAAAGCGCGGTCGACCGATTATCAGTGGCTCTCGCGGTAACGGCTTGCATTACCCATCTGAAGCACACCGCCGGCTCGGTCATCACCGTCGATGCCGGACGGTACCTTTAGGGCCTGGGAAAGGCTCCGGACGAAGAGTGGCGGCATGGGCAGTATCATCCGGCAACGCGACATCATCGATCGCAGAGCTTTGGCCGAGCAATTGTCCGTTGCAGCGCGCGCGGTAAAGGCATCCGGGCTCGATCGTAGTGGGTTCGTCGCGCCCCTCAAGGTGGCTCTGACGGCGGGGCGCGCCGAGATCCGTCGCCGCTTCGAGGCGACCGGCGACGGCGCTGCGACGGTCCGCGAGCAGTGCTTCTTGACGGACCAGCTAATCCGCGCGCTGTTCGATTTCGTAACTCAGGTAATCTACCCTCTCCCCAACCCGACTTCCGGCGAGCGGCTGGCAATTGTTGCAGTGGGCGGCTATGGGCGCGGCGAGCTCGCACCCTATTCCGACGTCGATCTCCTGTTCCTACTGCCGTACAAGCGGACCCCGCATACGGAGCAGGTCGTCGAGTATTTGCTTTACCTGCTGTGGGACCTCGGCCTGAAAATCGGTCAAGCGACCCGGTCAGTCGATGAATGCCTCCGTCAGGCGAAATCAGATCTGACGATCCGCACGGCACTGCTGGAGGCCCGCTATCTTTGGGGCGACCAGGCGCTCTTTCACGAGTTCAAGAAACGTTTTGATTCAGACATCGTAAAGGGCAGTGCGGCGCAGTTCGTAGCAAGCAAGCTCGCCGAACGGGATGCGCGGCACAAGCGCGTCGGCGACAGCCGTTACCAGCTCGAGCCCAACATCAAGGAGGGCAAGGGCGGGCTCAGAGACCTGCACACCTTGTTTTGGATAGCCAAATACATCTATCGCACCGACGATGTGGGCAAACTCGTAGAGTTGGGGGTGTTGTCGGCGGAAGAGTCGCAACGATTCGATCGTGCCCAGAAATTCCTGTGGACCGTTCGTTGTCACCTCCATTACCTGGCCGGCCGTGCCGAGGAGCGGTTGACCTTCGATCTGCAGACCGAGATCGGGCGGCGGATGGGTTACACCGATCACGTTGGCAGTCGCGGCGTCGAGCGTTTCATGAAGCACTACTTTCTGGCGGCCAAAGACGTCGGGG
The DNA here is from genome assembly GCA_963812675.1 of uncultured Alphaproteobacteria bacterium. Lineage (GTDB taxonomy): Bacteria > Pseudomonadota > Alphaproteobacteria > ATCC43930 > CGMCC-115725 > AP-15. The sequence continues at coordinate 214,773 of CAWEWR010000007.1, read as the reverse complement.
ATCTTACCCGGATCTTCTGCGCAATTCTCGAAGCCGATCAGAAGCACAAAAGCCGGCTCTCCTGGATGCGCTGGGGGAATGGGCGGCGGACCCTTGGCGGCTTTGTCGTCGACGGCGAAAGGCTGACCATTCCGTCGGAAGATTTTTTTAAAAAAGATCCGGTGGGGCTGCTTCGGCTCTTTCACGTCGCGCAGCAACACGAACTCGACATCCACCCACGCGCCCTGCGAGGGGCCAGTCAGTCACTCAGACTGATCAACCGACAGCTGCGGGAGGATCCCGAGGCCAACCGTCTGTTTCTCGAAATCCTGACCTCCCGCAAAGATCCGGAAACGGCATTGCGGAGGATGAACGAAGCCGGGGTATTCGGCCGCTTCATCCCCGATTTTGGACGTGTCGTCGCGCAGATGCAGTACGACATGTATCACGTCTACACAGTGGATGAGCACACGCTGTTTGCGATTGGGATCCTGCACAAGATCGAGAGCGGCCTCCTCGAAGAGGAGCTTCCGCTGGCCACTCAGCTGATGCCGACGATCGTGTCCCGGCGTGCTCTTTATTTAGCGGCGCTCCTCCACGACATCGCCAAGGGCCGGGGCGGGGATCATTCGGAAATCGGCGAGCAGATCGCTCTGAAGCTCGGACCCCGGCTAAGGCTCTCGGCGGAAGAGACCGAGACTGTCGCCTGGCTGGTACGTTGGCACTTGTTGATGAGCAACACCGCCTTCAAGCTCGACATTAGCGATCGGCAGACAATCGGCAACTTTGTTGAGCGCGTCCAATCTCCAGAGCGGTTGAAGCTGCTCCTGGTATTGACTGTGGCCGACATCCGTGCTGTCGGTCCGAAAGTCTGGAACGGCTGGAAGGCGGCACTGTTGCGCGAGCTCTATCACGAGGCAATCGAGGTGATCTCAGGCGGGCTCAGCGGCGAAGGGCAGGTTTCTCGTGCCGCAGCAGCTCAGGCCGCGGCCTGCCGATTGCTGCCCGATTTCAGCGAACCAGAATTCGCGACGTTCACCAGTCGCGGCTACCCGTTTTACTGGCTGTCCTTCGATCCGGCCACGCATGCGCGCCATGCGCGTCTGATGCGGGAAGCGGAGGCGAGTGGTGCGCCGCTCACAGTCGAGAAACGCGTCGACCCATATCGATCAGTGACCGAGATAACCGTCTATACGGCGGACCATCCCGGCCTCTTCTCGCGGATTGCCGGCGCGCTGGCGGTCAGCGGCGCCAATATCGTCGACGCCAAGATCATGACGATGTCGAACGGCATGGCGCTAGACACCTTCTGGGTACAGGATTCGACCGGCGGCGCGTTCGACCGCCCGGACAAACTCGCCAAATTGGCAGTGGTTTTCGAGAATGTGCTGACCGGCGAGTTAAAGCCGCACCGGGAACTCGCCCGCCCGCCGGCCTTTCCGAGCCGAACCCAGGTCTTCACCGTGACACCTCGCGTTCTCCTCGACAACAAGGCAAGCGGGTCGCACACCGTCATCGAGGTAAATGGCCGAGACCGACCCGGGCTCTTATTCGAGCTGACCCGCGCGCTGACCGGTCTCAACCTGCAGGTCTCAAGCGCCAAAATCTCGACTTACGGCGAAAAGGTCGTAGACGTCTTCTATGTGAAGAATTTATTCGGCCATAAAATCGAACACTCGGCAAAGCTCGTCGAAATCCAAAGGACGCTCGAGGTAGTTCTCGCCAAGGGCAACGAGCCTGCTCTCACAATGGCGAGCCGTGAACCGGCGGCGGCCGAATAACGCTACTCCCTCAAATCTTCGAAGAATTCCTTCACGCGCGCGAAGAAGCCTTCGCTTTCGGGGTGCGTCCCGGCGTTGTTGCCGGCCTTTTCGAATTCGCGCAGCAGTTCCTGCTGGCGCTTGGTAAGATTGACTGGGGTCTCGACGATCGCCTCGATGAACATGTCGCCGCGCGCGGGTGAGCGTAATACGCTCATCCCCTTTCCTCTGAGCCGGAACTGGTGACTGGATTGGGTGCCCGGGGGCACCGTCACGCGTGCTCGGCTGCCGTCCACGCTCGGGACCTCGATCGAGCCGCCGAGGGCTGCCGTCGCGATGGAGATCGGAACCCGACAATAGATGTTGGCGCCATCGCGTTGAAAGATGCGGTGCGGCGTTATCGTGATGAAGATGTAGAGGTCGCCCGTCGGGGCGCCGCGCACCCCCGCCTCGCCTTCGCCGGCGAGCCGGATGCGGGTGCCATCCTCGACGCCAGATGGGATATTGACCGATAATGTCTTTTCGCGGCGGGTCCGGCCCTGGCCCGCGCAGGCCTTGCAAGGATTGTCGATGACCCGCCCCGCTCCCTGGCAGGTGGCGCAGGGTCGTTCGATCGTGAAGAAGTTCTGTTGCGCGCGCACCCGCCCTCGGCCATGGCAAGTAGGACAGGTGATCGGTCTCGATCCCGCCTCAGCGCCGGTGCCTTTGCATTGGTCACAGGCGACCAAGGTTTGCACTCGAACCGTCGTTTGCTTGCCGCGAAAGCTTTCCTCCAGTGAGATTTCCAGGTTATAGCGGAGGTCGCTGCCGCGGCTCGGTCCACCTTGGCCGCGGCGCCCACCGCCCATGAACTCGCCGAACATCTCGTCGAAGATGTCGGCAAACCCTCCGGAGAACCCGAAATCGGCCGGGCCGCGTCCGCCCCCCTGCTCAAAGGCGGCATGACCAAAGCGGTCATAGGCGGCACGCTTTTGATCATCTTTGAGGATGTCGTAGGCCTCGCTGATTTCCTTGAATTTTTGTTCGGCGCTCTTGTCACTCGGGTTGCGGTCCGGGTGATGCTTCATCGCGAGTTTGCGATAAGCCCTCTTCAGCTCCTCGGGGCTCGCCGATTTGGAGACGCCGAGGACTTCGTAAAAATCCTGCTTAGCCATGGTCGACGGGTGTTCGAGAGAGAGTTTCCCCACCACGCGTTATCCCGGCGGATATCCCGCCGGGACGTTCGCAACTGTCTGGCACCTCCGTCGTACCGATTACGCCGAGCCGCGCTTCTTCTGATCGTCGACCTCCTCAAAATCAGCGTCGACGACCTTGTCATTCCCGCCGGCCGCCCCATGCGACGGCCCGCCTGGTGACGCGCCACCGTCACCGGATCCGGCCTGTTCGGCCTGCTGAGCCCTGTAAAGCGCCTCCCCGAGCTTCATCGAGATCTGGGCCAACGCCTCTGTCTTGGTCTTGATTTGCCCGGCGTCTTCGCTGCCGAGGGTGTCCTTTAAGGCTTGCATCGCCTGCTGTACCGCATCGCGGTCGGCCTGCGGAATCTTGTCGCCACTCTCGTTCAACGTCCGCTCGGTCGTATGAATGAGCGAGTTGGCGTTATTCTTTGCCTCGACCAGCTCGCGACGGCGCTTGTCTTCATCGGCATGCGCCTCTGCATCCTTGACCATGCGGTCGATGTCGGCCTCCGAGAGGCCGCCCGAGGCCTGGATGCGGATCTGCTGTTCCTTGCCGGTCGCCTTGTCCTTCGCCGAGACCTGCACGATGCCGTTGGCATCGATGTCGAAGGTCACCTCGATCTGCGGCATACCGCGCGGTGCCGAAGGGATTCCAACCAAGTCGAATTGACCGAGCAGCTTGTTGTCTGCAGCCATCTCACGTTCGCCCTGAAACACGCGGATCGTGACTGCCGTCTGGTTGTCCTCGGCGGTGGAGAAGGTCTGGCTCTTCTTGGTCGGTATCGTCGTGTTGCGGTCTATCAGCCGAGTGAATACACCGCCCAATGTCTCGATGCCGAGCGACAGCGGGGTAACGTCTAGGAGTAGGACATCCTTGACTTCACCCTTCAGAACGCCCGCTTGGATCGCTGCACCGACGGCCACGACCTCGTCCGGGTTGACGCTACGATTCGGCTCCTTACCGAAGAATTGCTTGACGGTTTCGATGACCTTGGGCATCCGGGTCATACCGCCGACCAGGATGACCTCGTTGATTTCCGACGCCTTGAGCCCGGCGTCTTTGAGGGCGCTGCGGCAAGGCCCGATTGTCCGCTGGATCAGATCGTCGACCAACGCCTCCAGCTTTGCTCGGGTCAGCTTGATGTTAAGATGCTTGGGCCCATGCTGATCGGCAGTAATAAAAGGCAGATTGACGTTGGTCTGCATCGACGATGACAATTCAATCTTGGCCTTCTCCGCCGCCTCTTTCAGTCGCTGAAGGGCGAGCCGATCATTGCGCAGGTCGATTCCTTGCTCCTTACGGAATTCGTCGGCGAGATAGTCGATGATGTTCTTGTCGAAGTCTTCACCGCCTAAAAAGGTATCGCCATTCGTGGATTTCACCTCGAACACGCCGTCACCGATCTCGAGTACAGAAATATCAAAGGTGCCGCCGCCGAGATCATAAACCGCAATCGTCCCGGTTCCTTTTTTATCCATGCCGTAGGCGAGGGCCGCCGCGGTGGGCTCATTAATGATCCGCAGCACCTCGAGTCCGGCAATTCGGCCGGCATCTTTAGTCGCCTGACGCTGGCTGTCGTTGAAATAGGCGGGAACGGTGATGACAGCTTCCGAGACCGTCTCGCCGAGATAGGCCTCGGCCGTTTCCTTCATCTTCTGCAGAATGAATGCACTGATCTGAGAGGGTGCGTATTTCTTGCCGCGGCTCTCCACCCACGCGTCCCCATTGTCGCCGGGAATGATCTTGTAAGGGACAAGATCCATGTCCTTCTTCACCATCGGATCGGTGAAGCGGCGGCCGATCAGGCGTTTGATCGCAAAGAACGTATTCTCGGGATTGGTCACCGCCTGGCGCTTCGCCGACTGGCCGATGAGGCGCTCGCCCGATTCGGTGAATGCAACCATCGAGGGTGTTGTGCGCATACCCTCGCTATTCTCGATCACCTTGGCATTCTTGCCTTCCATCACGGCAACGCAGGAATTCGTCGTGCCGAGATCGATACCGATGACCTTGCTCATGTACACCTCGTTCTAAAGCAGGACCGGGCGGCCCAGGGAAGCACCGTCCCGATCCCCCGGGAAGTGATCACAGCCATCCCCTCACTGTGGCTGGGGTCTATATATGTGTCGGGTGGAGCCGCTACAACACGCCGGCTGTGGCCTCCGACGCCAAAAAATCCACCGGGTTCAAGCGGGTTCCGACGCCTTTGGGCCGCCCTTGGCGATGCCGACCATCGCCGGCCGCAATAGGCGGTCATGAATCACGTAGCCGGGCTGCAATACCTCGACAACGGAGCCGCTCGGCTGGTCAGGCCGCTCGGTCTCAAAGATCGCCTGGTGGAAATTGTGGTCGAAACCCTCGCCCTTCGGATCGATGCGCTTGATCCCGTGGCGCTCGAAGACGCCCAACAGCTCGCGCTCGGTCGCCGCGACCCCGGCAAGGAGACTGCGCGTGCGTTTGTCCTTCGCTTCTGACTCTGGCAGGCTCTCCAGCGCCCGGCGCAGGTTGTCCGCCGCCGAGAGCAAGTCCTTGGCAAAGCCGGCGATCGCATATTTCGATGCATCCTCGCGCTCGCGCTGCGCGCGGCGGCGGACATTCTCGGTCTCGGCGAGCGCGCGCAGCAACCGGTCCTTATATTCTGCCAATTCAGCCTCGAGCTCAGTGGCCCGACTCTCTGGCGACAATTCCTCGGCATCCGACTGGGTTGGCTGCCCGGCGAGGCCGTCGATGTTGTTATTGGCGGCCTCCTCCGCAGCGGAAAACTTCTCCTGTTCTTTGGTCGTCCTATCGTCCATGGTCTGTCCTATCCGATGAGTTGCCCGATCATTTTGGCGGTGTAGTCCACCATCGGGATGATGCGGGCATAGTTGATCCGAGTTGGCCCGATGACGCCGATCGCTCCGACGATCTGCTCGCGGCTGTTCTGATATGGGGCAATCACCATCGAGCAGCCGGCCACCCCGAAAAGGCGATTTTCAGCGCCGATGAATATCTGGACGCCTTCGCCCTGTTTGCTGGCGTCGAGCAGACGGAGCATGGTCTGTCGGGTTTCGAGCATCTCGAAGAGGGTGCGCAGCCTTTCGAGGTCGGCGAGTGCGGTGACGTCTTCGAGCAGATTGGCCTGACCGCGCACGATCAGCGCGCTGCCTTCGTCGCCGCCGGCCCAGTTCGCAAGGCCCGCCGCGACGAGCTTCGAGGTCAACTCGTCGAGCTGGATCTTGTTGGATGCGATTTCTTGCTCGATTTCCGCCTTTGCCTCTTCGACCGTCCGGCCGATCAACCTGGCGTTGAGATAGTTCCCGGCCGAGATCAGTGCGGCCGGAGGCAGGCCGGCTGGAACCTCGATAACCCGATTTTCGACGAGCCCGTCTTCGGTTACCAGCACCACGAGGGCGCGCCCAGGACCGAGATTGACAAATTCGATGTGTTTTAGAGGACGGTCCTGGTTGGGCACCACGACGATCCCCGCACAATGGGACAGGCCAGACAGCGCGGTCGTTGCCTCCTCGAGCGCTTGCGGCAGGCTCTTCCCTCGGGCGACGCACAGGCTCTCGATGCTGCGCCGTTCGTCTTCGGCCAGCCCCCCGATCTCGAGCAGGCCGTGGACAAAGAGGCGCAGCCCAAGCTCGGTCGGCAGCCGACCAGCCGAGGTGTGGGGCGCGTAAAGCAGCCCCGCCTCCTCCAGATCCGCCATGACGTTGCGGATCGTCGCCGGCGACAAGTTTTGCCCCAGGCGCCGCGACAGGGTGCGCGAGCCGATCGGCTCGCCAGTTGCGACATAGCCATCGACAATCAAGCGGAAGATCTCGCGGCTGCGTTCGTTGAGCTCGTTTATCGGGGAAGGTAGGAGGGGGCGGAGCATGCGAACCACATGTGATGATCCGTGTCACGGGCGGTCTCGCCCGTAGCTGCGGTCGATCTACGAGCTATAGTCTGTGGATGTGGTCACCCGGTGTCCCTCAGCCAAGCGCGGTCGACCGGAGTACGGACACGTCAACCACGCGGCGGTCGAGCCCAGCGACCGCGAATTTAGGAATGGCTTTTGCGGGCGTCAACTCGCTGGAAGCGAAGGGCGTTGAAGTGGGTGTAGGGTTGAGGTTCACAACGTCTTCTTGAATGCTGCCTGGTATGATTGGCCGCTCGGGGTGGTCATCCGTCCGATCAGATCGGCGATTCCGGGGCGGAAAGCGAACTGCGTGCTGTCGGAGTTCTGAAATCTGAGCTCGCCGTCGCGGATGCTTCCGGTGCCGTGCAACGTTCCGCCGGCGACCCGTGTGCTAGATCCGAGGGGCCCATACGCGTAGATGATCGAAGCGTTGCCGTCCGGATCGATATTCTCGACGATCAGCGCCGCGCAGGTGCTGGCATCCCAGGCCGCATCGCTCCAGGCCCCGAGAAAGCCCCGGTACGGTTCGGGAACTGTCGCGGGTTCGGCGATCCGATAGGCTACACTCTGATCACAAAAAACTCGGCCTGGTTGCGGTTCGCCGGTGGTCGGTGGCGCTTGAGCCCAGGCCACGGCGGTCGACAATGCGAGACACGCGAGCGCAAGATGCATCATGACGGGCTCGGTCGGCCCATAGGGTGGCTTGGACATCCTACGGTGAAGCGCCTGGCGGCTGCCTTTCCAAACGATGCCGGAGAAGCGGCGGTAACAGGACGTCGCTCGTCCGTGTTATTACAGAGAAGCAACAGGACAGTCCGGCCATCGCCACCGGATCGCTCGTCTGCGCTTCCCTCGGCCGTGCGCTTCCCCCGGGCGGTCGAGCAATAGATATCATCGCATTGTGGCGAATTTCCGGCACGACCGGATCGGGTCGGAAGCTGGCGGCATGGCAATGTCCCTAGCCCGGATACCGTCTGTACCGAGGCGCTAAACCGCCAATTTTCCGATGCTGAGCCATAATGCACATTGTCAGTTTCATTTTACGAATATGCACCATTAAGCCGCCGCTTTCTTCAGGCGGATCGCCCGAGTACGCATTGCCTGCCACGCAAGCAGGCTGGCCGCGTGGGCGAGCAGACCATTGTGGGTCAGGCCGACCACCTTGAAGATCATACGGATGCCATGCGCGACGTGGTGCTGCCGGCATACCGCATAGGCTCGCCGGGCATAAGCGCGCCGGCAGTAATCATGATCGTAGCATCGCTCCGCTTCGTTGGCGGCGTAATAGGCGTAGGCGAGCTCGTCATCCTCCGATTCGACAATCCGACCGGCCGCGACGCGCAGCCGTCTCCAGAGGCCCATGCTGTCGTGCTCGAGACAGAGCGACAGTTGCTTGTAGAACAGCTTGTAATGCCGAATCTCATCGGCCGCGATGCGGCGGCAGATCTCCTTCAGAACGGGCTCCCGCACCGCCTCGCGCAGTGCGGTATAATATGAGCTTGTCCCGACCTCGACGATGCAGCGGGCAATCATCTCTCCGGAGCGAGATCCGCGGCGTGAAGTATCGACGTCGAAGTCGACCTGGTAGCCGGCCTGAAAGCGGCTAAAGGCAGCCTCGAAATTGAACTTGGGATCGGCGAGCTTCGCCCAGCGGGCCAACGCGTTGCCGTGCTGGACTTCCTCGGCACCCCAGCGGCGTGCGCTTTCCTGGAAATCGCGGTCGTCGCCGAAAATCCGGCATAAATGGTGGGCATAGGCCTCACCATTGAATTCGACGAGACTTGCCGCCTTGACGAGCTTTACGATCTCCGGATCGAGCCTAGCGCGGTCAAATCGATCCCAGGCTATCTCGTCGAGGGTCCAGCTCAACGCGCGCCTCCGCTCTCTTCCCTCAACTTCTTTCGCAGCAGCTCGTTGACCAGCGCTGGGTTGGCTTTGCCTTCGGTGGCGCGCATGATTTGGCCGACGAAGAAGCCGTAGAGCTTGTCCCGGCCGGCGCGAAATTCGGCGACTTTGTCGGCCTGGGCTGCGAGCACAGTATCGATTGCCGCCTCGATAGCGGTCGAATTGGTCACTTGGCGCATCCCTTTCGCCTCGACGATCGCTCCAGGGTCGGCGCCCGATGCGAGCATTTCGGCAAAGACGTCCTTGGCGAGCCGGCCGGAGATCGTGCCATCGGCAATGAGATCGAGCAACGCCCCCAATTGTTCCGCCGAGACCGGCGAGGCGTCGATGCCAACGCCGAGCCGGTTCAAGACGCCGAACAGATCCCCCATGATCCAGTTCGCCGCCGCTTTGGGGTCCCGTCCGGCGGCAACCCGCTCGAAGAACCCGGCGGTCTCCTTCTCAGCTACCAGCACGCCCGCGTCGTCGGGCGATAAGCCATAGGCCGACACAAAACGTGCTTTCTTCGTATCGGGCAGTTCGGGAAGCTCGGCCCGCAGCTGTGCGACCCATTCGGGATCGAGCACCAGCGGCGACAGGTCGGGATCGGGAAAATACCGGTAGTCGTGCGCCTCCTCCTTTGAACGCATCGGCCGCGTGATGCCGCGGCCGGCATCGAAGAGGCGGGTCTGCTGTGCGATCGTGCCGCCCTCCTCGATAATTTCGATCTGGCGGCACGCCTCGTGCTCGATCGCCTGCATGACATAACGGACCGAATTGAGGTTCTTGATCTCGCAGCGGGTGCCGTAGGGCTCGCCAGGACGGCGCACCGAGACGTTGCAGTCGCAGCGCAGCGACCCCTCCTCCATATTGCCGTCGCAGGTCCCGAGGTAACGCAGGATCGAGCGCAATTTGCGCAGATATGTGCCGGCTTCCTCGGCGCTGCGGAGATCGGGCTCCGAGACGATCTCCATCAGCGCGATGCCGGCCCGGTTGAGGTCGACATAGGATAGTGTCGGGTGCTGGTCGTGCAGGCTCTTGCCGGCGTCCTGCTCGAGATGCAGCCGGGTAATGCCGATCTCGCGCGTCGAGCCGTCCGGCATGTCGAGCACGACCTTGCCGCGGCCGACGACCGGCTGCTGGTACTGCGAAATCTGATAGCCGGCCGGCAGATCTGGGTAGAAATAATTCTTCCGGTCGAAAACGCTCTCGAACTTGATCTCGGCGTCGAGGCCGAGCCCGGTCTTGACCGCCTGCTCGAGGCAGAAGCGGTTGATGACCGGCAGCATTCCTGGAAAAGCCGCATCGACGGGCGAGACCTGCGTGTTCGGCTCTGCGCCGAAATCAGTCGCCGCCCCCGAAAACAGCTTCGCTTTCGAGACCACCTGGGCGTGGACTTCAAGGCCGATCACCGTCTCCCACGGCCCCGTGCGGCCCTGGATCATCGCCCGCCTCCTGCGACAAAGCTCGGCAAGTACCGAAATTGCGCCGCGCTCTCCAGCACCTCACCGACCCGCAACACCGTCTCCTCGTCAAAAGCACGACCGATGATCTGCAAGCCCAGCGGCAGCCCGTCACCCGAAAGCCCAACCGGGACCGCGATCGCCGGCACACCGGCCAGGTTGGCAGGCACCGTGAAGACGTCGTTCAGATACATTGCAATCGGATCTTCGGTCTTCTCCCCGATAGCGAAAGCGGCCGATGGTGCCGTCGGAGCGAGAACACAGTCGACCCTCTCGAAAGCCGCCACGAAGTCGCGCGCGATCAGGGTGCGCACCCGTTGCGCCTTCAAGTAATAGGCATCGTAGTAGCCGGCTGACAGGACATAGGTGCCGATCAGCACACGGCGGCGGACTTCCGCGCCAAACCCGGCCGCGCGCGTCAACTCGTACATTTCATCGATGGTGTCGCCTTCAACCCGCAGGCCAAAGCGAACGCCGTCATAGCGCGCGAGGTTCGAGGAGGCCTCGGCCGGCGCGATGATGTAGTAGGTCGGCAGCGCATATTTGGTCATCGGCAGGCTGATCTCGACCGGCTCCCCTCCTGCCGCGCGCAGCCACTCGACACCCTGATGCCACAATTCCTCGATCTCCGCCGGCATGCCATGGACCCGGTATTCCTTGGGGATGCCGATGCGCAGGCCGCGGATGCCTCCCGTCAGCGCGGCCTCGAAATCCGGTACCGGCATCGGCGCAGAGGTCGAATCCTTTGGATCGTGCCCGGCCATCGCGCGCAGCATGATCGCGGCGTCGCGCACCGTCCGCGTCAGCGGTCCCGGATGATCGAGCGAGGAGGCGTAGGCAACAACGCCCCAGCGCGAGCAGCGGCCATAGGTGGGTTTAAGCCCGACGATCCCGCAGAAGCTCGCCGGCTGGCGGATCGAGCCGCCGGTATCCGTGCCGGTTGCGGCAAGCGCCGCGCGGGCGGCCACTGCGGCCGCCGACCCGCCCGACGATCCGCCCGGAACCAGCGGCTTATTGTCCCCTGGCCGACGCCACGGGTTTTCGACCGGGTCGTACCAGCTCGTCGTATTCGACGAGCCCATTGCGAATTCGTCGAGATTAGCCTTCCCGAGCATGACCGCACCCGACTGCCACAGCTTGTGGGTGACCGTCGATTCATACGGCGGGTGAAACCCGTCGAGGATGTGGGAAGCCGCGGTGGTCAGCACGCCCTTTGTGCAATAGAGGTCCTTGACCGCGATCGGGATGCCGTCGAGCGGCAAACCCTCGCCCTCGGCAAGTCGATGATCCGCCGCATCGGCCATGGCCAGCGCGCGTTCGGGGGTCGGCGTGATGTAGGCGTTGAGCGGTTCGATCTCGCTGACCGCGTCGTTGTACGCGGCCGTCAGCTCGCGCGCGGAGAACGATTTTCGGGCGAGCCCATCCCGCGCTTCTGCCAAGGTCAGGGCGAGCAGCGAAGGGTCGCTCACTCGATCACCTTCGGGACGACGAAGAACCCGCGAGCCGCGCGCGGGGCGTTGGCGAGAATTTCCTCGCGGCGGCCGCCGTCGGTCACCGCGTCCTCACGCATCGGCAGCGCCGCCGCCGCAACGCTCGCCATCGGGGCTATCCCCGAGGTATCGACCTCGTTCAGCTGCTCCATCCAGGTCAGAATGTGCCAGAGCTCGTCGACCAACGGGTCCAGCTCGGTTTCGGAAATCCTGATTCGGGCCAAGGCCGCGATGTGAGCGACGGTGGCTTTGTCCAATGCCATGCTTTCACGATCTCCGGAACGACCGATCAAAACGAGCTATCATCGGTTGTGATCCTAAGCAATCCCTTGGAACTGCGAGACTCGGTGCCGGCCGGGGCACGGCTCATGGGCCTAGACGTCGGAACCAAGACGATCGGCCTGGCCTTGTCGGACACCCGCCGGGTCATTGCCACTCCGCTCGAGACGATCCGGCGGCGCCGCTTTCGCGAGGATATGGCGCGCCTCTCGGCGCTGATCGATGCCCATGGCGTTGCTGGCCTCGTCATCGGCTTGCCGCTGACCCTCGCCGGCACCGATGGGCCGCGGACCCAGTCAGTACGCCAGTTCGCGAGAAACCTCGTCGCTCTGCGCGATTTGCCGGCCGTGCTGTGGGACGAGCGCCTCTCCACCGCTGCGGTTACCCGAGAAATGATCGCCGCCGACCTCACCCGCAAGCGCCGCGGTGAGATCGTCGACCGCGTCGCTGCCGCGTATATCCTGCAAGGTTGCCTCGATTTTCTCGGCCGCGCGGCCTAGCGCCGAGTACCCCAGCTTCTTTATTGCGGTTGCTCCGCTCGGCCGGCTGGCCCATCTATTAATCATCATGGATAACCCAACCGCCGGTCTGATGGACGGCGGCACAGTAGGCCACTCAGCGGACACGAGGTTTGGGTCATGGAATTCGAGAAATACACCGATCGGGCGAAGGGTTTCCTCCAATCGGCGCAGACTATGGCGCTGCGGCGCGGCCATCAAAGGCTGACGCCCGAGCACCTGTTGAAGGTGTTGTTGGAGGACAGCGAGGGGCTGTGCGCCAATCTGATTCGCGCCGCCGGGGGCGACCCGAAGGCGGCATTGCAAGCGGTCGATGCGGAGCTCGACCGGCTCCCGAAGGTCGAGGGGTCGGGGGCAGGCCAAGTCTACATGTCGCCCGAATTGGCGCGGGTCTTCGAGCAGGCCGAGCAATTGGCGCAGCGCGCCGGCGACAGCTTTGTGACGGTCGAGCGGCTGCTTCTTGCATTGGCGGCCGCTGCCGGGACCGGCGCGGCCAAGGCGCTGGCGGCGGCGCGGGTCGATCCGCAGAGCCTCAACCGAGCGATCGAAGAGGTGCGCAAGGGCAGGAAGGCCGACAGCGCGTCGGCCGAGGAAGGCTACGATGCGCTGAAGAAATACACCCGCGACCTGACCGAGGCCGCGCGCGACGGCAAGCTCGACCCGGTCATCGGGCGTGACGAGGAGATCCGCCGCACAATCCAGGTGCTCTCCCGCCGAACCAAGAACAATCCTGTCCTGATCGGCGAGCCGGGGGTCGGCAAGACCGCGATCGTAGAGGGCTTGGCGCAGCGTATCGTCAATGGCGATGTGCCGGAGAGCCTGAAAAACAAGAAGCTACTGGCGCTCGATCTCGGCTCGCTCTTGGCCGGCAGCAAATACCGTGGCGAGTTCGAGGAGCGTTTGAAGGCGGTACTGCAGGAAGTCACCTCGGGGGCCGAGGGCATTATCCTGTTCATCGACGAACTGCACACGCTGGTCGGCGCCGGCAAGGCGGAGGGCGCGATGGACGCCTCCAACATGCTGAAGCCGGCGCTGGCGCGCGGTGAGCTCCATTGCGTCGGCGCGACGACATTGGACGAATACCGCAAGAACATCGAGAAGGATGCCGCGCTCGAGCGCCGCTTCCAGCCGATCTATGTCGGCGAGCCCTCGGTCGAGGACACGATCTCGATCCTGCGCGGCATCAAGGAAAAATACGAATTGCACCATGGCGTGCGCATCACCGACGGCGCGATTGTCGCCGCGGCGACCCTGGCCAACCGCTACATCACCGACCGCTTCCTGCCAGACAAAGCGATCGATCTGATGGATGAGGCCTCGGCGCGATTGCGCATGACGATCGATTCCAAGCCCGAGGAACTCGACGAGCTCGACCGCCGCATCGTGCAGTTGAAGATTGAGCGCGAGGCGTTGAAGAAGGAGACCGACCCGGCCTCCCGCGAGCGCTTGCAGAGGCTCGAGCAGGAATTGACCCAGCTCGAGCAGCAATCGGCCGAATTGACCGCGCGGTGGCAGGCCGAGAAGCAGAAATTGGCCAGCGCCCAGAAGCTTAAGGAGCAATTGGAGCAGGCGCGCCTTGAACTAGAGCAGGTGCAGCGCCGCGGCGACTGGGCGCGCGCCGGCGAGCTCGCCTACGGCATCATTCCCGATCTCGAAAAGCGGCTGGCCGAGGCCGAGGCCAAAGAGGGACGCGGGGTCATGGGCGAAGAGGCGGTCACCCCCGAGCAGATCGCGGCAGTCGTGTCGCGCTGGACCGGCGTGCCGGTCGAGAAGATGCTCGAAGGCGAGCGCGGCAAGCTGTTGCACATGGAGGACGCGCTGAAAGCCCGCGTCGTCGGCCAGGACGAGGCGATTGCCGCGGTGTCGCAGGCGGTGCGCCGGGCGCGCGCCGGCCTGCAGGACCCGAACCGGCCGATCGGCTCGTTCCTGTTCCTCGGGCCGACCGGTGTCGGCAAGACCGAACTCACGAAGGCATTGGCCGCGTTCCTGTTCGACGACGAGCGCGCGATGGTGCGCATCGACATGTCGGAATACATGGAGAAGCACTCGGTCGCGCGATTGATCGGCGCGCCGCCCGGATATGTCGGCTACGAGGAAGGCGGCAGCCTGACCGAGGCGGTGCGCCGCCGGCCCTACCAGGTGATCCTCTTCGACGAGGTCGAAAAGGCCCACCCCGACGTCTTCAACGTCTTGCTGCAGGTGCTCGACGACGGACGGCTGACCGACGGGCAGGGCCGCACCGTCGACTTCCGCAACACCTTGATCGTGCTGACCTCGAACCTCGGCAGCGAGTACCTCGCGAGCCTGCCCGAGGGCCAGGCGGTCGATGTGGTGCGCGGCCAGGTGATGGAGTCGGTGCGCGCCGCGTTTCGGCCGGAATTCCTCAACCGGCTCGACGAGATCCTGTTGTTCCGGCGTCTCTCGCGCGACGACATGGTCGGCATCGTCGACATCCAATTGGCGCAATTGGCGAAGCTGCTCGAGGACCGCAAGGTCACCCTCGACATCGACGCCGAGGCCAAGAAATGGCTCGCCAATGCCGGCTACGACCCGGTCTACGGCGCCCGGCCCTTGAAGCGGGTCATCCAGCGCGAATTGCAGAACCCGCTCGCCGAGAAGATCCTCGCTGGCGAGATCCGTGACAGCGACACCGTGCGCGTCACCACCAGCCCGCTCGGGTTGCTCTTACAGCCGGAAAAGCACGACGCGGATCGGGAACCCGAACGCCACGCCGCAGAGTAAGGATGGCCCCTCACCCACCCGGCCTTGCGTGCTGGGTCCCCCTCTCCCCGCTTGCCCCCACCCTTTCCTCCCCCGCGAGCGGGGGAGGAAAGGGAGGGGGAGAGGGCTGGGGTGAGGGGGCACCATTAACCTTTAGAGGGAACGCATGCCGCTACAGACCCGCCCGCTGGGGAACAGCTTTGCTCGCGAATTGCTGGGATCGCACCTGTGGGAGGCGCCGGACGATTCGATGAGGGACCAGCTGCGCGAGCTATGGGCACGCCACTCGGTGCTGGTCGTCCGCCGGCAGGCTCTCTCCGAACGTGAGCTCGCCGATTTCAGCGCTCTCTTCGGCCCGCTCGAACGCGTTGTCCGCACCGAGTGGGCCTCCCCAATCGTCCCGGAGGTCGGCCTCATTTCCAACCTCAAGGATGGGCAGGCAAAGCCGATCGGCGGGCTTGGCGACGGTGAGCTACAATGGCATTCCGACCAATCCTACATGACAAACCCGGCGACTGGGGCCGCGCTCTATGCGATCGAGCTGCCGCCGGAGGGCGGCACGACCTCATGGGTTGATCTGTCGGCCGCCTACGCTGCATTACCTGACCAGCTCAAGCGGTCGGTCGAGGGAAAGCAAGCGGTCTTCAGTTACGTAAAACGGCTGGCCAGGTATCAGGGGGTCGACCGGGTAATCTCGGCGGAAACGAAGCGCAAAACGCCGCCTGTGCTGCATTCGCTGGTTCACACACACCCGGTGACGGGCCGAAAAGCGCTCTATCTCGATTCCACAACGACGGTTGGGATCGACGGAATGGCCGACAAAACTGGGGCGGCTCTCCTCGACGAAATCTACGGTTTCGCGACGCGTCCGGAGTTTGTTTATCGTCATGACTGGCAAGTCGGCGATGTGGTGATGTGGGACAACGGCTCGACGATGCATCGGCGGGAGCCGTTCGATCCCATGGCACGCCGCCTGATGAAACGGACGACGATCTTTCTTTCCCGCGAGCGCCACATCGTCCCCGACGGCTGTCGCGCAACCGAGGAGGCGATAACATGAGCGCGATCGAGGAGGGGGATGCCGCGTTGGGGCTGATCGAGAAGGCGAAGCGCGTTCTGCCCGGTGGTACCTTCGGCAACTTTCCCGGCGATATCGTGATCCGCGAGGGCCGCGGCGGGCGGGTGTGGGACGAAAGCGGCAAGGAGTACGTCGATTTCCTGTTGGGCTCCGGTCCGATGCTGGTCGGTCATGCCCACCCCGAGGTCACCGCCGCCGCTCAGGGAGTGGTTGCAAAGGGCACGACCTTTTTTGCCAATAACCGGTACGGGATCGAGCTCGCCGAAGCCATTGTCGACGCCGTGCCCTGCGCCGAGCAGGTCCGCTTTGTCAGCACCGGGTCGGAGGCCGATCTCTACGCGATGCGCGCCGCCCGCGCTTTTCGCAGGCGCGACAAGATTCTCAAATTCGAGGGCGGCTACCACGGCATGAGCGATTATTCGCTGATGAGCCTTGCCCCGAAGCGGCCCGGCAACTTTCCGCAGCCGATCCCGGATTCGGCCGGCATCCCGCGCAGCCTGCGCGACGAGATTCTGGTCGCGCCGTTCAACGACCTCGAAGTCGTCGCCGGCCTGGTGCGCGAGCACAAGGACGAGCTGGCCGGCGTGATTATCGAGCCCTTCCAGCGCATCATTCCGCCAGCACCCGGCTTCCTCGAAGGTCTGCGAAAGATCACCGCGGAAAACGGCGTCGTCTTGATCTTCGACGAGGTGGTGACCGGGTTCCGGCTCGCTTATGGCGGCGCGCAAGAATATTACGGCGTGGTCCCTGACCTGTGCACGCTCGGAAAGGTTATCGGAGGCGGGTTCCCGCTCGCAGCGATCGCCGGCCGCGCCGACATTATGGCCCATTTCGATCGCAGCGCCGTCGGCGACGACGGGTTTCTGATGCAGGTCGGCACGTTGTCCGGCAATCCCGTCGCGGCGGCGGCCGGCCTCGCAACCCTCGAAATCCTGAAGCGGCCGGGAGCTTACGAGCGCATCTTTGCCACCGGCCGCGAACTGATGGGTGCCCTAGCTGAGCTCCTGAAAGCGAACGGAGTGACCGCGCAGGTGACCGGCGAGCCGCCACTGTTCGACGCCGTGTTCGGCGGCGAACCTGTGCGCGATTATCGCGGCGCTTTGGGGGGCGACGCCAAGATGCTGCGCCGGTTCAATGCGCTGTTGCGCGAGCGCGGCATTCTGAAGGGCGAGCAGAAGTACTATGTGTCGCTCGCCCACACGCCGGAGGATATCCGGGATACCTGCGACGCATGGGCATCGGCGATCGAAGTCCTCGCCGCCGGCTGATTTTACCGGAGGACGCGGGCGAGAACCGATACCATTCCCGGTGGCTTTGGCGAGGGGGTGGTCGGTCCCTTTTTCACACCTCCAAGCGAAGATAATTAACGAGCCCTTGAGCGGCGGGTTTTGTGCGCCGCTCAGCCGCGGGCCAGAGCGTAGACCTGCGTGCCACCCGGCGGCCGCGGGTGGGTGGTCCAGGTCTCGCCGCCGTCGCGGCTGCTGTAGACCTCGCCGCCGTTGGTGGCGCAGGACATGTGGGCCGGGCGACGCTCGTCAAAGGCCAGCGCGAACATTGTGTGCGCCGGCTGCAGCCCCATATCGACGCGGGTCCAGCCGTCGCCGCCGTCGGAGCTCTTCAGCAATACGCCGACATCGCTTTGAAAACCGGCTCCCGCCGCTACCCAGAGCTTGCGCGGATTCCCCGGCACCTCGCGGATGTCGCGGCAATAGATCTGCCCCTTTGGGT
Organism: uncultured Alphaproteobacteria bacterium; assembly: GCA_963812675.1. Taxonomy (GTDB): domain Bacteria; phylum Pseudomonadota; class Alphaproteobacteria; order ATCC43930; family CGMCC-115725; genus AP-15. The sequence continues at coordinate 196,811 of CAWEWR010000007.1, read as the reverse complement.
TCATCGGTTCGAGCGCCACGGTCCGCCAGTGGTCGCCGCCGTCGGCGCTGTGGAACATACCGGCCCGGCCGATCGCGTAGACCGAGTTCGGCCGCCACCGACTGGCCAGCACGCCGTGCATGTCGACGGTATCGTCATTGACATATTGGCCGTGGCTCAGATTTTCCCAATGCTCACCGCCGTCGGTCGAGCGCAAGGTGCCGCCGACCTCGATGGCGGCGTAGAGCAGCTCGGGCTCGGCGGCGCTGGCATCCATCTTCAGCACTCGCTTTGCCGGGTTCGCGCCCGGAGCGGTGGTGATTTCCGGGAAGCGGACGCTGACCGGCAGTCGGGCCCAATGCTCGCCGGCATCGTCGCTGCGGTAGATCTCGCAGTTCTCGTAGCCGATGAACATCACATTGGGGTCGTGCGGGTGAAACAGCACCGACCAGACGGGGAGGCCGTGATCCGGCAGCTCGACCTTCTCCCAATGCTCGCCATGGTCGGCGCTGCGGTAGGGGCCGGACTGCGTGCCGGCATAGATGATCTCAGGCTTCAGCGGATGCACCGCAAGCGCGCGCACCGCCGGGGCCTCCGGCAATCCGCGCTGGAGAAGCTCCCATTCGTCGCTGCCGTCGGCGAGCCGGCACAGACCGGTATGCACCGGCCGCCCCGATCCGGTTTCGCCCGCCAAACCGAGATAAAGATAAGACCTTCGATCGTTCAGTCCGTTGGATGCCATCGATCGTCCTCCCTTTGCGCAACAAGGATAGGCGTGGCGATGGCGGTGCCGCAAGGGTTGAGGAGAACGCCCGCGAATCCGCTACTGGACTTACTCGGCCGCAAGCGCGGCTCGTTCCCCGGCGATCAAACGCTCGACCATCCGGCGCATTTGCATACGGGTGGCGTCCGAGGCGATGTCGACCAGCCCCTCTTCGCCGAACTCGCCGAGGCGAGCTTGCTGCGCCTCGACCATGACCCGATCCTCGACAAAAGTCGGGGCGATCTCCTGGTACAATTGCTCCGTCGCCTCGGGCTCGTTCTGCCGGTAGCCGTTTGCGACCGACCAAAAATAAAAGCAGCTGGTCTCGGTCTCAGGCGTCAAACCATGGAACAACCGGAACTGAAAGCTGCCGTCGCGCCTGCCTTCATAGGCGCCGGTGCCAGCATCGGCCGCGCCGGTCCATTGCAAGACGCTGCTCGGGGCGACGAACTCGAACTCCTGCCAGCGATCGACGCGGCCCGTGAAACCCGCCGCCTTGACATAGGTCGGCGGCGGCACCGAGTTCCTCAGCCAGCGGGTGAATTTGACACCGGTCGGGGTCCGCACCGTCTTCATTTCAGCCTCGACATGCGCGGCAGGATTGCCACCTACTGTCTTCGCGTGCAGATAGCCGAGATGCGTCAGGTCCATCAAATTGTCGACCATCAGCATGTAGTTGGCCTTGATGGGATAAACGTCATGCTTGTTGGGCCATTTGCCGGGGTCGTTGTGGTAGGGGTAGTCAGCGATCTTGGTGGCATCGGCCTTCGCCGGGTCTCCCATCCACACCCACACCATCTGGTCTTTTTCGATCGCGGGGTAGCTGCGCACGCGAGCGTCCGCCGGGATCTGCTTTTGCCCGGGAATGCGCACACAGCGGCCCGATCCGTCGATAACCAAGCCGTGATAACCGCACTGGATCCCCTCCTCGACAACGCTGCCCATGCTGAGCGGCGCGGCGCGGTGGCAGCATCGGTCGGTGAGCGCCCCTACCCGCCCCGTGCCTCCGCGAAACAGCACGATAGGCTCGTTGCAGATGCGACGTGCCAGCGGCTGCTCGCCGCCGATCTCGTCCGCCCAGGCGGCGATGTACCAGGCATTACGCAACAACATGTGAAGCCTCCTCTCTGCCAGCCAGGCTAGGCCACATCGCGGATGAAACGAGCCGCCACTCTGCGCTCAGTTGCGCATGGAGCGCAACGCACGCCACACCTTCTCGGAGGTTGCGGGCGCTTCGACGAACGGCAGACCGGCCCGCGCCAGAGCGTCGTTGACGGCGTTCATCACGGCCGGGATCGCGCAAAGCGTGCCGGCTTCGCCGACACCTTTGACGCCGAGCGGGTTTCGGTCGGTCAAGGTCGGGTTGTTGGCGAGCTCGAAACGGCAGAAATCATCGGCGCGCGGCATTGCGTAATCCTGGAACGAGCCGGTGAGCAGCTGGCCGCTCGACTGGTCGTAGACGAGGTCCTCCATCAGCGCCTGGCCGACGCCCTGGACGATCCCGCCGTGGATCTGTCCCTCGCAGAGCAACGGGTTGAGGACTCTGCCGACATCGTCGACCGCCACATAGCGGGTCAATGCGACTTCGCCGGTCTCCTCGTCGATCTCGACCTCGCAGCAATGCGCGCCGCTGGGGAATGTCGCGCAGCCGGGCGGGCCGAAATTGGCCCGCTCTGAGAACCCGGTCTCGATGTCGCTCGGCAAATGCGCGGAGTCGAACGACTGCTTGGCGACCTCGACGATGCCGACCGACCGATCCGTCCCGGCAATCGTGAATTTGCCGTCGGTGAATTCGACGTCATGCGTCCCGGCTTCCATCATATGGGCGGCGATCTTGCGCCCCTTGTCGATCAGCCGCTCGGCGGCGACGACGATCGCCGAGCCGGCGAGCTGCGCCGAGCGCGACCCGAAGGTGCCGATGCCCATCGTCACGAGATCGCTGTCGCCATAGCGGTAGCGGATGAGCTCGGAATCGATGCCGAGCTTTTCCGAAAGCACCTGCTTGAAGGTCGTGCCATGACCCTGGCCGTGATCCATGCTGCCGGTCATCAGCACGACGCCGCCCGACGGGTCGAAGCGAATCTCGGCATGCTCGTAGTCGCGGCCGCCCGAGGCGGCGACCGCCGTCGCCACACCGACTCCGAGCAGCTTGCCGCGTTCCTTTGCCGCTTCGCGGCGTTCGGCGACACGGCGGTAATCGGCCAGCGCCAGGCAATCATCCAGGTTCTTGACGAAATCCCCGCTGTCATAGGTTTGCTGCAATACCGTCGTGAACGGCATCGCCTCGGCCGGGATCGTATTGCGGCGGCGCAGCTCGGCGGGCTCGATGCCGAGCTCGTGCGCGGCCTTGTCGATGATCGTCTCGATCACATAGATCGGCTCTGGCCGGCTTCCTCCGCGGTACGGGGCGATGCTCATCGCATTGGTCAGCACCGCGATGACTTCTGCGTGAACCGCCGGGATGCCGTAGGTATTTACCAGGCAGCCGAGCCCGATCGTCAGCGGTATCGTCGGGCGATCGGTCGAAAAATAGGCGCCGATCGCGGCCTTCCACTGCGCCCGCAGCGCGAGAAACCGCCCTTCTCTGTCGAGCGCCAGCGCAGTCTCGACGACGCTGCCACGCCCCTGTTCGTCGCTCAACAACCCTTCACTGCGCTCAGCAATCCAGCGGACCGGGCGTCCTGTCACCTCGGAGGCCCAGAGCGAGAGGCCATATTCCGGATAGCACCCGCCCTTCATGCCAAAGCCGCCGCCCATATTGTCGCAAACCACCCGGAACTGGTGCTGCGGCAATTTGAATATGCGATCGGCCAATGCCGCCCGAGTGGCGTGCACCGACTGGATCGTGCAGCGGATCGTATAGCGGTCTTGATCCTGGTCGTAATGCGCGAGGCAGCCGCGCGGCTCCATGCTATTTGCCGTGACCCGGTTGATCGGGATCGCGTGGCGGACAATGCGGTCTGCTTTGGCCAATGCGGCGTCGACGGCGGGTTTGTCGCCAATCTCGTGAAAGAACGCCTCGTTGCCCGGGTTCTCGTCCCAAACCGCTGGCGCATCCGCCGCAAGCGCAGCTTCGGCGCTGATTGCCGCCGGCAACGGCTCGTAGCCGATGTCGATCAGTTCCGCGGCGTCCTTTGCCTGGTCCAATGTCTCGGCGACGATGAACGCAACCGGGTCTCCGACATAGCGGACGCGGTCACGCGCCAATAGCGGCTGCGGGCAGACAAAGGCCGGAACGCCATTGCGCCGCCTGCGGCGGACTTGCGGCATCAGAGTGCCGAGACCGCGGCGTCGCAGATCCTCACCGGTCAAAACCGCAAGCACGCCGGGCGCGGCCAAGGCACGCCTGGTATCGATCTTGCCGATGCGGGCATGCGCATGCGGTGAGCGCAGAACATAGCCACGAGCTTCGTTTGGCTCCCTGATGTCGTCGACATATCGGCCTCTGCCTTTGAGGAGGCGCAGATCCTCTTCCCTGCGCACCGGCTGGCCGATCGTTTGCACACTCATGGTCTTGACCCCGTCTCTGCTAGCGTCGTCCGCCACCACCGCCCGCGCGGGCTATGCCGAAGCTAGGGCCAAAACCTCGGGCGAAACCGTGCCCGAAGCCGCGAGGAAAGCCATAATGGAAATTATGGAACCTCTGCACGACGACGATCGACGGCGCGAGGCCAAAGTACCAGGGCGTGCCGAGCCAATATGGAAAGAACTCGGGATAGGCGTAGTCGATCGGGTACGGGTAGTCGTAGGGGTAGGGCGAGGACGAGGGCGGCGGCACCTGGTAGACCTGCGTCGGCAGCCCCGGCGTATTCTGCGTGATCTTCCAGCTCCCGTCGGGTTGCGGACAGGCCTCGATGAAGGCCTGCCGCGGCTGCCCGCCTACCATGAGCGGCGCCGTGTAGCTGCTGCATGCCGACTTATTGGGTGGGGACCGGCTCGGCAATGGCGGTGCAGGGGTGTTCGTCCCGGCGGCCGGCTGGCCCGGCGGCTCCAAGACATAGGTTTGGGCCGGCAATCCGGGCGTATTCTGCACCACTTGCCAGCTGCCGTCCGGCTGCTCGCACGCCTGGCCCCGGGCCTGCTCCGATCTCCCGCCCGCCGTTACCGGCGTGGCGAAGTCGTGGCATACGAGTTCTGCTGGTGGCACGGCCGCGACCTGAGTACCTTCGGGTGCGGGCTGACAAGCGGCACAAGCCAAGATTATCGCGATTGTCGATATCGAGCGCATCGGTTCCTTCCTCGCCGAACTTTAGGTTCGCGCCGTCGGATCGTCGCCGAGCTTGATCAAGAGCTTGCCGAAGTTGCGGCCGTTCAGCAGGCCGATAAAGGCCTCGGGTGCCCGGTCGAGACCCTCCACGATGTCGTCGCGGTATTTCAGCTCGCCCTTGCGCACCAGCGGGGCCACCATCGCCCGATACTCGCCGAAACGCTGCCACTGGTCACTGACGATAAACCCCTGGATCTTGAGCCGCTTGCGAACTGCCGCCATCAGATTGGGACCGGGACGCGGCTCGACGTCGTTGTATTCCGAGACCATCCCGCACATCACCATGCGGCCGAAATCGTTGAGCCGCGGGAACACCGCTTGCTGGACCGCACCGCCGACATTCTCCCAATAAACGTCGATGCCTTTCGGACAGGCGCGGTCGAGCGCGGCCCCCAAATCGGCCGAGCGATGGTCGATGCAGGCGTCGAAGCCGAGCTCGCTTTCGACATAGCGGCATTTGTCGGCGCCGCCGGCAATACCGACGATACGTGCTCCGGCCCGCTTGGCGAGCTGGCCGGCGACAGCGCCAACCGCCCCCGAAGCGGCCGATACGACGACGGTCTCGCCGCGCTGCGGGCGCCCGATTTCGCTGAGTCCGACATAGGCGGTGAGCCCCGGCATGCCCAGCACACCGAGCGCTGTCGACAGCGGCGCTTCGTTCGGATCGAGCTTCAGCAGATCTTTTGCCGGCACCACGCTATAGAGCTGCCACCCGTACCCGCCGTAAACATAATCGCCCTCGCGAAGGACGGGATCGCGCGAGCGCACGACCTGCCCGACGACCCGACCCTCCATGACGGCGCCGATCTCGACCGGTTTTGCATAGGAGCGCACCCCGCTGATGCGGCCGCGCATATAAGGGTCGAGCGAGAGATAGATGCCGCACACCAACGCCTCGCCATCGCCCGGGTCGGGCATCGGCCCGTCGGCGATGTCGAAATCAGCAGTTGTCGGCGCGCCGGTCGGACGCCGTTTCAGCAGCACCTGTCGGTTCCGGTTTTGCATGCCCTGTTTTCCTTCCTGCGACGCGGTCTAGAATTAACCGATCGCCTCGCCCATTCGAAGCGCCATTGCACGGTACCATCCAAAGGAGGCGCTTCATGGCTTCATCACGGCCGCCGCGATCGGGCGGGCAAAGCTGCTGCGCGACTGTCGCTGAGCGCGGTAGCGCCCGATCCGGTGATGGTGCGGTTCTTGCTTGACAAAATTCATGCTTTGTTCTATAATACTTGAATATTCGGAAGCGTTGATAGTCTAGCGAGCCGGTATCGTAGCGCCGGTCAAGGCTCAGATCTGATGAAATTACATTGCTTTGCACTGAATCGTGATCCACCAAAGATTGCGCCGGCTCGTGCTTCCCGCCAATGGATGGATAATTTTCAGGACCGCCACGCCTATCGCTGTCTGCCGTTATCGATTGCCAACGCGTATGGTTGGGACATTCTCAGCCCCGTCGCCCTCGCGATCGATTGGAACGGCGGCCCGCGGACTGAAGATTTGACGGTTCGCGCGCTCCAAACCATGCCCGACGGAAAACCGGTCTCGGCGTTCTGCCGGTCCCATTTCTCGAGCGGCATTGTGACCTTTCATACCGACTACATTTTTCGGACCGACGACCAGTGGGACCTGCTGGCCACCGGTCCCTTCAACTCGCCCAAAGAAGGTATTTACCCGCTGACCGGGATCATCGAAAGCAACTGGCTGCCCTATCCGTTCACGATGAACTGGCAGGTCACGAAACCGGGCACGATCGTCTTCGAAAAGGACGAACCCTTCTGCTTCATCTTCCCGATCAGGAAGCAAGCGGTGCTCGATTGTGTGCCGGAAATTCATGATATCGCGGAAGACTCCGAGTTGGGGCGGCAGCACGAAGCGTTCGCAGTCTCCCGCAATGAATTTATGACGCGCTTCCACGCCAATGACCCGGAGGCCCTGAGAAACCCATGGCTGAAATACTACTTCAAAGGGTGTCACCCTGACGGCGTCGTCGTCGACAATCACATCAATAAGCTGCGCGTAGCGGCACCCGTCAACAAACGTCGCGCAGTTCCGCTCGAATGAACTCGGCGACAGAGGGTGCAGCGGGGGCGCTGCCCGTCCCCCGTTGGGCGAGCGACAGCCGGCTCAACAGAATGATCCAAGGGCAAAGCCGACTCAATCAGCTCGGTAGGGCGCGAATTACCGGCGGTGGAAGACTACGTGACTGCGATGGAGTGCGGCACCCGCCGCGCCTGGCCGACCGGCATTGCTTGGTTCTCGAGGATTTTCTCGACGGCACGATCTGTGACCTCCTGTGCCAGGCATTCCGCGATCTGTCGACCAGGATCGTCAATCGCGCACCCGGCTTCTGGGATGGTCGTTTCATCTGGCATTCGGATGTGTCGAAGGCCTACCGCGAACTAGCCGACCATATGCTAAATGCGCAGCGCCGCGCAGCGATCCTCATCACGGAGTTCTATCGGCTTACGCAACCGATCTATCCCGACCTGCTGCAAATCATGAGCTGGCCGGTCGGCATTCACATGCCGCCTCACGCCGACAATGCCAATCCCGACGGCTCGCCGCACGCGATGGCGCACCGCGATTTCTCCGGGGTCGTCTACCTCAATGACGATTACCAGGGAGGCGAGTTCTACTTCACGGCTCTCGATACAGTCATCAAGCCGAAAAAGGGCATGCTCGTCGCGTTTACCGCCGGTTTTTATCATGAGCATGCGGTGTTGCGGGTCGAGGGAAGTCAGCGATTGACGATGCCCGTCTTCCTCACCTTCGACCGAGGTCGCGCGGACCCGTCATTGTTGTAAATTGCGGGTTGCCGACCTGAGCGATCACGGCACCGCCTCACCGAGAATTGCCTTGGCAGCGTGGACGTAAGCACTGGCCAGCCGGCCGTCCTGCACCAGTTCTCCGACATGGCAGTTGAAGGCCTCGCAAATCGCGGCGATCTCGACAAAGCGAATGCGGCGGCTGCCGGTCTCGATCCGGTGGTAAGTCACCCGCGACATACCGAGGAGACTGGCCGCATCGTCCTGTGTCATGCCCAATGTGCGCCGGTGCCGCCGCAGAGCGGAGCGGATGCAGGCCTGGGAATTGTCGGGCAGTCGCATCGCCTTCTCCTCCGAACTCGAGCTGACCAACCTGGCGCCCATCGCAGCGCCAAGGCGCGCGGCTTTTGATCGATAGCGCAATTGGGGCTCGGTTAAGAACTGGGTGTGATCCCCACAATTGCATAAACCATAATAAATGTCAAGTTCAGAAAGGTTAATCTCAATAAGTGACGCCGTCTTGACGAATTATGGCGGAAAGCCCGACGATGGTCTCCAGTTGGCGCCGTTTCGCGTAAACCGGAGATACTGATGGACTTTTCTCTCCCTGACGATCTGGTTGAGCTGAAAGAGCGTACTGACCGGTTTGTGCGAGATATAATCCTTCCGTTCGAGGCCGACCCGCGGCAGACCGCGCATGGGCCTAGCGAGGAGTTGCGGCGCGAACTCGTCGCGCTCGGGAGCGAGGCAGGGCTCCTCAGCCCGCATGTCGGCCGCGATTGGGGTGGGCTGGGGCTCGATCACCGCGGCAAGGCGGTCGTATTCGAGGCCGCCGGCTATTCGCCGCTCGGGCCGGTGGCACTCAACTGCTTCGCGCCCGATGAAGGCAATATGCACCTTCTCGAAGAAGTCGCCGAGCAGCGCCAGAAGGAGCAGTGGCTGCGGCCGATGGCGGCGGGGCAGATGCGCTCGTGCTTTATGATGACCGAACCGGCTCCCGGCGCCGGAGCAGACCCCTCGATGCTGCTGACGACCGCGCGCCGTGACGGCGACGAGTTTGTCATCGACGGACGCAAATGGTTGATCACCGGAGCGGTCGGCGCGGATCTCGGCATCGTTATGGCGCGCAACGAGAGCGATGTGGGTGGACCTGCCGGCGCGACGATGTTCCTGACGCCGATGAGCGTGCCGGGGATTCATATCGAACGGGTGCTGAACACGCTCGACCAATACATGACCGGGGGTCATGCAGTCGTCCGACTCGACGGATTGCGGGTGCACGAAAGCCAGGTCCTGGGCCGGGTCGGTGAAGGTTTCCGCTATGCGCAAGTGCGGCTCGCGCCGGCGCGCTTGACGCATTGCATGCGCTGGCTTGGCGCCGCGCGCCGCGCGCACGACATCGCCGCCGATTACGCGCGGAAGCGCACCGCCTTTGGCAAGCCAATTGGTGAGCACGAGGGCGTCGGTTTCATGCTCGCCGACAACGAGATGGATATCCACCAGTGCCGCCTCGTGATCTGCCACACTGCCTGGGTCCTCGATCGCGGCGAGCGGGGCCGACACGAGTCCAGCATGGCCAAGGTCATCTGCTCCGAGGCGATCTGGCGGGTCGTCGACCGCAGCATGCAGATCCTCGGCGGTCTCGGCATCACCGACGACACGATCGTCGCACGCCTATGGCGCGAGGTCCGACCCTTCCGGATCTATGATGGCCCCTCAGAGGTCCACCGCTGGAGCATCGCCCAGCGGGTACTGCGAAACGCGGGCGTGCGCTGAAGAATAACCCGGGCAGGCGCACTGATCAGAGCGCGTCCCATAATTCGCGGATCCGCCTGCGCTGCCGCGCGTCGGGGAGAGTGCCGATGCCGGCGCCGAGATTGTCCTTCATGTGATCGGGATTGCCGGTCGCCGGGATCACGCAGGTTACGGCGGGCTCGGCCAGCACGTATTTGAGGAAGAGCTGCGCCCAGTTTGCACACTCGAATTCACGCGCCCAGTCGGGGAGTGCATGCCGACGAACGCGGCGCAACAGATCGCCTCGTTCCAATGGCTGATTGGCAATGACCGCAACGCCGCGCTCGGCAGCCTGGGGCAGCAGCTCGGTTTCTGCAGCCCGCGCGGCGAGAGAGTAGCCGAGTTGGACGAAGTCGATGCCGGGCTCGGTTCTGAGAATGCGCGCGAGCTCAGGCAAGGCACCGGTCGTGTAGTGGGTGATCCCGATGTAGCGCACCCTCCCCTCCTCCTTCATCCGGCGCAATGTCGCCAGATGAGTGCGCCAGTCCACGAGATTGTGGATCTGAATCGGGTCGATGATTTCGGTGCGCAGCAGCTGAGCCGAGCGCTGCATCTGCTCGATCCCACGCTCACGGCCTGTCGTCCACACCTTGGTCGCGAGAAAACTCCGCGGCCGTGCGCCCAATTCGGCCAACAGATCGCCAGTGACCGCCTCGGCCCGGCCGTACATAGGCGACGTATCGATGATCCGGCCACCGCCATCGAGCAGCCGCCGCAGCACCTCGCGCAACGGGTGCGTCGCGGTCTCGCCGGAGTCGACATCGAAAACGCGCCAAGTGCCGACGCCAATGACCGGCATCGGCTCGCCAGTCGACGGTATCGGGCGCGTTATCATCGCCGCAGTAGACATTTGGTCAGTACGCCCCGAACTTTTGGACCAGCGTGTCACGGACCGTATCGAGGTCGAGCCCGTGCTCGGCGATCAGCGGGCTCGTCTCGACGATGATGTCGTCAATGTCCTTGATCATCTTGAGCCGTTTGTAGAGGTCCTCGGCGTGGAGGCCGAGCCCTGCGCCGAGGATCTCCATGAAATTGACGACCTCGAAGCTGCGCCCGTCGCCGACATCGCAAAGCTCGCGGTGGCAGGCATGGTAGATCGTCGCGAGCGTGGTAACGCCGGCATCGGCGACGGCGGCGAGCTCGCGGGCGACGAGCGCGCGCTTGAAGGCCGGCAGCACGGCCAGGCTGTTGGCTTGGGTTCCGACGCGCGGCACGTCGATCTCGATAAGCTCGACACCGGGTATGATCGCCAGCAGCTTGCGCACCGCCGCCTGCACCGACGGCAAAACCGGCCGTTCGTGCAGGGCGACCCGCTTCTCGACCCGGTGTTTCACCATCGGGGCGAGAGCGTCGGCGTGATCGGCGAGAAACACGAGAAACGGGTTGAGGTCGAAAGGCCGCGTGCCGAACCGCGCCTCGTAGGTCGGCAATGTCACTTCGCCGATCTGCACCTGGCAGCTCGGGCACCAGGAGAGCACCGTCGAGGTGCCGGCAGAGGCAAGGCCGTCGATCGTCGCGTATGACACGCGCGCGGTACTGTCGAAGTCGCCTTCGCGGAACTGATAGACGCCGCAACACTGCCCCGGCCCGCCCATGACCTCGTAATCGACGCCGAGGAGATCGAGCACGTCGAGACAGAGGAGCGCTATATGCGGGGTCTTCAGGATATTGCACCCGGTGTAGAAGACGACATCGGGCGGGCTTTGGCGCGCCTCCTCCGCGGATTGCCCCCTGACCCGGGCCAATGTCTCGGGCGGGAGCTGCAGCCGCGATAGGATCCGCACGCCGCGGCTCATCGTCTGAAAGCCCTGCCGCCACCGCTTATTGAGCGGCGCGTCGCCGGCCTGCGCCCGCGCAAATCCGCGGGCGAGCTGCACCATGAACCGCGTGTCGATGCCCTCGGGACAAGCCGGAATGCAATTGCCGCTGCCGCTGCACACCGAAGCCCACCGGACTGACGCTGCAGAGCCCGCACCCCCGGTGATCAGGTCGATGATGCCGGCCGCGGTTTCTTCCGGGTCCGCTTCGCCGAGCCCCGCCGGCGCCACCATCGGGCACGCCCGAAAACACGCGCCGCAACGCGTGCACGCCTCGGCGATCGCCTCGCCGCGTGCCCTGAAATCCTCAAGATACCCGGCAGCCCCACCGTCAGCCATGCCGCCACTCCGCTGTTTGTCAGACCGAGGCTATCCTATTCGATCGCCGCGAGGGAAGCGCCGCCGCTGGCGGCGCTATCCCCGACCCATCGGTCATCCAGGCCATCCTCGAGCAACAAAAGCCCGAGGCCGCCTATTTCATTGCCGGCGGCGGCCGGCGCACCGGCATTCTGATAGTTCAAGGCGACGGTGCCATGGGTCCCGGCTTTCGCCGGGAATGCCATGGCGAGCGGTAAATCACCGCTAATGCCGATTTACGACTAAAGCGGGATGACCAGCAATGTGTCGATTTTCTGGCTGTCGAGGACGACGAGGCGTTCGATGAAGCGGTAGGGCTGGCTCGTCAGAGCGATGCGGTCGAGATAGCGGCCGGCGGCGAAGAGCGCCATCTCGCCGTCGTGCATAATGCGAACCGCAATAAAGTTAGATCGCACTTGCGCCACTGTGGCGTCGATCTGCTCGATGCGGATCGGGCCGACGATGTGGCGGTAGCGGTGCGGTTCGAAAATATTTGCCTGACGCAGCGCGGTCACTCGGTCGGTCAGCATGCCGCGCGACGCCGCATAGACGACGCCGTGCGGCAACCCGGCCTCGTGGCTGGCCCGGCTGGTGATCACATAGCGGCACTGCTCGACAAAGAAGTCGGGCCAGTCTTCGAGCCGGTCCTCGTCGATGCAGTCGACATAGGCGGCGATGAGCTCCTGAACGCCGAGCCGGACGGCGACTTCGTCCATGAGCGCGTCAGCTGCCGGTCAAGGCGCGGTATTCCTTCCAGAAGCCGCGAATTGCCGCTTCGCTGGCGCGGAAGGGCTGCGGCTCGGCGTCGTAACCGCCCATCATGACGACCCCGGTATCCTCGTCATTGTAGCGGATCCCGCGCTGGACGAGCCCGCCGATGCAGCCATCCTCCATCGAGATATACCCGGCGGCTCCGACCAGATTGCCTTGCCGCAACCGGCGTTCGGTCATCGTCTCGTCATCGTCCTCAAAGCCCAGATGGATCCATTCGAGCTCGGTCTTTTCGAGCCCGCGCGGGCGGATGACGCGAACCGCAATCGTGTTGCGGATCTGCTGCAACACCATGCTCGGGAAGACGGTCAGGATCTGCACGGAGATGCCGTCGCCATATTCATCGACCGATTCGATGACCGAGCGGTCCTTGAGGCCGAACCCGCTGTCCGAGCGCAGCGCAGCCTCTTTGTAATCGGCGTCTTCCTGCGCGTAGTCGAGTTTCGAATAGCTGAAGTGATGCGCCCCGCTGTCGTCCATGACGATCCCGCCCTCCTGGCTGAGGCGGTTGATGCGGAAAGTCGTCAGAAACAGATGCAATATGCTGGCGTGGTAGGTGTCCTTGACGTTTTCGGCGTAGAGCTTCCAGTTATTCGGCAATACCTGCGTGCTGCGGCCGAGAATGCGGGCGGGCCGGTTCAGCACGCGGCTGATGCCGGCGGAAATTTTCGGCCCGAGATAGGTTTCGAGATCGGGGGTGTCGTCGCGGAACGATGCGAACACCAGGCCGGCGAACTCGGCGACCCGCAGCCGGTGCAGATTGTGTTCGTCCTTGCGAAACTCGGGGGGCATGCCGCCCTGCCGCTTGACCCCGCGCTCGAACGCAACGCCGGTCAATTTCCCGGTCAGGTCATAGGTCCAGCCGTGATAGATGCAGCTGATCTCTTTGACATTGCCGCGCCGCTCGAGGCACAACAGATTACCGCGATGCGCGCAGCGGTTGACGAAGGCGTTGATTTCGCCCTCGGCGTCGCGCGTGACGATGACTGCGGTCTCGCCGATTGTCGTGGCAATGTAATCCCCCGCATTCGGGATCTCGGAGGTCAGACACAGAAAATTCCAGGTCGGGCCCTTGAAGATCCGCTCCTGTTCGAGGCGGTATTGGCCGGGATCGGTGTAGAGCCGGAACGGGATCTCGGTCAGCCCATTCGACGGCCACGGAACTCCCCGCATCGCATCGGCGCCGAACTCTGACATGTTTGCCTCCTCCTCGCGGTAACGGCAGCCATGATAGCAGGAACCCCGAGCCGGGGGAAATTAGCTTGCGGGAAATAGGCCGATGGCGGACCATCCGTGACAGCAAGCTTTCTGCCGGAGGACTCGGCATGGACGATCTCTATCTGCGCAGCGGCATTTTTCTCGCGCCGTTTCACAACCACGACGAGAACCCGACCTTGTCGATCGAGCGCGACCTCGAACTGCTCGAACATCTCGACCGGCTGAATTATCACGAGGCGTGGATCGGCGAGCATCATTCGGGCGGGTTCGAGCTGATCGCCTGCCCGGAAATGTTCATTGCCGCGGCGGCGCAGCGCACCCGCCACATCCGGCTCGGCACCGGCGTCGTGTCGCTGCCCTATCACAACCCGTTCATGCTCGCCGACCGCATGGTACAGCTCGACCACATGACGCGCGGCCGGGCGATGTTCGGGGTCGGCCCCGGTGCCCTCGTGCACGACGCGCTGAAGGTCGGCATCGACCCCGGCGCCCAGCGCCGCATGATGAACGAGTTGTTCGACGTTGTCGTTCGGCTGCTCAACGGCGAAACCGTGAACAAAAAGACCGACTGGTTCAACTTGACCGACGCGCAATTGCAATTGCGCCCCTATACGCGTCCGACGATGGAACTGGCGGTGGCTGCGGCGCGCTCGCCCTCGGGGTCGCTCCTCTCCGGTCAATACGGCGTCGGGATGCTGTCGATCGGGGGCACCAGCCCGATGGCGATGGAGGCGCACACCAGGAATTGGGGTATCTACGAGGAGACTGCGCGGGCCAACGGGCATGTCCCCGACCGCAAGAACTGGCGCGTCGTCGGCATGTTCCACATCGCCGAGACCCGCGAGCAGGCTCGCAAGAACGTGCAGTTCGGCGTACAGGCCTTTGCCGATTATTTCCGCGATGTCGCGACCTTCCCGATCATTCCGCCCGATGTCTCCGACCCTTATGAGTGGCTGGTCGAGACCGGCACCGGGTGCGTCGGCACCCCCGACGACGCGATCGCCTATGTCGAGCGGCTGATCGAGGGCTCGGGCGGGTTCGGCGTTCTGTGCGAATTGGCGCACAACTGGGCCGATTGGGACGCGACTAAAAGGCACTACGAGCTGATGGCGCGATTTGTCCACCCGCATTTCCAGAAGAGCCGGGAATTGCTGCGCGGCAGCTACGACTACGCGACGAGCCACCACGAAGACTTCACCGGCAAGGCCGGGGCGGCGATCCAGGCCGAGATCGACCGCCACGCCGCCCGGCGCTCTGCCAAGTCCGAAAGGTCCGCGGCGGAGTAGACGAGGCTCAGGGCCTGGGCGCGGCGCGCGCGGCGAGGAGGTCGCGGATCTCCTCGAGCAGCACCTCGCTGCGCGGCGGCCCGGTAGCCGCCGGCTCCTGACGTACGTGCAGCCGGGTCAACGCCTTGATCAGCCAGAACACCGCAAAGCTGACGATCACGAACTGAATCACGGCGTTGAGGAAAACGCCGAAGTTCAAGGTGACGGCGCCCGCCTTCTGCGCCTCGGCGAGGGTCGGCTCCGACGGGCCCTTCAACGTGACAAATATGTTGGTAAAGTCGATGCCACCGACGAGAAGACCGATGAGCGGGGTAAAAATGTCCTTCACCAAGCTGTTGACGACGGCGGTGAAGGCGACCCCGATGATAATGCCGACGGCCAGATCGATCACGTTGCCGCGCATGATGAAAGCTTTGAATTCATCGATCCAGCCGGGCCGATGGACACCGAATGGAATTGCAGCTCTTTCGCTCATGACGAATCTCCTCCCCGGGGCATTCGACTATAGTATTCCGTTTTTAGTTACGACAAATGGCGTTGGCGAATGGTTTTCCGGCAAGTGACTGCCGCCGTTGCTGATGGCTGAAATTGCCCCAGCCGGCTCGGCGGCGATCGCCCGCGGCGCCGCATTGTTGCGCGCCGGGCGGCTCGTCGCGCTTCCGACCGAGACCGTGTATGGGCTTGGCGGCGATGCCACGAACGACCATGCCGTCGCCGCTATATTCGCGGCCAAGGCCCGGCCGCGCTTCAACCCGCTGATCGTGCATGTTCGCGATCTCGCCGAGGCCGAAAGGCTGGCCGTCTTCGATGAGTCCGCCCATCGTGCCGCCGTGCGCTTCTGGCCAGGACCGTTGACCCTCGTATTGCCCCGGCGACCCGGCGTGGGGGTGTCGCTGCTGGCGAGCGCCGGCCTTGACACGGTGGCGCTGCGGGTGCCCGCCCATCCGGTCGCGCAGGCGCTGCTGCGCGAGGCGGGCCGGCCGATCGCCGCTCCATCGGCCAACCGCTCGGGCCGGGTCAGCCCGACCGAGGCCGCACATGTCGCCGATGACCTTGGAGATGATGTCGCGCTGATCCTCGACGACGGTCCGGCCCCGGTCGGGCTCGAATCCAGCGTCCTCGATCTTTCCGGAGAGGCCCCTACCCTCCTCCGCCCCGGCGCCGTCACATTTGAGGTGCTGGCCGAATTGCTCGGACCAATCGCGCTTCCCGGCTCAGGCCTGCCGAAATCACCGGGCATGCTCGCGAGCCATTACGCACCCCGTTTGCCCGTCCGCGTCGCCGCAATGGATGCCCGCACCGGCGAGGCCTTGCTCGCCTTTGGCCCGAACGCGCCGCCCGGCTTTGCGGAGGTGCAGTGGCTGAGCCGCGCCGGCGACCTTGCCGAGGCGGCAGCCAATCTATTCGCGATGCTGCGCCGGCTCGACCGGCCTTGCTTCACCGGGATCGCTGTAATGCCGATCCCCGAGCACGGCCTCGGCCGCGCGATCAACGACCGCCTCCGCCGCGCCGCTGCCCCGCGCGGAAGCTGACTCAAATCAGCGTTAACGACCGGTCGGCAGAGGAAGAATTCCTGCAGCGGAGCCGCCGAGGTCCGTTAGAAAGATCGTGTTGTGCCCATTGGCGTTTGCCGTCCGCGTCAGCTCCTGCAGGACCTGCATGCGGTACACCATCTTTCGCGTGCCGGTCGGGTCCTGGTCGAGAAAGTCCGTCAGGGTTTTGATCGCGGCCGTGCGAGCCTCCGCCGCTTTTTGCGCCACTTGCGCCTCGACTACCGATTCGTCGGGCTTCATGTTCGACACTTGCACCCCGACCAGCCGCAACGGGACGCCCTGCTCGACCAGCACTTTGCCGACATTGGCGCCGATATTATCGGTGAGATTATCTTTTTCATTTCCGAAGGCTTTGAAGGCGGTGGCGAAGTCCGCGTATTGCGAGCAGATCTTGCGAATATGACCGCGGACCTGCAACTGCGCCTGCTGCTCGTAGACCGACTCTGCCGAGAGCACCAGGATGCGGCTGTTGCCCTGCATCGGGGTCGGGTTCCCGAGCATGAACAGCGTCTTCAGATCCCTCTTACCCGGCGGCGTCGAGTAGTCCGGCAACGCCAATACCAGTCTGACATCCAATGTCATCGGGTTCTGGTCTTGCGTCAGACAGCGATGGTCGGCGCCGTCCTTGTTGCCCTCCTTGCCGAGGAATTGCTCCTTGATCTCGACGCCGCTGCGCTGGATCAGCACCAGCTGATTGCCTTGGCCGCTCTGGCTGGTGGTGCCGATATCGACCTGGCCGGGGGTGTAGATCGTGTCCTCGTAACCGGTCGGGGTCAGCTTCATTCCGATATAGTTCGGCGGAATGTCCTGATAGCTCTGCCAGCAGCCGGCCAGCATCATGCCGCCCAGCGCAGCCCATAGCACTGGGCGCAAAAAACGAAAGCGCATCATTAGTCCTTCCCTGCCCTATTTCTTGGTAATGGCATCCATGCGTTGGTAGACCGGAGAGCCGTCGACGTCCTGCCGAGGCAGACGATTGACGGCCGCGACCGTCATGACATGCCACAACATGCCGCCAACGATGACGAACGTCAGTAGTAAAGCGCCCCGGTCCGTCCACGCGCGAAGTCGCGCTTGAGCGACACCCGCAGCGCCGCGCCCGATGACCGACCGAACGGCCAGCCAGACGACCAGAACTAGCAGCAACCCGCCGACCAACCCGATGATCTCCGCCTGAAGCGAGCGGAGCAGACCTATCCAGTTCATGCCAAGACCTCCGACTTACCCAATCCATGAGATTATACCACACGCGATTCTAGCCTCAGGCACTCGGCGGTCTGCGAAAGAGAAGCCAATGCGACAGTAGGCCGTAAATCTTAACTAAATGCCGTCGACGGAGTTGGTGTGCTTAAAAAGCCTAGAGCCTGACGACACACTGAGGGCGAGGCTCAGGCGCTTGCGAGCGGCCCATCCGCTTCGCTGATATCGCTGATAAATTCACCGAAAGAACAGCCAGAGACGGCTTTTCGCCGCGGAAATCCTCGATTCTCGTCCATCGCAGCTGCGCAATAACAGCGAATAACAGCCAGCTATAAGAGCGAAATTTCGCTGTAAGTCAGTCAACCCACCCGCGGCCGAATAAATCCACCTCGAGGCCTCCGCGGCCCGCTGGTTCCACTTACGGCCGCCTTGCCGTATTCATCTTCATTCGTGAACCGTTTTCTCCATAACGAAAACATCCAAGTTCATGTCATGTCATTATGGCATTTTTCGGGAATCTCATCGTGTAGGGTTGCCGCCGAAACCCCAGCAGCACGGCAGAGCCGTCGGTCACGATGCGCGCGGAGCAGCTGTTGAAAAGCGGGGTGATCGCGGCGCCGCGCGCCACAAATTCGACGGCGCGATGCGTGGTCTGCTTCACAAAGCTGGTCCTTATCTTGTACCCAAAATGGGCGCGTGCTATCTTTTGGTATGCGAATTATCGCCCGGCGGACGCTTCGACACTTCGTCGAGTCTCGCGCCGGGCACCGGGACCAGCAAGCGCTCAAGGCGGCGCTCGATGCTTGGTTCGACGAGGTGCGGAAGGCGAGATGGTCGAACACCGCCGATGTCAAACGGCTTTACGCTTCTGCGAGCATCGTCTCGAGCGACCGGATCGTGTTCAACATACGAGGCAACGCATATCGGTTGGTGGTTGCGGTCGATTTCGAGAAAGGGATTGTCTGGATCAAATGGCTGGGAACCCATCGCGATTATGACCGGATCGACGTCAGAGAGGTCAACCTTGAGTGAGGTCAAGCCAATCCGCAGCGAAGCGGATTACGAGGCGGCTCTCGCAGAGGTCGAGCGATTGTGGGGTACCCGTTCGGGAACGCCGGAAGGGGACCGGCTCGATGTATTGGCGACCCTGATCGACGCTTATGAAAGCGCGCACCATCCGATTGATCCGCCCGACCCGATCGAGGCGATCAAATTTCGGATGGAGCAACAAGGCCTCACACGCAAGGATCTGGAGGGCATTCTCGGTACTCGCACCAGGGTTGCCGAGGTGCTCAATCGCCGCCGCGGCCTGTCGATCAACATGATCCGCCGTCTGCACGACAAGCTCGGCATTTCGGCCGAGGTATTGATACGCCCATCGCGCACCGAAGCAGTGTAGGCGAGTAGGATGGGTTGAGCGGCGCGAAACCCATCATCTTCGGCCGAGAATTGATCGACGCTCATGAGAGGGAGCACCATCCGATCGTCCCGATCGGGCGATTAAGCCACGTAATACCGCCATTAAGCCAACCGGTCACCACAAGCGCGGTTCCTTGAAACCCAAACGCATGTTTCTTACCTAGCGATCGATTATTATTTTCAGGGGTGCACGATGAGCACGTTTTGGACCATCGCGAGTGGCATCGGCGGAATAGCTGCAGTCTTTGGCTTGGGTTTCGCCGCTCTTCAATATTTTGGCAATACCAGTGCATCGCAACAGATCGAGCATTCTAGCAATAAGGCCGGTGATCTCGTCTTCCGAGCTGGCGATGCTGGTCAAGGGGGAAAAGGCGGGGATCTTTACATCGGCCCCGGAAACTACAAAGCCGGTGACGCGGTTCAACTTAATCGCTCTCGATAACACTGGCATCTTTGGCTTCGCCGGCCCGTTGTCGGCTCGCCTTTGCCGAAATGTCACAGCCCGCGAGTAGGATGGGTTGAGCAGGGCGAACCCCATCTTGTTCAGTCCGAACGGTGGGTTTCGCTGTGCGCTCTACCCACCCTACAGATTGTCAGCTCTTTGATACCGGCTCGCGAGCCTGTCCGATCGCTGCCATGACGCGGCGGGGGGCGATCGGGGTTTCGTTGACTTCGGCCCCAATGGGTGCGAGGGCGTCGCGGAGGGCGTTGGCGATGGCGGCGGGCGGGGCGACGGCGCCGCCTTCGCCCATGCCCTTCATGCCGTATTCGGTGTGGGGCGTGGGAGTATGGAGGTGGCCAATCTTGATTGCCGGCATTTCGGCGGCGCCGGGGAGCAGGTAGTCGGCCAGGGTCCCGGCGAGCGGCTGGCCGGTCTCGTCGTAGGGGATCTCTTCGTAAAGGGCCGTACCGATCCCCTGCACGACGCCGCCGCGGATCTGGCCTTCGACGAGCATCGGGTTGACCATTGTGCCGCAATCCTCGGCGACGGCATAGTCGAGCAATTCGACAAACCCGGTCTCGGGGTCGACCGCGACGACGGCGCCATGCGTCGCATAGGAATAGACGCCGGTGCTTATCGCCGGCTCGTAGGTCGCGGTCGCGTCGAGCAACGGATCGACCCCTTGCGGCAATCCGTCCATACGCAAATGCGCGACCTTGGCGATCTTGGCGATCGTGACCGACCCCTGCGGCCCCGCCACGACACCATCGGCGCAGCGCACCTCCGCAACATCGCATTGCAGCAGATGAGCGCCGATGCGGCAGAGCTTGTCGCGCAATATCCGGCTGGCGCGCGCCACCGCCCCGCCCGACATCACCATGCTGCGCGACGCGAAGGTGCCGAAGCCGAAAGCCGTGCTCTCGGTGTCGCCGTGACGCACCGAGATCCGCGCCGGGTTGATGCCGAGCTCCTCGGCGGCGACCTGCGACAGTGCCGTCTCCAGCCCTTGCCCATGCGACTGGATGCCGACCATCAGCACGACAGAGCCGTCGGTCAGGATGCGCGCCGTGCAGCTCTCGAAACCCGGAATGATCGAGGCGCCACGGGCGGCGAACTCCGCCGCACCATGCGCGGTTTGCTCGGCAAAGGTGGCGAAACCGATGCCGGTCAGCCGGCCATCGGGCTCGCCGGATTGCTGGCGCGCGCGGATCGCTGGCATATCCAACAGCTCGGCGCACAGCCGCACGCTTTGCGCATAATCGCCGCTGTCGAGGCGCATGCCGCCGACCGTCGTGAATGGCATTTGCTCGGGGCGCACCAGGTTTAGGCTCCGCACGTCGTTGGGCTCGCGCACGACGGCCCGGGCAATTTCGTCGACCAACCGCTCGATCACAAAGCACGCGCCCGGGCGGCCGACGCCGCGATAGGGTCCGAGCGGCGTTTTGTTGGTCGCCACCGTATAATGCTTCGCGCGATAGTGCGGGATCGTGTACGGGCCCGGTAGCGCTCGCGCCACCATGCCGGCCTCATGGTACGGCCCCTGCGGCCACAGCCCGTAGGCGCCGGCATCGACGATGATCTCCGCATCGACGCCGAGAATGCGGCCCTGCCGGTCGGCATAGGCGGTGACTTTGTAATGATGGTCGCGGGTATGTGCCGTGGTTAAGAGATGCTCGCCGCGATCCTCGATCCAGCAGACCGGGTGATCGAGCTGTAAGGCCAATGCCGCCAGGATGATTTCTTCCGGGTAGAGCCGGGCCTTGGGGCCGAAACCGCCGCCGACGTCGGGCGCGACGACGCGGATGCGGCGCTCCTCGATATCGAGGATCTCGGCCAATGCGACGCGCGCCGTGTGCGGCGTCTGGGTCGAGGCGTAGACCACGACCTCGTCGAGGCGATAGTCGCGATAGGCGAGCACGCCGCGGCATTCGAGCGGCGCGCCCGACTGGCGCTGCATGCGAAATTCCCGTGTCACCGTCACATCGGCCGCGCGCGCTGCCGCATCGATATCGCCACCCTCGAGCACGTGCTCGACATAAAGATTGTCACCCCACTGCTCGTGCACTGGGTGGCGGCTAGCGCGCATGTCGCGCCGCGCATCGACTACTGCCTCCAGTATTTCGAAATCGATCGAAACGTTGTTGGCGAGGTCTTCTGCCTCGCCACGCGACGGGGCAATGCAGGCGGCGATCGCCTCGCCGACATAGCGCACCTTTTCGGTGGCGAGCGGCGGCCAGGGCGGCGATTTGGCGCCGGTCGAGTGCGACACGACGCGGATCGGCTTGACGCGCGGCAGGTCCGCTGCCGTGAAGACGCGGCCGCACGCCTCGGGCGGCACCGCGATCGATCTGATCCTGGCATGGGCATGCGGGCTGCGGACAAAAGCGACGTCCATCATGCCCGGCAGTTTTATGTCCGCGACGAACTGGCCGCGCCCATGCAGATGACGGTCATCTTCCCGGCGCAGCAGCGAGGCGCCGATCCCAAACCGGCCGTCAGGCATTCGCCGCCTCCTTGCCCAATTCCCGTGCCGCTTCGGCAATGGCAGTAACGATATTGGTATAGCCGGTGCAGCGGCAGATATTGCCGGCGAGCCCCTCGCGGATCTCGTGCTCCGACCCCGCGCGCTGCCGCAGGATCAGATCGCGCGCGGTGATCAGCATTGCCGGCGTGCAGTAGCCGCACTGCAGAGCGTGGTGCTGATGAAAGTTTCGCCGCAGCGCCGCGATGACCGGATCGCTGGCGAAGCCTTCGATGGTCCGGATTTCGCGCTCGTCGCACGCGACTGCGAGCATCAAGCACGAGCGCGCCGGGTCGCCGTCGACGAGGACCGTGCAGGCGCCGCAGACGCCGTGCTCGCAGCCGAGATGAGTGCCGGTCAGATTGCGCCGCTCGCGCAAGAAATCCGCGAGAGACAACCGCGGCGGGACGTCGTCCGCAATGGCGGCGCCATTGACCTGCAAACGGATCGCGGTCACTGCAGCACCTGCCGCACTGCGCGCGTCGCTGCGACAGCATGAAGGCTGCGCTGAAAGTCGTCGAAATGCCGGTCCGCCGCGCGGTCGAGGTCGGCCGCAACGGCATCGTGGATCGCGCCGCTACCACCCTCGGAAACCAACTGCGAGGTGTCGGTGAGGACAAGCGGGGCGCCGTTGGCCGCGCCGAGGACGACGCGCGAATGGCCCCGCGTCTGATCGGAAATGACGACCGCGAGCGCACTGGCGAATTCGCCCGATTTCCGGCACAGCTTCAGGTAACCCCAGCGGGCGGCTGCCGACAGCTTGGGTATGCGCACGCTCTCGATGATCTCGTCGACGGCGAGCCTCGTCTCGAAGACCCCGGTTGCAAGCTCGGCGCATTTGATCGCCCGCCGTCCGCTCGGGCCGCAGACCGTCGCCTCTGCATCCAACGCCGTCAGCACAGCGGGCCATTCGGCCGCAGGGTCCGATAACGCAAGGCTGCCGCCGATCGTGCCGCGGGTGCGGATCGCCCGATAGGCGAGGGTCGCCGCGACCCGAGGCATCAGCCCGCGCGACGGGTCGGCGACATGCCCGTCCTCGATCGCCGCATGGGTCACGCAAGCACCGAGGGTTACCGCATTGGCGTCGTCCGAGGCCGAGCCCAGCTCCGGGAGCCGGCCGATATCGATCAATAAGCCCGGCGAAGCGACCCGGAGGTTCATCATCGCCACCAGTGACTGCCCGCCGGCGATCACCCGCGCCTCGCTTCCGTGCTGCGCCAGGAGATCGACGGCCTCGGCCAGGCTGCGTGGCCTCACATAATCGACAGCGGGCGCTTTCATGCGAGGTTACCCTCACCCACCAAGCTCCCACCCATTCCCTCCCCCGCGAGCGGGGGAGGGTTAGGGAGGGGGCTTGGTCCCCCCTCCCCCACGGTGCGGGAGAGGAGCTTCAAGCACGCCGGTTCTAGCCCCTCTCCCGCACGGCGGGAGAGGGTGCTGAGCGGAGCGAAGCGGGTGAGGGCCAGCCCGAGGTAATCGCGAGTCATGCGGGAACTGCAACACCCGAAGCCACCGGTGTCAATCCGCTGCGACGCAGACCTTGCGATCCTCGGGTCGCGCGATCATTCTCGCGGGCAGGTATTGAAGAGGAGCGGATCATGCCGATGCCCGCACAGGCGCGCGAATCCGGTTTCAAGACCAACCCCGACTACAAGATCCTGTTCGAGCCCTCGCCGCGGCGGGTGCGCGTCAAGTTCAACGGCGAGATCATCGCCGACAGCACGAATGCCCATCTGCTGTTCGAGACGCGGCATTTGCCGGTCTACTACTTCCCGCGCTCGGATGTCCGGATGGACCGGATGACCTTGACCGACCATCACACTTTTTGTCCCTACAAGGGAACGGCTTCGTATTGGTCGATCGCGGTCGGCGACAAGGTGGCCGAGAATGCGGTGTGGGGGTACCCGGAGCCCTTCGAGGAGGTGGCGGCGATCAAGGACTTCGTCGCGTTCTACTGGAACCGCGTCGATGCGTGGTACGAGGAGGACGAAGAAATTTTTGTCCATCCGCGCGACCCCTACAAGCGCATCGACGTGCTGGATTCATCGCGCTCGGTGCAAGTCGTCGTAGGCGGCCAAGTCGTTGCCGAGACGCGGCGCGCCCGGTTCTTGTTCGAGACGCGGCTGCCGACCCGCTACTACATCCCGCCCGAAGATGTGCGCATGGATCTCCTCCTGCCGAGCGAGACGGTCACCCGCTGCCCCTACAAGGGCCAGGCTCGCTACTATTCGGTCAAGATCGGGGACAAGGTGTTCAGCGATCTCGTCTGGAGCTACCCCGACCCGATACCGGAATGCCCCAAGATCAAAGGCTATCTCTGCTTCTTCAACGAGCAGGTGGACGAGATCCGGGTCGACGGCGTCCCGGTGGCGCGGCCGGTGACCCCATGGTCGAAGGATTGGAAGGAGAAGGCGGCGACTGTGCCGGACAGCCGCGGACCGGTCGCCCGGCCGTGAATTAATCGGCCTTGCCTTGAAAGGCGCCGATAAATGTGCCGACCGCGCCTTCAACGACAATCTCAATCTCACGGTCGCTGGGCTTGGCTTCGAGGCGGAGCAGCTGGCGCAGCTGAACATCGGCGCGCACCAGGCTGACGAATTGCTCGGCGGCGAGCCGCGCGTCGGGCATCGTCAATGCGCCGGCGGCCGCCGCACTGCGCAAGAAACCCTCGATCTGGACACGTTCGCGCTCGGGTCCGGCACGCCAAAACACCTCGCCGAGCATCGGGAAGCGCGTGACCTCGCCCAGGATGATGCGGTGCAACGCGATCGCGTCGGGCGAGAGAATGAGCTCGAGAAAACGGCGCCCCAATATCATCAGTGACGCGCGAACCTCGTGAGGATCGAGTTCACCGGCCGAGAAACGGTCAAAATACTGCTCACATTCACGCTGGATGACGGCGCCGAAGAGTTCTTCCTTGCTGCCGAAATGCGCGTAGACCGTCGCCTTTGAGACGCCGGCCTCGCGGGCGATCGTATCCATGCTGACCGCTCCGAAGCCAGCGGCGAGGAAAGCCCGTTTGGCGGCGGCGAGAATGCTTTCCACCTTGCCGCCGGTCCGAACCTCGCCGCGTTCGATCTGAGTGTGCACTTGACAGCGTGTAGCGGAACTTTCATCTTCAGGCAAGAGATAAACTGAACGGTTTAGTTTAGGCGAGGATGCGCACGAAGATCGTGGCGGGGCTGGCCGTGGTGGTGCTTGCCCTCGCCGGCATTGGCGGCTGGTACTGGTGGGATGTGCTGCGGTTTCGGCAGTCCACGGATGACGCCTACGTGCAGAGCGACGTCACATTGATCAGCCCGAAAATCGAGGGCTACATCAAGAAGGTGAAGGTCGCTGAAAACCAGCAGGTGGCGGAGGGGGCGATCCTTTTCGTCATCGACGACCGCGACTTCAAGGCCAAGGCCGCGCAGGCCGAGGCGGCGGTTGCGACCACTGAAGCGATGATCGCGACCTATGAAAGCCGGCTCAAATTGCAGGAGGCGATGATCGATCAGGCTGCGGCGGTGGTGAAATCCGCCGAGGCCGATCTGTTCCGCGCACAGCAGGATTACAAGCGGTACAGCAGCCTGATGACGAGCGACTTTGCCAGCCGGCAACGCTTCGAACAGGCCGAAGCCGATGCGCGCAAGGCCGAGGCGGCGCTGGCCAAGAGCCGCGCCGCATTCACCGCCGAGCAGAACCAGCTCGCGGTGCTGCAGTCGCAGCGCCGCGAGGAAGAGGCGAGGCTTCAGCAAGCCCGAGCCAATCTGTGGCTGGCGAAGAACGATCTCGACAATACGGTAATCCGCGCGCCGATTTCGGGAGTGGCCGGCAACCGCGCCGGTCAGGTCGGCCAGTACGTCAAACCCGGGACCCAGCTGCTGTCCTTGGTGCCGTTGCCGCAGGTTTACGTCACCGCCAATTTCAAGGAGACGCAGCTGACGCGGATGCGGCCGGGCCAACTCGCCGAGGTGTCGGTCGACGCCTACCCAGATCGGGTCTTGCAGGGGCGGATCGAGAGCTTCGCGCCGGCGAGCGGCGCCCAGTTCAGCCTGCTGCCGCCGGACAACGCGACCGGAAATTTCACCAAGATCGTGCAGCGCGTTCCGGTGCGGATTGCGCTTCCTTCCAGCGGCCCCCTCGCCGCGCTGCTGCGCCCCGGTCTTTCCGTCACCGTGACGATAGACACAAGGGGTGCCGGCGAGGACGACGGAATTGTCGGCGCGGCCCAGGCCAGGTCGCCGTGAGCGCATTGCGGGGTGATGCTCCGCCCCGCATTGCCCCCACCCTTCCCTCCCCCGCAAGCGGGGGAGGGTTAGGGAGGGGGCGGGACGGCCACGGCAATAGGACAAGCACGCAGGATCTCGGCACATCCCCCACCCTGCGCGACTGGCTCGGTGTCCTCGCGATGGTCGTCGGCCTTTTCATGGCGATCATGGACGTGCAGATCGTGACCAGCTCGCTGACGCAGATCCAGGGCGGGCTGGCGGCCAGCACCGACGAGATCAGCTGGGTCCAGACCTCATACCTGATCGCCGATGTCGTGATGGTGCCGCTGTCGGGAACCCTGTCACGACTGTTGTCGACCCGCGTGCTGTTCGTGATCGCGGCGCTCGGCTTTACCGGAGCGAGCGCGTTGTGCGCCACCGCGACGAGCCTCGGCCAGATGATTGTTTATCGCGCATTTCAGGGGTTCAGTGGCGGCGCGATGATGCCGTTGGTGTTTCCGGTCGTCTATACGAAATTCCGGATGCCGCAGCTGCCGCAGATCATGGTGCTGATCGGGTTGATCCTGAACCTCTCTTCGACCTTGGGTCCGACGATCGGCGGTTACTTGACCGATACCTTTTCCTGGCATTGGCTGTTCCTCGTAAATATCGTGCCCGGCATCGCCGTCGCCGGCGCCGTATGGGTCTTGATCGACATCGACAAGCCCGAGGTGTCGCTGTTGCGCCATTTCGATTTCTGCGGGCTGGTGCTGATGGCGCTCTTTCTCGGCTGTCTCCAGTACGCGCTTCAGGAAGGTCCGCGCTGGGATTGGCTTTCGGACGGCACGATCCTCACCGCCGTAATCGTCTCGAGCATCGCCTCCGTCCTCTTCTTCTGGCGCGTATTGACCTACCATCAGCCGATCGTCGATCTGCGCGCCTTCACCAATCGCAATTTCGCGCTCGGCTCGTTCTACACTTTCGTGGTCGGCACCGGCCTTTACGGCACGACCTACCTGGTGCCCCTCTTTCTCGCACAGGTTCGGGGCTTCAACAGCCTCCAGATCGGCGAGACCGTCGTCGTCACCGGGCTCGCGCAGATGTTGATGTCGCCAATCTCCAGCCAGCTGACCCGCAGAATGGACCTGCGGCTCATGCTGAGCATCGGCATCGCCCTTTTTGCCGTGGCGATGTACCTGACGGCCGGGCTCACCAATCAGGCGGGCTATGCCGAGCTGTTCGTGCCGCAGGTCTTGCGCGGCGTCGCGCTGATGATGTGCTACCTGCCGGCGAATATGATCGCGCTCGGCAGCGTGCCCCCAGACAAGCTGAAGAACTCCGCCGGGCTCTACAACCTGACGCGCGATCTCGGCGGCGCCATTGCATTGGCGACGATCGGCACGTTGATGAATGAGCGGCTTCATTTTCACTGGAACCGCCTCATCGAAGACATCAACCCGGCGCGCCCGGCGGTGCAGCATTTCCTCGACATGCAGGCGGGCCGTCTCGATGCGCTGGTCCCGGGTGACACCGGCCGCGCGGCAGTCAAGCTGCTCGCCAATCTGGTGCAGCGCGAGGCGCTGGTGATGACCTACAACGACGCCATCATGATGGTCGGCGCACTCTTCGTCGCCGGCCTCTTTCTGATGCCGCTCGTCGACCGCCCGCGCGTCGCCGGTGCGCCCCCGCACTGAAAATCCCGGCCCCAGGATCAGCGGCCATGCAGCCAATCCTCGATCAGGCGGCGGGCGATCGAGTCGGGGCGCGGCATGCGGAAGCTGTCGTCGTCGGTGTGCGACGACAGCCAGTCGCGGGTGAACCAGCGGGCGTCTTCGAGCTCGCCGTAATCGATCGTGATCTCGGTCGTCCGCGCCGCGGCGTGAAAGCCGAGCATGATGTTGCCTGGAAAGGGCCAGGGTTGCGAGGAGTGGTAATGGACGGCTTCGACCTCGACGCCGGTCTCTTCACGCACCTCGCGCGCCACCGCGTCTTCGAGGCTCTCGCCCGGCTCGACAAAGCCGGCCAGGGTCGAGTACATCCCAGGCAACGGGAAGTTCTTATTGCGGCCGAGGAGCGCGCGATCGCCGTTGGTCACCAGCATGATGACGGCCGGATCGGTGCGCGGGAAATGCATCGCATTGCAGGCCGGATCGGTGCAGCGGCGCATGTGCCCGGCTTCCTCGCTGCGCGTCGGACTGCCGCAGAGGCCGCAATAGCGATGCCGCTGATGCCAGAACACCATGGCGCGGGCGAGCGCCAAGAGCGCTCCTTCGCGCCGCTCGATCCGAGGTCCGACTTGGCGCAGATCGGCGAACCGCACCGTCGCGGCCTCGACACCCGATGCGGCCAGCGCCGGGGAACGCAGCATGTCGAGCGGCGCTTCGACGGGCGACAGGTCGAGCGCGAAATGCGCCCGCTCCTCGATGACGCCGAGAAACACCACCTCGCCGCTGGCGAGCCGCTCCCGGCTCACACCAAAGACCTCGGAAATGCTGGCCGATTGGAGCACCGCGGCGCGGGGCTCGCCGCCTTCGAGCTCGACCACGAGGTTCTGGTTGCGCCAGACCGGTACAAAGAGGCTGCCGGGATCGGCGATCCGTTCGAGGATCCATTGGGTATCGCGGCGGCGCAAGCCGGCGCGCTCGAAGCCGGGATGGGAATAGAAATTGGGCGCCCGCATTCCGCCACACTGGCACATCCGCCGGCGCCGCGGCAAGCCAGCCCCGAGATCGTGCGATGTCATTGCGAGGAGCCGGAGGCGACGAAGCAACCGCGGCCGGGGAGCCTCCTGGGCCTGAGATTGCTTCGCGGAGCCTGTCCTCGGGCCGCGCGCAGCGCGGACCCGTGGGCTCGCAATAACAGGAGCTGGCGATTAGAATGGGCATCAGCACAGCTCGACCGGCACCGCTTCGGGAGAGGGCATTGCCGAAGGCACTCGTCGCCCTGACCCTCCTCCTTCTCAGCCTGGCGTCGCCGCCCGAGGCCCGCGCGGCCGGTTACCAGGACGGGCTCGCGCCGCCCGGCGTCCCCGCCGGTGCGTTTCCGGCGCCGAGCCGGAAGGTTGCCGGGATCGTCACCGACACATGGCGAGACGAGCAATCGCGCGACCAGGCAGGCGAGGCCGAGCGGGTCATGCAGCTGCTGGGCGTAAAGCCAGGCTCCGATGTGGCGGATATCGGCGCCGGCAGCGGCTATTACACGGCGCGGCTGGCGCGGCGGGTCGGGCCGCAGGGACACGTCTTTGCCGAGGACGTCGTCCCCGATTACCTCGACCGGCTGGCCCGGCGGGTCGACACGGAAGGGCTCGGCGGCTCCGTTACCCTCGTCCGCGGCGAGCCGCACGACCCTCGCCTGCCCCCGGGATCGCTCGATCTCGCCCTCCTCGTCCACATGTACCACGAGGTCACGCAGCCTTACGGGTTGCTGTGGAACTTGCGTCCGGCATTGCGTCCCGGCGCCCGGGTCGCGGTAATCGACGCGCGCAAGGAGACCGCCTCGCACGGCACGCCGCCCGACCTCCTGCGCTGCGAGCTGGCGGCGGTCGGCTACCGCCAGACAGCGTTCTACGACCTCCAGGAGAACACGTATCTGGCGGTCTTCGAGCCGGAGGCCGTCCCGGCCTCGCCGGCTGCGATCCGCCCGTGTCCGGCCAGGCACAGGTGAAAATCAAAGATCGGCGAGGCGGCGCTCCAGATAGGCGCGCTCGACGCCGTTCGCCATCAACGCCAGAGCCCGGCGATACGCTTCTGCGGCAGCCTCGAAAGACCCGAGCCGGCGCAGCATGTCGGCGCGGGCGGCGTGAAACAGGTGATATCGATCGAGCTCTCCCGAGATCCCGAGTTCGTCGATCAGCGCCAACCCGCGTTTCGGCCCCTCGCTCATCCCAATGGCGACCGCGCCGTTGAGCTGCACCACGGGGCTCGGATGAATCCGCGCCAACTCGGCATAAAGAGCGGCAATCTGCCGCCAGTCGGTTTCGGCCGAGCTGGCGGCTTCGGCGTGCAGCGCCGCAATCGCCGCCTGAAGCTGATACGGCCCGATTTGTCTCATCCGCAGCGCCGCATCCACGAGACCCAGACCTTCGCCGATCTGTGCGCGATCCCACAGCGACCGGTCCTGCCCCTCCAAGGTGACCAGGGCACCGGCGGCGTCGACCCGAGCTTGTCGGCGCGAGTCGTGCAGCAGCATCAGCGCCAGCAAGCCCAGCCCTTCCGGATCTTTGCCATCGATCGCACACAGCACGCGTCCGAGGCGGATGGCTTCGGCGCACAGCTCCCGACGGATCAGCGTATCCCCCGCGGTCGCGGTATAGCCCTCGTTGAAGATCAGATAGATGACCGCCTGGACGGCAGCCCGGCGTTCGGGCAAGGCATCGTCGGGCGGCACCTCATAAGGAATGCGGGCATCCTGGATCTTGCGCTTGGCGCGCACCAGCCGCTGTGCCAGGGTCGGCTCCGGAACGAGAAAGGCGCGCGCGATCTCATTTGTCGAAAGCCCACCCAGGGTCCGCAAGGTCAACGCGATCTGGGCCTCGCGGTTGAGGGCGGGATGGCAACAAGTGAAGATCAGCCGCAGCCGGTCGTCGGGAATTTCGCGAGACAGCGTCTCCGGCAGAAGGGGATCCTCGGTCGCCTCGATTGCGATTTCCTGCTCCAGCAGAGTTTGTTTCTCGCGCCGTGTGCGTTCGCGCCGCCTTGCGTCGATCAGCTTGCGGTAGGCTGCGGTTGTGATCCATGCGGCCGGATTGTCCGGAACGCCGCGCACGGCCCAATGGCGCAGCGCCGCCGCAAACGCCTCCTGCATCGCCTCCTCGGCGCGGTCGAAGGAGCCGCACAGCCGGATCAGACTGGCGATGATCCGGCCGTGCTCGCGGCGAAATACCGCTTCCGCCGAGGCGCAAACTTCAGCCGGCGCCGGCATCGATCCTCGACGCAGCTCCTAGCGCGGGGGAATGCTGGCGATCGGGCGGATCTCGATGCAGCCCTCTTCGCCCTTGCACGCGGTCGGGATCTTTGCGGCCCAAGCGATTGCCTCGTCGAGGTTCTTGCAGTCGAGGATATAGTACCCGGCGAGCTGTTCCTTGGTCTCGGCGAACGGGCCGTCGAGGACGAGCGGTCTGCCGCCCTCCTTGCGGACCGTCGTTGCCGTCGCGGTCGGCTGCAGGGGCTCGCCGGCAATGAACACGCCCTTCTCCCTGCTTTCGTCCATCACGGCCCAATGCCCGGCCCTGACCTTTTCCCTATCCTGCGCCGAGGCCTCGGCGAAGTCTCCCGCGCGGCTGTAGATCAGAAACATGTAGCGCATGGCCCTGTCTCCGTATCAACCTTCGACGGCCCAGGACGAGCGGCCGGGGAAGGGCGGCGGAACCGCCTCTCTGACGCTGGGACGCGCCATATGGCGCTCGTAATAGGCCGCAAGGCGCGCATTCCGCCGCAGCATCGCGCTGCTCTCGGGCAGATGGTGGAGATAGAACAGCATCGGCAGCACGTTCATGTCGGCCAGCGTAAAGGTGCTGCCGACGAGATGACCGGTCTTGGCGACGGCGCGGTCGAGCATCGCGAATTGCGTCTCGAGCTTGGGCAGAGCGCTCTCGATGACCGTCCGGTTGGGGCTGCCGTCCGAGGTGCCCGGAAAAAAGTAAGCGCCCACATAGGGCCGCGCCACCAGCACATCGAAATGCGTGTTGACGATCGAGATCCACTGCTCGGTTCGCGCGCCCTCGGCCGGGTCGCGCGATACTAGCGGCGGGCCGGCAAACGCATGGTCGATGTAAAAGCAAATTGCGCGGGATTCGGCGAGGGTGAGGTCACCGTGGCGAAGCGCCGGGATCTTGCCCAAAGGATGGATCGCGTCGACCTCAGCGGTGTGCGGCATGACCGGGACAAGAGTGTACGGCACACTTTTCTCGTGGCAAGCGATGCGGCTGACCCAGACGTAATTGCTCTGGGGTGCGCCGATGATCTGAAGCTCTGGCATGGCTGTTTGCTTTCGATAGGTGTTCAGCATCGAGACGACGCGTGAGGAACGCCAAAACGACAAGTCCGAACTATTTTTTTTAGAGCAGATTTCGACCACATAGGAATGTCATTGCGAGGAGCGCCTGCGCGACGCAGCAATCTCGGGCCGCCCGAGCGCGCAGTGGCCTGAGATTGCTTCGATCCGCTCGCAATGACGATTGGAGTAAGTGGTTTAACCTGGTCGAAGCTGCTCTATAGGCGGCTGGTCAATCCCGCTCGCCGTCCCTGTTACCCGATCACAGCTGATCGCGCCGCAGCTGCACGATGTTGCCCGGCTCGCCCGCGGAAGCTCGTTGAAGTGCGGTCTGAACCGCCTCGGCCAGGGTTTCCGACTTGAATGGCTTCTTGAGCAGGGTGTGGCTGTTCAAATTGCCCCCAAAGCGCGACAGATCCGCGTAACCGCTGGCGAACAGCACCTTGAGGTCGGGGCGGGTGCGGCGTGCCAAGCGCAGCGTATCCAGTCCCGACAGCCCGGGCATCACCAGATCCGCGACCATCAGGTCGCAAGGCGTGTCCTGCTCGAGGATCGCCAACGCGGCACGTCCGCTATCCGCCTCGGTGACAACGTACCCAATTTCCTGCAGATCCTGGGCGATGATCCAGCGGACATCGGGGTCGTCATCGACGACGAGGATGTGAGCTCCCGCTGCCGCGCGGGGCGGCCTCGCGCGGCCCGTGCCGAAGCTCGCGGTCTCGATGGCGCGGGGCAGATATATCTGCACGGCGGTCCCCTCGCGCAGGCGACTGTGAATGCGCACCGTGCCACCGGATTGCCGGACGACGCCGAACACCATCGACAGACCCAATCCGGTTCCCTTGCCGACCTCCTTGGTCGTAAAGAACGGCTCGAAAGCCCGCTCCAAGACTTCGGGGCTCATTCCGGTTCCCGTGTCGCGCACCGACACGAGCACACAGTCCTGGCGCGCGACCTCTTCCGGCAATTCCTCGCTCGACGCGCTGATGTTCGCCGTTTCGATAAGCACCATGCCGCCGCCCGGCATGGCATCGCGCGCGTTAAGGGTGACGTTGAGCAGCGCCGTCTCGATCTGACTGGTATCGACCAGAACCCGCCAGAGTTCGCTCGCCAAAGCATGCCGGATCTCAACAGCTGGACCGATCGAGCGGCGCAGCATCTCGGTCATCTCGACGATGATGGAGTTGAGGTCGGCCGGGATCGGGTTGAGGCGCTGCTTACGAGCGAATGCGAGCAGCGATTCGGTGAGCTTGGCGCCCTGGGATGCGCCGCGTTGCGCGGTATGCAGGAGCCGCAAGCTCCTCTCGTCGGAAATCCGCGACTCGAGCAGCGCCAAAGAACCGGAAACGGCGGTCAGCAGATTGTTGAAGTCATGCGCAACACCGCCGGTCAGCTGACCCATCGCCTCCATCTTTTGGGCCTGCAGCAGCGCCGATTGCGCCTGCTCGCGCGCGTCGATCTCGGCCCGGAGCCGTTCATTGGCTGCGGCAAGCTCCCGGGTGCGTCCTTCTACCGTGCTCTCGAGCTCCTCGCGGTTGCGCGCCAGCGCTGCGGCGGCATTGCGAAGCTCATTGCCGACATCATCCAGTTCGCGCACGCCGCAGCTCAATGGATCGACCGGCTCACCCCTGCCTAACGCCTGGGTGGCGGCGGTGAGCGCTTCGACCCGCCGCCGGATCGCCCGAGCCATCCACCAACCCAGGACAAGGCTCAAGGCGAGGACTGCTGCGCCGCCGCCAAAGGCCAACAATCGCGCGCGGCGAATAGGAGCGTCGACAAATTCCCTGGGCAGACCGATCGCTACGGTCCATCCGGTGATCGGTGAGCGCCGGAAGTTCGAATATACGGGGATGCTTTCACTCGTGACACTGGGGAACCAGTTCTCCGCCGGCTCGCGCATCGCTTCCAAAAGCGTCGGCGAAACCGGCTTGCCGAGAAACCGATCTAACTCTCGATTGCGCGCCACAATGACGCCCTTGCGATCGAAGATCCCGGCCGTCCAATCGGGCGAAACACTTTGCTCCTTCAGCAGCGACGACAACACCTCCGGGCCGAGCCCCATTGCCAATACGTAAACGACCTGCCCGTCTCGGAAAACCGGCACCCCCACCACCAGGATCGGCCGGCGCAACACTGCACCCATGATCAGATCGGAAATCTGAGGCTTACCCGTCGCAACCACGCGGTCGTGCATTTCGGTATTGGTGGCGCGCGGGAGCGGTTCGCCAAACGGCCGGTTCGTGCTGAGGAGTTGCTGTCCTTTCGTGTCGTGCAGGACGATCGACGTTCCACGGATCGTGAGGGCGGCGCGCATCTGTTGGTCAAAGGCGGCGAAGTCGCCGTCACGCAGACTAGGCGAAACTGCGAGGACCTGAAGCTCCGCTTGTATCGCACTGACCTGGCGGTCTACGTCCGCAAGCAGATCTTCTACTCGCTGCTTGACGTCTAGCTGGATCTGCGTTCGCTGATCATCGACCACGCGGAGGATCGCGAAACTCGCGAGCGCGACGAGCGGCAGCGCAGTCACGACAGCCAACATCGTGAGCCGGGCCTGAATGCCAAAGCTGCGTCGCCGCACGAATAGCCTCATCGAAAGACCTCCGCGCATCATCCCGGGCCGGCTGCGACCGTCGGCGCCCTCCTCGTGCTATTACGCGATCGCAATCGTCAAAAACGCGCCCCCGCTCTCCCTCGACCCTAGGCTATTTGCGCACCCAGGAATGAGGCCATGCGCTCCCACGCCTGGTTGGCGCAGGCGAGGTCGTAAGCCGTGCTGCGCTCGTTGGCGAAAGCGTGGGCCGCGTCATAACGGTAAATCTCGTGGCGGACGCCGGCCGTTTTCAGAGTCCTTTCGAGATCGTCGACCGCCGCAGGTGTGCACCAGTCGTCCTGGTTGGCGAAATGGCCTTGCAGCGGCATACGGATTTTGGCCGGGTCGGCGAACGCCTTCGGCGGGATCCCGTAAAAGCACACCCCGGCCGCGAATTCCGGGACATGCACGGCGGCAGCGATGGTCAGGGCTCCGCCCATGCAGTAGCCCATCACCGCCACTCTTCCGCTTTGCGCCTGCAGATGCTGCGCGGCGCCGCGCAAATCCTGGTGCGTAGCGTCGGCAAAATCGAGGCCGGTCATCAGGTGATTGGCCTCGTCGGGCGCTGAGGTGACACGGCCTTCGTAGAGATCGGGAGCCAGCGCGTTGTAACCGGCTCGCGCGAAGCGGTCGACCACCCCGCAAATCTGGTCATTGAGACCCCACCACTCCTGGATCACGACAATCCCCGGCCGCCCCCGGCCGGCGGTCGCCAGGTAGCCCTTGGTCTTGCCCCCATCGGGGCGTGCGAACTCGATCATCGTGCCCATCGTTGGTCCTTCCTGTCATGCATCGGCAAACGCCGGCATCACCTCGCGCGCAAACAGCTCGACCGATTTCATCACCTCCTCGTGCGAAATCGTGCCGAAGGCGAAATCGCATACGAAATAGGTCGCGCCGGCAGCGTCGGCCTGGGCGGCAACGTAGTCGCGCACCTGCGCCGGCGTACCGGCGATAGCGTGCCCATGCGCCTGCAGCGGATCCCATTCCTCGGGCAACCCGTCCTTCAACGGGAACGGCACGTCGTATTTCGCCCACAGCAGCTCCATGTGCCGGCGCCACGGCCGGTAGGCGCGGCGGGCGATGTCGCGCGCCTCGGTCTCGGTCTCGGCGACGACGATATGCCGGTTGATGCCCATCATCGGCAATTCGGCTTCAGGCCGGCCGTGCTTGCGCCATTCCGCCTTGTAGAGCTCGATGATCGCGCGCGCCTGCGAGGTGTCGCGCAATGTGACGATATGGGCGCCGTGCTCGGCCGCCCAGGGAATGCTGTCCGGTCGGCTCGTGCCGTACCACAGCTCCGGATAGGGCTTCTGAACCGGCTTCATGACCATCGGCACATGGTCGAAGTCGTAGAACCTGCCGCGATAGGTCAGCTCGTCTTCGGTCAGACCGATACGAATGGCATCGAACGCTTCGCGGAACTGCTGCATCCCGGTATCGAAGTCGACACCGTAGAACCCGACCTCGATCGGCGAGATGCCGCGCCCGACGCCATAGAGAAACCGGCCGCCGCTCATCTGGTCGAGCATGCAGATCTCGTCGATCAGCCGCAGCGGATGGTAGAGCGGCAACAGGTAGACCATCGGGCCGAAGCGCAGCCGCTTCGTGCGCTGTGCGACCGCCGAGAGAAAGATGCCGGGCGACGGCGCATAACCGAGCGGGGTGTTGTGGTGCTCGGCGAGATGATAGCCGTAGAACCCAGCACGATCATACGCCTCGATCAGCCGCAACCGCTCCTCGAAATGCCGGGTCAGCGGCACCCCGCTGTCATCCAGATGGTCAAAAACCCCGAACCGCATCGCCCGCTCCTCACGCTGTCGTTGCGAGCGGAGCGAAGCAATCTGGGGCCGGCCCGCGCTCGACGTGCGAGATTGCTTCGTCGCTGCGCTCCTCGCAATGACATTTACGCCGCTGCGAGTATTGCGTCGGCGATTTTCTCCGCGGTCATCAGGGTCGGGAAGTTGGTGTTGGCGCACGGCACCGCCGGAAACAACGAGGCGTCGACGACGCGCAGACCGCTGACGCCGCGCACGCGGCCTTGATTGTCGGTCACCGCCATCGGGTCGTCCTCGGCGCCCATCCGGCAAGTGCAGGTCGCATGCCAGACCCCGATCGCAGCCTTGCGGATGAAATCCTCGAGCGCTTCGTCGTCGCGCATCAATTCGTCGAACTTGTAGCCCTCGACGATGACCTTCTCGATCATTAGGCGGCGCAGCCAGGCCGGGCCATCGAGGAGTTTCGCGATGACGTTGGTGATCATCTTGTTCTTGGGGTTGACGACGCCGATCTTGCGCACCCGCTCGGTATAGCTCGCCGGAAACGGGTCGCTCGTCGCTTCGCGCAGCGCGGCGCTGATCTGCATCGCACCGAGCCGCCGGAACGCCTCCATCAGCCGTTCGAGGTCGCGGCGATCGGACAAGAGGTTGAACTCGACGACCGGCTCGGCTCGCCAGTCGCGCGAGGCGAGCTTGACCTGGCCGGTTTCCGAAAACGTCTTGTAGACGGCCGCGAGCAACGAGCCGATCTGCTCGCCGACCGCGTGCCAGGAGGATTTGCTGACGCCGACCACGAACATGTCGCCTGCCGGCGCGCCGCCGATCCCGGACGAATAGCGCAACGCCAGGAGGATGTGCCGGCGGGTCAGTCCGTTGAGCCGGTAATCGGGCTTGATGAACGAGGAGACGGATATCGCCGGGTGGTCCATCAGCCTCTGCCCGACCCCCGGAACATGCGCCACGACCTCGATCCCGAGATCGCGGAGATGGCCGGCCGGCCCGATACCGGCCCGCAACAGATGCGCCGGCGAGTGGATCGCCCCCGACGACACGATCACCTCGCCGCCGCGGAATTCGGTCTCCCGACCGTCTACCAGCGCCTTGACGCCGACGCAACGCGTCCCCTCGAACAGCAGCTCTTTGACCTGCGTCAGCGCCGAGATCGTCAAGTTGTCGCGAAGACGGGTTCCCGGATCGAGGTAGCCGATCGCCGCCGAGACGCGACGGTCATAGAGGTTCGAGATCGTGATCGGAAAATACCCGTCCCTGAATTCGCCGTTCTGGTCTTGGACGTAGGGAAAACCGGCCTCTTCGAACGCCTTCGCGACGGCCTTGGCGTGGCCGTTCCACAGATCGGGGAAGATGCGGCGGACCGGGATACGGCCGTCCTTGCCGTGCCACGGCCCGTCGAAATCCATGTCGCGTTCGACTTTTTTAAAATAGGGCAGCACCGCATTCCAGTTCCACCCCGCCGCCCCACGCGCCTCCCACTCGTCGTAATCGGTCGGCGCGCCGCGATTGGCGAGCTGGCCGTTGATCGACGAGCCGCCGCCGAGCACTCGCGCCCGCTCGTATTTGCGCAACGGCGGCCGGTCCTCCTCGGGGCGGTTGTGCGAGATGACTTCGGTGTGGACCTTGAGCTCGGTCCAGTGAAAGCGCGGGTCGAAATAGGCCGTGCCGGGATAGCTGTCGAGGATCTCCGGCGGCACCTTGCCGTGCGGCGTGTCCTGGCCGGCCTCGCACAGCAGGACCTTGTTGCCGCTTTTGGCGGAGAGCCGGTTCGCCATGACGGACCCGGCCGACCCGCCGCCGACGATGATGTAATCGAAGGTCATCTCCCTCCCTTTCGGGCATAACCACGACTTTTTTCTGCAGGTGATGTAATGCAGCAGCGCCCGGCCGCGTTCAAGCCCGGGCAATATGCGAGGCGTCATTGACCAAAGAGCGATATTTCGAAGACTACATTCCGGGCGCTGTATTCGAGTACGGCGAGATCCGGGTCGACGAGGCCGAAATCCTCGAATTCGCCGGCCGCTTCGACCCGCAGGACATGCATGTCGATCCCGAGGCGGCGAGGCGCGGCCGCTTTGGCGGCTTGATCGCCAGCGGCTGGCATACCGGCGCGATGATGATGCGGTTGCTCGCCGACAATTTTCTACCGAAGGCGGCGAGCCTCGCCTCGCCCGGCATCGACGAGCTGCGCTGGCTACACCCGGTTCGGCCGGGGGACGTGCTGCGCATCCGCGTCTCGGTGCTCGAAGCGACACGCTCGCGCTCAAAACCCGACCGAGGCATGGTGCGCACCTTGATCGAGGTGCTGAACCAGGACGGAAAGGTTGTCATGAGCCTCAAGCCGATGAACATTATCGCGTGCCGGAGCCAGTCTTGAAGATCGGCATTGTCTCCGACGTGCACTGCAATCACACCGGCTTGCTGCAGGCGCTGGAAATACTCGGCGATGCCGACGAGCTGATTTGTCTCGGCGACAGCATCTACGAATACCGCTTCTCAAACGAGGTCGTTGCCCTGCTCCGAGAGCGGGGCGCCCACATTATCCTAGGCAACCACGAGGAGGGCTTCCTCGGCCCGCACGGGGTCCGGGCGCGCCAGCCGGAATGGATCAATCGGGCGCTCCTCCAGTGGCTCGCCGAGCGGCCAAAACGGCTCGAGCTCAATGTTGGCGGGAAGAAGCTGCTTCTCGTCCACTCGACCCCATGGGAACCGCAAGGGGCGTATGTATACCCGCACGACCCGCTATTGGCGCGGTTCGGCGAGGCCGAAGCGGATTTCGTGCTCTACGGCCACACTCACCATCAGCTGGTGCGCCGCGTCGGCAAGGTATTGGTAATCAATCCGGGCTCTGCCGGCGAAGCACGCGACCAAGGCAACCGTCGGCAATTGAGCTGCGCCATGCTCGATACTGTCAGCGAAGAAGCCGTGGTAACCGATTACCCGGAACTCCGGGCGTAATCGTTGTCCCGGCGTGCTGGACCTTAAGCTGATCCCTTGCGGCTGAGGAAATCCTTGAAGCCTTCGCGCGGGTGGCCGGCGGCGAGCCAGGTGGCGCGCGCTTGCTCTTCATTGTCGTAGCGCTCGCGCCAGCCCATCCCGATCTGCTCGTGCAGCAGGCGCTTCAGGCCTTGCACCATGCGCGCGTCGTTCTTGGCGATCATCTGCCCGATCTCGATGCAGGTATCGAGCAGGCATGCGGCTGGGACAACCTGATTTAGAAGTCCGATGCGCTCCGCCTCCTCAGACGTGACGATCCGGCCGGTGTAGAGCAGCTCTTTCGCCTTCGGCAGGCCGACCAACAGCGGCAACGACCAGCTGGAATTTACCCGCCCGTAGCTCGCTGCGAGAAACCGGAAGGCGGTGCGCTCGCAGCCGATCCGCATATCGAGGGTCGAGCTCAGCAATGCGGCCCCGCCATAGGCGAGCCCGTTGATCGCGCCGATCAGAGGCTTGGCAAAATTCGCGATATGCCAAGTCGCGCGGCCGCGCACCTCCCCGCGAGTGGCCAATTCCTCCGAACTTAGCCCGGCCATCTCGTGGATATCCGCACCGGCGGAAAATGCCCGGTCGCCGGCGCCGGTCAGGATCACGGCTTTGATATCGTCATCCGCCTCGTATTGAGTCAGGGCCTCGTCGAGCTCGCGCACCAGCGGATAGCTCAGCGCATTGAGCTTGTCCGGGCGATTGAGCGTGATTACCGCAACCGCGTCGAAACGGTCGGTCAGAATAAATTCGTAGGCCAGGGCTCGCCCTCCTGCGCAGCTCGTCGATCGTTTGACACTAGCGGGGAGCAGGTGTTCACTCAACTCCTGCGCAGATTTGGAGACGGGAGATGGTCGGATCTCTGGAAGGCGTGCGAGTGCTTGAACTGGCCCGGTACCAGGCGGGTCCGCGCGGCGGCATGATCCTCTCCGATCTCGGCGCCGAGGTTATCAAGATCGAGAAATTGGGCGGCGAGGAAACCCGGCGGTCGGAGCCGCTGGTCCGCGGCCAGAGCGTTTACTTCTCGGTCTACAACCGCGGCAAGAAGAGCCTTTGCCTCGATTTGCGCACGCCGCGCGGCAAGGAGGTCTTCGCCGCGCTGGTCCCGACCGCGGATGTCGTGCTCGAAAATTTCCGACCCGGCACGATGGCGCAGATGGGGTTCGACTACGACCAGCTGCGTGCGCTGAAGCCGGACATCATCCTGACCTCGGTATCCGGGTTCGGCCAATACGGCCCCTATCGCGAACGCCCGGCCTTCGACCCGCTCGGCCAGGCGATGAGCGGGCTGATGTCGTTAACCGGCGCGCCGGTGGGGACGCCGCTCGGCGCGGCAACCTCGCTGGTCGACCGCTACACTTCATTGCATGCGACGATCGGTACCCTCGCCGCGCTGCACCACCGCGACCGCACCGGCGAAGGCCAGCTGGTCGATTGCTGCCTGATGGATTCGGCACTGACGATGGTCGAGATCCCGACCTCGTACTATCTCGCCACCGGCAAGGAGGGCGGCGAAGCCGGCCGCCCGCCCTTCAAGGCAAAGGACGGCCATGTCGTGATATCCGCTTCCGGAAAGGCGATGGCGACCCGGCTCATGCAGATCGCGACCGGCAACAAGGAGGCTGCCGCCGAGGGTTGGACCAGCCGGGTCGGCCGCGGCGACGCGCGGCGCAAGGTGGTCGAGGCGTGGTGTGCTGAGAACACCGTCGACCATATAGTCAAGACCCTGCTCGACGCCGAGATCCCGGTCGCTCCGGTCAAGACGATCCCGCAAGTTGCCGAGGATCCGCATCTCTGGGAGCGCGAGATGCTGGTGAAGATGGCGGACCCGGTCGCCGGCGAAATGTACCTCCCCGGCGCAACGATCAAGATGTCGAAGACCCCGGGCCGTGTCGGCCCCGTCCCCACCCCGGGTCAACATACCGACGAGGTCCTCTCCCGGCTCCTCGGCTACGACAACGCCATGTTGGAAGAGCTCCGGCAGGCCAAGGTCATCGCGTAAATAGCCGCACAGTTTGCTAACGGAGCGCTGGATCCCAATCTACCATGCGGAGGCGCTGCAACGATGGCCGTAATGCTCTCAAAGACATATGACGCGCTCATCGCTGCCGGTGCGCCTGACGATAAGGCGCGTGCTGCGGCGGAAGAACTCGCTGGCTACGAAAGCCGGTTCACCAAGATCGAGACCGACCTTGCGGTCCTTAAATGGATGGTTGGTGTTAACCTCGCTGCTTCTTTGTCGCTCGTAATCAAGGCCTTCACCTAACGCGCATCGGTTCAGAGCGGCCAGCCGAGCCAGTCGCAGACGCCGCGCCCCATCACCCACTCCTGGTCTGCCGCCGAGCCACGGCAGTTCTTCGGTGAACAAGGTGATCGCCTGGCGATAGGTGCAAGGGAGCCGGGTCAAATCGGTTCCCCAAAACATTCGGCGCGGGCCGAAGGCGTCGAACACGCCGCGCAGGTAGGGGTGCAAATTGTAATAGGGATAATCGTGGCTCGAATAGGCCGGCAACGCTGAGGCTTTGACCGCGACGTTGGGCAGCCGCGCCAAACGCAACAGCTTTGGCAGGTCGTCGAACGCGCCGTTGTCCTTGGCCCGCAGCAGTGCCAGATGGTCGACGACGAGCTTGAGTTCGGGATGATGCCCGGCAATGCGCTCGACCTGCGGCAGCAAGCCTGACGGCGAGACCATAACCGGAAGCCCCGCGCGCTCCGCCTCGTTCCACACCCAGCCCGCGGGATCATCGAACAATGCCCGCGCCTCGGCCGTGTTCGACGTGACCCTGAGCCCGAGCATGCCGGGCTGATCGCGCCAATCGCTCAGCGAGCGAGCGCCCGCCGGCGGCCGGCCCATCACCGCGAAGCGGTCGGAATGGAGGCGCGCCGCTCCCAGCGCCAGATCGTTGCGGTCGCCCTCCCAGGAGGGCGGCACGATGACCACCCGCGCGACCCCGGCCGCATCCATCTCCTTCAACAGATCATCC
Organism: uncultured Alphaproteobacteria bacterium; assembly: GCA_963812675.1. GTDB lineage: Bacteria > Pseudomonadota > Alphaproteobacteria > ATCC43930 > CGMCC-115725 > AP-15. The sequence continues at coordinate 154,132 of CAWEWR010000007.1, read as the reverse complement.
TTCGAGAAGGGCTGCGCCCGGTGCGGAGCGCTGCGCCCGGTGGGCCACGGCCGCTCCGGCGTATTGGCGCCCCAGATATGAACCTGTGCATCGACGATCAGCATGTCACTTTCTCCCTTCTTGCCACACGCCTCCGCGGTGACCACAGCCCCGTTGCCCTACGGGGTCCAACGTCAGTCAGGCGGCAATCGCGACGCCGCGGATGAATCGATGACGAAAGCGCTCACCGGCGCCCTGCGTCCCGAAGCTCCTGCCAGGAGAGCCCGCCGAGCGTCGTTCGCTTGCGCAGCAGCTTGAGTTTTTCATAGGCGTCGTTGACGCGCTCGCGGTCGATGTCTGCCGCATTCACCAGCCGAGCCACGGGCTTCCCGTGCCTGGTTATCACCACTTCCTCACCGCCGGCTACCCGGTCTAGGAGGCCCGAAAGGTGCGTTTTTGCCTCGAACGCTCCCACGGTAATCATCGCCCGACCGATAAATTAGACTAGTTCTATATTCTAACCAATTCTAACGGCTCGGCAAGCTGCCTCATTTCTTCTTTGGCCGACTTCCCGGCCCCTGCTACCCAGCGGCTTGACGCAGCCGGAAAGTCCGACCATTTAGACATATGCCTTGTCATATGTCTAAGAAGATCGCTGTGCTCTCTGAGCGTCATGTCAAGCTTTTCAGGAATGGCCGAAACCAGGCGGTACGCATTCCCCGCGAGTTCGAGCTCCCTGGCGAAGACGCTATCATGCGGAAGGAGGGCGAAAGGCTGATCATCGAGCCCGCCCCGCCGCAATCGCTGCTGGCGCTGCTCGCCACTCTGGCGCCGCTCGACGAGGAGATTCCCCCGATCCGCGACCCGGCTCCCGATCCAGTCGAGCTGTGATGCGTTACCTGCTCGATACCGGCATCGTTTCCGACCTCGTGCGCAATCCGCAGGGCCGAGCGGCCGAACGCATCCGCAGGATTGGGGAGGAGCAAGTCTGCACCAGTATCATCGTCGCGGCAGAATTACGCTACGGGGCCACGAAGCGGGGGTCGCCGAGGCTCACGCTACAACTCGAGGCGGTGCTCGGCGCGCTTGACGTGCTTCCTTTCGCGGCGCCCGCAGATTCGGTTTACGGCCGGATCCGCACCCGGCTCGAACAGGCCGGCACCCCGGTCGGCGGCAACGACCTGCTGATCGCCGCACAGACGATCGCACTCGGATACGCGATCGTTACGGATAATGAAGGTGAATTCGGTCGGATCGACGGGCTCATTCATGAGAATTGGCTGCGGTAAGGTCGCGGTCGAGGAACTTGCAGCGCAGCACCTTGCGGCTTTCGAGCGTCCGCCCCTCAGCCGCGAATACCCCGCCGCATCGGCGGCGAGGATCGCGGCGAGACGGCGAGTGGCAAACATGTCGTTTTCGCGCTCAGATTAACCCAATAACTCAGGCATTCCTCAACCCTTCTTATGGTGATACCCGGTTGCGGCGGAACGGCGTTTTGCGTCAGACTGTACCGCCAATGCGGAGGGTAGCATGCCCGCCTACGTTGTCGGAGAGATTCAGATAACCGACCCGATCGCCTACCGGGCCCATGTGCCGGTCACTCTGGCTACGGTTGCACGTTTCGGCGGACGCATCGTCGCGGGCGGCGGCAAAATCGAGCTGCTCGATGGCGGGCCGATGCCGGAGCGGATCGTGGTCATCGAGTTCCCGGACGCCGAAACCGCCCGACGGTGGTATCGCTCCGACGAGTACCAGGCTGCATTGAAGGTCCGCCTTTCGACGTCGCAGGGTCGGGTGTTTCTGATCGACGGCGTGGAACCGTCGCTACGGCCCACTTGGCCGCATCCAGGGGCGGACTGAGTCCGCGAGCTGGCCCAGTGGCATTCCAGCCCCGCACCGAGCCGGGCTAACAGGCGAGGCTTCCCGTCACCAACGCGCTGCTCTACGATCAGGGCAACAAGGGCGGGAACGGAGCGATGGACAACACCGACAACATCATCGTCGATACCGCGACCCGGATCTTCCGGGATCTTTGCGAGCCCAATACCGTCAACGAGGCGGAGCGAGGCGTTTGGCCAAAGGCCTTATGGGATGCCTTGGAGGAGTCCGGATTGACCCTCACCTGGGTCCCGGACGAGCTAGGCGGGGCCGGGGCGGCGCTGGCCGATGGGTTTGCGGTGCTTCGCGCGGCCGGGCGGTTTGCCGCGCCGGTGCCGCTCGCCGAGACCTTGATGGCCGGTTGGCTCCTGACAAAAGCGCGGATCGCGGTACCTGGCGGGCCGCTGAGCGTCGCCCCGATCCATGCCGATGGCCGGATCGCGCTAACGGCCCACGGGGCGCTGAGTGGCCGGGCGCGCCACGTCCCGTTCGCCCGGAACGCCGGCCATATCGCCGTTCTTGCACGCCGCGGCAACGAGACAGTGGTGGCATTGGTCGCCGCCGCAGGTCTGCCTATCAGTCAATCCATGAACCTTGCCGGCGAGCCGCGCGACGATGTGTCATTCGACGGTGCCGTCCCCGAGGCCGTGCGACCGGGAGCCGTCGACCAAGATTTGCTCGTTTGCTTCGGCGCCGCGCTCCGCTTGCAGCAGATGGCCGGGGCGCTCGAAAAGATCCTCGAGCAATCGGTGCAATACGCGCTCGACCGCTCGCAGTTCGGGCGGCCGATCGCCAAGTTTCAGGCGGTTCAGCACAATTTGGCGATGCTCGCCGGCGAGGCCGCGGCGGCGAGCGCCACCGCCGACGCCGCCGCAGAGGCGTGTGCGCGTCCGGAGATTGCGATCGGCGAGATTGCGATCGCCAAGGTGCGCGGCGGCGAGGCGGCCGGAACCGGAGCGGCGATCGCCCATCAGGTCCACGGCGCGATGGGCTTCACCTACGAGCACTCGCTGCATCACGCGACGCGCCGGTTGTGGTCCTGGCGCGAGGAGTTCGGCAACGAGGCGGTCTGGGCTGCCCGTCTCGGGAGGATGGTCGCGGAGCGCGGCGCCGACGGGCTCTGGCCCTTTATCACCGCAGGATCGTGAGGCGCCGATGAGTTTCAGCTTTCGCTTCGATCCGGTCGAGTTGCCCCAGGAGGCCAAGGAATTGCGCGAGGAGGTCCGCGGCTTTCTGCGTGAGGAGGTCGAGGCTGGCACGTTTTCGCCGTACGGCGGAAAGGGGTCGTTCTCGCGCGAATTCAGCCGGAAGGTTGGGGCTAAGGGCTGGATCGGCATGACCTGGCCTAGGAAATACGGCGGCCACGAACGCTCGCATCTCGAACGCTATGTCGTGACCGAGGAGATGCTGGCGGCGCGCGCCCCGACCCGCGCCCATTCGACCGCCGACCGGCAGAGCGGCCCTGTGATCCTCCGCTACGGCCAGGAGGAAATAAAGCAGAAGATCCTGCCGCAGATTGCGCGCGGCGAATTATGCTTCTGCATCGGCCTCAGCGAGCCCAATTCGGGGTCGGACGTGTTCGCCGCCTCGACCCGGGCAACCAAGACCGATGGCGGTTGGCTGGTCAACGGCCGCAAGATCTGGACCAGCAACGCCCATCAGGCGGATTACATGATTGCGCTGTTGCGTACTTCGCCGCCGACCAAAGAGAACCGGCGGCACGGGCTGACCCAGTTCCTGGTGCACATGAAGACGCCGGGCATCACGATCCGGCCGATCATCAACCTGACCGGGTTGCACGATTTCAACGAGGTCGTGTTCGACGATGCGTTTCTGCCGGATTCGCATCTGATCGGCGAAGTCGACATGGCCTGGAAACAGGCCACCGACGAACTCGCCTATGAGCGCAGCGGCCCGGACCGGTGGATCGAAACGTTTCCTGCTCTTGTCGAGCTGGTGCGGCTGGCCGGCGAAGGACCGAGCGAGCGGCTGGCCGAAGGGATCGGCCGCGAGGTTGCGCATCTCGCCACTCTGCGCCGCATGTCGCTCTCGGTTGCCGGCATGCTGCAGGCCGGCAAGACCCCGGCGGTCGAAGCCGCCGTCGTCAAGGATTTAGGCACCAATTTCGAGCAGGCGCTCCCCGACAAAGTCCGCCTGCTTGCGCCGCAAACCGGCGACTCGCAACCGGACAGCAACGACGACCGGTTCGAAGAAGCTTTGCGCTACGCCACCCTGATCGCACCCAAATTGACAATCCAAGGCGGCACCCGAGAAGTGCTGCGCGGCATCATCGCCCGCGGTCTCGGGCTGCGCTGATGCGAAGCCTTTCCCTCGCCCCGCTCTGCCCCCACCCTCCCCTCCGCCGCAAGCGGGGGAGGCGGGGAGAGGTGGGCAATGCCTGATCTGAAGCCGCTGTTGTCGCCCGACAGCATCGCGATCGTCGGCGCCTCGGCCGATACCGAGACTTTGCGTGGCCGGCTGACGCACGCGCTGGTCGGCCATGGCTATGACGGCCGGATCTTCCCGGTGACCCGCAGCCAGAGCGAGGTGCTTGGCATGCGGGCCTTTCCATCGGTTACGGCATTGCCTGAGCCAGTCGATCTCGCGGTCGTCCTTGTGCCAGCGGCACACGTCGTCGAGACGCTCGAGCAATGCGGTCAGCGAGGAATCCGGGCCGCCGTCGTGATCAGCTCCGGTTTTGCCGAAGAGAGCAACGAGGCCGCCCGCGCACGCGATGTCGAGCTGAGCCGGATCGCCGAACGACACGGCATCGTCGTCTGCGGGCCTAATTCCGAGGGCATCGTCAATCCGTTGAAGCCGCTCGTCGCGACGTTCAGCCCGGTCTTCCACGATCCCAGCCGGAGTTTGCTGCCGTCGGCGAGCACGGCGCGACCGATCGCGGTCAGCTGCCAGAGCGGGGCGCTGACCTTCTCGTTTCTCAGCCGCGGTCGCGACCGGCAACTTAATTTCACGCATCAGGTCAGCGCCGGCAACCAGACGGTCCTGGAGGCGCATGATTACGTCGAGTGGTGGCTCGACGAGGGCAGCGCCGACATCTTCCTCCTCTATCTCGAGGGGATCCGCCGCCCGGAGCGGTTCCGCGCGATTGCGGACAAAGCTGCGGATGCCGGCAAGCCGCTGATCCTCGCCAAGGTCGGCCGATCGGCCGCCGGACGCCGTGCGGCAGCGTCGCACACCGGAGCGCTGGCGCAGGCCGGCGATATCGATGACGCGATCTTTCGTCATCACGGCATCATCCGCGGCGAGGATCTCGACCACATGCTCGATGTCGCTGCGGCTTTCTCGTTTTGCCGCCTGCCGCGCGGCAACCGCGTCGCGGTCATCACCGGGTCCGGCGGCAGCGCGGTGTGGATGGCTGACATCCTTTCGGCACACGGGCTCGAGCTCCCGGTCCTGGAGGACGACATCCAGCAACGCGTCCTCGCCCTCCTCCCCTCCTATGCATCCGCGCAAAACCCGGTCGACGGGACCGCACAGGCGATCCACGAGGTCGGCTATGCGCGGCTCGTCGAGATCGTCCGCGAGTTGAAGCGGATCGACACGATCCTATTGATCGGGTCTCTCGCCAACGACGCGACGGCGGCCAAGCGCGCCGAAGAGCTCGCCGAGATCACGGCGACCGAGCAGCCGATCCTGCTGTCGACCTACACGACTGCGTCGCCGGGAGCGATGGCTCGGTTCGCCGAAGCGGGCATCCCTTGCTACACCTCGATGCCGAGCTGCGCCCGCGCGATTCGTGCGCTGGTCGACTACGGCGGATTTCAAGCGCGGCGGCGTCAGCCGATGGCGATTTCCGCGACCCCGCCGGGAGTACTCGACGAAGTCGGCCGCGCGCTGGCAGCTGCCGGCCCCGTGCTGACCGAGGCCGAAGCCAAGGCCCTGCTCGTACGATACGGTGTGCCGCGCCCAGAAGAGGCGCTGGCGACGAGCGCCGACGCGGCCGCAGAGGCTGCCGCCCGCATCGGCGGCCCCGTCGCGCTCAAGGTGCAGTCCCCCGACATCACCCATAAAACAGAGGCGGGCGGCATCGCACTCGGCATTGTCGGTGAAACGGCTGTGCGCGAGGCCTACGAGCGGGTGCTGGGGAGCGCCAAAAGGGCGTACCCGGAGGCCGAGATCCGCGGTGTTCTGGTGCAGGCGATGGCGCCGCCGGGCCGCGAAATCATCCTCGGCATCACGCGGGATGCCGGTTTCGGCCCGATGCTGATGGTCGGGCTCGGCGGCATCCATGTCGAGGTGCTGCGTGACATTGCGTTCGCGCCGGTGCCGATCGGGGCGGAGCAGGCGCTTGCTCTGCTGGACCAGTTGAAGGGGGCGGCGCTCCTTGGGGCAGTGCGAGGCGCGCCGCCGGCCGACCGCGCGGCGCTGGCCGAGCTGATCGCGAGATTGTCACGCTTCGCCGCCGATCACGCCGAGCTGATCGAGGAAGTCGACCTCAACCCCGTTATCGTCCATCCGCAAGGACAGGGTTTGACGGTGGTCGACGCGCTGATCGTCAAGCGAAGCCCTGAGGAGATCCGCAGATGAGCGACACCCATGTCAGCCAGGACGGCTACGTGGCGACGGTCGAGATGCGCCGGCCGCCGCACAATTTCTTCGACAGCGACCTGATTGCCGAAATCGGCGAGGCCTTCGAGCGCCTCGATGCCGATCCGGGCTGCCGCGCGATCGTGCTCGCGGCCGAAGGCCGCTCGTTTTGCGCTGGTGCCGATTTCTCAAAACGCATGGAGACGGGAACGGCAGCGGAGGGCAGCCGCAGCGGCGCCGGCCGGCACCTCTACAAGGAAGCCATCCGGCTCTTCCGCACGCGTAAACCGATCATCGCCGCAGTGCACGGCGCCGCGGTCGGGGGCGGTCTGGGGCTGGCGCTGGTCGCCGATTTTCGCGTGACCTGTGCGGAGGCGCGGTTCAGCGCCAACTTCAACCGGCTCGGCTTCCACCCCGGCTTCGGACTGACCGCGACGCTGCCGCGGCTTGTCGGCGTGCAGCAGGCGGCCTTGCTGTTTTACACCGGGCGCAGAATTCCCGGCGACGAGGCGGTGCGGATCGGGCTCGCCGAGCTGCTGGTGCCACTCGAAGAAGTGCGCAGCGCCGCGCAGGCCTTGGCGCTCGAAATCGCGCAATCGGCGCCGCTCGCAGTGATGTCAACGCGCGAGACCGTGCGCCGCGGGCTGTGCGACGCCATCGAAGCCGCCACCGAGCGCGAGCTCGTCGAACAGGATTGGCTGCGCCGGACCGAGGACTTCAAGGAAGGCATCAAGGCAATGGCCGACCGCCGTCTCCCGAAATTCCAGGGCCGGTAGAAGCCGCCCTAAAATCGGTTGAACAGCGCTGCGGCAGCAAGTCGCCAGCTCTGCAGCGGATCCGGGACCGCCAGGGCCGGGTCGAACGGATTATCTCGGGCTCGTTTCAGCCGGGTCAGATACCGCTGTGCGATGACAGCGGGAAGTAGCGCCGGAAGCGCCGAACGCGGGATCCGGTTGCGCCGCGTACGCGCTGCCTGGAGATGCCGTGAGGCCGCTGCTGCAAGTTCGGTGACGCCATTTGGCGTGGGAATATCTGCGGGGATTATCTGGCGTGACCGGAATGGCATAGCCCGCAATAGCCCAGCGAGCGAATAGGCGATCCCAACATGCAAGCCGGCGTCACTCGCTGGAGGATCGTGCACTCCGAGAACCTCCAGCGCCAGATAGACGAGCCTTGCAGAGGTTGCCTCGGCATAGTCCTCAAGCGCGGAGAGGGTCGCCGGCGGTTCGTCCCCCAGATCGGTCTCGCGCCCGTCGATCAGCCGATCGAGGTGGCCCCGGGACAGTCGCAAGCCCCGGATCACGGGGGTCAGCGCATCGGCGACCGGGTGATGGCGGACGGGACCGGCCCCAAAGGCGGCCGCAATATTTTCGCGCCACCACTGCAGCCGAATCTGGCCGAGCATCGGCTGCGTGACGGTTTCGCGTACCCTTGCAATCTCGTAATTGAAGGCGTAAAGCGCGAACAGCGCCTCGCGATGCGCGGCCGGTGCGAACAGCGCTGTTTGATACCGGTCGCGGTCGTGGCGCCGCACCAGCGCCGCGACCGGCGACAGGCGATCCGCGTCAGTGGAACGTCGCTCCGGGACCGGCGTTGTTCGACGGACCCCTTTTACATAACCCGGGATGGTCGCCATGGCTTTCGAACTGCCGCCCCTGCCTTATCCGAAAAACGCGCTCGAGCCGCACATCTCCGAGCGGACGATGGATTTCCATCACGGTAGGCATCACCAAGCCTATGTCACGAACCTCAACAACCTCGTCAAGGGTTCCCCGGCGGAAAGCCAATCGCTCGAGGATATCATCAAGGCCACATACAGGGATTCATCCAAGACCGGCGTCTTCAACAATGCCGCGCAAGTCTGGAACCACACCTTCTTCTGGAACTGCATGAAACCGCGCGGCGGCGGCTCGCCGACGGGCCAGGTCGCCCAGGCGATCGACCGAGACTGCGGCGGGCTCGACAAGTTCAAGGAGCAATTCAAAGCCGCTGCGGTCGGCCAGTTCGGCAGCGGCTGGGGCTGGCTCGTCGCCGAAGGCGGCAAGCTCAAGATCACCGCAACGCCAAACGCGGTCAATCCGCTCGCGGAAGGACAGACGGCGCTTCTGACCTGCGATGTGTGGGAGCACGCCTATTATCTCGATTACCAGAACCGCCGGCCGGATTTCGTCCAGACCTTCATCGATCATCTGATCAACTGGGACTTTGTCGTCCAGAACCTCGCGAAAGCCCGTTAGCAAGACAAACCAGAAAAAGCCCCGCCTCGGCGGGGCTTTTTCACAGGTGCACACCCTTGTCGAGCAGTATCGCGGTATATTCCCGATAGGTCATACCCAGGGTCCGAGCGCGCGCTACGCGGACCAGGGCGATCTCCCGCGGCGGGGTCTTCCAAGCGCGCGCATGAGCCTTCCTCCAGCAGAACCTCCGCCAATCGGCCCCCGGATCGAGCGGCGGCCCGCAATTGTGGCCGATGCCAGGCGAAAGAAGAAAAGCACGTGCGTCGTCCGGCATGATTACCAAGCTCGCTCACGTCTAGGGAGCGAGCAAGAAATATGCCGACCGACCCTTACCCGCGATGCGATTGCGCCGTGCGCTGCATGTGCTTTTCGGCGTTGGCTCGGAACACCTGATCGGCCAGCCGTTTCTGCTGCTCAGGCATCGCATCGTACAGCTTTTGGAAGGCCGGGACCAACCTCTGCACCCGCTGAGCGTGTTCCTCGGAAATCTGCTCATAGGATTGCATATTCTGCACGGCGTTCATCGTCGGGAACTGCTGAGCGCGCTGCATGAACACCTGGTCCATCTCGCGGGCGTTCTCGCGCATGACCTGAGCGAACTCGTTCCACTGCGGCTCCTCGGCCGGGGTGATTTGCAACTGCGCGTGCAACTCTTTGATGCGGGCTTCGACGCGCTCTTCCGCATTTTTGCCGGCCACGGGGTGGCCGGCCATCGGGGAGGCCGCAGCGGCTGGCGGCGCAGGGGTAGCCCCTTGCACTGCCGCGGATTGCGGTTGCGCCATGGCGGTGGGGACGGACAACAGCGCGGCAACCGCGATGGATGCGACACTGTTCAGCGGGATCAATTTCATTCTGTTCCTCCAGTAATCAGGTGCCTCGCGACCCTCAATACCCGTAGTAGACGGGGGGCGGCGCGGGCGTGTAATAGCCGGAAGGCGGCCCGTAATAGCCATAAGGTGGGGGTGCGTAGTAGCCCGGCGCGCCGTAATAACCGCCGTTCGACGCGATCGCCGCACCTACGCCGAGGCCGACGAGACCGCCGATTATCGCCGCCCCGGCCGCGCCACCGCCGCCGCCGTGGTGATGATAATCCCCGTGCCAACGTTCGGCGTGAACGGCAGGGGCTACCGCGAGAGCCGCGACAAGCGCCGCGGTACCCAAGAAGCGTGAGCGAAGGGCCATCATCAACTCCGTCAAAGGTCTGTATTGACAACGCCAGCACACGGTCAGCAATTCCCGGGAGCGTCACGATAGCTCACCGGGCGATGAAATCAGCTACGGTTTGAGCGGATTCTAGGCTGGCGGTATCAGCGCCGCGGCGACACGCCGGTCCTCGGCCACGAGCACATTGTAGGTGCGGCAAGCGGCGCCGGTGTCCATCGCTTCGAGCGCGATCCCGGCGGTACGCAGCGCGGTGCGCAACGCGGCGGGCACGGTACTTGTCGAGCGCCCGAGACCGAGCAACAGGATCTCGACGCGACCATGCTCGATCACCGGAGCCAGGGTCTCCCAAGTGACATCATGAGCGCTCGCGGCATCCCACGCGACAGTGAGGTCGGGAAAAACCAAGACCGGGCCGTGATAGATCACCCCGCTCACCCGAAAGCCGCTTGGCGCGTAGCGCTCGATGATCTGACGGCCGGCCGCCGGTACCGGGGTGAGATCCATCGCGGCGAACGCCGCGGCTCAGCGCGCTCCGGGAGCGCGGGCTGGCACTGCTTCGCTCGACCGGGCGATCGCGGCGCGGTTCGGCCGGACGTAGTAAAGGGTTGGCGCCGCGATGAAGAGCGACGAATAGGTGCCGATCACCACTCCCCACAGCATGGCGATGCTGAAGCCTCTCAGCACTTGGCCGCCGAGGAACAACAACGACAGAACCGCAAGCGCAACCGTGCTGACGGTCAGGATAGTCCGCGACAATGTCTCGTTGAGCGCCAGGTTGATCAGGTCGCGAAACGGCATCCTCGGATACTTGCGCAACGACTCGCGGACCCGGTCGTAGATCACCACGGTGTCGTTTACCGAATAGCCGGCGATGGTCAGAATCGCGGCCAAAGTCGTCAGGTTGAACTCGAGCTGAAAAAGCGCGAAGAGCCCCACCGTCGTGACGACGTCGTGCAGGGTCGAGATCATCCCGCCGACACCGAACTGCCACTCGAACCGGAACCAGATATAGGCGGCGATCGCGAAGAGAGCGAGAACCGTCGCGATCACCCCGGCGCGGATCAGTTCGCTGCCCACGCTCGGGCCGACGACCTCGGTGCGGCGGTATTCGACACCGGAACCGAGTGCTTGACGGACCAGCTGGACGGCCCGCTCCTGCTCGGCATCGCCGCCCGGCTGACGGGGCAGCCGGATCAATACATCGGTCGGGGGGCCAAACCCTTGTAGGGAAGGCTCTCCGATATGGAGGGCATCGAGCTTCTGCCGCATATCGGCAAGGTTTGCCGGCCCGGTAGTGGAGCGAACCTCGATCAGCGTGCCGCCGACAAAGTCGATCCCGTAGTTGAGCCCGACAGTCAGAAACAGCACGATCGAGCCCACGGTCAGCAGCCCGGAGAGCGCAAACCCGATCTTGTGCCAGCCCATGAAATCGATTTTCGGCGTGCGCCGGATGACGATCAGCGGTCTCATTTTGTTTTCACGGTCAAATCGGGATGGCCCTCGGTTTCCATTCGCGCAGCCAAGTGACGATCAACAGCCGGGTCACCAATATCGCCGAAAAGAGCGAGGTCAGGACGCCGATGCTGAGCGTCACGGCAAACCCCTTTACCGGACCTGAGCCGAGCCAGAACATCAGCGCACCGGCGACCAGGGTCGTCACATGGCTGTCGAGGATTGTGCCGAAGGCGCGCTTGAAGCCGGCATCAAGCGCCGACAGCACGGTGCGGCCGGCACGGACCTCTTCGCGGATGCGCTCGTAAATCAGCACATTCGCATCAACCGCCATGCCCATGGTCAGTGCAATGCCGGCGATCCCCGGCAACGTCAACGTAGCGCCGAGCAGCGAAAGGCTGCCGAGCATCAGGCAAAGGTTAAAGATCAGCGCGATATCGGCAAAGACGCCGAACAATCCATAGAACAGGATCATGAACACGACGACCAGCGCGACCCCGACGATGCTGGCGACCGCCCCGGCATGGATCGAATCGGCGCCAAGATCGGGCCCGACGGTCCGCTCCTCGAGGATCGTGATCGGCGCCGGCAAGGCACCCGCCCGCAGCAGCAGTGCCAGGTCGCTTGCCGATTGGACCGTGAAGCTGCCGGAAATGATGCCGCTCCCGCCGAGAATAGGCTCGCGGATCACCGGTGCGCTGATCACCTTGTTGTCGAGAACGATCGCGAAAGGCTTGCCGACATTGTCGCGCGTCGCGTCGCCAAAGCGTTTGGCGCCGGCGGCGTCGAAACGGAAGCTGACCACCGGCTCGTTGTTCTGAAAGGTCGGTTGCGCGTCGACCAGGGTGTCTCCGCCAACCATCACGCGCTTGCGCAAGACATAGGCGGCGGGCCCGGCGCGCCCTGCCCTGCCCTCCTCCGCGGGCAGGATTTCGTCGCCGGGCGGCAGCCGGCCGCGCCGCGCGTCCTCCAGGGAGACCGTGGTGTCGACGAGCTGGAATGTCAGCTTGGCGGTGCGGCCGAGCAGCGCCTTGACATGCTCGGGATTGTCCACCCCCGGGAGCTGGACGAGAATGCGGTCTGCTCCCTCGCGTTGGATCGTCGGCTCCTTGGTCCCGGTCTCGTCGATGCGCCGGCGGATGATCTCGATCGACTGATCGACCGCCTGGCGGCGCCGTGCGTCGGTTGCAGCCGTGCTGAAACGCATCGTCCCCGACCCGTCTGGGGCGATGTCGACGGTCAGGTCGGGATCGATCTTGCGAAGGGCTTGGCGCGCGGCTTCGATGCGGTCGGGCTCGCGGATCGTGAAGACGATCGCGTCGCCTTCGACGCTGAGCCCGGTATATCCGATATTGGCGTCGCGCAATGCGTTGCGCACATTGTCGGTGATCGAGTTGAGGCGCTCGCGCTGGGCCGCGGCGACATCCACCTCGAGAAGCAGGTAGGAACCGCCGCGCAAGTCGAGCCCGAGCGCCACCTGCTTGTGCGGGAGCCAATTCGGCACCTGCGCGAGAAAGGACGGGCTGAACAGGTTCGGCAGTGACAGCAGCACACCGAGCGCGCACGCCGCGCAGATCAGGGTAATCTTCCAGTTCTCAAAATACAGCATTCCTCTAGATTCTCACTCGGTCGGTGCCAGCGCGCCCTTACCCGCCTTTCGGTCACTCCTTCGTCCCGACCTTTGCCCGCGCTTCGGGCTTCGGCTTGGCGGCCTCCCGGGCGGCGGCAGGGTCGGGTTTGGCGAGGACGGTGGTGATCGTGCTCCGCAACACGCGAACCCGCACGTTGTCGGCGATGTCGACGATGACTTCCTCCGGGTTGTCGACCCGCGCCACGGTTCCGATGATCCCGCCTCCGGTCACGACCCGATCGCCGCGCCGTAAGGCGTCGAGCATGGTCTTCTGATCCTTGGCCTTGCGTTGCTGCGGGCGAATCAGAAGAAAGTAGAAGACGACGAAGATCAGGATCAGCGGCAGAAATTGGACGAGCGCGTTCTGATCGAATATGCCTGTTCCTTGGGCATAAGCCGTGGAAATCCACATTGGGAGGGTGCCTCAAAATCGCCTGCCGCATCCGCCGGCGGGCAGCTCCGCAGTCACCGTCATATAGTGCTGTCATGCGGCAGGCCAATTGGTACCCGATGCCCGGTTAAAGGGCAATGGCAAGGCGGGTTCCGCGGTTCTCGGCCGCTATGCTAGCGTCCGGCGGCCTTTGCTGCCGCAGGATTTTGAACTTGTCCAAAACCAATCCCGACTTGCTGCCTTTGCTCAATCGCATCGCCGATGCGCTGGAGCGCCTGGCACCTCCCGTCGCGCCTCTCAACAAACTGGAAGCCGGGGACGCCTTTGTGTGGCACGCCGACCGCGGCTGGCTCGAGCCGGTCCACGAGGTCAACCGGGTCGAGATCGGACTGTTGCGGGGTATCGACCGGGTCCGCGACATCCTGCTCGACAACACCGAACGGTTCGCCGCCGGGCTTCCGGCCAACAATGTATTGCTGTGGGGCGCCCGCGGCACGGGCAAAAGTTCGCTCGTCAAGGCGGCGCACGCCGCGGTCAACGAAATGCATCCCCGCGCCCTCGCGCTCGTCGAGATCCACCGGGAGGATATTCCGAGCCTGCCACACCTGTTGTCGGTGTTGCGGCTGAGCGCGCGGCGGTGCCTGTTGTTCTGCGACGACCTGTCGTTCGACCAGCACGACACCAGCTACAAATCCCTGAAGGCGGTCCTCGAGGGCGGCATCGAGGGGCGTCCGGCAAATGTTGTGCTCTACGCGACCTCGAACCGCCGCCATCTGATGCCGCGCGATATGATCGACAACGAGCGCTCGACCGCGATCAACCCGGGCGAAGCGGTCGAGGAAGGGGTCTCGATGTCGGATCGCTTCGGCCTGTGGCTCGGCTTCCACAGCATCGACCAGGAAACCTACCACGCGATCGTCAGAGGCTATGCCGAACGCTACGGGCTCGATCTGCCGCCCGAACAATTGCGGGCCGAAGCCGGCGAATGGTCGATCACCCGAGGCTCGCGCTCGGGCCGCGTCGCCTGGCAATTCATCCAGGACCTCGCCGGCCGGCTCGGCAAACCGCTCGGATGAGATGATCCGACGCGGCGCCGAAATGGGCACGCGCTTATCCTAGCAGGTCCTGAGAAGAAGGATGCCGCAGAATGACACTGCGCCATATCTGGGGCTGAGTAACCGATCCCGGCAACGGCGCTACCGACGGGTCCTGCGCCAAATTTGGTAAGGCGAGCCGAAGCGGTCTGATGCCGGGATCAGCCCTCCCACGCACGCCCCGCGACAGGAACGCCGGAAGCACCCAGTCGCCGCGCACCGAGCAGGCGCCGCGCCTCTTCGGCCCGGCCGGCCTCGAGGTAGGCCTTCAACAACGTGAAGTCGATCAGGTCGTGCTGCGCGCGGCTGCCGCCAATGCGCTCGTTTGCGGCGGCGAGCGGGGCAAGCACTTCTATTGCCGAGAAAAAATCTCCGCGCTCGAACGCCGCGAATCCACGTGAAAGCGTCGGCAGGTAAGAGCCTGACGGGTAGCGCCCCGCGCGCGCCATATCTTCCATCCGGCGGCTGAGAGAATGGAGCCCGGCGTCGTCGCCCATGACGGCGTGTGCCAGGATGACGTGCAGGTCGGCGAGCCCGCTACCAGGGGACGGCAATTTGCTGGTCGCATAGTCGTACATTGCGCGCCAAGCGGCAGCGTCGCGCGGATGGCCGGCGAGTTCAGAACGCCACAAAAACGCCGCCCCATCCGACACTCTCTGTTGCGGCCCGCCGCTGTGCCGGTCGAGCGCAATGGCGTCCCGATAAACCGACAAAGCTTCGGTCCAATTGCCTGCCTCTATTTCGCAGAGCGACAGATGCCAGTTCAGATGCCCATGGAAAAATCCGTCGCGCGGATAGGTGGCGAGCCAGGACGACAGATAGGCACGGGCCGTGTCTGCCTCTCCGCTCTCGTAACAAACATGCGCAAACCCGTGCGCACCATGCGCGTTGTTCGGGTTTGCGGCCACGGAGCGCTGGATCTTCGTCCGCGCCGCCGCGAGTTGCCCATCCTCGGACAACGCCATCGCATAATGCGCCAGGAACCAGAAATCGTCGCCGTAATGCGGCGCGAGGCTGTCCATCAGTGTCGCGATCTGGTGCTTCTGTCCAATGCGGCCGGAAGCGCCGATCAACCCATTAGGGTTCGCGGCAGTGGCGAGGACCAGGGCGTCGCGCGGCCATATTGCCAGATGCGCGTACAAGGCGTCGATCGCCGCGTCGGTCTGGCCCGCGAATGCGAGGTCGAAATAGTTGATGTGACTGATCTCGCGTAGCGACAGACCGGTGGCCAGATCCTTGGCCGCCGCCAAGGCCGCCCGTGCCGCTACCACATTACCTTCCCGCATCAGTACCTGGGCCTTTGCGGCATGGGCCAGGGAGAAACCCGGGTCGGCTACGAGGGCGCGCTCAAAGGCCTCGATTGCGCCCGGATAAAAGGTCAACGCCAGAGCGCAGCCCTGAACGTAGGCGTCGCGCGCCGCGGCGGAGGCAGTGCTCAGAGCAAGGTCGTATCGGTCTGCAAACATATCGAGTACTCCAAGGCTTTGCCAAAAATCTTGATCGGCCACGGCTGACGCCGATAGCAGCAACGCACGAAGCCTGGCCCTCTGGACACGAACCTGCTGTGATAGCCAAACTCGTATGGCACAGAGGAGCTTCCACGATGGCTATCATCGATTCCCAGGTCCACGCCTATGAGGCGAATACCCCCAAGCGACCCTGGCACAGTGTGCCGAACTGGCCCGATCACGTCACGGGTGACGAGATGGTGGCGGCGATGGACAAAGTCGGCGTCGACGGCGCGATCTTCATCTCCGCCTTTTCCATGTACCAGTACGACGCCAGCTATGCGGTGGAAGTGCAGCAGGCTCACCCCGGCCGGTTCGCGATCGTCAAGCCGGTAAACCCGGACGATCCGGCGGTGGCCGATGTCATCGCCGACTGGAAGAAGACGCCCGGAGCGGTCGGCATCCGCATCATGCTGACGAAGGAGGCGAACCGCGCGCCGGACGATCCGGGTCTCGACCGGATCGCCCGCGCGGCCGCCCGCCACGATTTTCCGGTCAACGTCCTATTCTGGGGCAATGTGGACGCGGGCACCGTGCTCATCGATCGCCATCCCGACACGCGGTTCATCATCGACCATCTCGGCATCATGCAGCCGCGCGTGCCGCCCGCCCCGCCGCAACCCTGGGCCGATCTCCCGAAGGTGCTGGAACTCGCCAAGCGCCCGAACGCGGTGATCAAGGTCAGCGGCGCCTGCACGCTGTCGCGGGAGCCGTATCCTTTCCCGGACATTTGGGACCCGCTCGCCCGCGTGTTTGATGCCTGGGGTTTCGCTCGCTGCTTGTGGGGTACGGACTGGACGCGCGCGTTCGCCGTCGTCAATTACGAGCAGGCCGTCGAGCCCTTCCTCAAGACCGACCGGCTGAGCGACGCCGAGCGGGCGATGCTGATGGGCGGCGCTTGCGCCAAGGCTTATGGCTGGTCGCCGAAGAAAGGTTAGTACTCCCTAGCGGCACCTGAGCTCGATCCGCTCTGATTTGTCGACGGAGCCATTTCGCCGGCGACGCGCACCCGGACCCTGAGCGCATTGCCCGGCAGATAAGCGAGCGGAATGTCTTCGACATCGACCGTCTGGAGCGTCCCGCGCTCGGCGCCGGCCGCGATCGCGCGTTCTATAGCCTGCGCTTCGGCCGCCGCAATGGCTTCGTCGCGGCTGAGGTCGCGATAGACCTGGTCGGTTTCGCCGCTCACCTGAGCGATCGCGGCGCCGACCGCATTGGCGCAGTCGCCATGCGGCACATGCCTCACTTGCGAGATGCCGGCGAGGCGGTCAGGCACCAAGAACGCCCCGCCGCCTACCGCGATCAGCGGCAATTCGCGTGCGTCGGTCTTCATTCTATCGACCGAATCCTCGATTTTTGTCCGCGTTGCGTCCAGCGCCCGTTGCACAAGATTGCGCGGGAGATCGGCGACGGTTCGATTGTCGCCGATCCGAGCGAGGCCGGCTGCGACCGCGACATCGGTCGCAGTCATCGTATTGCCGCCAAAAACCAGTCCCTCTTCGATCAGCCGGTAACCGACGCTTGCCGGCCCGACCGAAAGGGGATCGGCCGAGACAAGGCTCCCGCCGCCAAGCCCGATCGACAACAGGTCCGGCATGCGGAACAACGTGCGCACGCCGCCCACTTCGACGACCGAGTTCGCCTCGCGCGGAAATCCGCGGCGCAATTGGCCGATATCGGTCGTCGTGCCGCCGACATCGATCACCATTGCGTCTGTGAGCCCAGAGAGGAAGGCCGCGCCGCGCATCGAGTTGGTGGCGCCGGAGGAAAAGCTCATGACCGGCAGCGCGGCCGCCATCTCGGCCTGCATCATCGTCCCGTCATTCTGCGTCAGATAGAGCGGAGCCGCGACCCCGCGCACCGCGGCGATGAATCCCGCTATCGTCGCCCGAGCCAGATCGATCAGCGCGGCGTTGAGGAGCGCAGCATTCTCGCGTTCGAGGAGACCGATGCGGCCGAGCCGATGGGACATCGTGACGGAAACATCCGGGCACTCTTCGGACAGGATCGCCCGTGCCCGCTCCTCGCAGCTGGGGTCAAGCGGCGAGAAAATTGCGGCGATCGCCACCGACCAAAACCCGCTGGCACGGATTTGCCGCGCCACCCGCAGCATGGCGATTTCATCGAACGGCACGATTGGCCGGCCGTCGTAATCGTGCCCGCCTTCGATCATGAAGACCTCGCCGCGGACCCGCTCGGCAAGATCGGCGGGCCAGTCGCAGAACGGCGGCAGCGAGGCGCTCGCCGGCAAGCCGATCCGCACCGCGGCGACGCGCGTCAGATCGCGGCGCTGCACGACGGCATTGACGAAATGGGTCGTGCCGATCACGACGCCGTCGATCCTGCCGCGCGCGATTTCCGGGCGGCGCGTCAATTCCGCAAGCGCCGTCACGATGCCGGTGGTGACATCGGACGTGGTCGGCGTCTTGACGGCGTGCGCCACCCTCCCGTCCTCGAGCAGAACAGCATCCGTATTGGTGCCGCCGACATCGATGCCGATCCGCCGCATCGGCTTACGCGCCGTCAGCTTATGCGCCCTTGGTCGAAGACGGAGTGGAAGTCGAGATCGTAACCGAAGGCGCGCGGTCCGACATGATCGAGGCCCTTCGGCGTCAGGAAAACCGGCGGCGCGGGGAGCACGACGACGGAGACCCGCCGGCCATAGCCGATGGTTTCCGTGCCGAATGCTTCGCCCGATAGGGTGTCCAGCACGCAGATCAGCTCAGGCGACATCGCGATCGGCGCCGCGTCGCGCCAAGCCACGATCCATTCGTTCTGAAACGTGATTTCGAGCCGCGATCCGCGGTCTTCATCGAGGCCTTCGATCGACGCCCGGCCGCGCAGAAACCCCTCCGTGGTGCGGCGGGCGACGTCGATGACCTTGCCACGGAAGATGAGCTTGCCGTGCCCTTCATCGAGGATCGCGTCCACCGGTTCCTCGTGGTGCCGCTGCGCGTGCCGCACGCGGCGGCCGATGCCGATTGCTTTCGTCACAGTGAAATGAATGCCCCAATCCTTGACCTCGCGCCCGGTGCGCGGCGCCTTGCAGGTCGAGGCGATCGAGCCGAGCTCGACGCAGATCTTGCGGCTGACCCGCTCCATCCATTTCCAGCTCGGGACCTTTGTCACCACCGCCTCGATGCCGCGCGGATCATAGAGCACACAAGGGTAGGGGCGAAGATCGCCGACTGCGACGCTGGTCATCTGCGCTTCGGGATAGGCGCGGCCCATTGTGTCGGCGTCGACAACCGGCAGCCCGAGATGGGCCGCCGCCATCAGCGGCTGAATGCCGTTGCCGCCGCCGATCTCGAGCGGCATCACCGCGCGGAACGTTGCTCCCAGCAATCTTTGCTGAATTTCGACGGCGCGCGCGATGTTGCGGCTGTCGGCGAGCCGCTCCTGGCCGACGAGCGGCGCCCCCATATTCGAGACCACCGCCACCCAGTCTTCGTCGGCGAGGTCGAACGGCGGCATCAGCGACACGCGATGTCCCTCGCCATAGAGCCGCCGCATATTGAGGAGCCCCAGATACGGGCTGCCGCCGCCGCCGGTGCCGAGGATCCAGGCGCCGACCGCCAGCGCCTCGACGTCGTCGAGCGCGAGTTCTCTCATCGAGCTCCGATATCAAAAAGGTCCGGTTTGGGCAAAAGAACGGAATTTTGCAGCTGTCTACCTGATCTGGCGAGCAAGAGGCTCGGAAGCCCGAGCGGCCCGGTTCGTGGAACCGCCGAGTGGGGCCGGTAGCATTGCCGGACCGCCCTTCGCAAAACGGACGCCCTCGGCCCCTCCTGGCTGTTTCTGCAGCGAAATAACAGCCAAAGCCACAATTGCCGTTATAAATACGAGGACCTCTGCGGCCCCTGTGATCCCCATGCTCGGAATCCTGGCAAAGCGCCGGGCCGGTCCTTCCAAAACCAATATTGTCACCTGTTCCACCTGTTTTAGCAGGAGCACATCAGGCTCGGTCCCCGGGTTGAAGAACCGTAGGGCGGCGGGACGACATCGATATAAACGCGGTAATCGGCCGTGCTCGCGGCGATAACTCCCGAATTGGCAACCCGCCGACGCTAGCAGGTCTTTACTAATTTGTCAACGCATCCTCATGTGAGTAAAGCAACACAAACGAGCACGGCCTGGATTCGACAGGTCAGCGCGCCCGCGTGGTCCACTCAATCGTGGCGACCTTTCTTGCGATGAGCAGTGAATGCTCAAAGGCCCAGGGGGAAGCCACCTACGCAGCGTTAAGCCAAAAAACCAGTCGCGTCTCTGGCTCCGCCGCCGTCATCGTCGCCAACTACCTCACACGAGCGGTTTCCAACCTCCAAGGGCCGACGATCCGCGACGCGAGGGCTAAGGACACGTGGGAGCGAAAGGCTTGCGTTCGGTAGTGGTGCAAATCATACGCTTGATACCCGGTTCGGACGGCCCCTCTCGACCCTAAGCAGCCAGTCGTTGCGGGCGAGAACATCAGTCGGCCGCGATCGAAAGCGGACGTTCAGGTTTCGGTGATCGGACGTAAGCGTCAGGCGGGCTTCGGCGGACGGTTACTCTCATGGCTTATCGGCATGAGAACAGTCCTCGCTCGGGCCTCGATGATACTATCGATGAACTCGCGATTCTCCATGCCCCACTCGCAAAGCCAAGCGATCGGCTCCCTTAGCTTGTGACCGTCATCTGTGAGCCGATATTCGGTTTTTGGTGGCACCTGCTGATAGACGGTGCGCTCCAGGAGCCCGTCGCGTTCGAGGTTGCGCAGAGTCTGGATCAACATCTTCTTGGAAATATCCGGAATCTGCTTCTGCAGCTCGTTGAAGCGTCGGTGTTCGCGGATCGATAGGCAGTAAAGGACGACGGTCGTCCATTTGTCTCCGATGATTGCCAAGATACGCCGCGTTGGGAAGCGAACGTCGAGAACGCCAGGCTGTGCGTCGGCCGACATCAGACTGTCCCGGACAATCCCGCCGCGCCAGAGATGCGGTTGCTCGTGCACGGGATCATGCTGTTTCCTCCAGGTATCTGTGAACGAAGGCGATGGCCATCGCGCCTTCACCCGCTGCGGTGGCGACGCGCTTGATCGAGCGGTGGCGCACATCCCCGGCGGCGAAGGAGCCCGGGACCGCAGTCTCCAGGTAGTAGGGCGCGCGCTCCAAGGGCCAGGCGGCTGGGGCCTTGCCGTTCATCAGGAGGTCGGGACCGGTGACGAGGTAGCCGCCTTGATCGCGGACGATGGCGGTGTCGGCGGCCCAATCGGTGTTGGGCACGCCGCCGATGGCGACGAACAGCCGCGGTGTCGCCGCCCAGTCGGCTTCCTTTGTCGTGCGCGAGCCGATTCGGATGCGTTCGAGGGACCGCCCGCCGTGCAGGCCGGTGACCTCCACGTCGTACCGCACCTGCACGTTGGAGGCGCCGAGGATCCGATCTGACAGGTACTGAGACATCGAGGCCGCGAGCGCCTTGTCCCGCACGAGCATCGTCACGCTCTTCGCATGTCTTGCGAGGTGCATCACGGCCTGACCGGCGGAGTTGCCGCCGCCGACCACATAAACGTCTTCACCGCCGCAAAGCGGGGCCTCGCTGGTTCCCGCACCATAATAGAGCCCGCGTCCAAGCAGCTTATCCTCGTCGGGCAGGTTGAGATGACGCCACTCCACGCCGGTGGCGCAGACATTGGCGCGGGCGACCATCTTCCCGCCGTCGGCAAGGTCGGTCCAGATGCGATCGTCGTGGAACGTAGATTTTACGCCCTCCCGCATCATCAAGATCTCGACGCCGAACTTCACCGCCTGTTGCCGGGCCCGCTCGGCTAAATCCGCGCCGTTGATGCCTTGCGGGAAGCCCATATAGTTTTCGATCATCGACGTAGTGCCGGCTTGGCCTCCAACGGCGCTCCGCTCGACCAGCACGGTGCTCAGACCTTCCGAGGCGGCGTACACGGCCGCAGACAGGCCAGCCGGACCCGCACCGTAGATCGAGACGTCGTACTGCCGCAGCTTGGGCTTGGTAACAAAGCCGAGCCGGTCGGCAACATCCCGCAGAGTGGGGCCGAAGAGGCGGGTTCCGTCAGGAAGCTCGACGACGGGCAGGTTGATGTTCTTGAGGTCCGACAGGCCAAGCTCGCGGCGACAGTCCTCTTCAGTCGAGAGCTCGATCCACTGGAACTCGACGACACTGCGTTTGAGAAAGTCGCGAATCTCCCAGGCGCCGGTGTCGTCGCGATGCCCGAGCAGTCGAACGACTCGCACCTTGGAGTTGCCGCTCCGGATCTCGTCAGCCATACGGTCTCTCCTCGCCCCCATCAGGACACGTCGAGCTCAGGCGGCCCACCGTCGCCCCAGCGCCACGCCGTACTCGACGAGCCCCCGGCCGAACTCGATCTGCATCTCTTCGAAGCCGCTCAGGCCGGCGTCGACGTTCCGGCCCGCCCGCTTGAGCGTTCGCGCCAAGGTCATCGCGTCTCGAGCGGCCTTGGCGGTCGCGCCGGCCGTGTGCGGCCGGACGACGAACGCCGCGTCGCCGAGAAGGCACACGCGGCCGAAGACCGTGCGCGTCGGGACCACGTCGACGATTGTCTGCAGAAACGGCTGTGGCGTTGCGGACACCAGGGCCGCCAGCATCGGGTGTACTTCGCGCCGGGCGAGATCGCAGAGGTCACGGATAGCCGAGTCCGGCGTGCCGCCGAACGGAAGCGAAGCGTGGTGCTGGCGCCCATCGCGATCGACCAGGATACGAGGCAGATCGTCCTCGCCAACGCCCACGTACCAGACCCAATTCAGGCGGCGCTTCCCGGGGGTGGTGTCGGCGCCGTTGCCGGGAATGAAGTAGACCAGGATATGCCCGGCCGAACGCGCCTCGCAGAAAGTGAACGCGTCGTCGAAGAAGCGCACGAGATCGGGTTGAGCGTCGGCCTCGTCGAGCGTGCCGCGCCAGGCAACGTAGCCGGCGTAGGTCGATCTCAGGTCCGGCAGGAAGCGCCGGCGGGTGGGTGACTGCGCGCCATCGGCGGCGGCGAGCACGTCCGCCTCGACCAACCCGTGCCCGTCGATGTGCGCCTGCACCGCGCCGTCGCCGTTGACGAAATCCGTGAGCGTTGCGCCCCGATGGTAACGGTTGGAGGGAAAGGCGGCGGCGAGCGTGTGATAGATCGCCTCCCACGAGGTGAAGTCCTGCGGCGCGCGTTGCACCTCGCCTTCACCGCCTTCGGGGCTGAGAAAGCGCCGCACCGTGCAGTGCGTCGTCGGCAAGGCGCCCGCGCCGTGGGTTCGCAACAGATGGATCAGTTCGCCCTGCACGACGATGCCGGCGCCGCGCGTCTCCATCGGACCGGAGACGCGCTCGTAGACCCGCACATCGAAGCCTGCCCCGCGTAGGGTGAGCCCTGCGCAGAGCCCGCCGATGGAACCGCCCGCGACGGCGATCCTGAGCGGCCCTTCAACTCCGGACATGGCCGGCCGCCTTGCGCAGCTCGGCTTCCATCAGGTCGGCGCGGATTGCGCCGGAGAAGAGGGGGATGCCATCGACGAGCACGGTCGGAACGCCCGACACATGAAGGTCCATGGCGCGCTGCAGCTCTGACCGTACCTCGGTCAGGCCTTCGTCAGACGCGATCATGGCCAGAATCCTGGCGCGGTCGAGCCCGGCTGCGGCGCCGACGTCGGCCAGGACGGCGGGATCGCCAACGTCGCGCCCGTCGTCGAAGTAGGCGGCGAACAGCCCCTCGACGACGACGTCCTGCTTGCCTTGCTGACCGGCGAGCAGGATCAGCCGATGGGCGTCGACGGTGTTCGGGGTACGCTCTATCTTGTCATGGTTGAACACGACCCCTTCCGACCGCCCCGCCGCGGCGACCTGCGCGTCGAGCGCCTGGGAGTGCTGCCAAGTCCCGAACTTGGCCGAGCGGTAGGCGCGCCGGTCCACTCCACCCTTGGGCATCTCGGGGTTGAGCTCGAAAGGACGCCACGTGACGGATGCCATGACGTCCGGCGCAATCGCCACGATCGCACTATCCAGTCGCCGCTTGGCAATCCAGCACCAGGGGCAGATAGCATCGGAAATCACCTCTATGGCTAGCGTCGCCTTAGCGCCGAACGCCGGCCTGAAGTGATCCAATGCGGCGGGGATGCACCCGTCGACACCGCAAGCTGCACCTTCCAAAACTTCGCTCATGTCACGCTCCTTGGTCGTGTGAACTTCGGGCTTGGACATGCGGAGCTAGTCTCCCTAGGGCAAGTAGTCACCTCCTGGTGACCAGCCGCCTTTGTTCAGGCAATACCCATAAGGTCAGCGCGCGGGATTACTGGCGGTCGGAAAACCGATCTCGCAGGTTGACTGGAGAATTGCAAGCCGGTGGGGTGCGGCGTCGTATGTGCGAAGGTCCGCTCTTTAAGTACGCGCATCACACGCCGCGAAGATTGGGAACGGCAGCTCACCACCCATGAACGAACCCGCTCTCGCGGGAAGGAGAGCGTGTCAGGGTCGGCGCGTTTTCGACGGAGTAATGCGCGTTAGCGCGTGACGATCGGGGCATCCGATCGCGAGCATCGAGGGTCCAGCAACCTTCGGCTTGAGAGAGGAACCCCCGATGACCTCCCAACCTTCCCAACGGCCCGTCGGCGCACTGCGGGCGCGCATGATCGAGGACATGAGGGTGCGCGGCTTCACCGAGAAGACGCGTAACGACTACATTCGCAACGTGCGGTCGTTCGCGGCCTTCATTGGCCGGTCGCCCGACACGGCGACGGCGGAGGATCTGCGCCGTTTCCAGCTGCACCAGACGCAGACCGGCATGCAGCCGCCGAGCGTCAACAGTGCAGTGGCGGCGCTGCGCTTCTTCTTCACCGTGACGCTCGACCGGTCGGACCTTGCCCGGCGGCTCACGATTGTGCGCGAACCGCGCCGGCTGCCGGCGGTGCTGAGCGTCGCGGAGGTCACGCTGCTGCTGCAGGCGGCGCCGGGGCCGAAGTACAAGGCGGCGCTCGCCACCGCATACGGCGCCGGACTGCGCGTCTCCGAGGTCGTCGCGCTCAAGGTCGGCGATATCGATTCCGAGCGCATGCTGCTGCGGGTCGAGCAGGGCAAGGGCCGCAAGGACCGCAACGCCATGCTGTCGCCGCAGCTGCTCCAGCTGCTGCGCGACTGGTGGCGGGACGGCCGGCGCCTGGGCGTTCTGCTGCCGCGGGGCTGGCTGTTTCCGGGCCGCAATCCGGTCGAGCCACTCTCGACCCGCCAGCTCAACCGCGCCGTCCATGCCGCCGCCGAGACCGCCGGCATCAAGAAGCGCGTGTCGCCGCACACGCTGCGGCACAGCTTCGCCACGCATCTGCTGGAACAGGACACCGACATCCGCGTCATCCAGGTGCTGCTCGGTCATGCCAAGCTCGACACCACGGCCCTTTACACGCGCGTCGCCAACACCACGATCCGCAATGTGACCAGCCCGCTCGACCGGCTCGCACCGCTGCCTGTGGGGAGGCCGAGACCCGGAGTTTAGCCCGGCGGCGGTGCGCCGCCCGAGGCTGGAGGTCGCAGACGTCTTTCACCGCCATGGGGCCGCCTGGCGCAAGGCCAATGCCGGGCATCTGAGCCTCGGCCAGCTCAAGGTGATGTCGGCCATCGAGAGCTGCCGCTCGGCCGCGCTCGGCGGCCACGTCGAGCGCTGCGAGGATTGCGGCCACAGCCGGATCGCCTACAACTCCTGTCGCAATCGCCATTGTCCCAAGTGCCAGGGCGCGGCGGCGAAGGACTGGCTCGCCGCCCGCGAGGCCGACCTGCTGCCCGTCGGCTATTTTCATCTGGTCTTCACCCTGCCGGCGGAGATCGCCCCAATCGCCTACCAGAACAAAGCGGTGGTCTACGACGTGCTATTCCGCACGG
Organism: uncultured Alphaproteobacteria bacterium; assembly: GCA_963812675.1. Taxonomy (GTDB): domain Bacteria; phylum Pseudomonadota; class Alphaproteobacteria; order ATCC43930; family CGMCC-115725; genus AP-15. The sequence goes on along the minus strand of CAWEWR010000007.1, from coordinate 128,381 downwards.
CGGCCGAGACATTGCTCACCATCGCCGCCGATCCTCGGCACCTGGGCGCCCGTATCGGCGCCACCGCCGTGCTCCACAGCTGGGGCTCGGCGATGACCCACCATCCGCATGTCCACATGATCGTGCCGGGCGGCGGGATATCGCTCGATGGTACGCGCTGGGTGCGCTGCAGACCCGGCTTCCTGTTGCCGGTGCGCGTGTTGTCCCGCCTGTTCCGGCGGCTCTTCCTGACGCGGCTCGCCGACGCGCACGCGGCGGGTCGGCTGGTGTTTTTCGGCGAGCTCGACGGCCTGCGCAACCGAACGGCCTTTGCCGCCTATCTCGCGCCGCTGAGAAAGAAGAAGTGGTTCGTCTACGCCAAGCCCCCCTTCGCGGGGCCCGAGGCGGTGCTCGCCTATCTCGCTCGCTACACCCACCGCGTCGCCATCTCGAACAGCCGACTGAGTGGCCTCGATGACCGTGGCGTCACCTTCCGCTTCAAGGACTACCGCCGCAACGGACAGGCGCGGTACCGCACGATGACGCTCGCGCCCGACGAGTTCATCAGGCGCTTCCTCCTCCACGTCCTGCCCAAGGGATTCCATCGCATCCGTCACTACGGATTGCTCGCCAGTGCCACCTGCAAAGCCAATATCGCTCGCGCCAAAGAGCTGATCGCTGCGCCCCTGCCGTCGATCGATCCGTCAACCGAGCATGACGACGCCGACATGGCCGCCGCCGCCATGGACCATCGCCCGCCTTGCCCCTGTTGCGGCGGTCGCATGATCATTGTCGAGCGCTTCGGGCGCGGCGGCGAACCTCGCGCTCCGCCGTCGCCCCAGGACACAGTCAAGACCGCAATGCCATGACCCCCGTCACCGCCTCACTGCACCTCCCGCCTATTGCGCCGCCTCGCTTCTGGCGTTGCCTCGCTGCCGCCCCGGTCTCTCCAAAGCCACGTGCTACATCGTCGGTCACGCCAAAATCGCGCAGCCGACCGCAGCCGCGGCGACAAACTCGCCACCGCGATCGTCGGTCCGCCGTCGACTCCCCCAGCCAACGCACCTCCGACCCTAGCCGCCGCCCTCTCAAATCCCCATAGACGGCAGACGCCCACCCCAGCGGCCCGCGGGTTCCTTCCTGGGAGGCTTTCGGACGCCGGCCCTCATACGGGCGGATAGGTCTGAACGGGCCGGCATCCGAAACCCTTCACCCGAGCCGACCTCTGGCCCAGGTACCAAACGTCAGATTTCATCCACTAGTGGGTCCCCTTGCGGGAGCGGATTCGAACTCAGCGGAGGTTGGTGCTCGACCCTCTGCGGTGATCGGCAGCCGGTACGCGAAAAAGGAGAAGCCCACCGGAGGTTCCGGTGGCCTTCTGCCTTAGATCAGTCGGTGCAGTAAGGCCACCATAGACGCCAGCCAGGGGACCGATAGCCCCAAGGTCAGGCGGGAGGTTGCCCCACATCCCGACTGGCCTGCGTCGAGTTGGGTGAATGCCATGATGGCATGTTCCTTCTCGGCTTTGCGCGAGTGCCTTTGATGCAACCGCCATCGCGCACAGGCCAGGGTCGACGGTTTCTTCCATTACGCTTGTTGAAACCCACAAACACGCCGCGGTTGTAACCCAGGGTTTCTTCGTTTGGGCTCTCAGGGTGTGAATAGGGGTAGCCTGATGGCGTCCCGGATCTTCTGCGTCTCGATTCACTCGCGAGCCGCACAATCGGCAGATTGCCCAAGACGGCACGCCCAGCTTCATCTTGCAGGCGTTATCGAGAACGGGCACGCTGGTGCCGCCTATTATGAGGAGTTGGCTACATGAAGAACGAACCCGCGGCTCCGACGCAGCCACTCGAGCCGACCTTCGACCGTACGCCGCAGCCTTTCGGCTCCGGACCGCCCGATCCGATCGTCTGCGATGCTTCGGCGCGGGCGCTGCACCAGCGCACCGTGAATTTCGCCGCCAAGCGCATGGTCGACATGCTTTACGTAAGCGGCTTGGATCGCGAGACGGCCGACCGGCATTTTCGCTGGCGGCCGGCCGCCGCGCCCGGCGACCTCGCCTCGCGCCCGGCGGCTGACGATCCGGCGCCGGCCCATCGCGCCGGGGACATCAGGATCGAGACCGACGACGCCGATCGCCGCGTCAAGGTCGTATGGAACGATCCCGGTTTCGGCGAGCCGGTACTGGGCGCGGCGATCGCCCGCCCCGGTTACGGCGGCATTCTGCTGGGCCAGCATCCCGCGCCGCTGTTCGATCCGCAGCCGATCGCGCGCCGGCTGCCGGATGCCGAGCGCCCGTGGCCATTAGGCGCGGCGGTTGAAACATCGCCGCCGGCGCCCTCCGCACTGCCCGATGCCCTGGACCATTTCTTCACCAATTCGGTCGGTGCTTACGGTATCCTAATCGCGACTCCCGATCGCGTTTTATGCGAGCGGTACAGCGCTTTCGGCATGCCCGGCCGGGTCACACCGAGCTGGTCCATGACCAAGGCAATCACCTGCACCCTGATCGGCCGCTTGATCCGCGAGGGCTGGCTCGCCTCGGTCTATGATCCGGCACCGGCGCCGCTGTGGCGCGACCCGCGCGCCATCCATCGGCTGATCACATTGGATCACCTCTTGCGCATGCGCTCGGGGCTCGGCTTTCCGGTGCAATACGAAGACGGGCGGACCACGCTCGGATTCGAGAACAGCTCGGTTTATCAGGACGCGACGGACGCCTTCGAGGCGGCGCAGCGCTCAATCGTTGCGACGATCCCGGGCTCGGTGTTCCGCTACATCAATGCCGGCCCCAATGTGCTGGGCGCCATTATCCGCGACCAGATCGCGCGCCGCGGCCTGCCATATCACCAAACCGTCTATGGCCTCCTCGCCGACCGGCTCGGCATGGCGAGCTATCAGCATTCCGCCGACATCGCCGGCAACCTGATCGCCTCCGGCGCCGGCTTTGCCAGTTTGCGCGACTACGCCAAGATCGGGGTTCTCTACCTGCAGGACGGCGTCTGGAACGGCGAGCGCCTGCTACCGCCCGGGTGGGCTGACTACGCACTGACCCCGACACATACCGGCACGAGCTACGCGGCCTGCTTCCGCACCAACATCGACCGCCTGTTCCCGGATTTGCCGCCGGAGACTGCGTGGGCATCCGGCGCGTCGGACCAGCGCATCTTTATCTTGCGACGCCACCGCTTGACCGTCGCGGTCGCCAATGAAACCGATTACCCGATGGACTTGGCGGCCCTGAACCGCGCCGTCGCCACCGCCATCCACACATTGACATAAGGGAGCCACCAATGCCCGCCACTGTCCGCAATGCTGCTCGCGAAAAGCTCGATCAAGGCCAGCTGTCACTGGGCGTCGGCGTGCGCATGACGCGCAGTGTCGAGATCGCCAAGGCAATGGCGGTCGCCGGCTTCGATTGGCTGTTTCTCGACATGGAGCATGGCGTCATGTCGCTCGAAGCCTGCGCGCAGATCTCGACCGCCGCGCTCGATGCCGGCATCGCGCCGATCGCGCGCGTGCCCAATGGGGAATATGCGATTGCCACACGGGCGCTCGACAATGGCGCGCTCGGCATCGTCATGCCGCATGTGGATACTGCGGCCGAAGCCCGCGAGGTCGTCAACCGGCTGAAATATCCGCCGGTCGGCCACCGCTCGATGGGCGGCATCGGGCCGCATTACGGGCTGCGTTCTGCCAGCTCGGGCGAAGCCTCAGCCGCACTCAACGCCGCCAATCTGACTGTGGTCATGCTCGAGACGCCAACCGCGATCGCCAACGCCGAAGAGATCGCCGGCGTGCCTGGAATTGACGTGCTGCTGATCGGCACCAACGATTTGTGCGCCGAGATGGGCATCCATGGAGATTTCGGCAGTGAGCGTGTGGCAGAGGCCTATCGGGCGATGATTGCGGCGGCGCGCAAGCACGGAAAGTTTCCAGGCATGGCGGGGGTGTACAACGAGACGATCATGCCGCGCTATATCGAGATGGGCGCGCGTTTCATCCTGTCCGGCCAGGACGCGGCGTTTATGGCGGCCGGCGCGGCCCAGCGCACCGGGTTTCTGCGGAAGCTTTCGCCGAACTAGTAAGGAGGATGGCTGCGGTGAAAGAGGGAGGTGAGGGCGGAGGGCTGGAGCAGCAGGACCTGCGGGTAAAGGAGTTGGTAGATCATGGTACGTGCGTCCAGCAGGAGCCACCCGGAGTCCAAACCAGGTCAACGGTATTTCCGGCAGAGATCGCGCCCGCACAGATATTGCCGCCGGTGCCAAGGTTTAGAGTTCCTACGGCAGTGGCGACAAAACGCACTCGCCGCCCCTGCCACGCGCCGTTGATGGTGTATATAGTCGTCGAACCACTGATATCGTAATTGTTGAATGCGTTGTTCAGGGTGATCGAGGACGCTGCGGTGATGGTGCCGCCGAGGACATTGTCGACACCCATGTTGTTACTGATTATGACATTGTCTCTGCCGCTAGAATTTGGGGTATATGAGATCGGCGTCGTCGCATTGCTGATGTCATTGTTGGCGATAGTGATAGAGCCGTTGGATGTACTCCCAGGGTTTACTGTAAGAGAGACGCCAGTGACGTTTGTTCCGACCCCGCCGATGCAGCCGGTGCCGAGGCTGTTGCCGCTGACCACCCATCGGCCGGTTGAGCCGGCGCCGGCGTTCAGCTTGAGCCCGATGGCTCCCGAACCGGCGGTCCCTTGTTGGCAAATAATCGAATTGTTGATGAGAACATTATAGGGACCGTTAGCGCCACCCTCGATGTCCACAACCGGGCCGGTGTTGCCGTTTCCGCCGCCCGCAAACAACCCATTAATGATTATTTGCTGCATTGTCGCCGCCTGAGTGCCGTCAATCAAAACGTTCGGCACGTTGCTGGTAGAATTGGCCCAAGGCCCCTTTCCACCGATCGTGACGACATTGACTTGCCCGCCAGTGGTTGGGCGGATCAGAAGATTGTATGCACCAGATTGATCCCCAAAAACGCCATCGCCATTTAGCTCGACACCTTGCGAATACCCGCCGGCCGTTCCGGGAATGACGGCGGTGCCGATATGGCAGCCCTCGGGACCGTTTTCCGTACCGTCGTACCAGATTGCCCCCTCGTAGATCACGATGCCGTAGGCATTGGCCTTGCTGGTCGTCGTCTTGCACACGATGTCATTGTCGGTGACGGTGATCCCGACGGTGCCAGGACCGCCCGCGACGGCAGCGCTGTTCTTGCCAATGGCGATAGCAGCATCGGCCGGACTTACGATCGTGTTGCGCAAGATCGCGTCGCCATCGGCCGAGGTGCCGATCCCACAACATTGTGTTCCGCCGCCGTTTCCGGGGATCGTGATGCCGTCATAGGGATTGAGGATCGTGTTTTGCTCAACCTGCCAGCCGCTCGAATAGGTCGTTATGCTCGGCGGAGCAATCTGGATTGCCGCCCCAGCAGTCGGATTAGCGCTCGAATTGCCACCTGACATATCGAAGCAGACACCTCGGATGGTCCCGGTGATTGCCGAGGCGTTAATCATCGTGATGCCGGTGTTATTGGTTACCAGTCCCCACGTGCATTTTTGCGGCTCGCTGCCAGTCGGCTGATTGACCGGCCAGATCCCGTAACGGTATGGCCGCTCCATAATCAGCGGGTTCGTGATATTGAGCGACGAGGAGATGAGATAGAGATGATTGGCGTCGAACCGTAACGGGATGCCCGCCGTAGACGCCGCATTGATAGCGGCTTGCACGGCAGCGGTGGCATCGGTGGTGCCGTTGCCAACGGCGCCCCACTCAGTTGGGCTGACGCCATCCTGGGGGAGCTGCGCGAGCCAGCAGTTGCCGTCTGAGGTGGGGATCTGCAAAGCGCCGTCCCCGCCGCCAGAGTTCAGCGTGCACGGCGTCGTGTTCGGAATGATCGAGCTTGGCACGTAATCCATCGGGGCTGCGCCAGCCACGCCATCCGTGACCCGACGAACGACGCCAAGGTAAGCCGCGGTGCTCGGGTAATTCCGCATTGCGGCAGTGTTGGGTAGCCCGATGTATTGGTTGCCGAGCGGGACCCCGGCGGCGAGGACAAGCAGGCCGAGAAGAGCCCAGCCGGCATACGCGAGTTTCTTCATTAATCACCCGATAATGAAATAGCTGGAGCCGTTCCACACGGAATCGACCAAGTGGAGGTGAGCGTCGACGGAGGAGAAACCTGGCGCTCCGCACACATCGAGCAGCCTGATGTCCCGAGCCACCGACGAGGTGGGCCGCGTGCAGTGATGGGAACCGCGGTACAACAACATGCGCAAGAACTTCGGCGCTATTGTGGGCCACTCGGTCACGGTCGTGTAAGCCGCCGGTCAGACCTGGCTTGCAATCGTCGCTATTGCTCGCGCCGCTCGCTGGGTGACCCCACCGACACCGAAGCGGCGCGGCCAGACCGCTCCGGTGCGGGATCGCGATGCGCTTCGGCGCCGCCCAATGGATGGGGGTTTGCCCATTGTTTAGGACTTGGTCACCTTGTCTGGACCATCTTGAACCCTCCCGGGTCAGCGGACCGGGCAGCATCACGGTGTGGAGGAGAATCTCTCGATGGTAGCGCTCGCTTCAAACTTCGTCGGCGCCGCGGTTTTGGCGGCGCTCACGGTGAGCACCGCGGCTGTGGCGCAATCCTATTACGACGATCAGGCATGCCGGCAATTTGCCGACGCGCAGGTCGCCCCGTTGCGCGATCAAGCCAATTCCCAGGCTGTCGGGAACACGCTGCTCGGCGCCGGCCTCGGTGCGGCGCTCGGTGCCGCGGTTGGCGGCGGTCGGGGCGCCGGGATCGGGGCGGCCTCCGGGGCGGTCGTCGGCACCGGAGTTGGTGCGGCCAACGCGCAGAACGCGGCGGGGTACCTGCAGCAGCAATACAACGTCTACTATGCGCAGTGCATGGCCTCTCGGAGGTCTCCGGCTCCGCCATATGCCGCACCAGGGCCGGGTTACGCGCCGGCGCAGGGTTATGCACCGGCCCCAGGCTACGCCCCGCAGCCGAGCTATCCGCCGCCGGCTTCCTACCCGCCTCGCTAACGAGCCGGTTTCCCAGCGGGCTATGCAAACGCCAGCCTGGCCCGCGTAGGCGGTTGACTGCGGATTACTCCGCCGGAGTGGGTTCGAGCCCGCCGGGCACGACCCCACGGCGCGGCGCCTGCACGCCGATAGCGGTGACGACCGCCGCCAACAGCATGAAGCCGGCAAGCGCGTAGAGGCCGTTCTCGAAACTTCCGGTCGCGTCCTTGATCCAGCCGACCAGGAAAGGGCCCATAAAGCCGCCGACATTCCCGACCGAGTTGATCAGAGCCATGCCGGCGGCCGCGGCCGTTCCGGTCAGGAACGTAGAGGGCAGCGGCCAGAAGGGTCCTTTCGACCCGTAGAACCCGATCGTCGCCAGGCACATTGCGGCGAGCGACCAGAAGCTGCCGCCGAGCAACCCGGCGAAGATCAGCCCGGCGGCGCCGACGAGGCACCCGATAAACAGGTTCCACTTGCGCTCCTGCATCCGGTCGGAGACATAGCCCCACACGACCATGCTGATCGTGCCGACGACATAGGGAATCATCGTCAGGAAGCCGGTCTGGAGGTTCGAGACGCCCAGCTGCTTGATGATCTGCGGTACGAAAATGACCAGCCCCACGCTCGCAGTGATGATGCCGAAATAGATGACCGCTAGCGCGAGAACCCGGATATTGGTCAGCGATTGGAGCAGCGTATAAGTGCGGACGGCTTCCAGCTCGCGTTGCTCGCGAGCGAGCTCGGTCTCGATCCAATCCTTCTCTTCCCGGGTCAGCCAGGAAGCGTGTGCGGGCCGGTCTCTGAGATAACTGAGCAGCAAAAAGCCGAGGATGACGGCAGGCGCCGCTTCCGCCAGGAAGACCCATTTCCACCCGGCAAGACCAAAGGTGCCGTCGAGCCCCAAAAGCCCGGTCGAGATCGGTCCGCCGAGCGCGACCGAAATCGGCGTCGCCACGGTGAACCAGGAGATCATCCGCCCGCGATGACGCGCCGGAAACCAATAGTGGAAATAGAAGAGGATGCCGGGAAAAAAGCCGGCCTCTGCAGCGCCGAGCAGAAAGCGCAACGTGACAAAGCTGATCGGACCACTGACAAACGCCATCGCCCCGGAAAAAAGTCCCCAGGTGATCATGATGCGGGCGAGCCAAAACCGCGCGCCGACCTTCTCGAGCATCAGGTTGCTCGGGACTTCGAAGAGGCAGTAACCGCCGTAGAAGGCGCCGGCGCCCAGCCCAAAGAGGTAGGCGCTGAACCCGAGATCCTTGTTCATCGTCAGCGCGGCGAAACCGACATTGACCCGGTCGAGGTAGCACACGAACATGCACAGGATGGAGAACGGCAGCAGCCGCAGGTAGACCTTGCGCATCGTGGTTTGTTCGGCGGTCCGGGTCATGACCCTGCATCCGTATTAACCGAGTTTGCCGCGTGTTCTAGGTCACCCTTGGGGACGGCGCAAAGATCGGGCGCGTGCATAGCTGCCGTGCTCATTTGCGTGCAGATCAAGCAGCCACTATGACGAGTTGAGATGTGAATACCCGGGCTGAGAGCATCATCAATCGAGACGAGATTGCCCAAGCCGAGCGGCTGATCCGCCCCCATATCCGGCGGACCCCGGTCATCGAGGTCGATCCGGCAGATTTTGGGCTGGCCGCCGCCCGTCTGAGCTTCAAACTGGAGCTTTTCCAGCACGCGGGTTCATTCAAGACCCGCGGTGCATTCGCGAACCTGCTGACCCGAGACATCCCGCGCGCCGGCGTAGTCGCCGCGTCCGGCGGCAATCATGGGGCGGCGGTTGCGTACGCGTCCCTGAAGCTCGGGATACCGGCGAAGATCTTTGTGCCGACGATCTCATCACCTGCGAAAATCGAGAGGATCCGGGGCTATTGCGCCGAACTGGTCGTCGCGGGTGACCGGTACGCCGACGCTCTCGTGGCGAGTGAGGTTTGGGCAGCGCAATCGGGAGCGCTCTCCATCCACGCTTTCGACCAGCGTGAAACACTGTTGGGCCAAGGAACAATAGGGCTGGAGATGGAGGAGCAGAAGCCCGATATCCACACGCTCCTCGTCGCAGTTGGAGGCGGCGGGCTTATCGCCGGCATCGCGGCTTGGTTCGGCGGAAGGGTCAAGGTGGTCGGCGTCGAGCCCGAAGCCTCCCCGACGATGACGATGGCGCTCGAGGCAGGAGGACCGGTCGACGCCCCGGCTGGTGGGATCGCGGCGGATTCTCTCGCGCCCCGCCGGATAGGCACGCTCGTGTACCCGATCGCCGCGCGCCTCTTGGACCACGTCGTCCTGGTTCCTGACGACGCAATCATCCGGGCGCAACAGCTCCTTTGGGAGACGCTGAGGGTGGTTGTCGAGCCCGGAGGTGCTGCCGCGTTTTCAGCGCTTATCTCGGGTCGTTTCGAGCCCCGACCCGGCGAGCACATCGGGATCGTTCTGAGCGGCGGCAACACCGTTGCCGACAATTTCGCTAATTGAGCATCCGGCCGGAAACACCCGAAACATGATGACTGGCGAAGCCGAGGTAACGTCATCGGAGTAGGAGTTCTTCATGATCCGATTGCGGATGGTGCATGCTGTGGTGATCGCGTTATTGACCGCCGGCACCAGCGCGCACGCCAAAATGGAAATGCGGACCTTTGCGGTGCTGGCAGGGGCAGGGGCGCACGACGTCTATCCCGCACCGGATGGTGCCGTGTGGTTCACTGCGCAATCCGCAGGCAAACTCGGCCGGCTCGACCCCAGGACCGGCAAGTCGGATCTGATCGCATTGGGCCCGGGCGCAGCGCCGCACGGCGTGATCGTTGGGCCCGACGGCGCCGCCTGGGTGACCGAAGGGGGGCAGAACGCGATCGCCCGAGTGGATCCCGCAACCCGCGCGGTAAAGCTTTTCCCGCTGCCCAAGGAACGGCGCGACGCGAACCTGAACACCGCCGCCTTTGATCGTCGAGGCGTGCTCTGGTTCACCGGGCAGAATGGCGTTTATGGCCGGCTCGATCCCAAATCGGGCACAATGGCGGTGTTCGACGCCCCGCGCGGCACCGGCCCCTACGGCATCGCCGCGACACCGGAGGGGCAAAGTGTTTTTTGCTTCCCTCGCCGGCAACTATCTCGGTCGGATCGATCTCGAGACGGGCAATACCACGGTCTTGGAGCCGCCTGTCGCGCGGCAAGGCGCGCGGCGCGTCTGGAGCGACAGCCGCGGCGGGCTGTGGATCAGCGGCTGGAACAGCGGCGATCTTTTCCGCTATGACAGCAATACCGACAGTTGGGGACGCTGGCACTTGCCGGGCGACAGGCCTCAGCCCTATGCAGTGTATGTCGATGAAACCGATGCCGTGTGGGTCAGCGATTGGGGGGCAAACGCGATCCTGCGCTTCGATCCTAAAACCGGGAAATTCGAAACCTTCCCGCTACCCGATGGCTACGCCAGCGTGCGGCAACTCGCCGGCCGCAAGGGCGAGGTCTGCGGCGCCGAATCCGCCGCCGATAAGCTCTTTATGATCAAGAGTGAGTAGCCGGGTGCCGATCTCGTCAGCACGCGAGACTGAGGATTCGAATCCTGCTTTCTCCATCAATGAGGCAAGTTTTGCGAAGCGATGCCCCCGCCGGGTCGACAGGGCAGGTGCGCCGTTGCAGGATAGCTCGCCAATCCATCTGCGAGGGAAGCCCGATATGCCCGAGACGCCGACCTTCGGCCGCTACGCCGAGATCCCTTATGACGAGATGTCGCCGGAGCAGCAGGAAGGCTATCGCTTTCTGCTCCAGACCCGTGGTGCGGCCGGCGGGCCGAGCAAGATCTGGGTGCATAACCCCAAGCTGGTAAAGGCCTCGGCTCCGCTCGGCGCCCATTTCCACCCCGGCGGCTACTCGCTCTCCGAGCGGGAGCGCGAGATCGCCGTCATCATCATCAACAGCAAATGGCATTCGGCCTACCCGACCAACGCGCATGAGCGGCGGGGCAAGGAGGTTGGACTGCCCGCCGAGAAGGTCGAGGCCATGCTGTCCGGCCTGCCGACCTCGTTCGCCGACGAACGCGAGCAGATCGTCTACGAGATGGCGATTTGTCTCAGCAATTCGCGCTGGGTATCGAAGGGTCTCTACGACCGCGCGGTCAAGGCGCTCGGCCATGTCGGCATCACCGACGTGATCACGTTGATGGGCTATTACACGAGCGTCTCGATGACCCTTGCATTTTACGACGTGCCGGCCGGGGCGCCGGGCATCGCGCGCTAGTGGTGAAAATCTGACGCTTGGTACCGAGACCAAATTCCCGCTTCCGACCCTTGCAGACTCTAGGTCTATTCCGTTTGATTAGGTGGGGACCCGAAGCGATGTAGGTACGCCTCAGCCCTCGGCATAGCATCATGCAGGAATTGGCGGGGCTCCCGAAGGTGAAGACCATCATAGGTGCGCGACTTCTGTTCTGATATCAGGACGTCGGGCGGAAGCTCGACAAGCGTCCCGTCCCATCCTGGCCATCGTTGACGAGCACCTCGCCAAATGTGCGCAAGGAAGAGCGGCTTGGCGGAATATCCGTGGTAATCGAAAACCCACTCGCCGCCATTGATAAACACATGGTTGCCTATATGTCCGGGTGCTGGCTTGATCCAGACGGCTTGCATGCCAGGCCCACCCCAACGTTGCAGGAAGGCGTAAGCGAGGATGTGGCATGCGCCACACGCGAAGAAGACACGGTCTGGTAAGGCCCATCGCCTCTCGGCGTTGCTCTTGCGATAGTCTGGGGTCCGGGGCTGATACATCGGATGCGGTCAGTCGGAGCCTCGATCGAGTCGATTGATCCTAATATATGCCCATTCGGTTTGAGGCTCTATCGATCCGGCTTTCAACCCAAAGCGGCATTCTCTCTCAGGTACCAAGCGTCTGGTTTGCACCACCAGACACTGTCTCAAACGGCGACGCACCGCCCGCAGATGGTCTTCTAACCATACGAAGCCGCAGCCAACCGCGTATAGGCGAGCCCAACACCCGTGAATTTCGCGACTTCGTTCGGTCTGTTACTGCTCAGTTTGCTCCTGCTCCCGGTGCTGGTTAGCGGTTGTCTGCCTTATGGCCGCGATGGGGTGCCGTGGTACGAGGCGCGGCGCGATCCGACCGGGCTTGCGCCTGATCCGGCGACGACGCCGGAGGCGGTGATCCAGGTCTATGCCGCCCGCGCCGTCTCGTGGCGGGGGGTGTTCTCTCTGCACACCTGGATCGCGGTGAAGCCGACCGGCGCGGCGCGCTATACGCGCTACGAGGTGCTCGGCTTCGGCGTCGCCAACGGCGCCCCAGCCGTCCGCATCGACCGGATGGGCCCCGACAATTACTGGTTCGGTGCCCGCCCGCAAATCATCCTCGATCGCCGCGGCCCGGATGTCGATGCGATGATCGAAGGTATAGCTGCGGCGGTTTCCCGCTATCCCTATCCGCACGAGTATCGCGCGTGGCCCGGCCCGAACAGCAACACGTTCACCGCTTATATCGCCCGCCAGGTTCCGGAGCTTGGCCTCGACTTGCCGTCGAATGCGATCGGCAAAGACTTCCTGCCCGAGGGCGCGCTGTTCGCCAAGGCTCCCAGCGGCTCGGGGTTTCAGGTTTCGCTCTATGGCCTTGCCGGCGTTTTGCTCGCCGTCGACGAGGGGTTCGAGCTCAACATCCTGGGGCTCAATATCGGCGTCGACGCCGCCATGCCGGCTTTGAAGCTGCCGGCGATCGGGCGACTCGGGCTGGATCGCTGACGTGCCTCGGATGTGAAGTAGCACTCGACCGGCAGGATCTTAGCTGTCCGCCCTCAGGATGAGGGCATTGCGCTGGCTACCGCCGGGCTTCGAGATCGGCGATCGCCGCAGCCTTTTCTGCGTCCGTCATAGTGGGGTCGCGACGGATCATCTCGATTTTGCCGTCGATGAAGGCGCGCGCCTGGGCGCGATCTTCTTCAGTCTGCGGCGTCTTGCGGGCGAAGGCGTCGCGCATATCGAGCTGCCCCAGACCCCGTTATTGTCGGAACCGACTAATATATAAGTCATACCGAGCTGGAAAGCCGCTTCCGCCAGGCGATCCAGCCGACGAGTATCGATAGTGCCGCCACGACAAGCGGCGCTACCCCGTGCCCGTATTCGCCGTGGAGTGTAACGGTCGCGAGCGCCGCCAACATCACGGTGCAGCCGAGCGCCGAGCCCCACAGCCGCGTCTGTGCCCGCGCCAGCAAAACGGCGGTCGTGAGTTCCAGCGATCCGGTCACGAAATGGAACCAGCGCGGGTATCCCCACCGCAGATATTCCTCGTAGATCGATGGCGGGGCGAAGATGTTGCTGAGCGATCCCAGGACGAAGAAAGCGGCAAGTGCCAAGGCCGAGACCTGGCGCCAGGAAATCTTAGACATTTGTCCAACCTTGTCGGATGAGGGCGCTGCGCGGAGGCATTGGATTGGATTCGGTTCGTGATTTTTTATTAGAATTGGAAGTAAATGAATGGCCTCTGCACCAGCGGCATCGTGGCAAATCCCAGTGCCAGCAGCATGCCGATGCCACCCCATGACAGAGCTCGCGCCCACTCGCGCGAGATCGAGCAGCGAAAAGCCCCGCTGCCGAGCATGTGATCAATTACAATGATCAGCACGATCCATACCTCCAGAGGGGCCGTCCTGGCACCGGGGTGAGGGTGCAATCCAAAGATGCTGCCCAGCACGCTGCTCGCTTCGGCAACACGGTCGCAGCGAAGAGAGCGTTGAACCCGATCTGAGATAAGCCGAAGCCTCAAAAGAGATTGACCGACTGAAAGAGGAAAACCGGGCGCGGCAAGCGGACCGTAGCAAATCCAGGACGGAAAGAATGATTCGTTGCCCGTTTTTGGGGTGCTGGTCCTTGCCCTATTATCAGAGGCGCCCGTCCGAAGTGTCGCCCTGCAGGCCTTTGATCGCGCAGCGCGCATCCGCCGGTGGGCTCTTGCGGCCCTCATTGCCGGGCATGGTGAGCAGTTCGAAGGCTGCTACCGGCTGCTTTCTCCCCTTAACCTCGACAACACCGTGCGGGCGGAAGTTGACGTCGGCGCCGGCAGCCTTGCGCGTCGACGCGCTGACGAGGATGTCTGTGCCTAGCACCTTGTTCGCGCTTTCCAACCTCGCCGCCACATTCACCTCATCGCCCATCACGGTGTAGTCGAAGCGCCGCTCGGTGCCCATGTTGCCGATCACCATGCGCCCCGTGTTGATGCCGATACGCATCTCGATACAGGGCCGACCTTCGCCACGCCAGCGTTTGTGCAACAAGGCGAGCGCCGAGCGCATAGTGAGCGCGGCCCGGCAGGCGTTGAGAGCGTGCTGCGGGTCCGGCAATGGCGCACCGAACACCGCCATCAGGCTGTCGCCGATATATTTGTCGAGCATGCCGCGATGCGTCAGCACGGCTTCGGTCATCGCGGTGAAGAACTCGTTCATCAACGCGGTCAGCTCGGCAGCAGGCATCCGCTCGGCGACTGTCGTGAAGTCGCGGATATCGGCGAACAGCACCGTCAGCTCGCGCTCCTCGCCGCCCAGACGCAGCGGTGTCTGTGTGCGGCAAAGCTCGTCTACCAGATCGGGATGCAGATAGTGCGAGAAGGCGTCTCGAATGAACCGTTGGCGCCGCCACTCGATGGCGTATTTGCGACCGACGATCAAGGCGGAGATCAGCAGAATTGTTGCCGCGGGAAAGAGGAAGTTCAGCCAGAAGCCGAACCGAACAAAGGCGAGGTAATCGAAAATCATCAAGCCCGCGATGAGCAGAGCTGTGCTCACAACTGTGGCTGTGATACCCCAGCGGGCCACTACCCCGATAACCAAACCGCCGAGCAGCAGAAGAAGCGCGTCAACAGCAACCGCACGGTCGTCGCGCTGCAGAAAGTCTCGCGTCAGCAGGTTTGCGATCAGGGTTGCATGCCGCTCGACACCAGGCAGCGACGGGTCATAGGGCGTGGCCGTCGCGTCCCGCAGGCCGGCCGCACTGGCCCCGACCAGTACGATCTTGCCGCTAAAGTTCTGTGGTGCCACTCGACCCGACAGCACATCGGCAAAACTGACCCGTTCAAAAACGGCAGACGCATAATAATTCACCAGCAGCCGCATCCCGCGGTCGGTCGGCACATGCAGCGGACCAAGATCTATCCCTCGCCCGACATCGACAACGACCTCGGTTTTTGGTACACCGAGGAAAATGCGCACCGCCTCGAGCGACAGCGACGGCAAATACGCACCTCGGTAACGCAGAACCGGGTAGTCGTAACGGTAGCTTCCCGCATTGTCGGGCACCGTCGTCACATGCGCGAGCAGCGCGTTCGCAGAGACCGGCTCGACCGGCAGTCGCAACCCGACAGCGTTCGGCAGGTAATCCGGACCGGCACTCCGCACGCGGTTGTAGGCAGCCTTGGCGAGAGCCGGCGGCGATGGGCCGGACGTGGTCTGTGTCACGGCGTCGGGGCGCAGGTCGAGGACGAACGGCACAATTACGGGGCCGTCCTCCCGTATCGCCCGGCCTAGGATCGCATCTGGATCGCCCGTCCGCGGCAAATCAGACAGGATTTCTGCGAGAGCTTTCTTTTCTGCGGGATTGAGCATTTGCAGCAGCGGGGCCATCTCAGCCTCGATGACGCTTTTTTGTCCCTCGAGCGGCGAAGGCTGCGGCTCGGTGAACAGAAGGTCGAGGCAGATCACCTTGGGGCTCGCCGATTTGATGCGGTCAAGAAGCTGAGCCAATACCTGTCGCGACCAGGGCCAACGTCCGATCTCGGCAATGCTCCGATCGTCGATCTCGACGACCACGATCGGTACGGGCGGAGCATGCGGTGGTCGCAGCCGAAAGCGCAGATCCAGCATTTCGTTTTCGAGGCGAAGCGGCAGCCCCGAATTGCCGGCGATCAAAAACGCGGCGAGCAGGACGAAGGCGACAGTCAGCGCAAGCAGCGTTCCCCAGATGTTGGTCGGCGGCCTCACGGTACGCGGGTGGCTTCGACGTATCGGTTGATCTTTTCCTGGCCCCAGCGGACAACCGGCGTGTGCCACGTGCCAGTGCTGAAGCTGACCCCCTCACCGGCATCCAGCAGCGCCCAATCGATTTGATTTGCCGCGCTCGTCGCGAGGACGCGACCCTCGGCCACAAAAAGTTCCGTCGTTCCGGCAGAATAGCTCTCGATCCAGTCGGTCCCGCGTACCGCGGCGACCATCGATGGGCTGTGGATCTCGAACAGCGATCCCGGCCGCAGGCGCCCGACCGTCGCCCGCAAAAAGCCGCCCGCGAGCGTAAATAGGCTTCCAGGTTCGGCTGGTGGCGCCGATAGAGCGAGATGGTCGAGCTTCAGCTCGGTGTTCGCGCCAAGCGACAGGATGGAAGCATCGCGCAAGGTGATCCTCAGCCGCGCTCCAGGGCCGGTGCGCAAAATGTCGCCTTGATGGACTTCGTTGTTCAACGAAAGCGGTTCCGGTGCAACGCTGCCCACGCGTTGGACGGTGGCTGACCCCAACAGCCCCGTTACGGTGCCAATCACCTGGGCACCGGCTTTTGAAGAGCTGGTCCCGCTCAGCATCAGCAGAAATAGGCCGAAGAGCGTAACCCGTTGGAACCCTGTCATATCCCTCTCCGAGACCCCGGCTCGCAAGCCACTCGAGGCCCCCGATCACAACGGATCGCCGGCGCAGATCGTTTGAGCGATGAACCCCCAATACCATTCTGTGGAGAACGCCGAAATAGACGCGCGGGCCGTCGCATCCCGCTCAGCCGTTCTTTCTCAATGGCGATCGCCGGGCCGGCAGATATTCGTGCCGGACCAGGTCGCAATCGCCAAGCCGGTCTCGTGCAGGAATTACTCAGAGGCCCTCGCGGGGAGCCGGCGGCAACGGCCGCAATCAGGAGGAAAAAGAATTCTCTTCAGCGTGCTTAGGCCCTGGAGGCCGGAAGCGGAATCGAACCGCTGTACGAGGATTTGCAGTCCTCTGCATAGCCACTCTGCCATCCGGCCGGCTCGTGCCGCGGCATATAGGCGCGTGCCGCGCGCCTGGTCAAGCACCCCAGATGGCCATGGCGGACAGCGCACGCGCTTGTTGCCGGTCGCCGGTACGCTCCATATATTGGTTGGTTCAAAGTTTTTCTAAAGAGTTGAGAGAAATGGCGCGTGTTACCGTTGAAGATTGTGTTGTCAAAGTCCCCAACCGATTCGAGCTCGTGCTGCTGGCCGCCCAGCGTGCGCGTGAAATCAGCTCCGGCGCTCCGCTGTCGATCGACCGCGACGACGACAAGAACCCGGTCGTCGCGCTGCGCGAAATCGCCGACGAGACGGTCGCCCTCGATCATCTGAAATCCTCTGTCGTGCGCGGCATGCAGAAGCATGTCGAGATCGACGAGCCGGAGGAATCTCACGAACTCGAACTCGACACCGCTTTGTTCGGTGTCGGGGCCCCAGCCGGCGCCCTGATGGACGCTGAACTCGATACCGAGCTCGATGCCGATGCTGAGGACGCCGAGGACGCCGAGGATGCGGAAGATGCGGAGGAGGGGAACGAGGACGAGGAGGTTCTCCCGGCAGAAACTGCCGCCGACCTTGCACAGCTCGACGAGGACGATGAACTCGCCGAAGACATGCTGGAAGTCGAGGAAGAGGTCGATCTCGCGGACTCCCCCGAGCCCGACACGCCGGGTGATTTCGACGAGGAGCTCTGACCGGGGACAATGCGTCGGGCCGGGTGAACGGCGCTCAAAATGAAACTGGCGCCGCTCCATCGGTATCGCCGCACCAGCGGCTACGGTCGGAACAAGACGGGGAGAACCGCGTCGTGATCCGGCAGTTCGAGCTCGTGGAGCTCGTCAAATCCTACGACCCGAACGTCGACGAAGACGCGCTCAACCGGGCTTATGTCTATTCGATGAAGGCCCATGGCGCGCAGCTGCGGGCCTCGGGCGATCCATATTTCTCCCATCCGGTCGAGGTCGCGGGCATTCTGGCTCAGATGAAGCTCGATGGCGCCTCGATCGTGACCGGTCTCTTGCACGACACGGTCGAGGATACCGTCGCCACCCTCGACGACATTGACCGCGTGTTCGGGCCCGAGATCACCCGCCTCGTCGACGGCGTGACCAAGCTGTCACGGATCGAGCTGCAATCCGATCAGACCAAGCAGGCCGAGAATTTCCGCAAACTCGTGCTCGCGATGTCCGAGGACATCCGGGTGCTGCTCGTCAAGCTCGCCGACCGTCTGCACAACATGCAGACCTTGCGGTTTATCGAAGACGGCGAGAAGCGGCGGCGGATCGCCCGCGAAACGATGGACATCTATGCCCCGCTGGCCGAGCGGCTCGGCATGCAGCGCATGAAGGATCAGCTCGAGGATTTGGCTTTTGCCGAGCTGTACCCCGACGCCCGCGCCAGCATTCTCGCGCGGCGCGATTTCTTGCGCGACAAGGGGGCCGGCGTCGTGCCGCGCATCCTCGCCGAGCTGCACCGCAAGCTGGAGGAGGGCGGGGTGCCGAACCCCGTCGTCTCCGGCCGCGAGAAATCGGCGTACTCGATCTGGCGCAAGATGCAGCGCAAGAACGTCGCCTTCGAACAGCTTGCCGATTTGATGGCCTTCCGCGTGCTCGTCGACGATGTCGGCGACTGCTATCACGCGCTCGGCGTCATTCATTCCGCCTATCACGTGGTCCCCGGCCGTTTCAAGGACTTCATCTCGACCCCCAAACCGAACAATTACCGCTCGCTGCACACGGAAGTCATCGGCCCCGAGCAGCAGCGCATCGAGGTGCAGATCCGCACCCGCGAGATGCACGATGTCGCCGAGCTCGGGGTCGCCGCGCATTGGACCTACAAGCACGGCGC
The DNA here is from genome assembly GCA_963812675.1 of uncultured Alphaproteobacteria bacterium. Classification (GTDB taxonomy): domain Bacteria; phylum Pseudomonadota; class Alphaproteobacteria; order ATCC43930; family CGMCC-115725; genus AP-15. The sequence continues at coordinate 109,519 of CAWEWR010000007.1, read as the reverse complement.
TCCCACGACCGAAGGACCGCAATATCGCTGGCTGCGCGAGCTCTTGGATATCCTCGACCATGCGGCGGGGCCGGAAGAATTTCTCGAGCACACCAAGCTCGAGATGTTTCAGGACCAGGTGTTCGCCTTCACCCCCAAGGGCGATCTGATTGCGCTGCCGCGCGGCGCGACTGCGGTCGACTTTGCCTATGCGGTGCATTCCGAGATCGGCGATACCTGCGTCGGCGTCAAAATCAACAGCCGGCTGGTCCCGCTGCGCACCCAGCTGCAAAACGGCGACCAGGTCGAAATCATCACGTCGAAGGCGCAGACGCCCTCGCCGACCTGGGAGCGGTTTGTCGTCACCGGCAAGGCGCGCGCCCGCATCCGCCGCTTTATCCGCACGCAGCAGCGCGCGCAATACCTCGATCTCGGGCGCGCCATCGTGCAAAAGGCGTTCCGCCAGGAAGGTCAGGAATTTTCGGAACGGCCGCTCGAGGCGGTGCTGAAGACCTTCAACTGCTCGACGGTCGAAGACCTTTACGTCGCGGTCGGGCAGGGCCTGGCAACCGGCCGCGCCGTCGTCCACGCGGCATTCCCGCAGCAGCACGAGCCCAAGGCCAAGGTCGTCTCGCTGGATAGAGCGCGGCGCCGCGCAAAACGTAACGACATCGCGGTGCCGATCCGCGGTCTCATTCCGGGCATGGCGTTGCACTTCGCCGGCTGCTGCCACCCGTTGCCTGGCGATCGCATCGTCGGAATCGTCACGACCGGGAAAGGGGTGACGATCCACACGATCGACTGCGAGACCCTGGAGAGCTTTGCCGAAACGCCGGAGCGCTGGCTCGATGTCGCTTGGAGCAACGACGACGATGCCAACCATGTCGGCCGCCTCCATGTGACGATCGCCAATGAGCCCGGCAATCTCGGCAGCCTGACCACGGTAATCGGAAAGCAGGGCGGTAATATCAGCAATCTGAAGATCACCAACCGCTCGACGGATTTCTTCGAGATCATGATCGACATTGAAGTCGCCGACGTTAAGCATCTGACGACGATCATCGCCGCATTGCGCGCGACCCCGGTCATCAACTCGGTCGAGCGGGCGCGCGGCTGAGCGCCGCCGCAGGCATGTCGATGATCCTCGGCATCGGCAGCGACATGATCGATATCCGTCGGATCGAGCAGGCGATGGAGCGCTTCGGCGACCGCTTTCTCGACCGCATCTTCACCGATGCCGAGCGCCGCAAATGCGATCGCCGCGCCAACCGCTCGGCCAGCTACGCGCGGCGGTTTGCCGCCAAGGAAGCTTGTTCGAAAGCGCTCGGCACCGGGTTTCGTAACGGCGTATTCTGGCGTGACCTCGGGGTCGTCAATTTGGCTTCGGGGCAGCCCTGTATGCGGCTGACCGGCGGCGCGTTGCGGCGGCTGGAGGAGATTACGCCGGTAGGGATGACGGCTCGGCTCGACATCACCTTGACTGATGAGCCGCCGCTCGCCCAGGCCGTCGTAATCATTACCGCCGTGCCGGCGCAAGAACGCGGGGTTTCCGAGCGGGCATATCCTCAATTCAACTCGTGACACGGGCTTGGCTCATCCCGCCCTCCAAGCCCCCAAGGAATTCCATGAAATCCAAATCCGGCCCTACGATCCTGACCCGGAAAAAAGATTCTGGCGGCATCCTAGACACTATAAAGACGATCGTCTATGCCGTGCTAATCGCACTCGTCGTGCGGACAGTTGCCTATGAACCGTTCAATATTCCATCGGGATCGATGGTCCCGACTCTGCTGGTAGGCGACTATCTGTTTGTTTCAAAATTTTCCTACGGGTACAGCCGCTACTCGCTGCCTTTTGGATTGCCGCTGTTTTCGGGACGGATCTTCTCTCATTCGCCGGATCGTGGCGACGTCGTGGTCTTCAAATTGCCGACCGACAATTCGACCGACTACATCAAGCGGGTGATCGGCTTGCCCGGCGATCACATCCAGATGAAGAACGGCATTCTCAATATCAATGGTCAGCCGGTCCCCCGCAGGCGCATCGGGGACTACCTCTATCAAGAGGGGAACGGCGCTGTCATTCCGCTTGCGCAATACATAGAAACGCTGCCGAACGGGGTACAGCATCGCATCATCGAGATGAGCGACAATGGGCCGCTCGACAACACGCAAGAATATGTCGTCCCCCCCGGCGATTATTTCATGATGGGCGACAACCGCGACAACTCGCAGGACAGCCGGGTGTTATCCGCTGTCGGCTACGTACCGGCAGAGAACCTGATCGGGAAAGCCCAGTTCATCTTTTTCTCGACAGACGGGTCGGCCCGGCTCTGGGAAATCTGGAAATGGCCGTTCGCGATACGGTATGGCCGGCTGTTCCACGGCGTCCAGGGCATCGATTGACCGCCGACCTCGCGCAAAAAATCGGGTATATCTTCGCTCGGCCCGAACTCCTTGAAGAAGCCCTGACCCATCCGAGCGCGCTGGGATCCGAGCATAGTCGCGGCCGCCGAGGCAGAAAGCCGCCCCACCGCGGCTATGAGCGCCTCGAATTTCTCGGCGATCGAGTTCTGGGCCTCGTCATCGCCGATCTCTTGTGGCGGCGCTTCGAGAGCGAGCCCGAAGGACACTTGACGCGCCGCCTGACGCATCTCGTCCGTGGCGAAGCACTCGCGCGTGTCGCCGAAACCATTGGGCTCGGAGACCATTTGCTTCTCTCGCGTGCCGAACAGGCGGCGGGAGCCGCCGCCAACCCCGCAATTCTCGCCGATGTCTGCGAGGCTCTGATCGCGGCGATCTACCTCGACGGCGGTTTCGAGGCCGCCTCGGACTTCGTGCGACGGCTCTGGCAGCCGCTGATCGACCAAATGGAGGGACCGCCGCGCGACCCGAAAACCGCCCTGCAGGAATGGGCACAGGCGCGCGCCTTGGCTCTGCCGACCTACGAACTCGTCGGCACTACCGGACCTGACCACGCCTTGCGCTTTACCGTCGCCGCTAAAGTCGCCGGCCGCGACAGTGCCACGGCGACCGCCTCGTCAAAGCGCATCGCCGAGGCAAGAGCCGCAGAGCTGCTGCTTGGACGGCTAGCCGCCGAGACTTAGGCCAGTCGTCGTTCCTGCGAAAGAGGCTGTAATCCAATTCCGCACATCCCACCTTTGCGCCCCTTTGCTCGTCGTTCCCGCGAAAGCGGGAACCCAGGGATTTCAGTCGCTTGCCCCTGGGTGCCCGCTTGCGCGGGGACGACCGATTTGTCTGTCCCCGGAATTTCCTGACAGCCTCTTTCGCGGGGGCGACGATAACCCGCTGTGAAGACCGCCTTTATTTTTCGCCAGGCTGTAGGCCAGCAGGTTTTGTCCCATCACGGATGGGGCAGTTCCCCGGCGTGTCGCACCGGGGTGGCACCGGAAGCGTGGTTGCCGTCACGACCGGTGAACTCGGCCCCTCGGTACCGCCGCTGAGGGTGACGGTCACCTTGTAGCGATAAAGTATCGTGGGACGTAGGCCCAAATCGCCAAAGCTCGGCCCCGAGACCGCGCCGATCGGCGTAAAGCTGTCGTTTTCGCCCGTCGTGCGATTGACCTTATAGCTTTGGGCGCCGGCGATCGGGGTCCAGGCAATTGCCGCGCCGGTATTCGAAATATCATTGACCACGATCCCGAACGGAGCGGCGTCGGCTGGCATAGCCGGGCTCTGGAGATGCCCGCCCGCAACCCGGTCGAGCATGGCTTTTATGGTTGAGATTTGCCGCCCGGCCTTAACGGCATAATTGAAATTCGTGTAACCCCACCAATCCCAGCACCCGAAGGGGTTGAGGGGTGTGAAGGCATCGGTAGCGGGATTGCCCACGATGGTTTGCGGATAAAGGATGATCAGGCGGTTCGTGTCGGCCCACTCGTTATAGCCGGCATGCTGGATGTAATGGTCCTGAATGGTTGCGAAGTTTTGCTTGCAGCCGTGGAGTGCGATGTGCACGCGGCACGGCTGCTGGGCGGCACAGGATGCCGGAACGTACACCCACCCGGTATCGGCCATGCTGTAGGAGGCCGGGGATTTGGGAGACGTCAGCTCTCGCTGATCGAACGCGACGAGCTTCCCGGACAGCGCGCCGCGGTTCTTGGGGTTGAGGGCGCCATAGATGTGCTGGAGAATTACGCCGGCCTGATCGTAGTTGCAGTGGTCGATGAAATCGCCTTCATTTTTGTTGCACGGCAGACCGTAATCGACCGTCACTTGGGAATGGCCCGCGCCAATGGCGGTTTGATAGAACGTATTGCCGTTGCCGTGGCCGCCCAGGTAATGCAAGTAGAAGCGGTGAGCGGCGTCTCCAACTTTTGGACTGACGATCGTGTCGTTGTAACCGGCAAAGATGTAGATGCGCTGGTTCGCGATGTTGTGGGGGTCGTCGATGTCCCCGCTGTGGGCCCACTCGTCGGTTTTCTCGAAGAGCGGCTGGAGGTCTGGGGGAGGCCCTTTCATGCAGGCGCCGGTCGCGATCAAGGCGGGGCCGAGATTGCCCAAGAGACCGTCGATGGCGGTGCCTTGCGCACAATAGTAAGGCCCGCCGGCGACGACGCCGACGCCTTTAACAATCGACGACCAGGAGACCCCGAACTGTACGGCCATGAAGGCGCCGGACGAGATGCCCGAGATCGAGGTTTCCTTGATGTCTGCATTGTAAGCGCCCAGCGGCGGAGCAGGGGCCTCAGCCACTGCCGGTGCGATGCCGAGTGCGGTAACGACCAGCGCCGAGCGGATCAAACGAGCCGATGTTCGAATCTGATGCATTGGACTTGTCCCCTCAGCGGGTCAGGTGTCCGCGCAAAAGACATGCCAGTTGCTTGTGAGGATTGGCGAGACGCGGGCTCTGCTTCCGAATGCGCGCAAAATATCCCGTTGCGCGTTCGGGAGCGTGTGATCGACCTCACACTGCCAGTGAAATCAGCGTCGTGGCATTATTCGGCGCGGGTGGCGCGAAAACGCAGCCGCACGTAGTCGGCAATCCAAGTTCGGGTCTCGTCCATCAGGACGGGGCGCAAGAGATCGGCGATTTCGGCGCGGGCTCGGGATCGGTCCGGCTGCGGCAGCGGGCCGAGAAAATCTTCTGCGAAAGTGTCGAGCCACGCTTCGATACCGGTCGGCAGGGTCGTCGGCCGCGGGAAGATCGCGATTTCCTCGACCGTGAATTGCGCCTGTTCGAGCTTTTTGCGGTAGGCCTCGGCGGACGGGAAGTACCATGGATTGAGGCGGTGGGCGTCGAGCCCGCGGCGCGAAAGAACAGCGCTCAGGGCGACGATGATCGCAGCGGTATTGTTGTGGCCGCCCATCTCGGCGACAAAGCGGCCGCCCGGCTTCAGTGCCCGGTGTACGCCGGCGAGCACCGCCTCCTGATCGCGCATCCAATGGAGCGCGGCGTTCGAGAATACGGCATCGAATTCGCGGGTGAAGGTCAGCTTTTGGCCGTCCATGACCCTGGCATCGATCCCGCGCGCCCGGGCCGCGGCGACCATGTCCGGCGCGGCATCGACGGCGATCGCCGTCGCGCCGGCCGCGACGATCTTTTCGGTCAATACGCCGTCGCCGCAGCCAAGGTCGAGGATGTGCTCGCCTGGGGATGGCGCGAGGAGCTCGAGGACGGGGGCGCCAAGGGCCGGCACGAAATGCGCGGTCTCGGCATAACGCTCGGCCGACCAGCGCTGCCGCGCGATTTCCGCCACCGTCAGACCTCCATCCCTTGCACTTGGCGTGCCTCGGCCTCGCGGCGGATCTCCGACAGGGTCTGGCGCGTCGTGATCATCTCCGGATCCATTTTGAGCTCGATGATCGCAGGCCCCTTGCCGGCGGCTGCCTCCTCGAAGGCCGGCGCGAACTCCTCCGTCCTCGAGACGGAGGCGCCAAAGATGCCATAGGCTCTGGCGAGGCCGAGAAAATCCGGGTTCTTCAGTGCCGTCCCGATGACCCGGCCCGGAAAGCGGCGCTCCTGGTGCATGCGGATCGTGCCGTACATGGCATTGTTGAAGACTAGGATGATCGGGCCCACCCCTTCGAGCATCGAGGTCGCGATCTCCTGCCCGGTCATCATGAAGCCGCCATCGCCGCAAAACCCGACAACCACGCGGTCGGGATGGACGAGCTTGGCCGCGACGGCGGCGGGCACGCCGTAGCCCATCGCTCCGCTGGTCGGGCCGAGCTGGCGTCCCGGCCGGCAGTATCGCAGGAAGCGGTTCGGCCAGCCGCTGAAATTCCCCGCGTCGCTGGTGACGATCGCGTTGTCGGGCAGGCGGTCGCGCAACCAGGTCATCACCTTGCCGAGGTCGAGCGCCGCGCTCGCTGCTGTGGGCACGAGGCCGGCCTCGTATTCCGAACGAACTACGGCGCGCCAATCCGACCAGCGCGGCGCCGGCACTGGAGGCAACGCTGCGGCGGCAGCGGCGAATTCGGGCATGCCGGATTGAATTGGCAGGCTCGGGCGAAAAACCCGGCCCAGCTCCTCGGCGCCGGCGTGAACGTGGATCAGCACCTTGCCCGGATCGGGGATGCCCATCAGCGAATAGGACTGCGAGGTGATTTCGCCGATTTGCGCGCCGACGGCCAGCACAAGGTCCGATTCCTTGATTCGCGCGACGAGGGCGGCGCTCGCCCCGGTGCCGAGGTCGCCGACGAAGGAGGGCGACCGGTTGTCGACGATGTCCTGCCGGCGGAACGAACAGCAGACCGGGAGCTGGCTGGCCTCGGCAAACTTTGTGATGTCGTAGCAGGCTCGGTCGTCCCAGCCACCGCCGCCGACCAGCATTATCGGCCGCTCCGCCGCGACGAGCAGCCGGCGCAGCTCTGCGAGATCCGCAGCTCCGGGATGGGCGCGCACGGGCCGGTAGGGGCCGACCACCGCCGCCGCACTATGGTCGCGCAGCATATCCTCGGGTAATGCCAGCACGACCGGGCCTGGCCGTCCGGAGGTTGCGACCTGAAACGCCTGGTTGATCAGCTCGGGGACCCGCTCGGCCATGTCGATCTGCGCCACCCATTTGGCGAGCGGGGCGAACATTTTGCGGAAATCGACCTCCTGGAAGGCCTCGCGATCGATCTGATGGCGCGCGACCTGGCCAGCCAGCACGACCATCGGTGTCGAATCCTGAAAGGCGGTGTGAATCCCTATCGAGGCATTGCAGGCCCCTGGGCCGCGTGTCACCAGCAGCACTCCGGGCTTGCCTGTGAGCTTGCCGTAGGCCTCGGCCATGAACGCCGCGCCGCCTTCCTGGCGGCAGGTCACGAGACGGATCTCCGGAGCGTCGAACAGCGCGTCGAGGACTTCGAGATAGCTCTCCCCGGCCACGCTGAAGGCCATGTCGACGCGATGGGCTCGCAGCGCGGCGACGACGAACTGGCCGCCGCTGAGAAGATTTGTCGTCATCGCCCCACCTCGAGCCCTGGATCCACTTGGCCATTTGAGACGATGCCGCGCTCGGACGGAAGGGGTTTGCCGTACCGGGATGCTTCGCGGCCTGGCGCCATATAATCGACAGCTTCTATCGGCATCGTGGAATCGCGATGAAGCCGGTCGCGCGCGACGGGCAAGCGAAAAATTGTTAGGCTCTCGCCGCCGAATTGCCGGCCCGATGTAGCAAATCAGGTCTCGGACGAATGGACGATCAGCGAAGCGAAATTCTTGCGCCGCCCGGACGAGTGAGGGTGGACGAGCCTTTGGTTCGTCCCGGTCAGCCGGGCGGCGTCGTGTCGCACCGGCCGCGGCGCTCGTGGGGGCGGCGGCTAGTCTGGCTCCTTTTGGCCGCCGCGATCGTTGGTGCCGCGGTTTGGTATTTCCCGCGGCCACAAACGCAGCCGCAGCAGGGCGGCCGCGGCCAGGGCGCTCCGGTGCCCATCGGATTATCCCCGGTGGAGAAGGGCGACATGCCCATGACCTTGAGCCAGCTCGGCACCGTCACCCCGCTCGCGACGGTCACGGTAAAAACCCAGATCAGCGGTTATCTGGTGCAAGTTGGTTTCCAGGAAGGACAGATGGTCAACAAGGGCGATTTTCTCGCCCAGATCGACCCGCGCCCTTACCAGGTGGCTCTCGAACAGGCCCAGGCCCAGCTGGCCAAAGATCAGGCGCTGCTGAAGAACGCGCAAGTGGATTTGCAGCGCTACAACACCTTGGTCGCGCAAAACTCGATCGCCAAGCAAACCCGCGACACGCAGGTTTCGCTGGTCGCGCAGGACGAGGCGACGGTCAAAGCCGATCAGGCGCAGATCGACGCCCAAAAGCTCAACCTGACCTATTGCCACATCGTCTCGCCGGTCACCGGACGCGTCGGGCTGCGCCAGGTCGACGCGGGCAATTATGTTCAAACAAGCGATCCCAACGGGATCGTCGTGGTAACCCAGCTACAGCCGATCTCGGTGATCTTCACGTTGCCCGAGGACAATTTGCCCGAGGTGATGAAACGGGTGCGGGCCGGGGCGGTTTTGCCGGTGACGGCCTACGACCGCACCGGCGCGACCGATCTCGCCAGCGGCAAGCTCGACACGGTCGACAATCAGATCGACACGACGACTGGCACCGTCAAAATGCGGGCAATATTCGACAATGATCAGCTGGCCCTGTTTCCGAACCAGTTCGTCAACGTCAAGCTATTGGTCAACACGCTGCACGACGCCGATATCGTGCCCAATTCGGCGGTCCAACGCGGCGCGCCCGGCACCTTTGTCTATATCGTCAAGCCGGAGAACACGGTCGCGGTGCAGAAGGTCAAGCTCGGGCCGAGCGACGGTCAACGCATCGCGATCCTGTCGGGGCTGGAACCGGGTGAAAGCGTCGTCACCGATGGTGCCGACCGGTTGCGTGACGGCGCCAAGGTGACAATCGCTCGGGCGGTCCAACCGAACCCGGCTGCCGCCGAGGATTTGCCCCAGCCGCAAGGCCAGCAACAAAAACAAGGTTCAGGGCGGCGGCGGAGCACGCCGTGAGCTACCCGGGAGTTACCCTCACCCGCCTCGCTGCGCTCGGCACCCTCTCCCGCAATGCGGGAGAGGGGCTACAATTCGTCGAAGTCAAAGCCCCTCGCCCGAAGTGCGGGAGAGGGAAACCAAGCCCGGAGGGCTTGGTGGGTGAGGGTAGCGTCGTCGTCGGTCCCTGCCGATGAGCCCCTCCCGCATCTTCATCCTGCGCCCGGTGGCGACGACATTGCTGATGGCGGCGATCATGCTGGTCGGCATCTTCGCCTATCGTTTTCTGCCGCTGTCGGCATTGCCCGAGGTCGATTATCCGACGATCCAGGTGCAGACCTTCTACCCGGGCGCCAGTCCCGATGTGATGACCTCTTCGGTGACCGCGCCGCTCGAGGTGCAGTTCGGCCAAATGCCGGGGCTCAACCAGATGTCCTCGACGAGCTCGGCCGGAGCCTCGGTGATCACCCTCCAGTTCAGCCTCGACCTCAGTCTCGATGTGGCCGAGCAGGAAGTTCAGGCGGCGATCAACGCAGCGGGCAACCTGCTGCCGTCGGATCTGCCGGCGCCGCCGATCTATGCCAAGGTAAACCCCGCGGACGCACCGATCCTGACCTTGGCATTGACCTCCAAGACGATGCCGCTGACCCAGGTCGAGGATCTCGCCGACACCCGTCTCGCGCAAAAAATCTCGCAATTGCCGGGGGTCGGCTTGGTCAGCATCAGCGGCGGGCACCGGCCGGCAGTGCGCATCCAGGCGAATTACCGGCAGCTCGCCGCCTACGGCCTCAACATCGACGATCTGCGCACGACGCTCGCTAATGCCAATGTCAACACGCCCAAAGGCAATTTCGACGGGCCGAGCCGCGCCTACACGATCAACGCCAACGATCAGATCAGAAAGCCGTCCGACTACAACGACCTGGTCGTGGCTTACCGGAACGGCGCGCCGGTGAAGCTGTCGGATGTCGCGCGCGCCACCGAAGGCGCTGAGAATACCAAGCTGGCCGCGTGGATGAACTCCGACGAGGCGGTTATCGTCAATATTCAGCGGCAGCCCGGCGCCAATGTCATCGAGGTCGTCGACCGTATCCAGGCGCTCTTGCCGCAGCTGAGGGCAGCGCTTCCCTCGGCGGTCGATGTCGCCGTGCTGACCGACCGCACCACCACGATCCGCGCGTCGGTAGCCGATGTCGAGTTCGAGCTCGGCCTCGCCGTGGTCCTCGTCGTGATTGTCATCTTTGTGTTTCTGCGCAGCCCTTCGGCGACCCTGATCCCGAGCCTGTCCGTTCCGCTTTCGCTCGTCGGCACCTTGGCGGTGATGTATCTCGCCGGGTTCAGCCTCAACAACTTGTCGCTCATGGCATTGACGATTGCCACCGGGTTCGTCGTCGACGACGCGATCGTCATGATCGAGAACATCTCGCGCTACATCGAGGCGGGCGATCCGCCCTTGCAGGCGGCATTGAAGGGCTCCGAGCAGATCGGTTTTACGATCATCTCGCTGACCGTGTCGCTGATCGCGGTACTGATCCCGCTGCTCTTCATGCCCGATGTGGTCGGCCGCCTGTTCCGCGAGTTTGCGATAACCCTCGCGGTCACGATCGTGATCTCCGCGGTGGTCGCATTGACGCTCGTCCCGATGATGTGCGCCAAGATTCTGCGTCACCGGCGTGCATCGGAAATGTCGCTGGTGGCGCGCCAGAGCCAGGAATGGTTCGACGGGCTGATCGCCCAGTACGGGAGGCTGCTGAACTGGGTGCTCGACCATCAGCCGCTGACGTTGCTGGTGGCGCTCGGCACGCTCGGTCTCACCGTGTTTCTCTATATCGTGATCCCGAAGGGCTTTTTCCCCGTCCAGGACACCGGGCTGATCCAGGGAATCTCCGAGGCCGAGCCTTCGGTCTCCTTCGAGGCGATGGCGCAACGCCAGCAGGCATTGGCCGCAGCCATCCTCAAGGACCCCGATGTCGTGAGCCTATCCTCCTTTATCGGGGTCGACGGCACCAACTCGACCCTCAATACCGGCCGGTTTCTGATCAATCTGAAGCCGCGCGACGAACGCCGCACCTCGGCCAGTGACGTGATCCGGCGATTGGAGCGGGAGACGCAAGATGTCACCGGCATCGCGCTCTACATGCAGCCGGTCCAGGATCTCACCATCGACGCGACGGTCAGCCGCTCGCAGTACCAGTTCGTACTCGAAGACGCCAATCCCAATGAGTTCTCGACCTGGGTTCCAAAACTGCTCGAGCGTCTGCAGCAATTGCCGCAGCTCGAGGACGTCTCTAGCAATTTCGCCGAGAACGGCCTTTCGGCCTACATTCAGATCGACCGCCCCACCGCGGCGCGTTTCGGCATCACCCCTGCCACCGTCGACAACGCGCTTTACGATTCCTTTGGCCAACGTATCGTTTCGACGATCTTTACCCAGTCGAACCAGTACCGGGTCATCTTGGAGGCTGATCCCGATCTGCAGAAATCCTTGACCTCGCTGGGACAAATTTATCTGCCGTCGTCGACCGCGACGAATGGCCAAGTCCCGCTGTCGGGGATCGCGCAGGTCGAGGAGCAGACGGCGCCGCTGGAGATCAATCATCTTGGCCAGTTCCCGTCGACAACCGTGTCGTTCAATTTGGCACCCGGCGCAGCGCTCGGCGAGGCTGTCGATGCGATCAAGCAAGCCGAGCAGGAAATCGGCATGCCGGCCAGCATGATCACCGTCTTCCAGGGCGCGGCGCTGGCGTTTCAGGCCGCGCTCGGCAACGAGCTCGTGCTGATTATCGCGGCGATCATCACGATGTATATCGTGCTGGGCGTACTTTACGAGAGCTTCATCCACCCGATCACGATCCTTTCGACACTGCCTTCGGCCGGTGTCGGAGCCCTCTTGGCGCTGATGATCGACGGCAGCGATCTCAGTGTCATCGCGATCATCGGCATCATCCTCTTGATCGGCATCGTCAAAAAGAACGCGATCATGATGGTCGACTTCGCGCTCGATGCCGAGCGAAACGAGGGAAAACTGCCGCGCGAGGCGATTTATCAGGCTTGTCTGCTTCGCTTCCGGCCGATCCTGATGACGACGATGGCGGCACTATTTGCCGCACTGCCGCTGATGCTCGGCAGCGGCACCGGCTCGGAGCTGCGCCACCCGTTGGGGGTGACTATTGTCGGCGGTCTGATTTTCAGCCAATTGCTGACCTTGTTCACGACACCGGTCATTTATCTCGGCTTCGACCGGCTAGGCAGCGCGCTGCGCGAACGGTTCAATCGCGGCGACGCAGTCGCAGGGGGCAGCAGCCGGTGAACCCGTCGGCGCCGTTCGTCAAGCGGCCGGTTGCTACCACGCTGCTCACCATCGGCATCGCGCTCGCCGGATTTTTTGCTTACCTGAAACTGCCGGTCGCCCCGCTGCCGCAGGTTGATTTCCCGACCATCTCCGTATTTGCGACGATGCCGGGGGCGAGCCCGGACACGATGGCGACGACCGTAGCGACGCCACTCGAACGCCATCTCGGCATCATCGCCGACGTCAGCGAGATGACCTCGCAGAGCACGGTCGGCACGACCCGGATTACGCTGCAATTCAGTCTCAACCGGAACATCGACGGCGCCGCGCGGGATGTTCAGGCGGCGATCAACGCGGCGCGTGCCGATCTGCCGACCAGTCTGCGCACCAACCCCACCTACCGCAAGGTCAATCCGGCCGATGCCCCGATCGCGATCCTGGCGATGACCTCGGCGACGCTGACGCGGGGGCAGATCTACGATGCGGCGTCGACCGTCGTGCAGCAGGCATTGTCGCAGATCGACGGCATCGGGCAGGTCGCGATCAGCGGCAGTTCGCTGCCGGCAGTGCGCGTCGAGCTCAATCCTCTCGCGCTGTTCAAATACGGGATCGGACTAGAAGACGTGCGCGCTGCGCTCGCGTCCGCCAACGCCCACAGTCCCAAGGGTGCCATCGAAGAGGACGACCGCCGGTTCCAGATCTACACCAACGATCAGGCAAATCACGCCGCCGATTACCGGCCACTGATAGTCGCCTATCGCGACGGCTCGCCGGTGCGCCTGACCGACGTCGGGGAAGTGCACGATTCGGTCGAAAATCTGCGCAATCAGGGGCTGTCAAACGGCAATCCGGCGGTTCTGGTCTTTCTTTACAAACAACCGGGCGCCAACATCATCGACACGGTCGATCGCGTCAAGGCGATCTTACCGCAGCTCGAGGCCTCGATCCCCAGCGCCATCAACGTCGCGTTGACATTGGACCGGACAATCACGATCCGGACATCGCTGCATGACGTCGAGCGAACCCTGATCATCGCGATCATTCTCGTCGTCCTGGTCGTCTTCGCGTTCCTGCGCAATCTGCGGGCCACCTTGATCCCGAGCGTCGCGGTTCCGGTCTCGCTGATCGGCACGTTCGGGGTTATGTATCTGCTGGGCTACAGCCTCGACAATCTGTCGCTGATGGCGCTGACGATCTCGACCGGTTTTGTCGTCGATGACGCGATCGTCGTGCTCGAAAACGTGACGCGGCACATCGAAGCCGGCAAGACGCGCATGGAGGCGGCGCTGCAGGGCGCCGGCGAAGTCGGCTTTACGGTGCTGTCGATGAGCGTCTCGCTGATCGCGGTCTTTGTGCCGATCCTGCTGATGGGCGGCATCGTTGGCCGTCTGTTCCGCGAATTCGCGATGACCTTGTCGGTCGCGATCATGATCTCACTGGCAGTCTCGCTGACCACGACGCCAATGATGTGCGCTTATCTGCTCGCCGATCGGCCGGAACACTCACACGGCCGCCTCTACCGGGCCAGCGAGCGTGCTTTCGCCGGGATCCTCAGGCTCTACGACCGCAGCTTGCGCCACGCATTGCAATGGCCATCCCTCGTGATGCTCAGCCTATTGGCGACGCTGTGCCTGGGCTTTTACCTCATTACGATCGTTCCGAAGGGCTTCTTTCCAAATCAGGATGTCGGATTGATGTTCGGCGGGATTCAGGCCGACCAGAGCATCTCCTTCCAGCTGATGGAAAAAAAGCTGGCCCAGTTCGTCGATATCATTCGGCATGATCCGGCAGTCCAGAGCGTCAGCGCCTTTACCGGCGGCGGCCAGACCAATTCCGGTTTCGTGTTCGTCGTGCTGAAGCCGCTGTCCCAACGCCGCGTGTCGATGCAGCAGGTCATGGGCCGGCTGCGACCCAAGTTCAACGAGGTCGCGGGTGCTCGGCTCTTTTTGCAGGGAGCGCAAGACATCCGGGTCGGCGGGCGCGCCAACAACGCGCAGTACCAATACACATTGCAGGGCGACGATGCCAATGATATCTATGAATGGGCACCGAAACTCGAAACCGCGTTGCAAAAGGTGCCGCTGTTGACCGACGTCAATCTCGATCAGCAGCAAAAGGGGCTCGAGACCGAACTGATCATCGACCGCCCGACCGCGGCGCGCTTCGGGCTGACGGTGAGCCAGATCGACAACACGCTCTACGATGCCTTCGGCCAGCGCCAAGTGTCGGTGATCTATGCCGCGCAAAACCAGTACCATGTCATCATGGAGGTGGCGCCGGAGTACTGGCAGAACCCCGACACCTTGAGCCAAATCTATGTAAGCACCAGCGGCGGCTCGGTCGGCGGCACGCAATCGACCAACGCGCTTGCCGGCACGGTCCTCGCCAAGGTGCCGGCTGCGAACAGCGCCAATGCGGCGACCACGACCGCGCAGATCGCCGGCGACACGGCGCGCAACTTGGCGAACAACTCGCTCGCCAACACCGGCCACGGCGCTACCTCGACGGGCGCTCCGGTCAGCACGTCTCACGAGACGATGGTGCCGCTTTCCGCCTTCGCCCATTTTGGCCCGGGCAACACGCCGCTCGCGGTCAATCATCAAAATCTTTTCGTCGCGTCGACGATCTCCTTCAATCTCGCCCCGGGTGTCTCGCTCAGTCAGGCGACGGCGGCGATTGACGATCAGATGCGCAAGCTCGGTGTGCCGGCGTCGATCCATGGCAGCTTTCAGGGCACGGCCGCAGTTTTTCAGAAATCGCTGGACAACGAGCCGGTGCTGATCGCCGCCGCCCTGCTCGCCGTCTATATCGTTCTGGGCGTTCTCTACGAGAGCTACGTTCATCCGATTACGATCCTTTCCACCCTCCCCTCCGCAGGGGTCGGGGCGGTGCTGGCGCTGATCGCGACGAATACCGAGTTCAGCATCATGGCCCTGATCGGCGTCATATTGCTGATCGGGATCGTCAAGAAGAATGCGATCATGATGATCGATTTTGCGCTCGATGCCGAGCGCCGCCTGGGCTTGAGCTCGCGCCAGGCGATCTATCGAAGCCTGTCTCAAGCGCTTCCGGCCGATCATGATGACGACGATGGCCGCGATGCTCGGCGCGTTGCCGCTGGCGGTCGGGTTTGGCGAAGGCTCGGAATTGCGCCGCCCGCTCGGTATTTCCATCGTCGGCGGGTTGATCGTCAGCCAGCTGCTCACCCTTTACACAACGCCGGTCATCTACCTCTATCTCGACCGCTTCCGCCTGTGGGGCGGGCGGCGTTGGCGGATCCGCCATCCGCGCTTCTATTCGGGCGGTATCCCCGAACCCGGCGAATGAGCAGCTGTCGCAAAAGGAAACGAGCTTGTCCGTTTTGGAGTCGAGTTGTGCGATCTTTTGGACGTTATTATCGTGGGCGGTCTGAATTTCAGTCGGTTGCGGAAGCTGTCCATGGCACTGATTACTCATCTGGGCTCCGGCCGGCTCTGCAGCCCCGCGACGCTGCCAGTCTGGCGGCGGCACTGCTAGCGCGGAGGGCGACAGGCGGTGAGCCCTTCAGCGCCGTTCGTCAAGCGGCCGGTCGCGACCACGCTGCTCACGCTCGGCATAGCCCTCGCCGGGTTTTTCGCTTACCTGAAGCTTCCTATAGCGCCTCTGCCGCAGATCGATTTCCCGGCAATTTCGGTGGTTGCGACAATGCCCGGCGCGAACCCCGAAACTATGGCGGCGACCGTAGCGACACCGCTCGAACGCCATCTCGGAGTAATTGCCGATGTCACCGAGATGACCTCGGTGAGTTCAGTCGGTCAGAGTTATATTACGCTGCAATTTGGCCTCAACCGGAACATTGACGGCGCGGCCCGCGATGTGCAGGCTGCAATCAATGCGGCGCGGGCCGACCTGCCGACCAGTCTGCGCCGGAACCCGACCTACCACAAATCCAATCCTACCGGCCCGCCGATCGCGATCCTCGCTATGACGTCGGACACGCTGACGCGGGGGCAGATCTACGATGCCGCATCGACTGTGGTGCAGCAGGCGCTCTCACGAATCGACGGGATCGGCCAGGTGACGATCAGCGGCAGCTCTCTGCCGGCGGTGCGGGTCGAACTCAATCCGTTCGCGCTGTTCAAGTATGGGATTGGGCTCGAAGACGTCCGCGCTGCGCTCGCCTCCACCAATGCCCGCACCCCCAAGGGCGTCATCGAAGACGGCAACCGCCGCTTCCAGATCTATACCAATGACCAGGCGAACCGCGCCGACGATTACCGTCCGTTAGTGATAGCCTATCGCAACGGCGCGCCGGTGCGGCTCATCGACATCGGCGAAGTCCGCGATTCGGTTGAAAACTTGCGAAACCTTGGGCTGTTGAACGGTAAACCGGCAGTTTTGGTAACACTCTACCGGCAGCCGGCTGCGAACATCATCGACACCGTCGATCGCGTCAAGTCAATGCTGCCGCAGATTGCAGCCTCGATCCCTACGGCCATCCGGGTTGAGCTGACAATGGACCGGACCGTGACGATTAAGGCCTCGCTGCATGACGTAGAGCGCGCGCTCGTCATCGCCATCTTTCTGGTCGTCCTCGTTGTCTTCGTGTTCCTGCGCAATTTGCGTGCGATCCTGATCCCGAGCGTGGCGTTACCGGTGTCACTTATCGGCACCTTCGGCGTGATGTACTTGTTGGGCTATAGCCTCAACAACCTGTCGCTGATGGCGCTGACGATTTCTGCCGGGTTAGTGGTCGACGATACGATCGTCGTGCTGGAAAACGTAACGCGGCACATCGAGGCCGGAATGACGCGGATGCAAGCCGCTCTGCAAGGTGCCCGCGAGGTCGCCTTTACCGTCTTGGCTATGAGTCTTTCGCTTATCGCGGTCTTTGTGCCGATTTTGTTGATGGGAGGCATTATCGGGCGGATGTTTCGCGAGTTCGCAGTGACGCTTTCGGTGGCGATCGTGATCTCGCTGATAATCTCGCTGACGACGACCCCGATGATGTGCGCCTATCTGCTGGCCGACCGATGTGAACGGGCCTCCGGACGACTGCACCGAGCGGGCGAGCGGATCTTCGAGGCGATGCTAATCGTGCACGGCTGCATTCTGCACCGAGTACTGCGATGGCCGGCTGTCGTCATGTTGAGCCTGTGCATCACCCTATGCTCCGCTATTTGGCTTTTTGTGATTGTTCCCAAGGGGTTTGTTCCGCTGCAGGACAACGGGTTGATCAGGGGTGGCGTCTGGTCCGACCAAAGCAGCTCGTTTCAGCTAATGCAGCATAAGCTGAGCCAGTTTGTCGAAATTATCCATCAGGACCCGGCGGTCCAGACTGTCGGCGGCTCGATAGGGTGGACGAATGACGGCTCAGTGTTCGTAGTCCTAAAGCCGCTGTCGGAGCGCGATGTATCGGTCCAGCAGGTGATGGACCGTCTGCATCGGAAGATCGACGAGATGGGCGCCGATTCCTGGTTTGCCGGGATCCAAGACATCTGGCTCGGCGAGCATTGGAGCCAATACCAGTACACCTTATTGGCCGACAACGCCGAAGACATTTCCGAGTGGGGGCCTAAAGTAGAGGCCGCTTTGAAAAACATCCCGCTTTTGAAGTGGGTCACTCTCGACCAACAGCTGCACGGGCTTGAGACGGATCTGATCATCGACCGCAGCAGCGCGGCTCGGCTCGGGCTCACGATTGGGCAGATTGATAACACCCTCTACGATGCATTCGGCCAACGCCAGGTATCGACTATCTATGCGGCACAGAACCAGTACCACGTGGTCATGGAGGTGGCGCCCGAGTTCCGCCAGAATCCGGAAGCCTTGAACCAGGTCTATATCAGCACCAGCGGAGGCTCAGTCAGCGGCGCCCAGTCGACTGAGCCGCTGACCGGTACAGTGTTCGCCAAGGTGCCGGGTCGCAATAACAGGAGCCGCGCCGCAGCGACGACCGCTCAGATCGCGGGCGATCCGGCGCGCAACTTGGCCAACAACGCCTTGGCCAACAACGGCCATGGCGCCACCTCGACGGGTGCCGCGGTCAGCACGTCCCAAGAAACCATGGTACCGCTCTCCGCGATCGCCCATTTTCAGCTTGGGAATACGCCGCTCTCAGTCAATCACGAAAACCTGTCTGTCGCCGCGAACCTCTCGTTCAACCTCATGCCGGGAGTCTCGCTCAGCCAGGCGACGACGGCGATCGAAGATCAGATCCGGCAGCTTCACTTGCCCGCATCGATTCGCGGCGGCTTCCAGGGCAGCGCCAGAGCCTTTGAGAAATCGCTTGCTGATGAGCCGGTTCTGATCGCCGCCGCGCTCCTTGCGGTCTATATCGTGCTGGGCGTTCTCTATGAGAGCTATGTTCACCCGATCACGATCCTTTCCACTTTGCCCTCGGCCGGGGTCGGCGCGGTACTCGCGTTGATCGTCACCGATACCGAGTTCAGCATCGTGGCGCTGATAGGCGTCATATTGCTGATCGGGATCGTCAAGAAGAACGCGATCATGATGATCGATTTTGCGCTCGATGCCGAGCGCCGCCTGGGCTTGAGCTCGCGCCAGGCGATCTACGAAGCCTGTCTCAAGCGCTTCCGGCCGATCATGATGACGACGATGGCCGCGATGCTCGGCGCGTTGCCGCTGGCGATCGGGTTTGGCGAAGGCTCAGAACTGCGCCGCCCGCTCGGTATCACCATTGTCGGCGGGCTGATCGTCAGCCAGCTGCTCACCCTTTACACAACGCCGGTCATCTACCTCTATCTCGACCGCTTCCGCCTGTGGGGCGCGCGCCGTTGGCGGCTCCGCCATCCGCGCTTCTCTTCGGGCCACGTCCCCGAACCGGGGGAATGAGCCGCTAGCCACCATAGTCGCGAGGGGGGATGAAACGGGCGCGCCTCATGGGCGTTCTAACCGCGCTGGTGCTGCTCTCTGCATGCACAGTCGGACCCGATTATAGCCGGCCGGGCGCCCCGGTGCCGGCGCAATACAAGGAGGCGGGCTGGAAGGTCGGTGAGCCGCTCGACGCGATCGACCGCGGCGCCTGGTGGTCGGTCTACAAGGATCCGCTGCTCGGCGATCTCGAAAGCCAAATCGACATCTCCAACCAGAACCTGAAAGCCGCCGAGGCGGCGTTCCGCCAATCGGAATTCATCGTCGCGCAGGCCCGCGCCGCCTTCTTCCCGACTGTTGATCTGAATGCGAGCGCGCAGCGGCAGCGAACCGGCGGTGGCTCCAGCAGCAGCACGGGGGCCGGCCGATCCGGGTTCACCAGCAGCTCGTTCAGCACCTCCGCGTCGGCGAGCTGGACGCCGGATCTGTGGGGGCGGGTCCGCCGCACTGTCGAGAGCGATGTCGCGAACGCGCAGGCGAGCGCCGGCGATCTCGCCAGTGCGCGCCTGTCGGCTCAGGGCACGTTGGCCAGCGACTACCTGCAGCTGAGGATGTCGGACGAGCTGAGGAGCCTGTTCGACGCCGCGGCCGGGTACTACGCCGAATCGCTGCGCATCACCCGCAACCAGTATCAGAGCGGCACCGCCGACCAGTCGGCCGTCGCCCAGGCCGAGGCACAACTCGAGAGCACACAAGCGCAGGCGATCGCAGTCGGCGTGACTCGCGCCCAGCTCGAGCACGCGATCGCGGTGCTGATCGGCAAGCCGCCCGCCGAGTTTTCGATCCCGCCAACCGAAGCGAGGATCGCGGTACCGGTGATACCGGCAGAGATGCCGTCTGCGCTTTTGGAGCGCCGCCCGGACATCGCCGCCTCAGAGCGGCTGATGGCGGCCTCCAATGCCCAGATCGGCGTCGCGGTGGCGGCGTTTTATCCCAATATCACTCTTACGGGCAATTATGGGACTTCGGCGTTGACCCTGAACCGTCTGTTGGCCACGACGAGCCGCTTCTGGGCGTTTGGGTCGAACCTCGTGCAGACCGTATTCGACGCCGGCGCGCGCAGCGCCCAAGTCGAGGAGGCCCGTGCCCTCTTTGACCAGGACGTCGCGAATTACCGGCAGACCGTCCTCACCGCGTTCCAGCAGGTCGAGGACCAGCTCGCCGCTCTGCGCATCCTCGCCCAGGAGGCCGAGGTTCAGGACAAGGCCGTGGCCGCGGCATTCGAGGCCGCGCGGATCCTCAACAACCAGTATCTGGCCGGCACCGTCGCGTTTACCAGTGTTATCGTTGCCGATCAGACGGCGCTGGCCAACGCCGAGACGGCGGTCAACATCCGCCAGAGCCGGCTCGTCGCGAGCGCGGCGCTGATCCAGGCGCTGGGCGGCGGTTGGGACGCCGGGCAATTGCCGAGCCGCGATCGCATCGACGAGGACGCCCCGCTCAATTTCAGCCCGCTGCCGCCACCGATACCCGAGGTAAGTGCCCGCTGACCCCGCTTGAGCCATTGTGATTTGCAAATCGCGCCGATGCGGTAGAATTGGGTTAACGGCGCGAAAAGGAGGAAAAATGGCTTACCAAAGCATGGACCGGCCGCGTTATGTGGTTCCCGCCTTGGGCGGCATCTATGCGGCTCTCGAGACCTACAGCTGGCCGCTGGTGCGTGCCGCGACGGGGTTCTTTTTTCTGCCGCATGGCATGCAGAAGGTGCTCGGGTTCTGGGGTGGTGACATTGCCAAGACGGCCGAAGGCTTTGCCAAACTGGGGCTGAACCCGTCACTGTTCTGGGCCTATTACATCGGGTGCCTGGAGTTCTTCGGCGGTATTTGCCTAATCCTCGGCTTGTTGACGCGGCCCGTCGCGGCATTGTTCGCCGGCTTCATGTTCGTCGCCGTCGTTCACGTCAAGCACGGTTGGTTCTCGGCAAGTGGTGGCATGGAGGTGGAGCTCTATCTGCTGCTGATCTGCCTCGCGATATTGATCCGCGGCGGCGGACCGCTGTCGCTCGACAGCCGCCTCGGGCGTGAGATCTAACGGGACACAGTTCTGCGCCCACCTGGGTAAGATGACACCGAAGTTAAATCGTTGTAATGCGAGGGTCTGCGGGCACGCTTTAAAACACAAGTGCGTAAGTCATGGATGAGGGGCAACAGCCCTCAACATAATCGAGGTTGGACTATCATGACTATTCGCACACCATTTCTTGCTGCCGCAATGCTGGCGAGCGTAGCTGCGGTCGGATTGAGTCCTGCCCTGGCGCAAAACACACCGACGCCGGCGGCTTCCGAAGCGGCGCAGAACCCGATGCACCATCACGCGAGGATGCTGCCCAGCCAGTTGGTCGACGGCCGCGTCGCCTTCCTCAAGGCCGAGCTCAAGATCACGCCGGCCCAGGAGACCCAGTGGCAGCAGGTCGCGACGGCGATGCACCAGAATGCAACTGCGCTCGACCAGGTGATCGGCAACGCCCGGCAGCAGAGCGGATCAATGGACGCTGTCCAGCGCCTGTCGCTGCGCGAGCAATTCGCCAAGGTCCGTGCCGACAACGATGCACGGCTGCTCACTGCGTTCAAGCCGCTCTACGCCAGCCTGTCGCCGGAGCAGCAACAAATGGCCAACACGCTGGTCGGGGAGCACCACGCCCGGCACCATCGCGCCTGAGCTGTTCCGCGACCACTGCAAGCCGCCGAGCCTGGCTCGGCGGCTTGTTCGTACCGATTGACACCCTCGCGGCAAGGGCTGAAGACTGCGCCTTCGGCAAACGAAACCAGAGGGCGCGGCAGTGGAGCGGGGTGCGCGGTTAGGCGTCGATATTGGCGGCACGTTCACGGACGTCGCGCTCGAGGCGGACGGGTCCCGCTACAGCGCCAAGATCTTGACCACTCCCGAGGCCCCTGAGAGCGCCGTTCTCGAAGCCATCGGCACGGTCCTGCAGGAAGCGGCGTTGGCTCCGGGAAATCTGTCGATCATCATCCATGGCACGACGTTGGCGACCAATGCAATCATCGAGCGCAAGGGCGCCAAGACCGCACTGCTGACGACCGAGGGATTCCGCGACACGATCGAGATCCGGCATGAGAACCGGTTCGAGCAATATGACGTCAACATCGACCTGCCGCCGCCGCTGGTGCCGCGCCGGCTGCGCTTTCCGGTGCGCGAGCGGATCGATGCGCGCGGCCGGGTGGTCGTGCCGCTCGACGAGGCTGGGGTTTGCTCGCTGGCCGGCCGTCTCGCCGCCGCGGGCGTCCAGTCCGTTGCGATCGGTTTTCTGCACAGCTTCACCAATCCGGCGCATGAGCGCCGGGCCGGCGAGATCCTCGCTGAGCGGCTCTCCGGGGTCCCGATCACCTTGTCGAGCGATGTGTCGCCCGAGATGCGCGAATACGAGCGCTTCTCGACCGCCTGCGCCAACGCCTATGTCCAACCTTTGATCGGGCGTTACCTCGCCGATCTCGAAGCCATGCTGCAGCGTGAAGGTTTCGTCTGCCCGCTCTTTTTGATGCTGTCTGGCGGCGGGCTCACCTCGGTCGAGACGGCGATCCGCTTCCCGGTGCGGCTCGTCGAGTTGGGTCCGGCGGGCGGTGCGATATTCGCCGCCGAGATCGCCCGGCAATGCCGCCTCGACAAGGTCCTGTCCTACGACATGGGCGGGACTACCGCGAAAATCTGCCTGATCGACGATCTGAAGCCGCAGACCAATCGCGCCTTTGAGGTCGCCCGGATTTACCGCTTCAAAAAGGGCAGCGGGCTGCCGTTGCGCATCCCGGTCATCGAGATGGTCGAGATCGGCGCCGGCGGCGGCTCGATCGCTCGGGTCGACCGGCTGAGGCGGATCACGGTCGGTCCTGACAGCGCCGGAGCGGATCCGGGGCCCGCCTGCTATGGCCGCGGCGGCACGGCGCCGACTGTGACCGACGCCGATCTGTTGCTCGGCCGCATCGATCCGACCGGCTTCTCGGGCGGGCGCATGGCGCTCGACCGCGCCGCAGCCGAGGAGGCGATGCGGCACGAGGTGGCCGAGCCGCTGGGGTTGGCTCTAGAGCTGGCTGCCCTCGGGGTCAGCGAAATCGTCGACGAGAACATGGCGAACGCCGCGCGCGTCCACGCAATCGAAAGCGGCAAGGACGCGCGCGGCCGCACTCTCGTTGCGTTTGGCGGCGCCGCACCGTTGCACGCCGCGCGCATGGCCGAAAAATTGGGGCTCGACCGCGTGCTGGTGCCGGCCAATGCCGGCGTCGGCTCCGCGGTCGGCTTTCTGCGCGCCCCGATCGCCTACGAGATCGTGCGATCCTCGTTGCAGCGCCTCGATGAATTCGACGCCGCCGCGGCCAACGCTCTTTTCGCCGCGATGCGCGCCGAAGCCGAACCCATCGTCCGCCGCGGCGCCGGTGACCAGCCGTTGACCGAAACCCGCTCCGCGTTCATGCGCTACCGCGGCCAAGGCCATGAGATCGCGGTGCAATTGCCGACCCGCCCCTACCGCAACGACGACGCAACTCTGCTCCACGCCGCCTTCCAGGAGGCTTACCGCCGCCTCTATAGCCGCGTCATCCCTGGTGTCGAGGTCGAGGTGCTCAGCTGGGTGACACTCCTTTCTGCACCGGCCCCGGCCCAAGCCGCCGACCCGCCACCGGCTCCCAACCTCCATACGCCGCAACCCGGGCGCTCGCGCCCGGTCTTCGACCCGGAGACCGGCGAGTTCATTGAAGTGGCAATCCACGAGCGCAGCAACCTGCTGCCCGGCGCCGTCATCCCCGGCCCCGCCGTTATAGTCGAAGACGAAACCTCGACCGTCGTCAGCCGCTCCTTCGACGCCGGCATTGACGCCTTCGGTTACATTGAGCTCGCCCGCCGGGGGGCTGAGCAGTGCCGATAAAAACGCTAACCTCGTGCAAAATCGTCCGACCCCGTGCGCTCTATTCTTTGGACCTTGAAAAATCGGCGGAGTTGCGCTACTTAGTGGTCATCTGAGATGACCAATCGGAGGGAATGTGACCGCCCATCGGATCGTCAGCGCCAGCGAGTTCAAGGCGAAGTGTTTGGATATCCTGGATCGGATCCGCAGCAAAGAATTGGAGCGCGTCGTCGTGACGAAACGGGGTGTTCCCGTGGCCGTCCTCGTGCCGCCCCCAGCCGAGGCGGGAGAAGTCGCGCGATTACACGGGTTTTTGCGAGGATCCGTTGTCGTTCCGCCCGAGATTGATCTCACGGCACCGGTCGCCGACGAAGCCTTTGCCGCCGGTGAGGGTGCGATACATCGGTGAGCCGGAGCGCACCTCCGAAAGCAGTGCTGCTGGACACTTGCGCAGTAATTTGGCTTGCCAACGGTGACGCGTTGGCGAGTTCGGCGACGGCGGCAATCCTTCACGCAGGCACGGCGGGCGGGATATTCGTCTCTCCTGTTTCGGCGTGGGAGGTGGGTCTACTGAGCAAGCCCAAGGCCGGGCGCAACCTGGCAGTCCAGTTCGTGCCCGATCCAAAGACCTGGTTCGCCAGAGTGATGGCAGGTCCCGGCCTCAGGGAGGCCACTTTGACGTCCGAGATCGCGATCGACGCATCTTTCCTACCGGGTGAGCTGCACGGGGACCCCGCCGACCGGCTGATCGTGACCAGCGCGCGTCACCTGGGTGTCCCCATTGTGACGCGGGATCGCAGGATCATCGCCTATGGACGCGACGGCCATGTGCAAGTAATCCCCTGCTGATGCGCCGCCCCCTCGGTCGGGAAAAATCACATCGGGAGAAATTCATGTCGTCGTTATTTGATCGCCGCCATTTCCTGCAAGGTTCGGCCGCGCTCGGCGGCGCGCTGTTGGCAGGGGGCGGACCGCTGAGCCGCTCCGCCGCGGCGGCATCCGTGCGTATCGACGCGCCGGTCGTCGACCGAGTCGTGGTGCAGGAGATCACTGACGGCGCGCACGACATCTTTCTGCGCGGCGCAGAACTGCCCGGTCTCTCGGTGCAGCGCGTCGGACCGGCGGCATTCGCAGGACAGGGCAGGACTCTGAGCAGCGAATGGGGGTTGGCGCTACATATCCAGTCGCAAAAGGGCGACGAGATCCGGCGGTATTTGCTGGATTTCGGCTTTACCCCGACCGTCTACCTCAGCAATCTCGATCTGCTGAAGATCGACGTCTCGGCGGTAGATGCGTTGATCCTCAGTCACGGCCATTTCGATCACCTCGGCGGCTTGATCGGCTTTCTGGAGGCGCAGCGCCCTCGAATGCGCAATGATTTGCGCCTTTACACTGGTGGCGAGGACAATTTTTGCCACCGGCTCAACCGCAACCCCGACGGCAGCTTCAGCGACTTCGGCGTGCTCGACCGGCACCGCCTGAAGGCATTGAATGTGGAGCCTGTACTGTCCGAGGTCCCGGTCGTGATCGAAGGCCACGCCTTCACGACGGGGGCGGTGCCGCGCACCAGCATCGAGCACGTTCTCCCCAACACCTGGGTCGAGGTTGGCATCAAGGACGGCCTGGGCTGCGATCCACAGGCCTATATGAACCACCATTTCACCGAGGACGAGCTCGCCGGAAAGCAGCAGCCCGACCAGCACTGGCACGAGCACGCCACCTGTTTCCGCCTCGGCGACCGGGGGCTGGTCGTGATCAGCTCCTGCGGCCATGCCGGCATCATCAACACGTTGCGGCGGGCGCAGGAGGTCACCGGCGTCGAGAAAATCTATGCGCTGGTCGGTGGTTTCCACCTGGCCCCGGCGCCCGACGATTATCTGCGCCAGGTGATGGCGGAACTGAAGAAGCTCGACCCGGAGCACGTCCTGCCGATGCATTGCAGCGGCCAGAACTTCATCGATCTCGCCAAGCAGGAGATGCCGGAGAAGCTGGTGCTGTGCACGACGGGGAGCCGCTTCACGTTCAGGGTCTAGGAACGTGGAACTGTTCGATCAGCTCCTCGGTGCGAACTGCGAAGCTGCAAAGCTTGTTTTGACCGAAGGTCGTACTGATCGCCACGTCCGCCGCGTCGCGGCCTCGAGCGATCAGCACTCGACCAATGCGCGGGATATTGTGGCGTGCGTCAAAAGTGTACCACTCACCGCCGAGATAAACCTCGAACCAGGCCGAGAAATCCATCGGCAGGTCCACGGGCGGCACCCCGATGTCGCCGAGATAGCCGGTGCAATAGCGCGCCGGAATGTTCATGCAACGACAGAAAGCGACAGCCAGGTGGGTAAAATCCCGGCAGACGCCCTGGCGATCGCCATAAGCCTCCCAGGCCGATCGGGTCGAGCGGGCGTGTTCGTAGCCAAAGACGATATGCTGGTGAACATAATCGCAGATGGCCTGGACCCGGGCCCAGCCCGGTGGCGTCTTACCAAACAACGACCATGCGATCTCGGAGAGCCGGTCGGTTTCACAATAGCGGCTCGGTAGCAGGAATACCAAGGCCTCGTCGGGAAGATCTTCAACCGCGTGCTGGGGAGCCTCTTCGGCCACCGCATCGGGCTCACCCGTGTCCTCGACGACGGCATCGGTAGACAGCCGGATCATTCCCGCCGGCGCCACGATGCGGCTGCACCAGTTGCCAAAGCCGTCTCGGTAGGCTTGGATCGGGGTTGGCGGATCGGTAACAAGATGGTCCGGCACCACCAGATCCGAGGACCGTGTGTGATGGACATTCACCATCAGCAGCATCGGCGTTGGTTGGAGACATTCGTACATCAACTCAAAGCCGATCCGGATCCGCATCTTCGCGACCTTCCGTTAACAGGCAACCCCATTCCGGGCGAACATCGCACCCGCAAGAACCATTCCAACCACTAAACATCAGCCCGGCAGCTGACAGCGAGATAGGTGCAACAGAGGGTTGCTGCGGGATAGTTTGCGCCCGGTAGTATTCAGGATCGGTGCGACCCAGCGCCGATGGGAGGAGACGCTATGGCCACTGCAAGCGCGGCGGAGCTCGCCGCCCGGCTCGACCGGCTGCCGATGACCCGGCATATCTGGATGCTCGTCACCCTGATTTCTCTAGGGGGCGCCTTTGAGTTCTATGACCTTTTCCTGACCGCCTATATCGCGCCGGGGTTGCTCAAGGCCGGCTACTTCACGTCCGAATCTCTCGGCCCCTTCAGCGTGCTCGCGCCTTATGGGGTGGCCGGAATCGGCACCTTCGTCTTCGCGATGTTCGCCGGGTTGTTCGTCGGGGCGATTTTTCTCGGCCACTTCGCCGACCGCTACGGAAGGCGCACGGTCTTCACCTTTTCGCTGATCTGGTATTCGATCACGACCGCGATCATGGCGTTCCAGACTTCCGGTTTTGCCGTCGATCTGTGGCGCTTCATTGCCGGCATCGGCATCGGCATCGAGCTGGTGACGATCGACACTTATGTGTCCGAACTGGTGCCGCGCAGTCATCGCGGACGCGCTTATGCCTTTAACCAGTTTGTGCAGTTCCTGGCGGTGCCGCTGGTCGCCTTCCTCGCTTGGCTGCTCGTGCCTCAGACGCCGCTCGGGTTGGACGGCTGGCGCTGGGTCGTGCTGATCGGCTCGGCCGGGGCGATCTTCATCTGGTTCATCCGTCTGTCCTTGCCCGAATCGCCGCGCTGGCTGGCACGGCACGGACGGCTGGCGGATGCCGAGCGGGTCGTCGCGGGCATCGAGAGCCGGGTCGCAATGGAAAGCGACGGAAAACTGGCGCCGCCGGGGCCGCCGCAGAGGGACGAAGCGGGCGAGGGGACGTTCGCAGAGATCTGGCAGCCGCCCTATGACCGGCGCGCGATCCTGATGTCGGTGTTCAATTTCTTCCAAACATTCGGGTATTACGGCTTTGCCGCCTGGGTCCCGACCTTGCTGATCGCCAAAGGCATCAAAGTCACCACCAGTCTCGAATATTCGTTCATCATCGCCATCGCCAACCCGGTGGGGCCATTGCTCGGCACCCTGATCGCCGACCGGATCGAGCGCAAATGGCAGATCTGTCTCGGCGCGGTGGGGATTGGCGTGTTCGGCATGTTTTTTGCCAACGCCGAACTGCCGGCGGCGCTGATCCTCTTGGGCGTGCTGGTGACCCTGTGCAACAATTTGATGTCCTTCAGCTTCCACAGCTATCAGTCCGAGCTGTTCCCCACCCGCATTCGCTCGCGCGCGATCGGCTTTGTCTATTCCTGGAGCCGGCTGTCGGCCGCGCTCTCGGGCCTCGTCGTCGCCTTTCTCCTCAATTTGGGCGGGGTCAACGCGGTCTTCGCGTTCATCGCTTTCGCGATGGCCATCGTGGTGGCGACAATCGGCGGATTTGGCCCCCGCACTCGGGGTCTCGCCCTCGAAGCGATCGCGCATTAGACACGCGGCCCGCTGCAGGTGCACCAAGGGTTCGAGCGTACACGATCAGATTGTATCCCCGGCAACCGATATTGCGGATCACGGCGCGGCGCACCAAAATGTTCAGGTCCGCAAGGAGAATGGCTGATGCTCGGCAGACCAAACACCGCGCTGTCCCAAATTCACATGCAGATCATGTGGAGCCGGCTGATCGCCGTGGTCGAGGAGCAGGCGCAGACCCTGGTGCGCACGGCGTTCTCGACGACCGTGCGCGAGGCGGGGGATCTCTCGGCCGGCGTCTTCGATCGCGACGGCAACATGCTCGCTCAGGCGGTCACCGGCACCCCCGGCCACGTCAATTCGATGGCGTCGGCGGTCCAGCATTTCCTCGATGCGTTTCCGCTGAAGACGATGCGTCCGGGCGACCATTACATCACCAATGATCCGTGGCTGACCTGCGGGCATTTGCACGATCTGACCGTGGTCAGCCCAACATTTCTGCACGGCGAGCCCGTCGGGCTCTTCGCCAGCACAGTGCACGTCGTCGATATTGGCGGGCTCGGCATGGGTCCCGACGGCCGCCAGGTCTTCGAGGAGGGACTGTCGATCCCGCTGATGGCCTTGGCCTGCGAGGGCCGTATGAACGACGACCTGTTGCGGGTGATCCGCGCCAATGTCCGCGAGCCGCTGCAGGTCGAGGGCGATGTCTATGCACTGGCCGCGTGCAACGACGAGGGCAGCCGCCGGCTCATCGAGATGATGGAGGAGTTCGGCATCGCCAATCTCGACCGGCTCGGCGAGCATATCATCGAAACCTCGCGCCAGGCGACTATCGAGGCGATCGGCAAGCTGAAGAGGGGCTCCTACCGCAACAGCCTGACGATGGACGGCTACGACCGGCCGCTGACCTTGGCCGCCGAGATGACGATCGGTAGCGACGGCATTCACGTCGATTATGCCGGCACCTCGCCCGCCAGCGCCTTCGGCATCAATGTCGTGCTCAACTACACGACCGCCTATACCGCGTTCGGCGTGAAGTGCCTCGTCGCTCCCGAGGTGCCCAACAACGCCGGTTCGCTCGCCCCGATCACCGTCGGCGCGCCCGAGGGCTGCCTGCTCAACGCGAAGCGGCCGCGCGCGGTTGCCGCTCGACACACGGTCGGCCACATGCTGCCCGATGTCGTGTTCGGCTGTCTGCATCAGGTCATGGTAGGCGGCGTGCCGGCCGAAGGCGCGTCCTCGCTGTGGATCCCGCAGATCTATGGCGGCGCCGACGTGCTCGACGAGCTCGGGACGGAGGAAGGGAGTGCGCCACCGGACATCAAGCCCTTCAGCACCGCGATCTTCCATTGCGGCGGCGCCGGTGCGCGGCCCGGCAAGGACGGGCTCGACGTGACCGCGTTCCCGAGCGGGGTGCGCACGATCCCGGTCGAGGCGACCGAATCCGTGGCGCCGGTGATGTTTCGCCGGCGCGAGTTCCGCGAAGGCTCGGGCGGCGCCGGGCAGTTCCGCGGCGGCCTCGGCCAGATCATCGAGCTGGGAGGCGCCGACGGCACGCCGATCGCGATGCTGTGCAATTTCGAGCGGATCGGCAACCCGGCACGCGGCCGCGGTGGCGGCGGGACCGGGGCGCCCGGCCGGGTCACCCTGGTCTCGGGAAGGCCGATCGGCCCCAAAGGCCGGCAGAGCGTGCCGGGCGGCGATTTCATCCGGCTCGAACTGCCGGGCGGCGGCGGCTTTGGCGCCCCCGCCGAGCGCGATCCCGAGCAAGTCGCGCTCGACGTCGCCGATGGTCTCGTTTCGCGCGAGATGGCCGAGCGCGATTACCGGGTCGTGCTTACCGCTGAAGGTGTGGTCGACCCCTCCGCCACGGCGCGGTTGCGCGCAGCCTAGCTGGACGGCCTGGGCGCCGCGGGCTGCCGTTCCATATCGATCTTGGTTGTGCAGGGGATCGCCGGCTCGGCGGGCTCGCCCGCCGCGGGCGGTTGCGACGCATGAAGATCGCCGAGCAGAATGCGGTAGCAAGGGTGGCGGCGGAGCAGGAAACGGCCGGCCTCCTCGGTCACCTGCAATTGCGTTGGCGTCAAGGTCCAGCTGGTCGGCACGTCTTTGGCCGCGTCGCGCAAGGCGCGATGATCAGGCGTGTCGGCCGGGATCTGGTCATAGTCGACAGTGATTCCGTAAATCCGCATGCCGGCGAATTTGGCTTGGCCAGTGGCGCCGGCGGCAGCCTGCGCCAGTTCGCCGAGCAATGCGGACAGTGCGGTCTCGGAATTCGCCGTATTGGCGTCGATCGGCACCGAAGTGACTGCCTGGATCTGGCCGACAAGGCCCGGCGGCTGCTGGTAGAGCTTGTTCGGCGGATCGCCGCGCGCATTGACGACAATAACGACGAGCTTGCGGATCTTGCCATCATTGATGGCGCGCAGTACCTGGGCATCGTCGTAGGGAGCGATCAGCGCCGAGCGCAATGACCGGGTTCCGAGATTGTCGGCGAGCCCGCCATCGAGAAAATAGAGGTAGTCGATTGGCCGGTAGGGGTTGGGACCGTGCCGCAGATCGTTGGAATAGCGCGCGTCCTTGTACTCGGCGAGGTTCACATATGGCGTGTACGGGTTCGACAGATCGACCCCAATCCATTCGCCATTGCGCAATTTGCCCTGGCAGCCATTGGAATAGTTCTGAAACGCGACCGGGGTCAGCAAGATCGGAAACGCAGCGGAAGCGGAGACCGCAGTGGCTATCGGCAGCAAATCGTATCTCGAGCAGACATCGTCGAACCGCCGCGGGACCATCGCAAACGTCTCGCCGCCCGCCATATCGGTTGCGTTCAGCACGATGTAGGGTTTGCCCGGCTGATTTAATGCGGCAAGCGGGGCGTCATGGTAAAGCCGCGAGTTGAAGAGCGCCTCCTCGGCCTCGATGCGGGTGATCTGGCCGGTGACGAGGCCAAACCAGGTGATCGGGTTGACGGCGTCGAGTTCGAGCGTCGCCATGTTGTCTTTGGTAAGAAAATCGTTGCGCAGCCCGTCGAGATCGCCGTCCCAGTGCCCGGGTCCGCGTTGCAACCCGAACCACGCCGCGGTAACGCTGCCGCCCGACACCGACGAGATCAGCTTGATGTCCTCGGTCAGCACATGCGGGCCATCGGACGTGGCGTAGCTGGTTTGCGACAGTTCGCGCAGGACGGCTTCGGCGAGTGCCGCGGCGCGCGATCCGCCGCCGGAGAAGGTCATCAATATCGCCGGGCGATCGAGGCTTCCCGGAGCAATACTGCGTCGCTCAGGATTGGCCTCGCCGGCCTGCAGCGGCGCATTCTCAAAGCGCGTAGACGAGCACGCGCTGAAAAGAAGCGCGCACACAACGAACAGGAAGGGTTTATGCATCAGTCCTTCCAATCAGATTTTGGTAAACCGAATGCGCTGAGGGTTGCCGGGCAGCGTGCCGGCAACTACCCCCGACCAGCTGGGCGGGGCGTATCCGTCGCCGGACAGAGTTATGACGTAATAGTTGGACGGCAGCGTCAGCTCGGTTTCGGTTTGACCGACCACATTGCCATTCGCCAAGACGTCACGAATGTCGTGGAGATCAAAATCGACGCGAATATATTCCATGACGCTTCCCCTAGACGCCTCAACATAGGCAGACAGAGTGGCGGCCTCTACCAAAGAGTGGGGACACCGTAAGCTAGCAGGGCACGGTCGTTGGTCACCAGCGGAGCCCCTTCTGTAAGCGCCTGAGCGATCAGCATCCTGTCGAAGGGGTCGCGGTGCAGCTTCGGAAGAAGCTCCACGCGGCGCAGGTGTTGAAAGCTGATCGGTATCAGACTGAACGACTCTTCCCCAAGGACACCCTCCAGGTCGTCAGGAAAGGTCAGTTTCCCGAGACCGCGCTTTATTACGATTTCCCAAAGGGTGGCCGTGCTGACGAGGATCTCGTTTATCGGATCGGTAATCTCGGCTTTGGCTCGTACCGACAAATGCGGAGAGTCATCCCGCCACCAGACGAGCACGTGCGTGTCGAGCAGGAGGCGCATTCAATGCCCTTCCCAATCCTCGAGTTCCTCCTCGCTCATCGCGTTGAAATCGGGCGCCATCCAAACTCGTCCCTTCGATCGACCGGGCACACGCGGCTCGCGGTTTTTCGGAAGGGGGACGAGCCGTACGAGTGGCTCACCATTACGGGCGATCACCACATCCTCGCCTGCGAGCGCTCGTTCTACGAGACGCGAAAGCGAGCTCTTTGCCTGATGCATGTTTACGATTTCGGTCATCAGCGCCCCGATCGCTAGCTAATCTAGCTAAGAATATCCGAACTTGACCTCGTTTCGTCAATCCCCCGAGCGGTTGCTGATCCGGCTTTGCGTGCGAGTAGACGCCGGCACCGGCGCAGCCTAGATTTGATGGATGGTCCGGTCGGACGGTTTGGCACCTTATGCATCGAAACCGGAGAAGTCACGCGGGCGGCTTTATCCGGAGCCCGAGCATCCAACACGGTCCGCGTTTCAGCGCGACCGCGACCGCATCATCCACTCGACCGCGTTTCGGCGGCTCACCCATAAGACGCAGGTCTTTGTCTATCACGAGGGCGACCATTATCGGACGCGGCTGACGCATAGCCTCGAAGTGGCGCAGATCGCGCGGACGATCAGCCGCGCGCTCGGTCTCGATGAGGACCTCGCCGAGACGCTGGCACTCGCTCACGATCTCGGCCACACACCCTTTGGCCACGCCGGCGAGGAGGCGCTCAACGCCGAGATGGCGCGGTTCGGCGGCTTTTCGCACAACGACCAGACATTGCGAATCCTGACCTGTCTCGAACGGCGCTATGCCGAGTTCGACGGGCTCAATCTGACTTGGGAATCGCTGGAGGGCACCGTCAAGCACAACGGACCCCTGCGCGGCGCCGGCATCGAGCGGCCGGTGCCCCCGACGATCGCCGAATACGATCGCCGCCACTCCCTCGACCTCGAGACTTTCCCGAGCGCCGAAGCACAAGTCGCCGCGCTTGCCGACGACATTGCCTACAACAACCATGATATCGATGACGGATTGCGCGCCGAGTTGTTCGCGGTCGCCGACCTCGCCGATGTGCCGCTCGTCGGTCCGGTCTTTCACGGGGTGGCGTCGCGCTATCCGGGGATCGAGGAGCCTCGCCTGATCCACGAATCGATCCGTCGGGTGATCGATCGGATGGTCGGGGATCTGATCGGCGAGACATCTCGGCGGCTTGGCCACATCGCACCCGGATCGGTTGACGAGGTGAGGGCGCTAAACGCGCCGATCGTTGATTTTTCCGACGAGATGCGGCGCAACGATCGCGCACTCAAAGAATTTTTGTTCGAGCGGATGTATCGCCATCACCGGGTCAAACGCATGAGTTCAAAGGCGCACAGGGTGGTCCACGACCTGTTCGCGTTCTATCTCGCAGAGCCGCAACGCTTGCCGCGCGAATGGCGCGAGCTTGCTGCCGGCCCTGCCCAACCCTCAACCGCGCGGGTCGCGGCCGACTACCTCGCCGGGATGACCGACCGTTTCGCGCTCGACGAGCATCATCGCTTGTTCGACACCTACGCCTGGACGTGAATCATTGTGAAGCTACACTTTCACGCGATTGCTCGGATGTTGGAGCGAGGAGCAGCCGAGGAAGAGGTCGCAGCGACGGATCCGGGAAGGGGAGCAATTTCCGGCGAAGTTCGCCCGCCAGGGATTACGACGTAATTTCCCCTTCAAGGCGCTGCGGCGCGGCCGTCGCTACCATATGAAGCAGGTCGAGGTGCTCTCGACTTGGGAAGACGACGACTGGATGGTTATCACCGTGAGAGTTGGAGGCTGGAGAGTGCAGCTCAGCTACGATCCTCGTCGGAACATCGCCTACCTGCGCGTGCGCGAGGCCGCCGGTACCCAAGTGGAAACGGTTCGGTTGAGCGATGAAGTGAACGTCGATCTGTCCCCGGACGGATCCCTTTACGGCATCGAGCTTCTCGACGCCAATGCTCAGCTGCGCGCCTCTGATGGCGGAAGATTTGTGCTGGTGGACGAAGTCGCGGGGCGTCGGGTTGAGGTTCCAGTACCCGACATCGCCTGAACGCCATAACACGCCGGCTCCTGGTATCCGGACATGACTAATATATTCGCCGACTTTCGACGGGTCGTGCTGGCTGCCATCGAGGATCTCGTGGCGAACCGGGAACTGCCGGCGGGGCTCGATCTGCGCCGGGTTGCGGTCGAGCTGCCGCGTGATCCCGCGCATGGCGATCTGGCAACGAACGCGGCGATGGTGCTCGCCGGGACCCTCAAACAAAATCCGATGGCTCTCGCCGAGCGGATCGCCGCCGCCCTCGCCGGGCGCGAGCTGGTGACCGGGGATTATCGCGGCCCGGGATTCACCGCCGCCCCGGCGAAGCCGGGCTTCATTAACATCAGGTTCGTCCCCGAGATTTGGCATGCGCAGCTCCGCGCCATCCTCCGCGCGGGCACGGCGTTTGGCGATTCGCACATCGGCAGGGGTGAGCCGGTGAATATCGAGTTCGTGTCCGTCAATCCGACCGGGCCCATGCATGTCGGGCACGGCCGCGGTGCGGTGGTCGGGGATGCGCTGGCCGGGCTGCTTGGTAAGGCTGGATTCAGCGTGCAGCGCGAGTATTACATCAACGACGCTGGCGCCCAGGTCGATATTCTCGCCCGCTCGACCTACCTGCGCTATCGCGAGGCGCTCGGGGAGACGATCGGCCTTATCCCCGAGGGGTTCTATCCCGGCGAATACCTCGCCGAAACCGGCCGCGCGCTCGCTGCGCGCGACGGGCGCAAATGGGTTGGCCGGCCGGAGCAGGAGTGGCTCGGTCCGGTTCGCGAGTTCGCCGTCGAGCGAATGATGGCGGTAATCCGGGCCGACCTCGCCTCTCTCGGCGTAAACTATGACGTGTTCGTCTCGGAGCGGGCGCTGGTCGAACAAGGGGCAGTCGACGAATGTCTAGCCGAGCTAGAGCAGCAAGGCCTTATTTACACGGGTATTCTGGAACCACCCAAGGGTAAACCGCCACCGGACGATTGGGAGCCCCGGCCTCTATTATTGTTTCGTGCGACCCAATTCGGTGACGATGTCGATCGTCCGCTTAGAAAATCGGACGGCTCGTTGACTTATTTCGCCAGCGACATTGCCTATCATCGGGACAAGTTCCGCCGCGGCTTCAAGAACCTGATCGACCTGTGGGGGGCTGACCACGCTGGCTATATGAGGCGCACGCAGGCTGCGGTGCGGGCGGTGACAGGCGGTGTCGCGTCTCTGGACGTCAAGATCTATCAGTTTGTGAATTTGTTCGATAAGGGCGACCCGGTCCGCATGTCAAAGCGTGCCGGTGCTTTTGTCACATTGCGCGAAGTCGTCGACGCGGTCGGCAAGGACGTGTTCCGCTTCATCATGCTGACCCGGCGGAACGACCAGGCGCTCGACTTCGATTTTGCCAAGGTAACCGAGCAGTCGAAGGACAATCCGGTCTTCTATGTGCAATACGCCCATGCCCGCGCCGCATCGGTCATGCGGCACGCCGCCGAGCAATTCCCCGAGGACGATCTTTCCGACGCGGCGCTTGGCGAGGCGCCGCTGGAGAGGCTCTCGGACCCCTCCGAGATCGCGCTGATTCGCCAGCTCGCGGGCTGGCCGCGGCTGGTCGAGGCCGCCGCCGAGGCCCATGAGCCGCACCGCATCGCCTTCTATCTCCAGGAAGTCGCCGCGCAGTTCCACATGCTGTGGAACAAGGGCAAGGACGAGGCGACTTTACGTTTTATCCTCGCGTCCGACGAGGAGTTGACCCGCGCGCGCCTGGCTCTGGTCCGCGGCGTCGCGCTCGTCATCGCTTCGGGGCTCACCGTGTTCGGGGTCGAGCCGGCGCGGGAGATGTGATGATGTCGTATCAAGCTGGCTCGGTGGATTCGGACGGGCGGGCCGACCTCTACGCCGACCCGCGGGAACATCAGGCGCGGCCGCGGTTTCGTGGGCTGGTCGCAAGTCTGGTCACGCTTGTTGTGACCGGACTGTTTGCCGGTGGCCTATGGTTCGCCTACCAGCAGGGATTAAAACACGGGGGCGTAATCACGGGAGCTGTGGATGTCCCGCTGATTCGAGCCGACGAGCGTCCGACCAAAGTGAGGCCAGAAAAGCCCGGCGGTATGGAAGTCCCGGATCGCGACAAACTGATCTACACCCAGAAGCGCGCGGCCGTAGAGCACCTGCTGCCGCCACCCGAAAAGCCGATGCCACGGCCCTCGGCGCCTTCTGCCGCCGCTCCATCTGCTTCACCCCCGCCACCACCGGTGCCTGCCGGAGCCGGTGCCGCCAATCCGGCGCCACTGGCCCAACCGCAGCAGCCGGCCGGCAAACCGCCCGCTAAGGCCGAGGCCGCTGCGACCGCTGCAAAACCAGCTGCGGCGCAAAAGACGGGCGGCACCCGGGTCCAGCTAGCTTCGGTGCGCA
Source organism: uncultured Alphaproteobacteria bacterium (assembly GCA_963812675.1). Classification (GTDB taxonomy): domain Bacteria; phylum Pseudomonadota; class Alphaproteobacteria; order ATCC43930; family CGMCC-115725; genus AP-15. Next base: position 72,681 of record CAWEWR010000007.1, on the reverse strand, counting down.
GCGAGGAGGCCGCGCGCCAGGAATGGGACCGTATCAGGCGCGCGAATCCCGACTTGCTCGGGAGTGTCTCGGCGACACCCGTTCGCGCCGATCTCGGCGACAAAGGGGTGTATTACCGGCTCCAGACTGCCCCGATCGCGGATGCCGACCGCATCTGCGGCGAGCTGAAGCGGCGCAACATCGGGTGCCTCATTGCCCGATAACCCGCCGCTCGCGGTTGTCTTGGGCTGTTCCGGCGAGCGTCTCACCGCCTCGGAGCGCGATTTCTTCGCCGACGCCGATCCGGTCGGCTTCATTCTGTTCCGCCGCAACTGCAGTTCGCCCGGTCAGGTGCGCGATCTCGTCGCCTCGCTGCACGGTTGCGTCGGCCGCGACGACGCGCCGGTTCTGATCGACCAGGAAGGCGGCCGGGTGGCCCGGCTGCGTCCGCCGCACTGGCGCCACTACCCATCGGCGGCGCGTTTGGCCTCGTTGCCGGACCCGACGGCGGTGACGGCGGTCCGTCTCGGCGCCCGGCTGATCGCCGACGATTTGGCCCGGCTGGGCATCACCGTTGATTGCCTGCCGGTCCTGGATATCCCGGCGGCCGGGGCGGATCCGGTAATCGGCGACCGGGCCTATGGGAGCGATCCGGAACTGGTCGCTCGCCTCGCCGGTGCCGTGTGCGCGGGGCTGCTCGACGGCGGTGTCCTGCCTGTCCTCAAGCACATACCCGGCCATGGGCGGGCCCGCGTCGACAGCCATTACGCCTGCCCGCAGGTCAAGACCGGTTACGAGGAATTGGCTCGCACGGATTTTGCGCCGTTCCGGGCGCTCGCCGCGATGCCTTGGGCGATGACCGCGCACATCGTCTATTCGGCCGTCGATCCGAGGGCGCCGGCGACACTATCTCCACGGGTGGTCGCCGAGGTCATCCGCGGCGAGATCGGGTTCGACGGCGTTCTCGTGTCCGACGATCTGTCGATGCGGGCGCTCGGCGGCGGGCTCGGAGAGCGGACCCGGCGGGCGCTCGACGCGGGCTGCGATCTTGCCTTGCATTGCAACGGAGACCCGGACGAGATGGAGGAGGTTGTCGCGGCCGCCCGGCCGATTTCGCCACGCACCGCGGCGCGGGTTGGGCGCGGCGAAGCGATGCGTCGCGCTTCTGCGGCGAATGGCTTCGACCGCGCGGGAGCGGAGGCGCGATTCGACGCGCTTCTCGCCGGCCCGCAGAAGGAGCTCTCAACACGATGAATTTGGCGGAAGCCAGCACTTTGGTAGTGCCGGTCGTTATCGCAGTTACCTTCCACGAGGCTGCCCATGGGTTCGTAGCATACCGGTTTGGCGACGATACTGCATGGCAAGCCGGCCGGGTTACCTTCAACCCTTTCAAGCATATTGATCTTTTCGGGACGATAATCCTGCCTGCTTTGCTGTTACTGTCTTCATCTGGGCGGTTCATGTTTGGGTATGCTAAGCCGGTACCGGTAAATTTCCGGCGGCTGAATTACCCAAGGCGGGACATGGTATGGGTGGCGATAGCGGGCCCTCTCACAAACGTCCTGCTGGCAATCGTATCGAGCTTGTTGATTTACGGCTTGTTCTTGTTTCCAGCGGAGGCAGCCGATTGGCTCGAAAGAAATCTGGCGAACTCGATTCTGGTCAATGTCATTATATGCGTTTTCAACATGCTACCTTTACCTCCGCTCGATGGGGGACGAGTAGCGGTCGGCCTCCTGCCGGATGCACTCGCTTTCCCGCTGGCCCGGATAGAGCGTTACGGCATTTTCATCGTGCTCCTGTTCTTGTTCGTGCTCCCCTACGTAGGTGAGCGAACAGGTCTCGATCTGAATATCGCTGGATGGCTGATCGGCGTGCCGGCTGAAGCGCTGTACCAGTTTATATTGAGGATAACGGGGCAGGGTTGATGAACCCTATGGCTGCCGACCGGGAGCAGCTGGTGCTCGAGCTCGACGGCTACGAGGGGCCGATCGATTTGCTGCTCTCATTGGCCCGTGAGCAGAAGGTCGATCTCGGCAAGATTTCGATCCTGGCGCTGGCCGACCAGTATCTGGCGTTCATCGCGAGACAACGCTCGCTCAGTCTGGAGATTGCCGCCGACTACCTGGTCATGGCGGCGTGGCTCGCCTACCTGAAATCGCGCCTCTTGCTGCCGCAGCCTCCGCAGGACGAGGAGCCGAGCGGGACAGAGCTCGCTGCGCAACTGCAGCACCGCCTCCGCTTGCTCGAGGCCATGCAGATTGCCGGAGGGCGGCTCATGGCGCGTCCGCGGACCGGGCAGGATGTGTTCTTGCGCGGCGCGCCCGAGGGGCTCGCCGTGATCGCGGTCCCGGTTTACGAGCTCGCTCTCTACGAACTTCTGCGCGCCTATGGCGACGGCCGCCGTCGAACCGAAGCTGCGGTGCTGACGATCGAGCCGGCCGAATTCCATTCGATGGATGATGCATTGAGCCGCCTGGCGCGCCTTGTCGGCCGGGTGCCGAATTGGCGGGAGCTGGCGAACTTCTTGCCGAGGGAGCTGCGCGGCGAGGTGTTTCGCCGCTCGGCGCTCGCCGCCACTTTCGCCGCCATCCTCGAGCTGGCGCGCAGCGGCCGCATCGAGCTTCGTCAGGATCTGGCCTTCGGGCCGATCTACCTCCGCAGCCCGGCCCCGGCCACTGCGATCGATATGGGGGCAGCCGGGTGAGCGGGCGGGCTCAGCAGCTGCGTCTTGTCGAGGCGCTCCTGTTCGCGGTCGCCGAACCAGTTGGCGAGGAGGCTCTGGCGCGGCACCTCGACGAAGCGGCCGATGTCGCGGGGTTGCTGCGCGAGCTGGCCGAGAGCTATGCCGGACGAGGGGTCAACCTCGTGCGGCTGGCCGGCGGATGGGCGTTTCGCACCGCACCTGATCTCGCCGCCAGCTTGCGGATCGAGCGGCTGGTCCCCCGCAAGCTGTCGCGGGCTGCTGTGGAGACACTCGCGGTGATTGCCTACCACCAGCCGGTGACGCGCGCCGAAATCGAACAGATCCGTGGAGTCGCCCTCGGAAAGGGAACGATCGATACGTTGATGGAGGCCGGCTGGGTCCGTCCCAAGGGGCGCCGCGCCGGTCCCGGCCGGCCCCTCCTCTGGGTAACGACGCCGGGCTTTCTCGTCCATTTTGGGCTCGACAGCCTGAACGAGCTGCCCGGTCTCGACGAGCTGCGCACCGCCGGTCTTCTCGACCTTGCCCCACTCACCCTGCCCGAACAGGCGAGCGAGAAAAACGCCGAGCAGGAAGGCCGCGTCGAGCCCTGAGCCGCCAGGCTGGTGCGCCGGCTGATGTTGCCCATATCAAAGGCATCTGACATCATCGCCCTACTTGCGAATGTTGCACGGATCTGACCAGGACGCAGTGAGGCACGGTCACGATGCTGTTTGATCTCGGCATGTCCGAGCTGCTGCTGATCGGGGTCGTGGCGCTCGTGTTCATCGGGCCGAAGGATCTCCCGAAGGCGCTGCGCGTCGCCGGCTTTTGGGTCAGAAAGGCGCGCACCTTGTCGCGCGAGTTTCAGAGCAGCGTCGAGCAGATGATCCGCGAGGCCGAACTCGACGAGATGCGGCAGGAGCTGAAGAAGGCCACCGAGATCGATCTCGACAAAGAGTTTCGCAACACGATCGACCCGACCGGAAGCCTGGCCGAGAGCCTGAAGCCGCCGGAGCTGCCGAAATTCTCCGAGCCCGATCTCCCGGCCGCCCCGGTTCCCGAAGCTCCGCCCCAGGTGGCCACAGAAACGCCGGAGACCCAGGCGGTCGAACTCGCCGAGCCCGCGGCCCCAACCATCACGCCGCCACATGAGGCCAGTCAGGATACCGTACCGCTAAAGCAGTGAGGCTCCTGCGAGTTAGCGTCTCCCGATGACGATGTCGGTGGATTTTTAGCCCCCTTTAGGAACGGTTGTGGACGACGAGAGGGAAGCCGAGCTCGAAGAAGGCAGGATGCCGCTCCTCGATCATCTGATCGAGCTGCGCAACCGGCTGATGTGGTCGATCGGCGCGGTCCTCGTCGCGTTCCTGATCTGCTACCAGTTCAAGGAGCGGATCTATGGTTTTCTGGTGCATCCGCTGGCGGTCATTTTCGAGGGGCAGACCGGGCGGCATCTGATCTACACCGGCCTGACGGAGGCCTTTTTCACATACGTCAAGGTGTCGTTCTGGGCGGGGCTGTGCCTCGCTTTCCCGATCGTCGCCAACCAAATCTGGAAGTTCGTCGCGCCCGGCCTCTACAAGAACGAACGTCGCGCCTTCTACCCCTACCTCTTCGCCACGCCGGTCCTTTTCGCGATGGGCGCGGCGCTCGCCTATTTTGTCGTGATCCCGGTGGCCTGGCGCTTCTTCGTCAGCTTCGAGACGCCGGCCGGCACCGACGGCGGCCTTCCGATCGTCCTCGAGGCAAAGGTCAACGAATATCTGTCGCTGGTAATGACCCTGCTCTTCGCCTTTGGCGTCGCCTTTCAGCTGCCGGTGCTGCTGACCCTGATGGCGCGTGTGGGTCTGGTTACGTCGGCCGGGCTCGCATCCAAACGACGCTATGCCATTGTTATCATGTTCGTCGTTGCCGCGGTATTGACGCCGCCAGATATCATCAGCCAGACGAGCCTTGCGATACCTCTGATCATCTTGTTCGAGGCCTCGATAATCTCGTGCCGGATGGTGGAGAAAGCGCGCGCCAAGCGCGAGGCGCAAGAAGAAGCCGAACTCGCCGGCAAGGGGAAGCCCGCGCCCGGAACCTGACGAGCGCGAGCCGGATAGACGCGCCGCCGCCGGCTCTCTATATCCGATCGCACCATGCATGATTTGAGATGGATCCGCGAGCACTCGGCGGAATTCAAGAGGGGACTGTCCCGGCGCGGTCTGGAGACTGACGCCGACAAGGTCTTCGAGCTAGATCGAAAATGGCGCGAGGCCGAGACCTTTGCTCAAAAGGCACAGGCCGAGCGCAATCGCCTCTCCAGGTCAATCGGAGCGGCCAAAGGCGCAGCGGCCGGCGCGAATGTCGAAGTCGATCAACTTGGCGCAAAGTCGGCTGCGGCGGCCGCGCGATCGGCGACCGACAAGGCCGCCCAGCTGCGGGAGGAGATCGACGAGATTCTAGTCGGTTTGCCGAACCTGCCGGCAGACGAGGTGCCGGATGGACCGGACGAAAGCGCCAACCGAGTGCTGCGCCATCACGGAGAGCCGCCGCGTTTCGACTTCGCACCGTTGTCCCACGAGGCCGTCGGCGAGCGGCTCGGCATGATGGACTTTGCGCGCGCCGGAAAGCTGTCCGGGTCACGATTCGTCGTTCTGCGCAGCGCGCTGGCTCGGCTCGAGCGGGCGCTCGGCCAGTTCATGCTCGATCTCCATACGACCGAATTAGGATACACCGAGGTTTCGCCTCCACTGTTGGTCCGCGATGAAGCGGCGTTTGGGGTCGGCCAGCTCCCGAAATTCGCCGAGGATATGTTCCGAACTAGAGATGGGTATTGGTTGATCCCGACCGCCGAGGTGCCGCTGACCAACCTCGTTGCCGGCGAAATCCTCGACGAGAGTGCGCTGCCGCTGCGTTACACTGCCTGGACCCCTTGTTTCCGTTCAGAGGCCGGTGCGGCGGGTAAGGACACCCGCGGCATGATCCGTCAGCATCAGTTTGAAAAGGTCGAGCTGGTGTCGGTGGTTCGACCGGACAATTCCGCCGCCGAGCACGAACGGATGACTGCGTGCGCCGAGGAAGTGCTGAAGCGCCTCGGCCTGGCCTACCGGGTGGTGCTGCTGTCGACCGGCGACATGGGATTTGCCTCGCAAAAGACCTATGACATCGAGGTCTGGCTGCCGGGACAGGGGACTTATCGCGAGATCTCCAGCTGCTCGAATTGCGGCGCGTTCCAGGCCCTGCGCATGAAGGCGCGCTATCGCCCCGCCGAGGGAAGAGGAACATTGCCGGTTCATACCCTCAACGGCTCTGGTCTCGCTATCGGGCGAACCCTGATCGCGATCCTCGAGAACTTCCAACGGCACAATGGCACGGTAGCGCTTCCATCGGCGTTGCAGCCTTATATGGCAGGCCAGGAGGTCATCGAACCCCATGGCTGAGCGGCGCATCGAACTCGCCAAAGCCCGCATTCTCGTCACCAACGACGACGGCATCGGGTCGCCCGGCATCAAGCTGTTGGAGGAGATCGCGCGCGACCTCTCGCCGGACGTTCTGGGTCGTCGCGCCCGAGCAGGAACAGAGCGCCTCCAGCCATTCGCTGACCACAAGGCGCCCGTTGCGCATGTCGGAGCTGGCGGAGCGCCGCTACGCAGTGGACGGGACGCCGACGGATTGCGTTATGTTGGCGATCAAGCACCTGCTTCGCGAGCACCGCCCGGACCTCGCCCTTTCCGGGGTGAATGGCGGCGGCAATGTAGGAGAAGATCTGACCTATTCGGGGACCGTCGCCGCGGCGATGGAAGCGACGCTGCTCGACATCCCGGCCATTGCGCTGAGCCAGCATTTCATCGACGGCGAGGCGATACCCTGGCACACCGCCGCGCGGTTCGCGCCCGAGGTGATCCGGCGGTTGACCCGGCTGCCCTGGCCCGAGCACACCTTGATGAACATCAATTTCCCCGCCGCTGCCCCTGAAGACGTCCGCGGTATCGCGGTCACCAGCCAAGGCAAGCGCGCGATCGCCGACAATCTAAGCGAGCGCCTCGATCCTCGCGGCAGGCCCTATTATTGGATCGGCCCGGTCCGCGAGGACGGGTTTGCCGAGCCCGGCACCGACTTGGCGGCGATCAACGAGAAGCAGGTTTCCGTCACCCCGATCTACCTTAACCTGACCAACGTTCCGGTGCTCGCCTCCCTGAAAAAGGTCTTCGGGTGACGCCTGGCCGAGCCGGCTCGGTCGAGCCGGGTTTGATCCAGAAAAAGCTGCGTCTTCTGATGGAGCTGCGTCGCGCCGGCATCGGCGACACGCGCGTCCTCGGCGCCATCGAAAAGACCCCGCGAGAGAAATTCGTGCCCGCGTCGTTCGAGGACCAAGCCTATGAGAATATGGCCCTCCCGATCGGCAATGCGCAGACGGTGAGCCAGCCCTTTGTCGTGGCGCTGATGACCGAGAAGCTCGATCTCGGTGAACGGCAGAATGTCCTCGAGATCGGAACAGGTTCCGGTTACCAGACCGCGGTTTTGTCAGCCCTCTGCCGGCGTGTCTTTACGATCGAGCGTCACCGCGAATTGTTGCGCGAGGCAGAGCGGCGATTTGAAGAGCTGCGCCTGCGCAATATCGTGTGCCGATTCGGCGACGGCACAAAGGGCTGGCCCGAGCAGGCGCCATATGAGCGAGTGCTCGTGACCGCCGCGGCTCCGGAAATCCCGGCGACCTTGGTCGACGCGCTCGCGCCTGGGGGCATCCTCGTAGTGCCAGTCGGCGAGGATCACCGCGACCAGCAGCTCGTGCGCATCCGCCGCGAAGCGGACCGGTTTTCGACCGACGATCTCGGTATCGTTCGGTTCGTCCCTCTCGTTGCCGGGCTGCCGCGACGCCAAGCGGACCAGGGCTTGACATGATTTTGGCTTCGCGTACCAAATAGCCCATAGTCTTGCGCGTCGGGGGGCGTGCCGGGAGAAGATGACAATTCGTATTGAACCGCGGCGCGGTTTTGGTTCGGCATTTGGACTCACGGTGGTGCTCGGGTGTGCTCTCGCGGCTTGCTCTCCGCGGCTAGAGGGACCGGCGCCAGTGGTCGGCGGCCCCGCGCCGGTGGAGCGCGGCCCGCAGACGATCACGATTCAGCGCGGGCAGACCTTGTCCGAAATCGCCCAGAGCTACCATGTCCCGATGCAGGTGATCGCCGAGGCGAACGGTCTGTCGGCGCCGTATCGCATTCAGGTTGGGCGCACGCTGGTCATTCCAGGCGCCGGCCCGCCGCGCCTCGCTGCGGCGCCCGCATCGGTAGCGGCGCTGCCTCCCGCACAGCAGCCGGAGGTTCCCCCGCCTACAACGTGGCCCGCCCTCCCGCCGACAGCCGCCCCGAACAGTCCGTCCGCGGCAGCGGAGCCGATGGTGCCGCCTGCCGCACTGCATGAGGCTGAGCCGACCCCCGAAGCGTCCCCGCCCCCGATCTCCGCCGCGCCACCGCCGCAAGCGGTCCCTGACACCCCGGATGCGGGTAAATCCGTGGCACCCCCGGCTGCCGGCAGCGGCATGTTTTTATGGCCGGTTCGCGGCCATATTCTCGCAAGCTATGGTTCGAAACCCGACGGCACACACAATGACGGCATCAACATCGCCGCACCACGCGGCACCACAGTCCAAGCCATCGACGCCGGCGTCGTCGCCTATACCGGGAACGAGCTGCGCGGGTACGGCAATCTTGTCCTCGTCAAGCACGCCAATGGCTGGATTTCGGCTTATGCCCATTGCGATGCGATTCTCGTCAAGCGCGGTGAAAAAGTCGGGCGCGGCCAGGTTATCGCGCGGGTCGGCTCGACCGGCAATGTCAATGAGCCGCAACTTCATTTCGAGCTTCGCCGCGGTCAACACGCCGTAGATCCGCGCGAATTTATGCCCCCGTTGCCGACCGCCACGACAAGGGATTCCGGGTCGAGCTGAGAATTCCCTTCTCTCCGGCCTCCCAATCCGTGAGTTTGAATCATCTAACCGGGTCTGCACAATAGGATCGATGCACTTTCGCTGTTCTGGCTGTTCGCCGCAGCAAATTATCAGCCACGGACATCTCGACTTCCGCAGAAGCCCTGGGCCACCGACGATCATAGACGCGAAAGAAGAGCGTGGAAGCTGGCTGTTGCTTCGCTGTAATTCGCTGTTCTTGAATGACGCAAAATATCGAGAAGTGGTTAACTAACTAACTAGGCGCCATCGCAGGCGGCAGGGGCACCGGCCGCCGCCGGCGGTGGCCGGGCTTGGAGCGCAGTGCGGTACAGGCCGCCCGCCGGCCACGGTCGGGAATTGACGATGACGTTCTATTGCGGGGTGGATTTCGGCACGTCGAACTCGACCGTCGGCGCCATCGGCAAGGACGGTCCCCTGCTGATTCCGCTCGAGGATTCGTACACCACCATTCCCACGGTCCTGTTTTTCCGCGATGACGACAATAAGATCCTTTATGGCCGAGCCGCCATCGCCGAGTACGTCGGCGGCGGCGAGGGACGGCATATGCGCGCCCTCAAAAGCATCCTCGGCACCGAGCTGATGCGCGAACGCACGCGCCTGGCGAGAACCTCGGTCGCCTTTGCCGACGTGATCGGCGCCTTCATCAGACAGCTGAAGCAGCGCACGGAAGCCTTCCTCGGCGGTGCCGTCGATCAGGTCGTACTCGGCCGCCCGGTGCATTTTGTCGGCGGCGACGCCGCGGGCGATGCGCGGGCGGAAGACGAACTCGAGGCGATTGCGCGCAGGCAAGGGTTCCGCCGGGTCGAGTTCCAGTTCGAGCCGATCGCCGCGGCGATGGCCTACCGGTCGCAGATGCAAAGCCGCGGCATCGCGCTGATCATCGATGCCGGCGGCGGGACTTCCGACTTTTCCGTGATCGAGCTGAAGCCGGCGCGACGGGACGACTCGCCCGGTAGCGACCGCATCCTGGCAAATCACGGCGTCCGCATCGGCGGAACGGATTTCGATGCGTCGCTCGCCCGCCGCACCGTGATGCCGTTGCTCGGCTATCAGTCCGCATTGACCCGCGGCGGCACGGTGATGCCGTCCTGGATCTACGGAGAGCTGTCGGCTTGGCGCAAGGTCAACTTTCTCTACACCCATCGGATCATGACCATGGTCCGCGAGCTCAAGGAGTTGGCCAGCGAACCGCACCTGGTCGACCGCCTGCTGCGGGTGCTCCAGGCGAGATTGGGTCACGCCATTCTGATGAGCGTCGAGGAGGCGAAAATCGCTCTGACCACGTCCGGCACCGCCGCATGCCGGCTCGATGCGGTTGAAGAGGGCCTGGCGGTCGCGATATCGACGGCGGACCTCGCCGCGGCGATCAGCCACGACCTACAGTCGATCCTCGCCGGCATCGCGGAAACCGTCAGGATGGCCGGGCTCGGCTTCGACCAGATCGACAAGGTGTTCACCACCGGCGGCTCGACCGCCATACCAATGATGAAAACCTGGATCGAAGCCAGTTTTCCGCATGCCGAAACGGTCGAAGGCGACCGCTTCGGGAGCGTCGGGAAGGGGCTTGCGCTGGACGCGCAACGACGGTTCGCGTGAGTGCCTCGGACGGCCGGGATGCCCGGGTCAATGCCCAATAATACGCAGCATGATGACTAATTTCTGCGACTGAGCACGCCGAATTTGCTGACGTTTTTGTCTTCTATAGAAGACGTGTGATTTGTATTGCGCCAATCGGGGGCATGCACCATGATGTCGCGTTGCGTGCGTCAATCCGCTTGATTAGACGAGATGGATCAACCGCAATCAGCAGCTTCGACATCCGGCTCCCTGCAGGCAAAGGGAAGCGAAACCGGTGCGATCCGACCCGGTGCGACCCGGCCCGGTGCGATCCGAACCGGTGCGATCCGACCCGGTGCGATCCAACAGGGCGTCGGTGCCGCCGATCTCGGCCGGGGCAGCCCGGGCAAACCAGTGGGCGCGGTTGTCGCGGCGGCAAACGTGCTGCGCATCTTGCATGGTTCGGAGCGGCCGCTGAATGCGAGCGAGGTTGCCCGCGCCGCGGGCCTCCATCGTGGCACCGCCTACAACATCCTGCGGACGCTGCAAGTCGAGGGATTTGTCGGGTACGACGAGGCGACCCGCAGCTATTCGGTGAGCCTGCATATTCTCGAACTCGCCTATGGCGTCTTGCGTCGCAGCGGGCTGATGGATCTGGCGCGGCCGCTGATGCACGCGATCTGCGATGCGCACGGCGTGTCGGTTTATCTGTCGAAGGTCCTGGCCCCCTCGTCTCTGCTGTTGCTGGACTGGGTCGGCGTCGCATTCCGCACTGACCTGTATGTCACCGTAGGGCGCCCGTCTCCCGTCCCAGCAGGCGCATCGGGCGTCGTCATGGCCGCTTTCGGAAGCTGCAGCGAGCCGGAGCTCGAAGCGCTGTTCTCGAAAGTCGCGTGGTACCAGAAACCGTCTTTCGCCGATTTCCTGGCCCGCGTCAGGGAGGCGAAGAAACGCGGTTTCGCGGTCGATCGCGGTGCAATGTTTCAGGGAATTACGTTGGTCTCGGTGCCGGTTCTGTCGCCGTCATGGGAGCTCCTGCTGATCCTGACGGCGGCCGGGCATTCGCATGATCTGGATGCCGAGGCGCTCGGAGCGCTCAGCCGTGCGATGCAGTCGGCAGCGGCGCGGCTTTCGGAGAGCGCAAGATTGCTGCGTCTCGGGTGATTTGATGAGTACTCGGATGAGGGAAGACACCATGGATGGATCATCAGCGGTTCCCAACGGACCTTCAACTGAGACGGCCACCGATTTCGACGCGATCGTCATCGGCGCCGGCGTTTCAGGTCTATACCAGCTCTACAAGCTGCGGGAGCTCGGGCTCAAGGTGCGGGTCTTCGAGACCGGCAGCGGCGTCGGCGGCACTTGGTACTGGAACCGCTACCCGGGCGCCAGGTTCGATTCTGAGAGCTGGACCTACGGCTACTCTTTTTCTCAGGATCTGCTGGACGAATGGGACTGGAAGGAACACTTCGCCGGGCAGCCCGAGACCGAGCGCTATCTGAATCATGTCGCCGACAAGTTCGATTTGCGTCGGGACATTCAGTTCAAGAGCCGGGTGACCGCCGCGCATTACCAGGAAGACACGCGCAGCTGGGACGTCATCTTGGAGGACGGTCGGCGCTACACCGCTCGCTTGTTGATCACCGCGGTCGGTGTGCTCTCGGCGGCGACCATGCCGCGCATCTCCGGCGTCGAGACGTTCCAAGGCCAGTCCTGCCATACCCATTACTGGCCAAAGGAACCGGTTCGTTTCGAGGGCAAGCGCGTCGCAGTGATCGGCACCGGCGCGACGGGTGTGCAGACCATCACGGAAGTGGCCAAGACCGTTGGCCATCTGACCGTGTTCCAGCGCACCCCCCAATGGTCCGCGCCGTTGCACAACGGCAAGATCGGCGAACAGGAGATGCGCCGGATCCGGGCCAACTATCCCGAGATCTTCGCGCGCTGCCAGCAGACCTACGGCTGCTTCATCCACGCCACCGACCCGCGAGCCACCCACGAGGTGACGCACCAGGAGCGCGAGGCTTTCTGGGAGAAGCTTTACGGCGAGCCTGGTTTCGGCATCTGGATGGGCAATTTCCGCGATATCCTGGTGGACCGCGAGGCCAACAAGCTGATCTCGAATTTCGTCGCGCGCAAGATCCGTCAGCGGGTCAAGGATCCGGCGGTCGCCGAGAAGCTGATCCCGAAAAATCACGGCTTCGGGACCCGCCGCGTGCCGCTCGAGAGCGGCTACTTCGAGGTCTACAACCAGCCCAACGTCAAACTGGTCGACATCAACGAGACGCCGATCGAGCGCATCACCCCGGCCGGTATCAAGACCAGCGACGCTGATTACGAGTTCGACATCATCATCTACGCAACCGGTTTCGACGCGATCACCGGCGCCTTCGACCGCATCGACATCCGCGGAGTCGACAGGGTGTCGCTAAAGGACAAGTGGAACGATGGACCGCAGACCTTTCTCGGCATCCTGGTGGACGGCTTCCCCAACCTGCTGATGGTGATGGGCCCGCACGCCGGGCTCGGCAATTTTCCGCGCGCCGTCGAATACACCGCCGATTGGGTGACAAGGCTGATCCGCTTTGCGCGCGACCGCGGCCTCACCCGCATCGAGGCCACCGCAGCGGGTGCCGGTGCCTGGACCGACCACGTCATTGCGGCGAGCGAGGGGTTGCTGTTCACCGAGGTAGATTCGTGGATGACCGGCATCAACCGTAATGTCGAGGGGAAGCAGGTCCGCCGGATCATGCGCTACAGCGGCGGCCACCCCAAGTTCCGCGAGCGCTGCGAAGCCGTGGCGGCGGATGGGTATCGCGAGCTGGCGCTGGCTTAGACCGCTGCAGCCGGGGCCGAGATTTGCCGTGAGGCGTGTGCCTGGATCAAATGGATCGGTGCCCGGCGGAAGAGCGATGAGGGCGATGCCGAGCCCGTCCGCTTGCAGATCGGGCCTCGATCGGCCTATATGAGTGTTGCCGACGCTCGGGTCTTCCTGTGCAATTCCTGTGTAATCAGGCACAGAAGAGCCGAGAACAGCAGGGGTGGTTCGGGATCGGAAGCTATCGCATCCGGGGGCGGCGCCCGGATCGACGGACGCCCTGATCCCCGGTAGCTCAGTTGGTAGAGCGAGCGGCTGTTAACCGCTTGGTCGCTGGTTCGAGTCCGGCCCGGGGAGCCATCAGATCAGAGGGTTGGGTTGCAGAACCCGACCCTCTGATAGTAATCGCGCAGTGCTGTTGGATCGCGAGAAAAGTCAGGCGCGTCGAGCAGGGTTCGGTTCAGCAGCCGAAGCGGCGGCGGCGCTGTTGAAAGGAGCGGATGGCGCGCAGGAAATCGATCTTGCGGAAGGCCGGCCACAGGACGTCGGTAAAATAGAATTCGCTATGCGCGCTCTGCCACAAGAGAAAGCCCGAGAGTCGGACCTCCCCGCTGGTGCGGATGATCAGATCGGGGTCCGGCAGGCCCGCGGTGTAGAGATGGCCCGCAATGGCTTCGGGGGTGACTTCCTCGATCGCCTCCGCCAAGGTCGCCTGCCTCTGAGCCGCGCAGCACAGCAAGGCACGCACCGCGTCGGTGATTTCCTGCCGCCCGCCGTAGGCGACGGCAATATTGAGCTCCAGCCCGTCATAGCTCGAAGTGGCGCATTCGGCCGCCCTGATCGCGGCGAGCACGGGCTCGGGGAGCATCGCGAGGCAGCCGATCGCGCGAACCCGCACGCGCCGTCGATGGATGTCGGGGTCGCAGGCCAGCGCTATCAATTTGGCCTCGATCGACGCCAGGATCCCGGAGACTTCGGCCGCCGGCCGCTGGAAGTTGTCGGTCGAAAAGACCCAGAGCGTGACCGTCGGAATATCGAGCTCGGCGCACCATTCGAGGATGTCGTCGAGCTTGTTCGCTCCGAGGTCGTACACCTCCCTCGGCTCGGTGATGCCGCGCGAGCGGCCGTGGCGGCGGTTGCCGTCGAGGATGATGCCGACGTGGCGCGGCATCGTCCGGCTCCCGACGTCGCGAATCAGCCGCCGGGCGTAGAGGTAATAGATAAGGCGGAACATCGGCGCCAGGAGAACGTCCCCGCGAACGCCGTATTTCGGGCCTCGTCGCCCGGTCCCGATCGCCCGCGGATCATTCGCCAACAGTAGCGCCGACGGATGACCGAGAGATGAAGCCAAAATATGATCGTTATGCATAGGAGGCGCTACTGGTCGGCGTTGTCGCTACCGGCCTCGGCGTCCGACTTGCGGCTGATAGCGCAGGCTGATCGATCCGATGCCGGCTGCGACATTGAGACCGGTGTTGCCTTCGAAACTGACCGGTTGCAGCGAAATCGTGCGGTTGGAGCCGCCGACCAGCACATTGGCGCCGGCGCCGACCCCGACCGTGGCGCTTCCGCTCGCACCGACATAATTGCCCGACAGCGCTCCCGGTGCGAGGCTGCCGCTCGGCGCGAAGACTCCCCAAACCAGGACGCCGCCTTGCGTATACCCGATATCGACACCGAATTTGTTGATCGAGCCGGCGTAGTGCTCCGGCCGGCCCCCGGCCCGCGCGAAGGTGCAGCGGACGGCTTTCGACGAGCCGAACACAAACCCCCAGCCGCCGGCCACATTGCAGGTCAGCGAGCCGACCTGCACATTGGCCTGGGCAAATGCCGGCGCGACATTCCCAAGCGTGCTCATGGCCAAACCGAGCGTCACGGCGGCCAAACCGAATAAATTGTACATCAGTATTTTTCTCCTTTGGGGTGAATCCCGTCGCGCACCCATTTTCGCGGGTGAAGGTGACCGGACCCCACGTGAATAGAATCTCGCCGAGTTGCGATCCGAAGAGTAGGATAGCATAGGCTGGCTTATCGGGGAGAGGAGCGCAATGCCCGAGGCAAAGACCGACCAGCGCGCGGCGCCGCCGCGCTTCGAGGAGCTGCTGGCGCGCGCCGAGGCGCTGATTCCGGTCCTGCGCGAGCGCGCCTCGCGGGCCGAGCAGCTTCGTCGGCTGCCCGACGAGACGATCGCCGATCTGCATTCGAGCGGTCTCTTCCGCGTGTTGCAGCCGGCCCGCGTCGGCGGCAGCGAGCTGCCCTATCGTGCGTTGTACGAGCTGACCGCGGTGATCGGGCAGGGTTGCGGCTCGACCTCCTGGGTGCTGGCCAACCTGGCGGCCCATCATTGGCTGCTCGGCATGTGGCACCCCGAGGCGCAGCATGAAATCTGGGGCGAATCGCCGGACAGCCTGATTAGCTCGGCGTTGATTTTCGCACGCGGCCGAGCCCGCCGCGTGGAAGGCGGTTATCGGCTAAGCGGCCGCTGGCCGTTTTCGAGCGGCGTCGACCCCTCGACCTGGAGCATGTTGGGGGCCGTCTTCAGCGACGAGGAAACCGGACAGAACGAGCCGCGGATGTTCCTGGTGCCGGCCCGCGATTACACGGTCATCGACACATGGCAGGTGATCGGCCTCGCCGGGACCGGCAGCAAGGATGTCGAGGTCAACGACATTTTTGTTCCGGCCTATCGCACCCTCGCTACGGAGCGGATTAAGGGCGGCCCCAATCGGGGCAGTGAACTGAACCCCGGAACGTTGTACAAGCTTCCGGCCGTCAGTCTGTTTGCCTACGCCATCGCCGGCGTCTCGCTCGGCATTGCCCGCGGCGCCATCCAGCATTTCGCCGAGACCACCCGCAACAGGCTCAGCGCCTATACCGGCAAAAACCTTGCCGATTTCACCAATATTCAGGTTCATCTCGCCGAGGCGGCCGCGCTCGCCGACGCAGCCGAGGCAATCGCACTGCGCGATTGCGACGAGGCAATGCGGATCACCGAGGCCGGGGTGGTGCCCAGCATTGAGCAGCGGGCGCGCTACCGGCGCGACGGCGCCTTTGCCGCGACGCTATGCACCAAGGCGGTCGACCTTCTGTTTACCGCGACGGGCGGCGGAGCAATTTATCAGAGGAACCCGATACAGCGCGCGTTCCGCGACGCGCACGCCGCCAACGCCCATTACCACCTGAACTGGGACGTGAACGGCGCTATTTATGGCAGGGTAGCGCTGGGGCTGCCCCCCGACGCGCCGCTGTGATGGCTTTTCGAGGGGGCTACCGTGCCTGACGAAACCCTCCACAACGAGATCCCCGGCAGCCACGCAGCGCCGGTGCAGAGCACCTCCGGCGAAGGGTTCGACCTGCGCGATTTCCGCAGCGCTCTCGGCACCTTTGCAACCGGCGTGACGATTATCACGGCGCGCAGCAAGGCGGGCGGGCTCTATGGATTGACCGCCAACTCCTTCACATCGGTGTCGCTCACTCCGCCGCTCGTATTGTGGAGCGCCTCACTCTATGCGCAGAGCCTTCCCGCCTTCCAGGAAGGCTCGCATTTCGTCGTCAACATCCTGGCCCACGACCAGATCGAGCTGTCGAACAAGTTTGCCCGCACGCACGACAACAAGTTCGCCGAGATCGACCACATGATCCCGGAATGCGGCGCGCCGGTGCTGATCGGCGCCGCAGCCCATTTCGAGTGCCGCAACGAGTACCGGCACTACGGCGGCGATCACATCATCTTCATCGGCCACGTCGAGCGCTACGCCTACACCTCCAAGCCGACCCTCTTATTCTGCCGCGGCAAGTACATGCGCGGCGAGCCGCTGATTCCGACCTGAAGCCGTGCGGCGATACCCGCTGGACCGCTACTTTGCCGATAAAGCAGGCCGCTCGGCCTGATTAACCATGACACTATCGGTTAGGTAAACGACTATAATTCTTACATTATTGTTACAAGCCCGTTACAAATATAGAAGCTTCATAAGGCAAAATCGTCCAAACCGCGTCAAAAATTCGTTGACTCTGTGTTGATAGCGGGCGAATTTCAACCGTCGGCGCTACCTGGGCCGGCATCAGTTGAAAACCACGCGAAATGGGAGGACAAGATGTTTCAGGCGCACAGGACCTTGCACCCCTTATTAAAGAAATATTTCCGCTCCTGGGCTGTCGTGGCGGTGGTCGGCCCGGCCCTGTTGGTGGTGGGAACTGGTGCCTGGGCCGACGGGGATAGGGATAAAAAAACGGTCAAAAGCGCGCCGGAAAACAGCGGACCCGTCAGGTTGCTCTCTACCATAGCCGTCCCAGTCGCGGGGACGAACACGACCAGCGGGATGTACGCGTTTGACATCAGCTTTGTCGACCAGTCGAACCAAACCTATTATCTCGCCGATCGCTCGAATGCGGCGGTCGACGTCGTCAATGCCAAGACCGGCACCTTCGTCATGCAGATCACCGCGTCGCCGCCCTTCGCGGGGGTGAAGCTCACCGGCACCGCCGTCAACAACAATATCTCGGGCCCCGACGGCGTCACGACCGATGAGGGTGGAACATGCCTCTTCGCCGGCGACGGCCCCAGCCGCTTGGTTTCGTTCAAGATTCCCAGCGGTACGCAGGTCAGCGACGTCACGACCGGCGGCACGACCCGCGTGGACGAAATGGCGTTCGACCCGAAGGACAGACTGCTGCTGGTGGTGAACAACGCCGAAACACCCCCGTTTGCCACCATATTCAGCGTCAGCCCGACTTGCGTGCTCTCCGCCCCTAAGAAGATCGTCTTCGGCTTTGCCACCAACGGCGCCGAGCAGCCGGCTTGGGATCCGGGGACCCAGCGGTTCTATGCGTCGATTCCATCGATATCCGGAACGACGACGACGCCGGGCCCGGTCGGCGCGCTCGCCCGCATCAATCCTTTGACCGCCACCGTTGACGGTATGTTCGCGGTCTCCTTCTGCAGTCCCGCCGGCCTCTCCCTCAACCCGACGAACCAGACTTTTCTGATGGGCTGCGGTACCGTATTCGACACGGCGCTGAATCCATGGTTCGGCGCCGACACCAATAGCGCCAACCCCTATCAGGTGATCATCGACACGAACGGGGTCTCTGTCGCCGTCAACGGGATCGGCTCCTCGGACGAGGTCTGGTACAATTCCGGTGATAATCATTGGTACACCGGTTCCCAGAACACCCCGTATTCTCCGCATGCTGTGGCCAGTACTGGGGGCGCGCTCTCGACTACGGATCAGGGGGCCGCGCTCCTCGGTGTCATCGACGGGACGACCCAACTCCTCGACCAAATCGTGCCGACATTTGATGTGCCGGGGGTAACCCC
Source organism: uncultured Alphaproteobacteria bacterium (assembly GCA_963812675.1). GTDB lineage: Bacteria > Pseudomonadota > Alphaproteobacteria > ATCC43930 > CGMCC-115725 > AP-15. Next base: position 54,368 of record CAWEWR010000007.1, on the reverse strand, counting down.
GTTTTTGGGACCACCGCCGGGGCACCCCTCCGGGAGTTCACATTCGGTGGCCGCCAATGCCGCGAACAATCATGTGTTCGTGCCGCTTCCCGCAAACAACGCCGTTCTCGGCTGTCTGACCGGATGCATCGCAGTATACGGCCGGGATGACGTTGACCTAGCGGGCGCCAACGATTAACCCTGGCTGCGCCTTGGGGTGCGGCGGCCCAGTGGCGGCCGAAGCACGCAAGGCGCTCACCACTTCAAACAAAACGCGGGCTCAAGAGCCCGCGTTTTTTTTCTCCTGCCACGCCCGCCGGTGTGACCCGACACAGGAGCTTCTCCGCGACGGGCCTTAACAGAGGCCCACGATGTTGCTCTAATGTATCGGAGGACTGGACACCACCGACGGGGACGTGCGCATGGCAACACCGCCTTCGCGGGCCGGAAGCTGAGCAGAATGTTCTCGCTCGACCTAGCGGTCAACGCGATCGTCGCCGGCCTGTTGCTCGGCGGCTTTTATGCCGCGGTGACGGTCGGCGTGACGATCTCCTTCGGCATGCTCGACATCGTCAATATCGCGCACCCGGCCTTTATCATGCTCGGGTCCTTTGTCGCCTATATCGTCAATTCCAATTTTGGCGTCGACCCGATCTTGATCGGCGTCATCATGGCTCCTGCATTCTTTCTCGTCGGTATGGCGGTCTACCAGATCTACTACTACGCCTTCGAACGGCGCGGCGAGGAGTTGATCCAGGGTCTCGCCTTCTTCTTCGGTCTATTATTTGTCGGCGAGGTCGGATTGATCCTCGTGTTCGGCGTCGATTACCGGTTTGTCGACGCCCCCTATATCGGCCCGAGCTTGCATCTCGGCTTTGTCGACCTGCCGTTGCGCATGCTTATCCCGTTTCTCGTGTCGCTGCTGATGCTGGCGGTCCTGCAGGTCTTTCTGGGGCGGACCTTTATTGGCCGAGCAATTCTCGCGGTCTCACAGGACCGGCTGGCATTGCAGCTGATGGCGGCGAACCCGAGCCGCGTGAAACGCATCGCCTTTGGCATCTCGATCGCCACCGCCTCGGTCGCCGGCGCCCTCTTGATCATCATCCAGCCGGTCGAGCCGTCGATCGGCCGCGATTATATCGGACGGATCTTCGCGATCTGCGTGCTCGGCGGCATGACCAGCTTTCCCGGCATGCTCGCCGGCGCCGTTCTGATCGGCGTCGCCGAAAGCATCACCGCGACCTTTTACGGCCCGTCCTGGGCGCCGGCTGTCGCGTTCGGCTTTCTCCTCTTGACCCTCGCCGTGCGCCCCGCCGGCCTCCTTGGACGCTGAAATTGGTCCATCATCTCCTTCACCGCCCCTCTCCCGCACCGCGGGAGAGGGTGCCGAGCGCAGCGAGGCGGGTGAGGGCATCTCGGCGTTTGATTAATAGAGGACCGATACTATCTATCGATGCCCGATCACAAAGCCCGCCAATTACGGCAGCGCTCGACCGATGCCGAGCGGCGCATGTGGTCCGCTCTGCGCGATCGGCGCCTGATGAGATACAAGTTTCGGCGGCAGCATCCGTTGGGCGATTTCATCGTCGACTTTGCCTGTACCGAGTTCCAACTGGTGATCGAACTCGATGGCGGTCAGCACGCGGACAGTGCGGGGGACACACGCCGGACAGCTTGGCTCGAAGGCGAGGGCTGGAAAGTACTACGTTTTTGGAACAACGACGTTCTCGGCAATACCAATGGCGTGATCGAGACTATTTTGCGAACGCTCGAGATCGCATAGACCCTCACCCTCCCAGCCCTGCGGGCTGGGTCCCTCCCTCTCCCGCAATGCAGGAGAGGGGCTATTTCGGGTGAGGACGAGGTGGGTACCGGCAAATTCTGGACGGTCTCGTTCGTTGTCGCCATCGCGTTTCTGCTGCTGACCCGCGGATTGATCGGCAACGAGTATTATTTCTTCGCCGCTTACCAGGTGCTGCAGTTCATCGTATTGGCGACGGCCTGGAACATTCTCGGCGGCTACACCGGGTACACCAATTTCGGAACCGGCGCGTTCTTTGCGGTGGGTGCCTATACTGCCGTCGTTTTGCACAAGACGACTTCATTGCCGGTCCCCGCCATGATGCTCGCCGGCGGCGTCATTTCGGGGATCGTCGGTTTCGGCATGGGGTATTTGACCCTGCGGCTGAAAGGGGTGTTTTTCGCGATCGCCACGCTGGCGTTGGCGATCGTCGCGCAGACCCTGATCGTCAATTGGGATTTTGTCGGCGGGTCACGCGGTATTTATGTCATTCGGCCACAAAACTCGCCGATCTACGGCAGCTATATCCAGTACCTCTATTCATTGATGCTGGCGCTGACCTGGATCTCGGTCGCGATCGCGCGGACCATCGAGCGCTCGACCCTCGGTCTCGGCTTCAATGCGATCCGCGACGACGAGCAGGCGGCCGAGGCGGCGGGGGTCCCGACCTTGCGGCTGAAGCTCATTTCGACGACATTGAGCGGCGCGCTGATGGGCATGTCCGGCGCCCCCCTGCCCTACTACGTGACCTATCTCGATCCAGCCTCGAGCTTCAACCTCTCCTATGCGGTCAACAGCGTCGCAATGCCGATGATCGGCGGCATGACCAGCTGGATCGGCCCGGTGATCGGCGCGGTATTGCTCGGCACGATCCAGCAGCTCGCCACAGTGACCATCTCCTCGGCGCTCAACCTGTTGATCGTCGGCGTCCTGCTGATCGTCTTTGTCGTCATTGCTCCCAATGGGATCGTCGGTCTGGTGCAGAGCCGCCGGCGCGCCGGGCTTCGCTGATGCCCGCGTCCATCCTCGAGGTCCGCGGGCTCGGCAAGCGCTTCGGCGGCTTTGTCGCGCTCGAAAACATCAACCTCACTGTCGCCGCCGGCGAGCGGCTCGGCTTGATCGGGCCCAACGGCTCGGGCAAGAGCACGCTCGTCAACTGCCTCTCCGGCACATTGCATCACGACAGCGGGAGCGTCGTGTTTGACGGGCGCGCCATCGACGGCATGCCGGCTTTCCAGCGCACTCGATTGGGGCTGGCCCGAAGCTTCCAATTGCCAAAGCCGTTCCGCAGCCTCAACCTCGTCGACAATCTGCGAATCCCACTGCTCTACACCGTCAATGCCCGTCACGGCGCGCATCTCTCCGGCGCCGCGATCGATGAACGCTGCCGCGCGCTGCTCACCGATGTGGGGCTCGCCGAAAAGGCGCTGCATCTGCCGCGCGACCTGACCCAAGTCGAGATGCGCAAGCTCGAGCTCGCCCGCGCCGTCGCCAGCGCGCCGCGGCTGCTCTTTGCCGACGAGGCGATGGCCGGGCTCTCGCCTTCCGAGGTCGAGGAGATCCTCCTCGTGCTGTTCCGCCTCAACGAGCAGGGCATCACGATCGTGTTGATCGAGCACATCATGCGCGCCGTGATGAGCTTTTCGACCCGGCTCGTCGTGCTGGTCGCCGGGCAGAAGATCGCCGACGGCTCGCCGCAGGAAGCGATCCGCAACCCCGAGGTCGAGAGGGCCTATCTTGGCGAGTAGCCTTTTGGTAACCGGCCTCGACGCCGGCTACGGCGCGGTGCGGGTGCTCGAGGACGTGTCGTTGTCGGTCGAACCCGGCCAGACCGTCGTGCTGCTCGGCACCAACGGCAACGGCAAGAGCACCCTGATGAAATGCGTGATGGGGATCGTGCCGCCGACCGCCGGGACGATCGTCGCCGAGATCGACGGCGAGCGGCACGATCTGGTCGGCCGCTCGACCGAGGAGATCGTCGATATCGGGATTAGTCTGGTGCCGGAAGGCCGGCGTCTCTTCCCAAAGCTGACCGTCGAGGAAAACCTGCTGTTGGGCGCCTTCCGCCCGCTCGCCCGCACGGCTATCGCGCACAATCTCGGTTCCTCATACGAGACCTTCCCGGTGCTGCGGGAGCGGCGGCGCCAATTGGCGGGCAGCCTCAGCGGCGGCGAGCAGCAGATGCTGGCCTTGGCGCGTGCGCTGATGTCGGCGCCCAAGATCCTGCTGATCGACGAACCGTCGGTCGGCCTCGCGCCGGTCCTCGTCAAGCGCACGATCGAGAAGATCAAGGAGTTGAAGGACCATTACCAGCTGACCGTGCTGATGGCCGAGCAGAACTTCAACCAGGCCGTCCGCATCGCCGACCGCGGCTACGTCATCGTCCACGGCAAGATCGCCTTCGAAGGCGGTTCCGCCGACGAGCTCAACAACAACGAGCTGGTCCGCAAATTCTATCTGGGGCTGTGAAGTCCCAATAAAGCGCAACACCGCTGGCGGGGTGAATGGCGGACGGGTATTCTCGCTCGTAATACGTGTGCTATCGGCATCTGGGTAGACGAGGCAATTAAATGGCAGCGCTGGACGACGGGGCGATCGATCATCGGCAGACAATTGCCGCCCTCCAGCGAGAACTCGACCAGTGCACCGCCGAGCGCGACGAAGCGCTGGCGCAGCGGGCCGCGGCCGCCGAGGTGTTGCAGATCATCAACCGCTCGCCCGGCGAGCTTTCCCCGGTATTCGATGCCATCGTCGGAAGTGCGGCCAGGGTCTGCGAGGCGGAGTTCAGCGCCGTGGCGCGCTTCGAAGACGGGCTGCTCCACCTGGTCGCGGTCCACAGCATGTCGTCGGATGAGACGGCGGCATTTCACAGCCTCTTCCCGCGACCGCCGGCGCGGAACTTCACGATGGGCCGGGCATTTGTCGACGCGCGGCCGGTGCATTTCGACGACGTGCTGAGCGAGCTCGACTATGACACCCGCACGCTCGAACTGCTCCAATCGGTGGCGAAATACCGCTCGTTTCTCGGAGTACCGATCCTTCTCGAGGGTAGGCCGATCGGCGTCATCGGCTGCGGACGGCGCGAGGTCAAGCCCTTCACCGCCGCCCAGATCGAGCTGGTCAAAATCTTCGCCGACCAGGCGGCGATCGCCATCGAGAATGCGCGTCTGTTCGGGGCGCTGGAGCACCGCAACCGCGACCTCGGCGAGGCACTGGAGCAGCAGACCGCGACCGCGGAGGTGTTGCAAGTCATCAACAGCTCGCCCGGCGATCTCGCGCCGGTGTTTGACGCGATCCTGGAAAAGGCTCACACCCTGTGCGGCGCGACGCTGGGGAGCTTGTTTCTATTCGACGGCGAGCTTTTTCGCGCGGCCGCGACCCACGGCTATCCGGAAGAGTTGGCGCAGCGGCTACGCCAAGGGGTCGTCCTCTCCGCGACGACCCGGCTGCTGGATGACAGCGTTCGCTGGGTTCACAATCCCGATCTGACGTTGATCGAAACTCCGACCGCCCGCGCCGTTTCCGGGCGCGGTGGGGTGCGCACCAATCTCATGTTGCCGCTGCGCAAGGACGGCAGGCTGCTCGGCGCAATCTCCTGCAACCGCCAGGAGATCCGCCCGTTCTCCGACAAGGAAATCGCTCTGCTCGAGAATTTCGCGGCGCAGGCGGTCATCGCGATGGAAAACGCGCGGCTGTTCAACGAACTGCGCCAACGCACCGACGACCTCCAGGAGTTGCTCGAATACCAGACCGCGACCAGCGACGTGCTCAAGGTCATCAGCCGCTCGACCTTCGATCTGCAACCGGTGCTCGAAACATTGGTCGAGACCGCAGCGCGGCTGTGTAATGCGGAGATGGCCATGAGTTTCCGCCGCGAGGGCGAGTTGTATCGGCTGGCAACAAATTATGGGTTTCCGCCCGAATACGAGGCGTATTGGCAAGCGTTGGGAGCGATTCCCTATGACCCGGATTCCCCGCTCGCCGGTTGGAGATGCATAGGCGAATCTCGTCCCGTGCATATTCACGACGTGGCCACGGTTCCAGGCTACCCGGAAGTGGCAGCCAACCAGGCACGGACAGTGCTCGGCGTGCCTCTACTGCGCGAAGGTGATGTTATCGGGAATATCGTTCTCACCCGCCAACGGGTCGAGCCGTTTACCGACCGTCAGATCGACCTCGTCCGCACCTTTGCCGACCAGGCGGTGATCGCGATCGAGAACGCGCGGCTGCTCGGAGAATTGCAGGGCCGCACCGACGATTTGCAGGAATTGCTCGAATACCAGACCGCGACCAGCGACGTGCTCAAGGTCATCAACCGCTCGACCTTCGACCTCGATGCTGCGCTGAGCACGGTGGTCACCGCAGCGGCCAGGCTGTGCCGCGCCGACCATGCCGGCGTCTACCGTAACGAGGGGGGCGAATACCGGTGGGCCGCCGGCTACAATCAATCCCCCGAGTACGAGAGCGTCGAGCGCGCCGTCAGGATCTTGCCCGCGCCGGGGACGCTTGTCGGACGTACCGCGGTAAAGGGCGGTCCCGTACAGATCCTGGATGCGGAGGCCGACCCTCTCTACGAGGCGAAAGAGGACGCTCGGATTGGCAACATCCACTCGATGCTCGGGGTGCCTTTGCTGCGCGAGGGATCGCCTATCGGTGTGATCGGGCTGGCGCGCACCCGGATCGAGCCGTTCACGGGGAAGCAGGTCGAACTGGTTTCCACCTTTGCTGACCAGTCGGTCATCGCGATCGAGAATGCGCGGCTTCTGAACGAGCTGCAGGCCCGCACCGACGAGCTGACCCGCTCGGTCGCCGAGTTGCAGGCGCTCGAAGAAGTGTTGCGCGCAGTGAATTCCTCGCTCGACCTCGACACTGTGCTCGCCACCATCATCAGCCGCGCGGCGCAGCTCTCGCAGGCCGATGAAGGCACGATCTACGCATTCGACGAAACGGAAGAAGTCTTCGTGCCCAAATCCGCCTTCGGCATGAGCGCAGAGCGAGTGGAGGCATTGCGCGAACGGAAAGTTAGGCTGGGCGAGACCCATCTCGGCCGCGCCGCGGTAGAGCGCGCGCCGGTGCATGTCGAGGACGTGCAGCAGGATCCCACGCTCGGTGACCCCGACCGTGGTGAATTGCTGAAGGGCATCCATGCGGTTTTGGCGGTACCGTTGCTGCGCGATGACAAGGTCGTCGGCGGGCTGGTAATCCGCCGGCGAACTGTCGGCGGCTTCGCGCCGACCATCCCGACCTTGCTGCAAACCTTCGCGGGGCAGGCCGTGCTCGCCATCGAGAACGCGCGGCTGTTTCAGGAACTCGGCCAGCGCGGCGAGGACGCGCGCCGCGCACATGCCGCCGCAGAGGTCGCTCTCGCTGACCTGCACCGCGCCCAGGATCGGCTGGTGCAGTCGGAGAAGATGGCCTCGCTCGGCCAATTGACCGCCGGCATTGCCCACGAGATCAAGAACCCGCTCAACTTCGTCAACAACTTTGCCGGCCTCTCGGTCGAATTGCTGGAGGAGCTGAAGGAGACGGCGCGGCCGGCGATTGCCGGACTGGCCGCGGACGAGCGCGCCGATGTCGACGAAATTGTCGCGATGTTGACCGGCAATCTCGAAAAGATCGCTGAGCACGGGCGGCGTGCCGACGGCATCGTCAAGAGCATGCTGGAGCATTCGCGCGGTGGCAGCGGCGAGCGCCGCGAGGTCGATCTCAACGGCCTGGTCGAGGAGGCGCTGAACCTCGCCTATCACGGCGCCCGCGCCCAGGACCAGAGCTTCAACATCACTTTGGAACGCGATCTCGACCACGCTCTCGCGCCGGTCGAATTGGTGCCGCAGGACATGACGCGCGTCCTCCTCAACCTGTTCGGCAACGGCTTCTACGCCGCCACCAAGCGCCAGCGGGACGGCGCCGGGCCGGAGTTTCGCCCGGTGTTGAAGGCCGCGACACACGATCTCGGCGAGGCGGTCGAGATCCGCATCCGCGACAACGGCACCGGCATTCCGCCGGAGATCAGGGACAAGCTGTTCCAGCCGTTCTTCACGACCAAGCCGACCGGCGAAGGCACCGGGCTCGGCCTGTCGATCAGCTGGGACATCGTCACGCAGCAGCACGGCGGCACGATCGAGGTCGACAGCCGGGTCGGCGAGTTCACCGAATTCACGATACGCCTCCCGCGCCTCCGGCACATGATGACCACAGAGGCCGCCGCGTGAGTGTCATCATCCTTGTCATCCATGATCAGCCCGATGAACAGCCGATTGCCGTCGGGGCTGGCTCCCGCTAGCTTGGCGGCGGTGCTCTGAACGAATAGCAGCGCCGATCGAGCCTGCTCGATGGAGGAAGGGCATGAGGGCTGATTATGTAATCGTCGGTGCCGGCTCCGCGGGTTGCGTCCTGGCCAATCGGCTGAGCGAAGATCCCGGCACCAACGTGATCCTGATCGAAGCGGGCGGGAGCGACCGGAGCCCTTATATCCATATTCCCGCGGGGTTTATGAAGCTCCTCGACCATCCGACCTTTACCTGGGGGTTTCACGCCGAGCCCGATGCCGGCACGGCCGGGCGCGCGATCCTCTATCCCCGCGGTAAGGTGCTCGGCGGGTCGAGCTCGATCAACGGGCTGATCTATATTCGCGGCCAGCCCGAAGATTATGACCACTGGGCGCAGCTCGGCAACCGCGGCTGGTCGTGGGAGGATTGCCTGCCCTATTTCCGCAAAGCCGAACGCTGGGAGGGCGAGGAATCCGAGGTGCGGGGCAAGGGCGGCCCGCTCTTCACCTCGCGTATGGACCGGCCGCCGCTTTGTCAGATCGTGATCGAGGCCGGTAAGGAAATCGGCCTCGAATACCGCGAGGACGTCAACAATCTGCCGCCCGGAGCGGGCGACAGTATCGGCTGGTGCCAGCAGACCCGCGGCGGTCGCCGCCGCGCCAGCACCGCGCGCACTTATCTGCGGCCGGCCCTGAAGCGGCCGAATTTGCAGCTGGTGACCAACGCGCTGGTGCACCGCGTGCTGTTCGAGGGCAAACGCGCAGTTGGGGTCGAATTCTCGCGCGGGGGCGGCACCGAGCGGGCTGAGGCGGCCTGCGAGGTCATCCTCTCGGCCGGGGCAATCGGCTCGCCTCACCTCCTGCAGATTTCCGGGGTCGGCGATCCCGAGCATCTCGGCCGGATCGGCGTCCCGGTGATCCACGAATTGCGCGGGGTCGGCAAGAGCATGCAGGACCATTATGTCTGCCGCATGACCTATCCGATCCACGGCGCGCGCACCGCCAATGAGCGCGCCCGCGGCCTGCCCCTTGCCGCCGAAATCGTGCGCTATCTCGTGACCGGCAAGGGCATGCTGACCTACAGCGCCTCACTGGTCGCCGCCTCGGTCAAGGTGCTGGAGGAATCGGCGACTCCCGATGTGCAATGCTCATTCGCGCCGGGCAGCTTCAAAGACGGCCAGATCGGCCAGCTCGAAGAGGAACCCGGGCTGACCGGCGGCGCGTGGCAGATGAGGCCGTTGTCGCGCGGTTATGTCGAGGCGAAATCACCCGACCCGCAGGTCGCGCCTGCGATCAACCCACGCTATCTTTCGGAGGAGGCTGACCGACGCGCGGTGATCGAGGGCTTGCGGTTTGTGCGCCGCATATTCGCGGCGCCGGCTTTGGCGCGCTATGTCGGACCGGAAAAACTGCCCGGCGCGCAGGTTCAGAGCGACGACGAGTTGCTCGATTACGGGCGGCGCAACGGCAATACGGTCTACCACGCGAGCTGCACCTGCATGATGGGGCCAGGTGCAATGTGCGTCGTCGACAGCGAATTGCGGGTGCACGGGCTCGAGCGCCTGCGCGTCATCGACGCCTCGGTGATGCCGTCGGTAACCTCGACAAACACCAATGCGCCGACCATCATGATCGCCGAGAAGGGCGCCGACCTGATCCGCCGCGCCGCGCAGCCGGAGATTACCGTCAGAGCCGCCTGACCCGGCCGGGCATCTAGAACCGCAGCGCCGGCCGCCACCCCTGGGCCCCGCCTCCCGCTCAGCTTTGCATCGCCTGGGTCACCGCGCCGCCGGTGGCGGTGCGACCGCCATCGATGACGTATTGCGCGCCGGTGATCGCGGAGGCGAGATCGGAGCACAGGAACAGGACGGTGTTGGCGATTTCCTCCGGGTTGACGTAGCGGCCCATTGGGATGGCCGATTGGTAGCGCCGGCTGATGCTCGCCGGGTCGGAAGGGTTGAGCTGGGCTTCTAGCGAATGGATCATCCGCGTGTCGACCGGGCCGGGGCAAACCGCGTTGACGCGGATCCCCTGCCGCGCGACCTCGCCGGCGGCGGTTTTGGTCAGGCCGATGACCGCGTGCTTCGAGGCGACATAGGCCGGCATCCCGGGGGTTGCCACCAGCCCCGCCACCGAGGCGGTGTTGACGATCGCCCCGCGCTTCTGCTGCAACATGACCGGCAATACATGGCGCAGACCTAGGAATACGCCCTTGACGTTGACGCCGATCACCGCGTCGAACATGTCCTCGTCATATTCGGCGGTGTGCGCCCATTTGCCTTCGATGCCGGCATTGTTGAAGAAGCAGTCGATTGATCCGTAGGCGTCGAGCGCGGCTTTCACGTAATTCCGCACCTCGGTCGACTTGGTGACGTCGGCGGAGACGAACCGCGCCTCTCCGCCCTGCTGCCGGATGACGCCCGCGGTCGCCTCACCCGCCGCCGCGTCGTGGTCGACGAGGACGACCTTGGCGCCGCCTTTGGCGAAGCCGAGCGCAGTGGCGCGGCCGATCCCGTTCGCCCCGCCGGTGATCAGCGCGACCTTGCCGGTGAAGTCCAGATCCATGGCGTTCCTCCCTTCATGGTCAATTCTTGCCGCTGATCAGCCGGGTCCATTTTTCGAGCGCGACGAGCATGTCGCGGATGAACCCGCGTGCGGCGTCATCGGTCAGGCGTCCCGAGGCGTCGAATTTGGTCTGCGCCTGGCCGATCAGCACCTCGGGCCTGTTCAGCGGATGCATGTCGAGAAAGACGCAGCTGCGGCGCAGATCGTACTGCGCGCGCGCCGTGCCGGCCATCCCGGCACCGGCGCCCATGATCGCCACCGGCTTGCCGGCGAAGGGCTGGTCGGGCGGGCGCGAGGCCCAATCGATCGCGTTCTTCAAGACGCCCGGCATCGAGTAGTTGTATTCGGGTGTCACAAAGAGCAGCGCGTCGGCCGCGGCGATCTGCGACCGGAGCCGCTCGACCGGCGGCGGGAAACCGAGCGCGCGGACGTCTTCATTGTAGAGCGGGATCGAGCCGATTTCCGCGGTCTCGATCGTCATTCCCGGCGGCTTTAGCTCGATCGCCGCGCGCAATGCGGCGCGGTTGTACGAGGCCGCACGGAGACTACCGCAAATAGCAAATACATTGATCCCCTCAGCGTCGCTCATTTGCCTTCTCCCGTGTTGCCGCCGACCCCTTAACCCACCCTCGGAGTGTGGGCAAGGCGGTCCGCCGATCCCGCCAGCCGTTCACATGCCCTGACGCGACGCGCGCAAATCTTGGTCATGGTGTGACGCGGTTCACACTCGGATTGTGCGTGGGGCGTCTATGGTTTGTCGAGCCTCAATATCCTCTGGCTCGAACGCTCAATAGAGGGGTTCACATGACGCAGATCACTTTGGAAGGCGGCATCAAGATCAGAACCTTTAGACCGCCGCCCGGTTTCGACCCGCTTACGGCCAGCCCAGACGAAGTAGTTAAGAACGGCTTCCCCGCGCGTCCTGAAGATGCGCAACACCTCGGGCGGTACCGGCGAGTGCTCGAGCAGCTCAAGGATAAATTCCATTATGTCGAACCGACCTTCCGAGTGAATCCGGACAGGCGCCATGGCCCCCGCAACCGCCGCGCTCAGGCCGGCACGGAGACCTCGGGCAATTGGTCGGGCGGTGTCGTCTATGCACCCCAAGGGCAATCGTTCAAATGGGTGGAAGGCGACTGGGTGGTTCCGAACGTCGACGCGCCAACGCAAAACCAATGGTATTATTCCGCGAGCTGGATCGGCATCGATGGAGACGGCTCTCCCGATGTCTGCCAGGCGGGGGTCGAGTGCGAGGTCTATCAGAGCGGAACTAGCGTCACCCGCCACATCTATCCGTGGTGGGAGTGGTACCCGTTGTCCGAGGTACAGATTACCAACCTCGCCATCAGCCCCGGCGACATGGTCACCATGCTGATTTGTACGACGGGGGCCAACGCCACGACGGCCAGTGTCTTCTTCAGCAACCGCACAAGCGGCGCCTCGACCTCGTTCAACTTCAGTGCGCCGTCAGGCACCAAGCTGATTGGCAATTGTGCCGAGTGGATCGTGGAAGCGCCGACGGTTGGCGGGGCGCAGAGCGCGATCGCCGATTACGGCGAAGTCTTCTTTTCGGTTTGCGAGGGCTTTTTGACCAATAACGTTACCGTCAACGGAGGCACCGGCGACAACATCAACATGACGGCCGGCGGCAAGGTCGTCTCGGACGGCAACCTGATTACCCCAACAGTCATTCAGTGCCTTTACGCGGGTTCGGCACCGATGGCATAAATCGCGATCGGCCGCTGATCATGGTCGTCTCAGGAAAATAAAAGCCAGGTCGACTAAATAATATCGAATGGCTGCGACGAAGGTAGGGGCCGGGTGGTTTTCCCCGGCCCCTATCTTTTAGAAGCTATCCTCTCCCCCGCTATGATTGCGTGTTGCCGCTGCGATGCCGCCGCTTGTGTCTCACCGCGGTTGCATCTAAACATTTCAGGGTCTGACGAACGCGGTAGGACGCTAGGGAGGAGTAATCATGGCGCGGATCGACCGGCGGAGGCTCCTAAAACTTTCCGGCGCCGGCGCGATCGCGGCAGGAACCGGCGGCCTCGCCGGTGTCCTGGCGTCGGGGCGGGCGCCCGCTTACGCGCAGGCGACCAGCATCCACTGGGTGCGCTGGTCCGATTTCGTGCCGGCCTCCGACAAGCTCCTGCGGGAAAAAATCCTGCCCGCCGGCGAGAAGGCGCTCGGCATGAAGATCCGCTTCGAGACAATCAACGCCAACGACATCCAGGCTCGGGTCACCTCGTCGATCCAGTCGGGCAGCGGTCCCGACATCATCATGGCGCTCAACAATTGGCCGCAACTTTATGCCACGAGCCTCGCGGACGTCAGCGACGTGACCGAAGAGATCGGCAGGGCGCAGGGCGGCTATTACGACATGTGCAAGTCCGTCGGCACCTACCAGGGAAAATGGATCGGGGTGCCGTGGGCTGTAGGCGGCGGGCTCGTTGCCTACCGCAAATCGTGGCTCGCCGAGGTGGGTTACGAAAATTTCCCGGTGACCTGGGACCAGTGGCATGACGCCGGCAAGAAGTTGAAAGCTAAGGGCCGTCCGATCGGGCAGACGCTCGGTCACACGTTCGGCGACGCGCCCGGCTTCTGGTATCCCTATTTGTGGTCGTGGGGCGGCAAGGAGGTCGAGGCTGACGGCAAGACCGTCGCGCTGAACACCAAAGAAACCGTCGAGTTGGTCAAGTTCGCCATCTCCTTGTGGAACGATTGCTGCGATCCGGGCGGGCTCGCCTGGGACGACAGCAGCAACAATCGCGCGTTTCTCGCCGGCACGATCAGTCTGACCAACAACGGCGCCTCGATCTACCTCGAGGCCAAGAAGAAGCCCGACTCATATCTCACCGAGAGCGGCAAGCCGATGAAAGACGACATCCTTCATGCCTCGCTCGGCACCGGCGCCGCCGGGCATTTCAACCTGCCCGGCCCGTTCATCCACATGGTCATGGGCTATTCGCCGAACCAGAAGGCTGCGAAGGACTTCCTGCGCTGGGTCACCTCGAAGCCGGTATTCGAGGAATGGTTCACCTCGCAACAGGGCTACACCTCCGGAGCCACAAAGTACTGGGAGGAGGACCCGGTGTGGGATGTCGACCCGGTGTTGAAGCCCTTCAAGGACCTGCCGAACAGCGGGCGCCTCATGGGCTACGCTGGACCTCCGAGCCAACAGGCAGCCGAGGCCCAGACCAAGTACATCATTGTCGATATGTACGCCAAAGCCGTGCAGGGCATGGCGCCCGAGGATGCGGTCAAATGGGCCCATGGCGAACTGGCGAAGATCTACGGGTGATGCGGTGGTCGACTGCCACTGAGATTGGGCACACCATTTCCCGGAAGATTTCGGAATGACCTTTACTTCACTCGCCGCTCCCAGCGCTTATGCCGGAACGCCCAAGCGCGGGCCGGTCACGCGGTTGCTCGAGGACGAGCGGTGGCTCGCATTGGTCTTGCTGCTGCCCACGCTTGCGCTGCTCGGGCTCTTTATCGCCTATCCCTTTTTCAAAGGTGTGGAGCTGTCGGTAACCGATACCAAAGTCGGCGTGCCGGGGCATTTCGTCGGGCTGCAGAATTTCGAAAAGATCTGGAACGACAGCATCTTCCACGTCGCAGTGTGGAATACCTGCCTGTACACGTTCGTCACGACGGTTTTCAAGCTCGCCTTGGGTTTGTGGCTGGCGCTGCTGCTGAACAATAGCTTCAAGGGGAAGGCGTTCACTCGAGCCTTCATCCTGCTGCCGTTCATCATCCCGACAGTGTTGTCGACCCTCGCCTGGAAATGGATGTTCGACCCGACATTCAGCGTGATCAACTGGGGGCTCTTCCGGCTCGGCTTGATCGAGGGGCGGATCAACTGGCTGGGCGATCCGACCCTGGCGCTGATCTCGGTCATGATCGTCAACGTATGGCGCGGCGTGCCGTTCTACGCGATCAGCCTGCTCGCCGGTTTGCAGACGATCAGCCCCGAATTGCACGAGGCGGCGGCGATCGACGGGGCGAGGGCCTGGCAGCGCTTTCGGCATGTGACTTGGCCATTGCTGTTGCCGGTGACATTGGTCATCGTCCTTTTCTCGGTGATCCAGACCTTTGCCGACTTCCAGCTCGTCTATGTGCTGACCGGCGGCGGGCCGGCAAACGCGACGCAGCTGTTTGCGACCTATGCCTACCAGCTTGGCATCGGCACGGGCCTGTTGAGCGAGGGCGCGACGATCTCGCTTGCCATCTTCCCGGTGCTGCTGCTCGTCGTCATTGTCCAGTTGCTGTACATCCGCCGGGTGGAGACGCATTAGAGATGAGCGACTCAGGCGTCTTGCCCGGACTTGATTCGGGCATCTCCCACCGGGATGGCGGGGTGTGGATTGCCGGGTCAAGCTCGGCAATGACGGGTCTTGTGGCGGGTCGTCCGAAATGATCGAGGGGGCGATTTGGCGACGCTGGGTCTTTTTCTACTTTCCTTTGACCGCCTTCATCGTCGGGCTGCTGTTTCCATTCTACTGGATGGTCATCACCACGATACGGCCGGACAGCGAGCTCTATCGTCCGTGGAACGCCCCCAACTACGCACCATTCTGGACCTGGAATCCGACCTTGGTGCACGTCAAGGATCTGCTGACCGAGACCTTGTTCGGCACCTGGATGCTGAACACGATGATCATCTCGCTCGCCGCCACCGCGATCTCACTGTTCTGCGGGCTGCTCGCCGGATACGCCCTGTCGCGATTGAAGTTTCCGTTTGCCGGCAGTTTGGGCACGATGATCTTCATCACCTACCTGGTGCCGCAGACACTGCTGTTCATTCCGCTTGCCGACATCATCCGCAACTTCCGCCTGGGCGACACGCCGTGGGCCTTGATCCTGACCTATCCGACCTTTCTGATCCCGTTCTGCACCTGGCTGATGATGGGCTATTTCAAGTCCATCCCCAAGGAGCTGGAGGAATGCGCCCGCATCGATGGCGCAACGCGCTGGAAGGCGATGGTCTACATCATCTTTCCGATCGCCGTGCCGGGCATCCTTTCGGCCGGGATCTTCGCCTTCACCCTATCCTGGAACGAATTCATCTACGCCCTCGTGTTCCTCTCCTCGCCCGAGGAAAAGACGGTGCCGGTGGGCGTTACCTCCGAATTGATCCGCGGCGACGTGTTCTATTGGGGTGAGCTGATGGCGGGCGCGCTGTTGGGCTCGATCCCGGTCGCGTTCGTCTATTCGTTCTTTGTCGAGCACTACGTCGCCAGCCTTACCGGCTCAGTCAAAGGATAAGTGATAAAGTAATGGCTCAGGTCGTCATCCGCAGCTTGAACAAAAAGTTTGATGAGGTTCATGCCGTCAAAGACGTAAACCTCGATATTCGCGACAAGGAGTTCATGGTCTTTGTCGGTCCTTCCGGCTGCGGCAAGACCACGACGTTGCGGATGGTGGCCGGGCTCGAATCGATCACGTCGGGGCGGATCCTGATCGACGACAAGGTGATCAACGAGCTGCCGCCGATGGATCGCGACATCGCGATGGTGTTTCAGAATTACGCGCTCTACCCGCATATGAGCGTCTACGACAATATGGCCTTCGGGTTGAAGATGCGGAAATTCGACCGCGCCGACATCGCGCGCCGCGTACAGGAAGCGGCCGAGATCCTCGGCATTCAAGGACTACTCCGGCGCAAGCCGCGGCAGCTGTCGGGCGGCCAGCGCCAGCGGGTCGCTCTCGGACGGGCCATCGTGCGGCACCCGCAGGTGTTTCTGTTTGACGAGCCTTTGTCGAACCTCGACGCCAAGCTGCGTGTGCAGATGCGCGTCGAACTCAAGAAACTCCACGACCGCCTCGGCACCACCGCGATTTACGTGACCCATGATCAGGTCGAGGCGATGACCCTGGGAGATCGCGTCGTCGTCATGCGGGATGGCGTCGTGCAGCAGGTCGGCGAGCCGCTCGAGCTCTATAACGAGCCGGCCAACCGGTTCGTCGCCGGCTTTCTCGGCTCGCCGGCGATGAATTTTGCGACGGTCAAGGTCAACCAGGACAATGGTGCGATCTGGGCCGCCAATGCCGGTATGCAGATCAAGGCCCCGGCCGAATATGCGGACCGGCTCGGCCGGTATGTCGGACAAGAGGTCACCCTCGGGATTCGGCCCGAGGATCTGCACGTGGCCTCGGCGGCCGATCCGACCGAGCTCGGCTTCGACGTCGTGGTCGAGGTCGTCGAGAAGCTCGGCTCGGAGATTCTGCTTGATGTGGCGGCAGGATCGGACACGATGGTCGCCTCTGTCGAACCGAACGTGCGCGCCAAGATACACGACCATCTGCGTCTCGCGCTGAACCCAGAGCGACTGCACTTCTTCGACATGCATTCCGAGGCGGCGATCTGAACCCGAGAATTGGGAGAGCAGGCAAATGCAAAAGCACGTTGGGTGCGCCGTTGTCGGATTTTTCGGCTTGATTGCCGCCGCCAATGCGCAAACGCCACAGTCTTCGCCCGCCGGTAGGGCCTACGACGGCACGTATCGATTGGTTTCTTCGGCGAACGTGAATGCAACTTACACGTCGAGAAAAGGGCAGACCGCGCCGTGCCCGAGCCGAAGAGCGGGGCCCCTCCACATCGAAAACGGGCAGGCGCGATACACCAGCGCCACCGGGTACCGGGTCAGAGGAGCAGTCGGGCCGCAGGGCGAGCTGGCGATGCGAGCCATCGGGCCCAGCAGCTGGTCCAGCCAACCCATCGATCTAAGCGTCAACGGCACCGTAGACGCCGCCGGCACCGCACGGGTCCGCCAGCTCAGTCACTCGTGCAGCTACGATTTCGTCTGGCAAAAGGGGACCAGGTAAATACGCGCGGAAACTAGCGGAGCGAACATGCAACACATCAGTCGCCGCCGCTTATTGCGGCTTTCCGGCGTCGGCGCGCTGACCGCGGCCAGCGGCGGCCTCGCCGGCATCCTAGCTTCCGGCCGGGCGCCGGCCTTTGCGCAGGGGACGACCTTGCATTGGCTTAAATTCGTCGATTTCGTGCCGGTCTCCGATCAGCTGCTGCGGGGCAATATTACCGATGAATGCCAGAAGGCACTCGGCATCAAGCTCCAAGTCGAGACCATCAACGGCGACGGTGTCCAGGCTCGCATCACTTCGGCGATCCAGTCGAAGACCGGCCCCGACATTCTGATGGCAGTCAACAATTGGTCGCAGCTCTATGCCGAAAGCGTCGTCGACGTCAGCGATGTCGCCGAGGAGATCGGCAAGGCGCAGGGCGGCTATTACGAGACTGCTCATGCGGTTGCCAATGACGGCAAGAAGTGGATTGCGGTTCCGTACACGATCCTTGGCGTGCTGTTCGCCAATCGCACCTCATGGTTCAAGGACGTTGGCTCCGGTTCCGAGAATTTTCCGCAGACCTGGGACGAATACCGCGCCGTCGGCAAGCAGCTCAAGGCCAAGGATCGGCCCTACGGTCAAACCCTTGCCCACGCTTTTGGCGACGGGCCGGCTTTTTGGTACCCTTACCTCTGGTCCTGGGGCGGCAAGGAGGTAGAGGCCGACGGCAAGACCGTCGCGCTCGACAGCAAAGAAACGATCGAATTGGTCAAATTCGCTGTCCCGTTCTGGAAGGAGTGCTACGACCCGGGCGCGCTCTCCTGGGACGACGCCGGCAACAACCGCGCGTTCCTGTCCAACACGATCAGCTCGACCAGCAACGGCGCATCGATTTATCTTCTGGCCAGAAGCAAACCCGACACCTACCTGACCGAGACCGGGAAGCCGATCAAGGACGATATATTCCATTCCCCCCTGCCCAAAGGTCCGGCCGGCCAGTTCAGCTATCACGTGCCGTTCTCGAACATCGTCCCGGACTACACGAACAATCAGAAGGCGGCGAAGGACTTTCTGCGCTGGTTCCAGTCCAAGGCCATCTACGGCGAGTGGTTCACCTCGCAGCAAGGTTTCTCGGTCGGCAGCACCAAGATGTGGGAGAACGACAAGGTCTGGCAGGTCGACCCGGTCATGGCGCCGTTCCGCACCGCGGCGGAAAGCGGGCGCTTTGCCGGCTATGCGGGGCCGGCCGGCCGTGCCGCGGCGGAGGCCATCTCAAAGTTCATCATTGTCGACATGTATACCAAGGCCGTTCAAGGGATGCCGCCCGAGGACGCCGTCAAATGGGCGCATGGCGAGCTTTTAAAGATTTATGCCTGACCGGATCTGCCGTGAGCGTGCATTCGAACTCTGCTAAGACGTCGCAATATTTCCCTTCAGCTTGGCGACCGTGCTGATAGATCTCATTGGGGCAGGAGTTGTTCAATGAACGTTGAGTTTTGAGAGGCAAAAGGATCGATGAATCGGACACCATCTAGAATTCGGCCATCCTGAAAATCCTCGCTGATCAGAACCCGAACGCCGATCCGGCGGGCAGTTGCCCACAACATCGCATCCCAAAATGCAAGACTGTAGTCGCGCGCCGCCTGCATGGCCCGATCGAGATCGGCCGGCGTGCTGGCCTCAATGGGCAGGACGGCTTGCCAGCCCTTGATAAAACTCGCGGCCACATCTGAGGCGACGCTCGCTTTTCGCGTTACAACACTAAAGAATTCAGCGAGCGATTGCAGTGTCTGAACGCAACCCCCATGGCGGATCGACCGTTCGATCAGATCGGCAGCGATCGCGTGACGCTCACCGGCCGTGTTATCGGCTGCGTAGACGAGAATATTGGTATCGAAGCTGATCACCCTCGCTTATGCATCTCGTCGCGTGAAAACCGGCGCCCGATCGGGACGCCTTTGCGCATCAACCGGACGATATGCTCGACGGCCAATTCCCGTTCCCGTGCGTCGGACGTGGCATAAGGTGTAAGCATCGCCACCGGTCGCCCACGTCGAGTGATGACAATGGACTCGCCCTGTTCCGCCTGCTTGAGGATATTGGAGAAAGCCTGATTGGCCTCTCGAGCCGTCACAAAACGCATTGTCCACTCGATTGTAGTGGGTGTACTACATGGCTGTCAGCATGCCGGTTTCAAGGTGCTAGAGTATGGACCTGATTATACGCAATGTTCGGCTCGCGGGTAGCCCGAGGCGGGAGCCGGTGGACATTGGTATTGCGGGTGGGAACATTGTCGCGATCGAGAACAGCCTGGCGGCGGAGGCGGAGACGTACGATGCCGATGGGCGGCTGGCCTGCGGCGGGCTGATCGAGACGCACATCCATCTCGACAAATCCCGCATCATCGACCGCGCGCCGCCCGAAGCCGGGCGTGGGATAAGCCCGATGAAGCAGGTTGCGGCATTGAAAAGCAGCTTTACCGTCGCGGATGTGCGCGCCAGGGCAGAACGTACGCTTACCGAGTGCATCCTCCACGGCGCGACGCGGATGCGCACCCAGGTCGAGGTCGACCCCGCCATCGGGTTGCGCGGGTTCGAAGGGGTGCAGTCGTTGATTGCCGATTACCGGTGGGCCATCGACATCCAAATCTGCGTCTTTCCGCAGGACGGGCTGACCAATTATCCGGGCACCGACGAGCTGTTGGTCGAGGCGCTGAAACGCGGCGCCCGAGCTGTCGGCGGCGCGCCGCGATACGACACCGACCACGCCGGTCAGATCCGGCGGATCTTCGAGCTCGCTCGCGAATTCGATGTCGATGTCGATATCCACCTCGATGTCGGCGACACGCCCGAGGGGATGGACATCCACCTCGTCTGCGAACTGACCGAGCAATACCGCCGCGGCGGGCGGGTGGCAGTCGGCCATATGGCCAAATTGTCGACGATGCCGCCGAGCGAGGTCGCAGCCCTGGCGCGCCGCCTCGCCGATACCGGGGTTGCGGTTACCGTGCTGCCGTTGACCGACCTGTTCGTCATGGGCCGGGACCAGGACCACAATGTCCGCCGCGGCGTAGCCGACGCCAATTTTCTCCTCGAGCATGGCGTCAATTGTTCGCTGTCGACCAACAATGTGCTCAATCCGGTGACGCCCTATGGCGATTGCTCACTGATCCGGATGGCCAATCTTCATGCCAATGTTCTGCAGATCGCGCAGCCGGCACGATTGCGCGAAATTTTCGCGATGCTGACGGAGCGCTCGGCCCGGCTCCTCAACCTGACCGATTACGGGATCGCCGTCGGCAACCCAGCCGATATCGTCGTCATCGATGCCGGGTCTCCAGAACAGGCGGTGGCGGAGATCCGCCAGCCGCTCGCGGTCTTCAAGCGCGGGCGACGGACCGTCAAGCGCGACCCGGCGGAACTCGTCCGACCGGTCTAGCAGGATCGCATGCGCCTAAATCGTGTTCGGCGGAATGCCTGTCTTCCTGTAGTTTCGGCGCGGTCTTGGCGATTGCAGTGGGTTGGTCCGGCTCCGGGAGCTCCAAAAGAGGAACATTTTAAAATTACTTGCCATTCTTAACGAATTCTTAACCAATTCAAGTGTCAGGAATTCCGACATCGCGTGGCAGATCGCACCGGCAACCGCGCGCCGACGACGGCGCCGTCATCGGGCAGAAATTATCCCTTATCGTGAATAATACCGGAGGGATAAATTAAGCGCCGTTATCGCCGTCTGTTGACCATTTGAAGAATGCGGTCTTGTCAGACATGCCGACACCTCACAACCTAACCCGATCTGGTGGCCACTTCATTGACGGCACCGCAGCAAGGGCATTCTGTCTCGATCGAGGCGATGCGCTGTGCCGAACCGATGCTCGCGGCGATGACGAACTCGCAAACGCCGCAGACATAGTCGGTATCGCCGCTTCCGGTAAAGAGCGGTCCGGCTCCCGGTGGTGCGGTCCAGGGCGGCGGTAAAATCGCATCGCGAACAACTTTCAACTTGATCTGCGGCATTTGTGATGGATCACCAACAGTCCTTAAACCATGATGACCATAGCACTTCTGCGCCGCGCTGTATGCTGGAGGCAAGCTCGGTGCCCAGGTGGAGGAGGAGCGAAGTCATGAACCGGGTGGTCTTCGCCTTCGCTGTCCCGGTGCTCGTCAGCGCGGCACCGTCTGCTGCGCCGCAAGAATTGACGAGGTGCGTCGCGGGTCAGCAGGTGATCGACAAAGAGGGCAGGTCCGGTGTAGTCGTCGCCGACGACAGCAAATTGTGCCAAGTAAAATACTCAGATGGCCAGATTTACAATTGGATATTCTGGAATCTTCGTTCCACGGCGGCCCCTGCCGAACCCGGGCTGGTGACCCCAACTGCGAGAGCGCCCGACCCGACTATGGTCACACCGCCGTCGACCAACGCGCCTCCGGCGCTGACCGTCCTCAGACCGGCTTCCAACCGGACACTGGTTTATCGCGCCGATCGGCGCGGCCATTTCAGCTTGATGGCCGCAGTCAATGGCGCGTCAATTCGTCTCGTCGTCGATACCGGAGCGAGCCTCGTCGCCCTCACTCTCGACGATGCCCGCGCCGCAGGGATCGGGCCCAGCGATCTGGTCTTCAATCAGGTGACGCAGACGGCAAATGGCCGGGTCCATTTCGCGCCGGTGATGCTGCGCGAGGTCCGTATCGAACAGCTGTCGATCGAGAACGTGCCGGCCGCAGTGATCGAAAATCTGGATCAATCGCTGCTCGGGATGAGTTTCCTCAAGCGCCTGAAGAGGTTCGAGATGCGAGAAGGCGCGCTGACGATCAGCTGGTAATCCATGCTTCCCGTTGCGGCTGCACGTCAGTGTTCGAGGATAATATCGACCCGGCGGTTATAGACAGACGGATCGTTCGAGCCGGTTTGGCCTATCGGCTCCTGCCGGATCATCGTCCGCGCAATGCCGTCCTCCTCGAGCTGGTCGGCGACAATCGAGCTGCGCGTCTGCGCGAGATATTTGTTGGTCTCCGGTCTTCCAGTGGCGCTTGCGCGTGCTTGGACGACGATAGTTTTCGCCCCAGAGTCCCGCGCACGCTTTGCGGCATCGGCGATCGTCGCTTTTGCTTCATCGGACAGGTTCGCGCTGAATTCGTCAAAATACACGAGCAAACGAGGGATCTGGCCAGTCGGGGTATTCACCGGCGTCTGCGCGCTCGCTGCAGTTGCGGCCAGTATGACGAATAGAAAAATCAATCGCCAGAATTTTGAGATTCCGCAAATCATGGCGTGCATCGTCCCTTCTCTTCAGCGGCGAGGTGCGGTAATTTCGTTATCGGGGATATTTGCCTCCGCCATCCACGACAGCAGCAGGGTGTATGCCACGGCCAGCACCACGGGGCCGAGGAAGATACCGACCAGACCAAAAGCAATGAGGCCGCCGATCACCCCGGCGAGCAGCAGAAGCAGCGGCAGGTGGGCCCCCCTGCGGATCAGCAACGGGCGCACGACGCTGTCCGCTGTGCTGAGGAGCACGCTCCAGATCACAAGGACGGTACCCCAGACCGATTCACCGCTCCAATAGAGCCAGACCACCGCCGGAACCAGCACCGGCAACGGTCCGAGCTGGGCGATGCAGAGCATGAACATCACCGCGGTCAGCACTGCAGCGAATGGCACGCCTGCCAATGCCAAACCAAGGCCGCCCAGCACCGATTGCCCGACCGCGGTCACCACCACGCCGAGAGCGACGCTGCGGATAGCTTGACCTGCCAGGAGGACCGATTGCTCACCCCGCTCGCCGGCAAGGCGACGACCAAAGCGGCGGACGAGGCTGGCCGCGCGCTCGCCGCTTCCGTAGAGGATCACAGCGATAAAGACGGTCAGGACGAACTGTACGAACAGCACCCCAAACCCACCCAATGCGCTGACGAACCACGCCGCGGCGCCGCCCGCGTAAGGCGCGGCCCTCGCCATCAATGGCTCGATCCCGCTGGCCGCGGCACCTGCCCAGAGCGAGGCGGCATGCGCCCCGAAGAACGGCAATCCTTCCAGCCAATGCGGCGGCGGCGGCAGCTGAAAGGTTGCCAATGAGGCTGCCCAGCCGGCAATGCGATCGAAATGCTGAGTGATCGTTGCGATCGCCAGCCAGAACGGCAGGACAAAGATCACTAACAGGGCTATGGTCATCACCGCGACTGCCAGCCCACGCTTGTGCCAGAGCCTCAGCTGGACATGCACCATGATGGGCCACGTGGCAACAACCAGCGTCGTCGCCCAGATGATCGCCGGCAGAAAGGGCCACAATATCCAGAACGACGCGGCGATCAGCCCGCCGACGAAGAGGACCGCAAGTGTGGTACGGGTAAGCTCGGAATGTGCTTCCATGCCGTGGTCGGCTCGGCGTCACGTCGGACGCGGTCGGATCAGGCGTGCGCCATCAGCTGCAGCCGATGCCGGTGCAGCAGAACGGTCACGGCGAACCACCCCAGCCGGCCCATTGTCTTTCGGCGGCGTCCGCAATCCCGATCAAAGCCGCTGCAGATAACCAATTGCCCTTGAGATGAGAAGCCGAAGCCCGCAAATGAAGTTGCCAGATCACCCCGATGCCCTGACGTGCGAGCAGCCGCCTCGCGATGGTTTCAACCATTGTCGGCTGTTTCATTCAGCGGCCACCTTCTGATGCGCTTTCTTTGGGCCAGATGGTGCCCCGAGTCGGATTTGAACCAACGACCTACCGCTTACGAAGCGGGTGCTCTACCGCTGAGCTACCGGGGCACGATCGGTAGGCGACCGCGGCGCCTACCGGAACGAGCTTTTAGCGGCTAATCCCACCGCCGCCAAGCCGATTCGCGAACATTAACCGCTGGTCAAGGTCCTAGGCCCAGTTTCCGGGTGGGCTCACGATCCGCTGTCGCGGCTCGGGAGGCATCGGGAGAAGACAGGTGAGCGATATCCGGGCGGATTCCCCGCAAAGCACAATCGAAATCGAAATTCTCGAGGCGAAGGAAAGATGGAGCGAATATCGGTTGGCCGACGGTACCACCTTGCGATTGAGGCCGGTCATGATTGCGGTCTTTCGCGCCGATGGGGAGTACACCCCGGATGGGGATCCGGTTTACAATATGAAATCGACACTTATTACCGACGTGAGGGCACCGGACTCGGCGGCCAAACCAGGCCAATCAAATGAAATCCGGTGACATCCTCCATGTGGTTTGGCGGACGCCGGCACTGATTGTCCGCTCCGGATCGCCTTCCGGGATTGGTGCGTCCCTAATGCGCACAGGCACGCCAGGTGTTCTGACAGTCGCAGGGCCGACCCCGACCCTCGCCACCTGCTCCAACCTGCTTTTCCCCTCGCAGCACAGCAATCGTGCCCAATCCAATCAGAGGGTCACTCCCGGATCTTCCGCCTTCATCGCCCCGATGCCGACAGGGACGTTTTCCGAACGACCGGACATCGGGGTTCCTGCGCCAAAACCAGCACCCAAAGCCACCAAAATCGAGAGGATCGAATTGGCGATCGACTCTATCCAAGGTTACGAGCTCATCAAGCCGATACCCGTTCTGATCGAAGCTTTGGGCGACAAAGTGTTTGTCGCCGAAGCGCCTGACTTGAATCTTTCAACAAGCGGAAACAGCGTAGGCGCCGCATTTCTTCTGTTGAAAGAACAGATCATCACAGCCTATGAGGGGGATCGCAGCAAGAAAGTACCCGACGCGCAGCGGACGCAGCAGGTTGGGGCAATGGAACAATTTATCGGCAAGCCGCGGCGACACTGGTTTTAGGCTAAAAAGGGGTGCGCCGTCTCAGCCGGTCGCCGAGTGCCCGGCGGGCAACTCCCGTTGTTCGGCGCTCGGCGCTTTTGTCGAAATCGGGAGGGTGCTGCCGGGGGCAGCCCAGGCCGGTGTGCGCCACGCCAGCGCATCAAAACTGCCGCAATGCGTACAGAGCGGCCTCCATTCGAGGCTCTCTCCGCCACAAGCGGCGCAGACGTAGCGTGGGTCGGGCATCGCGGTGACAGCGCGGTCGAGCCATTCGCGCGACGCCGGGCCGGCACCGTGTTCCGCTTCCTCGAGGCGCGCCATCATCAAGCACAGACGTGGCGTCGGACCCCTCAGGATGATGTCCTCGTCAGCCTCGGGCGTTACGCGGAAGGGAGCGGGGGTTGGCAATCTGGCGATAAAGGTTGGCGCTGGCGCGCTAAGGGCCCGGTCGAGGTGGCGGCGCGCCTCGCCCCATAGCTGCGCATCGAGCGCCGCTTCCGCCACGGCGAGATGAGTTTCCCGCGCTTCGGGGTTCTGCGCGGCGAGCCGCTCGTAGCTCTTCAACTTATCGAGAGGTGGCGCGCCGTCGCGGATCGCCCCGTAAAGCTGTGCGAGGTCCGGATGGGGAATCGCCCGCCAGGCGCGTTCGATGGCCTTTGTCGCAGCTCCAGTGCGGCCATCCTGGAGCAGCACTCGGGCGTGATGGGCTGCCGGAGCGGCGAGGTCCGGCGTCAGCGACTGGGCCTGAGCCGCCAAATTTCGCCCGCGGGCCCGGTCACCGCTGGCCAGCGCGGCAAGGCTGAGCTCGTAAAGGATCACACCGCGGTGATGTCGGGCGCGCTCGCGCGGGATGATCCGGCGCTTGACCGCTTGCACCAGCGTCTCTAGGGCCGCGTCCCACCGCCCTTCGCGTGCTTCCAGCTCGAACAGGCTCTCGACCGCCCAGGTGGTATCCGGACGCAAGGTGGCGGCGCGCTCGGTCAAGCGCAGCGCCGTTCCTCGATCGCCGGCGCGCAGTGCCTGGTGGAGGAGGCCGCGAAGCCCGAGAAATTCCATCTCGGGGCGGTCGAGCATAGCCGTAAAGAACCTTTTGGCCGCCGTCTCGTCGCCCCCTAGCTGGGCTGCCTGGGCCGACAGGAGCAGGGTCAATGGCGGATCGGCGAGCAGCGCATCGGCCCGGCGAGCGCAACGTTGCGCCTCCTGTGGGTCGCCCGCTGCAACCGCAACCATGCCCCGGGTTAGCGCACGGTAGCCGGCGCGCCGGCGGCGCTCGCGCCGGCGCCGCAGAAATGCGCGCGGGCTGTCGACGATCAGAGACACGAGCCAAACGAGCAGCGCAATCACCAGGCCAGCGAGCACCGCGGCGGCGGCGAGCACACCGACCGAGGTCTCCACTTGCCAGCCCTGCCACACGATCTCGACCTGCCCGGGATGATCGGCGAAGAAAATTGCCGCGGTGATCACCCCCGCGAAGACGAGAAGCCCGAGAAGGCCGCGGATCACGACCGTGTTCTCGCCTTCTCGGGCTCGTCTGGAACCTTGGCCGGGGCAGCACCAGGAAGAGCCGGGGGGCTGCCCAGCCGCTCCGTCAGCAGCTCCTGAACATGATCGAGCGCCGCCTCCGCCGCGAGCCGCTCACGGGCCATGAGCAGCCAAGAGCGCGCCGCCTCGGCGTCTGCGCCGGTCAGCGTCTCGAGTGCCGCCACCGCGCCCGCCAGATCGCCGCGGGCAAGCGCGGCTTGCGCGGTGCTAACCGCCCCCTCGGAGCCGGTGCGCGATGAATCATCGATGCGGCGGATCGTCACCAGGCCGCGCAACCGGGCGAGGGTCTGCTCGCGCCAATCTGATTTGGCGGCGGGTTCGCTTGGCGCGGCCATCCGGCCGGCCAGCTCGGCCAAGCCTTTCACCAGAACGGCGCGGCTTGCCACCCCGTTTCGAGCGGGTTTGGCGAGCGGCTGGGCAATAGCGGCGAGATCGGAATCCCGAGCGAGCCTGACAAACGCATCGAACTCGGCCGGGAACGGCCGCGCCTGATCGATCGCCTCGCGCATCTGCCCCAGCAGCACCGCCAACATCCCGTCGGCCCGCAGCTCGGCCTTGTTTTGCGACTGTGCCTCGCGCTCCAGCGCCGCCACTCGGTCCGCGAGATCGCCCTCGGCCTTGACGAGGTGCGAGAGCTCCTGCTGCATTTCCTTCGAAGCGGCAGTCTCGCTCGCCATCCGCGAAGCAGATTGAGTTTCGATCGCCGCGAGCCGCTGCTCGACTTGCTGCATACCGGCCCGAATCGGACCGAGATCGGGTTTGCCGGCCGCATCGAGTTGATCGACGCGGCGCGTCAGCGCGCTCAGAGCCGAATTGATCGCATCGGTATCGGGGACCGGAGGTGCCGGGCGCTTTTCTAGCGCGGCCAGTCGCGAGTCGAGCTGGTCGACACGGCGCGCCAATTCGCTCACCGCCGATTGCACGGCGTCGATTCCCTTGCTGGGGGCAACGGGGCGCGCCTCGACCGCCGAAACCCGCGCGGCAAGCGCCGCGTAGTCGTCGCGGTTCTCGCCCCAAGGTAAGAGCGGCTCTATTTGCGGCGCCCAAAAAGGCGACAGCGCAACGCCGGCGAGGATCAGGATCAGCAAACCCGCGAGCCACAGCGCGGCGCGACCAGATCCACGCGAAGATTCACCGCCGGGCCTCGCCGGTTCGACCGCCGGCGTCGCATTCGGCTCCCCCAGTGCCGCGTCGCCTTCCACCGGGCCCTGTTCGCTCTCCCGTTCTGACATCGTGCGGCTATTCCTGGTAAATCTCGCGCCAACGACCGAGCACTTGGTCGAGCGCATCGAGTAAGGCCGGTTGGTTAGGGCGCTCGGCTATGCGCCTCTCACGCCACGGCAGCCCGGCAAGGGCGGCATCGGCGGCTTCGCTGATCGACAGTGCAGTAACCCTTGCGCAGCACTCGCTGACCCCCGCGACGTCGGCAAGCCTAGCAAAAATCGCCGCGGTCCGCGGAGAGAAAAACAGCGCTAAAGCGATCGCTCCCGCGCGCAAGCTGTCGACTGCCGCCGGGCTCAGCGCGGTAGCCGCCCGAGCCTCATAGAGGACGCGCCTTTCGACGGTAAAGCCCTGCGCGCGCAACAAGCCGACAAGATCGCCGGCAACCACATTTCCGGCGACATGCAACAGCGGCCCCTCTTGCGGGCGCAGCCGCGCCGCCGCCAACCGGGCGAGATCGCCGACGTCGCCCCCGGCGCTCTCGACGGAACCGAAACCTTCGGCGCGAGCGCGCGCCGCCGTCGCGTCACCGACCGCCAATAGAGGCACACCGCGCTCGCCGCTCGCCCGGGCCAAGGCTCGAACACCATTGGCGCTGGTGCACAGGATGGCTTGTACTCCGCCCAGGTCGAACGCCTCCGGCGATTGGTAATGTACCTCCATCAGCGGTTCGACAACCGCCTCGACGCTCCGGGTTGCCAGGGCAGCGACGACACTCTCCGCATCTTCGCGAGGCCGTGTGACCAGTGCGCGCAAACCCGACTCCTCCACCCAATCCCCGCCCACCCCTCGGTAATAGCCGCGCGCGAGCAACTGATCCATAATGACGCTCTGAATACATGGGAACATAACACGAATGCGGGGTAGAGGGTGCGGAGCCGAGGAAGGCGGGTGAGGGTTCTTTTCGCGATTGCCGCCGCGCTGTTCGCATTCACACCGGCGCTGGCGCAGGATGCCGAACAACGCATGACCGTGCTCCATCTCAGCCAGACGGCAGAGCGCTCGGTGATCCGCGATCTGTTGCGCATCGAGCTCAGGGTCGAGGAGACCGGGGCGGATGCCCGCTCGGTCCAGGCGGCGATCAATCGACGGATGGCCGCGGCGCTCGATCGCGTGCGGCAGGTGCAGGGGGTGCGGGTCGAGACCGGCTCCTACAATGTCGGCGAGGAGCGCCCGCAGAACGGCCCGATCCGCTGGCGCGGCAGCCAGTCGGTGATTTTGACCGGGAAAGATGCAGATTCGATGCTGAAGCTGGCCGGTGCGCTGCAATCCGATGGTCTGTCGACTTCGTCGCTCACCTATGACACCGCGCCCGAGACGGTCCGCGGCGCCGAGGAGGATCTGACCGCCGAGGCCCTTGCCGCGCTTGACCACCGTGCTGCCTCGATCGCCGACCGCATGCACTTGGGCGTCGTTCGGTTCCGTGATGTGCGCGTCGGCAATGCCGAAACCGGCGGCAGGCCCGTGCCCCGTTTTTCCGCGATGGCAATGGCAGCGCCGGTAGCCGAGCCCGGCGAAGCGATGGTCCGGGTGACGATCGAGGCCGAATTGCTCCTCGCTCCGCCCCGGCCGTAAGACAAGGCCTGCGATGAGGCTTCCGGTTCCGCCGCTGCTAGTCATATCGGACCGCCGTCAGGCGCGCCGGCCCCTGGAAGAGGTCGCCGAGGCAATTTTCGCCGGCGGATGCCGGTGGCTCAGTCTGCGCGAGAAGGACCTCCAGGCTGCGGAACGCCTCGCCTTGCTGAGCGCCGTGATGGCGCTCGGCCGCCGCTGGGAAGCTACAGTGACCGTCCACGAAGATGTCGATGCGGCGGTGATGGCCGGCGCGGGCGGGGTGCACCTGCCGAGCGCAGGAAACCCCGAAGCCGCCCGCGCCCGACTTCCCGGCAAGCTGATCGGCGCTTCGGCACACTCCGCCGAGGAAGCCTTGGCGCTGCTCGGTTCCGGCGCCCATTACGTCACCATCAGCCCGATATTTATTACCGCCAGCAAACCGGGCTACGGCCCGGCGATCGGGCTCGACGGCTTGGCCGCGATCGCAGCGCAGGTACCGGGCCCGGTAATTGCGCTCGGCGGGATAAATGCTGCGAACGCACCGCTCTGCCTGTCTGCCGGAGCGCGCGGCGTCGCGGTTGTGGGCGAGGTGATGCGCGCCACAGACCCGCGGGCGGTGGTGGAGGCCATGCTGGCGGCGATCTCTCGAGGCCAATAAATTTGTGGTTAAAGGGAGTAATTCGCCTTGCCTTCTCGTTATGCTGTCAGTTGACAAGCATCGAGGAGGTAAAGGGATGAGAAAATTCGTCCTGGCGACGCTCGCCGCCTTGGCGATCGGTACCGCCGCCTTCGCTCAACCGGCAGAAGCGCGGTGTTGGTGGAACGGATACTCTTGGCATTGCTGGGGTGGGCCGCATGCCTGGTGGTGGCGTCATCACCATCCTTATTGGCGGCATTACGGGTGGGGCTATGGCCCCTATTGGCATCACGCCTGGTATCGCTGATTAGTGGCCATCCATCCTTGCCCTCTCCCACTCTCGGGTGAGGGCGGGGATGGCAAGGCTGGCGGTTTTTGCTGTTCCGCCAAGAAATTATCAGCCACGGAGCAATTATTCCACCGCAGAACTCCTCGATTCCGGCTTCGAAAGAACAGCGAAGCTTCCGCTGATCCTGGCTGATCTTCGATGTTATGAGGTGCGGAAATCGCTCAGGGCCTATGCTCAAGCGCCGTAGGGATTTTAGCACGCCCGTGCTAATCTAGCAATCAATTTCGTTCACCGCCTCAGAGCTGCCGTTCCAGCGGTCGTTCCGGCGATCTTGCCGAACACCGATCCTGAGACGAGGCCGGTGCCGCCCGGGTAATTGAAGTAGAAGAGGCCACCGACGAGTTCGCCCGCGGCATAGAGGCCGGGAATCGGTTTCTGCGCGGTGTCGAGCACCCTCCCGTCGGTGTCGATCCGCAAACCGCCAAAGGTGAAGGTGACGCCGCAGGTCGTGCAATAGGCCTCGAAAGGCGGCTCTTCGATCGGCATGGCCCAGTTGGTCTTATCGATCGGGAGGCCCGTGGTGGTGCGGCCGTCCTTGACCGTCGGGTTGTAGGGAACCTCGCGCTGTACCGCGGCATTGTATTCGCGGATCGTCGCGAGAAAGCGCGCCTTATCGACCGGTGCGTATTCGGCCATCTTGTCGGCCAACCCGTCAATCGTGTCGGCGGTGACCTTTGTCACTTGGCGGATGCGATATTCGTCGCGCTGCAGGTGCACGACCTGCTGGTCGAAGATCTGCCAGGCGAATTGGTGCGGTTGTTCGAGGATCAGGCGGCCGTATTTGGCATAGGTATAGTTGCGGAAATCGGCCCCTTCGTCACAGAATCGCACGCCGTCGGCATTGACCATGATCGCGAACGGGTAGCTGTGCTTCTGGAAATTGTCGCCGACCGCGAGATCGCCGAATTCGGGCGCGTTGTAGTCCCAGCCGACCGCGTGGCAGCCGGACCAGTTGCCGTACGGCATCGCGCCGATGTCGAGCGCCATCTTGATGCCGGCGCCGGTGTTGAAGCGGGTGCCGCGCACCTTCGCGAGGTCCCAGCCGGGGCCGAGATAGCGGGTGCGCATCTCGGCATTGGCCTCGAACCCGCCGCTGGCGAGGATGACGGCCTTGGCCGGGATCCGCGTGGTCTTGCCCTCGACCTTGGCGACGACGCCGTGCACGCCGTCGTCGTCGGCGATCAGTGCCTCGCCGCGCGCCTGGTAGGCGATCTGGATCTGCCGCTCTTCGGCCGCCTTGAAGAGCCCCTCGACGAGCCCCGGACCGCCGCCCCAGGCTTCGAGCGCGAGGCCGCCCCAGAAAACGAACTTGCCCTCATGCTTGAAGGCCTGCCGCGAGTACATCGGCGCAAAGCGGATGCCCTGACTGCGCATCCATAAGAGGGTCTCCTGGCTCTTCGTGACGAGCAGCTCGGCCATATCGGGATTGCTGCGATAATCGGTCAGCCTCCCGAGATCGTCGTAGTACTGGTCGGTGGTATAGGTCCCGAAATCGCTGGTCGCGAGCTCGGTCTCGCTGAGGTCACAGAGTTTCAGAAGGTCGTCGACGCCGTTATAGACAAACCGCAGCGCACCCGCGGTAAACCGGCTGTTGCCGCCGCGCTCGTCAAACGGCGCGGCCTCCAGCACCAGCACCCGGGCCCCCTCCCCGCGCGCCGCCAATGCCGCGCACATGCCGGCATTCCCGGCCCCAACCACGACGACATCGAACTCACCCGCGATCATCTCGTTCCCTCCGCCTCAATGGGCTGAAGAACGAGTAGCGCGACGGCAACATCGATGGCAAGGCCGCCGCATGCGGTCAGGATCGGTGCTTTACTCCAACTCCAACGGCCGATTGACGACACGATCTCCAGCGCGCGGAGTGCCGCTAGGTCACGTCATCGGGAGGATCCAGTGGGCTCCTAAGGGTTCACCTGTCCCAAGCTCGTGTACGGCGCATACCGAAAACCTCCGCCTACAGGGTTTATGTGCCCGACATTAATGTTCGACCCATCGTAAAAGCCGCCACCCGGATCGGGTCCCGCATCGGCGTCCCCGACTGCTCCTGCGCATCCGGCGAGCAGTATCGCCAGACAAATGACAGCCAGTCCACTTCTGAGGTCATTCATTAGTCTCTCTCAGTAACGCTGGTTTTAATCGAGGCCGAGGCGAGCCGGTCGGCCAAATTCGGTCGGCGAGGTCGACTCCAATCGGCCTCTCACTTTGATCGGTGGCCCGCGTGCCATCTTCGAGCAGAGGTCGCACCACCGGCAAATCCTCTGCGGGCGAACACCCGTCGCGCCCCGCGACCAGATAAGCAGCATCTCGGCTAGGTCAAATTAAGGGAGGTAAATCTTGGTAAATTTTGAACTCGAGCATTGATATCTTAGGTGCACGCCGGTAATGCGGCACTCCAACATTAAAAGAGATGGCCTGGTACTGGGAATAAACTCAATATCTCAACACAGCGTTTTCCATAAGCAAAATGTATTGAAACTACAGTGCTGTCCTAATTACTCAGCTCAGGACACTGGCCCCCGAATTAGGGATTTTCCCCCATCGGGGGATTCCGAAGCGCGCGCTCCACGGCTTGCCGAAGGCTACCGAGGTCATCGCGCACGATTCGACAGATCACGGCCGGGTCGAGCGGGTCCGGGCGACAGTTGCCAGACGCTCGGCGGCCGGGCGTTGTCTGAGCCGTCGCCCTTTAGCGGCCCGCGGCGGTGCGGCCCGCCCAGCTGTCCATGTTTATGCCGGCTCCGCTCGCCCAGCCCGGCATCACGTCGCCGCGCCGCATGACGCCAATGTAGTAGATGCGCGAGTTGAGGGTTCGCTGGGGTGCGCAGCCATCGACTAAAACGATCGAGAGCCCCGCAGTCTCGACCATCTCACGAAAGGTCTCGGCGGTGGAGCCTAAATTGTTTTCTTGCAGCACTATGATCCCGCCCGGGCGCAGAAAACGGCCGATCGTCGCGAAGAACTCGCGATGAAGCTGCCACCCTCTGTCGTGTGCCCGTAAATGGAACGCTCCGTTGTCGAAAAACGGCGGGTTGCCCACGACCAAGTCCCACCGCTCCTCGATGGGGATCGCCGACAGATTGTCGGAATGATAGACCGTGACCCTTCCGCCCAACCCATTACTCGCAATCGTGCGCCGGCAGGCCGTCACACCCACCGGGTTAACATCCGCCAGGCAGAGCGTCTCGCACAGGCCGTGGCCGAGCATGGAGAAGCCGATAAAGGCCGGTCCGGCGCACCATTCGAACACCCGCGCCTGCCTGGGCATGCCACGGCCCCGCAGAAAGGGGATCATCTCCTGGCCAAAAGAGCTGCCGCCGCCGTCGAGCCAGTCCTTGTAATGCACCCGGATACCGCCATAGAGCGCGACGCGCCACGGCTCGAAGTGACTGTGCAGCCAGCTTTTGAAGCGCCGGCGGGTCCGCGAAAGCGAATTGGTTTTCTTTGCCAGCGGTCTACGCCCAAGTCTCATTCTTCAACAAACCATTTCCTGCCGTGCCATTTCTGCCCCCGCAAAGGCAGAGGCCAGGGCTGCAGCAGTGTGACATCGACCGTCCTGGATACCCGCTTTCGCGGGTATGACGGCGTGATGCACGAGTTCCAAGCGTTTACGCGCTTTGTTCGACACTCGCGATCGGCAGCGCCAGCGAATTTTCGCGGGGCGGGCGGAAGGTGAAGGCGATGGCGACGGCTCCCAGACCAATGCCGAACGAGCCAATGTAGAGCCAGAAATAGCTGCCGTAGGCGTCGTAGAGCCAGCCGCCGGCCCAGGGGCCGAGCGCCATGCCCAGGGTCGAGGCCATGTTGACCGCCCCGAACATCGTTCCCATGATCCGGGCGCCGAAATATTCGCGCACGAGGATCGCGTAGAGCGGCATCACCGCGCCGTAGGAAAAACCGAACATCAGCGCGAGGCCGTAGAAGCTCGCGAGGTCGCGGGTGAATACGTAAAGGCTTACCGAGATGGCCTGGAGCGCGAGCCCGAAGATGATCATGTGCTTGGCGCCGATGCGGTCGGCCGCGAGCCCGCCGATGACGCGGCCGCTCAACGACGCCACACCCGCCGCGCCGAACACGGTCGCGGCGGCCATTGCCGGCACCCCGCAGTCGATCGCGTAGCTGACCATGTGGAAGATCGGGCCCGAATGGGCCGCGCAGCACGCGAAGTAGGTGAACGAGATGGCGGCAAATTGCGGCGTCCACAGCGCGCGCGCCACGGTGAACTCGCGGTCGACGGGGATCATGCCTGCCGCAGCGCGGGCGGCGCGCGGCAACGGCGGGGGTTTACGCACCAGCAACGCCGCCGGAATGATGAGCAGCCAGGAGAGCGCGCCCAACGTCAACATCGCGATGCGCCAGCCGTAATCGGTGATCAGCCACCGTGCCAACGGCGATATCGTCATCGAGCCGACCGCGAAGCCGGCGGAGATGAGGGCCACCGCGAGGCTTCGATGCCGGGTGAACCAGTGCGTAGCGGTCGCGGTCAGTGGCGCATAAAAGCTCCCGGCCGCAACGCCGATGATCATGCCGAACAGGATCTGGAATTCACCGACCGTGCCGGCGTGGCTCGCCGCCACGAGACCGAGCCCCAGCAACACGCCGCCGGAGAGCACGACCGCTCGAGTTCCGAACCGGTCGGAGAGCGCGCCCCAAAGGAACGAGGCCGGGCCCATGCACAGGAAATTGAGGAGCGCTGCGGTCGAGATGCTCGTCCGGGACCAGCCCGTCGCCGCCGACATCGGCTGCAGAAAGATGCCGAGCGACATCATCGTCCCCATCCCGAGGCAGGTTATGACGATGCCGGCGCCGACGATGACCCAACCGTAGAAGATCTTCATCGTTCCTCTCAACACCCGGTGACGCACAATATCCACGGCGCAGCCTCTAGTCTCCGCCTTTCAAATTGGAACTCTTGCGCGGCGGGGCGCCTACCCTCAGCTACTGTCGCATGGATCTCTCTATGCAGGATCGAGAAGCCCTCGCCGCGGCGGTGCGGCGGCTCGAAAGCCCGAGCCTTGCCGGACGGCTCGCGGGGCTCGCCGGAAAGCCCGTCGGCTTTGTGCAACGGGCATTGCCGGCGGCCGCCTCGACGGCAGTCGCCAAGGTGGCGAAACATGTCTTGGAGCGGGCGCTCCACGTCGCTTTGTATAGTCTGCGGAACCGCCGCTTTGCCGGCGGCCGCAAGCTTCATTCCGGGCTCGCCTGCACCTCAGGGGCGATCGGCGGCGCGTTCGGTCTTGCCGCGCTGATGGTCGAGCTGCCGGTTTCGACCACGATCATGCTGCGCGCCATCGCGGCGATCGCACAGGAGGAAGGCGAGGACCTGGCAGATCCGCGCGCCGGGCTGGCGTGCCTGGAAGTGTTCGCGCTCGGCGGTCCCCCGACCGACGAGACGGGCGTGGAGGCCGATTATTTCACGGTCCGCGCGATGCTCGCCCGCGGGCTGGTCGAGGTTGCCGATTTCGCGTTGGACAAGGGCGCGATCCGCGAGGGCGCGCCGTTTCTCGTCCGGTTCCTCTCGCAGATCGCCTCGCGCTTCGGCATCGTCGTGTCTCAGAAGATCGCTGCGCAAACGGTCGCGGTGGTCGGTGCCGTGGGCGGTGCCGCGGTCAACCTCGCCTTTATCGAGCATTTCCAGGATATTGCACGCGGTCATTTCACCGTGCGGCGGCTCGAGCGCATTTACGGCGCCGAAATCGTGCGCACCGAGTACGATTGCTTAAAAATGGCTTTTTCCGCGGCCGCTTGAACCTAGAATTGTGGTCGCACGCACCGCGTCTAATAGCGATCCCTCTTGATTTTAACGAATATTTGTGGCATGGTTAATGGGTTAGGTCGTTTGGCGATCCCGGCCTAGCAAACCAACGTTATAGGAAGATTTCGAATTCGGTCCGGCTGCCGCTTCGTGCCGTTGCAGAGCCGTTTGCAGATCCTGCGCGGCACATGTCAACAACCAAAGGAGTGTGGAGCTATGCCAAACAATTCGCTGGTCGGTAGCGAGAGGCAACCAATGCCAGGCGCGCGTTCGGTCGGAAAAGCCGATCCGGCGGAGCGCCTGGAAGTCACCTTGGTCCTGCGCCACCGTCAGCATGACGCATTACAGGAGAAGGTCAGGAAAATCGCCGCCGGCGACAAGTCCGAGCGTCACCTGACCCATGAGGAGTACGACCAGCAATTCGGCGCGGACGCGTCCGACATCCAAGCCGTCGAGCAATTTGCGAACCAGCATGGGCTTGCCGTCGTCGACCAGCACCCCGGCCGGCGGCACGTCGTGCTCTCCGGCACTGTGGCCCAGTTCAATGACGCCTTTGGCGTGCAGCTCGAGAACTTCGAACATCCCGGCGGGTCTTACCGCGGCAGGACCGGAGCGATCCATCTGCCCGACGAGCTGCACGGCGTGATCACGGCCGTTCTCGGCCTCGACAATCGGCCCCAGGCACGCCCGCATTTTCGCACCCGCCCCACGCACGACAATGTGCAGTGGCATGCCGCCGCTGCGGCCTCCGCATCCTTTACCCCGACCCAACTGGCTGCACTCTACGGGTTTCCCGCCGGCACCGGGCAAGGCGAGTGCATTGCGATCATCGAGCTCGGCGGCGGTTATCGCCCGACCGACCTGCAGCGATATTTCTCGGGATTGCAATTGAGCCAGCCGAGGGTGCTCGCCGTATCGGTCGACCATGGGAAGAACCAGCCGACGGGGTCCGGCAATGGACCGGACGGCGAAGTCATGCTCGACATCGAGGTTGCCGGCGCGATCGCGCCCGGCGCCAAGATCGTCGTCTATTTCGCGCCGAACACCGATGCCGGGTTCCTCGACGCGATCGCCGCGGCGATCCACGACACGACGAACAAGCCGTCGGTCATCTCGATCAGCTGGGGCGGACCGGAATCGGCGTGGACCCAGCAGGCGATGACCGCCTACGACCAGGCTTTCCAGGCGGCCGCCACGATGGGGATCACGGTGTGCGTGGCGGCGGGCGATGGCGGGTCGAACGACGGCGTCGGCGATGGCGCCGATCACGTCGATTTCCCGGCATCGAGCCCGTTTGCTCTGGGCTGCGGCGGCACCAATCTGCAAGCCTCCGGCACCTCCATCACGCAGGAGACTGTATGGAACGAGGGTCCCAATAACGGCGCGACCGGCGGCGGCGTCAGCAGCTTTTTTGCATTGCCGCCATATCAGGAGGGGCTGCACGTCACGCGGACGCAGGGCGGGACACAGGCACTGGCGATGCGGGGGGTCCCCGATGTAGCAGGCGACGCCGACCCGCAGACCGGATACGACGTGCGGGTCGACGGACAAAACACGGTCATCGGCGGAACCAGCGCCGTGGCGCCGCTGTGGGCCGGGCTCATCGCACGCATCAATGCGGCAAAGGCCCGGCGCGCCGGGTTCATCAACCCGCATCTCTACGTAAACGCCCCAGCCTTGCATGATATAACGCAGGGCAACAATGGCAGCTTCGCGGCCACCACCGGATGGGACGCCTGCACCGGGCTCGGCAGTCCAAACGGCCAGAAGGTCGCCGACGCCGTCTGACCGGCATTCGACATCACCTTGCCTCTCCCCCCGCCGGGAGAGGCAAGAGACGTCGCTCCCGGTGCACAGCCCGCCGGTTTCCGCTATATCTCTCGCGAAACCGCACGTGGGAGAATGGCGATGCCGGTCCAGCACAATAAGACCGAAGACGACATCACGGCCGAGGCGCTGCAGCGCTTCTCGCAGACGCCAGACCCCCGTCTGCGACAGATCATGCTCGGCCTCATCAGGCACCTGCACGCCTTCGTCAAAGAGGTCGAGTTGACCGAGACGGAGTGGTTTCAGGCGATCGAAATCCTGACCGAAGCCGGCCGCATGTGCAGCGACAAGCGCCAGGAATTCATCTTGTTCTCAGACACGCTGGGAGTTTCGATGGTGGTCGACCTGATCAACCACCGCAAGCCCGACGGGGCCACCGAGTCGACGGTGTTCGGGCCTTTTCACCGGCTCGGCGCTCCCGAATTGCCGGCCGGCGGCAACATCGCCCGGCTCGACAAGACTGGCACCCCGACCCTGGTCTGCGGCCGCGTCCTCGATCTCGATGGTCAGCCGATCGAAGGCGCGCTCCTCGATGTCTGGCAGACGCAGTCGAGCGGGCTTTATGATTTGCAGGACGAGAGCCTCGAGGGCGAGCTGCACATGCGCGGCAGGTTCCGCACCGACGCCGAGGGCCGATATCTGATCCGCACCGTGCTGCCGGTGAACTACCCGATCCCTTCCGACGGGCCCGTCGGAGCGATGCTGCGCGCGACCGGCCGCCATCCGTGGCGCCCGGCGCACATCCACTTCGTCGTTTCGGCCGAAGGCTACGAGCCGGTCACGACGCACATCTTCGATCGGCGCGACGAGTATCTCGGCAGTGACGCGGTGTTCGCGGTCAAGGATTCGCTGATCTGCGATTTCGAGCGGCGCGAAACCCGCGGCAGCGAAGCGGCCCGGCTCGGCATCGAACCGCCCTACTACACTGCCGAATTCGACTTCCGCCTCAAGCAAACGTCGAGGCAAGACACCAGCGCGCTCGACGCGCAACGACGTCTCGCCGCGCTTGGCGCCCGAGCGGCGGAATAGGCGGCGGCCCTCACCCGCCTCGCTGCGCTCGGCACCCTCTCCCGCAATGCGGGAGAGGGGGAACCAGCCCGCAAGGGCTGGTGGGTGAGGGTTCGCAGGGTCAGGCCTCGACGTGGCCCTCTGGCGCCGGCTCGGTTTTCTCGAAATCGAACTCGACCTTGGCGCCGCACGGGTCGTGGAAGAACAGCTGCCAGATGCCGCCGCCGGGCAGGCGCCGGAGCTCGTAATCGATGCCCTCGCGTTTGAGGGTCGCGACAGTGCCGGGCAGGTCCTTAGCGGAGAACGCCATGTGGTCGAGGACGCCGCCCCGGTCCTGCGGCAGATCCTTGCTGTGGATCACGTGCAAGATCGGCGTGTCGTCGCCGGCATAGAGCCACCAGCCGGGGAATTGAAACGGCGGCCGCCAGCCCACCTTGAAGCCGAACAGATCGCAGTAGAAGCGCCGCGTGGCCTCCAGGTCGTCGCTCAGCACCGTAAAGTGGTTCATTGCCGCTACAGGCATATGACATCTCCTGTTGACAAGAAATTTCTCGGAAAAGACGCCTACTCGCACCTGCCAGCCGGCGTCAATAGTGCGCTAGGCGCAAGATGTTTCTCCCGCGCATGTCAACACGGCCTCCTCGCGGTGAGCGCTCTGCCCCCAGTTTTTACGAATTTCGCGATGTCTTTTTGCAATCCCCTGGGAAGCGCCGGTCACAGCCTTTGCGTTGTGCCCTCGATAACCGAAAATTGATCGCCAGTAGGGCATCCGACAAGGTTGCTGTTGCCTAATAATGTGGAGGATTGTTCGGGAAATGGTGACCTTTGTCCGAGGTTCTGTAACCCAATCGCAAGGTTGAGGGAGATGCCGTCCATGAGTGCGCGACCGATCCGGGTGATGGCTAGCGTCGTCGTCGCTGTTGCGATCGTCGCCTTCCCGGTCTTTCGTGCGCTACCAGACCCCGCGCCGGCCTCCGCGGTTGAAGCGCCCACCCCCTCGGGAGACGCTTCGGTGCCGACGCCGTCAGCGGAAAACCCGGCACCGGCGTCCATAACCAAAAATCCTGCGGCGGAGGCGGAAACACCGGTGCGGCCCCCTGGGGCCCAAACCTCGTCAATGTTCAAAGCCGAACAGCTCGACCAGATGCTCGCCCCGATCGCGCTCTATCCGGATGCGCTGCTCGCTCAAATCTTGATGGCGGCAACCTATCCTCTCGAGGTCGTCAAAGCGGATCGTTGGCTGCAAGATCCGGCTCACGCGAACTTGCAGGGAGATCGGCTTGCCGCCGCGATCGAGGCGGAGGCATGGGATCCCAGCGTCAAGTCGCTTGTGCCTTTTCCTCGGATCCTTCGGATGATGGACGGAGAGCTCGACTGGACGGAGCAGCTGGGCAACGCCGTTACGGCCCAGCAGGGGGACGTCATGGATGCGATCCAGCGTCTTCGCCACCAATCCGTGGCCGCGGGAACGCTGTGGTCCAATACAGAGCAGCGGGTAACGACAGAACGTCAAGGGATTGTCATCGAGCCGGCTAATCCTGAGTTAATCTATCCGCCTGTCTACAGCCCGGCCGTTTACGGCCCGTGGCCATATCCGGACTACCCGCCACTCGAGGTTTCTCCAGACGATTACGGCATCGCTTCCCCGCTGCCTTTCGGTCTAGGGTTCGGTGCAGGGTTTGCGGTCGTACAACCGCTGTGGCGCTGGTGCGCCTTCGATTGGGCTCAGCGTCGAATTCAGCTCGACATCGAGAAGTTCAATACCCTCAATCGCCAGAGGACGGGAATAGGAACAGACACTTGGCGGCATGATTTGGGCCGCCAGCCCAGTGCCCTCTATAATGATCCGGCCTCGCGCACGCGGTTCCGACCCACCATCTCAGCTGCAGCAATTCCGACAGCGAATGTGCCGAGCGCTGGAGCACCGGCACCGGCGGCGGTCTCACGCTCGGTGCCGCAAGCTTCGGCAGCGGCCGGCCCACTGCCGACGACCGTGTTGCGGTGGCCGCCGCCGGGAGGTTTGCAGGCTCCCCTCCGAGGGCAACCCGGGCTCGCCGGTCCTCGGATCGTGGCGCCGCCGATGATGCGGGCGGGGGTCCCTCGGGCGACGTCGCCGAAACCCTCCGCGCATTCGACGGCGTCGGCACCGGGAAGCCGTGCCCCTGTTGAGGGCGTCTCTCGCCGGTGACTGATGGAACGAAATCTGTTCCGCCAGGATCCGTTGGCCCTGCGCGATGCGCCATAACGGTGTCGGTCTCACAACACCAATCGGATTCAGAGTGCGTCGAACGTGATCGTGCAGCACTTTCGCCCCTATGTGAGCTAAAGGCGAGGGCTGGCACGTCTCTTGCCGCGGGATATCCCGGGAGCGATCTCCACTGAGTGAGGATAAAAAAGGGGCGCCGAGGACGAGCCTCGACGCCGAGAGAGAAGCCCAGCCCACAGGGAGACTATGGAAAGGCCGAGCTCAGCTTATTCTACGCGGAGGCCGCAAGCGGTATCCCTTTGGCAGAGCAGCACCAGCCTCTCATAGATGACCTGGGCCGCGAGGAACGCGGTCATGTTCTGCGCATCGTGCGGCGGACTGACCGTGTTCACGTCGACCGCAACAATGTCGAGACCGGAAAGAACTCGCGCCGCGGCAGATCGACCCGATGGCCGATGCTTTGTGATACATTCTGCCCCATCACACCCACGGCGGAGCCGATCCTTGCCGCTCGACATCGTCCCCAGCGTCTGCCCACATGATTGCCCGAGCGCGTGCGCGCTCGAGGTCGAGCTGATCGACGGCCGGCGGATCGGGCGGGTGCGCGGGGCTTCGGCACAATCCTACACGCGGGGCGTGGTGTGCGCCAAGGTCGCGCGCTATGCCGAGCGCCAGCATCATCCGGCGCGGCTGTCACAACCAATGCGCCGGATTGGCGAGAAGGGCGGCGGAGCGGCGGCGTTTGTGCCGATCTCCTGGGACGATGCGCTCGATGCGGTCGCCGAAGGACTGACGCGGGCCGCGCAGCGCCACGGCGCTGAAGCGGTATGGCCGCATTACTACGGCGGGACGATGGGCCGGGTGCAGCGCGACGGCATCAACCGCCTGCGCCATGCGATGCGCTATTCCCGCCAGCATTCGACAATCTGCAGCGCGCTGACGGACGCCGGCTGGCTTGCCGGGGTTGGACCCAAGCGCGGCATCGACGGGCGCGAGATCGCAAAATCCGATCTGATTGTGAGTTGGGGTGGCAACCCGGTTTCTACCCAAGTCAATGTGATGGCCCATGTCGCGCAGGCGCGGAAGGAACGCGGCGCGCAGCTTGTTGTCGTCGACCCCTACCGCACAGCCACAGCCGAGGTCGCCGACAAGCACCTCGCGCCATTGCCCGGCACCGACGCGGCGCTCGCTTGTGCGGTCATGCATATCCTGTTCAGGGAAGGGTTCGCCGACCGCGATTACCTCGCGCGCTTCACCGACGATCCTGCGGGCCTCGAAGCGCATCTCGAGACGCGCGACCCGGGATGGGCGGCGGCGATCACCGGGCTCCGCGTGGACGATATCGTCGATTTCGCCCGGCTCTACGGCCGCACGAAGCGTAGCTTCATCCGCCTCGGATACGGTTTTTCGCGGCAGCGCAATGGCGCGGCGCAACTATTCGCGGTGACCTGTTTGCCGTCGGTGACCGGCGCATGGCGCCATGAAGGCGGCGGCGCGCTGATCTCCAACCACGATTTGGTTCCGCTCGATCTCACGCTGATCGAGGGGCTCGACCTGCTAGATTCAACGCCCCGCATCCTGGACCAGTCCCGCATTGGCCCTATCCTCACCGGCGACAGGCGCGATCTCGGCGACGGCCCGCCGGTCACCGCCTTATTCATTCAGAACACCAATCCGCTGGTCGTCTCGCCGGAATCGGGGCTCGTGCGCCGAGGCTTCGGTCGCGACGACCTGTTCGTCTGCGTGCACGAGCAGTTCCTGACCGAGACCGCGGCGATGGCCGATATCATATTGCCGGCGACCACCTTTCTCGAACACGACGATTTCTACACCGCCGGCGGCCACACCTATTTGCAGATCGGCCGCGCGATAGTGCAGCCCTATGCCGAGTGCCACTCGAACCACGACGTGATCTGTGCCCTCGCCGGGCGGCTCGGCGCGCGTCATCCCGGGTTCGAGATGACTGCGTTCGAGATCATCGAGCACACGTTGCGCGTCAGCGGATTGCCTGGCCCGGAAGCGTTTGAGCAGGGCGTATGGCTCGATTGTTGGCCCGGCTTCGAGGCGGGTCATTTCCTCGACGGGTTTGGTCATCGCGACGGGAAATTTCATTTCCATGCCGATTGGGCAGCGATCGGGCCCGATCACGCGCAACTGCCGGCCTACCCGGACCATGTCGCGATTATCGACGCAGGCGACGCCGAACAGCCGTTCCGGCTGATCGCCGCGCCGTCGCGCTCATTCCTCAACACGAGCTTCAACAACACGCCGTCGAGCGTCGCCCGCGAGGGCCGACCCACCGCCCTCGTCCATCCGAAGGTGCTGGCGGAACTGGGGCTCGGCGACGGCGACCGGCTGCGCGTCGGGAACCGGCGCGGCAGTGTCGTCGTTTACGCGCGCGGCTTTGACGGGTTGCAGACGAAGGTGGTCATCGTCGAAGGGCTGTGGCCCAATCATGCTTTTGAGGAGGGTATCGGGATCAATTTATTGACGAGCGCCGATCCCGGCCTGCCGCGCGGCGGCGCGGTGTTCCACGATACTTCGGTATGGCTCAGCCCGGCGTGAGGGGCGAGATGAGCGACAGCAAAAACCGGCTCCCGACCGAGGCGCGTTCCGCCGAGGTCGAACAGTTTCTCGACAAGCTGAAGAAGGCACCGCCCGCGCATCCGGGTGGCGGGCGCGGGCGATTGATCTTCGCACTCGACGCCACCGCCAGCCGCGAGCCGACCTGGGACCGCGCCTGCCGGATCCAGGGCGAGATGTTCGAAGCCACCGCCGCACTCGGCGGGCTCGAGATCCAGCTGATTTTCTATCGCGGCTTTTCGGAGTGCAAATCGAGCAAGTGGATGACGACCGCCGTCGAACTGCACCGGGTCATGCGCTCGGTCTTCTGCGTCGGCGGCGAAACGCAGATCGAGCGGGTGCTGAGCCATGCGATGCGTGAGACCCGGGCCCGCAAGGTCAATGCGCTCGTCTTCGTCGGCGACGCGATGGAGGAAAAGGTCGACCGGC
Organism: uncultured Alphaproteobacteria bacterium; assembly: GCA_963812675.1. Lineage (GTDB taxonomy): Bacteria > Pseudomonadota > Alphaproteobacteria > ATCC43930 > CGMCC-115725 > AP-15. Next base: position 10,082 of record CAWEWR010000007.1, on the reverse strand, counting down.
TGTGCCGGCTGGCCGGTGAGCTGGGCCTCCTCGGCGTGCCGATCTTCATCTTTCACGAGGGCCGTGACCGGACCGCGGCGGCGGCCTTCAAACAAATCGCCAACCTGTCGCGCGGCGCCTATCTCAGCTTCGATCTGTCGAGCGCCGATCGCCTGAAGGAGCTGCTCGCAGCCGTTGCGGTCTACGCCGCGGGCGGCTACCGCGCATTGACTGCCTACGGCGAAAAGAAAGGTGGCGAGATCCTGCGCCTGACCGCGCAATTGCGCGAGTGAGCGGCGGCGATGCTCTACCTTCTCGGCGGTTTCGCGATCCTCGGCGGCTTGCTGATGCTCGTCTATCTATTTGTCAATGCCGACCCGGCGCGGCTCGCCCGAAATCTCAAATGGACCGGGATAACGATGGCGGGCGTTGCGGTCGTTGCGCTGATCCTACTGCCGCCGGCTCGGGAATTTGCAGCTTTGCTTTTGCCGCTCGCAATGGCGACCCCTCTGCTGGCGCGCATCCGCACCATTCTCGATCGCCACCGCCCCCCTTCCGGGGGCCAAACCTCGACCGTGGGGACCGTGTTCCTGCGCATGACGCTCGACCACGACACTGGCCGGATGGAGGGCACCGTGCTGCGCGGCCGCTTCGCCGGAATGCGGCTCGAGGAGCTGGGAGCGGCCGATCTCCTGGCGTTGTTGCGCGAATGCCGGGCGGAGGATGAGGAGGGAGCACGTCTGCTCGAGGCGTATCTCGACCGCGTCCATCCGGAATGGCGCGACGAACTCGCCGGCGAACGGGCCGGCGGTGGCGGAAGCGCCGGAGGGGCGCGCTCGACGAGTGGCGGCGACATGAGTGTCGAGGAAGCCTACGCGATCCTCGGTCTCTCCTCCGGCGCCGATGCCGAAGCAATCAAAGAGGCGCATCGCCGTCTGATGGTCAAATTGCACCCCGACCACGGCGGCTCCGACTATCTCGCCACCAAGATCAACCGCGCCCGCGACGTGCTGCTGCACCGGCGATAATCCGGCTTCCATTTGGTGCGAGCGTTCGCCCGCAGCCGTTGCGGTTAAACGCAATCGAAGAACGCGAAGCGCTCTCCGGCGCCCAGCCCCTCATAATAAACCTTCTGCAGCTTGGCGGTCCTCCCGTGGACGGCGCATGCCCTTTTTGCGAGGTCTGTCGCTTGGTCAAGGCCGTTCATGATGCCGTCGTAGCGGATCGAGACATGGGTGTCGGCGTTTTCGATGATTTGCACTGCGTCACAGCCAGCGAGCTGCAAGAGCCCGAACCCGAGGACCACCTGGCCGGCTTTGAGCTGTGCGTGAAACCGGGTCCCGCCGGTATTGCGCTTCAGCCAGCCGACTGCTAGCAGTATATATTGTTTATGATATGCAAGAACCATAATCTATCGCCTGCCGCAGTGCCGGAATCGTTCTACGACGGGCGATCAAAGTTCGGCAATGGCCGGACACCCCGAGGGTGTCTATGCGCCTGAACCTGCCGCGTCAGACGCTGGTGCCCTTCGTCGTTGCTTGCGCGATGTTCATGCAAAACCTCGATTCGACGGTGATCGCCACCGCACTGCCGACGATCGCAAAATCGCTCGGCGAGACCCCGCTGCGCCTAAACGTCGCGATCACCTGTTATTTGTTGAGCCTCGCGGTCTTCATTCCGATCAGCGGTTGGACCGCGGACCGGTTCGGGGCGCGCCGCGTGTTCAGCGGCGCGATTGTGGTTTTCACCTTGGGCTCGATCGCTTGTGGCATGGCCAACTCGCTGCCGGCTCTGGTTGCCGCGCGTATTTTGCAGGGCATGGGCGGCGCTCTGATGGTCCCGGTCGGGCGGCTTGTTCTGCTGCGAACCGTGCCGAAATCCGATCTGGTGCGGGCGATGTCGTTCGTCAGCGTCCCGGCGCTGATCGGCCCCGTCATGGGCCCGCCGCTCGGCGGCTTCATCGTCACCTATGCCTCTTGGCGCTGGATCTTCTTTATCAATATCCCGATCGGAATATTGGGTCTCCTGCTCGTCAACATGTTGGTCGGCGATTTGAAGGAAACCGCGCGCCGGCCGCTGGACCGGAGCGGCTTTGTGCTGACCGGTATCGGCCTCGCTAGCCTCGCCTTTGGTTTCGAAAATGTCGGCCGCGGCGCCTTGCCAAGCGCCGTGGTGATCGGCCTGTTGGCGGCGGGCGCGGCTTGCCTCACGCTTTATGTCCGCCATGCCCGCCGAGTGTCGCACCCGATCATCGATCTGGCACTGTTCAGCATCCCGACTTATGCGTCGGCCTCGATCGGCGGATTTTTGTTTCGGATGGGGCTCGGCGCCTTGCCCTTCTTGCTACCGTTGATGCTGCAAGTCGGGTTCGGCCTCAGCGCGTTGAATTCGGGCCTCTTGACCTTCGCGAGCGCGGCCGGAGCGATGCTGATGAAGACCTCGGCGGTGCGCATCCTACGCGCCTTGGGCTTCCGCATCGTGCTGGTCGGCGATGCCGTGATCAGCGCCGCGTTTTTGTTCGGCTATAGCCTGTTCCGGCCGGATACGCCGCATTTGGTGATTTTTCTGGCATTGCTCATCGGCGGGTTTTTCCGCTCGTTGCAGATGACCAGCATCAACACGTTGAGCTATGCCGACGTGCCGGCTTCGATGCTGAGCCGCGCCACTAGCTTGTCGAGCATGGCCCAGCAATTGTCGCAAACCGCCGGCGTCGCCACCGCCGCGCTGTTGCTGCACACGGAGCTGACATTGCGCGGCGGCACAACCCTGGCGGCGGCCGATTTCTACCCGGTCTTTATCGGTGTCGCGACGATTTCGGTGCTTTCTGTGCCGTTTTTCTTGCGGATGTCGCCCGATGCCGGCGCCGAGGTCAGTGGCCGACAGGTGGCGCGATGATGGCAACCGGCGCTGGCCGCATCGCGCCGATCATGGCAATCTCGAACCGTCCTGAGAGCGGCGAGGTCCCCTGATGCACGTCGAACGGCTCGATCACCTGGTTTTGACGGTCGCGGACATTGATCGTACCTGCGCGTTCTATACGCGGGTCCTGGGTATGGAGGTCGTCCATTTTGGCGAAGGTCGTACCGCACTGCGCTTTGGTCAGCAAAAGATGAACCTGCATCCCGCCGACAATATCCCCAGTCTCGTCGCCAATAAGCCGACGCCGGGCTCGGCCGATTTGTGCTTTATAACATCTGTCCCCCTCGCCGAAGTAACGACGCATCTTGAAGCGTGCGGCGTTCGGGTCGTGGCGGGGCCGGGGCCGCGCGCCGGCGCTATCGGCACAATACAATCGGTCTATATCCGTGACCCGGACCTCAACCTGGTCGAGATCTCGAATTATTGAACCTGACATGCCGCGGCTCCATCGGGCTTCCTCCTGGCTTTATGCTCTGCTGATGATCCTCGCCACCACCGGCGCGGCGCAATTCGCATCGGCCGGCGTGCTCGACCGTATCGCCTATGGGGTGGACGGAGCAGAGTTGAGCCACGGCGGCGATCCGGGAATGTGGCGCTCCGAACCGAACGGCCCACAGGGGCCGATGCAGGTCTCCGCCGCAGCGGCGGCCGATATCGGAGGTGGCGATCGTTTCGACGAGATGGAAAACCGCGCGCTTGGCCGTGCCTATCTCGCTCACATGTTCCGGCGCTACGGCAGCTGGCCCGATGCCGTCGCCGCCTACAATTGGGGGCCCGGACACTTGGACGAATGGATTGGCGGCGGCCGGCCGGCCGACAAATTTCCGGCCACAGTCGAACGATACCGCATCCGCGTCTTGATGACCTCGGGACTGGCGGCCGCCGATGGAGCAGCCAATGCCCGGTTGTCGAGGCTCGAAAGGCTCCGCCTGCTGGCCAAACGGGAGTTTGCCGAAAGACTGCGCGCCAGGCGACCGGATGCAGTCCAGCTGCTCTATGCCGATATCATGCGATCCACCACCCCCGGCGCGCCCTGACACGAAATCTTTTCGCGCACCGCGTGTTACCGCATGGGGCGGTGTCCCTGACCCCGACCAACGTCACAGATAGCGCTCGACTCTCAATGGGCGTCCGCCGTTGGTCCCTTCGGCGGGGCGATCTTGCGCATCAGCGGCACCATGGCGGTGGCGACCACAAAGCAGACGGCCAGAGCCAGGAAGCCGTCGGCGTAGGTCTGCGTCTGCGCCTCCCGCCAGGTCAGCGCCCACAGCTGTTTCAAGGCTGCGGCATGACCGTGCACCGCGTCACCGCCCCATTTGGCCGTCTCGGCGGCAGTGACCCGCTGCAGCAGATCCCGCATCGCCGAGTTGGTCGCGTTCAGGTGCTCGGCCAATCGCAGGAAATGCAGGTTGGCGCGGTCATTGAGAATCGTGCCGCAGGCGGCAATTCCGATCGCGCCGCCTAGATTGCGCATCAGGTTGAACAAGCCGGACGCCAGTTTCAGCCTTTCGGGCGCCAACCCGCCCAACGTCAAGGTCACGGTCGGGGCCACCGCGAACAGCTGCGCAAAGCCGCGGAACGCTTGCGGCAGCAACAGCTCGCGCCAGCCCCAATCATGCGTGACCGGCACGAAGTTCCACATGCCCAGTGCGAAACACGCCAGGCCGACCATCATCAACCAGCGCAAATCGATGTATCGGGTGCAGAAGGTGTAGATCGGGATCGACAGGACCTGGAACACGCCGGTCGAGAAGACGGCGAAGCCGATCTGCAATGCGCTGAAGCCGCGCACCCGGCCGAGGAATAATGGCGTCAAAAAGATCGTCGCGAAAATCCCGATGCCGGTGACAAAGGAGAAGAAGCAGCCGAGCGAGAAATTGCGGCTCTTCAAGGCACGCAGATCGACGACAGGCTGGCCATGGGTCAGGCTGCGCCAGAGAAACGCGACGCCGGCGATGCCCGATATCCAGGCCGTCGCGCGGATCGTGCCGTCGCCGAACCAGTCCCATCGCGGCCCCTCCTCCAACGTGTATTCGAGACAGCCGAGAAAGATCGCCATCAGCGCCATGCCGAGATAATCGGCGCCGCGCAGTAGTTTGAGATTGGGGCGGTCGACGCGCACGAGCATCGGCACCACGACGGCGACGAACGTCCCTGGGATCAGGTTGATGAAGAACAGCCAGTGCCAGGAGTAATTATCGGTGATCCAGCCGCCGATTGTCGGTCCGAGGGTCGGCGCGAGAGAGGAAATGGTGCCGATGACGGCGGCGGCGATCACGCGCTGCTGCCCGGTGAAATAAAAGAAGGCGGTCGTGAACACGGTCGGGATCATCGAGCCGCCGAGAAATCCCTGCAGTGCGCGAAACACGATCATGCTCTGGATGTCCCAGGCCCATCCGCAGAACAGGCTGGTAACGGTGAATCCGGCAGCCGAGACGCAGAACAGCCAGCGCGTTGACATAACGCGTGATAGCCACCCGGAGAGTGGGATCACGACGATCTCGGCGATCAGATAGCTGGTTTGCACCCAGGCGATCTCATCGGGGCCGGCCGACAATCCCCCGGCGATCTCGCCGAGCGAAGCGGAGACGATCTGGATGTCCAGCAGAGCAATGAAAAAGCCGGCGGACATGCTAGCGAAGGCGAAGATCTTCGCCTTCAGGGATAGCTCGTCAGTTTGAGCTGCGCTCACTGCGCACGGTCCGCGGATGGGCGCTCGTCGACGGCGGCGGTTACCGACAGGCCGGGACGTAGGTCGCCAAGCGTCGATGCGCCGTCGTCCAGTCGGATGCGGACCGGAACCCGTTGCACGATCTTGGTGAAATTGCCGGTGGCGTTCTCGGGAGGCAGCACGCTGAACTGAGCGCCGGTTGCGGGTGCAAGGCTGGCGACATGTCCGCGAAACACCTGCCCAGGCAGCACATCCGCCTCTACCGATGCCGGCAATCCCGGGCGGATATGCGCGAGCTGGCTCTCCTTGAAATTGGCGTCGACCCAGAGGCCATTCGCCGGCACCAAGGAGATGAGCTGCGCGCCGACCATGGCGTAGGCGCCGGGCCGCGCGCTGCGGTTGCCGACCACACCGTCGATCGGGGCTCGCAACTCGGTGTAGCCGAGATTGAGCCGCGCCAGGTCGCGCTCGGCGACGGCCTGGTCCAGGGCCGCCCCAGCCTGCTGCTTTTGCGTGTCGATGACATCGAGCCGGCGGCGGGCCGCGGCAAGGGCCGCCAGCGCCTTGTCGACCGCAGCGGTCGCCTTCTTGTTGTCCGCATCCGCCTGTTGAAAACGTTGGAGCGAGGCGTATTGGTTAGAGGCGAGCTGGCTGTAGCGCACTACATCGAACCGGGATCGGGCGACCTCGGCGTCTGCCGCTGAGACCTCGGCTTCGGCTTGCGCGATCATCGACTCTTGCAAGCGGCGGGTCGCGTCGAGATTGGCGAGTGTGGCCTCTTCGCCAGCCACCGCCGCATCAGCTTTCGCCAAAGCGGCGCGGTAGTCCCGGTCGTCGAGCTTGACCAGCAGATCCCCGGCGTGCACCACTTGATTGTCCGTGACTGGGACATCGGCGATCAAGCCGGCGACTTTCGGCGCTATCACCGTCACGTCGCCGCCGACATAGGCATCGTCGGTGCTCTCGATGAACCGCCCAACCGTCCACCATTGATGGCCGTACCATGCGCCGCCGAGTCCGATCAGGAGGGCGAGGCCGTAAAGCGCGAACCGTCTCAATCCGACGCGTCGGATTGCCCTCCTCAGATCGCGGCTCGCCGGTGCGGAAGCGACGCGAGCCTCAGCGGAACTGATGTCGAGTTCGGCTACGGTGCTGCTCATCGTGAGAGATTGACCGATTTAGGAGTATATGCGCTAATATAGGCGCATACGCACACTTGTCAACTTCTGTCGACATCGGCGCTATGCCTTGCCGCACAGGCAGCGCGCCGACTACCCTGGCCAGGTCCCCCGTGGAGGTCCCCCGTGGAGGTTCGTATGGCCGCGCTCTCGCCTGTCCTGGATCACGTCGTGATCGATGTGCGCGACCGCATCGACGAAGCGATGCGTCGCTTTCAGTCCGTCGGGTTCGAGCTGACGCGGCGCGGGCGTCACACGCTAGGCTCGGTCAACCATCTCGCGATGTTCGCGACCGACTATCTGGAGCTGCTCGGCTTTGCCGGGGATGGCGCGATCCGCCCGGAGATCATGCGCTTCCCCGTCGGTCTCAACGGCCTCGTCTTCAAGACCGCGGACGCCGACTTGGTTCATGGCCAAGCGGCAGCAGCCGGTCTCCCGATCCTGCCGGTTCAGTCCTTCTCCCGTCCCGTCGCGCTCGACAGCGGGACGCAAGATGCGCGGTTTCGCACCATCCGGCTCGATCCGGTCCAGGTGCCGATGGGCCGCGTCTATTTCTGCGAGCATCAGACGCCCGAGCTGGTATGGCGCCCGGAGTGGCAGACACATCCGAACAGCGCCTGCGCGATTACCCGCGTGGTGGTCGCGACCGTCGATCCGCAACGCACGTCAGGGCTGTTCCGGGGTCTCTTCGGCGCCGAGGCCATCGCAGATCGCGACGGGAGTCAGATACTCACCGTCGGAACCGCGCAGGTGGAGCTCTCCACGCCGGATGTGATAGCGGCCGAATTCGGCGAAGCGGCAGCACAGCCGGCCGGCCGTCCCGAATACATGGCGGCTCTCGGAATCAAAGTCCGGTCGCTCCCGGCAGCGGCACAATGGCTGCGCTCCGTCCCGGGGTTGCGCGTCGAGCCGCACCGGCTGGTCGTGCCGGCCGATGCCGCGTTCAATACGGCTATCGCATTCTCGGAGTGAGCAGTGACCGATGCGGCGGATGGCTTCGGGCCGCGCGCCAGGGGATGCCGGGGATCAGGATCCCAATGCCGGCGATCATGAAGCAGACAATGGCCCTATTGCTGATGCTCGGGGTATTATCGGGGCTTGTCGCGCCGGCCTTGGCTCAGACCATCGGCATTGTCCTGATGCACGGCAAGACCGGCTCGCCAAGCACGGTCATTGACCGGCTTGCGACAGCCTTGCAGAGCGCGGGATACCTGATTGATACCCCTGAGATGTGCTGGTCACAACGGCGCATCTACGACCGCCCGTTTCTCGATTGCCTGACCGAGATCGACAGCGCAATCGGCCGGCTGAGGGGCCGCGGCGCCGTCAGGATCGTCGTTGCCGGCATGAGCCAGGGCGGCGACGCCGCGCTCGCCTATGGCGCACGCCACGCCAATCTCGCCGGTATCATCGCCCTAGCTCCGGCCGCGGCACCAGAGCGGCAGGTAGCGCTATCCGACATCGCGCAAAGCGTCGCTGAGGCGCGCGCGCTGGTCGCCGCTGGCCGCGGGAACGAAACCGCCAGCTTTGTCGATCGCAACGTCCACGGCCCGTTTTCGATGAGGACCACGGCAGCGATTTATTTGAGCTACCTGGACCCCCAGGGGCCGGCCAACATGCTCGACAGCGTGAGAAAATTGCGCGCGCCGCTGCTTTGGGTTGCGGGCAGTGCGGATCCGAGCCAAACCGGGGCAAATGCCGAGTTCAATCAGGCGCCTGCCAATCCGCTCAACCGCTTCGTGATGGTCACCTCGGCCCATCTGGGGACACCGGATGCTGCCCGCGACGCAGTGCTCGCCTGGCTACCGGAGCTGAGATAAAGGATGCGCTTACAGCTGCTGCGGCTATCAGCGGGTGGCCGCGTGAGCGTTGGCTTGACCTCAGTATTGTGATCGATATTTAAACGAAGCAGGACAGCTGCTGGCAATCGGCCGCGCCACTTACGCGACCACGGCCTGATCCGCTTTTATTGGGCCGCCGCGCAAGCTTCGGAACGTGACGGAGTACCGCAAGCATTCGGCGGCAGGGATGCTGTGCTGCCATTCTGTCCGCGCCGGGCCGCGCAGCAGATAGACCGAACGCGGCTCCACGATCACCGAGGTTCGTTCCCAGGCGCTGCCCCTTCTGCGCCTGAAGCGAAACCGGCACGATGAGCCGAATGAGACCCCGATGACATCGCGGTAGACAGGGCGGTCCCTGTGCCAGCCGATCGCGGCTCCGGGCGTGTATTCCGTGACGAGAGCCTGCTGCAGTTCGGAGGTCCCGAGCCTTGCGAAATCGGCAGCCTTCTGACGCAGTTTCAAGAGGAAACCGGGAATATCTTCGGTGTTGCGGAGCGTACTTTCATTGGTGTCGTAGTGCAGTCCGAACGAGGCAACTCGCCGCTTGCCGAGATAGCCATGGAACTCGTATTCCCGGAAATCCAGCTCGCGAAAATGTTCCAGAAGTTCGGCTTCCTCGTCCGGCGACAAAAGCTCCGCTCGATATGCGAACCCTTCCGGAAGCGCGGGCAACGGCTCGAAGAAACTGAGTTGACCACTACACATGCAAGTCTAGATATGGGCGGTTGCCGGGTTTGTGAACGGATGTCGGACCTGTCCCCGCAGGAGCTCGCCGGTGCCATCGTCCGAGATGCCGTGCAGCGGTATATCGAGAGCCGGCGCGGGCGGATCGACGCGTTTGTCGATCGCCACTTCACTTTGGCCGGCTCCGTCGCGCTGCATCGGCGAGCGCTCGGCTGGGATCTGCTGCGGGCGCCGGCCAATCTGTTTCTCGCGGGACCGGCGCTCGGCACTAAGCTCTTGGTCTGGGCGGCGCGACGGGGCGGCATGAAAGGGGTGGCGGCATGGCTTGCGGGCCGCCGCCTCCTGTTGGAGACCGAGGTCGCGCGCGAGATCGAGTGGCTGGTGGCAACCGAACTGCTCGAAATACCGTGCCGACGGCGGGATCGGATCTCGTATCGCGATGCGATCGCAGAGACGATTCTCGCGGACGAGAGAGCAGCCGCACTCCTCGTCGCTCCGGCCGGTGCCGACCCGGATTTTCGTCGCCGGCTCGCCGCTGCGGTCGAGACCTACCTCGGATCGCGCAGCGCGATGGCCGAGATCGCAACCGGCTTTGTCGCCGCGGGTCTGGGTGCCCTGGTTGTCAAGCAGGCGACCCCGGGTCTGGTGACGTTGAGCTCGGCCCTGGCGGCGGTGATAGCGCAACAGATGGCAATCGCCGCCTTTCCGCTCGGCGCCAGTCTCGGTGGATTGTGGTACAGCCTGTTTCCGGCTGCCGCCGGTCCCGGGCTGCTCGCCGCCACGACCGCCGGTGTATTCCTCAGCGGCGCC